>JACPNZ010000025.1 GCA_016185245.1 Hyphomicrobiales bacterium | reverse complement strand
TGGTAGTCGGGCTTGTCCGGCTGGCGCAGGGCCCTGCGCCATGGGACGGATTCGTTGCGGCATTTTCCAGCCCCCTCGGCGTGGCCGTTCAATTGCTTTGTCTTGTCTTCGCCATTTATCACAGCGTCACCTGGTTCGCGCTGACGCCGAAGGCGATGCCGCTGAAGATGAAAGGCGAACCGGTACCCGGCGCGGTGATCGTCGGCGCTCATTACGTCGCCTGGGCGCCGGTGTCGGCGATCGTACTAATTGGAGCTGGAGTCTAAGCCATGGCGAGGTCCAACAAGCCCATCCTGTGGCTGCCCTTTGCCGGCGGTGGATTGGTGGCGGCGCTCATCATGCCGGTGCTGATCCTGATCACCGGAGTGTTGGTGCCGCTGGGCGTTCTCCATTTGCATTATGAGACGATTGCGGCAGTCGCGCACAATCCGGTCGGCAAGCTGGTCCTGTTAGGCGCCTTGGCTCTCCCGGCCTGGCATGCCGCGCATCGTTTGCGCATGACGGCTCACGACCTCGGGCTAGGGGGCGGCATCGTCGTCAAGGCCGGGTGCTATGGCACGGCCGGACTGCTGACTCTCGCCGCCGCCGGGGCGCTGATTGTCATCTGACCCGCCGGAGAACTATGACCGGCATTGCCTCGGCCTGCCGGCCTCGCGATCGCCTCAGCGTCTGATCACGACTTTCTGATAAAGCCCGCCGAAATAAGACTGCTTGCGCCATTCTGCGCATTCCGACGAAGTCGGCCGGGGATTCCGGGCGAAGCCGGCCGCCTGTACCGATTGAAGCCGGCCAGGGATTCCAATGATCCCGGCCGCCTGCCGAGGCGGGCTCTCGCGACGACGTCGTCATCAGGTCAGTTGGCGGGCTCGTCGTCAAGGCTTTGACGCTTGGCGGCGGCTTTGCGCAGGCTCTCGCCCTTGAGGGCGAGCCTGTGGGCATTGTGCACGAGGCGATCGAGGATGGCGTCGGCGATGGTTGGATCGCCGATAATTTCGTGCCAATGCTCGACCGGGAGTTGGCTTGTCACCAGGGTCGAACCGCGACCATGGCGATCCTCCATCATCTCCAGCAGGTCGCGGCGCTGCTCAGCCGTCATCGGGGCAAGTCCCCAATCGTCGAGGATCAGGAGCTCGACGCGCGCCAAGGTCCTGAGGAGGCGAGCATGGCGGCCGTCGCCCCGCGCGAGGGCGAGCGCCTCGAACAGCCGCGGCAGCCGCTGATAGAGGACAGAGCGGTTATCCCGGCAGGCTTTATGGCCGAGCGCGCAAGCAATCCAGCTCTTGCCGACGCCGGTCGGGCCGATGATGAGCAGGTTCTGATGCCTGTCGATCCACTCGCCGGCGACGAGCTTTTGGAACAGCGGCCTGTCGAGCCCGCGCGGCGCCTTCATGTCGATATCCTCGACGACGGCGCTCTGACGGAGGCTTGCGAACCGCAATCGAGCGACCAGCCGCTTGTTCTCGCGCTCGGTCGCCTCACGGTCGACGAGCAATGCGAGGCGCTCCTCGAAGGTCAGCGCGGCGATGTCGGGCTGTCGCTGCTGTTCGTCGAGAGCCTTCGCCATGCCGTTGAGTCCGAGCGCAACGAGGCGGTCGTGGGTGGGATGTGTCAACATCGTCTCTCCTTTCGTCAGTGGTAGTAATCGGTGCCGCGGATGTTGCCGTGTCGGATCGGCGGTCCATCCGGCGGCCTCTCGTCTGCGTAGGCGCGATCGAGGCCGTGCTGCAGGATCGACTTGATCGAGCCGTAGGTGATCGCGCCGATGTCGTTGCCGCGCCGGCAGGCGGCCTCGATGCGGGCTGAGCCGTAGCTGCGCGCGAGCCGCAGAATGCCCAGACAAGCCCGGAAGCCCTGCTCGGGGTGAGGCTTGGCCTTCATGATCGCCTCGACGAGGGCGATCGTGGCGGGGCCGATCTTGGCGGCCTCTCGCTTGATCCGTGCCGGCGTCCATTCGGCATAGCGCCGGTGCGCGCTCGGCATGTGCTCCGGGATCGTGGTGTGGCGATGGGGCACGGCAGAGCGGGCGTGGCTGGCGACCCGGATGCCCTTGTGCAGGATCTCGATCGTCCGGTCGGTGATGCGCGCTTCCAGCTCTTCGCGGATCAGCCGTGAGGGCACCGAGTAGTAGTGACCGGCGATCTCGACGTGATAGTCGGGCGCGACCCGGCACTTCTTCCACTCGGCATACTGATACGGCATCGGAGGCAGGGCTTTGAGCGCCGCCTTGTCGATTTGTGCGAACAGCTCATTGCGGCTCGCGCCGAGCTTGCGCATGATCCTGGCGTTGAGGTCGGCGACCACCTCGCGGATTGCCGCGTTGAGTTCGTCGAGCGAGAAGAAGCGTCGGTTGCGCAGCCGCGCCAGCACAAATCGCTGCACGATCTGCACCGCCACTTCCACCTTCGCCTTGTCGCGCGGCTTGCGCGGACGCGTAGGCAGGATCGCGGTGCCGTAATGCTCGGCCAGCTCCTGGTAGGTGCGGTTGATGCCCGGTTCATAGCGGCAGGTGGCGGTAACGCCGGCCTTCAGATTGTCGCAGACGATCGCCTTCGGCACGCCGCCGATCGCGCGCAGGGCATTGACGTGTAACCCGATCCAGTCGGCCAACCCTTCCGACCAGCGCGCCTCGGCAAAGGTGTAGTTGGAAGCTCCCAGAACGGCGACGAACACATGAGCCAGCCGCTGTACGCCGGTCGCGGCGTCGAACACCGGCACCGTGTCGCCCGCGAAGTCGACAAACAACTTATCGGCTGGTCCATGCGCCTGCCGCATGGTCGGCGAGATCGTCTCGCTCCATTCCCGGTAGAGATCGCAGAATCGGCTGTAGCCATAGCCGTCGGTGTGCTCGGCGCGATACTCCTCCCACAGCAGGAGCAGCGTCACGCCGCGCCGCTTCAGCTCCCGGTGGACTGCCGTCCAGTCTGGCAACGGCCGTGCCGGCTTCTCCTCGAACGTCGGCGGCGTGAACAGCCGGCGCTCGAGCTCGCCGTCGTTCATCCCTTCCGGCACCGGCCAGGTGATGCCGATCACGGCAGCCCGTCGCAGATACTCGCCAACCGTCGATCGGCTGATCCCGACGGTGATCGCGATCTGCCGTTCGCTCACGCCAAGGGCGTGCCGCAGTCTCAAAACTTCTCGAACCTTCCGCATCGGCGCTCTCTCGGCGGGCATCAGACCTCCCCTTGCTTGGCCGCAAAGGGGGGCTGGTCCGCGATTCGATCGCCGTCTTCGAGAGCGTCAGACCGGTATCAACAGGGTGGCCGGCTTCGATCGGAATCGGTGGCCGACTTCCGTCGGAATCGGTGGCCGGATTGCGTCGGAATCAGTGGCCGGCTTCAGTCGGAATACGAAGTCTATCTCGCCGTCGTACTGGATTGGGCGACCCGCCGGGTTCTGTCGTGGCGGTTGTCGATCACGATGGAAGCGGCCTTCTGTGTCGAGACGCTCGAAGATGCCTTGGCTCGTCACGG
>JACPNZ010000013.1 GCA_016185245.1 Hyphomicrobiales bacterium | reverse complement strand
TCGGGTGTGGGCAATGGTCAAAATCCGCGGCGCAGGCGGGGTGACGTACCGCCTGTATTTGACTACCAATTGCGGTGAAGCGCTGCCTGCGCCTCCCCTCCACCCCTAAAGGGGTGGCTCTTCCTACCCCCGGCTGCCGGAATAACCGGCGCCACCCAGGGCGGAGCTATGCCCAAACCATCCGCACTTGCCCGCCCGCCGCCACAGCCGATGCGAGCTTGATTTTGCGGGGCAATCGGTCCATTTTCCGCCGCGACTTCGCTCCCCCACCAAGGAATGACATGGCCAAGGAAGAACTGCTCGAATTCGAAGGTACGGTAACCGAACTCCTGCCCAACGCGACCTTCCGCGTGAAACTCGACAACAACCACGAAATCATCGCCCACACCGCCGGCAAGATGCGCAAGAACCGCATCCGGGTGCTGGCCGGCGACCGCGTGATGGTCGAGATGACGCCCTACGACCTGACCAAGGGTCGCATCAATTACCGGTTCAAATAACCGCCGATGGCGGAAGCCTCCCCCGTCAAACTCGTTCTCGCCAGCGCCTCGCCGCGCCGCCTGGCGCTGCTCGAGCGCGTCGGCCTGGCGCCCGATCTGCTCAATCCCGCCGATGTTGACGAAACGCCGAAGAAGCGCGAGACGCCGCGGGCCCTGTCGCTCCGGCTCGCCGGCGAAAAGGCGAGAGTTGCTCTCGCCATGCCGCAGGTTAAAGCGCTCGGCTCAAATGTCTTCGTGCTCGCCGCCGATACGGTCGTAGGGCTCGGCCGCCGCATCCTGCCCAAGGCCGGGACGGTGGCTGAAGCCGAGGATTGCCTGTGGCTCCTGTCGGGCCGCTCGCACTGGGTCTATTCGACCGTCCACCTCGTCGCGCCCGGCGGCCGGACATCGTCGCGTTGCTCGGAAACCAAGGTGCGCTTCAAGCGCCTGTCGCGTGAGGATGTGAAGAGCTACATCGATTGCGACGAATGGCGCGGCAAGGCCGGCGGCTATGCCATCCAGGGCCGGGCCGAGAGCTTCGTGCGCCATCTCCAGGGTTCGCATTCCGGCGTCATCGGCCTGCCGCTCTACGAAACCGTGCATCTGCTGCAGGGGGCGGGCTATCCGGTCTATCACAACTGGCTGACGCGGCCCTCGGAGGTGCTGTGATGGCCGATCCCATCCCGCTGCGGCCCAGGCGTCCCTGCCCGATCTGCGGCAAGCCTTCGACCCAGAAGCAGCATCCCTTCTGCTCCGGCCGCTGCGCCCAGATCGACCTGCACCGCTGGCTCGGCGGCTCCTACGCCATACCCGCCACGGTTGCCGAAGAAGAGGATCAGCCACCCGCGTGAGACTCGCGCACCACCGTCACCCGGCCCGAAACGCCACCGATTTCGAGTCGCGGGCCTGCCATCGCCTATCTCCCGACCATGAGCCGTGCCGCGAGCCAATCCGGAAGTCCGGCAGCGCGGATTTTCGCGGCCGCAGCCGCAGCGTCATAGGGCGCGCGGCAAAAGGTCAGCATGCGGGTTTCCGTGTCGTAGGTGGCGAAAGCCGCCGCCGGATTGTCGTCGCGCGGCTGACCCGCCGAGCCGATGACCGCAAGCCAGCGGCGTTGCTGGCTCAGAACTATGCCGACATTGGTCGTCGGCCGACGATAGACGAGCTTGCCCGTCGGCGACAGGCAGAACAGGGCCGGTACGTGAACGTGGCCGCAGAAGGTTACCCGCGCCGTCGTCGAGGCGAAGCTAAGACGGGCGTCCTCGGCATTGATCACATATCTCCAGCTCCGTGGCGCCGAGGCATCGGCATGAACAAAGAGGCAATCGTCTGCTTCGGCGGTCAGAGGCAGGGATGCCAGGAAGGCGCCGGCTTCGGGACTGAGCTGTCGACGGGTCCAGGCGATGGCCAGGGCGGCCGCGTCGTTCATGCCGGCCATCGGCTGATTGACGGCCTGGTCGTGGTTGCCTTTCAGCGCCACGGCACCTCGGGCCATATGGTCCATTACCCGGCGCACGACTCTTTCCGGTTCGGCACCGTATCCCACCAGATCCCCCAGAAAGACGATCCGGGTCGCGCCGCGGCGTTCCACTTGCTCGAGGCAGGCCTCGAGCGCCAGATCATTGCCATGAATGTCGGCGATCAGGGCAATTAGCATTTGGGGGATTCAACCGCCTTTGACCGCCAATGGCAATCGGTCATTCGCGCCGGGCCTCGTCCCGAAACCACGACAACAATCGCCGAAAGAGCCATCGGGAAGAAATCAAGACTCAAGCATCAATGACCTCAAGTTTGGGCTGTGGCCAAGGCAAGACCAGCGACGGGCTCATTGGGCGCGGGTACACCTTCCTCGTCACCATCTCGGTCAAGGGTGTTTTACCTTCGTGGCCGGCCTGCTTCCGGCCGACGCGAAGACCGGCTGGCTTGCTCCAAACCTGCGCGCCGGTCTCCGCCTGATGCAGGGGCTGGCGCTGGGCGGCGAATATCCGGGGCTGCGACTTATGTCGCCGAGCACTCGCAGATGGGACGGCGCGGCTATTCCACCAGTTGGATCCAGACCACGGCGATGCTGGCAACAGGAATGGTGGCTTCCGCCGGCAACACCTATTTCGGACTGTGGTATCCGATTGTTGTTGCCATCATGACGGCGGTCATCGGAGTCCTATTCCTGCGCGATACCAAGGATGTCGGCATCGCAAGCAACTGATTGAAATGGCGGCCGGAAGCCCTGCCCTCGGGCGGGGCTTCCCTTTTTGTTGCAAGGGTCTTTTCGATCCCCTATACAGCGCCCGTTCCGGCGTGTGCCCAGGTAGCTCAGTTGGTAGAGCAGCGGACTGAAAATCCGCGTGTCGGTGGTTCAATTCCGCCCCTGGGCACCATTAATCGAATAATCGTATCACAGAGTTAGGCGCGATTTGCGCGCGCGCGAGACACGCGGATTTTTGAGCTGGGTGTCATTCTGGGTGTTCTGTCAACGTCGGCGCGAAGGAATTGCAGCGCCGCATCGGCATCGGAAACGCCTTCCGGTGAAAAGCCTAGCCGCCGAAGCATCGACCTGGCCATGGCGCGAACGTCGCTGTCGTCGTCAACCACAAGAACTTTCCCGGATGCAAGCGGCGGAGGCGGCGGGGCGGCGTCGGCTGCCTGCTTCAATCGCGGCAGGAAGAGGCTCACCGTGGTACCCACGCCCTCTTCGGACTCGATGCTCATCGAGCCCCCCGAGCAGGTCACAAACCCATGAACCATGCTCAAGCCGAGCCCGGTGCCCTTGCCGGCGCCCTTGGTGGTGAAAAACGGCTCCATGACCTTGTCGAGGATGGTTTTCGGAATGCCCTTGCCCCGGTCAACGACGGAAATCCTGACATAATCGCCGGGCTTGAGGGCGGGCGTAAGATTCTTCTCTTCGCTGGCGGCTTGAAAAGCCTCAACCTTGACAACGATGTCACCGCTGCCGCCGGAAGCGTCGCGGGCATTGATTACCAGGTTCAGCAGCGCGGCTTCCAGCTGCGAAGCGTCGGATAGAACCGGCCACGGATCGCCATGAATGCGCACCGCGAGCCGCGTATTGGCGCCGCATGCTTCACGTAACATGGCCTCGATGCCGCGAACGACGGCGGCAGGAATGACCAGCTCCGACAGCGGATCATGGCTGCGCGAATAGTTCAGCAGCCTGCCGGTGAGATTGCTCCCGCGCCGCGGCAGGCATGCCCGAAATACCTCCAGCGCAATCTGCCAATCCTTTTGTCCCATTCGCGTCGACATCGCCGGTCCCCCAAACCGGCTTCCTATGAATCGCCGAAAAACTGATTTGTGAATCGCCTGCGCTATACCGGCAACAACCCGTCCACCTGGCCTGGTCCGTCGATGGCCTCTCGAAGGATCGGCCCGAGTTCAGGCGGGCTTGGTGCCCAGGCACCTTACGAGCGCCGATGAACCTCGACCTTTACTTAAGGATAGGATAGTATCGATCTATCGTCAGTTCCCAACCTGATCCGCCGGTGCCGAAAAGCAAGCGTGTGCCAATAGAATCGTTTCTCGCTTCGCTCGGTCTCGAGCAGTTCGTGGAATTGTTTCGCGCCCAGGCGATCGACGATGGGCTGCTCGCCGGCCTTACCGACGCGGACTTGAAGGAAATCGGCATCGCCCAGCTGGGCCATCGCAAGCGTATTCTCGAGGCAGTCGCGAGGCTGGGGCGCGAGGGCATCGCCGAAGCCGATGGACAGCGGGCCGAGCGGCGGCAACTGACCGTGATGTTTGTCGATCTGGTGGGCTCCACCGAGATTGCGGCACAACTCGATCCCGAGGACATGCGCGACCTCATCCACGGGTTCCATGTCACGATTGCCAAGGAGGTCGGCCGTTTCGACGGCCACATCGCTCAGTTCCTCGGCGATGGCGTTCTGGTCTATTTCGGATGGCCCGCCGTTGTCGAGGACGCAGCCGAGCGGGCGGTCCGCGCCAGCCTGCCCATCGCCCCGGCCCTGGGCAAACTGAAATCCGCCGCGTCCATTCCGCTGCAAGCGCGCATCGGCATCGCCACCGGCCTGGTCGTCGTCGGTGGCCACGACCGCAGCGCCTCGGGCCAGTCGCTGCAGGCGGCCATCGGCGATGCCCCCAATCTTGCAGCCCGCCTGCAGAGCATCGCCAAGCCGGGTGGCGTGGTGATCTCGGAGGCAACCCGGCTCCTGCTGGGCGACATGTTCATCCTCAACGAATTGCCGCGGCAGCAGCTGAAGGGACTGGCCGCGCCGGTGTCGATGTTCGAGGTGGTCGGCGAGCGCCCGCTGGAAAGCCGCTTCGGGGCAAAACACGCCGGCCCGGTGGCCGAGCTGGTCGGCCGCGAACCGGAGTTGGCCATTCTTTTGGCGAAGTGGAATGCCGCGTGCCGGGCTACGGCGCAAACCGCCCTGCTGCGTGGCGAGCCGGGGATCGGAAAGTCCCGGATCGTCGAAGCCCTGGTCGAGACCACGGCCAGCGAGCCGCGCCATGTGCTGCGCTACCAGTGCTCGCCCTATCATGGCGACTATGCGCTGTTTCCCGCCGTGGCTCAAATCACCCAGGCCGCCGGATTGCTGGACAGCGACGGCAGTTCGCAAAAACTGGCGAAGCTCAAGAGCGCCCTGGACGCGGCGATGGCAACATCGGCCGAGGCCCTGCCCTATGTTGCCGCCCTTCTCGGCATCGCCGCCGCCGAAACGCCGGAACGGGGACAGGAGACGCCGCCACAGCGGCGCAACCGCACGCTTCAGGCCTTGATCGACATGCTCGCCGGCCTGTGCGCGCGACGGCCGGTTTTGTGGATCGTCGAGGATCTGCACTGGGGCGATCCGACCACCATCGAACTGGTCAACCTGGCGGCGGTTCGCCTGGACCGGGCGAGGCTCTTCATCCTGGCGACGGCGCGGCCGCACTTCAGTGCGCCGTTGGGCGGCGAACCCGGCATGACGGCCATCGAACTGGGCCGTCTCGACGGCAGGGCCACGCGCCAGATCGTGGCGCGCCTCAGCCAGGGCCGGAACCTGCCGGACGCCCTGGTCGACGAGATCTACCAGAAGACCGATGGCATTCCGCTGTTTGTCGAAGAGATCACCAAGACCATCGTCGAGTCCGGCACTTGGCACGGCGACGGCGACTCCGCTCGATTTGACTCGTCCGCCGGCCAGCTGTCCATCCCCGCGACGCTGCAAGACACGCTGATGGCGCGGCTTGGCCGTTCGCCGGCGCTGAAGGAAATCGCCCAAACCGCCGCGGTCATCGGCCGGCAATTCGACTACCGGACATTGTCGGTGCTTTTTTCCGGCCCGGGCAACAGGGTGCGCGAATTGCTCGATGGCCTCGAGCGATCCGAACTTATCTTCCGGCAGGGCACCCCACCCGATGCCAGCTACGCCTTCAAGCATGCGCTGGTTCGCGATGCCGCCTATGGCACCCTTTTGAAGGAAGACCGTGTCGATCTGCATCAACGCCTGCTGCTGCTGGAGCAGCGCGGCGGAATCTCGCCGAGTGTCAAGGCGCAGCATGCCGAGGCCGCCGGCTTGCCGCTAAAGGCCCTGGACTACTGGGAACTGGCCGCGTCGAAGGCGCTCGACCGGCCGGCCTACCGGGAGGCGGTGGCGAGCCTGAAGAACTGCATCCGGCTCTGCGCCAGCATGGCGGACGCCGAAGCGGCGCAGCGGCGCGAGTATCGCTATCATCTGCAAACGGCGCAGGCGCTGCTCGCCAGCCAGGGCTATTCGGCGGCCTCGACCTGCGCCGCCTTCGACGCGGCCCTCGGGTTCGCCGACCGGCTCGGCGATGCCTCCTTGCAGCTTCCGGCGCTGTTCGGAATCTGGGCCGGTGAGCATATTGCCGGACGGCCGGCGGCCGACATTGCCGACCGCATCATGGCCATCGCCCAGGCCGAAGACCTGGAAGGACCGAAACTCGTGGGCCTCCGCATCGTCGGGCTGGAGCGGTTCTACGAAGGCCGTTTCGCCGAATGCCTCAAGCTGGTGAAGGCGTCATACGACGGCTACGACCCCGCCCGTCACCGCCATCTTGTCCAGAGCTTCAGCCAGGACCCTCGCGCCGCCGCCGGCAACTACCTCGTCTGGTCGCTGTGGTTCCTGGGACACGCCAGCCAGGCCGAAGCCATTATCGAGGAGAATATTCGATGGGCGCGCGGGCTTAACCACCCGCACACGACCAGCCTGACGCTATGCTACACGGGCGCTGCCGCAAACATCTTCCTGCGCCGGCCGGAAAGGGTGCGGGCGGCGGCCGCCGAAGGCCTTGCACTGGCCGAGGGCGCATCGCATGCGCTGTGGCAGGCATGGAGCCTCATCCACCTCGGCTGGGCCATGTCGCAAGAAGAGCCGGCGAAAGGTCTCGCCAAGATGGAAGCGGGGCTTGAGGAGGCGCGCCGCGCCGGGGCCCGGCGGCTGGAACCCTTCCACCTGAGCCTCGTGGCGGAAGCCCATGCCCGCGCTGGAAATCACGCCGCCGCCGCCCAGCACATTGCCCGGGCATTCGATGCCATGGAGGCCACCCAGGATCGGGCGTTTGCCTCCGAACTGCATCGCATCCGCGGTCTGACCGTCCAGCTGGCCGATGGGACCGGACAATCGCCTGAGGCCGATTTCCGCCAGGCCCTCGAAATCGCCGGTCGGCAGGGGGCGCCGGCGCTTCAGCTCCGCGCGGCAAGCGATCTCGCCAGATTACTCGCCAAGGACCGGCGCAGCGGCGAAGCCCACGCCCTCTTGTCGCCGATCGTTTCCCGCTTCCCCGCCGACGCCGAGACAGCGGACTTGCGGGAGGCCCGGTTGCTCCTGCGGAGTCCGGCCTGACGGCGGCGCGGCAGGGCCAGCGCTACCAGCCGAGGTAGTATTGCTTGTCGAGCCAGGTCGGCCAGGCGAGGCCCAGGTGGTCCTGCAGCATGCGCTCGGCGACGCAGAAGGCCCCCTCGATCCAGCCCTGTTGATCGGAATAGGCCTCGCCGCAGATGTGGATGGCTTCGCTTGGATTGGGCAGCCGCATGAACGCCATGACGTCCGCCACGCTGTAGCCGGCTTTCCAGGCGTGATAGCCGCCGCCATATGGATCCTCCGTCCAGTCGCGGAACCAGGTGACATAGGGGCGGGGCACGGTGACCGCCGGCCCATGCAGCTCCTGGAGCTGATTGATGGCTTCCTGGACCATCACTTCCGAAGCCTGGACGCCGGCCAGGGGTGCCAGTTCCTCGGCCGAAACCCGGGCGGTCGGCTGCGCCACGAACTTCGCCGGCTGCGCGCTCAGCGGCTGCCAGAACGACACGGTATCCATGTCGTTATAGCTACCGAGCAGCAGCGAGTGGCTATCGGCCGGATCGACGCCGAAATAGTAGCACTGGCGCATCGGAAGATCGGTAATCGAGTGGCCCGACAGGAGGCCGATGGTCCGCCACCAGGGCTCGGTGAAGCCCATCAGGATCTTCATCGACGGTTCCATGATGATCGAATCGAGGTTGCGTCGGAACGTATCGCCCGCGCCTTCCGCCAGAAGATCGAGACAGGCAGGATCGAGCAGCTCAAGCGAGCGGCGCGGCATGGCGAGGATGATGCGGTTGGCATAGGCGACCCAGGTCTTGCCCTCCCGCTGATTCATGAATTGCAGCTTGTAGCGGTATCCCTCCTGGCCCGAGCGTTTGAAGACGAGAAGGCGGTTTTCCGTCCAGATGCCGGCGCCGGCCTGATCCAGATAATGCGCCGCGAGGCTCTTGAGAATCCCCTCGTAGCCACCCGCGATGGTCTTGTAATCGGTGCCGGCACGGGAGAAATCGCCCACCATATAGGGAAACGCCTCGGCGGCATTCCAGTTGATGGTGTTGGAATAGTATCCCCCGGCATCGGCGAGAAATTCATAACCCTCCTGGGAGGTCTGGTCCTTGATCAGATTCCAGAAGCCGATGGCGTTGACCTTCTGTCCCCAATAGGGGCCCGGGAGATTGTAGGTGAGCTGGGGCTTGATCTTGTCCCAGTCGCGGCTGTCGAGCTCGAAGGAATAGTCGTAGCGGCCGGTTTTTTTCACCTTGCCGCCGAAGTTCTTCACAAACCACGGATCGGCCGTCAGCGTGTCGTAGACGAGTTTGTTGAAGAGCTGGTCGGCATCGAAACCGACATCGTCATCGTTGAGCCGGTAGTTGGTCGTGAGCTTCCCGCCGGCCTTCTGAAGCTTGGTCCACGAGCCCGCCTTCAATCGCTGCTTGCGAAGATAGACGTCGAGGGAGTCGTCGTCGCCCATGGGGAAGGGGATGGGCTTCAGTTCCTTCGCGAAGACCTTCTCGATGAGACTGGTGGCGATCTCCTGGGAGGTCATGTAGCGCATGCCACCCAGTTCGGCGGAAATGGTCATGCCCGGCAGCGTGACCGACCACAGGCGGCCGCCAATCCGCTCGCTCATCTCGAAGATCTGGACCTCTCCGCCTTTCAGGCGGCCAACTTTGGTGGCCGGATCGGCCACCAGCCGATAGGCCGAATAGAGGCCCGCGGCACCCGCGCCGACGATGGCAACCTCCGTCTTCAGACCGTTGCGATACCCGGAATCGAGACCCTTGCCGCCGCGCCCGCTCATTTCAGAATGCCTTTCCGGGTGATCTTGAACTGCGAGATGTCGTAGGACGTGGCCCCGTCGATGACCAGCTCGGACAGAATGATGCCGAGCAGCGGCACGAGCTTCATTCCCCACCCGGCGGTGAACAGGGCGATATTGTCGTAGCCCGCCCCGAAGCTGGGCGGCAGGAAGTCGAGCACATAGTTGTTGTCCACGACATTGGTTTGCAGGCAGGTGCCGGCGTAGTTCGGCCGGTTGTCGGTGCCGACACAGTACGCATTCACAAAGTCAGCGGTGATCTGCAGGTCGTTGGCAGCCGGCGCGATCTTGCGGTCAGCGGGATTGGCGATCACATTGACGGCGTTATCGACCGCGATCCGCGCCAGATTGGGCGGCCCCCAGGGCACGGCGGGAAAGCCGTAGAAGAGATTGGATTTCGCCGGATCGCCTCCGCTGGGGCCGAGGAACTGGAACCACATGCTGGGGAACAGCGTGCCTCCCGGCCCGGGGTCGGTTGCGTAATATTCGTAGACCATTTCCCAGATGTTGATGTCGATCTGCAGGCGCAGGCTTGACAGCACGTCGTTCACATAGGCGCCAGGTGCGAGGATGCACTTGCCGGCGACGACTGTTTGCGGTTCTCCGTTGTCGAAGGTAACGGCAACCGCCGCCGAACTCACCTTCAGGGTCTTCACCTCCGCCCCCGACAAGAGTTTGGCGCCATAGGACAGGGCCAGCCGGTGGAGACTGCGCAGCAGCAGCGGAACGTTGATGCAGCCATTGCTGGGCGCATAGACGCCGAGAAAATCGCTGGGCAGACCCTTGAGGGGATAGCGCGCCATGATTTCGGCCGCCGTCAGCTCTTCGTAGGGCAGGCCAAGCCGCTTCAGGTTCTTGATGGGACCGAGAAGATTGCCCTCGGGTCCGGACCGGTAGTTCGGGTCGCCGAAATTGAGCAAGCCATTCATCCAGATCAGCGACTGGCCGGCATCGGCCTCGAGCTCCCGCCAGGTCTCGATCGATTTGTAGGCGAGGTCGGCCATGAAATCCTGGGTGTACATGGTCCGGAACATGCGCACGAGATCGTTCGAGCTTCCCGACTGGTTGAAGAAATTGAAGCGCTCGAGGAGAAGCACGGATTTTCCGCGCTTGGCGCACCGATAGGCCGCCGCCAGTCCGACGGGGCCTCCTCCGACAACGACGACGTCATATTGATCGGCCAAGTTTAGTCCTCCCTGTTAAAGACCGCCGCCATGTTGGGCGGGATAGAGTCCGGTTCGAGCTATGCCAGTTTGGCCTTCCGCGGCCATCGCTGACCGGATCGGCGCGAGGTCAGTGGTTGTGGCTATTCCCGTCGAAGCGATACCCGCAGCGGCTGGCGCCAGGCATCTCAGGGCCTCCCATCCCAGTGCCGCCGGCCAAGGCGAGCCGGACGAAGACGCGATCTTCCGATGGCCGCAACATCGTCATCCAAAGGCCCGCGCAATCTAGGACCAATCGCGGTGATGTGTCACTATCCTCGACTGCGGCAAGCTTGCCGTTCCTTGGGGCCGGGAACGGGCAGCGGATTTCGCGGTCCCGGCGCGACCGGCGAGTACCCATCTCCCGCCGCCAGCCCGGACTCGGTTGCCCGGTCCTTTCCACCGGCTTGTGCTCGAACGGCGAAACCGGCAAAGTGCCACATGGCCGCGCGCCCGATCCCAGGCCGACAGTTCGGGGCGGACGCCGTTGCTGCCGGCGATGCGGAAGATCGTTTGGAGATGTTCATGGCGCCATCCATGGCCCAGCCGGAGGCGATCGGAGCGGCAACCAACAAGCCAAGCGCCGAACAGCTCCGGTCGATCGCGTTCTTCCGCCCGCTCGATCCGGCCGCCACGGCGGCGATCGCCGGCGTCTGCTCGCTGCGCCAACATGGCGCTTGAATTGATTATCGCCCAGCACGACGAAAGCTTCGATGTCTGGTTCCTGCTCAAGGGCCTGGCCCGGGTCAGCATCTATTCCGTCGATGGCCAGAGGGTCGGCTTCCTCGACATGGGCCCGGGCACCATCTTCGGCGAACTTTCCGCGCTTGACGGCCAACCGCGCTCGGCGAGCGTCGAGGCGGTCGAACCCTGCGCCGTCGCGATCCTGCCGCGGCAGCGGTTCCTCGAAGCCCTGGCGAGCCAACCGGGCTTCAGCCTTGCCGTGGCGCGCCACCTCACCGGGCAGGTAAGGTCGCTGACGACACGCATCTTCGAGTTCAGCACCATGGCGGTGCGCCAGCGGCTGCGGGCCGAACTGCTGCGCATGGCGGAGCGCAGCGCCGGCGGCCACGATACGGTCGTGCTTTCGCCGGTTCCGACCCACGCCGAACTTGCCAGCCGGATCAGCACCCACCGCGAGGCCGTGTCACGCGAGATTGCCTGGCTCGACGACCATGGCTTCACCGTGAAGGAAGGGCGCAATGTCAGGATCGCGAGCATCGCGCGCCTGCGCGCCCTGCTCGGAGAAGCCTGGGAGACCTAACCCCGGCAGGTGGCGCCGCCGCCGGCGTCGTCGCCTTGCACCACACCGGAGACCGCCAGCGTGTTCGAAAACATCTTCGTCAAGGAAAACATCGTCCATATCGGCTCGCTGCTTTACCTCGCGGGCTTTCTCTTCCGCGACCAGCTCATTCTGCGGATCCTCGTGGTCGGCGGCGACATCGTCTATGTCCTGTACTACTACTACGCGCCGTCGACCCCGCTGTGGTGGGGCATTTTCTGGAGCCTGCTGTTCATCACCGTCAATATCGCGGTCGTCGGGCGGCTCATCATGGACCGGACCGTCTCCGATCTGAGCGCCGAAGCCAAGGCCCTGTTTGAACAGCTCGGCAATTTCACGCCGGGCGATTTCCGCCGGCTGCTGAAGATCGGCGAACTGCGCAACGCCGGAGTTACCGTCATGCTCGCCGAGGAGGGCAAGCGCCCCGGCTGGCTCTACTATGTCGTCGCCGGCGACATCGATATCGTCAAGCCGGGCGGCAACCGCATAACCGACCGCAAGGCGTTCGTGGGCGAAGTGGCCTTCCTGCTCGACCGGCCCGCCTCCGCCACGGTGACGGTGGGGCCCGGAACGCAATTTTTCGCCTGGGAGGAGAAGGCGCTGAAGCGCCTGCTCGGCAAGAAACCGGAAATCACCAATGCTCTGGGTGCAGCGTTCAACCGCAACCTCGCCGCCAAGGTGGCGGCCGCTGGGCCGGCCGCGGAACAGATCCTGCCGGGGACATGAAGCAGCACGGGACCGCCTGACCGGCGGTTTTTAGCTCCCTGTGAGTTTTCGCACAGACCGCCGGGCGGGCGACCGGCTATGGTCCGGGCATGGTTTCACGGCAGGAACGGAAACCAAGTCAAATTCCAGGAGCACGCCCATGACCGCCTTTTCAGCCCCGGTTTCCCCCATACAGATCACCGGACTGTCTGTCGTTGACCGCGTCTCGACCTGGCTGTCGGCGAAACTCACCGCCCATCGTTTGCATCGCCAGGAGCTGGAAGCAATGGAAGCAGTCAAAGTCATGGACGGCCACATGCTGTCCGATATCGGCGTCACGCGCCGGGAAGCCGACGAGATGGCCAAAAGGCTGCGGCAACAGCATCCCTACGTGCTCGTCACTTCCGTTTTTTCGATGAATCTGTGGAATTGAGCGCCGTCGCCTCACCGATGTTTGCAGGGAACCTCCTTCCCGGCCTCGGTGTCGGCGCCGCCGATCGGTGTTTGGGATCAGAGTTCAGTCGGGCGAGCGCTTGAACGGCATGCAAGAGGCCGACGGTTCGATTCCGTCTTTCTCCACCATCCAGGCTCGGCCATTCGAGAGCTGTTCCAGCCAACGCCGCCCGCGTGCGATCCCCAGGATCAACCGTGTTCTAGCCTCGCTGCGAATTGGCCGTGCGTGATCGGTTGGATCGGGACTGCCAAGGATCTGACGTTGTCGTGTCGAGCACGGCTTGGACCACGGTATCATAAGGGTGGCAATGGCGCCCTTCTCCGCTTCCATTTCCGTATCCATTGGATCGTCGGCCGATGTTCGGAATGAAACCTCAAGCCGATCCGAATGAACTGTTACCCTGTCGATGCGCCCTCTCGCTATCGATCGCATCTCTACGTGGTCTTGGACGGCCTGCACTCCGAGGTGCTGCGACACTGCCTCTGACACTTCCCGTTCAATATCCCATGCAACGGCAAGAAGGGTCATGCCGGGGTCACCGGGCCGAGGTTCGACCGCTTCGCGAGGCGTTCATAGAGATCGCGGTAGCGCCGATAGCCATCGCGATAAATCCGCGCGTTGGCGGGGTTCGGTTCCAGGCGGCCGGCGGAGCTGACGAAGCGGCCGACGCCCGACCAGTCATCGGTAAGTCCGGCGCCGATCGCTGCGGTCCACGCTGCGCCGATACAGGATCCGGGGTGGCCCGTGAGGCGCTGCACCGGCCTCTGCAGCACGTCGGCGACGATCTGCATCCACAGCCGGCTATTGGAGCCGCCATCGGAGACGACGAAGTTCTCGGTCCGGTGGCCCATATCGTTCAGCACTTCGATGTGATGCAGGATCGCATAGGCATAAGCCTCCAGTAGTGCGCGCCAGAGGTGGCCGATGCCATGGGAGAATGTGAGCCCATCAAACACACCGCGCGCCGAGGCGTCGTGGATCGGCGTCTTCTCGCCGAGGAAATAGGGTAGAATGGCGAGGCCCTCGCAACCGGCCGGGCAGGCTTCGGCCAGCCTATCGAGATATTGGTGAACCGTCAGGCCCTGCCCTGCCGCAGTCTGCGTCTCGGCGCCTGCGAAGGTGCTGACGAACCAGTTGAGGCCGGAGCCGCCGGTCGACATGCAGCCATTGGGCATATAGAGGCCGGGCACCAGGTGATAGTCGAGGAACATGCGCGGGTCCGGCGCGACGCGGCTGGTGGCGATCAGCACATCGACGGAGCCGCCGAACTTCAGCAGCACGTCGCCAGGATTGACGATTCCCGCACCAAGAGCCGATGCGATCAGGTCTGCTGCTCCGCCGACGACGGGCGTACCCTGCGCCAGTCCGGTGGCTGCCGCCGCCGCCGCGGTGATGTGGCCGAGCACCTCATGGGAGACCGACTTGGCTGGAATCGTGGCACGCGGCACGCGGGCGAGCGCCACCAGCGCGTCGTCGACCGCGTTGCTGCGGATGTCGACGAAGCCCGCTTCCAGGGCCCAGTTCTGCTCGATGGCTTTTTCTCCGGTCAACCGCCAGTTGATGTAGTCATAGGAGCCGAACACCGTGGCAATGCGGGCAAAGACCTCGGGCTCGTTCTCCGCGATCCAGCGCAGCTTGGCACCTACCAGTTGCTGGTTGATGCCGTTGCCTGCCTTGGCGATGAAAGATGTCTCATCCCACTCCGCACGGAGATCGGCCACCTGCTTGCCGCAGCGGCCATCGCTCTGCTGGATGCTGGGGCGGAGCACCGCATCCTTGTCATCGAGAAGCACGACGGCCGGCAGCATGCCGGTCACGCCGACGGCGGCGATCGATTCAGCCTTCGTGCCGCTGCTC
This sequence comes from Hyphomicrobiales bacterium, assembly GCA_016185245.1. Lineage (GTDB taxonomy): Bacteria > Pseudomonadota > Alphaproteobacteria > Rhizobiales > Aestuariivirgaceae > Aestuariivirga. The sequence continues at coordinate 60,720 of JACPNZ010000013.1, read as the reverse complement.
CGTAGCAACTCGGCGGTAATGGCACACACATTGCTCCACCATTCCTGCGGGTCCTCCTCCGCCCAGCCGGGGTGAGGCGAATTCAGCGTGACCGGCCTGGAGGTCACGCCAACGATCCTCCCCGGTAACTCGATCAGAATGCCGGTGGTCGAGGTAGTGCCTATGTCGAGGCCGAGGACGCAGGCCATGGGAGGCATTAGCGCAGGGTCTCGACGCGGTCCATGAAACGCTTGACGCGGGCCCCGTCGACCGGGTTCCAGGTGATGCCGTCGACCTTGAAGTGGGTGCCGATGACGACGCCGCTGGCAAGTGCAAGTGTGTCGCGGACGTTGTCGATGGTGACGCCGGTATTGGCGAAGACCGGCACGTCGCGCACCGTGGCGCAGACTTTCTGCAGCTGTGACTGGTCGGCAGGTTCGCCGGTGACCGGACCTGAAACAAGAATGGCGTCGGCGAGCGAAGAGAATACCGCGCTGCGGGCGCGCAGTTCGATTGGCCTCGCATCGAGCGAATGGGCAAATTCGGCATTGATGTTGAACAGCAGCTTCATGTCGGGGCGGCCGAGATTGCGGCGGAGCCGGGAGGCCGCGGCGCAATCGGGCGCCCACACGCCCATGTCGGAGGCGAAGACGCCGGTGAATATCTCGCGCACGAAGCGCGCGCCCGTCGCGGCGCCGATGGCCACGCTGGCGCTCGGGTCCCAGAGGTAGTTGACGCCGAAGGGTACCTTCAGCATGGGCTTCACCGCCTGTACCACCGCCGTCATGGCCGCCACCGACTCCGGCGCCGCCTTGAACACATAGGGACGGTCATTCTCGTTGCCGAACATGATGGCGTCGACGCCGCCCGCCTGAAGCTGCCTAATGTCGCGCGACACGCCCTCGATCAGCTTGTCCATGCCGCCGTCCGCGTCATAGAGGGGCGTGCCCGGCAAGGCGCCGATATGGGCCATGGCGATCACGGCCTTCTTCTTCGTTCCAAGAAAATCAAACACCATTGTCCTGTTCCTCCTGATCGATTGGTTTTACGGTGATGATGTGGCGTCGCCCGCGATCTCGACCCTGACTGCGGCATCGGCAAGTGCCGCGGCAATGGCAGGGGGCGGAGCGGCGTCGGTGACGAGAATGTTGAAGTCCCGGAGGGTGGCGATGTGGACCAGCGACATACGCTCGAATTTCGAGGCATCGCAGAGCACCACCCTGATGCCGGAGCGGCGCAGATAGATCCGCTTCATGTCGGCATCGTCGAAAGAATAGTCATAGAGACCGCCGGGCGTGATGCCGGAGACGCCGACAAAGGCAATGTCGAACCACAGGGCCTGGAACTGCGCCACGGCGGTGCTGCCGCCGATCGACATTTCATCGCGCCGCATGCGCCCGCCCGGGAGATAGACCTCGGGCCCATCCGATCCCAGTTCGCTGGCGATGCGCACGCTGTTGGTGAAGATCTTGGCCTGGGTCTGGCTGCGCAGCCTGATGGCGAGAAGGAGCGTCGTGGTGCCGACGTCAAGTGCTATGGTGCGGCAGCCTTCGGCGATCCGGGCGGCGGCGGCGGCGATGCGATCCTTCGCGGCATGCTGGCGCTGCATGCGCGCTTCGAAATGCGGTTCGTCGCGATCAATGGCGGCGGGCCGGTTCTTTTCGGCATCGACGGCGCCACCATGAATGCGCACCAGCCTGCCGGCATTTTCCAGGTCGATCAGATCGCGCCTGACGGTCATGTCGGAGACGCCGAGTTCCTCGGCGATGGCGCTGACCTGGACGGCGCCGGTTGCCGCCAGCGTATTGAGAATGTGGGCATGGCGAAGCTGCGGCAGGGGCCGGGCACGAGAGGCGGCGCGCCCTTCCGGCTGAACGGCCGGCGTCTCGCGATCTCCCTCGTTGCCAATCATCCCTTGCATCTCCCGCGATTGCGGCAGTCCATATGCCGCATGACGCAGTGTAGCAAGAATTCAAACAAATTCAAACACCCGTCCTCTTGCATTGTGCGATTTTGTAATCCTATACTGCGCTCTATCCTCATCGCGCATGGCCTGGAGCTGATCGTGTCCACTTCGCCAACCTTTCCTGAACTCTCCGGAAAACGCGCCGTCGTCACGGGTGCCGGAAGCGGCATCGGGCGCGCCATGGCCATGGCGCTTGGACGCCAGGGCGTGCGCGTGGCGGTTTGCGACATCAATCTGCCGGCCGCGGAAAAGACCGCCGCAGATCTCCGCGGCGGCGCAGCAGCCATGGCGATCGACGTCAGCAAGCGCGCCGCCGTGGAAACGGCTTTCGCCAGCGTCGAGAAGCTGTTCGGCGGCTATGACATCCTGATTGCCAATGCCGGCGTTTCGACCATGCAGCATGCCATCGACCTCACCGACGAGGAGTGGGATTTCAATTTCTCGGTGAACACGCGGGGCGTGTTCCTGACCAATCAGATTGCGGCGCGGCGCTTCATCGCGCAGGGTGCGGGAACCATCGTCAACACGGCGTCGCTGGCCGCCAAGGTCGGCGCGCCGCTGCTGGCTCACTATTCGGCGAGCAAGTTCGCCGTGCTCGGCTGGACTCAAGGGTTGGCCCGCGAGCTGGCGCCCAAGGGCATCCGGGTCAATGCCGTTTGCCCCGGTTTCGTCAAGACTGGCATGCAGTCGCGCGAGGTCGAGTGGGAGGCCAAGCTTCGTGGCATTGCGCCGGAACAGGTGGTGAAGGAATATGTGGCCCAGACGCCGCTCGGACGACTCGAAACGCCGGAAGACGTGGCGGACGTGGTGGTGTTTCTGTGCTCCGACAGCGCCAGGTTCATGACCGGCCAGGGCGTCAACGTGACCGGCGGCGTGTATATGGCATGACACGGACGGATACTTTCCATTATGTTCGATAATGTTTGAATTTGGTTCTGGAGTCTTTGGGATTGGGACATGGCATCGATTGAGCTGAGCCGGGTCTCGAAGCTCTACGCCAACGGGATCGTCGGCGTGCGCGACGTCGATCTCAGGATCGAGGACGGCGAGTTCATCATCTTCCTCGGGCCTTCCGGCTGCGGCAAGTCCACGCTGCTCCGCACCATCGCCGGGCTTGAAGGAATTTCCAGCGGCGAAGTGCGGATCGCCGGCCAGCTGGTGAACAATGTGGCGCCGCGCGACCGCAATATCGCGGTGGTCTTCCAAAGCTATGCCCTCTATCCTCACATGACGGTGTGGCAGAACATGGCGTTCGGCATCAAGATGCGCGGAGCCGCCGCCGCCGAGATCGAGACGAAGGTACAGGAGGCTGTCGAGTTGCTGGGCCTGACCGGACTTCTCGACCGCAAGCCCGGGGCCCTCTCGGGCGGCCAGCGCCAGCGCGTGGCCTTGGGACGCGCCATCGTCCGCGACCCCCAGGCCTTCCTGCTCGACGAACCCCTGTCCAACCTCGATGCGCAGCTCCGTGCCGAGATGCGCCTTGAACTGGTGAAGCTGCACCGGCGCCTCGGCCGCACCACCGTCCATGTCACCCACGATCAGGTCGAAGCCATGACCATGGGCGATCGCATCTGCATCATGCGCGAGGGCCGGCTCATCCAGGCCGGGGCGCCGCTCGAGGTCTACGCCAATCCGGCGGATACCTTCGTGGCGAAGTTCCTCGCCAGCCCGCCGATGAACCTGATTGCGGGTGAGCTGGTGGAAGCAGGCGGCGGCGCGCTCAGCGTGAAGGCCTGCGACGAGATCTTCCCGGTGCCGGACATGCATCGCGCCGCCTATGCCGGATATGCCGGCAAGCCGGTCATCTTCGGCGTGCGCAGCGAGGATTTCTACGAGAGCCCGCAGGAGCCACATTATCATCCGGTCACCGTCAAGGTCGTCGCCATCGAGGCGCTGGGGCCGGAAAACATCCTGATCGGACAACTGGGCCAGACGCGCCCCATCGAGATCGCCGCGCGCCTCACCCGGCATTTCCGTGCGGCCATCGGATCGTCGGTCACGCTGTACGTCGATGCGCGGCCCATGCACCTGTTCGATGTCGAGACCACAAAGGTGATAGCCCGGCCGCCGCTGCCGGTCACGCGGATCGCGCCATGACCGGCGGAAGGGAGGGGTGATGCGCAAGTTCGGACTGCATTTCGGCCTGCTCCTCGCCGTCGCGGTGATCCTGCTGCCGCCGCTGTGGGTGCTGCGCACCAGTCTGGTTCCGGAAAGCCTGTCCTACAGCACCGACCTCATGCCGGCCTTCACCACCGGCAACTACGCCGACCTGTTTGCCAAGAACCATTTCGGCACATTCTACCTGAACAGCATCATCGTCTCGGTCGGTTCGGTCTTGCTGGCTCTGCCCTTCGCCGCCACCACCGGCTATGCCTTCGCGCGCTTCCAGACCGGCGGCCGCTTTGCCCGCTTCCTGGTGCTGGCGACGCAGATGCTGCCGCCGGTGGCCCTGGTGCTGCCCGCCTTCGCGATCCTGCGCGGCGTCGGGCTCACCAATTCGCTGACCGGCCTCGTCATCGTCTATTCCGCCCTCAACCTGCCGTTCCTCTCGTGGATCCTGATGGGATTTTTCAAAGGCATTCCGGTCGATCTCGAATGGGCCGCCATGACCGACGGCACCACGGCCTGGGGGGCCTTCTGGCGCATCGTGCTGCCGGTGTCGCTGCCGGGCCTCGCGGCCGCAGGCGTCCTGGGCTTCATCCTGTCATGGAACGAGTTTCTCTTTGCACTGGTGCTGAGCGGGCCCAGGACATCCACCATTCCGGTAGCGCTCGCGGCCTTGCAAACCTCCAACGGCGTTCAGATCGGCAAGGTATCGGCGGGCGTGGTGCTCGCCATCCTACCGCTGGTCATCGCATCGCGCTTCATCCAGCGCTTCATCATCCAGGGACTCACATTCGGGAGTGTCAAATGAGAGTCCGGATAGCCCGGAATCGGGGCCATGAAACGGTTCAACCAGAACAGAGTTCAAACAGGAGGACATGATGCTTCGCACTTACAAACTTCTTGCCGGGGCAAGCCTCGGTGCATTGATCGCAATGACGGGCATGGCCCGCGCCGATGGCGTTACCCTGCGCGCCCTAATGGAGGACGTACCGGAAACCCAGATCATCGAATCCATGCTGCCGGATTTCGAAAAGCAGACTGGCATCCATGTCGAATTCGAAAAGATCGGCTATGGCGACATGCATGACAAGCTGGTGGCGCAGCTGACCGCACCCGAAAGCTTCTACAATCTGCTGGAAGTGGACTTCCTGTGGGCCGGCGAGTTTCCCAAGGCCGGCTGGCTCGTCGACCTCAAGCCGCTGATCGAGCAGTCGAAGTACGATACCTCGGCGTTCATCCCCTCGACCTTCACGCTGCTCGGCGGCACGGCTTCGGATACCAAGCTGCTGCCCATGTACAATTATTCCATGGGTCTGATCTACCGCACCGACCTGCTGAACGACGCCAAGCTGAAGGACTCCTACAAGGCGCAGTTCAAGACCGATCTGGCGCCGCCCAAGACGCTTGAGGAATATGTGCAGATCGCCAAGTTCATGAAGGCAAATGCCGGCGTGGCGGGTGCGGCCATGCAGGGCCAACGTGGCGATCCAAACAGCATGGAATTCTCGAACTACCTGTTCTCCGCCGGCGGCTCCTATGTCGATGGCAGCGGCAAGGTGACGCTCGACAGCGCCGAGGGCAAGAAGGCGCTCGACCTCTATGTCGACAATATCCAGAACGGCGCCCAGCAGGGCGCGCTCTCGGCGACGCTCGACGACACGCTGCGGCTGATGTGCAGCGGCGAGGCCTTCAGCATGGTCACCTACTGGTGGATGCTGCCGCAGATCGATAATGCCGCAAAGTGTCCGAAGGCGGCCGGCAAGGTGACGCTGGCCCCGATGCCGGGAGGCAGCGGCGAAAGCGGCGGCTGGGGCTGGGGCATTCCGAAAAACACCTCTGCTGAATCCCAGGCCGCGGCCTGGACCTTCATGCAGTGGGTGCAGAGCAAGGAAATCTCGGTGCAGCGCGCGCTGAAGGGGCACGCTCCGGTGCGCGCCGACGTCTATGAAAACGCCGAAGTCCTCGCCAAGTATCCCTATTACAAGTCGGCCATGGACATCGTCTCCGGCGGCAAGTCATTCCCGATCTTCACCTACTCCGCCCAGTACGAGGACACGCTGGGTGCCCAGCTGTCGCTGGCGGCGGGCGGTCAGGCGAAATCGGAAGATGCACTCAAGGCGGCGGCCAAGGGTCTTGAAGACCTGATGAAGAAGTAAGTCACCAACAAGACGCGCCCGGCATCGGCTGGGCGCGTCATCCACCGCACAGGCAAGGGCCGGAAACTACCGAGATGCAATGGATCGCCAATCTCGATCGCGAATGGAAAACCGGCTGGGCTTTCGCTCTTCCGGGTTTCTCGGCGCTGGCCATCGTGATGGGCTTCCCGTTGATCTATGCGGCCCTACTCGCCTTTTCATCCCAGACACTTCTCCATCCCGAACTAAGCCCATTCATCGGTCTCGCCAATTTCGCGTCCGTGATGGGCGACCAGCGCTTCTGGGACGCGACACGGCTCACCGTGGTCTATTCCGTTGTAACGGTTGCCGGGGAATTTTTGATCGGTCTCGGCATCGCCCTGTTGCTCAATCGCACGGTCCGGACCAAGCCCATCTATTTCGCGATCCTGACAATCCCAATGGCGATGTCGCCCGTCAGCGTGTCGCTCATCTGGCGCATGCTGCTGCAGCCCAATCTCGGCATTGCCAATCATCTGCTGGAAGTGGGTGGCCTGCCCCGCGTCGATTGGCTCGGATCTCCGGCACTTGCACTGTGGACGATGGCGGCGATCGACATCTGGCAGCAGATGTCCTTCGTGGTTCTCATCCTGGCCGCAGGGCTGGCCGCCCTCCCGCAGGACCCTTACGAGGCGGCCGAAGTTGACGGCGCCAGCAGTCTGCAGCAATTCTGGTATATTACCTTGCCCATGTTGAGACCCGTGGCCATGATTACGGTGGTGATCCAGCTCATCAATGAATTCCGCACCTATGACCTGCCCTATGTGCTGACCAAGGGCGGGCCCGGAACCTCGACGGAGGTTCTTAGTTTCTTCGCCTATCGCCGTGCCTTCCTCGGTCTTTCATTGAACGAGGGGTCAGCCGCATCGTTCGTCCTTCTGCTCGTCGTGCTCGCAATGACTGTCGTCTTTTTCAGCCTGCTGGAGCGGCGGCGTTAGTGACTTGCCATATGAAGATTGCGGTCTGGCCTGATTCCTAGAGCGCCAGCTGTCGTTGCTATTCTGGAGCACGCCTGTTTTTGACTGAATCGGATGAGGATTCCCGAAGCGACTGATTTGTGCGCCCGCCGCCACCCGCAAAGATGGCGAAATACGGTGTCGGCCTTGGCCCGCCCCGAGTGATCGGGGCGATCTTGTCTGAGCACTGGCACGATCGCGGCTGACCGGCCCTACATCTGGAGCAGAATGTGTCTTGACGTGTTGGCCTTGTGTCCTCGTCCCGCTATCGCGGCGAGAAGACAAACGGCTCACTCGGCCGCTTCGATGACCGTGCCGCGCTTGGCGCCCGCCAGGGGCACGCCGAAGGCCCGGGCGCTGGCCAGCGTGATCGACCGCAAATCTTCCGGCTCGATGTTGCGCACGTCGGTCTTGCCGGTGCAGCGGGCCATGATCGAGGCTTCCGCCGACATGGCGTTGATGATCGAGGCCGCCGCATCGATGCGCTCGTCGGGCGAGCGGTCGCCGAAGAACTGCAGCCCATCGGGGCCGAGTTCGCCGCCGAGCGCCAGGGCCATGGTCATGCCGATGCAGCCGGCCTTGGCGCCGAGGCCGAGGAGCTTGGCCACGTCGGTGCCGGAGCGCACGCCGCCGAAATAGATAAAGTCGATATCTTCCTCGCGGTTCATGCGGCGGAGGATGCGCATGGCATCGCGCAGCACGGTGAAATCCGGATGGCCCTTGAGCTCCGGCCAGCCGGTCGCGATCCCGGCCGAGCCATCGAGCAGCATCAGGTCGAAGCCCCTCTCCAGGGCGAAGGGAATGGCCTTCTCCAGTTCACTGGCGCGCGCCGCCAGACCCACGAGCTTGCCGGGCTGTCTTTCCACCTTGAAGGGCGTGAAGCCCGCAGGCTGGACATAAACATGAGCGGCGGCAGCGGCCTCCGGCCTGTCTTCGCCGAGAACGATGAGCTGCAGCCAGGGTGCGGTGCTTCCGGGAAGGGCATCGCGCCCCAAATAGGCCGAGCCGACTTTGGCAAGCGCTGCACCAAGGGCGGGCTTGGTATCTGCCGGCAGGGCATCGAGCCCGGCGGCGATCACCGGAATGTCGAGCTTGACGCTGGAGGCCAGGTCGGTCGCCACATTACAGGCATCGCGATAGGGATCGATCACCAGCCGCGACAGATTGGCCGGCAGGAACACCAGGTCCTCGAACGAGGCATGGTGATTTGCCGGGAAGGGATTGTCCTTGGGCTTGAGGTGCTTCTGCAGGATCGCCGCCTGGGTGCGAAGATCGCTGACCGGGGTGCGGGCCATGACGAAGATGTCCTCACGGGCTCTCACCGAATAGTCGGCGGAGCCCGTCTCGGCGTCGCAGCGGTAGCAGCGGGCCGCCTCTTCCTTGGCGGTCTTGTCGTCATAGGTCATCTCGATTTCCGGGAAGGCCACAGGATTGGCGCCGAGCCCGTTGAATTTCTGTTCGCGGCGCGGGAAGATTTCCCAGTTGATGTCCTGGGCGGCGGCCACATGGCGGGTGCGGTAGGGGGTGCGATAGGCGAGCGGCTCCGTGATGCCGTCGAGATGGGCCTTCACATAGTGGGCGGCGCGGTGGCCGTGCATCATCGCCATGACGATGGTCGAGCCGCCGAAGGCGCCGTCGCCGGCGGCAAAAATCTTTGGATCGGCGGTGCGCATGGAGTTCCAGTCGGTCTTCACCCGGTCGCCGGCCATCAGCCCGGCCTTTTCGAGTTCCGCCAGCTCGGCCTTCTGGCCGACCGCCATGATCACCATGCCGCAGTCGAAGTCGCGCTCGGAACCTTGAACGGTTTCCGGCTTGCGGCGGCCGTCGGGGCCGGGAGCACCCATGCGGGTCTCGACACAGCGCAGCGCGAAGCGGCCCCCGTCATTCACCACCGAGACCGGCAGGGTGTTGTAGACGATCTCGATGTTTTCCTCGATCGCCTGCTTCAGTTCCTCCTTGCGGGCCGGAATTTCCTTGGGGCCGCGGCGGTAGACGACCTTCACCTCTTTGACGCCGGGCAGGCGGAGAGCCGCCCGGCAGGCATCCATGGCGACGTCACCGCCGCCCACCACCAGAACTTTCTCGGGCAAGATCGGCCGTTCGCCGGCATTGATGCGGCGGAGAAAGCCGACGCCATCGACCACGTTGGGGTGGGTCTCGCCGGCGATCCCCATCGGCTTGCCCCACCAGGAGCCGATGGTCAGCAGCACCGCCGCGTGGCGGGTCTTCAATTGGTCAAGGGTCACGTCCTTGCCGAGTGCGACGCCGCAATGGAGCTTGATGCCCGGGCAATGGTCGAACAGGCGCTGCATGTCCTCTTCGATGATGCCCGGCGGCAGGCGGAAGGCGGGAATACCCCACACCATCATGCCGCCAGGCTTGTCCATCATCTCGTAGACATGGACCTCGAAGCCCGCCTCGGCGAGATCGTGGGCGGCGGTGAGGCCGGCGGGGCCGGCGCCGACGACGGCGACGGTCTCCTTGCGGGTGACCTGGACCGCTGGCAAATGATGGTCCTTGCCGAGCTTGTCCATGACATAGCGCTTCAGATTGCGGATGGCGATCGGGCCATCGCTGTCGGCGCGGCGGCAGGCGGGCTCGCAGGGCGCATCGCAAACCCTGCCGCAGATCGAGGAGAACGGATTGGTGGCGGTGATCGCCTCGAAGGCCTCGGCGTATTTCTCTTCCCAGATGAAGCCGATATAGGAGGGCGCATCGGTGCCGACCGGACAGGCCACCTGGCAGGGTGCGGGCACGAAATGCGGGTCGGCCGTATCGTCGCGGCCCGGCGCCTTGGGCGGACGCACCCGGTTGATGTCGTAGACGGTAATGACGTTGGAACTCATCTATGAGGCCTTGCGCAGATCCGGCTGCCGCTCGCGGTATTCCGGAGCGTAGGGAAGCCGGGTGATGGCGGCGGCTTCCGGCGTCAGCGCGACGAGATCGTCGCGGCTCACCTCATGGGGATCGGAATAGCCCAGGGCATGGGTGACGGCGGCGATCTGCCAGCGCACCGACTCAAGGAAGTGATGGATGTTCTGGGCCTCGGCCGGGATGTTGTAGCGCTTCTCGTGTTCCGGGTCCTGGGTGGCGATGCCGGTGACACAGGTGCCGACATGGCACTGGAGACAGGCGATGCAGCCGCCGGCGATGATCGCCGAGGTCCCCATCGCCACCGCGTGGGCCCCAAGCGCCAGGGCCTTCACCGTGTCGATGCCGTCCTTGATGCCGCCCATCAGCACGATCGGCATGTCGAGGCCGCCAACCTCGGTCAGCGCATCGCGGGCCTCCTGAATGGCCGACAGCGTCGGGATGCCGACGAATTCCAGAACCTCATTGCCGGCCGCCCCGGTCGAACCCTGCATGCCGTCCAACTCGACGAAGTCGAAACCGTCCTTCCAGGCGATCTTGATGTCGTCGCGCACCCGTCCCGCGCCGAGCTTGACCGACACCGGAATGCGATAGCCGGTCGCCTCGCGAAACTCCTCGACCTTGATCACCAGGTCGTCGGCGCCGAGCACGTCCGGGTGGCGCGACGGCGAGCGCAGATCGATGCCGGCCGGAATGCCGCGGATGCGGGCGATCTCGGGCGTCACCTTCTTGGCCATCAACTGGCCGCCGAGGCCCGGCTTGGCGCCCTGGCTGATGTAGATTTCAAGTCCGTTGGCCTGGCGCATGTCGTGGATGTTCCAGCCCAGGCGGCCGGCCAGGCACTGGTAGATGATCTGGTTGGCTTCGGCCCGCTGCTCCTTAGACATGCCGCCCTCGCCGGTGTTCTCGGAGGTGCCGGAAAGCCTCGAGGCGATGGCCAAGGCGAGCTTCGCCGATTTCGACAGGGCCCCATAGGACATGGGGGCGATCATCACCGGCATCGACAGCTTCAACGGATTGGCGCCGCTGCGGCCGCCGATCTCGGTCTTCATGTGCACCTTGCAGATGACATCGGGATCGCTGCCGGCGCCGATCGAAATATCCTTCCTGAAAGCCAGATCGGAAATATGCGGCATGGCGCGGGCGGCACCATAGCCCCGGATGCGGTAGCGGCCGATCTGTGACTTGATGTGGATGTCTTCTTGAACCTTGGCGTTCCAGTAGGCGTTGTCGGCGAAGCTCTCGAAAAAGGGAATGGCTCTCCGGCGCGGCTCGTTCCTCGCATAGCGCAGCTTCTTGCCGGCATTGACGATCTTCTGGAATGTGCCCTTGAAGGCGATCTGGTACTTGTCGAGGAAGGCGCGGATGTCGTCGAGTTCGGCGGCGGGCAGATCGGTCAACATGGCATCGGTGCCCATTTCGGCGAGCTTGCCCGCCACATAGATGTTGCCGCCGGTCATATCCTGGCCGACCTTCTCGCCGGACTGGCCGAGAATGATCAGGCGGCCGCCATACATCATGTAGCCCGCCATGAAATTGGCATTGCCGCAGGCGAGCAGGGTTCCCGCCTTCATCACCTGGCCGGCGCGCGAGCCGATGTTGCCCTTGACCACGATCTCGGCGCCACGGATAGCGACACCCGGAATGGCCGAGGCATTGCCGTTCACTATAATGGAACCGCCGAGCATGTTGTCGCCGAGGCCCCAGCCGACATTGTTGTCGACAATAAAGCGTGGTCCGTCGGTGAGGCCGGCGCAGAAATAGCCGGCCGAGCCCTTCACATGCACATTGATCGGATGGGTGAGGCCGACGCCGATGTGGTGGCGGGCGTCCGGGTTCAACACCTCGACGTCGACGCCGTCGGCTCCATATTTGCGCAAGAGCTCATTGGCCTGGCGGACCGGCGTCAGGCTGAGGTCGATAGTTGCCATGTGTCGAAGGTTCCGGGTGCGGGTTCGGTGGTGTTGAGGGCGTGGCCGGGGAACAGGCGGTTGAGCGAAACCTCTTCCGAGGCGATGGCGATGATGTCGTCGTCCTCGTATTTCACCATGGGCTTCGCCGCCAGCCGATCCTTGGCATAGCCGATCTCGTCCTTGGTCGAGACCAGGAAGGAGAAGGTGCCGTCGAGGTCCTCGATCGAGGTCTTGAGGGCGTCCTTCAGCGTGTGGCCATGCTTCAGCTTGTCGGCCAGATAGACGGCGATCAGCTCCGAGTCGTTGTCGGTATTGAAGAAGTAGCCCTGCTTCTCGAGCCGCCGGCGCATCTTGTAGTAGTTGGTGATCTGGCCGTTGTGGACGATCGAGATGTCGGCGAAACCGGTGGCCCAGAACGGGTGGGTGGCCTCGGGGGCGACGTCCGATTCGGTCGCCAGCCGCACGTGGCCGATGCCGTGGCTGCCGCGGAACTTGTCGATCTTGTAGACTTTGTCGACGTCATGGGCGCCGCCCAGGTCCTTGATGATGTCGAGACTTTCGCCGATGGACGAGAGCTTGGCGGCGTGCTCCATCTCGAAAGCCAAGCGCTGCAGATCGCCGTCGAACTTGATCAGGGCGGCATAGGAGGAACCCAGGTGCTCTTCCTCGACGATGCGGGCCTGGAATTCGGCAAGCTTGGCTTTCACCCGCTCGATCGCTACCTCGGCGTCCGCGCCGCTGCCGACGATGAAGCGCAGGCGGAGGTGACCGGGACGGGCCTCGCGGTAGAGGGAGAATCCGGTCGAGTCGGGTCCGCGGTGCTGGCAGCCGTCCAGCATGTCGATCAGGGCCCGGCCGACCCTGGCGTCGGGCGCGGCACCCTTATAGAGAATTCCAGCAATTCCACACATGGTGAGGCCTCGCTCCTGATGGGATTTTGATGGCCGAACTTACACTGGGCCGGGGGCCGAGTTCAATATGGTAGTAAACTTTTTTTACTGCAAGGAAAAACGAGGTCTTAAGAAAGAGCTTTTCTGCCCCGAGGTCAATTATCCACGGAAGGCTTGCGCAGCCCCGCTTCGTCAAAGTGATCGGGAAAGAAGGCGGCGGCGCAGGCATAGACGGTGCGCAGCGCCTCGTCGCGCGAATAGGGTTCGATCATCGACAAGAGATCGAGCCAGGTTCCCTCGGCGGTCACCCGCAGCACTCTGGCCACCCGCTGGGGACTGTGACGATAGTTGCCGGCCGCGACCAGTCTGGCACAGATTTCCTCGAGGTTGCGGATATAGGCGAGGTCGTTGGCGCCGCATTTCTCCTGATAGATCGGCCGGCTCTGGGCCTCGGCCCAGAAGGCGCACCAGGCCACCAGCTTGCTCGGCGTGCAGATGCGCTCGTTGAAATCGGCAACGATCAGGGCATCGAGCTGGGCGGCGGGATCGGCGGGTGCGGCGGCAAGCGCTGCCAACCAGTTGTCGCGATATTCCTCGGCGAGATAGAGCAGGGTCTCGGTGAGGAGTTTCTCCTTGGTGTCGAAATGGAAGTTGACCAGGCCGTGCGACACGCCCGCCGTGACCGCCACATCGGTCATCGTGGTCTGAGCGTAGCCCCGCCTGGCGAGGCTCTCGATAGTGGCATCGATCAGCTGCTGGCGGCGATGTTCGCGACTCGCCTTGCGCGGCAGGGCAATCGCTGCAGGTTCGGCCGCCGTCCTGTTCATAGAATCAGACCCTAAGGTAAAGTATTGAGCTCAATGGCAGAAAACCAGCCTCCCGAAAAGTGGCGGCAATCGTGAAGCGGTCGAAGTTTCGTTTTGATTGACAAGTCAATCAAAATCAAGCCAGAATTCCTCCACAAAGGGCGGGAGGGACATCGGATGAGCGAATTATCGACGCCGCAGACCGGCTCGCCGCTGCTCGACCGCTGCCCCGACAGCCTGCCGGCCCATTATTACTTTGATCCCGCCCATCACGACCTCGAGCTCAAGCGTATCTGGCGGCGGAACTGGATCTATGCCGGCCGGGTCAACGATCTGCCGGCGATGACGGTCAGGCGGCTCGCCATCGCCGGCGAAAACCTGATCCTGGTGAAGGACGGTGACGGCACCATCGCCTGCTTCCACAACACCTGCCGGCACCGTGGTGCCGAGCTGTGCAGTGCCGCCGAAACCCGGCTCGCCGCGAAGCTCATCGTCTGCCCCTATCATGCCTGGGCCTATGACCTGAAAGGCAACCTCCGCAGCACCCCCTATGTCTCGGTGACCGGCGATTTCCGCAAGGAAGACCATGGCCTGTTCAAGGTCAATGTCAGGCTATGGAACGGCTTGATCTTCATCTGCCTCGCCGACCCGCCACCCGATTTCGAGCGGGTTCCCGATCTCGGCGCCAAGGCTCTCGACCATTGGCCGATGACCGAACTGATGACCGGCCGCACCATGGTCAAGGAGCTTGCCTGCAACTGGAAGATCTTCTGGGAGAACTACAATGAATGCCTGCACTGCCCCGGCATTCATCCCGAACTGTGCGAGGTGGTGCCGATCTACGGCAAGGGCTACATGGCGGCCAACGAGGCGCCCGACTGGACGCCCGCCAGTCCCGAGCGCGGAACGCGCCTCAAGCCGGGCGCGCGTAGCTGGACCGTCTCGGGTGAGCCCTGCGGCCCCGATTTCCCCGGTCTCAGCGAGGAAGAGAAAGCCCGCGGCCAGACCTTCGTGACGCTGTACCCCACCACGTATCTGGTGGCCCATGTCGACTACGTGCGGGTTGTCTCGCTGCGGCCGCTCGGGCCGGAGCGCACCGAACTTCGCGCCGAATGGCTGTTCGCCAAGGCGACGCTGGAAGCCCCCGGCTTCGATCTCCAGGCGGCGACCGCACTGGTCGAGCGGGTGGTCGCCGAGGATGGCGCGGCGAGCGAAATGAACCAGCGCGGCCTCAAATCCTCGGCCTTCACGGCCGGCCGGCTGATGCCGCAGGAATATGACGTGTTCAATTTTCAGCAATGGGTCAGGCGGCAGTTGGAGGGCTAAAATGCAGATCGCTACGGGTAAGCAAGTTTCCAACGACTGGGACCGCCGGGGCCTTCCGGCCTGGACCTATCACAATGCCAATTTGCTCGAACTGGAGAAGACGGAACTGTTCCTCGGCCGCTGGCAGATCGCCGGCCACATCAACGATGTGCCGGCGATCGGCGACTATCTGACCTTCGATGTCTGCGACGATCGCGCCGTCATTGTCCGCGGCGACGACGGCGTCATCCGGGCCTTCCACAATCTGTGCCGGCATCGCGGCTCGCGCGTTGCCGTGGGTGATACCGGCCACTGCAAGAATGCCCTGGTCTGCCCGTTTCACGGCTGGGTCTACAATCTCGACGGCACCTTGCGAGGTGCTGCGCGTCCCAACAGTTATGCCGCCCTTGACCGCTCCAAGATGGGTCTCCGTCCGATCGAAATGGAAGTCTGGATGGGTTTCATCTTCGTCCGTTTCCGCAAAGGTCCGCAGCCGTCGGTCGCCGAGCACCTGGCGCGCTTTGAAAGCGAGTTGGCACCCTACCGGCCGGCCGAGATGGTGCCGACCGGCAAGATGTGGAAGAACACCCTGCCGGTGAACTGGAAGTCGGTGCGCGACGTCGACAACGAGGGCTACCATGTGCCGATGGCGCACCCGGCGCTCCAGGACCTCTATGGTCCCACCTACCACGACATCGACTATCCCGACGGCCTCAACTGCGCCAAGGGATATTTCGTCTCCCACGGCGGACGGCGCTGGACTGTGCGCAACTATCTGAAGCTGGCGGGCGGCCTCGACTGGCTTCCCGAAGACCGGCGCAAGGTGTGGGCCTATTACGGGCTCTTCCCCAACAGCGTCATCATCGCCACGCCGGAGACCGTGCAGTTCTACCAGGAACTGCCGATGGCGGTCGACCGCGCCCTGGTGCGCGGCATGATCTACCGCCGGCCCGACGAAGCCCGCGAGCAAAAGCTGGCCCGCTACCTCTCCTACCGCATTGACCGCGAAACCTACGAGGAAGATACTCAGCTTTCGATCTGGTCCAACGAGTCGATGAAATCATCCGCCTTCGAGGGCTTCTATCTTTCCGATCTGGAGCGCGGCGTTCGCACCCACCACGACCGGCTGCGCCAGATCCTGCCGGTGGTGACCCTCGATCAGGCTCCCGCCGGAGCGGACATGGCGGCCCTCAACGCCAGGCTGAGGGCCCGCATGCAATCGTGACAAGTAGAGCGACAGACGGAATTCAGGGAGGAACGAGATATGTCAATAACTAGACGCGCGGCACTCATGGCCGGCGCTGCGACGCTGGCGATGCCCTATGTGCGAAAAGCCCGCGCCGAGGGCGCCGCGCTCAACGTCTACAACTGGGCCGACTACATCGGCGAAACCACCATCGCCGACTTCCAGTCGGCGACCGGCATCGCCGTCACCTACGACACCTACAGTTCGGCCGAGGAGATGCAGGCCAAGATGCTGGCGGGATCGACCGGCTATGATGTCGTCGACATGGCGGGCCTCAGCCTGCCGCGCTTCATCAAGGCTGGCATCTACGATAAGCTCGACCGCAGCAAGCTGCCGAGCTGGGGCAATCTCGATCCGGAAGTCATGCGCATCCTCGGCGGCTGGGATCCAGGCAACCAATATGCCATCCCTTATATGTGGGGCTCGGTCGGTATCACCTACAACCTCGACATGGTGAAGCAGCGCCTGCCCGGCGCCGATCTCGCCTCGCTCGACACGCTGTTCAAGCCGGAAAACGCCGCCAAGCTCGCCGACTGCGGCATATCGATCCTCGACAGCCCGACCGACGTGATCCCGGCCCTGCTGCGCTATGTCGGCAAGGACGGCGACACGGCGAATGTCGCCGACTATCAGGCTGTCGTCGAGCTGTTCAAGCCGGTGCGCAAATACATCAAGACCTTCGACAACACCAATTACCTGAACGCCATCCCCAACAAGGAACTGTGCGTCATCAACAACTGGTCGGGCGACTATGCCACCGCCAGATCGCGCGCCAAGGACGCCGGCGTCGACATCAATCTCGGCTACTTCGTGCCGAAAACCGGAGCCCCCGCCTGGGTCGATGCCCTATGCATTCCAAGCGATGCCAAGCACAAGGACAGCGCCTACAAGTTCCTCGAATACATGCTGCAGCCGGAGGTGATCGCCAAGGCTACCAACTTCACCAATTACGCCAACGGCAACGCCGCTTCGAAGAAATTCGTCGATCCCGCCGTGCTGGCCGATCCGGCGGTCTATCCCGACGAAGCGACGATCAAGCGCCTGTGGCCATTGAAGGCGCTTTCCGAAGAGCAGGAACGCGAAATGACCAGGGCCTGGCAGGCGATCAAGTCGGGCTGACAGCATGCCGGCAAGCAACGCCCCGTTCATCCGCATCGACGGGGTGACCAAGAAATTCGGCGACTTCACCGCCGTTGACAACGTGTCGCTCGACATTTCCCGGGGCGAGCTGTTTGCCCTTCTCGGCGGCTCGGGCTGCGGCAAGACCACGCTCTTGCGGGTGCTTGCCGGCTTCGAAACGCCGAGTGTCGGCAAGGTTTCTATCGACGGCCAGGACATGACCGGGGTGCCGCCCTATGGGCGGCCGGTCAACATGATGTTCCAGTCCTACGCCCTCTTCCCGCACATGACGGTCGAGGCCAATGTCGGCTACGGCCTCAAGCACGAGACGATGACCCCGGCGGCGCGCCGCGATCGGGTGAAAGAAATGCTGGCCCTGGTGCAGCTCTCCCCGCTTGCCGGCCGCAAGCCGCATCAGCTCTCGGGCGGCCAGCGCCAGCGTGTGGCATTGGCCCGGTCGCTCGCCCGCCAGCCCAAGCTCCTGCTGCTCGACGAGCCGCTCGGCGCTCTCGACAAGAAGTTGCGCGAACACACCCAGTTCGAGATCGCCAACATCCAGTACAAGACCGGCATTACCTTCATCGTCGTCACTCACGACCAGGAGGAGGCGATGACGCTCGCCTCGCGCGTCGCGGTGATGGACAAGGGTGTCATCCGCCAGATCGGCAGCCCGGCCGAAGTCTACGAATATCCCAACAGCAGCTTCGTGGCGGGCTTCATCGGCTCGATCAACATGGCCGAAGCCGAGGTGCGGGAGGTGGCCTCCGGCCACGCCCGGATCGCCGTGCGGCAGCTCGCGGCCGAATTGACGGTGACGATGCGCGAGAATTTCTCCACGGGTGAAAGAGCAATCTTCGCGGTGCGCCCCGAGAAGCTCGCTATCGCCCGAACCCGCCCCGACGGCGCGGCAAACGTCATCCCCGGCACGGTGCAGGACTTCGGCTATTTCGGCAAGGATTCGCTCTATCGCATCAAGCTCGACAACGGCCACATCCTGTCGGTCAACACGGTCAACGCCAGGAGGCTCGGCGTCGGCGAAACCGCGGTCACCTGGGAGGACCGGGTGTTCCTCACCTTCGAGCCCGGCTCCGCCATCCTGCTGAAGGCCGGCACATGACGGCGCCGGCGCACCAGGGCTGGTTCGACCGGCGCGGCTGGCGCGACTTCATCATCGCCGCACCCTATGCCTGGCTCGTCGCCTTCTTCCTCGCACCCTTCGTCATTGTGGTGGCCATGAGCCTGGCGAGGACCGCGACGCAATCGCCGCCCTTCGCCTATCTTCCCCAATGGCCCTATGTGCGCCTCGACAGCTACGGCCGGCTCTTCACCGACACGCTCTATATCCGCTCCTATCTCGTCTCGATCCGCAACGCCGCCATCGCCACCGGGTTGTGTTTGCTGATCGGCTATCCGATGGCGCTGGGCATGACGCGGGTATCGCGGTCGACCCAGAGGCTGCTGCTCATGCTGGTGATCCTGCCGTTCTGGACCTCGTTCCTGCTGCGCGTCTATGCCTGGATTGGCCTGATGGGCACCAATAGCTGGTTCAACCGCGCGGCAACCGCCATCTACAATGCCCTCGTGCCGGCCGACTGGGCCATCACCTCGTTGCACATGATGAACACCAATTTCGCCGTGGTGCTGGTCATGGTCTATTCCTACCTGCCCTTCATGATCCTGCCCCTCTACGCCAATCTCGAGAAGCTCGATCTCAACCTCAACGAGGCGGCACTCGATCTCGGATCGAGGCCCTGGCAGGTGTTCAAGGACGTGACCCTGCCCTTGTCGGTGCCCGGCATCATCGCCGGCGGCCTGTTGGTCTTCATTCCGGCCTCGGGCGAGCTGATCATCCCAAGCCTCGTCGGCAATGCCGCCGACCCGATGATCGGCCGCGTCATCAGCGACCAGTTCTCGATCGCCCAGGATTGGCCAATGGCCTCGGCCGTTGCCGTGGCGCTGCTCGTGCTGCTGGTGGTGCAGACGGTCCTCTACAGCTATTTCGACGCCAGGGCCCGGGCCGGCGCGGAGCAGGCGCCATGAACCGGCGGCCCATCTTCCTCATCGGCTGCCTCGCCTTCGGCTTTGCCTTCTTCTACGTGCCGATCCTGTCGATGATCTTCTTCTCCTTCAACCGCTCGCGGCTGGCGACCGTGTGGGGCGGCTTCTCGCTGCAATGGTACGGCAAGCTCTTCGACAACGCGCAGATCCTCAACGCCGCCATCCTGTCGCTCAAGATAGCCCTCCTCAGCGCCACGCTCGCCACCGTTCTCGGCACGCTCGCCGGCATCGCGCTCGCCCGCTTCCGGCGCTTTCCCGGGCGCACCCTGTTTTCCGGGCTGGTCACCGCGCCCTTGATCATGCCGGAAGTGATCACCGGCATTTCCTCGCTCTTGTTGTTCATCATGATGGCCCAGTGGATCGGCTGGCCGGGCTCGCGCGGCTTCACCACCATCACCATCGCCCACATCACCTTCTCGATGACCTATGTGACGACCATCGTGCAGGCGCGGCTCCAGTCCATGGACATGTCGGTCGAGGAAGCGGCGATGGATCTGGGTTCGAAGCCCTGGCAGGTGCTCAAGGACGTGACCCTGCCGATCATCTCCCCCGCCATCCTGTCGGGCTGGCTCCTGGCCTTCACCATTTCGATCGACGATGTAGTGATCACCAATTTCACCACCGGGCCGGGCTACACCACCCTGCCGATCCTCATCTGGAGCAAGGTGCGGCTCGGGGTGACGCCCGACATCAATGCGCTGGCCACCATCATCGTGCTGGTGGTCGCCTGCGGTGTCGGGCTGTCGAGCTACCTGCTCGGCCGGGCCGAGCGGCGGCGCGAGCGCGACGTCCAGATGGCGATCGCCGCCAATGCCTAAGCCCATGACAATCGTGATCGAGACGGCCGAGGACCGCCGCCAGTGGCAGTACCTCAATGCCCCGGTGGGCGAGCTGCAGTCGGGCCGGGTGCGCTATGCCGCCGCCATGTATTTCTATACCCGTGGGCTGCTCGATGCCGATACGCTGGAGGCCTTCCGCATCGCCGCCAAGCGTGACGGCGAACGCCCCGCCATCGAGATCGGCTGCGACGACACGAAGGCCTGAGTCATCTATGTAGCTCCGCGCCGGCGGCCGAACACTTCGACCAAGCCGGCGGTGACGATGAGCCCGGTGCCGATGAATTCCTTGGCACCATAGGCCTCGCCGGAGAACAGTGCGGCGCTGATGGCACCCACCACCACCTCGCCCATCAGCAGAATGCCGACCCGTCCCGGATCGATGCGCTGGGCCGCCCACAGCACCAGGAAGTTGGGCGGCACGAAGAACACCAGCGCCAGAACGACGATCCACGGCAGGGTCGCGGCGAAATTGCCGCTGGCGGCCATCGGCAGGGCGAGACCTGCGGCTGACCCGAGGATCGCCGCGGCGGATATCAATCCGCCGGCGCAAAAGGCGAAGACCGGCAGGGCGATGCCCGCCGCCGGCTGGACGAAGCTGCGCAGGGTTCCCGCCGCCCACAGCATGCCGCTGATGAGTGCCGTCCAGTCGCCCGGATTGCGCGGCAGCGGCACGCCCTCGCCCACGCCGAGGATCGCCGCCATGCCGGCAAAACCCAAAACCAGGGCGGCAATGCGTGATCGGGTCAAAGGCTGGCCCAGCCAGATCCTGCCGCCCAGCGTGCTCCACACCGGCGTCAGGTAGAATAGCAGGATGGCGTGGATGACGTCGGTCATCACCAGGCTCACCGTATAGAGCGAGAAGGCGGTGCCGAGCAGGATGCCGTTCAGCGCCTGGCGCCGAAATCCCGTCCAAGCGGCGCGGCGCCCAAGCCAGGGCAGCGGCGTCAGCAGGGCGACAGCGTTGAAGATCAGGCTCACCCAGGCGCCGCCGACGCCCTGGCCGCCGATCCAGCGCAGCGGTATCCAGAAAACCCCCCACATGGCGCCGCACAGGGCAACGGCGATCGCCGGGAGGAGCAGCGACGACGGGGGAATCGAGGGAGTTCGGTGCATTGCATCTTATGGTCGATGGCGGCACCGGTTCGCAACAGGTCGGTCTTGCCAAGCCTGGTCCGCCGCCGGAAACTGTCGGGCCATGAGCCAAAGCGATCTTGCCCGCTTTATCGAGGCCCAGGCGCCGGTTGCCGCCCGGGTCGAGGCGGAACTTGCCGCCGGGGCCAAGCACAGCCACTGGATGTGGTTCGTCTTTCCGCAGCTCGCCGGCCTCGGCCACAGCGCCATGGCGCAGCGCTATGCGATCGGCGATGCTGACGAGGCCAGGCACTTTCTGGCCGATGTGGTGCTGGGCGAAAGATTGCGCCGTAACGTCCGGCTGATGCTCGGTCATAGCGACAAGTCGGCGCATGACATATTGGGAAGCCCCGATGACCTCAAGTTTCACTCCTGCCTCACCCTCTTCCACGAGGTGGCGGAGACCGCCGCCGACCGGGCGCTGTTTGCATCGGCACTTGCCCGCTACTATGAGGGCAAACCGGATCGCCGCACGCTGGAACTCTTGGGCCCGGGAAGGAGTATCGCATGAGCAGACTGAAATGGGGCATGATCGGCGGCGGCGAAGGCAGCCAGATCGGCCCGGCGCACCGCATCTCCGCCGCCGTCGACGGGCTCTATGATTTGGTCGCCGGGGCCCTCGACATCGATGCGATGAAGGGCCGCGATTTCGCCCGCCGCCTCGGCATCGACGCGGCCCGCGCCTATGGCGGCTGGCGTGACATGCTGGCCGGCGAAAGAGGCCGCGCCGACCGCATCGACCTCGTTACCGTCGCCACCCCCAATGCCACCCACTATGAGATCACCAAGGCCTTCCTCGAGGCCGGAATCAACGTGCTGTGCGAGAAGCCGATGACGGTGACGGTTGCCGAGGCCGAGGACATTATCGCCACGGCCGAGCGCGCCAAAACGATCTGCGCCGTCAATTACGGCTACAGCGGCTATGCCCTGGTCCGCCACATGCGGGCCATGGTGGCGCGGGGCGAACTGGGCAAGGTGCGCCTCATCAAGGCGGAATTCGCTCATGGCTTCCACGCCGATGCCGCCGATGCCGGCAATCCGCGAGTGCGCTGGCGCTACGATCCGGCCCAGGCCGGCATCTCGGCGCAGTTCGCCGACTGCGGTATCCATGCGCTCCACATGGCGAGTTATGTCGCCAACCAGCAGGCGACCGAACTCTCGGCCGATTTCGCCACCTGTGTTGCCGGCCGCGAGCTCGAGGACGATGCCATGGTGAGTTGCCGCATGGACGGCGGCGCCATCCTGCGGCTGTGGACCAGTTCGCTCGCCATCGGCCGTATGCACGGGCTCAATATCCAGGTGTTCGGCGAGAAGGGCGGACTGCGCTGGGCCCAGGAATGGCCGAACCAACTGTACTGGACGCCGCTCAACGGACGCACGCAAATCATCGAGCGCGGCGGGCCCGGCCTGTCGCCCCTGGCCGACCGCGCCTCGCGCGTCACCATTGGACACGCCGAGGGCATGCCGCTGGCCTTCGCCAATATCTACGCCGACCTGGCCGAAGCGATCGCCGCGAAGCAGCAGGGCCGCGCCCCCGATCCCCTGGCCTGCCACTATCCCACGGCGGTCGACGGGCTGCGCTCCATGGCCGCCATCGAGGCAGCGGTCGCCTCGGCCGGTAATGGCGGCAAATGGACCGACGCCCGCCCGCCCAGATTGCGGTGAGGGCTATCAGCAGAAGTCGCGAGGAATTACTTTCGTTTCGCTCGCGGCGTGGACGATCTGGTCTTTCTCGCGCACCTCGATGCGCCAGTGCAGATGGAAGTTTTCGACGTCCGCCGTGAGTTCGGTATGCGCCACCGCCGATACATCCGCCGGACCGCTGGCATAGGACCACCGATACTCGGTGATGAGCCTGGCCGTGGTGGGATCGTGCGGGTGGATGATGAAGGTATCGCGATTCATCGCCGAGCAGGTGATGGCGCGGTCGGCGATGCGCCAGGTGCCGGAATCGCTCACCATGTGGATGGTGCGGAAACCGGTCGCCAGATCGTCCTCCACCGTCTTCGACTGGTGGCCCTCGCGCAACACCTCCACAACGGCTGGCGCCGAGATTTCCGGGGCTGCGAAACGCACTTCCGCATCTCGTGGATGCGGTGGCCTGACCGGCAGCCGGAGCCTTGACCGACCGCTGGCGACCATCATCAGCGAGAGTGCGGCCTGCGGCCACAGCACGAACCAAAACTGGTTCTGGATCGCCAATCGCAGGCGGTGGCCCCTGGGCACGGTACGGCCGAAATCGTTGAGCCGGACGGCAATCCGGAACGGCGTTCCCACCGGGCAGGGTTCCGGCGCCTCGTGGGACTTGTGATGCGACAGGTTGAGCACGCCATAGGTCATCACCGCCGAAGTGCCATCGGGATAGACATCGCAGAGCCGCACCGCGAGATTGACCAGCGGAGTGTCGACCATGAGTTCGAGATCGAGTTCGGCAGCCCCGAGCAACACCAGGTCTTCGCCCAGCACTTCGCTGTCGAAGCACAGGGACTGGCCGTCGTCGCGGCGCTGGTCGATGGCGAGATCGGGCGAGGTGCCGCCATAGCCGCCCCAGCGGCCAAAGTCGGTGCCGGCCGTCGCCGGGCTCGAATAGGAAAGCGTTGTGCCCTCTTCGGCGCTGCGGCCGAGGCGGCCATCGTTGAGCCAGCGGGTCTGCCAATCGATGCGCGGGCTGGGCCAGGCCTCCTCGGCGGCCCAGTGCCCGGCATGGTCCTTGTACCAGGGCCGCGGCCGCTCTTCGCCGGTGATCCACACCCGGTAGAGAGGCTCGGCCATGATGCCCGTATCCTCGCCGCAGAGCCAGTGCTTCCACCAGCGGATCGCCTCCTGCAGATAGCCGATGCGCGGGCCCGGATCGTTGCGGCAGGGATAGGTATGGGTCCATGGCCCCATGATGGCGAGCTTCGGCGCGGTCAATCCGGCCATGAGGCGCGGCACCGAGTTGGAATAGGAATCCTCCCAGCCGCACACCGCCATGACGGCGCAGCGGATCGCCGAAAAGTCCTCGCACACGGAGCCCTGCTTCCAGTATTGATCGCGGCGCTGGTGCCTCAGCCATCGCTCCGACCAGGAGCGGTTGGCGGCGAGCCGCTGCCGCCACATGGCGCGCCAGCGTGTCCCCACGATCTGCGGGTCGGGCGGCATGGCGGCGAGCCCCAGCATGAAGTTCGACCACATCTCGTTTTCGGTGAGCAGTGCGCCCCCCATGTAATGGACATCGTCGGCATAGCGGTCGTCGGAGGAACAGAGCGTGATGATCGCCTTCAACGCCGGGGGCCGCAGCGCCGCCACCTGTAGTGCATTGAACCCGCCCCAGCTGATGCCGGTCATCCCGACATTGCCGTTGCACCAGTCCTGGCGGGCAAGCCAGGCGATGGCCTCGCAGGCATCCTGCTGCTCGCGCTGCAGATATTCGTCCGTGAGCAGACCATCGGAATCGCCCGAACCCCTTGTGTCGATGCGGCAGCAGGCGATGCCATGGCCGGCCACATAGGGGTGCAGCTCGAGATCGCGGTAGAGGGTGCCGTCGCGCCGCCGATAGGGGATCATCTCGACCACCACCGGCACTTTCGCGTCGGTCCTAGGCCGCCATAGGGTGGCAGCCAGTCTCGTTCCGTCGGCAAGCGTGATCCACAGGGGATCGATGGTTTCGACCGCGAAGGGAAACTCGTGGCGGACGGTGCTGGCTTCCGAATCCTGCTTGAACATCGATAACCCTCACGCCAGCGGATGATGGCAGCGCACAGTGTGACCCGGTCCCCGCCCAATGGCCGCGGGCACAAGCTCACGGCAATCGTCGGCGGCGCGGGCGCAGCGCGGATGGAACTCGCAGCCCCGCGGGCGGTTGCGCAGGCTCGTCACCTCGCCCGTCAGCACCGGGCCTGAGCGGCGATGGGCCGGATCGGGGTTGGGCTGAGCGGCGATGAGCGCTGCCGTATAGGGGTGGAGGGCAGCGGCAAAGATTTCCGCCGTCGGCCCGGCCTCGACGATGCGGCCCATATACATGATGGCGGTGCGGTCGCTCGCATGGCGCACCACCGCGAGATTGTGGGTGATGACGATGTAGGTAAGGCCAAGCTCGGCCTGGAGCCTGGCCAGCAGATTGAGGATCTCGCCCTGGACCGAGACATCAAGGCCGGCCGTCGGTTCGTCGGCGATGATGAGCTTGGGATTGAGGGCGATGGCCCGGGCCACACCCACCCGGCGCGCCTGGCCGCCCGACAGCTGGTGCGGATAGCGGCCGGCGAAATCGGCCGGCAGGCCGACAAGCGCCAAGAGCCGCCGCACCTCGGCGCCGAGGTTGCGGTTGCCGAGGCCGTGGATGACGAAGGGTTCGCCCACCAGGGCTTCGACGGTGCGGCGCGGCGACAGGCTCGACACCGGGTCCTGGAACATCATCGCGACGTCGCGGTGATAGGCGCGCGAGGGGTGCGGGCCCGTGGCGAAGGGATTGCTGCCGTCGAAGACGATCGAGCCGGAGGCGAAGGGCGTCAACCCGACGATAGCGCGGGCCAGCGTCGATTTGCCCGAACCGCTCTCGCCGACCATCGCCAGGGTCGAGCCCGCCGCCACCTCGAAGGAGACATCGATCACCGCGTCGATGTAGCGGTTGGCCAGTCCCGCCACCGCCGCCTTGACCCGCCCGGCGATGGCATAGCGCACATTGAGATCGCGGATTTCGAGAAGGCTCATGGGAGTCCCTCGGGCACAAGGTGGCAGCGGGCCACATGGCCAGCGCCGCAGTCGCGGTCGGGCGGGCGCTCAGCTGCGCATTTGGCGATGGCCACACTGCAGCGCGGCTGGAAGATGCAGCCATCGGCCACGTGCCGGAGATTGGGAACATCGCCTGGGATCACCGGCAGCTCGCGCGTTGCCGTCGATATGCGGGCTGGGTCGCAGGCAATCAGCGCCCGCGTATAGGGATGCTGCGGGTGGCTGAAAATCTCGGCAATGGGCCCATGCTCGACCACTTCCCCGGCATAGAGCACCACCACCCGGTCGCAGATTTCGGCAATGGCGCCGAGATTATGGGAGATGAACAGGATCGAGCCGTCGATATCGGCGCGAAGCTCGCGCAGGAGGTGGATGATCTGGGCCTCCAGCGTCACGTCAAGGGCCGTCGTCACCTCGTCGGCGATCAGCAGTTCCGGGCGCTGCACCAGCGCCATGGCGATGGCGATGCGCTGGCGCATGCCGCCGGAGAACTGGAAGGGATGGCGGTCGAGCTGGCTTTCTGCATCGGGCATGCCGACACGCTTCAGCGCAGCGGCCGCCTTGCGGCGCTTCTCCGCCGGAGAGGCCCGGCCGCGATGCTGGATATCGACCATCTGCTGGCCGATGCTGCGCACCGGATTGAGCGAGGTCATCGGGTCCTGAAACACCATGGCGATGCGATTGCCGCGCAGCGCCCGCATCGCTTCCTCGTCCAGCGTCAGAAGGTCGCCGCCGCCGAAGCCGATCGCGCCCGAGGTGACGGTGGCATTGCCGGGCAGCAATCGCATGACGGCCAGCGCCAGCGTCGATTTACCCGAGCCCGATTCGCCGACCACGCCGACGATCTCGCCACTTGGCACCGCCATGGTAATGTTGCGCAGGGCATGCACGGGACCTGCCGACGTCGCAAAGCGCAGCGACAGATCGCGGATGTCGAGGACCTTGCCGTTCACAGGATGCGCCTGAGCTTGGGATCGAGGTTGTCGCGCAAGGACTCGCCCAGGAAGGTGAATCCCAGGGTGGTGAGGATCAGCGGAATGCCGCCGGCCACAACGATCCACCAGGCCACCTGGATGACGCTGTAGCCCTCCTGCAGAATACGGCCCCAGCTCGGCGCCGGCGGCGGAATGCCCATGCCGAGATAGGTGAGACCGGCTTCCAGCGAAACGACCGACGGAATGTCCATGCTGGCGACGATGAGCAGCGGCCCCACCACATTGGGCAGCAGGTGGATGAGAATGATGCGCAGCTTCGAGGCGCCGAGCGATTCGATGGCCTGAATATATTCCGAACTCTTGATCGATAGGGTGGCGGTGCGGGTCAACCTGGCATAGGCCGGCGTCTGGATCACGATGACCACGAACATCAGCGTCGCCACGCTGGCGCCCAAGAGGGTAACCACGGTCAGGCCGAGAATCACCGTTGGGAACGAATAGATCGAATCGAACAACAGCAGCAGCAGATTGTCGAGCCAGCGCGGCCCGTAGCCGGCGACAAGGCCTAGCACCAGGCCGATGGCCAGGGCCGTGGCAATGGTCGAGACGCCGACCCAAAGGGCGATGCGGCTGCCGGCGATCACCCGCGAGAAGATGTCGCGGCCGAGATTGTCGGTGCCGAAGAGATGCACCAGGTTGGGCGCCTGGAACTTGTCGGGCACGTTGAGCTTGAACGGATCGAAAGGCGTGATCCATGGCGCGAACAGGCCGCAAAACACGAGGAGCAGAACTAGCACCAGACCCAGGGCGCCCAGCGGATCGCCCCTCAGACGCCGCGCCATGCGGGCAAAGAAGCCGGGCCCCACCGGTGCCACGGCGATGTCAGAGAGTGGCGCGGACACGGGGGTCGAGCCAGGCAACGAGAAGATCGGCAATCGGCATGGTGAGAGCGAACAGAGCGACCGTGGTCAGGACGCCTCCTTGCACCACCGGAAAATTCCGCATGCTGGCGGCATCGACGATGAGCTTGCCAATGCCGGGTCGCGCAAAGATCGCCTCGACGAAGACAGCACTCGACAGGAGCCCGCCGATCGCCACGGCCAAAAGCGTGATGGTCGGCAGAATGGCGATCCTCAGGGCATAGGCGCGGACGATCTGCAACTCGGGGAGCCCGTAGGCGCGCGCCGTACGGATATGATTCTCGCCCATCACCTCGAGCATCGAGGCGCGCACGATGCGCGCCAGATAGCCGACCCAGCCGAGCCCCAGGGCAAAACCCGGCATGACGAGATGGCGGGCCTGGCCGGCGAAGTCGCCGGGCTCGCCGGCACCCACCACCGGCAGCCACCTGAGCCAGATGGCGAAGATCAAGATCAGATAGATCGCCACCACGAAGGACGGGATCGAGATGGTGCCGACCGAAACGAGGCCGGTGAACTTGTCGATGAAGCTGTTGCGCCGGATGGCCGAATAACAGCCGAGCGGGATGCCGATCATCGCCGACCAGCCCAGCCCGACGACGATCAGCACCAGCGTGTAGGGCAGGCTGTCCATCACCATCTGGGCGACCGGGCGCTGGCTCCACATGTCGGTGCCGAGGTCGCCGGTGAGAAGCCTGCCGAAGAAGTGGCCCAATTGCACGATCACCGGATCGTCGAGGCCAAGCTCCTGGGTGATGCGGGCCCGCATCTCGGCGCTGGCGCGCGAGCCCAGCATGATGGTGGCAGGATCGCCCGGAATGAACTTGAGGGCCGAGAACAGCATCACCATCGAGGTGACGAGAATGAGGATCGACAGGCCGATGCGCTGGATGGCGTAAAACAGCATGAAGGCATTGTGCCGCCGGGAACCGCGGGCCGGATCGCTCCGGCCCCGATCCCGTCAGGCTTTCTTGAAGCGTTCGACCAGCATCTCGCTGCCGGAGTCGAAATCCGGAACCAGCGTGGCGCGGTGCACATAGGTCACCGGATCGTGGGTGATCCACACATAGGCGCCGGTATCCTCCATGATCTCCTGCATGCGCTGGTACATGACTTCGCGCTTGGCCTGGTCGGTCTCGGCCAGCCCCTTGGTCCACAGGTCCTCGAATTCCGCGTCCGACCAGCGTTCCCAGTTCCACACGCCGACCTGGGCCTTGATGAACCACTGGAGGGCATCGGAGGGATCGGGCGAGGCGCGGTAGCGCATCCACCACATCTGCAGGTTCTTCCAGTCGTCGCCCTTGGATTCGAGACCGAGATTCCAGAAGGGGCCGGAGTCGAGCGGGATGATGTTGAGCTTGATGCCGACGTCCTGCAGGTTGGATTGCACCACCTGGGCCGCCGTCACGCGATAGGATTCGTTGAGCGTCTTGAAATCGAGTTCGAGGTCGGTGACGCCCGCTTCCTTGAGAAGCGCCCGGGCTTCGTCCGGGTTGTAGCTGAACTTCGATTGCTTGCGGTTGCCAATGACGCCAAGCGGCACCACGCCATGGGCGATGGGCGCCATGCCGCCATAGGCCGCATCGATGATCGACTTCACGTCGATTGCCCGCTGGATCGCCTTCCTCACCCGGATATCCTTGAGCTTCGGATGCTGGGTGTTCATGCCGATCCAGGTGTAGAAGGGGCCGGCCTGGTTGGACAGCACCGAACCCTCCGGCATCTTCTTGGCGTAGCGCGCCGCGGTATCGGCCAGGATCCAGGCGATCGCCACCTCGCCCGCCTCATAGGCAAGCGCTGCGGCGTTCTGGTCTTCGATGTTGATGAAGCGCACTTCCGGGAACGCCGGCGGAGTTCCCTTGAATTCGGCATTGGCCTTGAGCACGACCTTCTGCTTCGGCGTCCATTCCACCAGGGTGTAGGGGCCGCACTGGGCCGGGAACTCGGTGGTGAATTTCTGGTCCTTCAGTTTCTCGGTGGCGGCCTTGGGAACGATCGAGCCAGATTCCGAGGCAACCCCCATCAGGAAGGTGGCGGCGAAGGGCGTCTTCAGCACGATCACGCCCGAGTACTTGTCCTTGATGTCGACGCGGTCGAGGGTCGGCCAGCGCGTCGCCCAGTCGGACTTCAACATGCGTTCGAAGGAATATTTGACGTCGTCGGTGGTCACCTCGCCCTGATTGTTGGTCCACATGAAGCCGGGCTTGAGGGTGAAGGAGATATGGGTGGGATCGTCCTGGTTGATTTTTTCGACATAGTCGGAGGCCTTCCAGCCCCATACGCCGTTAGCGTCCTTCACCGGAATGGCCAGGCGCGGCAGGCAGGCGTAGTCGAGACTGGTTTCGGCCCCACCGATCATGTAGCCGGGATCGAGCACCTGGATGTCGGTCAGCATGGCGACCTTGAGGACACCGTCCTCGGCGGCCAGCACCTGCTCGGGCCTCAGCCCCATGGCGGCGATGGCCGAGAGGACGGCGGTATTACGCAGCAATTCACGGCGGTTCATTGGGCTCCTCCCTGAGAGCGGGTGCGGGTTCGTTCCCTTTGCGGGTCTGAACTCAAGACTGTACCCGACCGGTCCTTCTGTCAAACCGGAGAGGCCCGGCAGAAACGGTCCCGGTCGAAGCTAACCCCGTGCAGTCGCTCTCACAATTCACTGGGCGGCAGGCTCTATGTGCTATATGGGGTAATCTCGCACCAAGTAGCACCAGATGGCCGCTGCCGATTTCCCGCGCAACCTGAAACTCCTGTGCAGCTATGGCCGGTCGGTCTCAGCCGTCTGCCGGGCCGCCCGCATCAATCGCCACCAGATGAAGCGCTACCTGGCCGGTAGCACCTCGCCGTCGCTGCATACGCTGCGCCGCATCTGCGATTTCTTCGGGTTGGAGGAGCACGAGATCCTGCTCGGCCATGAGGCCTTCGCCGCCCTCATCCGGGTGCGGCCGCCGAAGCTGCAGAAAACCCGCGACCGCATCGCCGAATTCATCGGCGCCGTGGCCGATACCGCCGACCTGGGCGTTGCCCGGCACTACACCGGGTACTACCACGTCTATTTCCAACCGGATCGCCAGGTGCCGGAAATCCACCGGGCGTTGACCCATGTAACGCTTGCCGACCGTTGTCTGTTGACCAAGACGATCGAGCGGTACCCGTCCGGCTCGGCCGGACTGCCAAAGTCGGTGAAGTATGACGGCGTCGCCTTCGTCAACGGCCGGGCGCTCACCGTCATGGAGCGTCGGCGGGGCGCAGCGGACGTCGGTTTCTATACGCTGCTCTATGGCGCCGGCGCGGGCGAACTCACCTTTCTCACCGGCCTCACCATGGGGGTAGCGCCGGATTCGAGCCGGTTGCTCTACGGGGTGCGCATGTGCTGGCACTACCTTGGCGAAGAGATCGACATCCGCCGGCGCCTCGGCCAGTGCGGCCAGTTCCCTCTCGACCA
This sequence comes from Hyphomicrobiales bacterium, assembly GCA_016185245.1. GTDB lineage: Bacteria > Pseudomonadota > Alphaproteobacteria > Rhizobiales > Aestuariivirgaceae > Aestuariivirga. The sequence continues at coordinate 29,354 of JACPNZ010000013.1, read as the reverse complement.
CCCATCAATCGGCAAATATGTCCGTTTCTGTACCACCAACGACCTGGCCGAGGGCGAGGCGGCCTTCGCGCCGAGAAGCTGATCTGGTGCTGATTGGTGCTGTTCATGCCCAGAAAGCCACACGCTCCTGGTATTGCTGTCAACCTCCGCTCTCCATAGAGTTCCACCATGCAGGAAATCCGCAAAGGCGGGCGCGAGGCCCGCAGAGCACTCAGGGCCGCCCCGCTTGCCGCCAATCAGCGGCCGGTATGGCCGGGCATGGAGGGCGGTCTCTATCGCCCCCTCGCCGACCCGGACGTGCGGCGGGTCCATGCCGCCGCCCTCGATGTGCTGGCCGAGATCGGCATGGCCGACGCGCCGTCCTCAGGCGTCGAGCTTCTCACCAGTGCCGGCGCCGAGCTACAGACCAACGGCCGCATCACCTTTTCGCGGGCCCTCATCGAGGACATGATCGCCGGCGCGGGGCGTTACTTCGTGCTCTACGGACAGGAGCCGCGCCACGATCTCGAGCCATGGGGCCGTCGCGTCTATTTCGGAACGGCGGGAGCCGCTGTCTACATGGTCGATGCCAGGACCGGCGAATACCGCGACTCGACCACCCGCGACCAGTATGACATCGCCCGCACCGTCGATGCCCTGGAGCATGTGCATTTCTATCAGCGCAGCATCGTCTGCCGCGATCTCGCCGATCCCTTCGAGATGGATTTCAACACCTGCTATGCCAGTGTCGCCGGAACCGCCAAGCACGTCGGCACCAGCTGGGGCGATCCCGCCCACATGCCGGCTTCGCTCGAAATGCTGCATCTGATCGCCGGCGGCGAGGCGAAGTGGCGGGCGAGGCCCTTCGTCAGCCAGTCGAACTGCTTCGTGGTGCCGCCGCTGCGCTTTGCACAAGACTCCTGCCGTTGCCTGGAGGTGGCGGTGCGGGCGGGAATGCCGGTGTTTCTGGTCTCGGCCGGCCAGGCGGGTGCCACCTCGCCGGCGGCGATCGCCGGCTCGCTGGTTCAGGAAATCGCCGAGTGCCTGGCCGGCCTTTTCTATGTCAACGCGGTGAAGAAGGGTGCGCCCGCCATCTTCGGTCCCTTCTGCTTTGTCTCCGATCTCCGCACCGGGGCCATGTCGGGCGGCAGTCCCGAGCAGGCGCTCCTGTCGGCGGCGGCGGCCCAGGTGGCACAGTTCTACGAACTCACCTGCGGCACGCCCTCGGGCATGACCGATTCCAAGATGCCCGACGTGCAGGCGGGCTACGAAAAGGCCTATAACCACGCGCTTGTCGGCAATGCCGGGGCCAATCTCTGCTATGAGTCGGCCGGCATGATGGCGAGCCTGTTGGGCTTCAGCCTCGAGCAGCTCATTATCGACAACGATATCATCGGCGCCACCCAGCGGACGATCCGCGGCATCGAGGTGACCGACGGGGCCCTGTCGGTCGAGACGATCCGCGCCACCTGCCTTGGCGGCCCCAATCACTTCCTCGGCAGCGAGCAGACGCTGGCCCGCATGCAGCGCGACTATCTCTATCCGGCGGTGGGCGACCGCACCAGTCCCAAGGAGTGGGTGGAACAGGGCCGTCCCACGGCTCTCGACAAGGCAGCGGCGAAGCTCAAGGCCATTCTCGCCAGCCATTATCCCGATCACATTCCGCCGCACATCAATCAGGCGATCCGCGACCGCTTCCCGGTGCGCCTGCCGCGCGAGGCGATGCGGGGTGCGTAATGCGGATCGATGAATATGTGCGCAAGGACGGCCTCGGCCTGGCGGGCCTCATCGCCCGCAAGGAGATTTCGGCGCTCGAGGTGATGGATGCCGCCCTTGCGGCCCACGCCGCCATCAACCCCGAGATCAATGCGGTCGTCGAGCTCTATTCCGATGCCCGCGACACATCGAAGCTCAGGTCCGGACGGTTCCATGGCGTGCCCTATCTGGTGAAGGATGTAGGGTTCCACTTCAAGGGCCGCAGGGCCGAGCAGGGCAGCCGCCTGTGCGCCGGAACGGTCGTGGCCGAGGATGATTATTTCGCCAAGCTCGTCTATGCCTCGGGCGTCAATCTGCTCGGCCGCTCCAACGTGCCGGAGTTTTCCATGGCGCTGTGCGCCGACAATCTGCTGCATGGCACGACTTCCAATCCATGGAAGAAGGGCTATTCGACCAGCGGCTCGTCGGGGGGCGCGGCGGCGGCGGTGGCGGCCGGGATCGTACCCGTGGCCCATGCTTCCGACATGGGCGGCTCGACCCGGGGGCCGGCGGCCTGGTGCGGCACCGTGGGGCTCCAGCCGTCGCGCGGCCGCGTCTCGGCCGGACCCGGCGAGGACGAGCACGGCTTCGGCATGGCCCAGGCCTTCTGCGTCACCCGGTCGCTCCGCGATACGGCGGCGATGCTCGACCGCCTGGGTCAGCCCATGCCCGGCGATCCCTATGTGATCGCCCGGCCGGACCGTCCGTGGGCGGATTTTCTGGCCGGAAGCAGGCGCCGCTTCCGCGTCGGCTGGTCGGCCAAGCCGCTGATGGATGCACCCGTCGATCCGGAGATCGCTGCGGCCGTCGAGCGCGTGGCGCTGGTCCTTGCCGAGCATGGCTGCGATGTCGAGGAGGCCCAGCCGAAGATCGATCTGGCCGCCATGGACGAGGGCTGCAAGAACCTGTGGTATTTCCAGTTCGACAAGTATCTCGATGGACTCGGAGAACTCGCCGGCCGCAAGGTCGGGCCCGATACGGTGGAGAAAGCAACTCTCAAGTTCTATGAGTTCGCCAAGCGCCAGACGGCGGACGCTTTCTTCGCGGCGATGGCGGTGTTCAATCGCCTGCGCCGCGACATGGGCGCATTCTTCCAGACCTATGACGTGTGGCTGTCGCCCACCTGCGCGCAGGTGGCCCAGCCCAACGGCGTCTATGGCATGAACATCGACATCGGCCCCGAGGAATTCCTGATCCACGAGCAGCGGCCCTGCCAGTTCATGGTGCCCTATAATGTGGCGGGGCAGCCGGCCCTGTCGCTGCCGCTCGCCATGCATTCCAACGGGTTACCGATCGGCGTGCAGCTGGGTGCCCGCCACGCGGAGGAATATGTGCTGATCGAACTCGGCGCGCTCCTCGAGACGGCAATGCCGTGGCGAAACCGCCGTCCGCCGCTGCATGGCCTTCCGGCTTGACGAACCCGCTGGCCCCGGTCCAGCCTGCCGCCATGGATCAGGACACGCCGCACGAGTTCTACAGCGACGATCTCGTCGATATCCTGGAACGCCTGTGGGGCGATGGCTGGCTGTCGCCGGGCGGACCCGAGGAGGTGGGCCGGCTCATCCAAGGCGTCGATCTCGCGGGGAAGACGGTGCTGGACGTGGGCTGCGGGGCGGGCGGCATCGACATTCTCCTGGTCCGCACCCATGGCGCTCTCTATGTCACCGGCATCGATGTCGAGGACACGGTGCTGGGCAAGGCCCGCCAGCGGGTCGAACGGGCGGGGCTTGGCGACCGCATCGGCCTGGTCAAGGTGGCGCCGGGGCCCCTGCCGTTTCCGCCCAGGACCTTCGATATCGTGTTCAGCAAGGATTCGATTGTCCACATCCCCGACAAGCACGCCCTGATGCGCGAGGTTTTCCGGGTGCTCAAGCCGGGCGGCTGGTTTGTTGCCTCCGACTGGCTGATCGGACATGACGGCGAGCCGAGTGCCGAGATGAAAGCCTACATCGTCTCGGAAGGGCTCGACTTCGGCATGGCCTCGCCATCGCGCTATGCCGATGCCCTGGCCCAGGCGGGCTTCGACAAAGTGACGACGCTGAGCCGCAATGCCTGGTATCGCGACACCGCCCGCCAGGAATTGGCCCGCCTCAAGGGACCGCTCTATGGGGCCGCCGCCGCCAAGCTCGGCACCGAGTTCGTCGACCACAACATCGCCATCTGGTCCAACATGCTGCCGGTCCTCGAAAGCGGCGAACATTGTCCCACCCATCTGCGGGCGCGGAAGCCGGAAGTTACACGCAGTCCCGCTTGAACGAGCGCTTGAAATCGCGGGCGATGAAGGGTTGGCCCTTCTCGTAGGTCCGTACCTTGCCTTCCAGGTGGAAGTGGGTGCGGTCGGAGGTCATCGCCACTTCGGTCTCGGCCCGGGCATCCCAGTCGCCGCGCCGGTAGTGCACCGTGGTGGCAACCAGCGAGCGCGGGGCTTCGCTGCCGTCGCGGCTCACCGCGAAGTCCTTGAGCTTGGTCAGGCTCACCTCGGTGCCGATGTCGTCGATGACAAAGGTTCCATCATTGCGCCGGATGATGAAATTGACCCGCTGGGTCTCGATGTCGAGATCGACATGGCGGGTCTCGGCGCCGGCATCCTTCACCGTCACCGGCGCCAGCGTGGCCTTCTCGACCGGCTTGAATGTGACCTTCGCCAGCCCCTTCTCCGAAACAAGCCGCGGCACCTCGAGCAAGGAATGCGACGGATCGACCGTCACCGTGGCGGGCTCGGGCGACGGCCAGGCGATCGGCCAGTAGCTCGTTGAAATGGCCAGCCGCAGCCGGCAGCCCGCCGGCACGGTTTGGGCGATCTCGTTCAGTTCGACGCTGACATCATAGAATTTTCCGGGCTTGAGGGGCGATGGCTTCTCATGGCTGTCGCGATGGGCAAGATTGAGCAGACCATAGGTCACCCGCTCCACCGCGCCATCGGGATGGATGGCGTTCAGGCGTACCGCCACTTGCGCCTGGGGCCGGTCGGCAGCGACACGAAGCCTGGCAAAACTCCGGCCGACAATCGCAAAGGGTTTCTTCAGCACCGGTCCGTCGAAGCACAGGGACTGGGCATCGTCCTCGCGCTGATCGATCGCCAGTTCCGGCGCGATCTTGCCCAGCCCATAGGCGCACCATTCGCCCGACGTGAGACCCGTCGACAGACTCGATTTCACCTTCATCGGCTTGACGCGGCTGCGCCGTTGCTCCAGCGTTTCGTCACCGAGATGGAAACTCGCCATCTTGATGTTGCGGCTCGGCCATTGCGGCAGGCCGATCCAATGCCCTTCACGCCGGTCGAAATGGGGCTTCGGCCTTTCGCCGTCCTGGAGGAACAGGCGCAGCGGCGGATCGTCCTCCACACCGGTCTTTCTGCCCTTCAGCCAGCGGTCGAACCAGCGCTGGCATTCCTGCAGGAAGCCGATGGCCGGTCCGGGAATGCCGACATGGGGATATTTGTGGCCCCAGGGTCCGGCGATGCCCTTGGCGCCGGGAAGGTTCTCGACACAGCGGAACACCGCCGCCGTATAGCCGTCGACCCAGCCCGAGACATTGAGTACCGGAACCTCGATGCGGGAATAGTCCTCGCACACCGAGCCATGCTTCCAGAAGGCGTCGCGGCGCTGATGCTCCATCCACAGCATGGGATAGCAGTCGAGATGGTCGAGGCGGTGTTTCCAGATTTCCTTCCAGCGATTGTGGCCGACGATCTCGGGGTCGGGCGGCAGCGAGCCGCAGGTGAAGAAATAGCCGCCCCAGTCGAGGGTGTCGTTGAGCAGGCAGCCGCCCATGAAATGCACGTCGTCGGCATAGCGGTCGACGGTCGAGGCAATCGACACGACCGCCTTGAGGGCCGGCGGCCGCCGTGCCGCCACCTGCAAGCCGTTGAAGCCGCCCCAGCTGATACCGATCATGCCGACGCTTCCGGTGCACCAGTCCTGCTTGCTCAGCCAGTCGATGATTTCCAGCGCATCGTCCTGCTCGCGCTTGTGGTATTCGTCCTGGATCAGGCCATCGCTGTCGCCCGAGCCGGCGATATCGACACGCGCCACACCGTAACCATGGGCGGCGAACCAGTAATGGGTCTCGTCGTCGCGGATGCGGGTGCCGTCACGGCGGCGATAGGGGATGTATTCGAAAATGCAGGGGACCGGCCGGTCCTTCTTGTCCTTCGGCAGCAGCAGGCGGGCGGCGAGCCTTCGCCCGTCCGGCATCGGGATCCAGGCGATCTCGACGTTTTCCACCCGGTCGCGGTAGTTGACGATCTTCGCAGCCATGTTGCCTCCCCGCACATTTGATGATGAGCTAAGGGCCTCGGGCAAGTCCTGTCAACGTGAGGGTCCATGACTTTCTGGCACTTCAGCTCCACCGAAGAGCTGCGCGGCGACTGGCTGTTTCCGACCGAGACGCGCTTCGGGCCGGGGCGCATCGCCGAGCTGGGGTCGGCACTTGCAACTCTCGGCATCCGCCGGCCGCTGATCGTCACCGACCGGGGCCTGACCGCCACGCCGATCCCCGCGCGCATCGTGGCCCTCGCGGCGACAACTTCGGAGCCACTGCTGTGGGCCGGCGCCGACCAGAACCCGACGGGCGAACAGGTGATGGCAGGAACCGCGGCCTTCCACGCCCACCGGGCCGATGGCGTCATCGCCTTGGGCGGCGGCAGCGGACTCGATGCCGGCAAGACGGTGGCGCTGATGGCCGGCCTTGGCGGCGACCTCTGGCGCTTCGCCTACCCACGCAGTCTCGAGGTTCAGGCCGAGCGCTCGAAGGTGCCGATCGTCGCCATCCCGACCACCGCCGGCACCGGCGCCGAGGTGGAGGCAAGCGGCATCATCACCGACCCCTCGAAGCCGGTGAAAGCCGGCATCGTCAATCTCTCCATGCTGCCACGCCTGGTCATCGCCGATCCGGAATTGACGCTCGACCTGCCGCGCCACCTTACCGCCTGGACCGGCATGGATGCGCTCTCCCACAATCTCGAGGCCCTGCTGGTCCGGCAGTTCCATCCCATGGCCGATGCCATCGGTGCCGCCGGTGTGAAGGTTTGCCACGACTGGCTGCCGCGTGCCGTCGACGACGGCCACGATATCGTGGCCCGCTCCTATATGATGGCGGCCGCGATCATGGGCGCCACCTCCTTCGTCAAGGGGCTTGGCGCCATGCATGCCCTGAGCCATGCCATTGGCGCCCTGATCGGGGCCCAGCACGGGCTCACCAATGCGGTGCTGATGCCCGCCGTTCTGCGCTTCAACCGGCCGGCGATCGAGCAGCCGATAGTGAGGCTCGCCAGCTTCCTTGGTCTCGCGTCAGGTTTCGAAGCCTATTACGATGCGGTCACGGCCCTTGCGAGCCGGGTCGGCATTCCGGACCGCCTCGGCGACATCGGCGTTGCCCGCCAGGACTTTGAACGCCTGGCCCACATGGCGCTCCCCGACTTCAACGCCTCCTGCAACCCGCGGCCCCTCGATCTTCCCTCTTTGGTGTCGATCCTCGAGGCGGCGTCGTGAACGGTCGATAAACCGGCAATCTTTGCTATGCTGGGCGCCTCCGCTAGTGGTTGAGTAGCCGCCATGTTCCTCTCCGTCTTCGAACTGTTCAAGATCGGCATCGGCCCGTCGAGCTCCCACACGGTGGGGCCGATGGTGGCGGCGCGGCGCTTTCTCGAGAAGGCCGGGGCCACCTCGCTGCCCCATGCCGGGCGCCTGACCGTCAGGCTCCACGGCTCGCTTGCCTTCACCGGCAAGGGCCATGGCACCGACCGCGCCGTGATCCTCGGGATCGCCGGGGAAACTCCCGACGCCATCGACCCGGACCGGGTCGAGGCGGTCCTCGCCGAGATGGCCGCAAGGGGTCGCATCACGCTGGCGAGCGGCAATGTGCTGGCCTTCGACCCCACTCGCGACGTGATCTTCGATTTCGGCCCGGCCTTGCCCGGCCATTCCAATGGCTTGGTGTTCCGCATTCTCGATGACGATAACAACACGCTTCTCGCCGAAACCTATTATTCGATCGGTGGTGGCTTCGTGCAGAGCGAGGCCGAGCGGCTGGAAAGCCTCGCCGCCGACAAGAAGTCGGTGAAGGCGAAGCTTGCCGTGCCCTATCCCTTTTCCACCGCCGTCGAAATGCTGGCCATGGGCAAGGAGTCGGGATTGTCGGTCGCCGCCATGAAGCGGGCCAACGAGACCGTCGCCATGACGGCCGAGGCTCTCGACCGCGGCCTCGACCGCATCTGGGACGCTATGAATGCCTGCATGAACCGCGGCCTCACCCTGGGCGGCACGCTCCCCGGCGGGCTCAAGATCAGGCGCCGGGCCGCCGAGATCCTGCGCCAGCTTAAGGAGGAGCAGGGTGGCAATTCGATCCAGCCGCACCGGGTCATGGACTTCCTGTCGGTCTATGCCATGGCGGTCAACGAGGAGAATGCGGCGGGCAGCAAGGTGGTGACGGCTCCTACCAACGGCGCGGCCGGGGTCATGCCGGCGGTCATCCGTTACTACCTCGACCATTGCGTCGGCGCCGACCGCGACGGCATCCGGGTATTTCTCCTGGCCTCGGCGGCGATCGGCGGCATCATCAAGCACAATGCCTCGATCTCCGGCGCCGAGGTGGGTTGCCAGGGCGAAGTGGGCTCGGCCTCGGCCATGGCGGCGGCGGGCCTGTGCGCGGCACTGGGCGGGACCAACGAGCAGGTGGAGAACGCCGCCGAGATCGCCCTTGAGCATCACCTCGGCATGACCTGCGATCCGGTGGGAGGCCTGGTCCAGGTGCCGTGCATCGAGCGCAATGCCTTCGGCGCGGTCAAGGCGGTAACCGCCGCCTCGCTGGCGCTGCGCGGCGATGGGGTGCATTTCGTGCCCCTCGACAATTGCGTCGAGACCATGCGCCAGACCGGCATCGACATGAGCGACCGCTACAAGGAAACTTCGACCGGCGGACTTGCCGTAAATGTGGTCGAGTGCTGACTTGAAGGTCATGGATTGCCATTTCTGACGTTAACGTCTTGAATGGTTCCCATGGATTCTCCAGTGAAGGCCGAGTTCCGCCGCTGCGCCGTCCTGGGCGCCGGCACCATGGGCGCCGGGATCGCCGCCCAGATCGCCAACGCCGGCGTGCCGGTGCTGCTCTACGATATCAGCCGCGCGGTGGCGGAAGCCGCGCTTGCCCGACTCGCCAGAACCGAGCCACCCGCCTTCATGGAGCCGGCGGCACAGAAGCTCGTAACCCCGCGCGGCATCGACAGCGACTTGGCCGAGCTTGGGACATGCGACTGGATCGTCGAGGCGATCGTCGAGAAGTTCGAGGCCAAGCGCGCCCTCTATGCGTCAGTCGCCGTCCATGCCGGTCCGGCTGCTATCGTCTCCTCCAACACCTCGACCATTCCGCTTCGCGATCTCGTGGCCACGGCCACCGCCGCTTTCCGCCGCCGCTTCCTCGTCAGCCATTTCTTCAATCCGCCGCGTTACATGCGGCTTGTGGAAATCGTCGCCGGCCCGGAAACCGATGCCGCCGCTACCGCCGCGGTGGTGGATTTCGCCGACCGCCGCCTCGGCAAGGGCGTGGTCATGTGCAAGGACCGGCCGGGCTTCATTGCCAACCGGCTCGGCTGCTTCTGGAGCCAGTGCGCGGTTGCCGCGGCCTTCGCCCAGGGCCTCACGGTCGAAGAGGCCGACGCCGCCATGGGCCAGCCCTTCGGCATCCCGAAGACCGGCGTCTTCGGCCTGATGGACCTGGTCGGCATCGACCTGATGCCGCAGGTCAATGCCAACCTCGCCCGGCTGCTCGGCCCCGCCGACCTGTTTCACCAGGTAAATATCGCCCTGCCCTTCATCGACAGGATGATCGCCGCGGGACTCACCGGCCGCAAGGCCAAGGGCGGCTTCTACCGCATCAATCGCGAGCACGGCAAACGCAAGGAGGCGATCGATCTCACGACCGGCGAATACCGTCCGGTGCGCAACGTGGTCGTCGACAATGGCAAGGGACTCTTGAGCCAGGACAGCCGGCTCGGCCACTATGCCCGGGCCGTGATGCTGCCGACGCTGGCCTATGCCGCCCTCCTGGTCGGCGATGCCGCCGACGACATCCAGTCGATCGACGAGGCCATGCGCCTCGGTTACAACTGGGCCTTGGGACCGTTCGAGCTCATCGACCGCATCGGCACGGCGACGTTCCGTACACTGATTAATGGGGTCGAGCTTCCGGTCGCCCCGCTGCTCGCCGCCGCAGGCGACCGCCCCCTGTACGCCGACGGCAAACAGCTCGATCCTGCCGGCGACTACCGTCCGCTGCCGCAACCGCCCGGAACCTTGCGTCTCGCGGAAGCAAAGCGGGCGGGCGCAGCACTGCTTCGCAACGCCCACGCCGCCCTGTGGGACCTGGGCGACGGCGTTTGCTGCTTCGAGCTCACCTCCAAGATGAACACCATCGACACGGCCGTCTTCGTTCTCCTCGGCCGGGCCATCGAGCACGTCGAGGCCAAGGGTCGCGCCATGGTCGTCTACAGCGATAAGCCGCAATTCTCGGCCGGCGTCGATCTCAACTGGCTCCTCGGTCTCGCCAGGGCCTCCGACTGGCAGGCCATGGAAGACCTCGTCAACCTCGGCCAGCGCAGTTTCAAGCGCCTCAAATACGCGAAGATCCCGACGGTTGCCGCCGTGGCCGGCCTGGCGCTGGGGGGAGGTGCTGAACTTGCCTTGCATTGTGCTGGCATCGTCGCCCATGCCGAAACGGCGATGGGGCTGGTGGAGACAAGCGTCGGCATCATCCCCGCCTGGGGCGGCTGCGGCGAGCTTCTGGCGCGCTGGCAGGGCGCCCCGCGACTGGCCAAGGGCCCGATGCCGGCCATTGTGAAGACCTTCGAGGCGATCGCCGGCGCCAGGATTTCGCGTTCGGCCGCCGAAGCCCGCGCCCTCGGGTTCCTGCGCCCCGGCGATACCATCACCATGAACCGGGCGCGGCTCCTCGCCGATGCCAAGGCCCGGGCCCTGGCGCTCGCCGCCGATTATCGCCCGCCGGCATCACCGGTCTACTATTTGCCCGGCGTCTCCGGGGCCACGGCACTCGATCTGACCGCAGGCTCGGAAGCAAAACTCGGCCGGGCTACAGCGCATGACCTCATCGTTGCCCATGCCCTCGCTACCATTCTCACCGGCGGGGCAACCGACATCATGAAGCCCCTGAGCGAGGCGGACCTCCTGGCGCTTGAGCGTCAACAGGTTCTGAACCTGGCGCGCAGGCCGGAGACCCTCGCCCGCATCGAGCACATGCTGGCCACCCGCAAGCCGTTAAGGAACTGACCATGCCCGTCTACGCTGCCCCGCTCCGCGACTATCGCTTCTGCCTCGAGGAAGTCTTCGACGGCGAGGCCCACCGGGCTCTGCCGGGCTTTGCCGACTTCACCCCCGATGTCACGACGGCGGCGCTGGAAGAGGCGGCGAAATTCTGCCAACAGGTGATCTTTCCCCTCAACCGCTCGGGCGACGAGGAGGGCTGCGTTCTCGAGAACGGCGTGGTGCGCACGCCGACGGGCTTCAAGGAAGCCTATGCCCTGTTCCGCGATGGCGGCTGGCCGGCACTCACCTGTGCGCCTGAGGATGGCGGCCAGGGCATGCCGCACATGGTCAATGTGCTGGTCGAGGAAATGGCGGGCTCGGCCAATCTGTCCTTCTGCCTCTATCCGGGGCTGACCCGCGGCGCCTATGTGGCGCTGAAGCGCTTCGGCACGCCTGAACAGCAGGCGCTCTATCTCGCCAAGCTCGCCAGCGGCGAATGGACGGGCTCCATGTGCCTGACCGAACCCCAGGCCGGCACCGATCTGGGCCTGATCCGCACCGTGGCCACTCCGCAAGGCGACGGTTCCCACGCGGTCACCGGCACCAAGATGTTCATTTCCGCCGGCGAACACGACCTCACCCCCAACATCGTCTATCTGGTGCTGGCCAGGCTTCCCGATGCGCCCAAGGGAACCAGGGGCATCTCGCTCTTCGTGGTGCCGAAGTTCCTGGTGGGCGAGGGCCATCGGCTGGGGGCGCGCAATGCCGTTTCGTGCAGCGCCATCGAGCACAAGATGGGGATCAAGGGCTCGGCGACGTGCGTGATGAATTTCGATGGCGCCGCCGGCTGGCTGGTGGGCGAGCCGCACCAGGGCCTCAAGGCGATGTTCGCCATGATGAATGCCGAGCGCATCGCGGTCGCGGTCCAGGGTCTGGCCATCGCCGAAGCCTCCTACCAGACGGCGGCGGCTTACGCCCGCGAGCGCCGCCAGGGCCGGAGGGCGGGCACGCCGGCCGAGCCCCAGGCCGCCGCCGATACCATCCTGGTTCACCCGGACGTGCGGCGCATGCTGTTGACCCAGCGGGCTCTCGCCGAAGGCTGCCGGATGCTGGCGCTGTGGGTGGCGGAGGCGCTTGATATCTCGGAGCGCCACACGCTGCCCGCCGAACGGGCCAGGGCCGCCGATTTCGTGGCGCTGATGACGCCGGTGCTCAAGGCCTTCCTCACCGATAGCGGCAGCGAGGCCGCCAATCTCGGCCTGCAGGTCCTGGGCGGCCATGGTTATGTGCGGGATAACGGCCAGGAACAGCTGGTGCGCGATGTGCGCGTCACCCAGATCTACGAAGGCACCAACGGCGTCCAGGCCATGGATCTGCTGGCCCGCAAGGTCCTGCCCGAGAATGGCCGCTTGCTCGACACCTTCCGCGACGAAGCTCGCGCCTTCGCCGCCGCGCACCGCAACGACTCACGGCTTGCCGAATTTATCCGTCCCCTGGCCGAGGCGCTTGACCTCCTCGATCGGGCGACTGCCACCGTCTTGGCCAGAGCCCCTGGCAATCCGGACGAGATCGGGGCTGCAGCGACGGCCTATCTGCGGCTCCTGGCATTGGCGGCGCTGGCCTATCTGTGGACTCGCGCCGCGAAGCTGGCGCTCGGGCGCGAGGGTGATGATTTCTACAAGGCCAAGCTCGCCACGACGCGCTTCTTCATGCAACGCCTGCTGCCCGAGACCCTGACACTGCACGCCGCAATCATGGCCGGGGCGGCAGCGGTGATGGAACTGGACCCGGCCGCGTTCTGAATCCGCCGATTGACCTGAACAAGAATTAACTTTTCTGCAACGGCGCCGTAAGGTCGCTTGTAACATTGTGGACGGCGTCGAGCGCTCGCCGCTCACCCCCAACATTCCACAAGGAGAATTCCGATGTTCGCCCGTTCCCTGATCGTTGTCGCGACCGTCGCCGCACTTACCATGCCGGCGATGGCTGCGACGTCCTACTGGGTGGCCAAGGACGCCGCCACCAAGAAATGCTCGGTGGTCGAGAAGAAGCCCGACGGCAAGACCATGATGTTGATCGGCAAGGCCAAGTACAAGACCATGGCGGACGCCAACAAGGCGATGGCCGCCGCGGCCGACTGCAAGTACTAGAGCGACTCCCGGTGAAGCGGAATCGCTTCGCTGGCAAGGAGACGCTCCAGCGCAACCGGGTTGCGGCACTGCCTCAGCCGGCCCGGCCGGCCCGGCCGGCGGGGGGCAGTGCCGCGCCCTGATTGCCGCAGGCCGGCGGCAGTGGCGTATCGCCGAACCATAGTTCGAAGGTGTTGGGCCGGACCTTAGCCGCACCCTTCCAAACATCGGTGAGATTGACCACCTTGAGCGGAAAGCCCAGGCCGCCGAACAGGCCGGCGAGGCTCTCGGCCCGGGCCATGTCCTCGTTCTTGAGGGCGCGCAGTTCGTTGACCTTGCCGTCCCATTTGACCGTGGCGATCGACGGCACTGTGATCGCCGCCTGGTCGTCGTCCTTGAGCTGGTCGAAGATCTGGCGGAAGCAGGCGCGCTGTCGCTCGTTCAGCACCTGGACGAAGAGTCTGGCTGGCAGGCGCTGCACCGCCTCCTCGAACACCGGGCCGACATTCTTGTTCACCTGGGAGGCCTTGACCAGGGCCCGCTCCATGGCACCGAGCAGTTCGGGATCGGAGGCATTGTTGGCATAGTCGAGCTGGGCGGCGACGAACTCCACCGGCACCTTGTCGTTCTTCAGGAGATACTCGAACATGGCGACGCCGTATTTGCGGCGCTCCTGGTTCTGGTCGCTGACCAGATCGATCATCGTCTTGAGATCGGTCAAGTTCTGCTGCCAGCGCGTATAATACCAGCCCATGCCGGCGACCGTCAGCGGAATCATGATCGAGGTGGTGAGCTGAATGAGAATATCACGGAACGCCCGGGCGCGTTCCTTCTTCTCGGATGCCATGGCAACCCCTTGCTTCGTGATGCGCGGGTTCAGCAGGCCAATGGGGCCGAAACATGGCGCGGACGCTGGAACTAGACCAAACAGGATCAGAATCTAAACCTGATCGCGGCGGATGCGGTGCGACCAGTTCTGTTGCTTCACCGGATGCTCGCCGTCGCGGGCCGCGAGTTTCGCTTCGAGGATGAAGTGAGAGCGGTCCGCGGTGAGGCTCACGTCGGTGACGCAGGTGACCGACCAGTCGCCGCGGGCGTAGCGCCGAACATAATGGGTGTCGAGCCGCGCCGACAGGGGATCGCCGGCGCGGATCGTGTAGCGGTGCTCGGCCCTCACCCCCAGTTCGAGGCCGATGCCGTCGATGCGGTGCCAGCCATCGTCGTTGATCCGCTGCAGCACGGTTTCGCCGGTCATCACGTCGTCGTGGACGGTCCAGGTATTGCGGCCTTTTTCAAGTTGGGTCTGTTGCAGGGGCGGGGCCGCTTCCCGTTCGGCGAAGGGTTTTAGGACCCCATCGAGACCGCTGGCGCGGCGCTCGGGAAGAGAGAGGGTGCTCGCCGCGCAATCGACCGACACGATGTTGGGCTCGGGCGAGGGCCAGGCGATCGGCCAGTAGGCGTTGGAGATCGCCAGCCGGACGCGGTTGCCGCGGCCGAAGCGGTGGCCCAGCTCGTTGAGCTTCAACGCGATGCGATAGGCCTTGCCCGGCGCGAGCGGCCTCGGCTCCGCATGGCTGTCGCGATGGGTGAGATTGAGCAGGCCGTAGCTCACCTGCGTCGCCGCGCCATCGGGGAAGACCTCCGAGAGCGTCACAGCGATCATGGCATTGGGCCGGTCGCTCGCCACCGTCAGGCTGGCAAGGGGTGCGCCGAGGACCTCGAAATCTTCCATCAGCACGTCGCTGTCGAAGACAAGCTGCCCGGCCATTTCCTGGCGCTGGTCGAGGGGCTGGTCGGCCCACACCCCATAGGGACACCACTTTCCGGCGGCGAGCCCGGTGGTCTGCGGCGAGGCGACGGTGAGCACGTCGTCGCCCGCATGGCCGAGCCGGCCGCGCGACAAGGGGAAGGCGCGAAACGTCTGACCCTCCGGCGGCCACTGGCCTTCCGCCACCCAGCGGCCGGGCTTCATTTCGTTGTAGGGCGCAGGCCGCACCGGATCCTCGAGCCAAACCCGCAACAGGGGCTCATCAATGATGCCGGTCTCGATGCCCTTGAGCCATTTGTCCCACCAGCGAAGACACTCCTGCAGGAAGCCGATCGGCGGGCCGGGCTTGGCGAAATGCGGATATTTGTGGGCCCAGGGTCCGACCAGGCCCTTCCTCGGACCCTTGAGACGGCTGAGCAGGCGAAACACCGCATTGCTGTAGCCATCGGCCCAGCCACCCACCGCATAGATGGGACAGGCGATGGCGTCATAGTCTTCGCACACCGAGCCGTGCTTCCAGAAGTCGTCGCGGCGCTGGTGGGAGAGCCAGTCCGCGATCCACAAGCCACTCTGGTCGAGGCGCTTCATCCACAGCTCGCGCCAGGCCGGGCCCACCACTTCGGGATCGGGCGGGGTGGTATTGAGCGAGAACATGGCCGAGCCCCAGGTCAGCTTGTCGAGCAGCAGAGAGCCGCCCATGAAATGGATGTCGTCGGCATAGCGGTCGTCGGTCGAGCAGATCGAAATGACCGCCTTGAGTTGCGGCGGCCGGTGTGCCGCCACCTGCAAACCGTTGAAGCCGCCCCAGGAGATGCCGATCATGCCGACGTGACCGGTGCACCAAGGCCGGCGCTCGAGCCAGGCGAGAATGGCGAGCCCGTCATCCTGCTCGCGTTTCAGATACTCGCCCGTCAGCACCCCATCGGAATCGCCCGAGCCCCGCATGTCGACGCGGACCGCGGCATAGCCGTGGCCGGCGAAGTAGGGATGCATCAGGGCATCGCGCTCGGCGGTTCCGTCACGCCGGCGATAGGGCAGGAATTCCAGGATTGCCGGCACCGGCGGAACCCCGCGCCCCACCGGCCGCCAGATGCGCGCCGCGAGTTCGACGCCGTCGTCCATGGCAATGCGGACATCGTCGAACATCTCGACAGCGAACGGCAGACGATCGGCATTGCGCATGGGGCACTCTCAAGCGGCGTGAACCTAGCTGGTCGCGGCAAGCGCCGGAAGGGGCATGGACGCGAGTACCGGAGCGGTGCAATGTTAGCCTTGCATGAACCAGACCGATCGCTTTGCCGTGCGACAAGGGGTGGCCACCATGAAGGCGGTGGTGACCACCGGCAACGGCGGTTATGACCGGCTGGTCTACCGCGACGTGCCGCGGCCGGTGCCGGGACCGGGCGAGGTGCTGATCCGGGTGCTCGCCGCCGGCGTCAACAACACCGAGATCAATACCAGACTCGGCTGGTATTCCTCCGGCGTCACCTCGGCGACCAGTGCGGTGGCCGACGAGCAGGAAAAGGCGGCCGTCGAGCGCAGCGACGGCGGCTGGAACAAGGCTACCCCCTTCCCCTTGATCCAGGGCACCGACTGCTGCGGGCGCGTGGTCGAGGCTTTCGACGGGGCGAACCAGGGCCTCATCGGCAGGCGCGTGCTGGTGCGGGCCTGCATGCGGCCTGCGGGCTTTGCCAGCATGGAGAACGTCTGGATGGCCTCCGACTTCGACGGCGCCTTCGCCCAATTCGTCAAGGTTCCGGCCCGCGACGTCTTCGCCGTCGACTGCAATTGGAGCGATGTCGATCTGGCGACCATTCCATGCTCCTACGCCACCGCCGAGAACATGCTGCACCGGGCTAGCCTCGGTGAGGGCGAGCGGGTGCTGGTGACCGGTGCCTCGGGTGGCGTGGGCTCCGCCGTGGTGCAGCTGGCCAGGCGCCGGGGTGCCCGGGTGACCGCCATCACCTCGCGCGACAAGATGGCCGCGGTGACAGGCCTCGGCTGCGCGCGGGTGATTGCCCGCGATGACGATGCGCTGGCATTGCTTGGCGAAGAAAGCGTCGACCTCGTCGTCGATAATGTAGCGGGCCCCGGTTTCGCCAGCCTGCTCAGGCTTCTCAGGCGCGGCGGCCGCTATGTGTCGAGCGGAGCGATCGCCGGCCCGCTGGTCAGCTTTGACATGCGCGATCTCTATTTGAAGGACCTGACACTCATCGGCTGCACCGCCTGGGACGAGCCGGTCTTTCCAAATCTCGTCTCCTATATCGAGCGCGGCGAAATCCGGCCCCTGGTCGCCGGCGTCTTTCCGCTGGAAAAGATCGCCGAGGCCCAGCGCCAGTTTCTGGCCAAGCGCCATGTCGGCAATTTCGTCCTGGTGCCGCCGTAATCCCGTGAGTTCCTACAGCCGATAGACGCGGATTGCCGTGTCGCGGTAGAGCTTGCGGCGTTCGGCATCGCTAGTGCCGGCCACCACCTCGTCGAGGATCGCCACCCATTGCGGATAGCGATGGGTGAGCCTCGACACCGACCAGTCGCTGCCATACATCACCCGGTCGAAGCCGAAGCAGTCGATCACGTGCGCCACATAAGGCTTGACCTGATCGGGCGTCCACTTCGTGTGGTCGGCCTCGGTGACGACGCCGGAAAGCTTAGCGACCACATTGGGCAAGCGCGCCAGCTCAGCGATCTGGCTCCACCAGGGCTCGCGCAAACCGTTCTTGATGTCGGGCTTGCCGATGTGATCGAGCACGAAGGAGACCTCCGGGCAGCGCTTCACCAGTTCGATGGCATAGGCCATGGCCCAGTGCTTGATGCAGATGTCGAAGGAGAGATTGTGTTTGGGCAGGAGCCGCAGGGCTTCGAGGAATGGTGCTTCGAGGCAGAAGGCGGGATTGCGCTCGGTCTCGATCAGCCGGCGGATGCCGCGCAGGGTGCGGAATTTCTGAAGCTTGGGAATGTCGGCCTCGACCGCCTTGCCCTTCTCCAGCGGCAGATGGGCGATCATGCCAGCGAGACGCGGATCGCGGTCGGCCATCTCCTGGACGAAAGCCGCTTCCTCGAGATGGCGGCCGGGATCGACCGCCACCTCGGCGAAGACCATCTTGTCGATCACCACGGGCCCACGCTCGGCGTCGAGATCGGCCAGAAGATGGCTGTGGTTGATCTTCGGCACGTTGCTGAGCCAGGCGTAGCTCAGCCGCGTGACGTCATAGAGATGGACATGGGTGTCGACGATCGGGAAGTTCGGCATGGGTCACGTCTCCGTCTTGTGCACTCTATCAGAACTTCTCCACCCAGGGCCTGAGTTCCACCTCCCAGGTCCAGGCGCTCTTCGGCTGGCGCAGCACGTAGGCGTAGCTATCGGCGATGGCCGCCGGATCGAGCATCGAGTCCGGCCTTTCGGGCGGCTCAATGCGGCCCGGATTGCGGATCTGGCCGTCGATCACAAAATGCGCCACGTGAATGCCCTGCGGTGCCAGCTCGCGGGCCAGACTCTGGGCAAGCCCGCGCAGGGCGAACTTGGCCATGGCGAAAGGGGTCGATTCGGCATAGCCCTTGATACTCGCCGAGGCGCCGGTGAAGGCGATCGCGCCATGGCCCTTGGGCAGCATGGCACGGGCCGCTTCCTGGGCCACCAGAAAGCCGCCGAAGGCGCCGGTCTTCAGCGCCAACGCCACATCATTGGGGACGAGCGACAGGAGCGCGCCGCGGGTCCGGTAGGAGGCGTTGTAGATGACGAGATCGGGCGAGCCCACCTCGCGCGTTACTTCGGCGAACAGGCGCTTGACCGCCGCCTCTTCGCCGGCATCGCAGGCGAAAGCGCGGGCACCCGTTTCGCGGCAGAGCTCGGCGAGCTTTTCGGTATTGCGGGCGGCGAGTGCGACTTTCACCCCGTCGCGCGCGAGCCTCCGGGCCAGGGCCGCGCTGAGCCCGCCGCCGCTGCCGACGATCAGCGCCATCTTGTATTCGGCGGCCATCAGCGCACCAGGCTCAGGACGTTGAACATGGCGCCTTGCGGATCGGCGAGATTGGCGATCCCGATGCCGCCCGGCACCTGCATGGGCCCGTTGAGCAGCGTGGCTCCACTGGACTTGGCCCGGGCGACCGCCGCATCGCCCGCATCGACATCCCAATAGCGGGTCCACATCGGGCCGGGCATGCCGGAGTCCTTGGCGCTGAAGCCGATGACATTTGTGTAGAAGGCTTCCGCCCCTTTCATGTCGGGGGTCATGACATCGTACCAGACGAAATTCGCAGGCCTCATGATGGGTCCTCCTCTTGGGGTCAATCGACGGTCACCGCCTCGGCGGCGCGCCGGGCGGCGGAACGGAGCGGCTGTTCCTTCATCAGCACCACGAAGATAAAGGCCAGGACAAAGCCGATGAAGGTCGCGACGAATATCCAGAAGAAGGCGAGCGCTGCCTGGGGGCCGCTGGCCAGTTCGGCCGAGGTGCTGCCGCCGACCCCCAGCAGAATGGCGCCGAACACCGCCACCAGGAGCGAGGCGCCGAGCTGGCGCAGGAAATTCATCGTACCCGTGGCGGTGCCGAGCTGGTGTGGCTTCACGGCGTTCTGGATGGCGACCATGGTGGTCGGCAAGAGCGTGCCGAGGCCGACACTGATCAGGCTGAGGACGATCTCGAATTGGGCGAGCGTCAGCCGGCCATCCGCCGCGGCGAGCACCGCGGCACCTGCCATGGCCAGCATCATGCCCAGAACCGGCAGGCGCTTATAGTGGGTGATGCGGCCCATGGTCTGGCCGGCGATGGTGGCGCCGATGACGGTTCCCACCATCAGCGGGATGAGCGCCAGACCCGAATAGGCCGGAGACAGGCCGCGCACCGCCTGGAAATAGACCGGCATGTAGATCGACAGACCGATATAGGTGCCCATGCCGAAGGAGGCCGAGATGGTTCCCATCAGCACCACCCGGTCGGCCAGGATGTCGAGCGGGATCAGCGGCTCCGCCGCGTATGCGATGCGCCAGGCGAACGCCAGCCACATGAGGATCGACAGCCCGAGGATGGGCGCAGACAGCCAGCGGTAGCTGGACCCGCCGTCGTGCAGCGCCAGCATCAGGGCGACGGTTGCCGCCACCAGCAAGAGCGCCCCCAGCACATCGAGCCGGTGCGGCCGGTCGTGCCGCGGCAGGCGGCGCAGCACCGATCTGGTCATGGCATAGGCCACTGCCCCGAGCGGCACGTTGATCCAGAAAATGACCGACCAGTGCAAGTGTTCGGTGGCAAAGCCGCCGAGCATCGGGCCGACCAGGCTGGCGGAGAGAAACACGCTGGCGAAATAGATCTGGTAGCGGCCGCGCTCCTTCGGCGCCACGATGTCGGCGACGATGGTCTGGGCCAGCGAAATCAATCCGCCGCCGCCGAGGCCCTGCACGGCGCGCGCCGCGATCAGCGCCAGCATGGTGGGGGCGAGCGCGCAGGCGACCGATCCGGCGACGAACACGGCGATCCCTATGAGCAGCGTCACCCGCCGCCCGTGAATGTCGCTGAACTTGCCGTAAAGCGGAGTGACGGCGGTGGCCGTGAGCAGATAGATGCTGGCCACCCAGGAAATGCTCTGGAAGTCGCCGAGATCGGCGGCGATGGTCGGCAGCGCCGTGGCGATGGCCGTCTGGTCGAGGGCGGCGAGAAACATGGCGAGCCCCACCCCGATGACGATGGTGCGGATATCGGAATGCGAAAGGGGGGCCGCCGCATGGGCCATCTGCCGGTACCGGGTCATCGCTGTCTGGCGCGGCCGGTCGTCTACAAGGCCCGCTGGCTGTTGCGCCGCTTGCGCCTGGCCGAGCCCCGCGAGGCCCGCATCCTGTTCCTGATGATGGCCGGGGTGCTGGCGGTGATTCTCGCCAATACTTTCGGCCAGGTGCGCCTCAACCAGTGGCAGGGGGCCTTCTACAACGCCCTCGAACGCCGCGATTTCGGCGATTTCCTGATCCAGCTCGGGGTGTTCTTCGCAATCGTCGCCGGCCTTCTGGTGCTGGTCGTGGCCCAGACCTGGGTGACCGAGACGATGAAGGTCAGGGCCCGGCGCTGGCTCACCACCCACGTGATCGACAGCTGGCTCAAGCCGCGGCGCGCCTATCTTCTGGGCTTTGCCGGCGACATCGGCCGCAATCCCGACCAGCGCATCGCCGAGGACGCCGGCCGGCTGACCGACCTGTCGATCGGCTTGAGCGTCGGCCTCGGCCAGTCGAGCCTGCTGCTGGTCAGCTTCCTCGGCGTGCTGTGGACGCTGTCGACCTCGGTGGTTTTCGCCTGGCATGGCTCGACCTTCACCATCCCCGGCTACATGGTGTGGTCCGCCCTGGTCTTTTCGGCGGTGGGATCGCTGCTCACCTATCTGGTCGGCCGGCCGCTGATCGCCGGCAATGCCGAGCGTTTCGCCCGCGAAGGGGAACTGCGCACCGCCCTGGTCCGGGTAAGCGAGAATTCCGAGGTGATATCGCTCGAGCGTGGCGAGCCGGGCGAGCGCCAGGTGACCATCGGCTTTCTCGGTACGCTGATCGCCGTCATGCAGCGGCTGGCCAATGCCCGGGCCCGCCTCACCTGGGTCACCTCGGGCTATGGCTGGATCGGGCTGGTCGTGCCGATCGTCGTCGCCGCCCCTGGTTTCTTCGCCGGCAACATGACGCTGGGCGGGCTCATCATGGTGGTGGGCGGCTTCAACCAGGTGCAGAATGCGCTGCGCTGGTTCATCGACAATTATCCGAGCATCGCCGAGTGGCAGGCCTGCCTGCAGCGCGTCACCCTGCTGCTCGACAGCCTGGAGAGCGTCGAGCTCCACCACGACCAGGCCGGCCGCATCGCCCTTGCCGCCAGCGACGGCGACACACTCGTGCTCGACGGCCTTGCCGTCTGCCTGCCGGGCGACCTCAGCACCTGCATCCTGCTCGCCGACCGCCATCTCGAGATCGTGCCGGGCGACCGGGTGCTGTTCGTCGGCGCCCAGGGCAGCGGCAAGACCACTTTGTTCATGGCGCTTGCCGGCCTGTGGCCATGGGGCCGCGGCACCATCCGCCAGCCGCAGCCTTTCGATGCCTTGTTCCTGCCCGAGCGGCCCTATCTGCCCGAGGGCACCCTGCGCCGGGCGCTGGCCTATCCCGAGGCGGGCGACAAGCTTGCCGTGAGCGATGTGGCGGCGGCGCTGCACGACGTGGGGCTCGCCCATCTCGTGGCCGAACTCGACGTCGCCAATCACTGGGACAAGGACCTGTCGCTCGACGACCAGCAGCGCCTCAGCATCGCCCGCATCCTGTTACGCCGGCCGCGCTGGGCCATGCTCGACGATTGCCTGAGTGCATTGGATGACAAGTCGGGCCGCGACCTGCTGGCAATCCTGCGCAACCGTCTGCCCTCGACAGCCATTGTCTCGACCTCCCATCGCGGCGACATGGACCACTTCTACGCCCGCGTGATCGAACTCGGCGGAGTGGCGAGCCTGCCGCCCTTCACCCTTGAAGGCGGCGTGGCCAAGCCACAGGCCCACGCCTGATGCGGCCCGATCCGGCCTCACCCGATGAGGCATTGCTCGATGCCGTGCAGCGCGCCGGCTTCGGCTATTTCTGGGACCACGCGCACCCCGTCTCGAAGCTTGCCCGCGACCGCTCGACCCGCGATGTGGTGACAATCGGCGGCACCGGCATGGGGCTGATGGTGCTGATCGTCGCCTGCCAGCGCGGCTTCGTGGCGAGAAGTGCAGCCATCGAGCGGATCAACGCTATGCTGAAATTCCTCGCCGGTTGCGAGCGCCACCATGGCATGTGGGGCCATTTCCATGACGGCGCCAGCGGCCGGATCGTGCCGTTCTCTCCCCTCGACGATGGCGCCGATCTGGTGGAAACGGCACTTCTCGCGGCGGGCCTCCTGGCGCTGCGGGAGTACTTCACCGGGCCGTCCGAGGAGGAGCAAGCGCTCCGTAGTCTCGCCGACCGGTTGTGGCGCGAGATCGACTGGACGACTCATCGTCAGCCGACGGAGGAATGCCTGTTCTGGCACTGGAGCCCGCGCCACGGCTTCGCCATGAACCATCGGGTGACCGGCTGGAACGAGTGTATGATCGCCTATGTGCTGGCGGCGGGCTCGCCTACTTGCCCGGTGCCGCCCGAGGCCTATCACCGGGGCTGGACGGCGGGTCGGCAGTTCCGCAACGGGGCCACCTATTTCGGCTACGACCTGCCGTTAGGCCCCCCGATGGGCGGGCCTTTGTTCTTTGCCCACTATTCCTTCCTCGGTCTCGATCCGCGCGGGCTCGCCGACGCCTACGCCGACTACTGGCAGCAGAACACCCATCACACAATGATCAACCGGACCTATTGCATCGCCAATCCGAAAGGCTTCGCCGGCTATGGCGAAGATTGCTGGGGTCTGACGGCGAGCGACGGTGTCGCGGGCTATTCGGCCCATGGGCCCGACAATGATCTGGGCGTCATAGCCCCCACCGCCGCACTCTCCTCCATGCCCTATGCGCCCCAAGCTGCGCTTGCCGTGCTGCGCCATCTTCTGGCGAACTATCCGGACCTGTGGGGCGACTGGGGCTTCCGCGATGCCATGCATCCCGCGGCGGGCTGGATGGCGGAAGCAACGCTCGCCATCGACCAGGGCCCGATCGTCATCATGATCGAGAACTATCGCTCAGGCCTGATCTGGCGGCTGGTGATGGCGGCCGCCGAAGTCCGCGCCGGCCTTGCCCGCCTCGGTTTCGCCTCACCCTGGCTCACGCCGGCGGTGGCATAGGGTCCGGGCGACCCCGGGAGAGTGTCGCGAACACCGCAACAGCCTCCTCTACCAGCCGGCCCATCAGCTCGGTGGCCGGCAGTTCGCGATTGAGCGCCGCTATCTGGCCGTAGATATGGAAACTGGCTTCTTCATCAAACCCCGCCGAGATGATGGGATAAGTGAGATCATACATCATCGGAAAATCCGGTAGCGGTTTCCTGGTGGTCTCCATTGCCTCGGCGTGGCGGCTGCGACGGCAGCGCGCCGAGCGGCCAGAGATCGAGTCGGTCACAATTGTGTCGGTGTCCCGCGCCATGCGCAGCAGCTTGCGCCGCACTGTATCGGTTGCCGCCTCGGGGCAGCTCAGAAACGCGGTCCCCATTTGAACCCCGCTGGCGCCAAGCGCAAAGGCCGCGGCGATGCCGCGCCCGTCGCCGACACCCCCAGCGGCAATGACCGGAACCTTGACCGCATTCGCCACCTGCGGCACCAGAGCCATGGTTCCCACACCCTCCCAGGGTGCCGTGGGCCGGTGCGAGCCGCGATGGCCGCCGGCCTCCCAGCCCTGCGCGATGATGGCATCCATTCCGCGCCTTTCGAGCTCGACCGCCTCCGCCACTGTCGAAGCCGAACTGATGAGCTTAACGCCCGCAGCCTTCAGGCTCGCGATGGCTTGATCATCGGGAACACCGAAATGAAAGCTGACGACGGGCGGGCGGAGATCGAGCAGCAGCGCCAGCTTTGCGGCATCAAAGCCGGCACGCCCATCGGTCTTTGCATCCGCAGGATTGCCGAGGCCAAACTTGTCATACCAGGGCGCAAGCCGTTCGCGGCTAGCGCTGAACACAGCCGGATCGGCTCGCGGGGCCGGATGGACAAAGAAATTGAGGTTGAAGGGCCGGTTTGTTCCGGCCCGTACCTGAAGCGCCTCGGCGCGAACTTTTCCGAGTTCGGTTTCGCCGCAGCCGAGAGAACCCAGGCCGCCAGACTGGCAAACTGCAATCGCCAGCTCTGGCGTGGAAGAAAGCGACATCGGCGCTTGAATGATCGGATGCTCGATGCCGAAAAGATCGCAAAGTCTGTGATCAGGCCACATCGTCGGGTCTTGCTTTCATTGGAGTTCGTCGAGCCCCGCTGTGAGAAACGCCGAGATTGCTCCGCTTTGCCCCTTGTCGGCAAGACCATGGTTTCGCTGCAGCGCTCGCCGTATCTGCCGAACTCCGCGCCCGCCTCGGCTTCTCGCCTGGTCCCTACTTCTTCGCCGCCCAGCGCCTTGCCGCCTCATCGTCGCTCTCCCTGGCTTCGACCCAATGGGCGCCGTGCCGGTTCTCCTCGAGCTTCCAGAAGGGCGCCTTGGTCTTCAGCCAGTCGATGAGAAAGTGACAGGCTTCGAAGGCCGCTTCCCGGTGGGCCGACGCGGCGATCACCAGCACGATATCATCGCCCGGTTCGAGGCGGCCGTAACGATGGACGATAAGGGTTGCGGCGAGCGGCCAACGCCGCTGGGCTTCCGCATCGATCTCGGCGAGAGCCTGCTCGGTCATGCCGGGATAGTGCTCAAGCGTCATGGCCGAGACATCGCGGCCCTCGGAAAACTCCCGCACCAAGCCGACAAAGCACACCATGCCGCCGATGTCGCGATTGCCCGCCTTGAGCTTCGCCAGCTCGGCACCGGTATCGAAGGTTTCCCTCTGGATGCGGATCATGGGGTCAGCATGCCAAGTCCGGGCACCCGTTTCAATTGCCGCCCGCCGCCGGCAGGCCTTGCGCCTTCAGCGCCTCATAGGCGGCCTGGGGCTTGCTCAAGATGTCGGCCATGTCGGGATAAAGCCGGGGTGCTGCCCACGGTCCCTTGACCACCACGGCGACCGGCAGGCCCGAGGTCTCGCCATTGGCCCCGGTCACAAGGCGCGGATCGGCCCGGAGATCGACGGCCCGGCGCAACAGGTCGATGTCGCCGCCGGCGGTCATCGACAGGGCCGGCTGATCGAGCTTCAGGCTCTTCACCGTGGCGATGCCGTCGGCGATGGCAAACGAGGCGGCAAGCGTGGCAAACGGCGTCTCGCCCGGCGCCGACCAGCCCTGCTGGATGGCGCGGCTCACCGCCGCCAGGGCTTTCACAATGTCGAAGCCCCTGATCCGACCCTGGCCCAGCGCCAATTCGGCTTGGCCCTTCAGCGACGCCACCATCTCCTGCTGGCTCACGCCGCTGGCGGTCAGGCTGGCGGAGAGATTTCCCGCCCCCTCGAGCCAGGATATGCCGGCGAGCCGGGACAGAATCCCTTGCGCATCGTTGCTCCGGAAGGCCGCGGCAAAACCCGGCACCAGGCCCGATCCGTCGAGCATCACATCGGCCTGGGACCCCGAGACGGCAGCGATCTTGGCCTCGAGCCGTCCCCGGGCCACAACCGCCGTCACTCGCGCCGGTCCGGTGTGCAGGCCCCTGAGGCCCAAATCCGGCGTATCGGCGGTTACCGCCGCATCGAGGCCCCGGAGCGCTTCGAATCCGAGCGGTGCTCTCCCCCAATCTCCCGTCGTTGCCGAGAGCTGCGGCAGATAGGGATCGAGATTGATCGCACCCGCAGCCACCTGGGCCAGAAGCCGTGGCACATCGGCGCGGTAGTCGAGGGTCATTTCGCCCTTGGCGGCGATGTTATCGACCGAAACTTCCACTCCATGCACGGCGAAGATCCGGCCCGCCCCATCGAGCGCCCCCGACAGCGTGAAGCCCTTGAGCCCCAAAATACCGCCCGGCGCGCCGCCGGCCCATTGCAGGGCAGCGCGCAGATCGGGGCCCAAAGCCGTCACCGTTCCCGCCAGCCCGATGACACCGGCGGTCGACAGCCGTCCGTTAAAGCTCAGCGACAGGGCCGGCACCGCAAGGCTGAGCTCGGCCGGCGAGCCCGCGACGGCGACACGGGCCACATTCTTCACATAGGCCTGCAGGCTCGCCACCAACCCGTTGATCGCCGCACTTCCCTCGGCCTGGAGGTCGCCGCCCTCGCCGATGTTCACCGCCGCGTTGACGCGGGCGAGCGTGAAGCTCTGCCCATTGCGCAGGTCGGAAACGCCGAGCGTGCCATCGTCGATCAGAAAGCGAATCGCTCCGACACTATTGCCCGCCGCCGTTGACCAGGTGACCCGGCCCATCTCGTCGATGAGCAGGTTGATCTTGGCGCCTTCGAGACGGGCACCGTTCAGGTCAACATCATGGCCCAGCAGGCCGGCGAAACTCGCCGGCAGGCGCAGGGAGACGGCGGTCATCAAGTCCGCGTCCATGCCCGCAGGTCCCGGCAGGCGAAGCCCGTCGATGCGGATCGCCAGTTCGGGGAAGAACTCGACATGGGCCCCACCCGTCACTTCGATGTCGCGGCCCATGTCCCGCTGCACCCGCTCGCGCAGCAAAGCGACGGCCCAGCCGGGCGAGAAGAAGAGCCAGACCCCCAGCCCCGCCAGCAGGGCGACGATAACAAGGCCGGCGATGACAGGCGGTCTCGGCATGAAAGCTCCACGGATTTCCCGTCGTGCTATCGCCGCCACTTGCGGCCCTTTCGTGACCTGACTAGACCGTTTCATTCCGATGGAGTGCCTTGCAATGACCGATCGCCCCCTGTGGACGCCCACTGCCGAGCGCCGGGCCAGCTGCAATCTCTACCGTTTCACCGAAAGGCTCAACCGCCGCTTTGGCCTGGGGCTTGCCGACTACCGGTCGATCCACGCCTTCTCGATCGACCGGCCGGAAAATTTCTGGACCGAACTGTGGGATTTCTGCGCCGTCAAGGCCGAAACCCGTGGGCCGCGCATTCTGATCGACGGCGACAAGATGCCGGGCGCCCGCTTCTTTCCCGACGCCCGTCTCAACTATGCCGAGAACCTGCTGGTCAAGGACGACGACACGCCGGCGCTGATCTTCCGCAGCGAGACCGGATCGGCGCGCCGCATGAGCTGGCGCGAGCTCAATGGCGCCGTGGCCCGCACCCAGCGGGCCTTTAGCGCGGCGGGATTGAAATCGGGCGACCGGGTCTCCGCCGTCGTGCCCAATCTGCCGGAAACCATCGTCTGCTTTCTCGCCGCCGCTTCCCTCGGCCTCATCTGGTCGTCGTGCTCGCCCGATTTCGGCGCGCCCGGCATCCTCGACCGTTTCGGCCAGATTGCGCCCCGGGCCCTCATCGCCTGCGACGGTTACTTCTATGGCGGCAAGACCATCGCCATGGCGGAGAAGATCGCCAATGTGCTGAAGGCCCTGCCGACGGTCGAGCGGACCATCGTCATCGATTGTGTGGGCGAGGCCGACGCAGTGGCCGAGTTCTTGCCGAACGGAGTGACGCTCGCTGCTTTCATGGCCCCGCATAGCGACGCAAGGATCGCCTTCGCCCAGCTGCCCTTCGATCATCCGCTCTACATTCTCTATTCCTCGGGCACCACCGGCATCCCCAAATGCATCGTGCATCGGGCCGGCGGCATCCTGCTCAAGCATCTCGCCGAGCATGTACTCAACACCGACACCGGGCCTTCCGACCGGCTGTTCTATTTCTCGACCTGCGGCTGGATGATGTGGAACTGGCTGGTCTCGGGGCTCGCCGCCGGCGCCACCCTTCTGCTTTATGACGGTTCGCCCTTCCACCCGTCCGAGCGCGTCCTGTTCGATTTTGCGGCGGAAGAAAGGATGACGATCTTCGGCACCTCGGCCAAATATATCGACGCGGTGAAGAAAACCGGCTTGCGGCCGCGCCACAGCCACGATCTCACGGGCCTACGCACCATGCTGTCGACCGGTTCGCCGCTGAGCCCTGAGAGCTTCGATTTTGTCTATGACGCGATAAAGCCCAACCTGCATTTGGCCTCGATCTCCGGCGGCACCGACATCTGCGGCTGCTTCGTCGGCGGCAATCCGCTCGATCCCGTCTGGCGCGGCGAAATCCAGGGGCCGATGCTGGGGGTGGCGGTCGATGTCTATGACGATGCCGGCAAGTCTCTGCGCGGCGGCAAGGGCGAACTCGTCTGTACACGTCCCTTCCCGTCCATGCCGGCGATGTTCTGGAACGATGCCGACGGCTCCAAATATCACAACGCCTATTTCGCCCGTTTCCCCAACATCTGGTGCCACGGCGATTTCGCCGAGCTGACCGGGCACGGCGGCCTGGTGATCCACGGCCGCTCCGATGCCACCCTCAATCCCGGCGGCGTCAGGATCGGCACGGCGGAAATCTATGCCCAGGTCGAGCAGGTGCCGCAGGTGATCGAGGCCCTGGCCATCGGCCAGGACTGGGACAATGATGTCCGCGTCGTGCTGTTCGTGCGCCTGCGGCGGGGAGTGAAGCTCGATGCCGGGCTCATCGCGGCGATCAAGACGCGCATCCGCGACGGGGCCTCGCCCCGCCATGTGCCGGCCAAGGTCGTCGCCGTCGCCGATATCCCGCGCACCAAGTCGGGCAAGATCACCGAGCTGGCGGTGCGCGACGTGGTGCATGGCCGGGAGGTCAAGAACAAGGAAGCCCTCGCCAACCCCGAAGCCCTCGAGCTTTACCGCGACCTGCCGGAGCTCAGGAGCTGACGGGACAAGTGGCAGCGAAGTAAGAGCCCTCATCCTCCTTCGGGACCTTCCTCCATGCTTCGCACGGGCGAAGGCATTTGAAGGCCAAACATTGCCACCTTTCCAGAGCTTCGAAGAAGCGACTGCGGCAGTCGTCCAGTGCCTTCTCCGGTGCGGAGCATGGAAGAAGGTGGCGCG
>JACPNZ010000001.1 GCA_016185245.1 Hyphomicrobiales bacterium | reverse complement strand
GTAACCGACCACGACATTGGTGAACGCTTCGATGAGCGACATGGTGCGCGACTGCTTCACGCTGTCACCCCGTCATCCATCGGCCAGAAGTTCAGCCACGAGAGTTCTGAGCGCATGCGCTGCAACCAGAGGGACCACGCCGTTGAGAGGTGCGCCTTGGCGAGGACAATATCGGAGCTTCCACCACGCGCCGCGCCGATTTTACCGCCCTCCGGCCTATCTGGCCGCTCACGGCGAGGTTCGGGCTTGCCAATGCCCGCTCCTGGCGTCAATCTTGCCCCGAAGAGCCGGTCATCCGGTGGATGTCGGAACAGAGCCTGGGCTAAGTGCCGGTTGTCAGACGCGCAGTTCGGAGATAGGCAAAAATGACCTTACGGGTAGTTGGCGCTGGACTGGGGCGGACAGGAACAACATCCCTAAAGGCGGCTCTGGAATTTCTCCTCAAAGCTCCATGTTATCACATGGACGAGGTGTACAATCATCCAGAGCATGTCGAGGTGTGGCGATCAGCTCTTCGAGGCGATTCCGCCGACCTGAGCGCTCTCATGGAAGGCTACGCCGCAAGCGTTGATTGGCCGGCCGGCGCTTTCTGGCGGGAATTGAGTTCATTGTTTCCTCATGCGCTGGTGGTCCTGACTGTTCGTGAGTCAGCCGAAGCTTGGTGGCGAAGTGCCAATGCAACAATCCTTGAGAAGAATCGCCAGCCAGTGTCACCTAAGGATCCGCTGGCGGTATCATCCGGGATGATCGAAGAGATGATGTCGTTGCGTTTTACGCCGGACTGGAATGACCGACAGAGCGCGCTGGCGGCCTACGAACGCCATAACGAATCGGTTCGCCAAGGTATCGCCCCCGGCCGTTTACTGGAGTGGAAGCCTGACGATGGGTGGGAGCCACTGTGTGCTCGCCTGGATGTCCCGGTTCCCAAAACAGCGTTCCCCCACAAGAATTCGGCCAATGAGTTTCGCGGGTTGATGGGATTAGATTAGTGACTGCACTCTGTCTTCAAAAAAAGTATCGGACCAACGTGCCGATCAAAACTAAATTCTTTCTCCGACCTCTATGACCTCTGTACAAACGTCGTCTCTCCGAGAAAATCCTTTGTCTTCTAATAGTATCCGTAGCGCATCACATGAGGCATTTCCACTGTCTGGCATCTCGGTTCCGCGTCGGCAGCGCTAAAATCTCCCTCCAAGCCAAATGGTTGCCACAAGCAGTACATAACATCTTCCTAGTAATTGGAGGATTACCATTGAACGCGGTTGCCACCACAACCGGGGCCTTGGCGGTGAGCGCCTCGACAAGCGACGTGAGCCGGGACTGCTTCATGCCGCCTTCTTCCTCCGCCGCGAAGATGCTGATACGGGAGCCGAAAACGTTGTGCCCTTGCCCCCCGCTTCCCCATCCCCCAACCGTTCGGACTTCATATGTGCGAAGGCCTTGCCGGTTCCTTCTAGTATTGCCTCTCGCCCCGTCTCCACCTGCCAGCGCTCGATGGCGACATCGACGTAGGCCGGGCTGATTTCCATGGCGAAGACGCGGCGGCCCGTCTGTTCGCCCGCCACGATTTGCGTGCCCGAGCCGGAGAACGGCTCGTAGCAAAGCCCGCCCCGCGCCACGTGCTGGCGCATCGGGATGACGAAACAGTCGAGGGGCTTGGGCGTCGGGTGATCGGGGCGATCATCGCCATAGAGGCTCGGGATCGCCCAGGTGGAGGACAGTCGCTCGTCCGCCACCCGTGGCGGCCGCTTGCCCTTGATCCAGCCGAAGAAGCAGGGCTCGTGCTTCCACAAATACTCCGAACGCGTGAGCACACCCCGGTCCTTCACCCAGATGATCTGCTGGTGCACGAAGGCGCCGGCCTTCTCCCAGCAGGCTTCCAGCATCGCCTGGCGCCGCGAGGCGTGCCAGCAGTACCAGGCTGCGTTCTCGGTGATGGCCTCCGCCTTCGCCGCGGCAATGAAGCCGTCGTAGAGCTCGGCACCTTGCGAGGAATCGTCCCACGTCACGCCATAGGACGGTGACCAGTCCTTGTTGCGGGTGGGATGATTGGAGCCGTCGTAATCGACGAGATAAGGTGGGTCGGTGGCGAACAGTGCCGCCCGCTCGCTGTTCATCAGGCGGCGGACATCTTCTGCGCTTGTGCTGTCACCGCACAGCAGCCGATGATCCCCGAGAATCCAAAGTTCGCCCGGCCGCGACACCGGATTGCGCGGCGGTTCGGGGATCACGACCGGCGTGGCTCCATTATCGCCGCCGCCTTCACCGTCGAGCGGCAGGTTCAGCAGGCGGTCGAGCTCGCCATCCTCGAAACCGATCAGCGACAGGTCGTAGTCATCGCTGAGCAGATCCTGCAGCTCCCTGGAGAGGAGCGCCTCGTCCCAGCCTCCGAGTTCCGTTAGCTTGTTGTCGGCAATGCGATAGGCCCGGCGCTGCGCCTCGCTCAAGTGATCGAGCACGATCACCGGTGCTTCTGTTAGTCCGAGTTGTGTCGCCGCCAGAATTCGGCCATGGCCTGCGATCAATTCACCGTCTCCCGACACCAGGACCGGCACGGTCCAGCCGAACTCGGCCATGCTGGCGGCAATCTTTGCGACCTGGTCCGCGTCATGGGTCTTGGCATTCTGCGCATAGGGGCGCAGGCGGTCGAGCGGCCAAGTCTCGATCGCTTCGGGAGCAAAGCTGAGAGTCATGTGATTGTGAAGATACCGATCAGATAATCAGTGCACGGCGGCGCGAGCCTGCGAAGGCTTGCAGGCCGCCAGGGATGTTTGGGCAATCTGGATTCCGATGTTTCGGTGGGCCGACGAAATCTGTCCGCCGGAATCTTTTCGCGCCTATACTCTTGGTGGCACCGGGCCTTGAGCGCTAGGGTCTGTACCTGATTAGCGTCGTGTGATTCTCTGGCCTGCGGGTCGATTCGGGGGCGAGAGAATGCGTGAAGGTTTGTTTTGGCTGAATGATAGGCAATGGGGGCGCATCGAACCTCATCTGCCGGCGGGGTTGACTGGGCCGGAGCGGGACGACGACCGGCGCATCATCAGCGGCATCGTTCACATGCTCCAATCGGGCGCGCGATGGCGCGATTGTCCGCGTGAATACGGCCCTTACACGACGATCTACAATCGTTTCAATCGTTGGGCCAAGCGAGGACGATGGTGCGCAATCTTTGAAGCGCTGGCCAAGCTTGGCAAAGATTCCGTCGTGTTGTCGCTCGACTCGACCTCGATCAAAGCTCATCGTTGTGCCTCCGGCGGAAAAGGGGGGAGCATAATCAAGCGATCGGCCGATCGCGCGGTGGCCGCACGACAAAAATCCATGCACTGAGCGATCCGCTCTGCCGGCCGGTCGTCCTGCATCTGACTCCAGGCCAGGATGCCGATATCGCTGCGGCGCCCGATGTCCTGGCGCTCTCGCCACCCATGAGCGCGCTCCTCGCCGACAAAGGGTATGACGGCGACAACCTTCGCGGCGAAATCGTTCGTCGCGGCGCCAAGCCCGTAATCCCCAACAAATCCAACCGTGTCGTCATCCATCGCTTCAACAAACGCGCCTACAAAGGTCGAAATGTCATCGAACGCTGCTTTTGCAGACTCAAGGACTTCCGGCGCATCGACACGCGATATGACAAGCTTGCCCGGAATTTCTTGGCAGCTGTTCATCTCGCCGCTCTCGTCGCATATTGGCTCAATTGAGTCTGGACCCTAGTGCCCGCAAAGGAGGAGCGACACCATGACCAACAACTATATGGTCGGTACAAGGGTCGCCAATCAGTCGGCGAGCGTCACCGTCGAGGCCGAAGACGCGCTCATCGCGGCGTTGAAGGTCAAGCACGAGAACCCAGCCGCGATGATCACCTACGTGCGCAAGAGCAATGTCCGCGGCGACCGCCGCCATCCCCATCACGCGCTGGCGAAAGCCCAGTGATCGCTGGCAAGTGCTCAAGCGAGTGCCGCCTGGCAGTATTGCCGGATGCTGGATTCCGAAGTGGACTCCAGCTTCCCAAGTGGACTCCGTCAGGAGTCCAGCGGAAGCCACCCCGGGGAAACGCGAAAACCCGCGTCGTTAGCGGGTTTCTTGAACTGGTGCGGGGTGGTGGACTCCTGGGTGGCTTCCCAAAAATTTTGGTCTGTCGCTAGCGATCAATCGCGCTGCGCCCCTCCGCATACGGAATATCGCCCGGGAGGAACCATGGCTCTTGACTCATCCACGCTCCTCTCGCGAGCATGCCTCGAAAGTAGTGCTTAGCGTCCCGATTTGTCCAGAACGAAGTCAAGTGCCTTTGCATTTCGTGCGGGACATTTTTGGCAATGGCTCAGTCAGCATCGTGGAGAACGCGCGCCCGCTCGGACAGGTAGCGCTGCGACCACGACTTCGGCAGCGGCCGCCGTTCGAGCCGCCACACGATGACGGTCATTGCGTAATCGTAGCGGCGATTGGCGGTCGACCTTGCGATGCCAAAGCGCTGACAGATCTCACGCCACCGCGCGCGCTCGGCCCGCATCCACACGAGCCTGGCATCTTCCACCTGAAGCCACCGCAGCCACAGCAGTGTCGATTCAGCGCGCGTGATGGCATCGGGGCTTGGCGGTGGCCGACGCATGCGGGTTGGCTCCTGGCCCACGCGGTCAGAGAACTCGTGCGCAATGGCGGGCCAGATGCTGAAGTAGCCTTGCACCTTGACCGGCGGAAGCCGCCGCATGACGTCTGCCGCTTCGCACAGCCGTGCCTCGACACGCTCGGCGGTCCATTCACCTTGTTCATACAGCCTCGCAACATCAGCCATGATGGACCTCTCTTGAAGTGCGAGTGCCGTAAAGTCTCTCACCAAGCTGCTTCACGAGCTCACGCTCGGGCCAGGTGAGGCGCTGGTCCTCGGGGCTCACCACCAGGATGTTCTGCTCGCGCCAACCGTCCTGCTTCACCTGCTCGGCGTCGCGCCGTGTGCCACCAAATCCACGCGAGAAGAATCTCACTTGATCCCTCCCTGCGTTTCCATGGTCCACAACAGGATGGCGATGGCATCGGCCTCATTGTCGTCGACAGGACTGAACCCTCGGGCTCGGACAGCTTCGATCACCGCCTGCTTGTCGGCATTGCCCTTGCCGGCGATGAAGCGCTTGATGGTGCCGACCGGGACGCCCTGATACCCAATCATCTCGGCCTCGCACCAGGACGAGAGATGCGCGAGGAAGCCGCCATAGATGTGGGCCGCGTCAGTCCCCGCGTGCCGCCGCACCTCCTCGAAGTGGACGGTCTCGATCTGCCCGGCGCGGCGGGCCAGCTCATTCAGCCATGACCGGAACCGCAGATAGCGCATGCCGCCGCCCTCGTAGCGGCTGGGCCGGAATGACATTGTGCCGGAGACGACGGCGCCGTCGGCAGAACACAACGCCCAGCCGGTGATCGAACCGAGATCGAGCGCGAGAATGGCGGAGCGATTTTTCTGTTGCGCGAATTGCCTGATGCTGGGTGGAGCATCGGTATTCGCCGAGGCGACGAGCTGGTTTACGGAAATCATGAATTTCTCCCTGAAGCGTGAGCGATGGGTCAGTAGGTGGAGGGAGGCTCGATGCGGAGGTCCGGTCGTTGCCACGCGCGCAGATCGATGAAGGAGGCAATGTGCTGCCATCACTGCACCTCCTTCAGCCAATCGGGCACGGCATCGGTGGACGTTGGACGTTGATTGCAACGTTCACCGCCACGTTCACCACCGCAACCCATTGAATTTTCAGGGGCCGGTGAACGTGGTGAACGTCGTGAACGTTTTTCGGCATCCTCCAAATGCACATACGTGCGCGCGCACGCGTGTGCGTGAGGGTGGGGTAAACGTTCACGACGTTCACCGGACTCGAAATTGTCCCTATCATTCAGATGGTTATCTTCGTGAACGTTGGAATTCACACGTTCACCAACGTTCACGACGTTCACCGCAACGTTCACGAAATCAGCGTCCAGCCTGCCTTCAAAGATGAGCTTCCAGCGCCTGGCACCCTGGTAGGTTCCCTGCCCGTCGACCCTGAGGTTGTGTCCCGCGATATCGAACACGCGATCGCGCAGGCGACCGAGCGCCCTGCCGAGGCGGGTACGTTGCGACCTATCACCGCCAGAGCCCAAGGGTGGCGGCGGCTCACAGATGAGTGCCACCTCGAAGAGATCGCCTGTGCCAACCTCTGCTGTGCCGAAGCGGTCCCACCACGCGGTGATGAAGCTCCGCCAGACGGCACCCTCGCCATCGGCGGCAGCCAGCATCTCATCGAGATTGCCGAGGAAGCCCTCGATGCGGGCATGTTCCAGGATGCCGCCCATGGCACGCGACCAGTTCTCGTAGCTGCCAATCATGCGTGTTCCCTTCGGTCGGCCTGCCGCAATCCAGGCGCGAATGAGGGTAAGGCACGCCGCCACCAGGCGGGCACGATTGGCCCTGACCCAGCCCATGAGATCGGAATGCCGGAAGCCTTCCCGCCGCCAGGGCTGATCGACATGGGCCTCGAGCCGGATGCGCACGACGCGCCTCGCCATCTCGTTGGAAAATTCCGGATTGTTGCCGGTGGCGATCCACACGCAGCGGATGGGAAGACGCGTCATCTCGGAAGCACCGAGAATACGGTCCTCCCAGTGAGGTGCGGTGAGCGCTGCCGCGAGTGCCGAGGAATCGAGCGGATGGCGGAGATTGTCGATTACCACCAGTGACGGGATCTGCCGCAGCTTGGCGGTGAGGCGCTTCCGCCATTCCTCCTCATCGCGTCCTTCCGTCATCACCGAGGCGCCAGTGCCGGTGAGCACGGTGGCGATTGCGTCCACCATGAGGGTCGCGCCGGTGCCCGGCGTGGGTTTCTCGATCACATGCAGCGGTGTTGGCCCATCGATCATGGCGCGAATGAAGCCCAAGAGCAGCAGCGACAGGGCATGAGCGCGCTCGGCCTCGGCGACGAAGGGAAAATCACCCAGAAGATCGTCAAGCAGCAGCGCCCTGGCCTGGGCGACATCTTCGCCGGACGGACATGCCGGAATGGGCGGAAGGGTGAAGCCCGGTGCGGGGTGAAAAAGGAGCTTTGCTTCGGCGTGATAGCCAGGCTCGGTCAGGAGCGTCCCATCGCTGCCAAACACCGGCGTGTTGACGATCCCGGCCAGAACAGGAAGAGCCGGATCAGGTGTGGCGAGCAGCGACTTGACCAGCCCGGTGGGCGGATGAGCGGGGACGAGCTCATTGTTGCGGTTGAGCTTCTGCCAGACGGCGAGCCTGGCCAGCATGTAGCGCAGGCGCTCATCAGTGACGGGTGCCGCAACAGGCTCGCCACGGTCGTCGGGCACGACCCAGGACATTTGCGCACCCGTCCGGAACAGCCACGGCTTCCGGTTCGCGGCAAGCAGCAGCGACCAGGCCTTGTTGCCGGCGCGCGACAGATCGCCCTCGTCGGCGCGCAGGCGCGGCAGCGGTGATGCGGGCAGCGTGAAGCCATGCGGCAGATGCCGCCCCATTTCGGGTTCCGGCGCAGTCGCATCGGCCATGTTGGCAATTGCAGCCCGGACAAGACCGGCCACCGTCTCTTGCCCGGTACTCACCAGGAGGTCGTTGAAATCGCTGTCGGGCTCGGGTGGCTGGCAGATCGCCACCCTGCGCCCCTCGGCCCGCAGCTTGCGGGCGATGGTTTCGGCGGCCCGCGCGCCGGCACCGGACTTGTCATTGTCGGCCAGGATCACGATCTCGCGGGCGGCCGACGGCAGCACCACCTGTTCGAGGTGGCTGGTGGAGAGTGCGGCCCAGACCGGCAAGCCGGGACATGCCGTCATCACGGCGAGACCGGTCTCGATCCCCTCGCAGAGACCGAGACGGCCATCAGCGCCGATCGCGCCGAGCCGCACGGCTCCACCCGACACCTTGCCCAGCATCTTTTTCGGGCTGGGGACGGGAGCTTTCGCCGTGCCGTCGGGCCCGAGATAGATGCGCTGCAGGGCGATGATGTCGTCCTGGCCGTTGCGCACGATGCCGACGAGCGCCGGAAAGCCCATCTTCGAGTCCCAGTGGGTGAGATCGGGATGGAAGTGAAGATCGGGGCCGTCAGGAACTTTAAGCCCGCGCGAGCGCAGATAGGCCTCCGCCAGGGTGCCGGGGATCGGAACAGTGCGGGAGAGGATGATCTCGATCTCCCGCCTGCTGTCCTTTTCCTTTGGTGGCGGTGACGGCGGGGTCTGTCTGGCGGGCGATCCTGGCGACCAGCCGACAAGCTGGGCCGCATGCTCGAACAAATCCCGGCTTGCAAGCCCCGTGGCATGTTCCAGCGTACTGAGCGGTCCGCCGCCGTCGCCGCCATCATGGTCGTACCAATCGCCGGAACGCTCGCCCTTCAGAGCAATGACGCATGAACCGCCCTTGCGCGGTCTGTCACCCTTGATATTGGCGAGCCGCCATTCGTCACCCTCGCGGCGGCCATTGGGAAAATGCCGCGGCACCCAGGCTCCCGCCGTATCGCGCAGACGCGCGACAATGGCGTCGAGGTCATAATGGCTGGCCGGCGCGCGTTGCGGCGGGGCGTCGTTGAGGTCGATCATGGGCAGCCTCAATCGAGGATCACGAGGCCGCGCTCGGCGCGGGTGATGGCGGTGTAAAGCCAGCGGGCGCGATCTTCCGCCGTGCGCCCCAATCCGTCGTCGAAAACGATGACGTTGGGCCATTGCGACCCTTGCGACTTGTGTGCCGTGATTGCCCAGCCCCAAACCGCCTCGATCAGGGTCTTCTTCTTCCAGTGATCGCGCCGCTCCCGTTCCGGATCGGGCGTGACATGTTCGTCGAAGTGGCCCTTGTAGAGACGGAAGCGCTCATGCTTGCCACTGTCGCCGCCGATCTTCTGGCCGTCCTCGGTGGTAATGGTGGCGGTGAAGGAAAGCTCGTCCTCGTCCTCGGTGCTTCCGAGATCGAGAAACATGCCATTGACGAGGCCCAGATCGTTGCGGTTCTTGAGGCAGATGATCTTCTCGCCGTTTCCTTTCGGATAGATTCCTCCGAAACCTGCGGCGCGCTTCATGGCGAGATTCAATTGCAGCCGGGTGGCGTTCTTGCCGCAGATCACCTGGCCGCCACGCAGCATCTGCTCCGGGCCGACATCGGTGCGCCGCATCTTCCAGACGAAC
This sequence comes from Hyphomicrobiales bacterium, assembly GCA_016185245.1. Classification (GTDB taxonomy): domain Bacteria; phylum Pseudomonadota; class Alphaproteobacteria; order Rhizobiales; family Aestuariivirgaceae; genus Aestuariivirga. The sequence goes on along the minus strand of JACPNZ010000001.1, from coordinate 92,880 downwards.
TCGTCATGGGGGCCATAGGGAATGGGCCTGCTCTCGCGCGCCAAGGTGGCGAGCCGGATGATGGCGCTTTCGCCCGCCTGGCGGTGGATCTCGGTCAACATCACGTCGGGCGTATCCTTGGTGAAGGCGCCTTCGCCCTTGACTGGCGGCAATTGCCCCGGATCGCCGAGCACCAGAATGGGCTTGCCGAAGGCGAGCAGGTCGCGCGCCATGTCGTCGCCCACCATTGACACTTCGTCGAGCACCAGGAGCTTCGCGTCGCGCAGCGCCGATTGCTCGTTCAATACGAAGCGCGGCTTGTGGATATCGGAGAGCCGGAGCTCCAGCGAACGGAGCTGCGATTCCGCGAACAGCCGCTCGGCCATCCCAAGGGACGGTAGCTTCACCCGAAGCTCCCCGATCTCGCTCTTTATCTTCTCGATCTCGGCGGGCGTTGCCTCGGAGACGCGGTAGATCAGCGAATGGATGGTGGAGGCGGGCGTGCCCTTCCGCGTCATCACCAGTGCTGCCTTGCCGGTGAAGGCCGCGTAGAGAACGTCCCTGCCATCCTCCAACCCAAGCTCGGCCATGGCGTGCTTCACCAGTGTGGATTTGCCCGATCCGGCATAGCCGAACACCTTGAACACCTGCTGCTGAGCAGTGCCGTCCGCGAACCAGCTTTTGATATCGGCGATGGCCTTTGCCTGCATGGTGGATGGCACGAAGCTCATGGCGTGGTCTCCCAGCAGCATTTCGAGAAGGGACAGAACTGGCAGAGATAGAAATCGGGAGCACTCGCGATGCGTGGAGGCAGTTGATGGGATTCCGCCGCGCGGAGGATGGCGACCGCCTTGTCGGACAGCGCCTGGGCGTGCGCCGCATCGAAGGGCGCGATCTCGTGGAAAAGTTCCTGGCTGTCCTTGTTGAGAGCCGTGAACAAGGTCACCGGCACCTCGAGATAGGCCATATAGATTTGGACTTGCGCGTAGTAGAGGGGCTTCGAAAGCGTCAGCCCGCGCTTCACCAGATCGTTCCAGGATTTGGCATTGATCGCCTTGTGTTCCCAAAGTGCCGGCCAAGTGATGCCGATGTCGGGCCCGGCGACGATGACACCGTCAATGTGGCCACGGAATTTGCCTGCGGCCGTAGAGAATCCGAACTGGCCGCCGTCGCGGCGCTCTGTCCGGAGATCAAACCCAGCCGCGCGTAGCCAGCGGATCGACAGGGCCTCGAATACATGCCCCGCCTCGAAGATTCTCAACGCATGACCGTCGAAGTCCTTGCCCGCGTCAGGTGGGATGCCGGTGTATTCAAATGCCAGCCGGCGTGAACAGGGCTCGCCGATGCGCGAGGCTCCGAGATAATCGCGGGGCGGCACCTTCCGGCGTTCTGCCGTGATGGCCGCGTCGATCAGGGTGTTGACGTGGAGCGCCGCTTGGCTAATGGAGGTGCCGCCGTAGGTAAATCCGGATTTATGATTGAGGTCGACGAGCACTGCCATCACCTAAAATGGAATTTCGTCGTCGAACGGCGCGCTCTTGCTTTTCTCGCCAGCCTGCCGCCGCATCGATTCCTGGAAACCGTCGACGCAGGCTTCGATGATCCGGTCGATCTCGTCCGGCCTGCGGCCAAAGAACGGTTCCATCAACCCGAGCTCGGTCAGTACTTCGGCGAAGGGACGGCGCGCGTCCTTGATCGCCTGGGCCTCCATGTTGGTCTTGTCGATCATGCCATTATCCTTGAGTGCCAGACTCGAACCGAGATCGAGGCAGCGCCTCGAGCAGAAGTGGTGGTGCGGAAAACGATCCCACCGCAGCTGGTGGCAGTAGCCGAAGCCTCGCGACTGCCGTCCGCAGAGAAAGCAAGGACTCACGCAAGCAAGAGTTTCCGGATCGGGTCTTCCGCAGGCCACCCCGCTTGCGCGAGACGCCGCGACTGCAGGACGATCCAGCGGGAAATGGCGCTCGCCGCCATCGCTTCCAGGTCGCCCAGGGTGAGCGAGGCGATGGGGCTCTTGAGTCTTCCAGCGCCTCTTGCGGAGAGCCATTCCCCGATCTCCCTTGCCGCCTCACGCGTGACATGCACCTGCCACTCATCCTCGCTCATGTGTTGAGCCAGGCGGGACCGGCCGCCTTTGCGGCTGCAGGCTGAGGTGCAGACTGCTGCTGTTGCGGCGGGGCACCGGCCCAAGCAGGCGCCTGTGCCTGCCCCGCCGGCTGCTTCATCGCGGGCTGGTTCCATGCCGGTTGCGGGACCGGCCTCGCCGCCGGCGCCGGACGTGCCGGGCGATGGCCAGGAGCGGGCGGCACCGCCTCGCCGTTCATCACCTTTTTCCATTCCGGCTCATTGGGCAGCACCACGCGTTCGAGCCGGTTGCTGTCGCCGTAGCTGGGATTGGTAGAGGGCTCGATCTTGATCTTGGCGATGAAGCTGATGCCGTGGAGGTCGGACAGGCCACGCAGCACCCGCTTGGCCTTGGCGCCTTCGCTCATATCATCGGGATCGAGTCCCTGGGCACTTTCCATCATGGCGCGGAAGGCGCCCTTCGAGATCTTCCAGCCGATCGAAACGCCCTGCTCGTCGAGTTTGCCACCCTGCACCGTGAACATTTGCCAGAACTTGCGGCGGATGAGAGGGCCCTCGGTCACGGTGAACTCGCAGTCGAGCATCATGGCATCGCTGCTCTGGGAGGCCTTGAGCAGGCCCTTGTCGATCTCGCCCGCACCATCCACACCACCCTTGCGGATGGCCATGGTCACCTTGGCGAAGGTGCCGTCGGGAATGAGGTCGCTGGAGCGCTGCGGTTCGGCATCGTTCATGTCGTACATGGCTTCATCCTTTCAGGTTGATCTTGACGAGAAGGGCGCCGAGGTCGGCGGGTTCGGTCGCGTCGAGGCGGCCGGAGCGGTCCTTGGCCGGCAGGCCCCACGGGTTGCCCGGGCGGCAGACGAAGCGGCGCTCGCCGCCGTGGTCAGGCGCATGGCGCCAGTTGTCACCGTCGCGCTCGAACAGGGAGAGGGTGACGACCTGGTCGACGATGCCGGGGAGCTCGCGGGCCGTCTTGCCGCCTTCCATCTGCGGCTGGAATGAGACGCGGCCCATGTCGTCGGTGACCTTCTCCAGGATGCCGACGAAGATCACCGTCTTGCCCGGCGCATGCTGGAGATGTTTCAACAACGCGATGGTCTCACGGGCGAGCAGGCCATAGGCCCCGCGCGTATCGAGCTTGCCGGTGCGATCGGAAAAGGCCTCGGGCCGCATCTTCGCCCAGCTCATCGCCTGGCGCGTCAGATCGGTAATGCTGTCGACGAAGACGATGCTGCGCTCGGCGATCACCTTCACAAGGTCAGGATAGAGACCGGCGATGTGTTGGTAGTGTGCTTCGGAGAAGAAAGCGTCCGGGGCCGCCGCCGGATCGATACCGCCCACGAGACAGGCAATATCGACGGCGTCGGCGAAGGTGCGGATCGGGATCGACAGGCCCGGCCAGTCCTGCACCGATTTCAACCCCGCCTCGAGGTCGAGGCATAGAGTCCGGTCAGGTGGCAGCGTCTTGAGCTGCGAGGTCTTGCCATGACCGCTCGCGCCGAACAGCGCGATGGTGGTCTTGTTATGGGCGGCCGACAGCCGCTCATCGGCGGTGATGACGCGGAGCGCCATGATCAGCGTTTCCCCTTCGAACTGGCGACAACATCAAGGGCGTAATCGGCGCCAATGGCACCGGCATCGCGGGCCATCTGGTAGAGCTTCTTCAATGCATGCAGGCGATCACTCACCGCGCTGAACTCGGCATCGAGCCCCCGAAGCGCAAAGGCCACATCGTCAAGCGTCGCCTCGCTGATCGGTTTGACGATCTGCTCGGACTGCTCCCTGCCGAGTGCTGGAATGACGATGGTATCGGGGAGCGCCTCCAGCATGAAATGACGCTTGCGAATGGCCATCAGAGAGACAGGGTTGTTCATGATGAATCTCCTGAAAGAGCTGAGCAGAAGGGGGAGCCACCACATCGTCACGCCGCCTCTGCGAACAGAACGGAAGAGAGTGGGACCGAGGGCTGCCGTGGTTTGGGGCGAGCAATCACCAAGTAGCTGTAATCGTCGGCGCCGTGACGGCGCTGGACGAGATGAACGAGGCCCTTTTCGGACGCCCACCAGGCGCGGCGGGCAATGCGCAGGAGTTCGGCGCGCTCGTCTTCGCCGCGCTGCTTGTTCTGCGGGCTCACATCGTGGGCGAGAAGTCCACGGTGATATTCGAGCGTGTCGCCGGGCGAAGCCTGGCCGATCCAACCGCAAAAGTTGATCTCGGTTATGGGTCTGCCCGGCACCAGTAGTCTGGGTGCAATGGTCTTCATATTAAGCTCCTACTCAGGCTCTTGGAAAAACGTCTCAGGCCACCGCGAGGCCGTGGGCGGTGAAAGCGAAGCGGATCTCCTTCACCCGGCGGTAGAGACTGGCGCGGCTGCCGCGACCCGACTTGGCCAGGCGGTCGATGGTCGTATGGGAGAGGGCTGCGCAGAGTGACCTGTCATCGGGCCTGAGCACGCCAAGCCCACGTTCCGCATCGATGCGCTGTTCGGTGACGGCAGCTGCATTGACCGGCTGGCCGAGAACGGCAGCGAAACCGTCGGCTTCGGGCGTGAGATCGCCGCGCGTCAGCCCCTCTGCTGCCCCCACCACCTCATCGAGGGAAAGAGTGCCCACACCAGAGAGGCCGCGCTCGCGGCGCACTCTTTCGGCGAGACGGTGGGCCCGATTGGTCAGGACGACATTGGCGAAGGCACCGAGTGAGCCGCGCTCGGCATCGAAGGCCGGCAGGCGGGCGATGAGGTCGGCAAGGAGGTCCTGGCGCACATCGTCGAGGTCCGCCTGCGAAAGCGCAAGCGTCCGGATCAAGCGGCGGGCAACAAGTTCTGCCTCGTGGAGCAGAAACTTGAGATCTTCAGGAGAAATGGAAGGACGCATGGATTCGGGCCTCGGTCATCGTTTGAATTGACCGCAGCTTGCCCGATGGCGCTGCCCATAGGGTTGGGCGAGATATGGGTGAATTATGGGTTCGGCCCGGAGCCGTGGGCCTTCCTAGGCTGCATACTCATAAACGGTTCCCAAATCAGCTGAAAGGTGATTCAAACTCCGCAAAGGAGTTTGACCATGGCGCGCTACGATTTGACGGATTTCGAATGGAAGGCGATCCAGCCGCTTCTACCGAACAAACCGCGCGGCGTGCCGCGCGTGGATGACCGGCGGGTTTTGAATGGCATTTTCTGGGTTCTGCGGTCCGGTTCGCCGTGGGGCGATGTGCCCGAGCGCTATGGCCCGCCGACGACGATCTACAACCGCTTCAACCGCTGGCGGAAAGCCGGTGTCTGGGACCGGCTGATGGATGCGGTAATTGCGGCCCATGACGGCAAGGTGCAGATGATCGACTCGACCAGTGTGCGGGTTCACCAGCAGGCTGCCGCCCAAAAAAACAGGCTGGAGACGCTTGTATCGGTCGAAGCCGCGGAGGACTGACAACCAAGCTCCATGCCCGCGTCATCGGCAATGGATTGCCGGTGCAACTCGAACTCTCACCCGGCCAGATGAACGACGCACCCATGGCCGAGTTGCTGCTCAACGATCTGCCTGCGGGCGCCGATGTAATTGCCGACAAGGGCTACGATGCCGACTGGATCAGGGACAAGATTGAGGACCAGGATTGCCAGCCGCACATTCCGCCCAATCCAACGGCTATGACGGCATCACCTACAGCAAGCGCCTCTACAAGAAGAGGAACCTCATCGAGCGCTGTTTCAACAAGCTCAAGCAGTTCCGGCACATTGCGACGCGCTATGACCGCGGCGCCCTCAACTACCTCGCAATGGCGAAGATCGCCTCAACCCGGCTGTGGCTCAGGTTTTATGAGTCCGCAGCCTAGTTAATGATCTGAATCGCGTTGGCCGGAAGCTGGAGGATATAGCCCTGCCGATTGCGGGTTTCGATGAGGCTGCCGCGCTTCTTTTCGCCAGGCGTGGCAGCAAGCCGTGCGCGGAGATCGCGAATGGCATCGGCTGCCGCGGTCTTGCTAACAACCTGTTTGCCCCAGAGGTGCTGCTCGATCTGAGGCCGGCTGACCATGCCGCCACCGCTGACGATCGCTTCCGCGAGCAACCAGAGAAGATCAAAGGCGCGTTGCGGCAGTGGCGCATCATGGCCATTGAACGTCATTGCCAGCTTCCCCTTGTTCAAAATCAGTGTCGGCTCCACCACGGAGGCAGGTATCGGTTGATCAAGGCACAATGCGAAAGCAACTCCTTTCGCGCTCAGGAAATCGACAGTTGAGGCGACGTGGAGCCCAGCGCTCAAGAGCTGCGCACGATCGGCCGCCGATAGCTCCGGCGTCAAGAATGTGACCGGAGATGCTTGAGCGATGCTTCGCACCAACGGCAACAATCCGGTTTCCAGCACGGCGCTGCGGGTAAGGGCAAGAAACACCGCCCGCCTGTTGGGCGCAGTGCCGAGGTGCCAAACGGCTCTCGCAACCTCCGAGGACATCGTCCCAAAGCCGGAGACCGCAGCAATCTCACGGACCAATGCTGCCGGGTCAACGCGAAAGCTCCGCAGGTCATCGGCATCGAGCACCAGGTTGCTTCGCTGGTCGATGGGGCACAGGGCAATGTGACGCCCATTGAACTGCTCAATCGGACGCCAGTCCAGCCCGCACTCGCAATCTGGACAGACGCTCCACTCGGTCACTGGCGCTTCCTCGATCAGTATGCCGCGCTGCAGGAGGCGATCGAACGCCGGGCTGAAGTGGGGCTTCGCTTGCCGGCCGCCGAGAATGGCCGGCTCGCCCGCCTCACTCAGCTGCAGCAACAATCTGGGCAGGCTGTCGGTCATGGGCAATCCCATTGCGGCGCAGCAGCGCCATGACTTGATCTTCGAAGCGTTGGCGCTTGAAGACCGGTGCGCCAGGTGGCTTGAGCTTGACGGTCAGCTTGACGGGCTTCGCGCCGCCAACATCGAAGTGAATGCGAATGACGACATGATTGAGGCGCCAGTGGCCTGATTCAAATTCTATGCCGGGCGCAATCTCGCCGAGTCGTGCAAGCGCGTTGTCCCGCCCGTCCCGCACGATGGTGGACCAGAATGTTTGTTGTTCTCCCGATCTGGGATCGACAGCGACACGATTGGCTTGCACCTCAACAATCTGGACCCTGGAGATCTTCGGATCGAATGCATGATGGAAGGCGAACCGGAAACCAGCGCGCTCAACCGGCTCAAGAGTATAGAGATTGTGGGCGTCTGGTGCGCTGAAGAATCCGGGCCGCTTCAGCATGTCGGCGGCAAACGCCTCGGCAATGTCATAGCGCTGGGCCTTGGCGATTCCGCCGAGCCTGAGACGGCCGGTCGCCGGAGTATAGCGGAGAACGGCATGCTCCAGTTCCCGAAAGCGAATGACCCGCTCCTTGCCAGCCTCGAGTGTGTCGGTCGTCTTGAAAAAGGCGCCATGGGTCACGACGACATTGAGCTCGTCATCGTCGTCGTAACATTGCGCTTTGCAGTATCTCCCGCGCAGATTCGCCTCGAAGATTTCCGCAGCCTTGGCCTCGAAAGCCACACGGCACGCCTCACCAGTGTCAATCGTGACGCCCTCCTCTTCGCCCGCCAGTTCTGCGAACGATGACACGGTGCGGTAGGCAAGCATGGCGATCGCAGCGTCGAAGATCTTCCGATAGTCGAGGAATACGCGCAATGCGACGTGCTTTGGGTCTTGCTCGGCCTCATTCGCGGAACCCTCACCATCTGCCTGTGACAGATTCACACCCAGCTGTTTTGCTTGCTCGATGATGAATTGCAGCCCGTTGGCATCGCCGAGCTCGGCGATCTGGTGTAGATCAATGATGAGGCCTTCCGGATAGCCGTCTTCTGGTCCGGCAAAGAATTCCTGCACCGCTTTGCGGGCTTTCTCGGGAGGCCCCTCGAAAACCGCCAAGTCGAAGCCTTGAAATGCCTCGCGGTGGCGCTCCATGAGGCGGCGGAGCAGACCCAAATCAACGGTCCGGTTAAATCTCGGATTGACGAACTTCTTCAGATTCTTAGCCATATCAGCAGCCCAATTGCCCTTTCGTCAGTGTTCCGCTTACGTTCCTAGCGGGAAGAAGTACCGGAGTCGACCTAAACGTCAAGTCCTGAGACGATTTATGCACAGGCTGAGTAGAGACCTAGGGAGAACCACAACTCCTTGGCCCCCCGATGCTGCTCCCCAATCCCCTCTCCCCACCCCAGATGTCCGCAGACGAGCGCATGGCCGAGGTCTGCGAGATTCTCGCCGCTGGGCTGTTTCGATCCCGCGCGCGCCAGTCAAGGCAACTATGTCAGCACCAGGGAGAAAGTTGCCTTCACTTTCCGCCTGACCAGAGCCGTCATGGATATCCAACTCGCAGGGGAGAAACATGATCATGACGGACACTGTCTTGGCCCGGCTGGCGCAATTGAAGACCACGTCGACGCCGGACCTGAAGAAGCAGTGGCGGCAGCTTTTCGAAATGGAGCCACCACCCTACAACCGCCGATTCCTGGAGAGCCGCCTCGCGTACCGGATTCAGGAACTGGCCTATGGCGGGTTGAAGCCCGAAACCATCCAGCGCCTGGAGGCTCTGGGCGAACGGCTCGACGGCGGCAACATCTCCGTCCGCCGCAGACCTGCCGACGAACGGCCTATCGCCGGAACCCGCCTCATTCGCGAATGGCAGGGTGTCGAGCACACCGTCACGGTGATGAAAGATGGTTACGAATGGCAGGGCCGCCCCTACAAGTCACTCTCGGCCATCGCACGGGCCATCACCGGCACCCGCTGGAACGGCTGGGTCTTCTTTGCGCTGAAAAACATGAAGGCTCGGTCATGAAGAAGCCTGTTGTCCGCAAGCTGCGCTGTGCGGTCTACACCCGCAAGTCGTCCGAGGAAGGCCTCGACATGGAGTTCAACTCCCTCGATGCCCAGCGCGAATCCTGCGAGGCATATGTTGCCAGCCAGAAGGCCGAGGGCTGGGTACTGGTCAATGATCGCTATGATGACGGCGACTTCTCTGGCGGCAACCTGGAACGGCCAGCCCTCAAGCGCCTACTGGCCGACATCGAGGAAGGCCTTGTCGATGTCATCGTGGTCTACAAGATCGACCGCCTGTCCCGCTCTCTCATGGACTTTGCCAAACTGGTCGAAGTGTTCGACCGCAAGGGCGTCACCTTCGTCAGCGTCACCCAGTCCTTCAACACAACGACGTCGATGGGGCGGCTCACCCTCAACGTCCTCTTGTCCTTCGCCCAGTTCGAGCGCGAGGTGATCGGCGAGCGGATACGCGACAAGTTCGCCGCTTCTCGCAAGAAGGGCATGTGGATGGGAGGCGTCGTGCCGCTCGGCTACCGGATCGAGAATCGCAAGCTCCTCATCCACGAGCCCGAAGCAGCCACTGTCCGGATGATCTTCGAGCGCTTCGTCAAAGTGGGCTCGGCCACGGTGTTGACGCGGGACCTCGTCAAGGAGGGGGTGCGCACCCGGCGCGGCAGGCTCGTCGACAAGGGATTCCTCTACAAGCTCCTCAACAACCGGGTCTACGTCGGCGAGGCCGTCCACAAGGGGACGAGCTATCCCGGCGAACACGAGGCCATCGTCGACCGCACCCTGTGGGACAAGGTGCGCTCCATCCTGCAGGAAAGCCCGCGGACCCGGGCTGCCCACACCCGGGCGCAGACGCCGGCATTGCTGAAGGGGCTCATCTTCGGCCCTACCGGCTGCGCCATGTCGCCCACCCACACGAAACGGCACGGCAGGCTCTATCGCTATTACGTCAGTCAGGCAGTCTTGAAACACGGGCCTGAGGCATGCCCGGTGCGGCGGGTCTCTGCAGCGGAAATTGAGAGTGCTGTCGTCGGGCAACTCCGCAGCATCTTGTGCACGCCTGAAATCGTAGTGGGTACGTGGCAGGCTGCGCGTGAACAGATCGACGGACTCACGGAGGCCGAAGTCCGTGACGCGTTGGAGCAGTTCGACCCGCTGTGGGATGAACTCTTCCCGGCCGAGCAGGCAAGGATCGTGAAGCTTCTGGTCGATCGGGTCGATGTCAGCGCGGATGGTGTCGATATCAAACTTCGCGTCGATGGGCTCGCCATTCTCTATCACGAGGTTGCAGGCATCGGCGCAAGGGCGAGGAACGCCGCATGACCAGCAATGCCACGTTGTCCAAGGACCGCCGCACGTTGACCGTGCGCGTGCCCCTCGCCATCAAGAAACGTGGCGGACGGAAACTGGTCATCGCGCCCGACGGCGCGACTTGGAGTCCACCCCGAGCCCACATTGACAACACCATGGTGAAGGCCATCGCTCGCGCCCATCGTTGGAAGCGGCTCCTGGAGAGCGGCCAGTATGCGTCAGTCGCCGAGCTTGCCGCCGCTGAGAAGATCAACCAGTCCTACGTTTGCCGTGTATTGCGGCTCACCTTACTGGCGCCGGACATTGTTGAATTGATTCTGGATGGGATGCAGCCCACGGAGTTGCAGATGGATGTGCTGCTGAAGCCGTTCCCGGTGGGGTGGGGAGAGCAAAGGTCCCTTGCAATACCTGGCATGGCCAACTTTGGTTTGGCCCAGCCAGAAAAGAAGGGCACAAATCGCAGTTTGTGATCTGCCACTGATTCTCGTCGACCTATCAATTTCGGGCATCTTCGCTTGGCGATCCACTCAATCACCCAAACAAGCTGCATTGGTTCAGCCGCCGAGCTGCTGCTGGTGGCGGCTGGCTTCGCCACGTGCGAAGGGTCTAGAAAAAATCGGCTTCGCTCATTCGGATCATCTCTTCGTGCTCGCGTTCTCGATGGCCTTCATCAGCGCGGCGTGCTCCCACTTAACGGACTTGCAGCCTTTCTGCTGGAACGCCGGGGGAACACTGGTCGGGGCCTTATCTCCCTTGTAGACGCCGATGACACCTTTGCCGCGCTTGATGCTTTCCTCGATCTCCCAGTTCACCCATTTGCTGGAAGCAGTTTTTTCGGAGAGATACACCACCGTTACCGAGCAGCGGTCGATCTTCTCGCGAATTTGACGCTTAATGTAATCAGCGTTGGCACTGTCGAACGGCTCCTTGACGGAATGGTCGTCGAACTGCAAATCGACCTTGTCATTCTTCGATTGCCCACGAAGCAGATTCACCTCGTCCATATCTTCGTGATCGAAGCTGATGAAAACGTGCCTACTGGTATCACTTTTTGCTTCGGTTAGTTTCTGTTTTGCCTGTTCTTCGAGGCGCTTGATGTCAGAACTATAAAGACCGCCGCCCGAGCCTCCACCCATGTCATTTCTCCTTATCGAATTGAAATTCCAAACAGGCGATGCACCGTCCGCAAGGTTCTGAATTACCAGTGTGGCACGAGTAGGTGCCCGTGATGCCTTTGGCCTGCGCGAGCCTGACCACGTCTGCCTTGCCGAACTCGATCAGTGGCGTGAGCACCTTGATCTGCTGCCCTATTGCTGCGGAGATGGTGGCTTCAGCCTGAGCCACGAACTGCCGTTTCTGGTCGGGGAACAGACTGAATTCCTCTGCCAGCAGGCCAATAGCCACCGATGACGCGCCTTGCTGGTAGGCATAGGCACTGCCCATCAGCATAAATATCAGGTTGCGGCCCGGCGTGAAGGCATCGGCTTTGACATCGAGTTCTTTGCGGGTCAGGCCAGATGCAATGACGCGCCCAAATCCCGACAAATCCATCCGTGTCGGCGCTGGAAGACCCAAGGCGTCGTGGACGAGCTTGCAGGTTTCCCACTCCTTGCGGGCCGCTCGTTGTCCGTAGTCGACGAACAGCGGGAACTGCTCGATGCCTTCCTCCTTCGCCATCACGCCGACGAGCGTCGAATCAAGGCCACCGGAAACCAGGTTCACGAAACTCACAGGAAAGCTTCCCTCTTGGCCACGCGCATCGTCAACCACGTTGCCAAATCGACGCAGCCCATTGAATGGCCGAAATCGGCGGCAATCTCCTGAAAGGTGTTCTCGATTTCCTCGTACAGCGAGAGGCGGCCCAGCTTGCTGGGTGACAGCGACAGGCCACGCGCCAGTTGCAGATAGTCCAACACATGAACATCCAGCACGGCGAGGTCGGCGCAGTAACCCACACGGCGCAGAAAGAGACTGGCCTGCTTGGGGCCGAAGCCCCAAACGTGCTGCATCAGGATTTCGCGAGCTTCCCTCGCACTCCGGGCATCGAATAAAAGTCCACGGATAGTTCGGGACTGCCCATAAATCTCAACGACGGTCCTGGCGAGCAAGGACGCCAGTCGGTTTTTGAAGCGTGGCCGAACCAATCGTTGCGTCCCATCGTGCGCGGGAATGGGCAACGGATCGGACAGGGCCTCAACAACCTTTCGTTCAATAGTTTGAACGCTTCGTCCGCGCGGCGCAGGCTGGAGCAGCTTCCACTCTCGCAGCCGATCCGCCGTTGCTACCGCCATTTCGAACACCATCTGGCTGCCGAAGATGCAGATCGCAGCTTCGTACAGAAATTTTTCTTCCGCCATCAGTTGCCAGTTCTGCGTGGCCGAGGCTTGTGTCTTGACCTCAAGACACATCGCGCGAATGGTCTGGTTAATGATGTCCACGGTCATGGCCGGCTCCAGCCAGCAACTTGGGCAACGTGGCGAGATGCGCGAGGAGGCAAGTTGGATCGACAGAATTCCGACATGCGGTCCTCACTGACCGCATCACGCAGCCTTCGCATCCAATCGGAGAAGAATTCGAGGTTGTGGGCCAACGTGCGCGCTTGAAATGACAGCTTGTCGTCATCGCCCCACGCGGTCTGACCGGCAAAGAAGTCGGCTTGCGAAAGGTGGTAAAGCAGGCTGGATTCATGATCGACCACCGTCTGGCACCATTCCAGCCCATCGAAGCTGTCAGCGCCCATTGCCGAGTACAGGGCGATGGAAATCGGGTTGCCAGTGCCCAGCAGGTGCAAAACGACGTAACGCCGGAGTTGGTTCAAGGCCGCCCGAATGGCCTTCACAGCGCGGGCACGCCCCAGAACGCCATCGCCCAGCCTGCGTTCTGGAACCGCCAGCATCGTGACACCAGTCTTGGTGGCGACGGTTGCACATAGCGCGGGCAATTCGTTAGCCGAGGCGTGGATGATGGGGATGATCTGGCAACTACCCGCTGCGGCTTGATCTGCTTGCCAGCGTTCCGCGACCAAGGAAACGTGATCGTTCGCCTTGGCCGGTGGTTGCTGCTCATCGAAGCCGAAGGCCAGATCGCAGGGGAAGTCGGCTAGCATCCTGTGGAAATCTGCTTGCTTCCAGTCCGCCTGCGCGTTCTTCCAGAAACTTTCATAATTGCCGGAATCCATCAACGTGACGATGCCCGCTTGACGCGCAGAAGCCAGCGCCTGTTGGGCCGACTGCGGCTGATTGATGTCTGCCAGATCGAAGGCAGATACCAGAAACTGGCCGTTCAACCCGCCCAGCGACGACAGCAACTGCAAATAGTCCTGCGGGCGTAGCGCCGTCTTGACCGAAGAAATGGATGGGAAGTACACGGGCAAGGGCAACGACCGTGCTCCGATGGTCAGCTCTGTGGGGCGCACGACCGGCATCACGCGCCCTCCGGCTTCTGCGCCGTGGCGGCGCGGCGGGTTTCATTGAACCAGTTGGCGTGTTCGGTCGAGACGTGCTCCTCGACCCTTTCAGCCAGCGCGACCAGCCGCTCAGGTTCGGCCAAGCTCTTGTAGGGACCAGCGGCGGAAAGGAACAGATATTTTTCGTGCTTGAGCCGTTCGGCGGTAGCCCGGTACATCACCCACAGAGTTGAGTACTGATTCATCTGCTGCACGGCCTCCAGCACAGCAATCAGTGCGCCCGCGATGGACGCCGTCCATTTTGCGCTCTCCGCAGGCAGCAGGCTGGTGGCTGGAATCAAGACAGCCAGCGCAATCTGTGTGAACTTCAAGCCCTTGAACCAACGCTGGCAGTACCGACTCTTGCCGTCGTACCAGTTCAACTGGTCGATGAGGCGAAACCATGCGGGATGTGCTTGCACCGATTCCGGGACGGGTGGTTCCTGCGGCGTTGTGTTCTTGTCGTTGCTCACGGTTCCACCTCTACGGGGTTGTTGAAGAAAACACCCGCTCCAGCGCCGCGGGCAGCAACGCGGCGTTGGCAGCACGGATGGCGGCGTGCTTGGCTTTGAGTGCGGCGACCTTGGCTTGCAGGCGGTCGAAGGATTGCTGAACGGCGAGCGGCGGCACAGGGACTGCAAGGGCCATCAGCTTTTCAAGACCCAGCGTGCGGTTGCGGCCTGCTCCGCCGGGCGAGGCTTCGCCGATTTTCAGCAGGCCGTCGTCGGTCAGAAAGTAGTAGCGTAGGAACTCGGCAGAGGTATGTGTGGGGTCGGCTCGGCAGGTGATGAAACGGTGGGAGCCGAAACGCCCCACATCTCCCGCCTGTGCGATGGCGATAGCGCCTTCCCACGCGAACACGTTGGAGAACAACAAGTCGCCGGGTTCGATGCTGTACAGGCGCTTCGTACCGACCTCTGCGCCGGACAGAGGCGGTTTGTGAAACGTGCCCTTGCCGAAGGAGCGGATGCCCAGTTCGGGATAGCTGCCATCAAGGGCGACGGGTTGTTCGCGCCGCACCAGTGGTGCGATTTCCACCATCGGACGCATAGGCGCAGAGGCAATGGCATTGCGGAAACGCAGGGCCAGCAGGTGGTCGGCATCTCGCTCGACGGCGTCCAGATGCGCTTCGACCTGTCGGGTTTTCCCCGCTAGCGCGTCGAGGCGAGCGACGAGGGCTTTCTGCTCGGCGTGTGATGGCAGCGCAATCTGCTTGGCAAGGAAACGATCTTCCTTGATGCGAACCCGGTTGGTTGTTCCCTCACTGGCCGCTTTGCAGAGTTCCACGAACGGTGTTGACCGGACGAGCCAGCCCATGAATGCCGGATCGCACTGGAGCACGTCGCGGAAGTCGAAGGACGGAAAATCGTTGCTGACGATGGCTCCATCTAACTCCGGCGGCACCAAGCCAATCGCGCCGTTACGGGCGTCGATCTTCGAGAGGATCAACTGATTGGCGCGCACCGCACGGCGAACAGATACCACATCGCTGCCGCGCACCTTGCCTCGACTGACGACGCCCTTGCCCCAGAGCTTGATGGTGACTTCGTGATATTCCGCATGGGGCGCGAGGACAGCGGCTTCATCTGACCGTTGGAGCAAGTTTCCCAAGGCAACGGCCTGCCACGCCTTCACGCCTGCACCTCGTTCACCAAGGTTTCAATCTCGCTCAACAAGCGCATCACTTCGGCCTCATGCCCGCGCATGGAAGCAATCAAGTCTTTAGGGTTGGCGTGCTCCAAGCCCGCCTTGGCGGTGGGGTTCTTACGGTCGAGGTTGTAGCCGCTGGCCGCTATGTCGGCGGCGCTGACCTGCCACGCTTGCGGCCCTTCTTCCCGCGCGTTCCACCACGCTAGCACGCGCGCGAATTCCTCGAACTGCAAGGGCGCGGTCTTGCTGTATTTCTTGCGGCCTTCGGGCAGCGGCAGTTCGTAGTACCAGATGCTTTTGGTCGGCCCGCCACGCTCTAAGAACAGCAAGTTGGCCGGTATGTCGGTGTAGGGCGCGAAGACGCCCTGAGGCAGGCGCACGATGGTGTGGAGGTTGAATTCCTTGAGAAGCTCCTCCTTGATGCGTGCACATACGCCATCGCCGAACAGCGTTCCATTCGGCACGACGACTGCTGCGCGCGCCGGGCGACCTACGGGTGTCAGTTGGCGTTTAAGCTTGCGCATGATGAGTTGCAGGAACAACAGCGCGGTTTCCGCTGTCTGGCGATCTTCGGGGAAATTGCCCTGGATGCCTTTTTCTTCCTCGCCGCCGAAGGGCGGGTTAGTGAGGACCACATCGACGCGCTCTTTCTCGCCGATTTCCGAGAGCTTGAAGCGCAGGGCGTTGCCGGGGTCGATCTGCGGCGCGTCCAGCCCGTGCAGCAGAAGGTTCATCTGGCAAAGCAGATAAGGCAGGGATTTGGGCTCGCAGCCGGTGATGCTGTCGTTTTGCAGACGCTTGCGGTCGGCGACGGTCTTCACCTGTTTCTCAAGGTGGTTGTATGTCTCGACAAGAAATCCGCCCGTGCCGCTGGCCGGGTCGAGAACGGTTTCGCCAAGGCACGGGTCGGTAACTTCCACCATGAAGCGGACGACGGCGCGCGGCGTGTAGAACTCGCCGGAATCTCCCGCTGCATCGCGCATTTCGCGGAGCATGGATTCATAGAGCGCGCCGAGGGTGTGAAGCTCATCGGACGACGTGAAATGAATCCCGCCAACCTTGTTGATGATGTCGCGGAGCAGATAACCATTTTTCATGCGGTTATCGACGCCCTTGAACACCGTGGCGATCACGTCGCGGCGGTTGTCGCCATTGGAGCTTGAGAGCGAGCGCAGATAAGCGAACAGGCCGGGGCCTTTCTTTCCATCCTCACGCACGGCTTCGTCGGAATTGATGAAGGAAAGCAGTTCATCGCCCGTGATCCCCTGCGGATCGCCGGCCCAATCGCGCCAGCGATACGGGGCTTCGATGGCGGCCTTGAATTTCTTGCCAGAAAGGGCAGCTTCTTCCTCGCGTTGCTGCTCAAGGTCGTCGAGGAATTTCAGGAACATGATCCATGTTAGGAGCGGCAGACGGTCGAGATCGCCGTTCAGCCCCTTGTCCTTGCGCATGATGTCGCGCGCGGACTTGAGAAGGCTCCCGAGCATCTGGGAAGTCGTCATCGGCGCGGCTTGTGCGCCGTTCTTCTTTTTAATTCGTGCCATAGAGCAATCCTTGCAGGTCGTTTACGGCCCGGCGAAGCTCATCGGGGCCCCCGAACAGCTTGATGATTTCGGCCGGTTGGCCGTGGGCTGAGATGGGCGGAACTTTCAGCACGTCCGGCAGGACAAACTGCGCGTCGCCATGTTCCGCATATTTTTCCAGAAGCCCATCGAGCACCTGACGCGCTTCTGGGGAGAATTTCTCGAAATAATCCTTGCGCTCGGACTTGAGGCGCTGCGCCCGCTCGCGCCGGGTGCGAAGCGGTGCATTGAAGGCCAGATGGCACAGCAGGTCAAAGGGGTCTGCATCGGTCTGGCCCGTCTGTTCGGCCAGCACATCAAAGTCGATGCCGCGCTCGCCCAGCGCGGCGATAATCTCGCTGCGCTGGCCTGCGTCCGCCCAACGCTTGCGAAGATCGGCGGAGGTCGGCGCAATCGAACGAACGCTTTCGGCGGCGTAGTCAGAGTATTTGACGACGCGAAGCTGCTTGCCGTTCGGATCAAGCTCGTGGACCAGGTGGGCCACGACTTCGACCTGGCCCCCGTCGAAATAGAATTTGCGTGGCTCACATGTCGGCGGTTCGATCACGCCGGGTTCACCTTCCTCCGGCGTTGCAGGCTCCGGTTCCGGCCCTTCGGGAGTCGTCTCCGTCGTCGAGGTGGTTTCCCCCGCGTCGTTCACTTCTTCCTCCGTGATTCGGGCCGGATCACCGTCGAAATCCGGGTCGGCGAACATGCGGGCTGCCGAACCAGTGTAATCGAGGATGTTGAACCACAGCTTGCCGTAATCATCGCGCAGCCGCGTCCCGCGCCCGATGATCTGCTTGAACTCGCTCGTCGAGCCGACAACGCGCGCCAGAACGACATTCTTGCAGGTCGGCGCATCAACGCCGGTCGTCAGAAGCTGCGACGATGTAAGGATAACAGGCGTTTTGGTTTCGAGGTCCTGAAACTTCGATAGATGTCCCCGCCCGATTGCGCCCTCGTCGGCGGTGACGCGCGCCACATAGTCGGGATATTGCGCCACAAGGTCGGCATTTAGGTTGACCAGAGCCTGCCGCATTTCAGAGGCGTGTTCCTGATCGACGCAGAACACGATGGTCTTGGCGAAACGGTCGGTCTTTTTAAGGAAGTCGGTCAGATGGCGGGCGATGGCCTGCGTCCGAGCGCGCAAGGCGATGGCCCGCTCAAAATCCCTGGTCTGGTATTCATCATCGGGGATCGTGCGGCCAAAGCGATCCACCTCGTCCTTGCTGGGCCGCCATCCGGCGGCGTCCCATTGGGTGATGACGCGATGAACGCGGTAGGGCGCAAGAAAGCCGTCGTCGATGCCTTGGCGCAAGCTGTATTCGTAGATCGGGTTGCCGAAATAAAGGTAGGTATCGCGGTTATCCTCGCGCAGCGGTGTCGCCGTCATGCCAAGCTGGTAAGCAGGCTTGAAATGCTCAAGGATAACGCGCCATGAACTATTGTCCCGCGCGCTCCCCCGGTGGCATTCATCGACGATGATGAGGTCGAAGAAGTCCGGCGGATAGTCGCGGAAAAGCCCCTCGCGGCGCTCGTCCTCGGCAAGAGCCTGATAGATGGCGAAATACATTTCCCTGCTTTTGACGATCTCGCCGGATTCGATCTTGTGGCGCGCGTCCCCAAAGGGGGTGAAAGTCTTGTCCTTCGGGTCGTCAATGAGGATGTTGCGATCCGCCAGGAACAGGATACGCGGCTTGCGATGTTCCCCGGTTCTGTTCCAGCGGCTCGACCATAGCTTCCAGCAAATCTGGAAGGCCACGATGGTCTTTCCCGTTCCCGTCGCCATGGTGAGAAGCAGACGCTTCTTTCCGGCAAGGATGGATTCGACCGTCCGGTTGATGGCGATCCGCTGGTAATATCTCGGCGGCTTCCCGCCCACCGTGTTGTAAGGGGCGATCAGGTGATTCAGGCGCTCCGGAGTGTCGATTCCGCTGTCCACCTGATAGCGCCGCCAAAGGTCATCGGGTGTCGGAAAGCCGGCAATGCGCGTTTCCGTCCCCTTGAAATAGTCGATCTCAATAATCTCGATGCCGTTGGTGGCGTAGGCGTATTTGAGGTCGAGGATTTCTGCATAGTCACGGGCCTGTTGAACAGCATCGGCCGCGGATTTGTAACTGGCCTTCGCCTCGACCACGGCAAGCGGAAAGTCCCGCGTAAAACGCAGCATGTAATCAACCCGCTTGGGCGGCTTGCGCACAAAGCCCTTGCCAACCGGGATGACGCGGCCGTCCGTGATGGTGCGCTGTTCGGCGATGGAATGAGGGTCATTATCCCAACCGGCGGATTGCAGCTTGGGCACGACGAACTTTCGGCACGTGTCGGCTTCGTTCGTCATGCTCCCCCGTTACCCCCTGTTGCCCTTCTACCTTGCGCTTTATCCAGTTTGCGATTTCTTGCGCTCGAACCGCCACGATCCGCCGACCTTGAAGCCAGGAATATTGCCTGCCGAGGCGAGCTTGTAGGCGGTCTTCTCATTGATCTTGAGAAGTTCGGCCACCTCCCGGATCGTCAGGATTTCGTCGGTCATGCGCCCGCCGTGAGTCTCGTTTGGCGAAGTGTATAGAAGATCAGAGAAAATCCGAGAAGATAGTGGTGGCTGACCAAGAAAAAACCGTATCAAATCAATGATGCGATTCGACCCCAGTCCCACACGGATACCATTACGTGTTGCGAAAAGTACGGGCCCAGATGAACCAGAACGCGTTGCAAAATCAATAGCTTGTTAAATCCGTACTAAATCCGCGTTGTCCAGAGCTCGAGAGAATTTGGCGGACAGAGAAGGGAATTCAGAGCCATGGCTGAGACTGGCAGTGCAGAGCTCTCTCGCCGAACCGCGTGGTTATTGGGGATTTTCGGCCCGGGCTGCCAGGCGGAGAATTTTACAGGGGAAGCAACTGGCGGCCAATCATAGATTCGAACTCTCGGTACGGCGCCGAGTCTCGACCCCAATGAAATCAAATAGTTAGAGAGAGACGCCTTAGACGCGTTAACCGCGCTCGGAGAGAGTTCGGTGAAAAGGCGCCAACCGGCGCCTGCCGGGATCGAAATTCAGTACAGAGCTTCTGACCAGAATTACCACACACAGTTCCGCTTCACTGGCGGTGTTCGGCAACGCCAAGTTCCTCCCACATCCATGTGAAGTCGTAACTCGCCATCGGGTCGTCCGGCTCGTGACGCCCGGAACTGTTCTCCAGCAACTTCAGCCACGCAACCACCTTGTCGCGGCCCTTGGCCGTCTTCGCTGCCTGGCGCGGTGCGCGATTGCCAAGGGCCGGGACCGGTTCGTCCAGAGTGCGCCGATAGTGATCCGTCAGGCCCTGATGCACGACCTTTTTCAGTTCGTCGGGCGGAAGCGGCGGTGAGTCCAGGGTCTTCCCCAATCGGCGCGGCGATGCGGCCATCATCTGTTCGACGGTCTGCCGCTCGGCCAATGGCGCACGGACGAGGCCCGCGAGGGCGGGTTCGAGCATGGCCCGGCCGCGTTCCGATCGGGCTTGCGAATTGACGGACAGCGTCACCGCCTTGTCGCTGATCTCCACGTTGCCGAGCACAGTGGCGCCATCGTCCATCCTGGTGCTGAACGTTTGGGCACCCGCCTTCTTGCGGCCGGGTTTGGGCGCCTTTTTCGCCGCCTCCAGCCAGTTCCAGAAAGTGTCGTTCTCCTTGCGCAGCGTAGGCAGCGCGTCGAGTGCCGCGCGGATCGCCGCCAGGTTTTTATTCGACAAGATCGGAAAATGCAGCGTGATGAATTCGAGCGATTCGCCGTCGGTATTCTGCATCGCCGGCAGGCTTGGATTGAGCGCGCCGCGCAGGACATCATTGAGCCAAAGTGCGCTGAACATAAAGGCGGATCTCGCGAGCACCTCCTCGACGCCGGTGACGGAAGCAATCTCCTCACCTTCCGCCGCGCGCCCCAATGATCGCACCAGCTTGAGGGCTTCGGCTCGTGCCTTCTTGCAGACCCGTTCGATGGACGCCAGCGCCTCATCGGCGAGTTGATGATCAAACGCGAGGAGCGCACCTGTGATCTGTGTCTTTCCGAGAACGGTCACGATCCGTGCTGCGATCCGGTCCCACTGTTTGAGGCTGCGTGTAGCCGAGCGCTCGAACACACGCACGGGCTCCCCACCACGAATCATGTCTCGGACCATGAAGCTCTCGCCGGCAACGATGTTGCTGACCTCGTAGAGGCTCATTTTCGAGCGCCGCAGCGCATCGATGTAAGCGCGTGTTCCAGCACTTTCCTTCCAGCCGCGGCGCTTCAGGTAGTCGACCGCGATGTTTGCGTCATCGGGGCCTGACGAAACGAAGTCCTCGAAAGCGCATCCCCACAGATTCGACACGCCGTGATCGCCGATGATCTCCGCCAGTTCACCGAGGCCCACTCCAGCACCACGGCAGGCCGCCCCGACATGGCGATCGAAGGCGTCTTCAAACCTGTCGCGCCAGTCGTCACGACGAACCCATTTGATCAGCCCTTCGATCGAATGACCCGCTGCCATGCGCGTCCTTTCCGGTTCTCCTTGGCGGAGCCGCCGATTGAGTTTCGCAATGAAAGCCAATGGCGGGATTCGCGTTCTTCAATTCCCAGACCTCTGTAACAGAGAACAAGGCATTGCGCACGGAACCGGGGAGAACCGTTTCATTTCATCATATTAGCCGCACCTAACCTTCCGCCCCAAACGCAATGGCCAACGGCTTTCGTTGGCTCCCAAGACTAACGGGGAGTTCAGGTTTGGAGCCACTGCATGCACCTTGGTCGGCCGCGCACCGACCGAATCGAAATTACTTGCAAGATCAACGATATGGTTTGATGCCAGCGTCTCGCGCTCGCTCGCTGGCGATACGAAAACCACGGAAATCAGCTGCCATAAAACGATGGAAAATCAGCCATTTACAAGTCCGTACTAAAATTGCGCAGTCCAGAGCTCCAGAGAATTCGCCCGAAAGAGAACGGAATTTCGGGATTCGGCGTGACTGGGCAGTGCAGAGGTTATTGCTAAAAGAGGCGCCAAACCTTGGCTTTTCGCACACCGCTACTTCCCAGGAGAACGCGACTAGGAATAAATACTGGCGGAGAGGGAGGGATTCGAACCCCCGGTACGGTTACCCGTACTCCGCATTTCGAGTGCGGTGCGATCGACCACTCTGCCACCTCTCCGCGTGCGAGATGCATGGATCGCGCCCGCTCCTTAGCGAAGGTCGGGAGGTCTGCCAACCCCCTTCTTGGCGAGCATGATTGACACCGGGGCGGGAGCCGCTATAACCCCGCCCCGTCAATCGAAGGCAGGTCATGGGCTCTCGTTTCGCCAGTTTCGCACCGGGATGCGCCGCAATTGCGGCCCGCATGGAGCCTGCCTCGCCGAAACGACTCACGAAAACCGGCAAAACCGCCTGAGCCTTCTCCCCCGGCCTTCCAGCCCCGAGGGGCGAGAAGGTTGAACCTCCGCAAGGCCCGATGCGGGATCGTCACGATCCCAGGGGGGGCGGGATGAAAGAGCTTGAGGAGCACGCCATGGGTTACAAGGTTGCAGTCGTCGGCGCCACCGGCAATGTCGGCCGCGAAATGCTCAACATTCTCGCCGAGCGCCAGTTTCCCGCCGACGAGGTCTTCGCCATCGCCTCGCGCCGCTCGATGGGGGTCGAGGTGTCCTACGGCGACCGCGTCTTGAAGTGCCAGGACCTCGAGCAGTTCGACTTCTCCCGGGTCGATTTCTGCCTGATGTCGGCGGGCTCGGCCGTCTCCAAGGACTGGTCGCCGAGGATCGGCGCCACCGGCTGCATCGTCATCGACAATTCCTCGTGCTGGCGCTACGACGCCGAAGTGCCCCTCGTCGTCCCCGAGGTCAATGCCCAGGTGCTCGAGGACTACATGCGGCGCCCCACCCGCAAGAACATCATCGCCAATCCCAACTGTTCCACCGCCCAGCTGGTGGTGGTGCTGAAGCCCCTGCACGACGTGGCCCGGATCAGGCGCGTCGTCGTCGCCACCTACCAGTCGGTGTCGGGTGCGGGCAAGGAGGCGATGGACGAGCTGTGGACCCAGACCAAGGGCATTTTCGTCACCGACATGCCGACCCCCAAGAAGTTCGCCAAGCAGATCGCTTTCAACGTCATCCCCCACATCGACATCTTCATGGATTCGGGCGACACCAAGGAAGAATGGAAGATGACGGCCGAGACCAAGAAGATTCTCGATCCCAAGATCAAGCTCACCGCGACCTGCGTGCGCGTGCCGGTGTTCGTCGGCCATTCCGAAGCCGTCAATATCGAGTTCGAGACGCCGATTTCGGCCGAGGAGGCCCGCGAGATCCTGCGCGAGGCGCCGGGCTGCATGGTGGTCGACAAGCGCGAGCCCGGTGGCTACGTCACCCCCATCGAGTGCGTCGGCGAATTCGCCACCTTCGTCTCGCGCATCCGCGAGGATGCAACCATCGACAACGGCCTCAACCTGTGGGTCGTCTCCGACAATCTGCGCAAGGGGGCCGCCCTCAACACCGTGCAGATCGCCGAAAGCCTGATCAATCGCGGGCTCCTCAAGAAGGCCGCCTGACATCGCCCGCCTCACCATCGCCACAGCGGCGCTTCTGGCAAGTGCCGCCACCGCCGTGGCGTGAGGCCTCGAACTCGGCCTGCCCATCGCCTGCACTCCCGGAACCGACTGCTGGGTGCAGAACTACGCCGATCGCGATCCCTCGCCGAAAGCCGCCGACTACGCCTGCGGCGGCGAGACCTATGACGGCCATGACGGCACCGATATCCGCATCCGCGACACCGCTTCCAGGGCCGACGTGATCGCCGCCGCGGCGGGCGTGGTGAAGGCGGTGCGCGATGGCATGGCCGACCGTCTCGTCTCCACGCCGGCGGACAGCGAGGCGGTGAAGAGCCGCGAGTGCGGCAACGGCGCCGTCATCGACCATGGCGATGGCTGGCAGACGCAATACTGTCACATGCGCCAGGGTTCGATTGCCGTGCGGGCGGGCGACCGGGTCGCAGCCGGAGCGAAGCTCGGCGCCGTGGGTTATTCGGGACTGGCCGCCTTTCCCCATGTCCATCTCAGCGTGCGCAAGGACGGCAAGAGTCTCGACCCGTTCCGCACCGCCGATGCCGATGGCAAGTCCTGCGGCGCTATGGCGGCACCGCTGTGGTCGCCCGCCGCCCGCGCCGTCTTGGCCTACCAGCGCGGCGCCCTGCTCGATGCGGGCTTCACCCCGCAGCCCGTCGCCATGGCCGACCTCGGCGCAGCCAACATCGAGCGCGTCGCGCCGTCGTCGTCATGGCCGGCGCTCGTCTTCCATGTCTGGGCGATCAATCTCGAGGCCGGCGATGCGTTGACCGTGACGCTTGATGGCCCCGACGGGATCACCGCGCAAAACAGCGTCACCCTCGATCGTAACAAAGCCGAATACATGCTCTTCGCCGGCCGCAAGCGCCCAGTTGGCGGCTGGCCCTCCGGCCTCTATCGCGGCCGCCTCAGCCTGGTGCGCGACGGCAGCGAGTTTCTGTCGCGTAGCGTCGACGTGCAACTTCCTTGATCGCCGCGGCGGCCTGAAAACGCCAAGGCCCCACGGACGCCGCCGCGGGGTCTTGGCTCGATAGGGCGCGACTACTTCTTGTTCGACTCGTTTTCCATCATCTGCTTCAGCAGGCCCATGTAGTTGGTGAGCATGGCCTCCTGCTTCTTCAGCATGACCATCTCGTCCTGCATCATCTTTGCGGTCATCGCGTAGAACTGCTGACGTTTGGCGTCCATCTTATCGTTGTTCTCGTTGTTCTGGTCGGCGAAGGCGGCCGGCGCGAACATGACGAGCGTGGCGGCGACGAGTACCAGTTTCTTCATGGTGATATCTCCTGTTGTCGGGGTCTGCTGTTGTTTCATCGGCTGGCGGTTCAGGCTCTTCCGATGCTTGCAGTCTACGCATCCGCGATGCGAACTCGAATCAAGCCGCTTGAAGATTGCGGGATCAAGTAAACACGCGCCCTCACGCGGCGGTGGTGCCGGCAGCACGGCGGCTCACGGTTTCGTCATCCAAGCTATGACGGACTGAGTCCCAATCGAAACAGCAGGCGCCGCGATCGCGCCCGACGACACCCAGCCGTCAGACTTCGCCCCAGGTGGCGGCCGCCAGCACCGGGCCAACCTTGCCTTGCTGCAGAAGAGCCACGCAGCCCTTGCTATCGGAGGTCAGAACACCGTCCTTGGGCAGCCGCAGGGTCTTGGCCTCGCCGTTCCACATGCCGGCCGCCATCAGTCCCCGAACGACATTGCGGTAGACGATCTCCTTCCCGGCGATTTCGCCCTTCAGGATTTTCACCGAAACGCGCGGCACGATCGACATCAGCCAAAGCGTCGTTTCGCCCACGTCAGCTCCCCGGCCGATATCGACTACCAGTTCCATCTTCTCGTTGCGCAGCGACAGTGGCACACCGGGCGGTGCCGCCTGGGCCCGGGCGATGGCGTCGAGCACCACCGGCCGGCTGCTGCCGACGAAATGACTGCGGCCGTCGACGATCATCTGCGGCGTATAGACGTCCATGTCGCCGCGGGCGTGGGCATAGTCATACTGGCGCTGCGAGTTCTCGGGATCGCCCAGCGTGTCCTTCCAGCCGAGATAGTCCCAGTAGTCGACGTGATAGCTGAGCGCGATCACGTCCTTCGTTGCCTGAAGTTCGGCTAGAAACGCATCGGCCGGCGGACAGGATGAGCAGCCCTGGCTGGTGAACAACTCGACGACGGCGGCGCGTGCGCCGGCGGCGGATACCGCCGGCCGGCCAAGACCCGCCATCGCAACGCCGGCGGCGGCGAGCGTGAGCGCCCGCCTCCGGGACAGTGACACAATCGGTTTCATGCCTAAGGATATGGCAGATCGACCAGCCACCCGCCACTCACGAGGCCTTGAGAGCGGTTCACAAATCCGTCACGCGCAACCTGTCATTGCGTCAAGCGGCTTTTGCAAGATTGCGCAGCACGTAGGGCATGATGCCGCCGTTGCGATAGTAATCGAGCTCGTCCGCCGTATCGATCCGGCACTGAACCTGCGCTTCCGCCTTTGATCCGTCGGCCCGGGTGATCTCCACCTTCAACATGGCGCGGGGCTTCAGGCCCTCGGCCAGGCCGTGGATCGTCACCGTCTCGTCGCCCCTGAGGCCGAGGCTCTGCCAGCTCTCACCCTCCTTGAACTGCAAGGGCACGACCCCCATGCCGATCAGGTTGGAGCGGTGGATGCGCTCGAAGGTCTGGGCAATGACGGCGCGCACGCCGAGGAGCCTCGTGCCCTTGGCGGCCCAGTCGCGCGACGAGCCGGTGCCGTATTCCTTGCCGGCGAAAATGACGAGCGGCCGGCCTTCGGCCCGGTACTTCACGGCCGCGTCGTAGATCGCCATCTGCTCAGTCGACGGATAATGGCGGGTAACACCGCCCTCCACCCCGGGCACCATCTGGTTCTTGATGCGGATATTGGCGAAGGTGCCGCGCATCATCACCTCGTGATGGCCGCGGCGTGCCCCATAGGAGTTGAAGTCGACCTTGTCGACGCCCCGGCTGTTGAGATATCTGCCGGCGGGCGAGGTCGCCTTGATATCGCCGGCGGGCGAGATGTGGTCGGTGGTGATCGAATCGAGGAAGAGCCCCAGCACCCGGGCGTCGGTCACGTCCTTCACCGGCGCCGGCGTCATGGTGAGGCCCTCGAAATAGGGCGGGTTTGCCACATAGGTGCTGGCCCCGTCCCAGACATAGTTCATGCCCTTGGTCACCTTGATCTTGCGCCACTGGGCGTCGCCCTTGAACACATCGGCATATTTCTTGGCGAAGGCCTGGCGCGTCACGTTCTTTCGCACAAAGTCGGAGACTTCCTTGGCCGAGGGCCAGATGTCCTTGAGATAGACGGGGCTACCCTTTCGGTCATGGCCGAGCGGATCGGTGGTGAGGTTCACGTCGAGCGATCCCGCCAGCGCGTAGGCCACCACCAGCGGCGGCGAGGCGAGATAATTGGCGCGCACGTCCGGGTTCACCCGGCCCTCGAAATTGCGGTTGCCCGATAAAACCGCGGCGGCGACCAGATCGTTCTTCCTGACCGCCTCGGCGATATTTTCCGGCAGCGGCCCGGAGTTGCCGATGCAGGTGGTGCAGCCATAGCCGACGAGAGCGAAGCCGATCTTGTCGAGATACTTCTGCAGGCCCGACGATTTCAGGTACTCGGTGACGACTTGCGAGCCGGGAGCGAGCGAGGTCTTGACCCACGGCTTGGAAGTCAAGCCCCGCTTTGCCGCATTGCGGGCAAGGAGCCCCGCCCCGATCATGACGCTCGGGTTCGAGGTGTTGGTGCAGGAGGTGATCGCGGCGATCACCACGTCACCATGGCCCAGGTCGAAATTGGCGTTCTCGACCTTGAAGCGGCTGGAAAGCTCTCCGACCTTCTTGAATTCCTCCGTCATCACCTTGGCGAACCCCGCCGCCGCATCGGCGAGCGTCACCCGGTCCTGGGGCCGCTTGGGCCCGGCCATCGAGGGAACGACCGTGCCGAGATCGAGCGAAAGGGTGTCGGTGAACACCGGATCATCCGCCTTCGGGGTCCAGAACATCTCCTGGGCCTTGGCGTACTTCTCGACCAGCGCCACTTGGGGCGCGGGCCGCGCCGTGCCCTTGAGATAGTCGATGGTCTCGGCATTGACCGGAAAGAAGCCGCAGGTTGCGCCATATTCCGGCGCCATGTTGGCGATCGTCGCCATGTCTTCCAGGGCCAGCGAGGCCAGTCCCGGCCCGTAGAACTCGACGAACTTGCCGACCACGCCTTTCTTGCGCAGCATCTGGGTGACGGTGAGAACGAGGTCGGTGGCGGTCGTGCCTTCCGGCAAAGCGCCGGTGAACTTGAAACCGATCACCTCGGGGATCAGCATGGAGATGGGCTGGCCCAGCATTGCCGCTTCCGCTTCGATGCCGCCCACTCCCCAGCCCAGCACCGCCAGGCCGTTCACCATGGTGGTGTGGCTGTCGGTGCCCACGAGGGTATCGGGATAGGCGAGGGTCACCGTCTTGCCCTTCGCCTTGTCGCGCTTGGTCCACACGGTCTTGGCGAGATATTCGAGGTTCACCTGGTGGCAGATGCCGGTGCCCGGCGGTACCACGCGGAAATTGTCGAAGGCTCCCTGGCCCCATTTGAGGAAGGTGTAGCGCTCGCCGTTCCGGTCATATTCCAGCGCCACGTTCTTCTTGAAGGCGCCGGCCGAGGCGAAATAGTCGACCATCACCGAATGGTCGATCACCAGATCGACGGGGGCGAGCGGATTGATCTTCGCCGGTGACTGGCCCAGCGCCTTCATCGCATCGCGCATCGCCGCGAGATCGACCACCGCCGGTACCCCGGTGAAATCCTGCATCAGCACCCGCGCCGGCCTGAAAGCGATCTCCTTTTCCGCCTTGCCGCGGTTCGAAAGCCATTTGGCGATGCCCTGGATATCGGCCTTGCTGACGGTGCGCCCATCCTCGTGGCGCAGCAGATTCTCGAGCAGCACCTTCAGCGAATAGGGCAGCCTGGAAATGTCCTTGAGACCGTGTTTCTCGGCCGCCTTGAGGCTGTAATAGCGGTAGCTCTTCGCCCCCACCTTGAGGGTTCTGGCGCACTTGAAACTGTCGAGAGACATGCTGATTCACCCGGGCTGGAATTCGCCGCTGCCTATAGAGCCAATTGCCGCGCAAAACCAGACCGGAATAGGGCCCAAAGCCTATGCGGGGTTGACCTCGACGATCTCGCCGGAGCTGACCGAGACGCCCACCCGGAACCGGCCCCCGTCGCGCTCGGCCTCGAACCAGTACAGCGTGCCGGATTTCGCCACCCGCTGCAGGTTGCCGAAGCCCGCCTTCTCGACCGAAATCGCCGCCGCCCCCCAGGTGAAAGTGGACGGGGCCTGGGGCGCCT
The DNA here is from genome assembly GCA_016185245.1 of Hyphomicrobiales bacterium. Classification (GTDB taxonomy): domain Bacteria; phylum Pseudomonadota; class Alphaproteobacteria; order Rhizobiales; family Aestuariivirgaceae; genus Aestuariivirga. The sequence continues at coordinate 64,138 of JACPNZ010000001.1, read as the reverse complement.
GTGTCTGGCTTGCCCCGATGACGATGCCGACGTTAAGCGTTCCCGACGCCTGCCCGGCCGCGGCGTCCCCGGCAAGCAGGGTCAATAAGAGGCCCAAAACGCCGGCGCGGTGGAGCATGGTGTGTCTCCCTGTGACAAAGGATTAACCTTTGCTTGAGGAGATGCAAGGTACGGACCGCGACTTGCGCGAGGCAATCTTCCCTTCTCCCACGGGGAAAAGGAGGGGCCCCGCCGCGAAGCGGTGGGAGGATGAGGGGGTCGGCTGCAAGCTAGCTAACGCAACGGCCCTTCCGCAGCCACCGCCTAAACCCTTCGCTCCACCATCATCTTCTTGATCTCGGCGATGGCCTTGGCGGGGTTCAGGCCCTTGGGACAGGCCTTGGTGCAGTTCATGATGGTGTGGCAACGATAGAGCCTGAACGGGTCCTCGAGATTGTCGAGGCGCTCGCCGGTTGCCTCGTCGCGGCTGTCGATCAGCCAGCGATAGGCCTGCAGCAGCACGGCGGGGCCGAGATAGCGCTCGCCGTTCCACCAGTAGGAAGGACAAGACGTCGAGCAGCAGGCGCACAGGATGCATTCGTAAAGCCCGTCGAGCTTGGCGCGGTCCTCGTGGCTCTGCCGCCATTCGGCCGGCGGCTCCGCCGTGGTGGTCTTGAGCCACGGCTCGATCGAGCGGTGCTGGGCATAGAAGTGGGTGAGATCGGGCACCAGGTCCTTGACCACCGCAAGATGCGGCAAAGGGTAAACCCGCACCGGCCCCTTGACCTCGGCGCAGGATTTGAGGCAGGCAAGCGAGTTGGTGCCATCGATGTTCATGGCGCATGAGCCGCACACCCCTTCCCGACACGAGCGCCGGAAGGTGAGCGTTGCATCCTGCTCGTTCTTGATCTTGATCAGCGCATCGAGCACCATCGGCCCGCAATTGTCCATGTCGAGCATATAACTATCGACCTGCGGGTTCTTCCCGTCCTCCGGGTTCCAGCGATAGACCTTGAACTCGCGCAGGTTCTTTCCGTCAGGCTTCGGCCAAACCTTGCCCGGCTGGACCTTCGAGTTCTTCGGCAGTGCGAATTCAACCATTTTATTCCCCTCCCCCTTGTGGGAAACCGAGGCTGGCTCCACGACGCGCCGCCGTACGATGGGCACTAGATTCTCCTCCCCCTTGTGGGGGCGAACCCTTGTGAGCGCAGCGAATGCGGCGGGTCGGGTTAGGGGTGAGGGTCGCGCCGAGGGCTCCCATCAATACACCCTTGCCTTGGGCTTGATGTAGTCGATGTCCCTGCTCATCGTATAGTCATGCACCGGGCGGTAGCCGAGTTTCACTGACCTCGCCGCACCATCGGTCCAGGCCAGCGTGTGCTTCATCCATTTGGCATCGTCGCGATTGGGGAAATCCTCGCGCGCATGGGCCCCACGGCTTTCCTCGCGCGCTAAGGCCCCTTCCACCGTCACCGCCGCCTGCAGCAGGAGGTTCTCGAACTCCAGGGTCTCGACCAGATCGGAATTCCAGATCAGCGACCGGTCGGTCACCCTTATATCGTCGATGCCCTTCCAGATTCCGCCCAAGCGTCTGACCCCGCTCTGAAGCGTTTCGCCGGTGCGGAACACGGCCGCATCCTCCTGCATGGTCTTCTGCATGCGCAATCTGAGCTCCGCCGTCGGCGTGGCACCCGAAGCAAAGCGATAGCGGTCGAGCCGGGCGACCGCCGCCTCGCCGGCATCGGCGGCAAGGTCGCCATGGGGACTGTTGGGCTTCACCTCCTCGGCGCATTTCAATCCGGCGGCGCGGCCGAATACGACGAGATCGATCAGCGAATTCGACCCCAGGCGATTTGCTCCGTGTACGGAAACACAGGCCGCCTCGCCCACCGCCAGGAGACCGGCCACGGTCTTCTCGGGATCGGTGGGATCGCCGGCGAGCGCCTGCCCGTGATAATTGGTGGGAATGCCCCCCATGTTGTAGTGCACCGTCGGCAACACCGGGATGGGCTCCCGGGTGATGTCGACGCCGGCGAAGATGCGGGCCGACTCGGTGATCCCCGGCAGTCGCTCCTCGAGAATTTTCGGATCGAGATGCTCGAGATGGAGATGCACATGGTCCTTGTGCGGGCCGACGCCGCGGCCTTCGCGAATCTCGATCGTTGACGAGCGCGACACCACATCGCGCGAGGCCAGATCCTTGGCCGAGGGCGCATAGCGCTCCATGAAGCGTTCGCCCATCGAATTGGTGAGATAGCCACCCTCGCCGCGCGCCCCCTCGGTGATGAGACAGCCGGCGCTGTAGATGCCGGTCGGATGGAACTGCACGAATTCCATGTCCTGCAAGGGGAGCCCGGCCCGCAGCACCATGGCATTGCCGTCACCGGTGCAGGTGTGGGCCGAGGTGGCCGAGAAATAGGCCCTGCCATAGCCGCCGGTTGCGAGAATGGTCCGGTGCGCCCGGAAACGATGCACCGTGCCGTCCTCGAGCGACAGCGCCATCACGCCTCGACACACACCCTTCTCCATGATCAGGTCGAGAGCGAAATACTCGATGAAAAACTCGGCCGCATGGCGCAGCGATTGGCCATAAAGCGTATGCAGCATGGCGTGTCCGGTGCGGTCGGCGGCGGCACAGGTGCGCTGGGCCGGCGGGCCGTCGCCGAAATTCATCATCATGCCGCCGAACGGGCGTTGATAAATCTTGCCCTCCTCGGTGCGCGAAAAGGGCAGGCCGAAATGTTCGAGCTCGTAGACGGCGGTGGGCGCGTTGCGGCAGAGATATTCGATGGCGTCCTGGTCGCCCAGCCAGTCGGCCCCCTTCACCGTGTCATACATGTGCCAGCGCCAGTCGTCCGGGCCCATATTGCCGAGGGCGGCGGCAATACCGCCCTGGGCCGCCACCGTATGCGAGCGGGTCGGGAACACCTTCGAGATGCAGGCGGTGCGAAGTCCCGCCTGCGAAGCACCGAGTGTCGCACGCAGGCCCGCACCACCGGCGCCTACCACGACGACGTCGAAACTGTGATCGGTGATCGGATAGGCCCGGCCTCCGACGGCAACGCTGCTGGGCGCCTTGTTCTTGCTGTCAGCCATCAAAGTCCAAAGCTCATCTTGAGAATTGCATAAAGCACTGCCGCGCCGAGTACGGCGGCATAGAAGGAGTTGAACAGCAAAAGCGCGAGCTTCGCCGCCGCCCCATGCACATAGTCCTCGATCACCACCTGAAGCCCCAGCCGCATGTGCCACAGCATCGACACCATGGCGAGGGCAAGAAGGATCGCCACCAGGGGATTGGCGAGACTCGCCACCACGGCCGACCGCGGCGCCCCCAGATGGGCCACGATGAAATAGAGAAAGAATCCGACCAGCGGCAGATTGGCGATCGCCGTCACCCGCTGCATCCACCAGTGTTCGGTGCCGGTCTTGGCCGAGCCCAGACCGCGAACCGTACCCAGTGGCGTCCTGAGGCTCATGTCCGCGCCCCGTAGCCGACGATCCACAACAGGATGGTCAGGCTGAACGAGCCCGCCAGATTGGCCCTTGCCATCAGTTCCACCGTCTTGAGCTCGAAGCCCCGGCCCGTGTCCCAAATGAGATGGCGGAGGCCGCCCAGCGCGTGATGAATGAGCGCCCAGGAGAAGCCCAGCATGACCAGCTTTCCGAACCAACTGCCGAACAGTTCCTGCACCAGGTTGAAATAATCGTCCGACATCGCCGCCGCTGACAGCCACCACACCAGCAGGACCATCCCCAATGCCAGCGCCACGCCGGTGAGGCGATGGATGATCGACATCATCATCGTCAGCATCGGCCGGTAGATCTGCAGATGCGGCGACAGGGGCCGCGCCGTCGGCTTGGTTTCAGCCATGATTCCTATCCTTGGGTCGTGGCCTTTCTAGCTTGTGCGCTGCAATACCGCAAACCGGTCGCAACGCGAGTGGTTTGCTGAGTTGCAAAAATCGCCTATAATCTCGAGAAATGGTGCCGCTTGCGTGACTCGAACACGCGACCCCCGCATTACGAATGCGGTGCTCTACCGACTGAGCTAAAGCGGCCTCTTCTGGCGGGGTGCGCCAGCGATGGGGCGAAGCGATAGACGGTTTCGCGGCGATTTTCAACCTTCGGCGGCGAGCGACCGGCGCGCCGCCGCCTCCGGCTCCGCAACGGCCTCGCCGACGCCTGGATCGTCGGGTGGCCGGAAGGCTTCGACGGCTCGCGGCCGTTCGGCGGGCTTCGGCGGTTCGGCGGCCAATTCCACGGCCGGCACAGGCGCAAGGACCGGCACCTCGGTTTCCGCCGCCCGCTGCGGCGTTAGCTCCGGCATCTCGTAGGGCGTTTTCCACTGGGCAGTGACGATTTCGCCCGAAACCGGCGACGTGGGCGTCCAGCGGTGCGCGGCGACACCATCGCTCACCCACATGGGATCGCGCGGTGCCGTCACCGCACGCGCCAGCCACTCGCGGGCCCGGCCCTTGTCGCCCTGGCCCTCTTCGATCTCCGCCATCAGCGCGCAGATGCGGGCTTCCGGGCGGCCGGCGGTAAAAGGCTCCAAGCTTGTCCGCGCCAGGTCCCAGCGCTGGGCCGCCACTGCCGCCCGGGCGAGTGCCACGCCCGCCTCGATGTTGCCGGCGGGATCGCCCACCAGGTCGCGCACCCGCTCGAGGCGGGCTTCGGGTCCCTCGCCGGGTTTCTGACGGGCATGGACTTCGGCGATATCGGGATGCGGCGCCCGGCTCCAGCACTCGCGCAAGTACCGCGCCGCCTTGCGCGGCGAGCCGTTGGCGATGTGAAGGCGCGCCGCCACGAGTGCCGCCGGAACCAGCCCCGGATCGAGCTTGAGGGCGCTGGTCGCGGCCTCGAGCGCCTGCACCGGCTCGCGCTCCTCGAGCTTGATTGCATGGGCGGCCAGCATGGCGGCCCGCCGGCGCGCAGCCTCGGGTGCTGCCAGCAGGCCCGATTTCGCCTGCTGGGCGAGCGTTGCCGCCGCCCCTGCCCAGTCCTTGCCCATGGCCTGGAGCTGCAACATGGCACCTGAAGCCCAGGCGAGACGCGGGTTGAGGGAAAGGGCGCGCTCGGCATGGCGGCGGGCCGTGGCGATGTCGCCCGCCTGGCGGGCTTCGGCAAAGAGGCCGCGCAAGCCCAGGGCCTCGGTCTCGGGTGATTTGGTCATCTCTTCGAAGATGCGCTTCACTGCCGGACGGTCGCCCTTGAGCTGGGCTGCCTGGGCCGCCAGCACATTGACCAGGGGCTCGTCGGCGAGTGCATTGCCGGCGATCGCCGCGTGCCGGGCGGCCGCCGCCGCATCGCCGGCCCCGGCGGCGATAATGCCGCGCGACAGCGACTCATAGGCCTTGCGGTTCCGGCGCCCGCGCAGAAAGGAGCCGACGACCTTCGGACTGCGCCACAACCGGCGCAGCAGGTTCCAGAAAAACAGCAGCACGATCAGGGCGAGCAGCAGGAACCCCGCCCCCGCCACCACCGAAGTGGTGATCTGCTTGCCCTTCCACAGGACAGTGACGGTACCGGGATTGTCGGCAAGCCAGGCGAAGAGTGCGGCCGCCGCAACGACGAAGGCAAAGCGCCAGATGAGGCGGATCATTGGCCACCGCCCTTGGCGGCGATCACCAGATCGACGGATTTGACCAGCTCCTGCACCGCCTGTTCGAGCTTGAGGCGGGCCGCCGCCCGCTCGCGCCAGCGGCTCAAGGCGGCCGGTGGTGCGCCCTGGGCCTGGTCGATCCCTGCTACGGCGGCGGCGAGATCGTTCTTGTCGGCAAGGTCGGCGGCGGTCCGGGCCACGGCCTGCCAGTCGGTCTCGCCCACGTCGCGGATGGTAACGACGGAGGTCAGCGCGTTCCACAAGCCCGACAGATAGCCGCCCTGGTCGGCAACGGCCGGCGCCGGGCCGGGAAGGGTTGGAATGTCGTTGCGCAGCTCCTGGGCGAGCCCCCTGGCCGCCGGCAGACCTTCGTCGGCATGGGCGGCGAGCCCGTCGTTGCCGCCGACCGAAGGTACCATGCGGAGAATGCGGTCGAGTTCGTCGCGGTAAGGAACGCCGGCGGCGATCTTCGCCTGGATATCGGAGAGGGCCTGACGCAACGCCGCGACCATTGCCGTGTCGGCTCCCGTGCCCTGCCCGGCCTTGAGGCTTGCCACATCCTTTTCCAGCCCATCGAGGCGCTGGCCGATGGCGGCAAGGGCTGTGGCATCGGCGGGCCCGCCGCCACCGGTGCCGGAGGAAACCGCCGCGCGTAGCTTGTCAATGTCGGATTTCAGCGACTGCAGGCTCTTGTCGGTGGCGGCAAGGCGCCTGTCGAAATCGGCGAGGCCGGATCTCACGCTTGCCACCCCGGCCGCGGCATCTTTCACCGCGCCATCAAGCGCTGCGACCGTCTTGCTGGCCTGATCGGCCGAGGCGGCAACCGCCTGGAGCTGGTCGCCCATGGTCTTGGCGCCGGCTTCCAGGCTGCCGACCCGGGAGCTGAGGGCTGTCATCTCGTTGGTAGGAAGATAGGTGGACAGGAGATCGCGATAGAGCCAGGCGCCGCCGGCAAGGCCCACAACAAGGGCAACCGCGATCCAGCGCAGCCTGCCACTGGATTTGCGGCGCGGTGGCGTCGGCGGATGAGTGGGTTCCGATGGCGCGGCTTTGGGCGGCGTTTCGGCAACCGTCACGTCCTCGGCCTGCAGGTCGATGACCTGGGGCTTCACGGCGGGCTCGGCGTCCGGGGTGGGATCGGTCGTCATCGTTTCGGCCTAAAGGGTTGCGGCGAAATGTTCAAGCAGCGCCAGCATCGCAGCCTCGTCGGGCGAGATTGCGACGAGACTGCGCCACCCCACCGGCAGTTGGGCGGCGACATTTTCTGAAAGGCACAGATAGGCCGGCCGCGCCGCCGCTTCCATCAGCCCCGCCCGGCCCATGATGTCGCACCAGATGCGGGCGCTGCGCGGCGAATAGAGCAAAACCGCATCCACCTCGCGGGCCCGCAGTTGGGCTTCCGCCGGTCCCGGCATCGTCGCCGCGACCGCGTCATAGACGACGGCGCGATGGCAATTGAAGCCAGCCGACTTCAGCCGGCCTGCGAGATCGCCCGTGGTCTCGCTGCCCGACAGATAGAGGATCGGTCCGTCATCGGGCCTGAGGTGCTCTGCGACAAAGGTGGCCAACCCATCGACATCGCCGCCATGGGCTTCGCACTTAGCAAAGCCCGCAGCCCTCACGGCAGACAGCGACTGGGGTCCAACCGTCAGTATACGGACTGATTTCAGGCGATCATCACCAGCAAACGCCCGCACCCCATTGGCGCTGGTGACAACGACCGCCTGCCAGGGCAACGGTGGAATCGCCACCGAGGAGCGCGGCACGATGGTCAAGAGCGGCAGCACGATGACCCGGTGGCCGAGCCCTTCGAGCTTCGCCGTAAGCGGCCCCGCATCCTCGGCCGGGCGGGTGACGATGAGCTTCATCAGTAGGCGATCAGCGCGCCGCCGCGCGCTTTGACTTCCTCGCCCGCCTCGCGGCCCATGCCTGCGGCATCGGCGGGACTTCCCTCCCGCGTTGCCTCGAAGCAATGGACGCCGTCATGGGTGAGCGCTTGCCCACGAAACCGCAGTACACCACTATCGAGCCAGGCATGGCCGGCGAGCGGCGTGCGGCAGGAGCCATCGAGGGCGGCAAGGAAAGCCCGCTCGCAAGAAACCGCGATGGCGCTCTCCCGATGATCGATGGCGGCGAGCAGCGCGCCTGTTGCCGCGTCCTGCGACCTGATCTCGATGCCGATCGCTCCTTGCGCCACCGCCGGCAGCATCTGTTCCATCGGAACAAGGGCGGTAATCTTCTCGGCCAGCCCCAGCCGGTTGAGACCGGCGGCCGCCAGAAACGTCGCCTGGGCCACGCCCGCATCGAGCTTGCGCAGCCGGGTTTCGACATTGCCGCGGAATTGCAAAGGTTTGAGGTCGGGCCGGAGGCGCAGGAGTTGAGCCGTACGCCGCACCGACGACGAGCCCACCTTGGCGCCATTCGGCAGGTCCATGATCCCCGCCGCAACCGGGCTCAGGAAGGCATCGCGAGCATCCTCGCGCGGCAGCACGGCGGCGATCTCGAGGCCCTCCGGCAGCCGCGCCGGCAGGTCCTTCATCGAATGCACCGCCAACTGGATGTCGCCCGCCAGAAGGGCCTCCTCGATCTCCTTGGTGAACAGCCCCTTGCCGCCGATCTCCGTGAGCGGCCGGTCGCGCACCCGGTCGCCGGTCGTGGTGATGGCGACGATCTCGACATCGGCTGCGGCCAAACCATGGGCGGCGATCAGCCGGTCGCGGGTCTCGCGCGCCTGGGCGAGCGCAAGCGGCGAGCCGCGGGTTCCGATCTTCAAGCGGGGCATTTGCAAGTCTTGTCCGGCGGATGCTAGAGGCTGGCACCTCTTAGCCCGATTGCCCGGAGCCGTCACCAGCCCCATGGCCGAAGCGCCCATCCATATTCTCGGCATCGAAACCTCCTGCGACGAAACCGCCGCAGGCGTGGTGCGCCGTGCCCCCGACGGCTCGGGCGTGATCCTGTCCAATGTGGTGCGCTCGCAGATTGCCGACCATGCACCCTATGGCGGGGTGGTTCCGGAAATCGCCGCCAGAGCCCATGTCACCCTGCTCGATCCGATCGTCAGACAGGCCATGGCCGAGGCCAACTTCAACTTCGCCCACCTCGACGGCATCGCCGCCACGGCCGGGCCGGGGCTCCTCGGCGGCGTCATCGTCGGCCTCACCATGGCCAAGGCCATAGCCCTTGCCCATGGCAAGCCGCTCATCGCCGTCAATCATCTCGAAGGCCATGCGCTCACCCCCAGGCTCCTCGGCCCCTGCCCCTTTCCCTATCTGTTGCTGCTCATTTCCGGCGGCCATACCCAGTTCCAGTCAGTGGACGGCGTCGGCCGCTACCGCCGCCTCGGCACCACCATCGACGATGCCCTCGGCGAAGCCTTCGACAAGGTGGCGAAGCTCGTTGGCCTCGGCTTTCCCGGCGGCCCCCAGGTCGAACTACAGGCCCGCCGGGGCGATGCCCGGCGTTTCGATTTCCCCCGCCCCCTCAAGGGCCGCAAGGACTGCAACTTATCCTTCTCCGGCCTCAAGACCGCGGTGCGCGAGACGGTCGAGAAGCTGGGCGCGCTGTCGCAACAGGATGTGGCCGATGTCTGCGCCGGCTTCGAGGCCGCGGTCGCCGAAACCCTTTCCGACCGGCTCGACCGGGCCATCGCCGCCTTCCGCGATTTGCACCCCGATGCGGCCAAACCCACCCTGATCGTGGCGGGAGGAGTGGCCGCCAATGCCACCCTCAAGCAGATCTTCGAGCGTTCCGCCACAGAGCATGGTTTCCAACTCATCGTGCCGCCGGCGGCACTGTGCACCGACAATGGCGCGATGATCGCCTGGGCCGGGGCCGAACGCCTCGCCCTCGGCCTCATCGACGACCTGGGCGTTGCGGCGCGCGCCCGCTGGCCCCTCGATCGGGTGTCGCTGCCCGTGTACGGTTCCGGCAAGCTCGGAGCCAAGGCATGAGACGGCGCATCGGCATCGCCGGCTCAGGCGCCTGGGGCCGGGCGCTCGCCCATGTGGCCGGTGCGGCCGGCCATCAGGTGGCCCTGTGGTCGCGGGCGCTCCCCGCCTCGCTGGCGAACTGTGATGCGATCATCGTCGCCGTGCCGGCCCAGGCGGTGCGCGACGTGCTCATTGCGATCCGGCCGGACCTTCACAAGAATCAGCCGATCATCATCGGCGCCAAGGGCATCGAGCAGGCAACCGGCCTGTTCATGAATGGGGTGGTGAGCGAGATCCTGCCCGGAGCCCGCGTCCTGGTCCTGTCGGGGCCGAGCTTTGCCGCCGACGTGATGGGAGGCCTGCCGACGGCGGTGGTGCTGGCCGGGCCGACCCTGGCGGAAGCGGGCGAATGGGCCGAGGCCCTGTCGCTGCCGGCCTTCCGCATCTACAATTCCGACGATGTGCTGGGAGTGGAAGTGGGCGGCGCCTTGAAGAACGTGCTGGCCATCGCCTGCGGTATTTCCGATGGCCGAGGCCTCGGCGACAGCGCCCGCGCCGCCCTCACCACCAGGGGCTTTGCCGAGCTCATGCGCTTCGGCCGCAAACTTGGCGCCAAACCCGAAACCCTCATCGGACTCTCCGGCCTGGGCGATCTCCTGCTCACCTGCGCCAGCCCCCAGTCGCGCAACTATGCCTTCGGCCTCGCCATCGGCCAAGGCCGCAGCGTCGCCGCAGCGCTGGCGCAATCGCGCGGCGTGGTCGAAGGCGCTTCGACCGTCAGGATCGCCCACGAACTGGCCCGCCGGCACCAGGTCGACATGCCGATCGTCGCCGCGGTCCATGCCATTGTCGACGAAAGCGCCCAGCCCGCCCGGGAAATCGCCCGGCTGCTGGCCCGCCCCGCCGGCCAGGAAATCAGATAGAAGGAATTTTCGATGCTCTTTGCACCTATCTGCGCCAAGAACCCGGAGGCCAGATGATGGCCCATTGGCTGTTCAAGTCCGAGCCCGACGTCTTCTCCTGGGAGATGCTGCTGGCCAAGGGCAAAACCGGCGAGGAATGGTCGGGCATCCGCAACTATCAGGCCCGCAACAACATGCGGGCGATGAAGCTCGGCGACAAGGGCTTCTTCTATTACTCCAACCAGGGCAAGGCGATCGTCGGCATCGTCGAGGTCTGCAAGCTGGCGCACCGCGATTCGACTTCGCACGTCGATAGCTGGGACTGCGTCGACATCCGCGCCGCCTCAGGCCTGCCAAAACCGGTGAGCCTCGAGACCATCAAGACCGATCGGCGCCTGGCCGACATGGTGCTGGTGAAAAATTCCCGATTGTCGGTGCAGCCGGTGACTTCCGAGGAATGGGAGATCGTCTGCGCCCTGGGCGGCGTGAAGGCCTGATCGGCCGCGACCTCTTCATCCGTGGCCCATGACCCGCGGCCTCGTCGAGGCCGAGATCAGGCGGACTGCCGGATCGACGATCCGGAATTATTGAGCCACAGGGCAACCATCAGGATCGCCAGCGACAGCCACAGCCAGGGATCACTACCGCCGCCATAGAAGACCGCCGCGAAGATGACGGCGGCAGGCGTTGCCACATAGACCGCCTGGATCGTATAGACCGCGCCCTTGTCGCGGATGAGCGTGAAGAAGGCGATGCGCTCGGCGATCCACATGAGGGTCGCCGCCAGCACGCTCCAATAGGCGAAGAGGGCCGGCGTTGCCGGCGACCAGGGCGGTGCCGCAATCGCCACGATCGGCAAGACGGTGGCGGCCGACCAGATCGATTCGGCCGCCCCCACCGACATGATGTCGGCCCGCGCCGGCCAGTAGCGGGCGGCAAACCAGTTGTAGGCCGTGTACATGATGGGACTGGAAAAGGCCGCCACCATCCACCACGAAACCTGGCCCGACAGCGTTCCCTGGCGCGACAGGATCAGAACCACGCTCGACAGAAATCCCGCCGCGACGGCGACGAGCCGGCGCGGTGCGGCATTCTCGCGGCCGGTGACCAGCGCCACGACATAGTTGAAGAACGGGGCCGTCGACATGATCAGCGCCAGTTCGATCGTCGGCACATGCCGGGCAAAGAACAGCCCGGCGCCGAAGGGCACGTTCATCAACAGCGCGCAGCCCAGCCCATAGAGCAGAATGGGCCGGCTCAGATCGACTCGGCCGGCCGTCAGCCTGGCCGCCGCCGCGAGCGCCAGCCCGACGCCCACGCCGGAATAGGCGATGATGTGAGAGACCGGTACGGCGGCCTCGCCCATGGCCCGGTAGAGCGACGGCGACAGGCCCCAGAACAGGCCGAGCACGATGAAATAGGCGATATGGCGGTTCATGGGGCGGTCTTAGACAGGAGTTGCATTGCACGCTATAGAATTGCCCGCCAAGGGGTTGGCCAATGCCGTCACGTCTGGGAGGAAATCGTCCATGTCCGAGAAAGTCTATGCCGTGCCGCCCGCCTGGAAGAAGAAGGCCTATGTCGACGATGCGGCCTACAGGAGGATGTACGCCAAGTCGATCGCCGACCCGGACAAGTTCTGGGACAAGGAGGCCAGGCGGCTCGACTGGTTCAAGACCCCGAAGAAGATCAAGAACACCTCCTTCGACTACCCAAAGGTGTCGATCAAATGGTTCGAGGATGGCGTCCTCAACGTCTCCCACAACTGCATCGACCGGCATCTGAAGAAGCGTGCCGACCAGGTGGCGATCATCTGGGAGGGCGACGATCCCTATTACGACCGGAAGATCACCTACCGCGAACTGCATGAGCAGGTCTGCCGCTTCGCTAATGTGCTGAAGCAGAACGGCGTCAAGCGCGGCGACTGCGTCACCATCTATCTGCCGATGATCCCGGAGACGGCCTACGCCATGCTGGCCTGCACGAGGATCGGTGCGGTGCATTCGGTGGTGTTCGGCGGATTTTCGCCGGATTCGCTTGCCGGCCGCATCAACGACGCCAATTCCAAGATGATCGTCACCGCCGATGAAGGCCTGCGCGGCGGCAGGAAGGTGCCGCTCAAGGCTAACACCGACGAGGCCCTGAAGCGCTGCTCCGGCAACGAGCGGGTGATCGTCGTCCGCCGTACCGGCGGGCCGGTCGCCATGAGCGCCGGCCGCGACGTCTGGTATCACGAGGAAGCGGCGAAGGTTAAGGCCGACTGCAAGCCGGAGAAGATGAAGGCCGAGGACCCGCTGTTCATCCTCTATACCTCGGGCTCGACCGGCAAGCCCAAGGGTGTCCTGCACACAACCGGCGGCTACCTCGTCTATGCCGCGATGACCCACCAGTATGTCTTCGACTATCACGACGGCGATATTTTCTGGTGCACGGCGGACGTGGGCTGGGTCACCGGCCACAGCTATATTCTCTATGGGCCGCTGGCCAACGGCGCCACCACTCTGATGTTCGAGGGCATTCCCAACTATCCCACCAACTCGCGCTTCTGGGAGGTGATCGACAAGCACCGGGTCAATATCTTCTACACCGCACCCACGGCGATCCGCGCCTTGATGGGGGCGGGCGAAGGCCCGGTGAAGAAAACCTCGCGCGCCTCGCTCCGGCTCCTCGGCACGGTCGGCGAGCCGATCAATCCTGAGGCCTGGGAATGGTATCACCGGGTGGTCGGCGACGGCCGCTGCCCGATCGTCGACACCTGGTGGCAGACCGAGACCGGCGGTATTCTGATCACGCCGCTCCCCGGTGCGACGAAACTGAAGCCCGGCTCGGCCACCAGGCCCTTCTTCGGCTGCCAGCCGGCACTCGTCGACGACAAGGGCACGATCCTCGATGGCCCGGCGTCCGGCAATCTGGTCATCACCGATTCCTGGCCGGGCATGATGCGCACCGTCTATGGCGACCATGACCGCTTCGTGCAGACCTATTTCTCCGCCTACAAGGGCATGTATTTCACCGGCGACGGCTGCCGCCGCGATGCCGACGGCTACTACTGGATCACCGGCCGGGTCGACGACGTGATCAACGTTTCGGGCCACCGGCTCGGCACGGCGGAAGTGGAATCGGCCCTGGTGGCGCACCCGAAAGTTTCGGAAGCCGCCGTCGTCGGCTATCCCCACGACATCAAGGGCCAGGGCATCTACTGTTATGTGACGCTGATGGCCGGCGAACAGGGCTCCGAGGACCTGCGCAAGGATCTGGTGGCCCATGTGAGAAAGGAGATCGGGCCCTTTGCCGCCCCCGACCAGATCCAGTTCGCCCCCGGCCTGCCCAAGACCCGTTCCGGCAAGATCATGCGCCGCATCCTGCGCAAGATCGCCGAGGACGATTTCGCAGCCCTTGGCGATACCTCCACCCTCGCCGATCCGGCCGTGGTCGACGATCTCGTCACCAACCGGCAGAACCGCAAGGCTGAGGGACAGCGGGCTACTCCATGATCAGCGAGAGGACCATTCACCGGGCTTTCGAAATCAGCGTGCTGCTGAAGGGCGCCAATGCGGTGATCGAAAGCGCCGGCGGAATTCTGCTCTATCTGGTCAGCACCGCCGATATCGCCACTCTGGTACGCTGGGCGACCCTGGACGAGCTGGCCGAGGACCCCAACGACTTCATCTCCAGCCATCTGCAGCAGCTGGCCCAGGGCTTTTCCGTCGGCTCCAAGAACTTCTATGCCTTCTATCTGCTGAGCCACGGCCTGGTGAAGCTGGCGCTGGTCGTCGGCCTGTTGCGCGGCAAGCTGTGGTCCTATCCCGCCACCCTGGTGGTGCTCGCCCTGTTCGTCGCCTACCAGTTCTACCGCTACTCCTACACCCAGTCCCTCGGTCTCATCGCCCTGACGATCCTCGACATCGTGGTCATGGCGCTGGTCTGGCACGAATACCGCCTGGTGCGGCGGCACCTCCCGTTGGAGTAGTGTCGGAATTGGCGGCTGGCCGGTCGTTTCGTCTCACGCCTGTTGAATTCGCCTCACTAATGTGCCCTCAATTCCAGGGCTCGGGATCGGAAGGGTTTCAACATGAAGACGAGTGCGCGGGTGGTGGTGATCGGCGGCGGCGTGGTCGGTGTCGGCACCCTCTATCATCTGGCCAAAAAAGGCTGGAGCGATGTGGTCCTGGTCGAACGCAAGGAACTCACTTCCGGCTCGACCTGGCATGCGGCGGGGCTCCTGCCGCTGTTCAACCTCTCCTATTCGGTCGGCCAGATCCACAAATACTCGGTCAACCTCTACAATTCGCTGGAAGCCGAGACCGGCCAGAATGTCGGCTTCAAGAAATGCTCCAACATTCGCCTCGCCCGCACCAGGGACCGCTGGGACGAGTTCATGTATTACGCCGGCGTCGCCGAGACGATCGGCGTCAAGGTCAACCTGCTGACGCCCTCCCAGCTCAAGGACATCTGGCCCCTGTGCGAAACCGACGGGCTCCTCGGCGCCATCCAGCACCCCGACGACGGCTATATCCAGCCCGCCGACCTCACCCAGGCCATGGCCAAGGGCGCGCGCGCCCGCGGTGCCGAAATCTATCGCAACACCACGGTCATTGGTATCGAACAGAAGGCAAACGGCGAATGGCTGGTCAAGACCGATCGCGGCGACATCGCCTGCGAGCATGTCGTCTCGGCTTCCGGCAATTTTGCCCGCAAGACCGGCGCCATGGTGAGCCTCGATATTCCCGTAATCCCGGTCGAGCACCAATATATCGTCACCGAGCCCCATCCGCTCATCAAGGAGCGCCAGGCCAAGGGCCTGCCCGAAATGGGGGTTTTGCGCGAGGCCGATTCAAGCTGGTACATGCGCGAGGAAAACGGCGGCCTGCTGCTCGGGCCCTACGAGCATGGCGCTCCCTGCTGCTACATGGATGGGCCCTCGGAGCAGAGCGAATATGAGCTCTTCCAGGAAGACCTCGACCGGCTTGCCCCGCATATCGAAACGGCGATTGCCCGCGTTCCGGCCTTCGGCGAAGTCGGCATCAAGAAGGTCTATAACGGCGCCATCGCCTATACGCCCGACGGCTCGCCGATCATCGGCCCGGCGTGGGGACTGAAGAACTTCTGGCTCAACGAAGGCCATTCCTTCGGCGTCACCGCGGCGGGCGGTGCCGGCTGGCAGCTCGCCGAATGGATCGTCGAGGGCGAACCCTCGATCGACATGATGGGCGTCGATCCCCGCCGCTTCGGTCCCTATGCGACGCGCGGCTACCTGAAGCGCAAGAACGAGGAGGCCTATTCAAACGTCTTCACCCCCCATTACCCGGACGAGGAGCGCGCCGCCGCCCGGCCCCTGAAGCGCACCCCCTGCTATGACCGGATGAAGGACCTGGGTGCGGTCTTCGGCTCGGTCTACGGCTGGGAGCGCCCCGGCTGGTTCGCGCCCAAAGGCTATGCGCTGTCGAAGGCCGAACTCGCCAGCCCTGACGTGCTCACCGGTCACAATCATGCTCCGCCCACGGAGGATGGCCGCATCGTCGAGAAATGGTCGTTCCGCCGCTCCAACTATTTCAACTTCGTCGGCGAGGAATGCCGCAATGTGATGAGCAATGTGGGCTTGCAGGACATGTCGGCCTTCGCCAAGTGCTTCGTCACCGGCCCCGGCGCCGAAGCCTGGCTCGACTCGATCCTTGCCAACAAGATCCCGAAGAAGGTGGGCCGTCTGGCGCTCTGCCACATGCTCACGCCCAGGGGCGGGGTGCGCGCCGAATTCACCGTCTACAAGGCTCGCGAGCAGGGCTACTACCTCGTCTCCGCCGGCGCCTTCGAGCGCCACGACCACGACTATCTCAGGAAGGCGCTGCCCGCCGACGGTTCGGTGCGTTTCGAACCCATCACGTCGCAATGGGGTGTCTTGGTGCTGGCCGGTCCCAATTCCCGGAAAGTCCTGCACAAGCTCACCGACGCCGACCTCTCCAACGCCGCCTTCCCGTGGCTTTCCGGCAGGCAGATTAGTGTCGGCACGACAACCGCCTTCGCCATGCGGGTCAATTTCGTCGGCGAACTCGGCTGGGAGTTCCATCACCCGATCGAGCAGCAGGTGGCCCTCTTCGACCAATTGATGGCGGCGGGCCAAGAGTTCGGCATCCGCCCCTATGGCATCAAGACCATGTCGTCCCTCTCCATCGAGAAGAGCTACCGGCTCGTGCCTCGCGAGCTTTCCATCGAATACTCCGCCTATGAATCGGGTCTCGACCGCTTCGTCCATCCCAACAAGGGCCAGTTCGTGGGCCGCGATGCGCTCGTTGCCGGCCGCGAGAAGGGCCTCGCCTGGAACTTCGTCACCATGGAAGTCCATGGCGTCAAGGATACAGACTCCGATGCCCGGGGTTCCGAGCCACTCTATGCCAAGGGCAAGCTGGTCGGCCGCGCCACCAACGGCGGCTTCGGCTTTCGCGTCAACAAGTCGCTCGCCCTGGGCATGGTGAAGCCGGAGGTCTCCGCCATCGGCACCGAGCTCGAGATCAAGATCCTGGGCGAGATGTTCAAAGCGACAGTCATCCCCGAAAGCCCCTACGATCCGGAGAACGCCACGCTGCGGGCGTAGGCATAGCGGCAGCACGGCACTACTTCCTCTTCTCCCCTTGCGGGAGAAGAAGGGGCCCGCGCCGAAGGCGTGGGAAGATGAGGGGGCCGGGCGCAAGCCATTGACTTCGGGTCCCCTCACCCTCCCGTTGCTTCGCAATGGGCCCCCTCTCCCGGCAAGGGGAGAGGGGCAGTCCGCGTCGTCCACCAGCCCCAACACGGCTCATGCCAGCCCTGTTCGTTTTGAACTTGGCCTCGCCCCACGCATTCGCTAGGGAATTAGCCACGACAGCAACCCTTGCGAGGTTCCCATGCCCGCCTATCGCTCCCGCACCACCACCCATGGCCGCAACATGGCCGGCGCCCGCGGACTGTGGCGCGCCACCGGCATGAAGGACGGCGACTTCGGCAAGCCGATCATCGCCGTCGTCAACTCTTTCACCCAGTTCGTCCCCGGCCACGTGCATCTGAAGGATCTGGGCCAGATGGTGGCCCGCGAGATCGAGGCGGCCGGCGGGGTGGCCAAGGAGTTCAACACCATTGCCGTCGATGACGGCATCGCCATGGGCCATGACGGCATGCTCTATTCGCTACCCTCGCGCGAAGTGATCGCCGACAGTGTCGAATACATGGTCAACGCCCATTGCGCCGACGCCATGGTGTGCATTTCCAACTGCGACAAGATCACCCCCGGCATGCTGATGGCCTCGCTCCGTCTCAACGTCCCCTCGGTCTTCGTCTCCGGCGGGCCGATGGAAGCGGGCAAGGTGGTGCTCGCGACCGGCGAAGTGAAGGCCGTCGACCTGATCGACGCCATGGTCGCCGCCGCCGATGACAGCGTCTCCGAGGCCGACGTCAAGAAATACGAGCAGAACGCCTGCCCCACCTGCGGCTCCTGCTCCGGCATGTTCACGGCGAATTCGATGAACTGCCTGACCGAGGCGCTGGGCCTGTCGCTGCCCGGCAATGGCTCGACCCTTGCCACCCACGCCGAC
The DNA here is from genome assembly GCA_016185245.1 of Hyphomicrobiales bacterium. Lineage (GTDB taxonomy): Bacteria > Pseudomonadota > Alphaproteobacteria > Rhizobiales > Aestuariivirgaceae > Aestuariivirga. The sequence goes on along the minus strand of JACPNZ010000001.1, from coordinate 46,164 downwards.
CGCAAGCGCCTGTTCCTCGAAGCCGGCCACCTGATCGTCGATATCGCCAAGCGCTATTACGAGCAGGACGACGAAACCGTGCTGCCCCGCAAGGTCGCAAGCTTCGGCGCCTTCGAGAACGCCATGACGCTCGATATCGCCATGGGCGGTTCGACCAACACGGTGCTGCACATTCTCGCCGCCGCCCATGAGGGCGAGATCGACTTCACCATGGCCGACATCGACCGGCTGTCGCGGCGCGTGCCGGTCCTGTGCAAGGTCGCCCCGGCCAAGTCGGACGTGCACATGGAAGACGTGCACCGGGCCGGCGGCATCATGGCGATCCTGGGCGAGCTCGACCGGGCGGGCCTCATCAACCGCGACCTGCCGACCGTCCACTCGGCCACCATGGCCAAGGCGCTCGACCGCTGGGATATCGGGCGCAGCAACAGCGAATCAGTGCGCCAGTTCTATCTCGCCGCTCCGGGTGGTGTGCCGACGCAAGTGGCCTTCAGCCAGTCCAAGCGTTTCAACGAGCTCGACCTCGACCGGGCCAAGGGTGTCATTCGCGATGCCGCCCATCCTTTCTCCAAGGATGGCGGCCTTGCCGTGCTCAAGGGCAATCTGGCGCTCGACGGCTGCATCGTGAAGACCGCCGGTGTGGATGACTCGATCCTCAAATTTTCCGGCCCGGCAATCGTCTTCGAAAGCCAGGACAGCGCCGTCGTTGGCATCCTCAACGGCAAAGTGAAGGCGGGCGCTGTGGTGGTCATTCGCTACGAGGGCCCGCGCGGCGGACCCGGCATGCAGGAAATGCTCTATCCGACGAGCTACATCAAATCGAAGGGCCTCGGAAGGGTCTGTGCCCTGGTCACCGACGGCCGCTTCTCCGGCGGCACATCGGGTCTGTCGATCGGCCATGTCTCGCCCGAGGCCGAACAGGGGGGCTTGATCGGTCTCGTTGAAACCGGCGACCGGATCGAGATCGACATTCCTAACCGGACGATCCACCTCGCCGTCGCCGAGCCCGAACTCGCCCGCCGCCGTACGGCTGAGGAAGCCAAGGGAAAGAATGCCTGGAAGCCCGCCGAGAAGCGCAAGCGCAATGTGACCACCGCACTCCGCGCCTACGCCGCCTTCGCCACTAGTGCCGCCCGCGGCGCAGTCCGCGAGGTGCCGTAGGATGTGAGCTGGCAGACTGGCATTACCCGGGCAACGCAAGGACGTCTGCTGGCAAGGGGCAAGCAGACTTCATCCGCGTCCCGGGCCATGTCGCAGAAGGGCCAGAAGGCGACATCAGACTGTTATCTTTACTGTACCTTCCGAACCGGCGTGCAAACCGGGGAAAGGGAGAATCCCGTCATTCCGGCGAAATTCTCCTTTCAACTGCTCCAAGAAAAAGGCGCGAAGTGACCGTTGCGGGTGCCGGTGCGATCTTTCCACGCGATCCCAAACCCATTGAAAACACTGACGATCGCTTTGGCGAGCGCCAGGCGCTTATTGGCTGGATGCCCAGTATTGTCGATATAGACCGGCTGATTGGCGTCGATCATGCTAGGCACGCCCTCGATTTCCTGATCGACCAATTCGCCAGCCTTGACCTTGAAGTTCATCCCCTTGGCGCTGAAGCTGATCGGCCGCTTTTCCACGCCGGCCACTTCCGAGACCAGAGGAGCAAGATTGGCCATTGGCCCGCCCACTGCGCCTGAGGCAATAGCGACGATCGCCTCGGTTTGGGCGCCGTCCGCCTTTTCATCAACGATCAGCCCGACTTTGATCTTTCCCTCGATCATCGGGCCAGGTGAGCGCATCAGCACGATGAAGGAGAGGCCATCGAGCTTGACGCCATCCTTTTCGCCGCGCTCGATCTGCATGGCGATCGCCGCCTTGCAGTCACCTTCGGTCGGGCGTGCGGCGAGATTTGACGTGTTGCACGGGCACAGAAAAGCGCAATTGCACGATTCCATATACTGGCCGGCGATCTTCCATTGCGCCATGGTGATTCTCCATGAGTAAGCGAGGTTGACGATAATGCGCCCCCGATGAGCAAGTGAGTATGAGAGTTTCAACCGCGAGAGTCTAGCTCTGCCTCTCCGCTTGCGGGAGAATACAGGGCCCATCGCGAAGCAATGGGAAAGGTGGGAGGTGAGAAGTGACGGCGAGGCTGGCAAATCGCCCCAGTGGAGCAACTTGGGCGGCAAACGCCGCGCCCCGAATGTACCGGTGGTTGTTGATATCCGGCGGGGTTAAGCCGCGAGACGGGTCTTTGAACTCGGCCAAGCGAACCGCGTGCTCATACTTACTGCCGTCGCAATTGCTTAGAAGCGTCGCTTAGGAAAGTCGCAGCTGCGAGATTACATTGGTGGCCCGGTGAGGAGTCTATCGGGCTGAATTTCCGGCTTGGGTCAACCTCGTCGGTCCCGGCCTGTCGGCTCCATGTCCGATTTCGGGGCTATTGCGGACCAAGTGACTTGCCATCCGCGATGTGGTGGAAGACGTGGTTCATGCTCCCAAACCGGTGTCTCGGATCATCCGCTATGAGCTAAGGGATATCGAAGGGGCATCATCAATTTACTGGTCCCGTGCACGCCGCGCAGCCTTCCGGGCCGATGCCGCCTTGGCCACCAGTACGGCAAGAGGTGCGGTCCGCGAAGTGCCGTAGATGTGAACTCGCAGCTGGCACCACCCGGGCAACGCAAGGACGTCTGCCGACGAGGGGAAAGCAGACTTCATCCGCGTCCCGGACCATGTCGCAGAAGGGCCAGGAGCGGCCATTCGCAACGCGTTTGAACAGCCAGACGGAGGACGTGTTCTCGCATCGCCTGGTTCAGAAAAAGCCGGTCAGGGCAGCTAACGGGAGAACCCATTGTGTTGTGTTTGTGTGCCTGTCAGCGACAAACACAGTTTTGAAACTATGAATATAGGTTCTGTACCAAACTTCAAAATTGAGACATGATGGTTCGAAGGTTGCACTTGCAGGACGTTGAGGGAAATGGCGGAACGCAACTTATTCTTAGAATCGGCGCAGCGCCGGCGCGAATGGAGCCGTGGATACTATTACACCACCCTCAATGTTCTAGATGAGCTATCAACGGCCAACGCCTCGTTGGCCGATCTCAGGAACGCGAGTCTCACTTTTTACAAAGGAGCGGAACCCGCTTTGTTCAAGGGCATAGAACGAGTGGCGGCGTCAGCTGACATACAGGTTTCTGAACTTCAACAAATAAGCGGCACTATGGGTTCGATTGAGGATCGTCTCTACAAGATCAGAGACGTCCTTGACGTCGGGTTTGATACCCTGGCAGCCAGCCTCGATATCACTAATACCGAGCTTGAGAGAATGACAGACCTTCTCGCCAACCCCACCAAAACTCAATCACTTGAATTTGCGCGCCGGGCTTCATCCTCATTGAAAAACGGCTGGCACGAAGAGGCGCTCGAAGATTTCATGAAGGTGGTTGAACTTGATAAATTCAACTACATCGCGCGGTATTTGATGGGCATTCTCCTCGCCGAGCAGAAAGGTGACAGTGTTGGCGCTTTTGAGGCATTTGCAAATGCCGCACGTTACGCCAAACCAGATAGCAAATATTACTGCTCATCATCACAGTATTGGCAAGGTGTGATTTGCAATCTTCAGGATAGGACAGATGACGCACTAAATTTTGCCCTGTTAGCCCTAAAAACTGACCCACGAAATATTGGTGCGGTCTTCCTTGCGGCCGAACTCTTTGCCACGAAGGGACAAGTCAACGATTGTCTGGAGCTTGTAGAAATCTGCGAAGAAGCAGACGTGAGCTATTTTTTCAAATGTAAAGATTCCATTCCCGTTAATGGTATACTGGGGATGCAAGAGTTTTTTGAGAGCCGTTCCCAATCGCTTTTGCAATTCAATAGAGCCACTAGAAATATTGTGGCTAAGACCATCGCAAACTTGCTTGACCAAGGCTTCGCAAACGTAGCTACTTTTTTCGATGTGCCAGAAGAAATACAACAGGGCTTTTTCAAGTCGAGTTCGCCGTCTACCGGAGGGGTCAATTTCAAAATATTGGCTGATTTAGAGCGTATTGTTGGAATATTGGACAATTCGGACAAAGCGCCAGACTATGTAACGCAAAGACTTGTTCACGATTCGACAAAAGAGGCGCTTAGCCGCAACGCAGAACGAGTTACAGAATTTTTCAATTCGTCCGCATCCAAGGAGCAAAAGTTCAAAGCCTTGGCCGAGCGGACCATCAGATTGAAAAGACCAAGCGACTTTGCAAATCAAGAAAGAGATGATCAAGTAAAAGCGATTGCGTGTCTTATTTGCGCAGTTCCCATATTCTTCTGGAGTTATTCTGCGGCAAAGTCTGTTCCCTTGTTCAACATAATTGCCGGCCTCATGGGTGTGGCTGTCCTCGGCACGCCTCTCGGACTCGTCCTTGCATGGGTCTACGGGACATTATCCTATCAGTTATTGGCCGACAATGAAAATACCACAACGAGATATGAACTCCAGAAGGATATTGAGCGACTTGGGGCGTTCCAATCTCTAACCAAGAATTTAAAATCAGCACTTTCTGTTTTGACCATTCGCGACTTTTATCAGCGAGGCCCTGTTCCGCCGGATGGGTCTGCTTCGAACTACCCCAGCTACTCCCCAGCAGACCATATCAAGTTAGGAGCTCCCAATAAGTAATAGAACCCAATTGCCCAATGTCGCTCAAAACGCCTTTCAGGCGCGCCAAAGGCAAAAGGAACGCAATGCTCGCCAAGTGATCTGATGTCCGGAATGGGTCAACCTCGTCGGTTCTGGCCTGTCGGCTCCATGTCCGGCTACGGGGCCATTCCAGACAAAGCGACTTGCCATCGGCGATGTGGTGGAAGACGTGGTTCATGCTCCCAAACCGGAGCGTCGGATTATCCGCTATGAGCTAAGGGATATCGAAAGGGTATTATCAATTTACTGCTCGCGTGCAAGCCGCGCAGCCCTCCGGGCCGATGCCGCCTTGGCCACCAGTGCGGCGCGGGGAGCGGTGCGCGAGGTGCCCCGAGCTTCACCCCCGCCGCTTCTGCAGGCTGGAAAGTCCGTGCTCGGTCTTGTTCCAGTAATAGGGATCGGTCAGGAACTGCCACAGCGCCAGCCAGGCCGCGACCGAGATTAGCAGCCAGTAGAGGGGCGTCGACAGGATCGGCAGAATCCAGCCCCTGATACGGAGGCGGCGCAGCGCCTTCACTCCCGCCAGCATGGTGGCGCCATAGCCCGTCACCAGCACCATCAGATTGAGACCGGCCAAAGCAATCGTCGGAAACCCGGCATCGGCCGGCAGTGTCGGTTCGACAATGAAGAGAGCGACCGTCGCTCCCATGCAGAGGGGATGCAACAGCGCCGAACCGAAGATGCCGATCGTCAAGGCCTGGGAAGCCCAGAACCCCGACGGCCCGAGCTCCGCCGCAAGCCGCCGCGGGGCTCGCATGTGGACGAGCCAGGTGATCAGAAAGCCCTTCAGCCAGCGGGCCCGCTGCTGAAGCCAATTGCCCGGCCTGACGGTTGCTTCCTCATAGGTGCGGCTGTCGATGGTGAGTGTCCCATAGCCCGCCCGCGCCAGCCGCAAGCCCAGATCGGCGTCCTCGGTCACGTTGAACGGATCCCAGGCCCCCACCCGGCGCAGTGCCGCCACCCGGAAATGGTTCGACGTGCCGCCCAAGGGCAGCGGCAGGCCGTAGCCGGCCAGCGTCGGCAGGAGCAGGCCGAACAGCGTTGCATATTCGATGGTGAATTGCCGGGTCAGCCAGTTTTCGTTGGGGTTGTAGAAGGCAAGCTCGGCCTGCAGGCAGGCAACGCCGGAGGAGCTGGCGGCGAAGGTTTCGGCCGCCAGCCGCAATTGCCCGGGCTCGGGAATATCCTCGGCATCGTAGATCGTCAGAAGTTCGCCGCGAGCAAAGCGCAGGCCGTAGTTGAGCGCCCGCGGCTTGGTCTGGGGCCTGCCGCCCGGCACCACGATCACCTCGAACTGCGCCGGCAGCTCGATCGCCGCCACGGCGCGGCGCATGGCGATGTCGCTTTCTTCCAGGATCAGCTTGATGTCGAGCTTCTCGGCCGGATAGTCGATGTGGACGAGCGCGGTGAGCAGCTGGTTCAACACCGAGATCTCGCGGAACAAGGGCACCAGCACCGAATAGGCGGGAAGCTCCCCATCCTCGATGGGCCTGAGCAGCGGCCGCGGCCGGACCGGCTGCGGCAGGAGACAGAGCAGGCGCAACGCGATCACGGCCAGAAAGAACAGTGCTGCAACCAGGCTGCCGATAAGCCACAGGGCCTTCTCCGGCAGCAACAGCCAGAGACCGGCGGCAAGGCCCAAGATCGCCAGGCTGGCAAATCCCTGTGCCCCCGTCAGCCGCCGGCGGGCCGATTTGTCTGGATCGGCGCGCACCAGGCCAAAAGTGGCGTCGCGCAACAGAAGCGTGCCGTGGCTCGCCCGCAGGGCCTGATGGAAATCCGCGAGTTCGGCCTCGCCCACCAGTTTCAGGCCTTCGTCGTCGGCAAGCTTGCGGGCGGCCGCACCACAGGCCACATGCAGGCTGAGGCCCGGCAGATTGACCAGCGGCACGATCTTGTCGCGTAGCGCCTGGTCGAATTCGTCGCGCGGCAGGCGGCGGAGCGCTTCCGCTAGGGAGGCCGCCGAGACGCGGGGCAAGACTTCCGGAAAACCGCCGGCTATCATGCCGGCCACATCCTGGGCCTCTAGAAACCCGGATGCCCGATGGAAATCTGCGAGACTCACATGCACTTCTCGGTCGGCGGAAAATAACGATGCGTCAAATATTGACACCGGCGGGATGCCGGTGGGCAACCATCCTCCGGATGTTTTTATTGACGTTGGGGCTACTTTGGATTGCGAGCGAAACCCTCGCGGCCCAGAATTATCCGCTGCCGCGTTTCCGCCGGGTCGAGGCCGAGCCCCGCCTCCCCACCCTGCCGGTTGGAACCTCGCTGCGGCTCCTGGCCGATGAGGATTTTCCGCCCTTCAGCTTCCGCGCCCGCTCAGGCGCCCCCTCCGGGCTTGCCGTCGATCTGGCGGCCTCGGCCTGCGCCACCTTGCGGGCCGAGTGCACGGTAAACTTGATGCCGCTCTCCGACCTTCTCCCGGCCCTCGCCGCAGGTCAGGGAGAAATGATCGTCGCCGGCCCCCGCATCGATGCGGCGGCGCTCTCCGACGCGCTGATGACCAGGCCCTGGTTCCGCTCGCTTGCCCGCTTCGCCAGCCAGTCGGGAAGCCCGCTCGCCAGCGGCGATGCCGCAGGGCTCGCCGGCAAGCGCATCGGTTTTGTGAAGGCCTCCACCCATGGCGCCTTTCTCGAGCGCTACTACGGGGCAGCCAAGCTGGTGGCCTTCGACAGCGACAGCCTGGCCCAGGAGGCGCTGCGCACCGGCAATGTCGATGCCCTCTTCGGCGACGGCCTGCGCCTCATCTACTGGGTCGCGGGCGAAGCTTCGCGCGGCTGCTGCAAGCTACTCCCTGGCGCCTACAGCGATCCATCGACCTTCAGCCGGAACTTCGCCTTCCTGGTGCGCGCCAACCGTCCGGACCTGCGCCAGGCCTTCGACGCCGCCCTCGACAAGCTGCAGAGCGACGGCGCCACCGAGAAGCTGTTCAACGCCTATGTGCCGCTCAATCCCTGGTGAGCGATCGCTTCGGCGTCGACGCCGGTCATTTCGGCGAGCGAGCCCTTGCCGCTTTCGGCCAGCCTGCGGCTGAGTCCGTCGAGGATTTCGCCGACAAGCCCCGGCCCTTCAAACACCAACGCCGAATAGAGCTGCAACAATGTGGCTCCGGCCCGGAGTTTTCGCCAGGCCGTGCCGGCATCGGATATTCCTCCCGCCCCGACCAGCGGAATGCGGCCTTGGGTCAGGCGATACATGCGGGCCAATTGCAGGGTCGAAAGTTCGAACAGTGGCCGGCCCGAGAGCCCGCCCTGTTCCCTCGCCAATGGCGAACGCAAGGACGGCCGCGAGATCGTCGTATTGGAAACGATGATGCCGTCGACCACCCCGCCACCGCAGGCTTCGGCGATGTCGGCAAGTTCGTCGTCACGCAAATCGGGGGCGATCTTCAGCAGCATCGGCGGCCGCGCCGAAGCGCCGGCCCGCGTCCCGTTGAGCCGGTCGAGCAAGGTGACAAGCTCGGTCCGCGATTGCAGCGCCCTGAGCCCCGGCGTGTTGGGCGAGGAGATGTTGACGGTGATAAAGGAGGAAAGCCCGGCGAAACGGGCAATGCCCTGCACGTAGTCGCCGATCCGGTCGGCGGCATCCTTGTTGGCACCGATATTGACTCCGACGATACCGCCCCGCGCCCTTCTCCGCGCCAGGCGCGCCGCGACCGCCCCATGGCCCTCGTTATTGAAGCCCATCCGGTTGATGACCGCCCGGTCCTCGGTGAGGCGGAAGAGCCGCGGCCGGGGATTTCCAGCTTGCGGCCGGGGTGTTGCGGTTCCCACCTCGACAAAGCCGAAGCCCAGCCCCAGCATGGCATCGGGCACCTCGGCGTTCTTGTCGAAGCCCGCCGCCAGCCCCAGCGGATTGGCAAAGGACAGCCCGAAGGCCTCGACCCCGAGTCGCGGATTGCGAGGCGGGGGGCTGGTGGAGCCGAACCCCGCCAGAAGCCCGATGGTGAGCCGGTGGGCTCTCTCCGCCTCCAGCCGCTGGAGCAGCGGACGCAGCAGCGGAAAACCCAGCCGCGCCAGGTTCATGCCGGGATGTGATCGGGAAAGCGGTGGCCGCCGGCCGCCCACGGCAAATCCGTCACCGCGACCGCCATGGCCGCATCGATTTCGCCATAAACATGGGGAAACAGCGCCCCTCCCCGCGAGGCTTCCCAGCGCAAGCCTTTGAGTCCATCGGCGGCAAAGCCCACCAGCACCAGCCCCGCCTGCCCGGCAAAATGCCTGGCCGCCGTCTGGCGCACCTGGTGGGCGGCGGAAAGATGAATGAAGCCATCGGCCCGGTCGGCCGCCGAGCCGCGATAGCGGCCCTCCGCTTCGGCCCGCCGCCACTCGGCGATGGCGCAGATCTTGTAGAGAATTTCCATCGCCGGCACCTTATGCTGAAGAAATTCACTGGACAAGAAACTTTGTTTGAGGTAGTTTTTCCTAGACGGTGACAAAACTTGCGGCACCGCAAAATCGAACGGGAGAGGCACAATGTTCACGCACAAGCAGGTCTGGTCGGCCATCGACACGATAGCCGAGCGCTATGGATTTTCCGCGTCTGGGCTGGCCAAGAAGGCCGGGCTCGATCCCACTTCCTTCAACCCGTCGAAGCGTTTCGGCCCCGATGACCGGCCGCGCTGGCCGACCATGGAGAGCATCAACCGGGTGCTCGATGCCGCCGGCGCTCCGGTCGAGGAATTCGCCGAGCTCCTGATCGGCCGCAAGGGCCAGGCGCCGCGCCGCCGGCAGATTCCGCTTCTCGGCCTCGCCCGCGCCGGCAAGGGCGGCTATTTCGACGATTCGGGTTTCCCCTCCGGCAATGGCTGGGAGGAGATCGACGTACCCGGCGTCTCCGACCTCAATGCCTATGCCCTCGAAATCACCGGCGATTCGATGCAGCCCGTCTATCGCGAAGGCGACACCATCGTCGTCTCGCCCTCGGCGACGATCCGCAAGGGCGACCGGGTGGTGGTCAAGACCAGCGACGGCCAGGTGATGGCCAAGGTCATGCAGCGCCAGACCGCCAAGACCGTCGAGCTCGCCTCCTTCAACCCCGACCACCCGGTCCGCACCCTCGACACCAAGGACCTCGACTGGATGGCCCGCATCATCTGGGCCAGCCAGTAGGGGGTGAGAAGCCGGTTGGCGTCAGCCAATCCATCGCTCCGGTGGAGCGATGGAAGGCTTCGAACGCGCGGGAGCTGCCGAAGGCAGCGGGCCCCGCGCCGGAGGACGAAGCGTGTCCGGTCGCAACCCGCTGCCATTTGCGTCTTTCATTTGTCAGCCATGACGCCTACGCTGTCCGACGCGGGGAAATACAAGCAACAACATCAACGCCTGCCAATTGAAGAGGAAATGCCATGGATATCGTCAGTCTGATCATTCAGCTCGTTGCCGGCGCTGTCGGCGGCAACGCCGTGGGCTCGGTCCTCAAGGACAAGAGTCTGGGATCGACCGGCAATTCGATCGCTGGCGCCATCGGCGGGGTCATTCTCGCCCAGATCATCCAGCGCCTGACCGGCGTGGCGGTAGCCCCCGACGCTGCCGCAGCGGCAACCTCCGGGCTCAACATCGGCACCATCATCAAGGAGCTGATTGCCAGCGGCGCCGGCGGCGCGATCCTCACCGCCATCGTCGGCTTCGTCAAGAACCGCTAGACCCACCGAACTCGCGTCCGTCCACCAGACCACCCGGCCCGCACCCTCGACACCAAGGACCTCGACTGGATGGCCCGCATCATATGGGCCAGCCAGTAGGCCGGGAACCGGTCCCGGCGGCCGACACAAATTCGGCGCAGAGTTCGCCAATCTACCGATGGCTCTGTACTCCGTCCCAAAGGTTCTAGAATGGACATGACCGTGTCCGGCATTCCCGCTGGCTCGTCCATCATCGATATCGACGGCCTCACCCGGCGGTTCGGCGATTTCATCGCGGTCAACGCCGTCTCCGCCAACATCGCCAAGGGCGAGGTCTTCGGTCTCATCGGCCCCAATGGCGCCGGCAAGAGCACTCTGATCAAGATGCTCGCCACGCTGCTGCCGCCCAGCTCCGGAATGGCGCACATCGCCGGCTTCGACATTCGCCGCAACGCCGCCCAAGTGCGCCGCCACATCGGCTATGTGCCGCAGCTTCTCTCGGCCGACGGCTCGCTCACCGGCATTGAAAACATGCTGCTGTCGAGCCGGCTCTACGGCATTCCCCGGCACCAGCAGCACCAGCGCATCGCCCAGATTCTCGATACCATGGGCCTGACCGAGCACGCCGGCAATCTCGTCGGACACTATTCCGGCGGCATGATCAGGCGGCTGGAGATCGCCCAGAGTCTGCTGCACCGGCCCGACGTGCTGTTCCTCGACGAGCCCACCGTGGGCCTTGACCCCGCCGCCCGCGAAATCGTGTGGGAGCACGTGCTGCAGCTGCGCGCGCGCTACGGCGCCACCATGGTCGTCTCCTCCCACAACATGGACGAGATCGACGCCAACTGCGACCGCATCGCCATGATCGACCGCGGACGCTTCATCGCCGTAGGCACGCCCGCGGAACTCAAGCGGCGGCTGGGAAACGACGCGACGCTCGACGACGTCTTCATCGCGCTGGCCGGAGAAGGGACCGACGCCGAGCGCCAGAAATCCTACGAGGATGTGCGCCAGGCCCGCCGTGCCGCCCGGGAGCATGGCTGATGGACAACCCGATGAACCCGGTGGCAACCTTCATCCAGCAGACCTACGGCATCATCGCGGTGGAAATGCAGAAGCTCCGCCATGATCCATGGGAACTTGCCAGCCGCGCCATCCAGCCTGTTCTCTGGCTTCTCCTCTTCGGCGAAGTGATGGCGAAGGTGCGCGGCGTGTCGCCCGGCGACGTCAACTATCTCGATTTCCTCTCCGCCGGGATTCTCGCCCAGAGCGTCCTCTTCGTCGCGATTTTCTACGGCATCTCGGCCATCTGGGAGCGCGACCTTGGCGTGGTGCAGCGCTATCTCGTCAGTCCCGCGCCGCGCTCGGCGCTGGTCATCGGCAAGGCCCTCTCGGCCAGCGTCCGGGCCCTGTCGCAGGCCGTCGTCGTTTACATTCTCGCCGCCACGTTGGGCGTCGGGCTGAGCTTCGATCCGCTACACATGGCGGGCGTCCTTGTCGCCATCGTACTCGGCTCCGGTCTGTTTTCGACCTTCTCGCTGATCATCGCGTGCATCGTCAAGACGCGCGAGCGTTTCATGGGCATCGGCCAGGTGCTGACCATGCCGATCTTCTTCGCCAGCAACGCCATCTATCCCATATCGCTGATGCCCGGCTGGCTGCGCGCCATTGCCCATGTCAATCCGCTGACCTACCAGGTCGATGCCCTGCGCAGCCTAATGCTGACGAACAGTGCGTCCGAATACGGCATCGCCACTGATCTCGCCGTGCTGGCGGGCGTCTCGGCTCTCCTCACCGCGGTCGCCGCCAAGATGTATGAGCGCATGGGCTACTGAACGGCCCACGGCCTACTTCACCAGCTCGCCCCTGAGCGCCTTGCCGATCAGCGCCCTGGTGTTGGCCAGCCCATAGAGTGCCGTGAAGGAACCGAAGCGCGGGCCCTTCTCCTCGCCCAAGAGCACCTGATAGAGCATGTTGAACCAGCCCTGCGCCACGCCGGTCGAGCCGTCCTTCTGCACCGTCTTGTAGGGGTCGCGCCGGCCCACGTCATAGACCTTGGTCTGGATCGCTTCGGGCGTTGAGCCTTCCGGCAGAAGCGCCAGGGCCGCCGACAAATCCTCCAGCGCCATCCGCTCATCCTCCGTCGGCGGACGATATTGCTTCTTCGGCTTGACGAAATCGGCGAAGTAGCGGACCGCATGTCCCGCCAGGGCATCGAGCCGCGGGTGCGTCGCGGGCGATAGATTGGGCGCATGGCGCTTGAGAAAACCCCACAGCACCGATTTGTCCTCGGCGTTGGCCACCGCCACCAGATTGAGCAGCAAGGAAAACGACACCCCGCCCTCCTCCGGCGGCGGCGGATTGCCGGCATGGATGTGCCAGACGGGATTCATCAGCCGTTCCTTCGCCTCCTGGCGAGGATAAGCCTGCTGGAACTGGGCATATTCGTCGACGGCGCGGGGGATCACGTCGAAATAGAGTTTCTTCGCCTCGCGCGGTCGGTTGTACATATAGAGCGCCAGCGATTGCGGATCGGCATAGGTCAGCCACTCGTCGATGGTCAGCCCATTGCCCTTCGACTTCGAAATCTTCTGGCCCTTCTCGTCGAGAAACAGCTCATAGACATAATGTTCGGGCGCCACGCCGCCGAGGATCTCGCAGATCCGATCATAGATCGGCGCATTGGTCTGGTGGTCCTTGCCGAACATCTCGAAATCGACGCCAAGTGCGGCCCAGCGCATGCCGAAGTCGGGCTTCCATTGCAGCTTGCAGCGCCCGCCGGTCACCGGGATCGTCACATCGCTGCCGTCCTCGTCGGCGAAAGTGATGGTGCCCGCCTTGGCGTTCACCTCCTTCATCGGCACATAGAGCACTCGCCCCGTCGAAGGCGAGATCGGCAGGAAGGGTGAGTAGGTCGCCTGGCGCTCCTCGCCGAGGGAGGGCAGCATCACCGCCATGATGGCGTCGAACTTGTCGAGCGCCTTGAGCAGCATCGCGTCGAACTTCCCCGACTTGTAATAGTCGGTGGCGCTGGCGAACTCGTATTGGAACCCGAAAGTGTCGAGAAACCGCCGCAGCATGGCGTTGTTGTGATGCCCGAAGCTCTCGTAGGCGCCGCCGAAGGGATCGGGAACCACGGTCAGCGGCTTATGCAGGTGAGGAGCGAGGAACGACCTGTCCGGCACATTGTCGGGAATTTTCCGCATCCCGTCCATGTCGTCGGAAAAGCACAAGAGCCTGGTCGGGATATCGCACAAGGTCTCGAAGGCGTGGCGCACCATGGTGGTGCGCGCCACTTCGCCGAAGGTGCCGATATGGGGAAGCCCCGAAGGACCATAGCCCGTCTCGAACAGCACCTCGGTCTTGCCCAGGCGTTTGGCCCGCGCCACCAGTTTCCGCGCTTCCTCGAAGGGCCAGGCCCGGCTTTCGAGCGCGGCAGAACGAAGTGCGGGATCGACGGGCATTTTGACAGGCTTTCGCTGATGAACGGGCCTGTTTAGGGGGCGGACCCCGGCCGGTCAATGTCAGCTGGCGATCTCCGCCACGACGAGCCCCACGGAAACCAGCGCGCCCGCAACCCCACACCAACGCCAGCGCCGCAACACCGGGGCGGCGTCACGCCGGCCGCCAAGGATGAACAGGCTGGCATTCACCAGGGTAAACACCAGCAGCATCACCAGGCTGGTCAGTTCCGCCAGTTGCAGCAGCGGCACCAGCAGCGCCAGCCCGCCCGCCGCCGCGGCGACAAGGATGATGGCGCGCAGCGGCGTCTGGCGGCGCTGGTCGAGAACTCCGACGGCGGCCGGCAGCATGCCCTCCCTCGCCATGCCGTAGAGCACCCGGCTCGCCATCACGATCTGCACCAGAATGCCGTTGATCATGGCGATCGCCGCCATCACCGCCACCAGCGTTCCCGGCATTCCGGTGGCCCGCTCGAACAGCAGCGCCAGCGGCGCCTTGCTCGCGGCAATGGCGTCGCGCTCGGGAAAGGCCGCGGCGACAGTCGCGACCAGGGCATAGATGGCGACCGAAACGACGAGCGTTAGCAGGATGGCGCGCGGGATGTTGCGGTTTGGGTTGCGCGTCTCCTCCGCCATGTTCTCGATGTCCTCGAAGCCGATGAAGGCGAAGAAGGCCACGAAGGCGCCCGCGAAAACCCCGCTCCAGACCCGGCCATCGCCCGGCAGCGACCAGATGCGGCCGAGCGTGTCGGCCTCCAGCGCCAGCGGCAGGCCCGCCGTCGCCACGACCAGAAGTGTCCCCACCTCGAGCACGGTGATGAACCCGGCGAACACCACGCTCTCCTTCACCCCCACCCAGGCGATCGCCGCGAGGGCGACGAGAATGCCGATCAGGCTGACGCTGTCGGGGATCGCGGTCACGCTCCCCACATAGCCGGCAAAGGCCAGGCTGATCACCCCGCACGAGGTGATCGCCACGGCGATGATGCCGAGCCCGACGATGCGGCCCAACGCCTCGCCCGCCGCCATCTTGACGAACAGTGCCTCGCCCGCCGCCCGCGGATAGGCGCTGGCCAGCGCCGCATAGGAAAAGCCGGTGAAGCCCGCCACCACTCCGGAAATCAGGAAGGCCAGCGGCGCATGGTCGCCCGCCAGTCCGACGATCTGACCGACTAAGGCAAAAATGCCAGCCCCGACGGTCACGCCCACGCCATAAAAGACCAGCCACGGCAGGCTTAGCACCCGCCGCGGCAAGACCGGCCCGGTGGGCGGGCTAGGCAAGGTTCTTCATCAAAACCGCCATGCTGCGGCTCCAGGTGAGATCGGCGGATTTCATGATAGGCTTTCGACAGTGAATACGTCCGCTTAGGGGTGGGGCGAGGGGGCGTCAATTCATTTGGATATTGAATAGGCGGTGGTTTGTCGCAATATGTCTCTCATGAATAAGGTCGAACACAAAGTCCGGCGCTCTGCCGCTACCGGGCGGCTTGTTGAAACTACAAGTGTAGTGGGCATCACCTCCGATGGCGTGCGGATTCTCAAGTCTCCCGGCAAGGCAACTCATTTCACCGATCGGGAACTTGCCGAAGCCGTGGGCGCGGTGAGGACGGGCCATAGCATCGGCTCTGCCGGGGACCGCATAGCGAAAAAGGGATAAATAATCGAGACGTCTTCATCAATTGTCCGTTTTCCAGCGACTATCGGGTTAATTTCAGGGCTATCATATTCACCATCATCCGCTCCGGTTTCAAGCCACGTTGCGCTCTCGAAGCGGACGATGGCACCGAAAACTGCTTCAACGAGAATTGCCAGCGAGTACCATGCCTTTCGCAAGGACGTCCCAGCCATATGCGCGACCAAGCAACTTCACCCGGACGAGCTGACATTCTTGGACTATCGAAAGATGGCGGAGAAATGGATCGTTGCCGGAAGCTGATTGCCCTCGACCGATAGCCGCTCACCCCAGATACTTCTTCAGGAACGCCACCGTCCTCGCCCAAGCCAGATCGGCCGCCGCCTTGTTGTAGCGGGCGGCGTTGCTGTCGTTATTGAAGGCGTGATTGGCGCCTTCGTACATATAAAGCTCGTAGGTCTTGCGATTGGCCTTCAGTGCCGCCTCGAAATCGGCGATGCCGGCGTTGATGCGGCTATCGAGCCCGGCATAATGCAAGAGCAGCGGGGCGGCGATCTTCGCCACCTCGGCGGCGGCCGGCTGCATTCCGTAATAGACGACACCGGCTGCGAGCGTCGGGGCGGCCACCGCCAGCGCATTGACCTGGCCGCCACCCCAGCAGAAGCCGATGGCGCCGGTCTTGCCGGTCGCCTCCCCATAACTATTGAGCGCCTGGAGCGAGGCCTGCGAAGTGGCGAGAATCTCCGACTCCGTCAGCGTTCCGATCAGGTCGCGGGCCTTGTCCTCGTCGGCGGGCGTGCCGCCGCGGCCTGCGAGATAATCCGGCGCAAAGGCAAGAAAGCCTTCCAGCGCCAGGCGCCGCGTCACATCCTTGATATGCGGATTGAGGCCGCGATTCTCGTGGATTACCATCACCGCGGCAAGCTTTCCGGCCCCGGCGGGCTTCACCAGATAGCCCGACGCACCCTCGGCCAGCTTGGCCGGGCCGGCCTCCAGCCGCGGATCGTTCTCCGCCACCTGGGCCGCCTGGGCATAATTGTTTTCCAGCACCGCCAGCAGCCCATTGGCCGCCGCCGCACTCCCCGCCATCGCCGCAAGCCTTTCGAGAAAGGCCCGGCGCTGCATGCCGCCGTGGGTGAAACGGTCGAACAGCTCGATGAATTTCTGCTCCATGGCGCTCGCCTCCCTCTCGTCCTAAACTTAGTCTTGATGATCGATCACGACCATAAAATGGCAGCCGCATTGGCGGGCGTGTCGCTGGCAACTTCCAAAAGCGAGCTGCTCGCCGCCGAGGAAGGTCTGGCTCGCCTTGCCGCCGCCCCCCATCTTCTCTGCCACGCCACTTTCCTGGTCGAGCGGCTGGCCAATGTCTCGGGCGCACCTCGCAGCGCGGTCAGGATGGCCCGCGAGCAGAAGCACCTCGACGTGGCCGAGCTTTTCGCTTTCGTCTGTCCCTCCCGCTTTGCCACGCCGACACCTTCCGGCCTCGCCCGCTCCCTGGCACTCGAACCCGCCGAAACCGACATCGAAACCCTTCACCTCGTCGCCGGCGACCTCCTGCATCGGCTCGCCAACAAGCACTATCCCAATATCCGCGAGGCGGCCGAGAACGCCAGCTTCCTTGCTCGCGCCAACTGGCCCTGGGCAAAGCCAGCATTGGAAGCCCTCCTCAAGGCCAATCCCAAGCTCGATGTCGGCAGTTTCGCCACCGGCCTCAATGTCTGGGACCGGATCGAGGAATGGGACGATGACGGCACCCGCCCGCCGGGCCGCCAGGAAGCGATCTCGCCCGCCGAAGCGCAAGCCTTCCTCGGCGAGCTCTTGGGGCCCGATGCCGAGCATCGCCCCGCCCAGATGGACTATGCGGCCGCCGCCACTCACGCCTTCGCGCCGCGCCGCCACAAGGAGGAAAACGCCATCCTCCTGGCCGAGGCTGGCACCGGGCTGGGCAAGACGCTCGGCTATCTCGCCCCCGCCTGGCTGTGGGCCCGCAAGAACAATGCACCCGTCTGGGTCTCGACCTACACCAAGAACCTGCAGCGCCAGCTCGACCAGGAAAGCGCCCGCCTGGTGGCCGAGCCCGAGGAACGCCGCACCCGCATCGTCATCCGCAAAGGCCGAGAGAACTACGTCTGCCTCCTCAACATGCAGGAAGCCTTCGGCCGCTTGACCGCCATGAGCCCGCGCTCGGCGCTCTTTGCCTGCCTCATCGCCCGCTGGGCGCGATATAGCCGCGACGGCGACATGGTGGGCGGCGATTTCCCGTCCTGGCTCTTCTCGCTCTTTGCCGACCTATCCCACGATATGGACGGCCGCTCGCTCTCGGCCTCTTCCTTGGGCCTCACCGACCGGCGCGGCGAATGCATCTATGCGGCGTGTCCGCACTATCGCAAATGCTTCATCGAGCGCTCGACGCGCGCCGGCCGCAAAGCCGACATTGTCATCGCCAACCACGCCCTTGTCCTGCACCAGGCAGCCGTCGATCATGCGCTCGGTGTTGCCACCACCACCGAAGAGGAAGCCGCCCCCGGCGGCATCCGCCGCATCGTCTTCGATGAGGGTCATCATCTCTTCGATGCCGCCGATAGCGCCTTCTCCGGCCATCTGACCGCGTTTGAAACTTCGGAACTGCGGCGCTGGCTCCGTGGCCCCGAGAGCGAGCGCCGCCGCGGCCGGGGCCTTGCCGACCGCATCGGCGATCTCGTCGCCGACAGCGACGAGGGCGAAAAGCTGATGCAGCTGGTGCTGCGCTCAGCCCTCGCCCTTCCCGGCCCCGGCTGGACGCGCCGTGTGCAGGCAGGCCACGCCGAAGGCTCGGCCGAACATTTTCTTGCCCTTGTCCGCCAGCAGGTGCTGGCTCGCTCGGAGCCATCGAACTACAACGCGCTGGAAACCGATTGCCTGCCTCTGGTCGAAGGCCTGACGAGTGCCGCCGGCGATCTTGCCGCCTCCTTGATCGACTTGAAGCGCCCCATGGCGACCCTTGCCAAGCTACTGGCGAAAAAACTCGACACCGAGGCCGACGAGCTTTCGACCTATGACCGGGGCCGCATCGAGGCCGTGTCGCGCTCGCTCCGTAGGCGTGGCGAGTTGATGGTCGGCTCCTGGATCGACATGCTGTCGCGGCTCCTTCAAGACAGGAACCCGCTGTTTGTCGAATGGTTTGCAATCGACCAGGCCTTCGGCCGCGAGAGCGACGTGGGGCTGCACTCGCACTGGGTCGACCCCACCGAGCCCATGGCGCAGGCCGTCCTCAAGCCTGCCGACGGCATCATCATCACTTCGGCAACATTGAAGGACCGGCCGCCCGACGTGCCCGACGACTGGACCAATGCCGAAATGCGCACCGGTGCGGTGCACCTGCCCTATGCGGTGAAGCGGGCGAGCTTCGACTCGCCCTTCGACTACAAGGCAATGAGCCGGGTGATCGTGGTCAATGACGTCAACCGCGAGGACATGGACCAGGTGGCCGCCGCCTATCGCGAACTGTTCGTGGCTTCCGGCGGCGGCGGGCTTGGCCTCTTTACCGCAATCGCGCGCTTACGCGCCGTGCACAAGCGCATCCAGGCGCCGCTGGCCAAGGCAGGCCTCCCCCTTTACGCCCAGCACGTCGATCCGATGGATACCGGCACGCTTGTCGACATGTTCCGCGCCGAGCGCGATGCCTGTTTGCTTGGCACCGACGCAGTCCGCGACGGCGTCGACGTGCCCGGCGATTCGCTCCGCCTGATCGTCCTCGACCGCGTCCCCTGGGGCACGCCGACAATCCTGGAACGCGCGAGACGCGAAGCCTTCGGCGGCAACGCCTACACCGACATGGTGGTGAGGCTGAGGCTGCGCCAGGCCTTCGGCCGCCTGATAAGGCGCGACGGCGACAAGGGCACCTTCGTCATCCTCGACCCAAGACTTGCCACGAGGTTTACGACGGCCTTCCCGCCGGGAATCTCGATCTCGCGCGTGGGACTGGTCGAGGCGATTGCGATGGTGAAGGCCGCCGCTGCCCCCGGTTCATAGGCATCCCTGCGCCAACTTTCCCCTTCTCGTCATGGCCGGGCTTGACCCGGCCATCCAGCCCTTCCAACGTCACGACATGCCTCAAGGCCATGTCTACATTCTGGCGAGCAAGCGAAACGGCACCCTCTACATCGGCGTGACCACCAACCTCGCCGCTCGTGTCCATGCGCATCGTGAAGGCAACGGATCGGCATTTACCAAGCGATACGGCGTGAAGATGCTGGTCTGGTGCGAAACTTACGACATGGTTGTGGATGCCATTCAGCGGGAAACCTCTCTGAAGCGCTGGCCGCGTCGGTGGAAGCTGGACCTGATCGAGAAGTCCAATCCCGACTGGAACGATCTCTACGAAACGCTGCTGTAACGCGCTTCATCCCACAATGCTCACCCCATCTCCGGCCACGAGCTCTTCATCCCGGGATGGATGGCCGAGTCAAGCCCGGCCATGACGAGAGGGGAGCACGGGCCGCGATAATTGTTTCATTCCTGCATGCTGCCATCGTCTGCTCCCTCTGGAGGCCTGCTCATCGCGGTGAGCCCGGATGGATCGGTTAGAACGGGATAACTGCTGACTGGATCACTTCCGCGTATTTCCTCACTCCATGGCAGGCCTTGAGCCTGCCACCCAGACGTTCAAGAAGCGAGAGCGTTGAATAACTGGTTCACCGGCTCAAGGCCGGTGATGAGAGAGTTGGGCGGGTCAATCAAGACTCATGCCGCTCCGGTGACGCACCGCTGACCTGGCCGATGCAGTCCGTGGCGCATTGCCCCACTACGCACGACTACCGCCGCACGCGGCCCTTGATCGCGTTGGCGCGGGCACCAGCGGTGACACGGCCAGCGCTATCGGGCGGCAGGCGTTTCCGCACCCGCTCCTTGAGCAACGCCATATCGCCGGAAGTCATCGCGGCGAGCGTCTGGCGAATGCTCGACCCCAGCAGGCTGACCGTCCAGAAATCCTCAAAATCGGCGAATGTCCGCTCAACCGCGATCTCCCGCGTCTCGATTGCCTCGAGCCCCGCATCCGTCCACAACTGCCGCAAGGCTTCCGTCCGGGATGCGCCGGGGCTCGGCGGCATGAGCGGCGCAACCCCAAGGGCGCGCAACTCGGCCTGGATAGGCTCGAGGGGAAACCCGCCACCGAAAAGATCCCATGCGTAGGCCGCCACCGTGCCGCCGGGACTTGCCACCCGCGCCATCTCGGCGACACCTCTGGCCGGATCGGGAATGAAGAAGATCACCAGCGCCATGACCGCCGCATCGAAACTTCCGGGGGAGAAGGGGAGCGCCATTGCGTCGCCCTGGCGGAACTCCGCCACGCCCGCCCGGTGCCGGCCCCGCGCAAAGGCCAATTGCGCCTCCGACGGATCAATCCCCTGTACCTGGGCAGGTGCCGAGCGCTCGACGATGAGCTCGGTGAATGCGCCATTGCCGCAGCCCACGTCGATCCATCGCAGGCCCTGGCCTGGTGCCAGCCATTCGAGAAATACAGCGCCCGCCAGCCGGCTCCAACCTCCCATCATCCGCTCATAGGCGGCCCCGTCGTCGAAACGGATTTGCGGCTCGGTCATCGTTGTCTTCCTTCTCTACGGCCGTGCTTCCGCAATGGATGGTCGGCCATTCGACGTCATAATGGCCAGCTTCACCCGCATGATTCCGGCGAAGAACAATGTACACTCCATAATCGTAAGAAACGAATCTGCCTCCACCTCCCCCGCAGCCTATCGCGGGCGGTTGCCCCGGATGAGTTCCGCCTCCTCCGCATAGATCTCGCTGAGGAAATCGATCACCGCGCGCACTCGTGGTGCCTGACGCATGTCGACGTGGGCCACCGCCCACATGTCGTAAACCGCCACCGGCTCGGCCACGGCGCGGCGCAAGTGGGGATCGGCGTCGCCGACAAAACAGTCGATGAGGCCCACGCCCACGCCGGCGCGGACGAGGCTCAGGAGATGGCCTTCGCTGTTGACCCTGGCCACGATGCGGCCCTTGGGAAAGAGCGAGGCCAAGGCCGTGGCGATGCCGGTGCCGTCAAGCGAGCGGGGAAAGCCCACCAGCGGCGGAGCTTCACCCACCTCGAAATCGCTCCGGCAATAGGCCCCCGTCGCCTGGCGCCCCAGGAGCCGGCCGACCGCGTCGGGGTGAGTGGGCATGGACGCCCTCACCGCCACATCGGCCTCGCGCCGCGACAAATCGAGCAGCTTGAAATCCGAGGCGAAGGTCAGTTCCAGGCCGGGATGGCGCGACAGAAGCTTCGGCAGGTGCTTGATGATCAGTCCGTCGATGGTGGCATCGAGTGCCGTCACCCGCACCGGCCCCTCGACCCGTTCATCGCTGCCCGCCACTTCCTGTTCCAGCGCCAGCGTCCGGAGTTCGATCGCTTGCGCCTGGGCAATGGCGATCTCGCCAGCCCGGGTGGCAAAAAAGCCCTCGGCGGTGCGGTCGAAAAGCCTGGCCCCCAGTTCCGTCTCGATTGCCACGATGCGGCGCCCGACGGTTGTCGGATCAACCCTGATCTCCCGGCCCGCCGCAGCCAGGCTTCGCCCCCGGGAAACCGCCAGGACAAAGCGCAGATCGTCCCAATTCATCCCTGCATCCTTGCACGACCACCCTGCAAACTCACTGCTTTATTGCATCGCCCTTTCCCGCCACAGTGACCACACAGGCGCCTGAACATCCGTGAGACACCAGCCAACCGATTGATCGGATTGGCAAAACAGGAGAAATCCCAATGTTCATCAAGACCCTCCTGGCCGCCGGCATGATTGCCACCGCTGCCGTAGCCCTCGCCCCCGACGGCATGGCCGGCGCCACCTCCGCCGGCGAGACCAATGCCAAGAGTTTCAGGCAGCTGGCCGATCTCGTCTTCAACCGCGGCGAGATCGACGCCGCCGACCGCTTCTTCGCCGCCGGTTTCGTCGATCACGCCCCCTGGCCCGGCTTTTCGCCCGATGTTGCCGGCTTCAAGGCGGGGCTTGCCGACATACGCAAGAGCTTCCCCGATCTCCGCATGACCATCCAGCGCACCGTGGCCGAGGGCGACCTCTTCGCCATCCAGTCGACGCTCAGCGGCAGCCAGCTCGGCGAATTCATGGGCCAGAAGGCGAGCGGCAAGACCTTCAGCGTCGAGGCCATCGACATCGTGCGCATGGCCGACGGCCGCATCGCCGAACACTGGGGCCTGATCGACACCGCCACCATGGCCGGCCAGCTCGGCCTGCAGCCGTAGGGGCGAAAAAATCCGCGGCGCAGGCGGGGTGAAGAACCGCTTGTTCCTACCACTACCCTGCGGTGAAGCGCTGCCTGCGCCTCCCCTCCGCCCTTAAGGTGGAGCCCTCTTCCCCCGGCGGCCGGAGTAACCGGCGCCACCCAGGGCGGAGCTATGCCTGCTGTTTGAAAAGTGAAAAGAGGCGAATGGCGAATGGAAGCAATCGCTCCCTTCCCCATTCGCCACTCACCATTCGCCCCAACCGCTGGACATCGGCGCCTCACTCGTCTAGGCCCTTCGCCCGAAACGGAGTCACCCATGTCAGGCACCATCTCAACCGAGCAGGCGCTCATCTACATCATGGTCACCATCTCGGCGGTCGAGGGCCGGATCAATACCACCGAACTCGCCGAGATCGGCCACATCGTCAAGCACCTGCCGGCGTTCCGCCATTTCGACCAGGCGCGGCTGACGACGGTTGCCCAGGAGGCGGGCGAGATCCTGCAGGAGCCCGAGGGCCTCAACGCCCTCCTCGGTCTGGTCGCCGAGGCCCTGCCGCCCAAGCACCGCGAGACCGCCTATGCGCTGGCCGTCGAGGTGGCGGCCTCGGACCTCGCCGTCGGCAAGGAGGAGCTGCGCTTTCTGGCGATCCTTCGCGACAAGCTCGGCCTCGACAAGCTCGTCACCTCGGCCCTCGAACGCTCGGCCATCGCCCGCTATCAGACGGCGTGAAACGGCCGCCGCCCCGATCGGCGGCGCTGCGACATTCGACAGCATGATCGGCAAGGGCGATCGCCAGCACCGCGCGATGGGTGAGGGGAGCGGTCAGGGCAACAGCCATGGCGTCGGTTGCGTTGCCGGCAAGGCCAAGTCAAGCTGGTCCGCAATGAGTCATCTGCCGCAACGCTTCCACGACTGGTTTGCCGCGCGAGGCTGGAGCCCGCGGGATCACCAGCTTGCCGTGCTCGATCACGCCGCCAAGGGCGACAGCGTGCTGCTCGTCTCGCCGACCGGCGGCGGCAAGACGCTGGCCGGCTTCCTGCCGAGCCTCGTCGAACTGGCGCAAGGCGCCAAACGCTCCGGCATCCACACGCTCTATGTCTCGCCGCTCAAGGCGCTGGCCGTCGACATCGCCCGCAATCTCGAGGCGCCCGTCGCCGAGATGGGCCTGCCCGTGAGCGTCGAAACGCGCACCGGCGACACGCCTTACGCCAAGCGCAAGCGCCAGCGCGAACAGCCACCCGACATCCTGATCACCACGCCGGAGCAGGTGTCGCTGCTGGTCGCCGATCCCGGTGCCGCCCACATGCTGCGTGATCTTCGCTGCCTGATCCTCGACGAGCTCCATTCGATCGTCATCTCGAAACGCGGCGTGCTCCTGTCGCTGGCGCTCACCCGGGTTGCCACCCATGCGCCCCAGGCTCGCCGCATCGGCCTGTCGGCGACCGTCGCCGACCCGGACGCGCTCCGCGCCTGGCTGGTGCCGGCCGGTACTACTCCCGCACCGCTCGTCCTCGGCCAGCCGGGAGCGCCGCCCAGCATCCGCATTTTGAAGTCGGTCGAGCGGGTGCCGTGGTCGGGACACTCGGCCCTCTACGCGATCCCCGAGATCTATGCCGAGATCAAGGCGGCGAGGATGACGTTGGTCTTCGTCAACACCCGCTCCCAGGCCGAGATGGTGTTCCAGTCCCTGTGGGAAGCGAACGACGATCATCTGCCGATCGCCCTCCACCATGGCTCGCTCGATGTCGGCCAGCGCCGCAAGGTCGAAGCCGCCATGGCCAGGGGAACCTTGCGCGCCGTGGTCTGCACCTCGACGCTTGATCTCGGCATCGACTGGGGCGATGTCGATCTGGTCATTCATGTGGGAGCGCCCAAGGGATCGAGCCGGCTCCTGCAGCGCATCGGCCGTTCCAATCACCGGCTCGATGCACCGAGTGAGGCCCTGCTCGTGCCCTCCAACCGCTTCGAGGTGCTGGAATGCGAAGCAGCCCGGCAGGCGGCCAAGGCCAATGCCCAGGATACCCAGTATCCCTCTGTTCTGAAGCTCGACGTGCTGGCCCAGCACATCTTGGGCCGCGCCTGCGCCGGGCCGTTTGCGGCGGATGCGCTCTTCGCCGAGGTCACCGGCGCCTGGACCTACCGCAATCTCAGCCGCGAGGATTTCGACAAGTGCCTCGACTATGTGGCGACCGGCGGCTACGCGCTCCGCGCCTATGAGCGTTACGCCAAGCTCAAGCGCCAGGCCGACGGCTTGCTCCGCCTTAGCCATCCGCGCCTGGCTCAAAGCTATCGCCTCAACGTCGGCACCATCGTCGAGGAGGAAATGCTGAAGGTGCGGCTGGCGCACGTGAAGAAGCGTTTAGGCAAGCGCGTCGTCATGGGCGGGCGGGTGCTCGGCGAATTGGAGGAATGGTTCCTGTCGCAGCTGGCGGTGGGCGACACCTTTCTGTTCTCCGGCGAAGTCCTGCGCTTCGAGGGGCTCGACGAATTCGGCGCCCTTGCCACCCGCACCACCTCGCGCGAACCGATGATCCCCTCCTATGCTGGCGGCAAGTTTCCACTATCGACCTATCTCGCCGAGCGAGTACGCGAGATGCTGGCCAATCCCAAGGTATGGGTAACGCTACCACCCCAGGTGCGCGACTGGCTCAGCTTGCAACGCTGGAAATCGGTGGTGCCCAAGGCCAACCAGATGCTGGTTGAAACCTTCCCGCGCGCCGACAAGCATTATCTCGTTGCCTATCCCTTCGAGGGACGTCTTGCCCACCAGAGCCTCGGCATGTTGCTCACCCGCAGGCTCGAGCGAAAGGGAGCCCAGCCGCTGGGCTTCGTCGCTTCCGAATACGCCCTTGTCATCTGGGCGGTGCGCGACCTCTCCCTCCTCATCGGCAATGGCCGGCTCGACCTTGCGGCGTTGTTCGACGAGGACATGCTGGGCGACGATCTCGAGGCCTGGCTGGCCGAGTCGAACCTGATGAAACGCACTTTTCGCAATGCCGCCATCATCGGCGGCCTGATCGAGCGGCGCCAGCCGGGCCTGGAAAAGACCGGGCGGCAGATGACCGTCAATACCGATCTCATCTACGACGTGCTGCGCACCCACCAGCCCGATCACATTCTGCTCCGCGCCGGCTGGGACGATGCCGCCGACGGGTTGGTCGACGTGCACCGGCTGGGCGCGTTTTTGAAGCGCATCCGTGGCCAGATCGTGCACCGGGCGCTCGACACGGTGTCGCCGCTCGCCGTGCCGGTGCTGCTTGAGATCGGCCGCGAATCCATCTACGGCGAGGCCCATGATGCCCTTCTCGCCGAAGCCGCAGGCGAACTCGTCGACGAGGCCATGTGGCTTGTCTAGGACCCACAAAATCGGTCTCGGCGGCCTCGAGTTTCTCCCCGACCTGTCGGGCGCCCTCTATGCCCCGGACTTCAAGGCCCTGCTGGTGGCCGACCTCCATCTCGAAAAGGGCTCGAGCCTCGCCCGCCGCGGCGTGCATCTGCCGCCCTACGACACCCGCGAGTCGCTTAGACAATTGCGCGCGGTGATCGCCGCGGTGAAACCCGAACGGCTCATCTTTCTCGGCGACAGTTTCCATGACGGCGAAGCGCGCCAGCGGATCGATGCCGGTGATCTTTCGGAGTTGCGGGCCCTCACCGGCGATTTTCCCACCATCTGGATCGCCGGCAATCACGACCCCGAGCCGCCCGAGGACATTGGCGGCGGCATCATGGGCGAGGTGGCGCTGGGACCGGTGACGCTCCGCCACGAGCCGCGCGCCCTCGGCGACGGCGAATTGGAGATCGCCGGACACCTGCATCCGGCGGCGTCAGTTGCCCAGCGCGGCCACCGCATCCGCTGCCGCTGCTTCGTGGCCGATACCCGCCGCCTGATCATGCCGGCCTTCGGCAGCTATACCGGCGCCCTCGGCATTTCCTCCGCGGCCTTCGCCGGACTGTTCGGCGACTATCACGTCTGGATGCTGGGAGCCCGCGCCATTCATCGCTTCCCGGCCGGCAAGGTCAGATAGGCGATGGGGCCCTCAGTTGCCGGTTGCCGCCACATTGCCGACAGGCTTCCAGTCTTGATCGGTAACCGCCACCATGTTGGCGTCATCGACGGCCGGTTGCGGCTTCCACTGGGCAATGCGTTTCTCGATGTCGGCCGCCGTCGCGGCAGGCAGCGCCTTCGCCAGTTCTGCCGCCCGCTTCTCGGCGTCGGTATCGCCCTGCTTGGCGGCAAGACCGTACCAGAACAGCGCTTCGCCCGTATCTATGCGGGCACCGAGGCCGCGCTCGTAAAGCACCGCCAGATTGAACTGGCTGTCCTTGAGGCCGCGCTTGGCGGCTTCGCCGAACCAGCGAAACGCCTTGTCGTAGTTGGGTGTTCCGGCCTCGCTGCCAGCCGCGATGACGGCGGCGTTGTGCATGGCCTTGACATTGCCGGCACTGGCGGCGCGCTCATACCAGAGCAGCGCCGTTGCCATGTCCCTGGGAGCCCCCTTGCCGCGCTCGAACAAAGTCGCCAGCCGGTACTGGGCCGGTGCCAGACCACGCGTCGCCGCCTGCTGGTACCAGTAGGCGGCCTTGGTGAAGTCTTGCGTCAGGACCTGACCGTCGAGATAGCGGCTGGCCACGATGAATTGGGCCGTGGCATCGCCTTTGGCTGCGGCATCGCGCAGGCTCTGGCTGCCGATTTCCGCCGGCGGCGGTTCGACCGCTTCGACGCTGCTTCCCGGTTGAGCGACGATCGAGTTGAGGATGGCGTCGGACTTGTGGGCCGGCAAGGCTGCGGTGGTCAGCGTATCGACAAGATCGGACAGGCTGCCGGTTTGCCGGGAAGCGACGGTACTGCCATCGCCCACCGGTTCGGATACCATGGCAATGGTTTTGTCAGCCGGCGCCGTCTCCGTCGCAGATTGCGCCGCTACCGATCCCGATTGCAGCGGCGCCTCTATGGCGCTCGACTGTTTTGCCGGCTTATGGGTTTTTTTCCACACGAAGGTGCCGGCCGAAACGACCACCAGAGCTGCCACGACGGCGAGCAGCAGCCGCTGGCGCCGGCTGTTGGAGGGCGCTGCCGGCTTGGCATCGGACACCGGTTTGCCACCCGAAAATACCATGGGCTTGGCCTGCGGCTTTCTTCTGATGAATGGCAGGGTGAACTTGAAGCGGCTGTTGGCGCCCGACTTGATGGCCGGCTTGACGTCGGCGCTCAGCGTGTTGGGCCGCGACGAGGCCGCTTGCGCGGCGCGCCGCGCCGCCGCGATGAAATCGTCGCCATCTGCCAATTCGTCGCTGCCAGGCGGGGAGTCGACCGCAGCCGACCGCAGCACGGTTGCGCCAAGGCTAGGCTTTGGGGCGGCGGCTGGCTCCGCCCGCGCCGGCTCGGCCAGCGGCATCATCTGAGGCAGGTTATCCCGGAACGTCGCCGGCTCATCAAAGACACTTTCGACCGGTAATTTTATCGAAGCAACCGCCGGCTTGGGCGTGGCCGATTGGCGCGGCT
Source organism: Hyphomicrobiales bacterium (assembly GCA_016185245.1). Lineage (GTDB taxonomy): Bacteria > Pseudomonadota > Alphaproteobacteria > Rhizobiales > Aestuariivirgaceae > Aestuariivirga. Next base: position 18,035 of record JACPNZ010000001.1, on the reverse strand, counting down.
CGGCAGGCAGCGCTTCAGCGGCCGCCTGCTGGGCCATGTTGATGGCCAGCTGATGGCCGGTGGCGGCGGTCTCCAGTTCTGCCAGCTTGCCGACGATCTGCTCGAGCGTCTCATGCACCGCTTCGAGTGTTTCCTGGTTGCGCTGGTCCGAGGCAACGGCACTTTCGCGCACCACCCGCAGACCGTCCTCGAGGGCCTTCAGCTCCGGCAAAGGCCCGGCATCGCCCTTGGGCAATGCGGCAGCAAGCCGATCGGCCACCCGATTGGCGGCTTCCTCGGCCGCCTCCCGGGCAATGCCGCGGCTTTGTTCGAGACCTTCGAACAGCTGGGCGATGGCCCGCTCGACCGTGTCGAAACGGCCAAGCTGCTGCTCGGCCTTGGCGATGCGATCGCTGACCTCGGCAAGATGCTGTTCGACACTGGCGAGCGCCGCCCCATCGTCCTGATGGCTGATCGCTTCAGCCAGCCGTCTGTCGAGGTCGGCGATACGGGCTTCGAGGTCGGCGAAATGCGATGGATTGCGGCTGGCGGCAACCGTCTGCTCGAGCCGGCCGGCGACTTCGCCGAGCCTGCGGTCCAAGTCGGCGAGCGGCCGCATGTCGGGGCCCTGGGCAACCCGGGTCGACAGCTGCTCGACCGCGACCCGCAATGTCTCGAGATCGCGACTCGAAGCGAACCCGGCCCGCTGCTCGTCGATCCGCCGGTTGAGGGTCCCCACTTCGTGGCGTATCCTCTGTAGATCTTCGCCGCTGACCGCCTGATTCGACAGGGCGGTCTGGGTCTCGCGCAGCAGTTCCAGAATGCGCTTCTCGATATCCCGGATCTCACCCTGGGTCGTGCTGACGGCGGTCGACTGGGCCCGGGCGGCGAGGCCCTCGGACGCCGCCCGCACCTCCTCGATACGGTCGGCAAGCTGGCCGATTTCGTCGCGCAGGAGTTCCAGCAGGCCATCCTGAGCCTGAGCCTCCGAACGCTCGACCCGCCTGGCAAGATCGCTGATGCGCTGCTCCAGGCTGGCGAAGGCCGGGGCCGAGCGTACCAGCTGGTCGCTGTCGGCGCCGGCCGCACGCTCGCTCATTTCGGCGAGCCGCTCCTGCAGGGAGCGCAGTGTCTCACGGTGGCGGCGCTCGCTCAGCTCGATGTGATCGACGACATTGCGTATCGCCGTCTCGAGGGCGGGAAATCCCGGCACATCCTCTGGCCGCTCGATGGGCTTGGCGCGCGCCGCCTGGGCGATCTGGCCACCTAGGACCGACAGTCGATCGTTGACGGCGGTGAAGGCTTCGACCGTCTGGCGCTCGTTGCCGTCAATCCGCGAAACAATACGCTCGAGCTTTTCGGTGTCTGGACGGAAAGGCTCGGCCAGGTGCCGGACGGGAGCCGCGGCGCCGTCGTCTTCGCCTCGGGCGAGCCTGGCCAGCTGCTGGGCGATCTCTTCGAGCCGCGTCGTAGTATCATCCCGGCGCACCGAAGGGGATGCCTTGGGCGGCTCGTAAATTTCTTTTGCCGGAGAGAGCGGTTTAGGCATGGCAGGCTCCGCAGTTTCTTCGGCTTGATCGAGAATCACCGAATTGAGCCATTCTCCTAGCGTCATTCCGGACCGCCGGGCAGCATGTTTTGCAGCCTCCCTGACCTCCGGCCCAATACCCTTTACACTCCACGGAATGCCCGGTTTCATTGGTTTTTTCTCTCAACTTGCCACCCTGGCGCCGACCCATCCGGGGGATGCGACGAAACGACATGGCGGGATTTCCCTGTCCATTCGTTAACGGGTTTGGTAAAGATTCAGTTAAGCGGTTGATCCTTTGGTGCGAATTGGAATTCCAGAGGGGGCTGATCGACCGCCGGTTGACCATGGATAAACCACAGTGCAGTCGCATTGAACCGGCGATCTGGCCAGCCTAACGCAAACGTAACTCTAGAGAGGCCGGCAGTTGTCCTCGGGGACGCATTATGCTGGAGACATGAAATGATCACAACCGACAACAAAGAGAGGTCGCATCGCGACCGCACCTACTCGATCACTGAACTTTGCCGGGAATTCGGTGTGACGCCTCGTACCCTGCGATTCTACGAACAGAAGGGGCTGCTGCATCCGGCCCGGCGCGGCTGGACCAGGCTGTTCAGCTATCGCGATCGGGCCCGCTTGCAACTCATTCTGCGCGGCAAGAGAGTTGGCTTTGCCCTGGAAGAGATCAAGGAGATGCTCGATCTCTACAATCTTCGTGACGGTCAGCTCACCCAGCTGCGCATTGCCTCGACCAAGATGCGCGAGCGTCTGGAGGCGCTGCGCCAGCAGCGGATCGAGCTTGAGGATGCGATCGCCGATCTGGAGCGCACCGTCGTTGTCGTCGACGGCATGCTCAAGGAGCGCGAGGCGGCCCAGCCCAAGGCTGCCGCTGGCGCTTGAGCCTGGAACATCCCTGACGCGCCGGAAGAAGTTCTTCCGGCGCGTCCGCTTTGGTGCCGCACCCTGACACGACCCCTTGCCTACATTGGCAATTCTCTCGATCGCTGCGCCAATGAGCGCAGTGATGGCTCTTGGCTGTCCGCCAGGCGTAACGCACCCACCGCCCGCATGGTGCATATCAACGGCGACAAGACCGTGGTCGACGGCAATGGACTTGTCACTTCGCTTCCGGCAGCTGGTGAGATTGTAGTATTCCTGGGCATCGACGGGAACCGCGAGCCTTGGTTCGCCTGCCGTTCGACCCATGCGGAAAACCTCAAGGACCTGCGCAGCCTGGCGCTCGAGGAAGTCTTGCCCGACTGGCAATTGGGTCTTCTCGCCCAGGCCCGCTCGCTTATCCACTGGCACGAGCGGCGAACCTACTGCTCGAACTGCGGCGGCCGCAACGAAATCGCCGATGCCGGCTACCGCCGCCATTGCCCCTCCTGCAACGCCGACCATTTCCCCCGTACCGATCCAGTCATCATCATCGTGGCGCGCCACCGGGGGCGCATCCTGTTGGGACGCCAGACCAGCTGGGCGTCGGGCATGTATTCGGCTCTGGCCGGCTTCATCGAGCCGGGTGAAACCATCGAGCAGGCGGCTCGGCGCGAAGTCTTCGAGGAATCGGGCATCCGCATCGGCGACGTCCAGTATGTGGCGAGCCAGCCCTGGCCCTTTCCTGCCAGCTTGATGATCGGCTTGATCGGCGAGGCGCTGTCCGACACGATCTCAATCGACGCGAGAGAGCTGGAAGACGCCCGCTGGATTCCCGCCGCCGAAGTGCTGCTGATGGTGGAGCGCCGGCATCCGCAAGGCCTGTGGGCAACCAACCCCATGGCCATTGCCCATCTCCTGGTCAGGACCGCACTTCAGTCCTCCTGAGGCTGCATGCGCCTGGCGATTTCGGCCCGGAACGGGCTCGCCCTGTAGACCCCCAGGATCCGCACATAGCTGGTGAAGAACTCCAGTTCCTCCAGCGCCAGCCGCACGTTGCGGTCGGCCGGATGGCCTTCGATATCGGCATAGAATTGCGTCGCCGAGAACTGGCCCTCGAGCTGGTAGGATTCGAGTTTGGTCATGTTGACGCCATTGGTGGCAAAGCCGCCCATCGCCTTGTAGAGAGCGGCGGGAACGTTGCGCACCCGGAAGACGAAACTGGTCACGACCGGCGCTGCCTCGGCCTCGGCATCCAGACGGTCGGCCGAGAGGATGACGAAGCGGGTGGTATTGTGGGCCTCGTCCTCGACGTCATTGCGGATGATCTCGAGCCCGTAGATTTCCGCCGCCAGTGCCGTGGCGATCACCGCCCGCGTCGGGTCGCGGGTCTCGGAGAGTTCACGGGCCGCTCCCGCGGTGTCGGCGGCGACTATCGGCCTGATCTTCAGTTCACGGATCACCTTGCGGCACTGGCCCAGGGCGTGCACATGACTGTGCACCGAGGCAATGCCGTTTCGATCGGCACCCGGCACGACCATCAGCTGGTGATGCACCCGCAGAAAATGCTCGCCGACGATGTGAAGATTGGCGCGCGGCATCAGGTGATGGATATCGGCGACGCGGCCTGCCACCGAATTGTCGATGGGGATCATGGCGAGTGCTGCCTCGCCGTCCTTGACTGCCTGGAAGGCATCCTCAAAGGTACCGCAGGCCATCGGCTGGTGGCTGGGATAGGCCTCGATGCAGGCAATATGGGAATTGGCGCCGGGCTCGCCCTGATAGGCGATCTTCGGGGTCATGCGGGTTTCCTCAGCAGCTGTCGGGCGGTCTCCAGGTCGGCAGGCGTGTCGACACCGAGCGGCACGGTTTCGACCCTGACCACGACGATCCGCATCCCCTCGTCGAGGGCCCGCATCTGCTCCAGCCGGCGCTCGGCCTCCCGCGCGCTGACCGGCAGCGAAACGAAGCGCTCGAGCGCGTCACGCTTGTAGGCATAAACGCCGATGTGGTGCCAGTAGGGGGGGTCCTGACCGGGTTGCAGCTGGCGGACGAAATCGCGGGCAAAGGCCACCTCCCGATCCTCGCCCAGCGGCGCTATGGCCTTGACGATATCGGGATTGACGGCATCGGCGTAAGCTTCGATGCGGGCCGCTACGGTCGATATGTCGGCCGCCTCGTTGACGAGGCCGGCAAGGCAGCGACGGATCGACAAGGCATCGATGGTCGGAAGATCACCTTGCAGGTTAACGATGAAGCGGAAGCGCCCACCGGGATCGCGCAGACGCAGGGCCTCGGTGATGCGGTCCGATCCGGACGGCAGGCTGGGGGTGGTGACAATGGCATCGCCGCCTCGGGCCCTGATCGCCTCGGCGATCTCGTTCTCGGCCGCCGCCACCAGCACCTGCCCGACATTGGCCTCGAGCGCTCGACGCCATACATGCACGATCATCGGCTCGCCGTGAATATCGGCCATGGGCTTGCCCGGAAGCCTGGTCGAGGCCATCCGGGCGGGGATTATGACTATGGTATTCTGGTTTTCGATCATGGACTTGGGGCCCGGCGCGGCAAATTGCACAGACCCGTCTTATACGTATTGCGGCGGGCCCGAGAAACAATTAGTTTCCGCGCCCGATAAGAGGCGCAAGGGGTCACAGCTTTCATGTCCAGCTTCGAATTCAACAAGATTGCCGGCGCCGTTCTGGCAACGGCGCTGATGGTTTTCGGCCTCAAGAGTCTGGCTGGGGTCATATACAACTCGGAACGACCGGAAAAGCCCGGTTATGTCATTGAGGTGGCGGAAACCGCGACCCAGGCGGACGGGACGGATGCCGGGACCGCGCAGTCGGCCGAATCGCTGGGCAAGCTTTTGGCCGCCGCCGATCCCAAGAAGGGCGAGACGGTTGCCAAGCCCTGCGCCGGCTGCCACGACTTCAGCAAGGGTGGTCCCAACAAGGTCGGACCCAACCTGTGGGGCATCGTGGGGCGTTTACGCGCCGGCCACGAAGGATTTGCCTACTCGGAGGCCATGGCTTCCAAGAAGGGTGACCCTTGGAACTATGAGAAACTCTTCGCCTTCCTCAAGAAGCCGTCGGAATACGTGCCGGGAACCAAGATGAGCTTTGGCGGCATCGCCAAGGACAAGGACCGCGCCGATCTCCTCGCTTATCTGGCGACGCTGGCCGACACCAAGGTGCCCTTCCCGAACCCATAATCGGCCGCAATCTTTGGCAAGAATTAACACCGGCAAGCCCCTCGCCGGTGTTTTCTTTTGGCCGCGCATTTGCGTAAAGATTAGGTCCGAATCAGTTGCGGAGCGCCGAGACCCATGCCGTTCTCCCGAAGATCCCTCCTCAAGCTCGTTGGCCTGTCGCCTCTCACCAGGCTGTTCGGAGTTCAATTCGCCCACGCCGATGACCGCCAGTTCCGCCATGCCCTGACGCTCTTCACCGACATAAAGTACGGGCCGGACTTCAAGCATTTCGACTATGTGAACCCGGAGGCTCCGAAAGGCGGCCGGGTGCGCTTCGGAATAATCGGGTCTTTCGACAATCTCAACCCCTATACTTACAAGGGTGAGACCGGGCAGGGGGCGAACAATGAAGCCCTCCTGGCGCCATCGCGCGACGAACCCTCGACCGAATATGGCCTGGTCGCCGCCTCCGTTTGGCATCCGGACGATCGCTCCCAGGTCGTCTACCGGCTAAGGCCGGAAGCGCGCTTTCATGATGCCCAGCCGATGACGCCCGACGACGTGATCTGGAGTATGCAGGCGCTCCGTGACGCCAATCCGTTCTACAATTCCTACTACAAGAATGTCGCCAAGGCCGAGCAGACCGGCGACAATGAAGTGACTTTCAGCTTCACCGAAGCTGGCAACCGCGAACTGCCGCTGATCACCGGCCAGCTTCCCGTTCTGCCGAAGCACTGGTGGACGGGCAAGGACGACAAGGGGCGCCAGCGCGACATCAAGGAGAGCTCGCTCGAAGTGCCACTATCCTCGGGCCCCTACCGGGCGATCGAGGTGAAAAACGGCGTGTCGGTGAAGATGAAACGGGTCGAGGACTATTGGGGCAAAGACCTGCCGGTCAATATCGGCAGCAACAACATCGACGAGATCGAATACATCTATTTCCGCGACGCCAATGTCGCCTTCGAGGCCTTCAAGGGCGACCAGTTCGACTGGCGTACCGAGACGAGTTCCAAGACCTGGGCCACCGGCTATGATTTTCCGGCGATAAAGTCGGGCCGCGTGGTGCAGGAGAAGATCGAACTCAAGCAAGTCCAGGGCATGCAGTCCTGGGCTCTCAATATCCGCCGCGACAAGTTCAAGGATCCGCGGGTGCGCCGGGCCCTCAACTTCGCTTTCGACTTCGAGTGGGCCAATACCAATCTGTTCTACGGCCAGTACATCCGCTCACGCAGCTATTTCAACAATTCCGAGATGGAGGCGAAGGGGTTGCCGTCGCCCGAGGAGCTGGCAATCCTGACGCCGCTCAAGGATCGATTGCCGCCGGAGGTGTTCACCACCGAATACACCAATCCGGTGAATGCCACGGCCCAGGACCGTCGCAAGAATTTGCGCGAAGCTTCCAGGTTGCTTGCCGAGGCCGGCTGGACGGTGACCCAGGACGGCGCCAAGTCGGTACTCAGGAATGCCGCCGGCGAATCCTTCGCCATCGAGTTCCTGCTCGATTCCCCGTTGTTCGAGAGGATCGCCCTGCCCTACCAGCAACAACTCGAACTGCTCGGCATCACCGCGACGATCAAGACCATCGACAGCGCCCAGTACGAGCGCCAGACTCAGACCTTTGACTATGACGTGATCGTCGGCAACTGGGGCCAATCCCTGTCGCCCGGCAACGAACAGCGCGATTTCTGGGGCAGCGAGGCGGCGGCCCGCAATGGCAGCCGCAATTATGTTGGCATCGCCAATCCGGCCATCGACCGGATCATCGACAAGATCATCTTCGTCAAGGACCGGCCGAGCCTGATCACCGCCAGCCGTGCCCTCGACCGGGCGCTCATGTGGAACCACTATGTGGTGCCGATGTGGTATATCCCCTACGAACGCACCGCCCGCTGGGACCGTTTCGCCCGGCCTGACAAGCTGCCCGATTATTCCGACGGCTTCCCGTCTATCTGGTGGTGGGACGAGGCCAAGGCCAGGAAGGTTGCCGGTCAATGATGCGGCAGGCCTTCGCCGCCGCTCTCCTCGTCGTCACCGCCGGCGCCGCATTGGCCGAACCAAGGCACGGGCTCTCGGTGTTCGGCGATCTCAAATATCCGGACGGTTTCGGCCATTTCGACTATGTGAACCCCAATGCCCCAAAGGGCGGCCGCATCGCCCCGATCGGCCCAACTCCGGGCGATAGCTACGACAGCTTCAACGGCTACATTCTCAAGGGCGATCCGGTTCAAGGCTATGAACTGATGTTCGACACGCTGATGGCGCGGGCCATGGACGAGCCCGATGCCGTCTACGCACTCGTGGCCAAAACGGCCGACCTCGCCGCCGACCGCATGAGCGTTACCTTCGCGCTCCGTCCCGAAGCGAAATTTGCCGATGGCTCGGCGCTGACCGCCGAGGATGTCTGCGACAGTTTCCGGCTTCTCTCCACCAAGGGCCATGAGCGCATCCGCCTCACCATCAGAGAGGTGGCGGGCTGCGACGTTCTCGGTCCCTATTCGGTCCGCTACCGTTTCACCGGTGACAATGCGCGCGATCTGCCGCTCACCATCGCCGGGCTGCCGATCTTTTCCAAGGCCTTCTATGCCACCCGTGACTTCGCCGCTTCGAGTCTCGAGCCGCCGCTCGGCTCGGGGCCCTATCGGATCAAGGACTTTCGCGCCGGCGAGTATGTAACCTACGGCCGGCGCGCCGACTACTGGGCCAAGGACCTGCCGGTCAACCGCGGCCACTACAATTTCGACGAGGTGCGCTTCGACTATTTCCGCGACCGGACCGCTGGACTTGAGGCATTGAAGGCCGGCGTGCTCGATCTCCGCGAGGAATATTCCTCGCGCGACTGGGCCACGGCCTATGACTTTCCGGCGCTGCAGGATGGCCGCGTTCTCAAGCTCGAACTGCCGGACGAGACGCCGTCGGGCGCCCAGGGCTTCTTTCTCAATCTGCGGCGGGCCAAGTTCCAGGACATAAGAGTGCGCAAGGCGTTGAACCTGGCGTTCGATTTTGAATGGTCGAACATCAATCTGTTCCATGGTTTCTATACCCGCACCGCGAGCTTCTTCGAGATGTCACCGCTCAAGGCCAAGGGCCCGCCGTCGGCGGCCGAATTGGCCCTGCTCGAACCGTTGCGCGACAAGCTGCGGCCCGAGGTCTTCGGCCTGCCGGAAGTGCCGCCGGTAAGCGATGGCTCGGGCCACGATCGCAAGCTGCTACGCCAGGCCTCCGCCCTGCTCGACCAGGCCGGTTGGAAGCTCGACGGCAATCTCCGTCGCAGCGCCAACGGTGAAACCTTGGCCATCGAGTTCCTCATCGACTCGCCGGTCTTCGAGCGCATCCTCGGCCCCTATGTGCAGAACCTTAAGTTGCTCGGCGTCGATGCCGTGGTGCGCAGCGTCGACGATGTCCAGTACCAGTCACGGCGCGATACCTTCGATTTCGATGTGATCTCGAGCCGCTTCTCCTCCGGTGTGACGCCGGGAACCGACCTGCGTATCTTCTTCGGCACCGCCTCGGCGTCGGCGCCTGGCTCCTACAACATGTCGGGGGTTGCGAGTCCGGCCATCGACGCCCTGATCGAGAAGGTAGTGGCGGCAACCTCGCGCGCCGAACTCGACACCGCCGGCCGGGCCCTCGACCGGGTGCTGCGGGCCGAGGAATTCTGGGTGCCCAACTGGTACAAGCCGAGCTTCTGGGTAGCCTACTGGGACAAATTCGGCCGACCACCGATCAAACCCAAATATGATCGTGGCTTCGTCGATACCTGGTGGTATGACCCGGCACGGGCCGCCGCGATCGGCCAGGGAAACTGACCACCCGCCATGGGCGTATACATTCTCAAACGCATCCTGCTGATGATCCCGACGCTGCTCGGCATCATGCTGATGACGTTTGCGGTGATCCAGTTCGTACCCGGCGGTCCAATCGAACAGGTGATCGCCAAGATTCAGGGAAACAACACCGATTCGCTGTCCCGCATCAGCGGCAATTCGGGCAGCGAAGCCGGCACCGGCGCCCAGGAGCAGAGCACTGCCCCTGTCAGCGGCACGACGATCAAGTATCGCGGCAGCCAGGGCCTCGATCCCGAATTCATCAAGCAGCTGGAAAAGCAGTTCGGTTTCGACAAGCCGGTGCCCGAGCGTTTCCTGCTGATGATGAAGAATTATCTCACCTTCAACTTCGGCACCAGCTACTTCCGCGACCGCAGCGTCGTCAGCTTGATGGTCGAGAAGATGCCGGTGTCGATCTCGCTCGGCCTATGGCTCACCATCGTGCAATATCTCGTGTCGATTCCACTCGGCATCCGCAAGGCGGTGAAGGATGGCAGCACTTTCGACGTGTGGACGTCTGGCGTCATCATCGTCGGCTACGCCATACCGAGCTTCATCTTCGCCATCATGCTGATCGTGGTTTTCGCCGGCGGCAGCTACTATTCGTGGTTCCCGTTGAGGGGTCTTACCTCCGATAACTTCGAGCGGCTCAGCCTCCTGGGCAAGATCGGCGACTACGCCTGGCACATGACCCTGCCGCTCTTCGCCATGGGCATCGGCGCCTTCGCCACCACCACGCTCTTGACCAAGAACTTCTTTCTCGACGAAATCCGCAAGCAATACGTCGTAACCGCCCGGGCCAAGGGCCTGAGCGAGCGCCAGGTGCTCTACGGCCACGTTTTCCGCAATGCCATGCTGCTGGTGATTTCCGGCTTTCCCGGTGCCTTCCTGGGGGCGTTCTTTGCCAGTGCGCTCTTGATCGAACAGGTCTTCTCGCTCGACGGTCTCGGCTACCTCTTCTACAAGGCAGCCCTTGACCGCGACTACCCCATCATCTTTGCCAATCTCTACATTTTCACCCTCGTCGGCCTGGGGGTGAACCTGATTTCCGACCTGACCTATACCTGGATCGATCCGCGCATCGATTTCGAGCGGCGAGACGTCTGAGCCATGGGTGCACGCCGCCTTTCCGCACTAAACGCTCGGCGCTGGCAGGTTTTCAAGGCGAACCGGCGCGGCTTCTGGGCGTTCTGGATATTCGCCGTGCTGTTCCTGATTTCGCTGTTTGCGCCCTTCCTGAGCAACGACCGGCCGATCCTCGTGTCCTACAAGGGCGAGCTTCTCTTTCCGACCTTCGTCGACTACCCGGAGGCGAAGTTCGGCGGCTTCCTCGCCAAGACCGATTTCCGCGATCCGGTGAACCAGGAGGAGATCGCCGCCAATGGCTGGCTGATCTGGCCGCCGATCCGCTATTCCTACGATACCGTCAACAAGGAGCTGCCGAGCCCGGCGCCGTCGCCGCCGGCCTCAAGCCTCGCCCGTGAACAGGCTTGCATCAAATATCCAGCGGGCGTGAACGACCCCAATTGCGCCTTCGGCAATCTCAACTGGCTGGGCACCGATGACCAGGGCCGCGACGTAATCGCAAGACTCGTCTACGGCTTCCGCATCTCGGTCGCTTTCGGCCTGATTCTGACCATTCTCTCCTCGATCATCGGCATGGCGACAGGCGCGCTGCAGGGCTATCTCGGCGGCTGGACCGATCTCCTGTTTCAGCGTTTCATCGAAATCTGGGTATCGATGCCAACCCTCTATCTGCTGATCATCCTCGCCGCCTTCATCACCCCGACCTTCTGGATATTGTTGTTCGTGCTCGTGCTGTTTTCATGGACCAGTCTGGTCGGCTTGGTGCGCGCCGAGTTCCTCCGGGCACGGAACTTCGAATATGTGCGCGCCGCCCGGGCTCTTGGCCTTTCCGATGCCCGGATCATATTCAAGCATCTGCTGCCCAATGCCGTCGTCTCGACCATCACTTTCATGCCTTTCATCCTGTCGGGGTCGGTGACGACGCTGACCTCGCTCGACTATCTGGGCTTCGGACTGCCGGCCGGCTCGCCGTCGCTTGGCGAACTCATCGCCCAGGGCAAGAACAATCTGCAGGCGCCGTGGCTCGGGATCACCGGATTTCTTGTCGTTTCGATCATGCTGTCGCTCCTGGTGCTGATCGGCGAAGCGGTGCGCGATGCGCTCGATCCGCGGAAGACCTTCGCATGAGCGAGGCGCTGCTCGAGGTGAAGGACCTTTCCGTCGCCTTCCGGCAGGGTGCCGGCAAGATGCTCGCCGTCGACGGCGCCTCCTTCACCATCGACCACGGCGAGACTCTGGCGCTCGTCGGCGAATCGGGGTCCGGCAAGTCGGTGACGGCGCTGTCGATCGTCAAGCTCCTGCCCTATCCGGCGGCGTCGCATCCTTCCGGTTCGGTCACCTTCAAGGGCAAGGAGTTGCTCCATGCCAGCGAGGACGAACTGCGCAAGGTCCGCGGCAACGACATCACCATGATCTTCCAGGAGCCGATGACCTCGCTCAATCCTCTGCATACGGTCGAGCGCCAGATCGGCGAAATTCTCGAAATACACCAGGGCGTGACCGGCAGCGCGGCACGGGCCCGCATCGTCGAGCTTCTGGGCAAGGTCGGCATCCGCGATCCCGAAACCCGCCTTCTCGACTTTCCGCATCAGTTGTCCGGCGGCCAGCGCCAGCGGGTGATGATCGCCATGGCGCTGGCCAACAACCCCAACCTGCTGATCGCCGACGAGCCGACGACGGCACTCGATGTAACCGTGCAGGCCCAGATCCTGAGGCTGTTGAAGGATCTTCAGGCCGAATTCGGCATGGCCATGCTGCTCATCACCCACGACCTCGGCATCGTGCGCCATATGGCCGACCGGGTGGCGATCATGCAGAAGGGCCATATCGTCGAGCAGGGAGAAACCGAAGACGTATTCGCAGCCCCCCAGCACGCCTACACCCGGATGCTGCTGTCGGCCGAGCCGAAGGGCACTCCTCCCAAGTCCGATCCCTCCGCCCCCGTGGTGATGGAAACCCGCGGCCTCAAGGTATGGTTTCCGATCAAGCGCGGTTTCCTGCGCCGCACCATCGGGCATATCAAGGCGGTCGATGGCATCGACGCCGTGGTGCGCGCCGGACAGACCCTCGGCGTGGTGGGCGAATCGGGTTCGGGCAAGACCACACTCGGCCTGGCGCTCCTCCGCCTGATCCCCTCGGACGGGCCCATCGTCTACATGGGGCAGCCAATCGACGGGTTCAACAACAAGGCCATGCGGCCCCTGCGCAAGGACATGCAGATCGTTTTCCAGGACCCTTACGGATCGCTGTCGCCACGCCTGTCGATCCAGCAGATCGTCGAGGAAGGGCTGGTCGTGCAGGCAAAGCGGCGGAGTTTCGAAGAGCGGCGCGCCCGGGTGGCCGCCGCCCTCGAGGAGGTGGGGCTCGACCCGCAATCGATGGACCGCTATCCGCATGAATTCTCCGGCGGCCAGCGCCAGCGCATTGCCATCGCCCGGGCGCTCGCCCTCGATCCCCGCTTCATCATGTTGGACGAACCCACCTCGGCCCTCGACATGTCGGTGCAGGCCCAGATCGTCGACCTGCTGCGCGGGTTGCAGCAGAAGCACAATCTCGCCTTCCTGTTCATCAGCCATGACCTGCGCGTGGTGCGCGCCCTCGCCAATGAGGTGATTGTCATGCGCAACGGCGTGGCGGTCGAAGCGGGGCCCACGGCGGAGGTGTTCGCTGCGCCCAAGTCGGAGTACACCCGGGCGCTCATTGCCGCCGCCCTCAATCTGAAGGCGGCACCGGAGACGGTCGTGAGGCAGTAGCCATGGCATTCCTGTTCATTCTCCCGACCTGGCCGGTCGCAGTCTGGGCGCGCGCCATGCGCCAGGCAGCGCCCGCCATGGATGTCCGTGCCTGGCCCGATGGCCTCGGCAATATCGCCGACATCGACTATGCCGCCGCCTGGCTGCCGCCGCCCAACGTCGTCAGAGGCCTGCCGAACCTCAAGGTGCTGTTCTCCCTCGGTGCCGGCGTCGATGCCATTCTGAACGACCCGACCCTGCCGGAGAACGTGCCGATCGTTCGGGTCAACGATCCCGATCTCACCGGCCGCATGACCGAATATGTGGTGCTGCACGTGCTGCTGCATCACCGCCAGCAGCGCCGTATCGACGCCAATCAGCGCCGCAAGGTCTGGGATTCCTTCCCCACCCATGCCGCCACCCAGATGTCGGTAGGCATCATGGGATTGGGAGTCATGGGCCAGGATTCGGCCTGCCGCTTGCGCGACCTCGGCTTCCGGGTGGCGGGATGGAGCCGCACAGGCAAGGACATCGAGGGCATCGAAAGTTTCGCCGGGGCCGCCGGCTTCGATGCCTTCCTGGCCCGCACCGACATCCTGGTCTCGCTCCTGCCGGCAACGCCCGAAACCGACGGCATCATCAATTCCGCGACCATTTCCAAGCTGTCGCACCAGGGTCCGTTTGGAGCGCCCATCATAATCAATGCCGGGCGCGGCCGCCAGCAGGTCGAGGCCGATATCCTGGCAGCCCTCGAGTCGGGAGCCCTGCATGCCGCAACCCTCGATGTTTTCCAGGCCGAGCCATTGCCGCCCGATAGTCCACTGTGGACCCATCCCAAGGTGACGGTCACGCCCCATGTCGCCGCCGACAGCGATCCTGAAGTTATTTGCGCCTATGTCGCCCGCCAGATCGAGCGTTACCGCCAGGGTCTGGCGCTCGAGAATGTCGTCGACCGCGCCCATGGCTACTGAAGCCGTCGCACCGATGTGATGATACTGCCCGAGGCGGCGATGCGGGCGATGGCTTCGGCAACGGGCTCCCTCACCACCATCAGGTGATGGCCGTTGGCGTGGAGCAGGGATGCACCATCGGCCATGATGCCGACGTGGCCCTTCCAGAATATGAGATCGCCGCGCCGCAGGCCGCCCGGTCCGGCAAATGCTACGGCCCGGCCGAGGTCGCGCTCCTGCATGTCGCTGTCGCGAGGACACGCCATGCCGCAGGCATTGAGGGCGAGCTGCACCAGGCCCGAGCAGTCGAGTCCCAGGGCCGATTTTCCACCCCAATAATAGGGAACATGGAGGAAGCGTTCGGCCACCACCACGAAGTCGGTTTCGAACTCGGAGAGGGCCCGAAGATGTGGCGCGAAGGCAAAGCGGCCGTCGGCAAGCCGGGCATAGGAGCCTTCAACACTTTGAACCGTGACTTCGGCGTTGAGCGTGACCGCCAAGGCCGGCTGCGACTTTAGATCGGCCGCGGGATAGAGATAGGTCAGCGGCACGGCGATGCGATGGGTGGGCGGCACCGGGTCCGGCGCGATGGCGGTGGCCGCCACATAGCCCACATAGCCGTCGGCCAGGAGCTGCACGAAGGACCAGCCCTCGCGCTCTTCGAAGACCTTGAGCCGTTCGCCGAGCAGTGCCTGGGTGAGTTGCCTGGCCTCGACATGGGGCGCGCGGCGCACCGGCACCACCGCCTCGCGCACCTGCATCACGAGGCCCTCGACGAAGCGTTCGGCCTCGACCGATCCCTTCAGCCGCGCATCCGCCAGATCGGGGCGCCAGGCATTGAGCCGCTGGTCGAGCGCGTTCATCGGATACCCGCTAGATGCTTCGCGACAGATTGACAACCGTATCGGCAAATCTCTCGAGATAGAGTGCACCCTTGACCGTGCGCTGAATGAGCACGTTGCGCCGGTCCTTCTCGTCGCGCCGGCGCGACACCAGTTCGAGCTTGCCCATGCTGTCGAGAGCCCGGGTGATCACCGGCTTCGACACTTCGAGCTTGCGGGCGAGATCGCGCACCGTGTGCGGCGGCGCCTCGAGATAGATGGTGAGGAGGATCGACATCTGGCGCAGCGACAGGTCGGGCTCGTCGTCGCGCACCATGGCGAGCGCCACATCGTGCCAGAGTCTCAGGACCTGTGCCGGGGTCAGCGCCACGCTCATGATGGTTGTCGTCGCCAGTTTGATTGTTACGGACCCGTATCATATTTGCCCAAGCGCTCCCCTCACGCAAGCTCGTTTCCGAAACGCTGCCGAATCATCGTGAATAATGCCCGCTGCCCCTGGGCTTCCGCCCCCCTGGGCCGTCCCGGACGGGCCTGCGGCGTCCAGGCGAAAATGTCGAAATGCACATAGGCTTTGGCCTTTTCGACGAAACGCCGGAGAAACAGCGCGGCGGTGATCGACCCGGCAAAGCCCGAATCGCCGCTGTTGTTCATATCGGCGACGCCCGATTCGAACAGCCGCTGATAGGGATCCCAGAACGGCATGCGCCACAGAGGATCATTTTCAGCCGTCGCTGCCTGGGAAATGGCGGCGGCAACCGCGTCGTCGTCGGTGTAGAAAGGCGGCAGGTCGGGACCAAGCGCCACCCGGGCGGCCCCGGTGAGAGTTGCCATGTCGACCAGGAGGTCCGGCGCCTGCTCGTCGGCAAGCGCCAGGGCATCGCCGAGAATGAGCCGGCCCTCGGCGTCGGTATTGCCGATCTCGACGCTGAGCCCCTTGCGGCTGGTCAGCACATCGCCCGGGCGGAAAGCGTTGCCGGCGATGGAATTTTCAACCGCCGGGATCAGTACCCGGAGCCTGACCGGCAGCCTTGCCGCCATGATCATCTGGGCGAGCCCCAGAACCGTGGCCGCTCCGCCCATGTCCTTCTTCATCAGCAACATGCCCGAGGCCGGCTTGATGTCGAGACCGCCGGTATCGAAGGTGACGCCCTTGCCGACCAGCGTCACCTTGGGCGCGGCGCGTGACCCCCAAACCATGTCGATGAGCCGCGGCGCCCGGGGGCTCGCTTTGCCGACATGGTGGATCATCGGAAAGCCGCGCTCCAGGGCCCGGCCCGCGACGACTGCGATGCGAGCCTTGAACCGGCGCGCCATGGCCTTCGCCGCCCGCTCGATTTCCGCCGGACCCAGATCCGAGGCCGGCGTATTGACCATATCCCGGGTGAGCCAGGCGGCTTCGGCGGCACGCAGAACGTCCGAACGGTCCACGCCCTTGGGACAATGCAACAGGGCCACCGGCGCCGAAGGTTTGCGGTAGCGGTCGAAGCCATAAGCCTCGAGACACCAGCCAAGGGCTGCAAGGCGTGGGTCGGCAAAGCCTTCGCCGAAGGCATAGCGGCCCGGTGGCAGAAGCCGGGCCAGGCGGCCGGGGGCGAAGGGATCGGCCCCCTTGCGGTCGTCGTTGCCCCACAGGGCCCGGTCGACGGCACCCTTGCCATCGGGGATAACGAGGATACGCCCCGGCTCAGCCGAGAAACCATAGGCCTCGGCCCAGCGGCGGGAAGCTGCGGCAAGCGAGGCTTTGCAAGACTCCCAGCCGGCGCGGCTCACCCCCGTGATGGCAATGGCCTTCGCCGCACCCGCCGCGGGCAGCAGAATCTTGTCCGGTGTCATCCTATGTCCTTTCGCGATTTTCGCTCCGTTATACTCGCTTGCCCATCATGGTTAACAGTTTGTTGACCACTGCCCGACCATGATCCGACTCTCAGGCGATGCGCTTGCCGCGCGCCGATTGCGGAGTCGCTCCATGACGTTCTCGCCCTTCCGCCACACCCTACGGCCTGCATCCGCGATGCTCCTCCTGGCGGCGGCGCTGTCGGTTGCCGGCTGTCAGCGGAACTCGGCAAGTCTCGATTCCTCCGACAGCATGAATACCGCTTCCACCCGTCCCGCCTCGTTTCAGGCGACCGCCGAACTGGGACGGGCCTGGCAGTCCGATCCCAATAACATCGGCAAGGGGCTTGCCTATGCCGCAGGCCTCGAATCCCTCGGCCAGACCGAGCAGCAGCTCGATGTGCTGAACCGCCTGCACAGCGGCAATCCCGGCGATGGGCGCGTCACCGTCATCTATGGCAAGAAGCTGCTGCAGGCCGGAAAGCCCGCCGACGCGCTTCCCATCCTCGAGGCGGCGGCCGCTTCTCCCGCCACCGACTGGCGAGTTTTTTCGGCGCTCGGTTCCGCCTATGACCAGCAGGGTCTCTACGACAAGGCCCAGGAAGCCTACGGCAAGGCGCTGGCGCTCCAGCCCAATGAAATCTCGGTGCTCAACAACATGGGCATGTCCTATGCCTTGCAGGGCAATCTGAAACAGGCCGAGCAGACTCTGCGCCAGGCGATGCTTCTGCCCAATGCGGCCACTCAGCCGCGGCTGCGCCAGAACCTGGCCCTGGTGGTGGGCCTCCAGGGCCGCTTCGAGGAGGCCCGCAAAATCGCCAGCGAGGACCTTCCGGCCGACCAGGTCGAGGCCAATCTCGATTATCTCAAGAAGATGCTGGCCCAGCCCAATACCTGGCAACAGCTCTCCGGCAGCCAAGGCTAGGGTTTTCGGCTGGAGTCGACAACGACAGGCGAGTAGCAAGTAGGGGAAGGCGCGATCTGAACTATTCGCCATTCGCTACTCCCTATTCGCTTCTCTTTACGTGTCCAACCGCAGGCATAGCTTCGCCCTGGGTGGCGCCGGTTACTCCGGCCGCCGGGGGAAGAGGGCTCCACCTTAAGGGCGGAGGGGAGGCGCAGGCAGCGCTTCACCGCAGGGTAGTGGTAGGAACAAGCGGTTCTTCACCCCGCCTGCGCCGCGGATTTT
>JACPNZ010000008.1 GCA_016185245.1 Hyphomicrobiales bacterium | reverse complement strand
TGTCCGCGGGTCTTGCCGGAACCTCCCGGGCGAGAAGCTGCGTTAAAGCTCCAAGCGCGGGCGCCGCCGGCTGATCCGCAATCTCGAGACGCTGTCGACATCGTCCCCTCCTGTGGTTCAGCCTGGGAGGAGGATGGCATATTAGGAAAAGAGTGTCAAGGATTATTTACATAGCAACGGCGGTGATAATAAAGTGTCAGAGATGCCATGGGCTTAACCCTGGAAAGGGGAGGTAACATCAATGGCCCGTGGGGCTGACTCGTCTCATCCTCCTCCGCCCCTCTGGGGGAGGTGGCACGCGCCGCCTACGGCGCGTGCCGGAGAGAGCGCGGTTCACCAGCTGGGCCCCACCCGTCGCCCTGCGGGCGCCACCCTCCCCGCAAGGGGGAGGGAAAAAGAGGCGCTCAGCCTGCGGGCGCGGTCCGCTTGCTGGCCCGCAGCCAGATGCCGTTCGCCGAGCGGGTGGTCAGCCGTGCCACCGGTCTGGGCACGAAGCCGGGGATAGGATCGAAGCGGTAGCGCAGCATCAGGCCCGACAGGATGATCGCCGCTTCCTGGTGGGCGAAGGAAGCGCCCAGGCAGACGCGCGGGCCCTTGCTGAAGGGCACATAGCACTGGCGCTGGGCCTCGGTGGTGGCCGGATCGTCGAAGCGGTCGGGATCGAAGGCGTCGGGGTTCTGCCAGTAGCGGCGGTGGCGGTGGATGAGCCACGGCGACACCGAGACGGTGGAGCCCGCCGCCAATTGCTTGTCGCGCATGGTGCAGCCGTGCGCCACGCTGCGCGGCATGAAGGCCACCGGCGGATAAAGCCGGAGCGCCTCGGCGAAAGCCTTGCGGGTGACCTCGAGCCTTTTCATGTCGTGGAATTGCGGCGCCCGGCCGCCGAATACCGCTACCGCCTCCTGGTGCATGCGATCTTGTACATCCTGGTCCATGGCGGCGAGATAGAGGGTCCAGGCGAGAGCGCTGGCCGAGGTCTCGTGACCGGCGAGGAACAGGGTGGCGACCTGCTCGCACAATTCGCCGGCGTCGAACCGGGTGCCGGTCACCGCGTCGCGGCCGGCGATCAGCGATTGCAAAATGTCCTCGTGTCGCTGTGGCTCGCCGGAGTGGAAGCTGTCGTGGCGGGCTTTGACGATGGGATCGAGCACGCCGCGGATCGTTTTCGCCGCCCGCCTGGCCCTCGCCCTCCCGATCGGCAGGGCCCAGGAGGGCAGGCCCACGGTCTGGGTGATGCCGGTGGCGAAGGCCGCCTCCTGGAAGCGGATGAAGGCCTCGAAGATGAGCTTCGCCTCGTCGGCCGTCAGCGGCCGCGAGAAGATGGTGCGGAAGATGATGTCGGCGGCAACCCGCATCATCTCCTCGTCGATCTGCACCGCACTGCCCGCCGCCCTGGCATCGAGCCGGGCGAACAATTCTTCCGCCGCCTCCAGCATCAGGCCGAAGACGATCTTGATGCGGGCCTGCTCGAAGGCCGGGTTCATGATCCGGCGCTGGCGCTTCCAGGTCTCGCCGTTGGAGATGAAGATCGAATTGCCCATCAGTAGCCTGAGCATGTCGGCTGACATGCGGGCCTTGGGAAATTCCTCGGGTTCGTCCACCAGGATGCGCTTGATGAGATCGGGCTGGTTGGCGATGTAGATGCGCTGGCCGGGGGTGGTGAGCTCGCCCATGTGCATGGAATAGGCCCGGTCGGACAGCGCCGAGATGGCGCAGGAGCGCGAGCGCAGGAACTTGACCGGCCGGAGCAGCAGCTGCAGCAGCAGGCGGCGCTTCGGCATGGGGCGCGGATAGGGCGGCACGAACTTGCTCATCGGCGGGCGAGCCTGAACTGGTTGAAATCGCGGACCGTCTCGAGATGGGCATAGCGTTGCGCCAGGCTCCTGTCACCGGCGGTGATCGGGAAGTAATCGTAGTCGCCGGGCAGATCGGTGGCGAGCAGATATTGGAAATGGGCCCGCTTCCGGTCGCGGCGGAGCGCGGCGTAGCTTGCGCGCGAAAACAGCTTGGGAAAGCGCGCCGACAGAAGCTTGGGCGAAGGCCGCGCCGGATCGGGCTGGCTGAGGCCGCAGGCGGCGACAGGATCGGTCAGCGGAAAACAAACGCCGTCGATTGCCGCGGTAAAGTCGATCCAGTCGACCTTAGGGTCGGCGGCGACGGCGGCGAGCTCGGCGCGGAAGGCCGTGGCGGTAGGCTGCAGGCCAAGCGCCGGGATGATGCTGCCGAGAGTCAGGAACGACAACCTTGCCGTGCCCGGCTGGCGCAGCGCCCGGGCCAGTGCTGCAACCGCGATCTGGGCCCCGGTCGAATGGCCGATCACGAGAATCTCATCGGCTGCCGGCGCTGCGGCGATGCGGAGGGCGAACCGGTCGATGCGGGCTTCGATGTCGGCGGCCCCCTCGCCCTGGTCGGCCACGAAGGCAAAGACGCTGGCCAGCCACAGGAAGTTCCAGCGCTTCTCCAAGAGGTGGCGCAGCGCCAGCAGCAGGACGAAAACGGCGAGCATTGCGGCAAGGCCCGCCGGAAAACCGCTCAGTGTCCAGACGATCAGGCCCGCCGCGATTGACACGGTGACGGCGGCGAGCACCACGGCCATTGGCAGCACCATGGTGACGGCGAAGGGCCAGGAGAGCTTCGCCACCTTCCAAGTGACGCCGCGAGCGAGCAGCGGAAAGAACGAGCGGCAGATGATGGCCAGCGCCGACAGGGGTCCCTTCGACCAGCGCCGCCTGATCAGATCGTCATAGGCGAGGTAGCGGTAATCAGTCTCGGTTCCGGTGGTGCTGACCCGCCAGCGCTGCTCGATGTTGTCGACCGTTTCGAGCGGGGCGACAGCGATGGCGAGGCCGTTGATGCTAGCCTGCTTCGCCGCTTCCGCAGCATAGACCTGATGGTAGTGACGGGCCCCGCGCGGGTCGTAGCCGGGGATATAGAAGACAATGCGCCGCCCGATCATCTCAGGCGACGCTGGTCAGATCGTCGCCGGGATGCTCGTCGAGCGCCCCGGCAATGGCGAAATGGCGAGCCTGGCCGGGAGCCAGGGTGGGCAACCAGGTTGTCATGGTGAAAACGACTTGATTGAGATTGATTATCCTCTCGATGCACATATCAGAATTCCAGACAAAACCATAGAATTGGATGCAATCGATATGTGGTTCGAACCGGCCCGTGTCCGCGACAGCGCCTTCGTCTTCCCGAAGCTGCGCCGCCTCATCCGCAACTGGCTTGCCCGCCGCAGTCCGCGCGGCCAGCGGCGGATGTGACGGGCTCAGTCGGTCAGCTCGAAATCGAGGGTGAAGTCGGCGGTCTTGCCGGTCGTGAGGTCATGCGCCGTGGTGGTCACCGCATATTTGCCCGGCTGCAGGCCGGAGAAATTATAGGTGATCTTGCCGTAGAACTCCTTGTTGGGAATCCGGCTGCGGAAGTTCAGCAGGCCAAAGCCCTTGTTCTCGGCAAGGACCTTGCCATCGGCCGACTTCACCGCGAAATCGAGGGAGAGGTCGACTTTGTAAAGTTCGCCGTCACGGGCATAGCCGTAACCCACCTGCTCGGTATAGATGATGACCGGATCGCTGCGCTTGAACACGGCGTTGAGCCGCGGGTCGTAGACGCCATAGCCCTGCGGGTCGCCGGCGACGAACAGGTAGTTCGAGAAGCTGAGCGGCATCGCCTCCCACACCTTGTCGCGCGCCGTATCGATGGCCTTGAGGGCTTCGGGGTAGTTGCCGGTTGCCATGGCCGCTTCGGCCTTGCCGGCGGCATCGGCGACCTCCCCGGCCCGGACCGGTGCGGCGGCAAGCACGAGGACGGCGGCGAGACCGAGGGTGACAGGGGTGCGCATGGGTTCTACTCCATTGAGTCGCTCCGATCCTGACTCCGAATCTGGCTCCCGGCAACGCCGCAAGCTGGTGCATTTCGCGGAGGCCGGCCTTTCTGCTATGGAAGGCCAATAGAGCCCAAGGAGTCCGTCAGATGAACAAGCCGCAGAGCCATGCAGGCGCCACAAAGTGGGAGCCTTCGCCCAATAATCTTGAGCCGTTCTGGATGGGTTTTACCCCCAACCGCGCCTTCAAGCAGCGCCCGCGCATGATCGCCCGGGCCAAGGACATGCATTATTACGACATGGGCGGCCGGGCGGTGCTCGACGGCTCGGCGGGCCTCTGGTGCTGCAACGCCGGCCATTGCCGCGGGCCCATCGTCGAGGCCATTCAGAAATCCGCCGCCGAACTCGATTTCTCGCCCACTTTCCAGTATGGCCACCCCAAGGTGTTCGAACTCGCCTCCAGGCTCGCCACCATGGCGCCGGGCGATCTCAACTATGCCTTCTTTTGCAATTCCGGCTCGGAGGCCGCCGACTCGGCCCTGAAAATCGCACTCGCCTACCAGCGTTCGATCGGCCAGGCGAGCCGCACCCGTCTGATCGGCCGCGAGCGCGGCTATCATGGGGTAAACTTCGGCGGCATTTCGGTTGGCGGCATGGTCGCCAACCGCAAGATGTTCGGCGCCATGATCGCCGGCGTCGATCACCTGCCGCACACTTACAATCGCAAGGAGCAGGCCTTCAGCCGCGGCGAGCCCGACTGGGGCGTGCATCTGGCCGACGAGCTCGAACGCCTGGTCGCCCTGCACGATGCCTCGACCATCGCGGCGGTGATCGTCGAGCCGATGGCGGGATCGACCGGCGTCTTGGCCCCGCCCAAGGGCTATCTGAAGCGGCTGCGCGAAATCTGCGACAAGCATGGCATTCTGCTGATCTTCGACGAGGTGATCACCGGCTTCGGCCGTCTCGGTCACGCCTTCGCCGCCGAGCGTTTCGGCGTCATTCCCGATCTCCTGACCTTCGCCAAGGGGGTGACCTCCGGCACCGTGCCGATGGGTGGGGTGATGTGCCGGCAGAAGATCTATGATGCCTTTATGACCGGCCCCGACCATGTGATCGAACTGTTCCATGGCTATACTTACACCGGCCACCCGATCGCCGCCGCCGCCGGTGTCGCCACCATGGATGTCTATCGCGACGAAAAACTGTTCGAGCGCGCCCGGAAGCTGGAAAATGTCTGGGCCGATGCCGCCTTCACCCTCAAGGGCCATCCGCTGGTCGAGGACATCCGGACCATCGGGCTGGTGGCGGGGATCGACTTGAAGCCCATTGAAGGCAAGCCGGCCCTCCGCGGCTACAAGGCCATGGAGAATGCTTTCCATGACCACGGATTCATGTTGCGCATCGCGGCCGATACCATCGAACTGTCGCCACCGCTCATTGTCAGCGAGAACCAGATCGACGAAATCTTCAGCGACAAGCTGCCGAAAATCCTCGCCTCGGTCGCCTGATCCCGCCATCGTCGTCGGATAGTCACGGCCCGGAGAGTGCGATACTCTCCGGGCCTGATGATTCGTGACCGCAACCGAGGAGGCTCGACACGATGCAACGCCAGGATTGGCCGGCCGTACTGGGGCTCATGCTGTTCGCCGCCCTGGCCGCCGGCTTTGCCGCCGCCATGCTGGCGGCGAACTGGCAGCAGAACCTGATCCCGGCCGGCGCCGTTCTGGTTCTGGCGGCGGGCCAGATGGCGGCCCTCTTCGCCCAGGGGGCGCGCTACCGGAAGCTCGCCTCCCGCCTGGCCAGCCAGGGCCGCAGCTTCGATACCATGGCCGAGGGAGCCGCCGACACGGCCGCCCGCCTGGAGCGCATCGAACAACAGCTCACGAGGCCCGCGGCCCGCAGTCCCGACGACATCCTGCAGGAAGTGCGGGCGCTGCGCGACAGCGTGCAGACGCTGGCCAAGGATATGGCGCAGCCGCCGAAACCCGCCGCCGAACGGGCCCCGCCGCGCGCCAACCCGGTGCCGCCACCGCCCCAGGAGCGCCTCGACCTGCTGCTCGAGCCGTTGATCGAACTTGCAACCGGTGTCACCGTCCATTACCGGGCCCGGGTCAACATGGCCGACGAGCACGGCAGCGAGGTCGTCCACGACGAATTGATGGCCAAGGCCAATGGCGGCGGCCTGCGCCCGGCGCTTGATGTGCACCTGCTGCGGCTGACGCTCCCGGTGCTGCGCCGGCTGCAGGTGAAGCATCCGGCGATGCGCGTCATGGTGCCGCTCAGTGGGGCCACTCTCAGGGCCGCCGCCGATGTGGGGCGCCTGACCGCCGCGCTCGAAGCCGAGGCCGATGCGGCGGCCGGTATCGTGTTCGAGATCGCCCAGGCCGATCTCGCCCAGCTCGACCGGGCCGGGATCGAGGGGCTGGCCAAGCTCGGCCGCCTCGGCGCCACCCTGGCGCTTTGCGAAGTCTCGGTGGCCGGCCTCGATCTGGCGGCACTGCGCCAGCTCGGCGCCAGATTCCTGACCATCGACGGCCACAGCATCGATGCGGGCTTCGGGGTTTCTTCCGCCTGGACCGAATTCGCCCGCTTCGCCCGCGCCATGCAGTTCCAGATCATCGTCGGCGGGGTGCGCTCAACCGTCGAGGCCCAGGCGGCGGCCCGAGTGGCGCGCTATGCCAGCGGCCCCTATTTCGCCCCGCCGCGCCGGGTGCGCCAGGATGCGGGCCGCGAGGCCAGTAACTTCGCCCGCAGCCGGGCTGCCTGACAGCCGGCGTCCCATGCGTGAGTTCTCCGAGCGCTATCCGGTCTGGCTGTGCGATGTCTGGGGCGTGGTGCATGACGGGGTGCGGCCCAACACCGACGCCACTGCCGCACTCGCCCGCCACCGCCGGGAGGGCGGCACCGTTATCCTCATCACCAATTCGCCGCGCACCGGACCCGGCGTCGAAGCCCAACTCACCGAGTTGGGTGTCGACTGGCAAAGCCATGATGCCACCGTCACCTCGGGCGACGTGACCCGGACGCTGATGCTGAGCCACGGCGGCGGCAAGGTCTATCATGTGGGGCACGAGCGCAGTGCATCGATCTTCGCCGGCCTCGAGGTGGCGCGGGTGCCATTGGCGGAAGCTAAAGCGGTTTTGTGCACCGGCCTGTTCGACGATGTGAACGACAGGCTCGAGGACTATGACCGGCTGCTTGGCGAGATGAAGGGACTAGGCCTCACCATGATCTGCGCCAATCCCGACCGGATCGTCAGGAAGGGCGAGCGTATCTTGTACTGCGCCGGGGCGCTGGCCGAACGCTATCAGGCGCTGGGCGGCGAGGTGCTGATGGCCGGCAAGCCCTACCGGCCGATCTATGAGCTGGCGCTGGAGGAAGCCCGGCGGGCGCGGGGCAAGCCCTTCGGCCTGGCGCAAGTGCTGGCGATCGGCGACGGCCCCGACACCGACATCAAGGGGGCCGCCGATTTCGGCCTTGCCGCCCTGCTGGTCGCCGACGGCATCACCGATGGCGGAGCCGGCCTCGATGTGGCAGAGCGGGAGGTGAGGGCGAGGGTGCCCGAGGCCCGCATCGTAGCGACCCTGGGCTCCCTCGACTGGCCATGACGGAAAGGTTTCGATGCAGCTGATCGGCCCAGGCGAAAGGTTTCCCGACAGCCTCAAGGGCGGAGTTGCGGCCATCGGCAATTTCGACGGCATGCACCGCGGCCATCAGACGCTGCTCGGAACCGCCCGCGGCATGGCGGAGGCGGCGGGAAGGCCCTGGGGGGTTCTGACCTTCGAGCCGCACCCGCGCAGCTTCTTCAAGCCCGACGAGCCGGTGTTCCGCCTGACGCCCGCCGCCCTCAAGGCCCGGCTGGTGAGCGCGCTGGGGGCGAGCTTCATGGCGGTGCTCGACTTCAATGCCGAGCTTTCCAATCTCGAGGCCGGCGACTTCGTGGCCCGCGAGCTGGTGGCGCGGCTCGGCGTTTCGCACGTGGTCACCGGCTATGATTTCCATTTCGGCCGTGGCCGCAAGGGCAGCCCCGCCGCCATGGCGGGCTTCGGCGAGACCCACGGTTTCGGCGTCACCATCGTCGACCAGGTGACCGACGAGGGCGACCAGCATTCGCCCTTCTCGTCGAGCTCGATCCGCCGGGCGCTGCGCCATGGCCATGTCGCCGCCGCCGCCCATGAGCTGGGCTATTACTGGACGGTGCTGGGCCAGGTGGTGCCGGGCGACAAGCGGGGCCGGGCGATCGGCTTTCCGACGGTCAACATCGTGCTCGAACCGGGAGCCGAGCCGTTCCGCGGCATCTATGGAGTGAGGGTGCGTGAGGCGGGTGTCACCGGCGGGAGTTTCTGGACCGGGGCCGGTTATTTCGGCAACCGCCCGACCTTCGACAGCGACCGGACCTTTCTCGAAGTCTATCTGATCGGCTTCGACGGCGATCTCTATGGCAAGACATTGCTGGTCGAACTCGTCGACTTAATCCGCCCCGACCGGCGCTTCGAGACGGTGGCCGAACTGACCGAACAGATGCGTAAGGACTGCGCCGAGGCCGAGGCGATCATCGCCCGCGCCGCCGTAGACAAGGCGCTCGCCGCGTTTCCCTTGGGGAGGTTGCAGGAGGAGGGGAGGATTTAGGCCGGTAGAAGAGCTCCATCCTACGTCTTCTTCCGCGTCTTCTTCTTTGCCACGTCCGTCGCCGGATCGAGCAGGCGGTGGAGATGGACGATGAAGTAGCGCATCTGGGCATTGTCGATGGTTTCCCGCGCCTTGGCCTGCCAGGCCCGGTGGGCCGCGGCGTAGTTGGGATAGAAGCCCACCACGTCGAGTGCCGAGAGGTCCTTGAAGTCGACGCCCTTCACGTCGCCAAGCTCGCCGCCGAACACCAGGTGGAGAAGCTGCTTGCTCATGGTTTTCTCAGGGCCTCGGTAAGGGCGACGCGCCGGGCCTGGCCGGTGGCGATCATGCCCTGCTGCCAAGTCGCTTCGCGGTTGTAAATGTAAGGTTTGCCGGCCACATCGACGGCGCAGCCGCCGGCCTCAGCCACCAGGAGATCGCCGGCGGCGAGGTCCCAGTCGTTCTTGTGGCCGACCGAGACGGCGGCATCGACCTCGCCCGATGCCACCTGGGCCAGGCGCAGTTGCAAAGGCAGCGAGCCCGAGGCCACCGGCTCGATGCCATGGGCGGCCAAGAGAGCGAGCGAGTTGCGGCTTCCCACCACCCGGGCTCCGGCCAGCGACCGGCCGGCACTCGTTGCCAGCGTCTCGCCGTTGCGATGGGCGCCCTTGCCCTCGATCGCCCAGTAGAAATCCTCCGTGGCCGGACGATAGATCGCGGCGGCCGTGGGCCTCCCCTCGGCGATCAGGGCCACGGCGATGCACCAGTTGGTGCCGCCGGCGATGAAATCGCGGGTGCCGTCGATCGGGTCGGCGATCCACATGCGGTCGCAGGCCAGCCGCTGGCGGTCATCGGGGGTTTCCTCGGAGAGCCAGCCATAGGCGGGCCGCCTTGCCTGGAGCTTGGAGCGCAGCAGGGCGTCGACCCTGATGTCGGCTTCGGTGACCGGCGTGCCGTCGCTCTTCGACCAGCGCCTGACCTGCTGGCGGAGCAGGGTCAAGGCGAGTTGGCCGGCCTCGCGCACCACTTCGAACAGGAGTTCGGCGTCGCGCTGCAAGGCCTCAGAGCCCGGCAAGGGTGAGGCCCTCCACCAGCACTGTCGGCGCATTGACGCTGGAGCGGAATTCCAGATCGTCGGCCGGTGTCAAGGAGCCGAACATGTCGAGGAGATTGCCGGCGATGGTGATCTCGCTCACCGGAAAGCTAAGTTCGCCATTGTCGATCCAGAAGCCCGAGGCGCCCCGGCTGTAGTCGCCCGTCACCATGTTGATGCTCGATCCGATCAGTTCCGTCACATAGAGCCCGCGATTGACGTGACTGAGCAGCTCATTGGGGGAACTTGTGCCGGCCTCCAGATAAACGTTGGATGAAGCAGGCGAGGGTGGCGAGCCCAGTCCGCGGGCGCCGCCGCCCGCAGGCTTAAGGCCCAGTTGCCGGGCCGAACGCAAATCGAGAAGCCAGGTGGTGAGATGGCCAGCATCGATCAGATTGCGCCTGGCGCCCGCCAGGCCCTCGCCGTCGAAGGGCCGCGATGCAAGGCCGCGGGACCGGAACGGGTCTTCGACGATGGCGACATGAGGGCCGAACAGCGCCTGGCCCAGCTTGTCCTTCAAGAAGCTGGTGCCGCGGGCGATGGCTGAGCCATTGATGCCGGCGAGCAGATGGCCGACCAGTCCCGCCGCCACCCGCTTGTCGAAGATGACGGGAAGAGTTTCCGATTTCACCTTGCGCGGATGGAGACGCTTCGCCGCCCGTTCGCCGGCCCGGCGGCCGACGATTTCGGGGCTTTCGAGATCGGCCAGATGGACCGCACTCGAATAGTCATAGTCGCGCTCCATGCGGGTGCTGTCGCCGGCGATCGCCGAAACGCTGACCGAGACGCCGGTCCTACGGTAGGCCCGGGCAAAGCCGTTGGAGATGGCCAGCGCAATGGTGCGGTCGCCGGCCGAGGCATCGGCCCCGCTCGATTTGGTCACACCCTTGACGGCAAGGGCGGCGTCTTCGGCGCTCCGTGCCAGCGCTTCGAGTTCGGCGGGCGACGGCAGACGTTCGGAAACGAGATCGAGGTCGGGGAAGGAGGTGGCAAGCTGATCGGGCTCGGCGATGCCGGCGAAGGGATCGGGGGGTGCGAGCTTGGCCATGGCGAGGGCGGTCTCGGCCAGCCGGGTGATGGCGTCCCTCGTCAACACGCTTCCTGAAATGATGGCCGAGGACTGGCCGGCGAAGACCCTGAGGCCGATCTCGCGGGCCTCGGCCTGCTCGAGCTTCTCGATGGCGCCGTCGCGGATTTCGATGTCGGTGCCGCGCCGGTCGACGGCCAGCGCCTCGGCGGCGGTAGCACCCAGTTTGCGGGCAATGGCCACCGCATCGGCGGCGATGTTGAGAAGATCGTCGGTCATGGGATGAGGAGGTCCAGGAGAAGCGCGAAGGTGATGATCAATCCGAGGTTTCTATTGGAGCGGAACAGCTTAAGGCAGCGTTCCGCGTCATTGTCGGCGAAGCGCGTCACCTGCCAGGCAGCATGGAGTGCCGCCGCCGCCACGCCCATATGGGCAATGGGGCCCGCTCCCGCAAGCCACAGGGCGGCATCGGTGAGGATAAGGAAGGCGGCGAAGAAGAGGGCGATCCAGCCGCGGCTGGCGGTGCCGAATTTGAGCGCCGTCGACTTGACGCCAATGAGCACATCGTCCTCCTTGTCCTGGTGGGCGTAGATCGTGTCATAGGCCAGGGTCCAGCAGATGCCGGCGGCGTAGAGGAGGAGAGGCGGGAGCGACAGCGAGCCCGCGACGGCACTCCAGCCCACCAGTGCCCCCCAGTTGAAGGCAAGCCCCAGGAAGAGCTGGGGCCAGTAGGTCACCCGTTTCATCAGAGGATAGATGGCGACGATGACTAGGGAGGCAGCACCCAGCGCGATGGTGAAGCGGTTGAACTGGAGGAGTACCGCGAGGCCGGCAAGGCTGAGGGCCACGAGAAAGACGATGGCCGCCGGGACACTCACCTGGCCCGAGGGGATGGGCCGGGAGCGGGTGCGCGCCACTTGCGCATCGAAGTCGCGGTCGACGATGTCGTTCAAGGTGCAGCCGGCACCGCGCATGACGATCGAGCCGATGAGGAAGAGGAGCGCATACCACAGGTTCGGCCAGCCACTGCCCTGGGCGATCTGGGCCAGCAGGAGGCCCCACCAGCAGGGGATGAGCAACAGCCACCATCCGATCGGGCGTTCGAGCCGCGCAAGCCGCGCATAGGGACGAACGGCTTCCGGCAGCAGCCGGTCGGCCCAGTGCCCTCGCACCGCATCCGCCACCCGGCCGTCTCGGCTGTCGGCATCGCTCATGGGCGAAGGTGTAGCCCGGGGACGGGCCGATGGCTACTCATTGGCGGTCTGCCCGGCTTTCGATGCCCCAGAATGTTCACCATTTGACAACCATAGGCGAAACAATTGTGGCGTCTTGTCGCTGCAATTTAGGGGTTGCTCCTCCTTTGCGACTACAACGACTAGACAGCACGTGAGGAAAGCGATGGAGTCCGGGTCGAACGGGAACGGGCCGAGGAACCAGGCCCTAAAGCTTCTCTTGATCGTCGTTGCCGCCATTTTCTTCGGCGAGCTGGCGATCATGATCGTGCTGCAGAATCTCGCTCTCCGGGGAAGCATGTGGGTCAATATCGCTGACCCCCTGTCGCTGTCGATCATCGTCTTTCCCATGGTCTATTTTGGCGTCTTCCGGCCGGTATTGGAGAAGAACCGGAGACTCAAAGAGGTTGAGCGGATCCTGCTCGCCGAGCGCGCCGACCTCGAACGGCGCGTCGAGGACCGCACGGCCGAAATCGCCCAGGCAAATGTCCGGCTGGCCGAGAGCCTTACGGCCATCAGAAACAAGCAGCTGGAAATCTCCGAGCTTGCCGAGCTCACAAGGCTCCTGCCGGCCTGCGACAACCTGGAGGAGGCCTATGGGGTGGCCAGGAAGCAGCTGCAGCGGCTCTTGCCCGGCGCCTCCGGCGCCATCTATCTGATGAATCACTCGCGCAACTGCATGAAGCGGGTGCTCGAATGGGGCACCGGACAGAGTTTCGAGGAAACCTTCGCCCCGCAAAGCTGCTGGTCGCTGCGCTGCGGCCGGGCGCTCAAGGCCCGGCACGGGCAGGATGCGGTGTTTTGCACCCATGCCGAGATCGGCCAGGAAGGGCAGTACCACTGCATTCCGCTGATGGCCAACGGCGAGGCCCTGGGATCCTTCTTCCTCCATGATGGCGACCGGCAGGCGCCTACCAACCGGCGCAGCAGCGACGACGAAACCGAGCGCGCCGAGTTCCTGAACACGATCGCCGAGCACCTGGCGCTCGCCATTTCCAACATCCAGCTGCGCGAGGCGCTGCGCCACCAGGCCCTGCGCGATCCGTTAACCGGGCTGTTCAATCGCCGGTATCTGCTGGAAACCCTGCAGCGTGAGCTTGACCGGGCGGCCAGCGTGTCGTCGCCGGCGAGCGTCGTGCTGTTCGACATCGACCATTTCAAGAAGTTCAACGACGTGCATGGCCACGACGCCGGCGACGCGCTGCTCGTCGCCATGGGCTCGCTGCTGTTGCGCTGGGTTCGGCCGACGGAAATCGTCGCCCGCTATGGCGGCGAGGAGTTTATCGTCTTTCTGCCGGACGTTCCGCTGGCCGCGGCCATTGAACGTGCCGAGGATCTGCGGCGGGCGGTCGAAGTCCTGTCGGTGGTGCATCACGGGCAGCGGCTCGGCGCCATCACCATGTCGGCCGGCGTCGCTCAGGCTCCCGAACACGGGGCAAACCAGTCGGACTTGGTCAAGTCCGCCGATCTCGCCCTCTATCATGGCAAAGCCAGCGGCCGGAACCGCGTCGTGGGAGCCAGCATGCCCCCCCACGCCGAGGCCGCTGCGGCGAGCGCCGCCTCGTGACGCCAGGGCCTGCCTGATCCACGGCCTGTCTCCCCGGCCCGGGCGATCTCCGCCAGCAGCAGACTCCACCAGCAGAGGATGAGCAGCAGCCACCAGCCGATCGGGCGTTCGAGCCGCATGAGCCGCGCATAGGGGCGAGTGGCCTTGGGCAGCACCCGGTCGGCCCAGTGGCCCCGCTTTCTTCACAATAGAGGAAGCGGGATTCCGGCTTTCGCCGGAATGACGGTGTTGGATGTGGGCCGATGTGAGTCGAAGCAACCGTGCCTTCGCATAGCGAGTCAGGATGAGACCGCATGAAGAAGGTTACAACCTCTTCCCTGCTGACATCGCTCATGCCAGCGGTGTACATCAGGACCTCATGAAAACCACCCCTCGTCTGTTTGTCGATCAGAGCCTTGCCACGGGCGCGGAAATCGAGCTTGGGCGCGAGCAGGCTCACTATCTCGCCCATGTGCTCAGGCTTGCCGGCGGCGATCCGGTGCGGGCGTTCAATGGCAACGATGGCGAGTGGCTTTGCTATCTGGGGAATGTGGCCAAGAAGGCGGTCACTCTCCGCTGCGAAGCCCGCGTCGGCGATGTGAAGCCGCCGCCCGATATCGACTATGTCTTCGCGCCGTTGAAACACGCCCGCCTCGACTATGTGGTGCAGAAGGCGACCGAACTCGGCGCCCGGCGGCTCCGGCCGGTCATCACGGCGCGGACCATTGTCGAGAGGGTGAACCTCGAACGCATGCGGGCCAATGTCATCGAAGCGGCGGAACAGTGCAATCTGGTCTATGTGCCCGAGGTGCTGGAGCCCCGGAAGTTCGAGACATTGCTTTCGGGCTGGGACCGGGCGCGGGCGCTCGTCTGGTGCGACGAGACGGCGAAGATCGCCAACCCGCTTGCGGCGCTGAAAGGTCTGGCACCGCCCGCCGCCGTGCTGGTGGGGCCCGAAGGCGGCTTCACCAGGGAGGAGAAGGGGCAGCTCATCGGCCTCGACTTCGTCACCGCCATCTCGCTCGGCCCCCGCATCATGCGGGCCGATACGGCGGGGATCGCGGCCCTGACCCTGATGCAGGCAGTGGCCGGCGACTGGGTTTGAAAATTGCCCGGCAATCTTTGTCTTGCCGGATCAAGGATCGGTGCCTAAATCCTCTGCTCCGAGGCAGTGAGGATTTCCCCCGTGAGCGGACCGACCCCCGACACAGTTGAGGCGCGCGCCCCCATCGAAGCGAAGGCTCAGCTCATCGACTTTCTGGCTTCGGGCTCGAAACCCAAAGAGGACTGGCGGCTCGGCACCGAGCACGAAAAGTTTCCCTTTTTGACCGACACGCTGCAGCCGGTTCCCTATGAAGGGCCGCGCTCGATCCGGGCTTTGCTCGAAGGCCTGCGCGACCGTTTCGGCTGGGCCGGCGTCTATGAGGGCTCCAACATCATCGCCCTTGCCGATGCCCATGGCATCGGCAGCATCTCGCGCGAGCCCGGCGGCCAGTTCGAACTTTCCGGCGCACCGCTCAGGACCGTGCACGACACCTGCGAGGAAGTGCATGAGCATCTCGACCAGGTGCGCGAGGTGGGTGACGCATTGGGGATCGGATTCCTCGGGCTCGGCGCCTCGCCCACTTGGTCGAGGGGCCAGACGCCGGTGATGCCCAAGGGCCGCTACAAGATCATGGCGCCCTATATGGACAAGGTGGGGAAATATGGCCGCGACATGATGTTCCGCACCTGCACCGTGCAGGTCAATCTCGATTTCGGCTCCGAGGCCGACATGGTGAAGAAGCTCCGGGTGTCGCTGGCCTTGCAGCCGGTGGCAACCGCCCTCTTCGCCAATTCGCCGTTTCTCGACGGCAAGCCCAACGGCTATCTCTCCTTCCGCTCCGAGGTCTGGCGCGACACCGATAATGCCCGGGCCGGCATGTTGCCCTTTGTGTTCGAACCGGGCTTCGGTTTCGAGCGCTATGTCGATTACGCCCTCGACGTGCCGATGTATTTCGTCATCCGCGACGGCAAGTTCATCGACACGGCGGGCGAAAGTTTCCGGGCGTTCCTGCGCGGAGAATTGCCGCAGCTTCCCGGCGAAAAGCCGGTCCTGAAGGACTGGTCCGACCACATCACGACGATTTTCCCGGAAGTGCGCCTCAAGACATACCTGGAAATGCGCGGCTGCGATTCCGGACCATGGCGGAGGCTGTGCGCGCTGCCGGCGCTGTTCGTGGGACTGCTCTACGACCAGAATTCCCTCGATGCCGCCTGGGATCTGGTCAAGGACTGGAGCGCCGCCGAACGCCAGGCGCTACGCGATGCCGTGCCGCGCCAGGGGCTGAAGGCAACGATCCGTGGACGGACGGTTCAGCAGGTGGCGAAGGATGTTCTCAAATTGTCGCGCGCCGGCCTCATCGCCCGCGCCGAGCACGGCTGCCGGGGCAAGACCGAGGCGGCCTTCCTCGACGTTCTCGACGAAACGGTGGCGACCGGCAAGACGGCGGCGGAAAACTTGCTGGCTCTGTACAATGGCCCGTGGGGCGGCGACATCACCAGGGTGTTTAGGGATTATGCGTATTGAAACGGCTTGCCCTGTTCCGTCATCCCGGCGAAAGCCGGGACCCATTGCGCCCGATCAACCGGCGCCCAGCAATTTGAAAAGGTTTAGTGGGTCCCGGCTTTCGCCGGGATGACGGCAGGGGAATGTGATTACTTGCGGCCAGTGTCGCGCAAGTCCCTCCAGGAGAGGCCGCCCAGTGTGCTTTCCTTGTGTATGTCCTTGAGACTGACGAAGGTCGCTGCCACTTCTTCATCGGTGGCAATTTGTCCAAGCCGGGCCGCCTCAAGCCGCGCATCGATGATTTTCCAATCGTCGCTGGTCAAGGTGAAATCGCCGGACCGCCGCTGCTCGATACAAAGTGCCGCCCGCACCAGTTCTTCTTGATCCTCCACGGGCCAATTCTCGGCGAGGTGCAAGATGTCCATGAGCACAGGACTCTTCATGACTACTCCGCCGCCATCGCCGGGCGTTGCAGGTTGGAGAGGCCTTCGATGACGTGGCGGGCGAGCGCCTCGGCGGCCGAGGAGGGGCGGCCGGGCTTCCTGACGAGGCCGATGTCGAAGGAGCCGATCACCGGGAAGCCGTCGCGTTCAGTGAGCACCCGCATGCCGGGGCGCACGCAAAGCTCAGGCACTGCACCCACCGCCAGGCCGGTTTGCACCGCGGCGTTGATGGCATTGGAATTGGAGCTCGAATAGGCGATGCGGTACTTGCGCTTTTGCGAGTCGAGCGCCTTGAGCACCGCCTTCCGCCATTCGCATTCGGGACTGGCGAGCGGCAGCACCTCCAGCATGTGGACATTGTGGCGGGCCGAAGTGACCCACACCAGGGGCTCGCGCCGGACCGGCTCGTCGGTAATGACATCGCAGCCGACGGTGACCAGCGCCAGGTCCATTTCGCCACGCCGGGTGCGCTCGGCGAGGGTCGAACTGTTGAGGCATTCGACATCGACCGTCACCAGAGGATGGGTGCGCGAAAAGCGCGCCAGGATTTCCGGCAGGAAGCGGTCGGCATAATCGTCGGGCGTGCCGAAGCGCAGTCTGCCGGTCAATTCCGGCTTGGTGAAGGCCGACACCGCCTCGTCATTGATCGCCACCATGCGCCGGGCATATTCCACCAGCCGCTCGCCATCGGCGGTGAAGCGGCTGGCCCGGCCATTGCGGGCAAACAGCGGCCGGCCCAAAACCTCCTCCAGCCGCTTCATCTGCATGGAGACGGCCGACTGGGTCTTGTGCACTTCTTCCGCCGCCCGGGTGAAGCTGCCGGTATCGGCTATGGCCAGGAAAGTCTTGAGCAGATCGATATCGAGGTTAGGGATGATCA
Organism: Hyphomicrobiales bacterium; assembly: GCA_016185245.1. Taxonomy (GTDB): domain Bacteria; phylum Pseudomonadota; class Alphaproteobacteria; order Rhizobiales; family Aestuariivirgaceae; genus Aestuariivirga. The sequence continues at coordinate 89,885 of JACPNZ010000008.1, read as the reverse complement.
TAGCGCCAATCCATCAACAATAATCATTGATACTATAAAATACATTCGTTGGAGAAATCAATAGAAATGAGGCATATTCTCCCCATATCAGCAGTGATTTCGAGCCGCTTTCGGGTGGCTAACCGCGGGGGAAACGGGTTCTCTCGCGTCAAAGGAGACTTGTGCCATGAGAGACTATGCCCTGAACCATTCCCTGTCCTTCGGCGAGGCCCAAGGCGGCTCGATCATTGCCCGGCTGATCCGCAACTGGCAGACCCGGCGGTCGATTGCCAGGCTGCGCGACTATGACGACTACATGCTGCGCGACATCGGTGTTTCCCGCGCCGACGTCGAATGGGCGGCCGGCCTGCCCTTGACCGTCAACGCCGCCCTGGCGCTGGAAGGGCGTTCCAGCCAGCGCCACCGGCAGCCGCGCGAGGGTTAGCCACGGGTAGCCCCGAGAATGTCGCGGAAAATGTCGTCGAGCGATGGTGTTGCGCGCCGGCGCCGCGTCCGGCGTGTCGTGCGGCGGCCGAAATAGCCGCCGTAGCGCCGCCGCCGGCGCTTGGGGGCAAGCTCGCGCGCGGCTTCCTGCACTACGCCTTTGACGATGGCCGAAACGATGCTGCCGAAAAGGCCACCACCCGACGAGGAAGCCGCCTGGGGCGCATCGGCCAACGCCATAGGCGCCTGGGTTTTGGCCAGTGCGCCCAGGACCGCCACGGCGCTGATCGCCGCCAACCGGCCGAGCGAGGTTTCGGGAACCTCGGGGGCGAGCTGGCGCATGGCCCGGATTGCCGCATCGCGCGAGCCGTAGATGTCATCAAGAATGGCGTTGCCATCGGCGACCGCCTCGGCGTCGGTCAATTCCGTCGCATCGTCGAGGACGCTGCCGTCGGCGCCTTCCTCGAGAAGGTCGAGCAGGCTTTCAAAGGTGGCGGGATCGGCGGTTGATTTCTGCTGCAGCTGGCCGGCGATCGCCGGGCAGAGCGCTGTCATGGCGGCCTGCGTGGCAGAGCCGTCAAGACCAGTCGCCTGGCCGACCGCGCCGAACAATCCACCACCCTGGGCCTCCGCCAAAAGCCGCATCAATGCCATGGTTCAGGTCCTGCCAGCATGTTCGATCCCGGCAGCGATCCTATAGGCTGCAACGCCCGAGGCAATGCCGAAGATTGAGCTTATCCCAAGTAACGCTCAGGCCGCGGTGCCGCCCACCGTCAGCCGGTCGATGCGCAGTGTCGGCTGGCCGACGCCGACGGGGACGCCCTGGCCCTGCTTGCCGCAGGTGCCGATGCCGGGATCGAGCGCCATGTCGTTGCCGACCATGGAGATGCGGGTGAGCGCCTCGGCCCCCGCCCCGATGAGGGTTGCCCCCTTGACCGGGGCGGTGATCCTGCCGTCCTCGATCAGATAGGCCTCGGTGCAGGAGAACACGAACTTGCCGGAAGTGATGTCGACCTGGCCGCCGCCGAACGACTTGGCAAAGAGGCCGCGCTTGATCGAGGCGCGGATTTCGTCGGGATGCCTGTCGCCGTTCAGCATATAGGTGTTGGTCATGCGCGGCATCGGCGCATGGGCATAGGATTGCCGCCGGCCATTGCCGGTGGGGGCAACTCCCATGAGCCGAGCGTTGAGCCGGTCCTGCATAAAGCCGACCAGGATGCCGTCCTCGATCAGCGTGGTGCAGTTGGTGGGCGTTCCCTCGTCGTCGATGGTGAGGGAGCCGCGGCGGTCGGGGAGGGTGCCGTCGTCGACCACGGTGATGCCTTTGGCGGCGATGCGGGTGCCCATCAGGCCGGCGAAGGCCGAAGTCTTCTTGCGGTTGAAGTCGCCCTCGAGCCCATGGCCGATCGCTTCGTGCAGCAGAATGCCGGGCCAGCCGGGACCGAGCAGCACATCCATCTCGCCGGCCGGAGCCGGCTTGGCTTCGAGCGAAACGAGACTCTGGCGCAGCGCTTCGCGCACCGCCTCCTGCCAGATATCCTCGGCCAGATAGGAGAGAGGGTCGCCCCGCCCGCCCAGCCCATGACTGCCCTGGCCCTGTTCGCTGCCATTGGCGGAAACCACCGAGACGTTGAAGCGGACGAGCGGGCGGATGTCGCGGTAGGTGGCGCCGTCGGCCCTGACGATCTCGACCGACTGCCAGTCGGCGGCGAGCGACACCGAGACCTGGCGCACCCGGGGATCGAGGCCGCGGGCGAAGCCGTCGGCCTTCTGCAGAAGGGCCACCTTCTCGGCAAAGCCCAATGCCTCGGCCGGATTGGCCTCGCCATAGAGCCTGGCGTTGCTGCGCTGGGGCGGCAGCGCCACCTTGGCCGAAGTACCACTCCGGGTGATGGTGGCGCAGACCTCCGAGGCGCGTTTCAAGGCGGCTTCGGAGAATTCGGTTGCGTGGGCGTAAGCCGCGGTTTCGCCGACCACCGCCCGGAGGCCGAAGCCCTGGCTGTCGTCGAAGCTGGCGGCCTTAAGCTTGCCGTCGTCGAACACCAGGCTCTCGCTACGCCGGCGCTCGAGGAAGAGCTCGCCGTCGTCGGCCTTGGCCAGACTGTCGGCGGTGATCGCCAGGGCCCGGCCGCGTTCAAGCTCGCTGCCGTCGAGAAGGGAAGTCATGCCGGTTGCTGCCACGGGAAGGCCTTTCGCAAAGCTGCTCACGCCTGCCAAGATAGGCGGCCCACGGCGCTTCTGCCAGTGGCGGGATTTGCCCTAGAGCTTGTCGAGCTCGGCCAGCGCGGCGCCGAAGCCGTCGAGCTTGATCTTCAGGGGCAGGCCGATGCCGGGCGCCTCATAGATGATGAAGTTGGCTTCTTTGCCCTTCCTCATCTTGTCGAGGGTTTCCGGGATGACTTCCGCCTGCGCCATGCAGATTTGCGGGGTACAGCGGATATAGCCGGTGCGGCCGATGGCGTTGGAGTCGATCTCGAAGGCCACGCCCTGGGGCAGGAACACGCCCACCGGCACGATCAGCCGCATGGTCGTGGTCTGCTTTTCTCCCTGCTTGGCGCGGGTGAGGATGACATTGATGAAGGCGTTGGGGTTCTTCTCGTTGGTGCTGCCTTGCACCATGCCGCACTGGCGCTGGGCCGGAGTATTGCCGTTGGCCGGCGTGGTTTCGCACTGAACCTTCCATGACCCCTTGGTGGCGACGGTTTCGGCCGCCGGCGCCTGGGCCTGTTGGGCTTGCTGACCCTGGCCCTGAGCCGGCTTGATGCGCGGACCGAACTGGCTGACCGGCGGCTGCTGGCCCGATTGCGCCGCAACCGTACCGGCGACGGCGACGGCGAGCATCAGGCCGACAACCGTGGGGGTTGCGAGCCGGCGGAGTTCGGTGGTGATTCGCACAGGAGTTTGACCTTCTTCAGGAGATAGCGGCGGCTCATAGCGCCAGGTTGAACCTAAGACAACTGCGATTTGGCCGTCCTCGCCCCTCGACCGGGCGTCGCAGGGCCAGCGGTTTCCCGGAAGAATGGGGCGGAATTCCGGTTACTTCACCGGCGGTCCACGCAATGACGTTTTGCCGCGCACGGGCCGGTTGCGGCTGGCAGGCGAATGTGGTTCACAATCCGGCCGGAACGAAGGTGGCCCGCAAGGGATGGCGCCGGCATGGCTTGCCGGCAGGCCGGGGCCTCGGCTAACCGGTTGGGAAAGGGGCGACGATGCGAATTGCAAGACACCTCATGGCGCTGACCGCCGCTGCGGCGGCATGGGTCTTCGGCCCCGGAGCCTTCGCCGCCAACGGCCATTCGGAAAACTGGCAGCTCGGCCTGCAGGAGGCGGTGACCCCGTCGGCGCAAGGCATCCGTTTCCTGCACAACGACATCCTGTTGCCGATCATCACCGTCATCACGCTGTTCGTATTGGGCCTCCTCATCTACGTGATGGTGAAGTTCAACGCCAAGGCCAATCCGGTTCCCTCCAAGACCACCCACAACACCACGGTCGAAGTGCTGTGGACGGTGATCCCGATCATCATTCTGGTGACCATAGCCATTCCGTCCTTCCGTCTGCTCTACCTGCAGCGCGATATCCCCAAGGGCGACATGACGCTCAAGATCACCGGCCAGCCGAGCTGGAACTGGACCTACGACTATCCCGATCTCGGCAGGAACGACGACGGCTCCGCCAAGGTGAGTTTCAGCGCCTATCTGAAGCCCAAGGACGAGGCCGACAAGGACGGTGTGCCCTATCTCCTGTCCACCGACGTTCCCGTCGTGGTACCGGTTAACAAGATCGTCGACCTGATCGTCACCTCCGATCCCGAGGGCATCATCCACTCCTGGACGGTGCAGTCCTTCGGCCTCAAGATCGATGCCATCCCCGGCCGCCTGAACCAGGACTGGTTCAGGGCGGAGAAGGAGGGCGTGTTCTATGGCCAGTGCTCGGAACTGTGCGGCAAGGACCATGCCTTCATGCCGATCGAGGTGTGGGTGGTTTCCGAGGACAAGTACAAGGCCTGGACCGAGCTGATGCTGAAGTCGCCCGACGATGCGACGCTGAAGCAATTCCTGGCCACCATAAAGCCGGCCAAAGAAACACTCGCGCAGAACTAAGTTTGAGATAGGGGCGATAGAGATGGCATACGCAGCGGCCGATCACGGAAATCCGACGGGCTGGAAGCGCTTCGTCTATTCCACCAACCACAAGGACATCGGCACGATGTATCTGGTGTTTGCCATCTTTGCCGGCCTGATCGGCGGCTTCCTGTCGATGATGATGCGCTGGGAGCTGATGTATCCCGGCATTCAGATCTTCAGCGGCCTGGCCCAGATGGTCTACGGCGCCAGCGCCGGCGAAGCCCTCGACCAGGGCAAGCAGATGTACAATGTGTTCGTCACCGGCCACGGCCTGTTGATGATCTTCTTCATGGTCATGCCGGCGATGATCGGCGGCTTCGGCAACTGGTTCGTGCCGCTGATGATCGGCGCCCCCGACATGGCGTTCCCGCGCATGAACAACATTTCCTTCTGGCTGCTGCCGCCGTCGCTCGCCCTCCTGCTGATCTCGATGTTCGTTCCGGGTCCGGCGGGGGCCTATGGCGTCGGTGGCGGCTGGACCCTCTATCCGCCGCTGTCGACCTCCGGCCAGCCCGGCCCGGCCATGGATTTCGCCATCCTGTCGATCCATCTGGCCGGTGCGTCGTCGATTCTCGGCGCCATCAACTTCATCACCACCATCTTCAACATGCGCGCCCCCGGCATGACGCTGCACAAGATGCCGCTGTTCGTCTGGTCGATCCTGGTCACGGTGTTCCTGCTTCTGCTGTCGTTGCCGGTGCTGGCCGGCGCCATCACCATGCTGCTGACCGACCGCAACTTCGGCACCAGCTTCTTCGTTCCCTCCAAGGGCGGCGACCCGATTTTATTCCAGCACCTATTCTGGTTCTTCGGCCACCCCGAGGTCTATATCCTCATCCTTCCCGGCTTCGGCATCATCTCGCAGGTTGTCTCGACCTTCTCCCGGAAGCCGGTGTTCGGCTACCTCGGCATGGCCTATGCCATGGTGTCGATCGGCGTCGTCGGCTTCATCGTCTGGGCCCATCACATGTACACGGTCGGCCTCGACGCCGACACCCAGGCCTATTTCATCGCGGCGACGATGATCATCGCCGTGCCGACCGGGGTCAAGGTCTTCTCGTGGATCGCCACCATGTGGGGCGGCTCGATCGAGTTCCGCACACCGATGATCTGGGCCCTGGGCTTCATCTTCCTGTTCACCGTGGGCGGCGTGACCGGTGTGGTGCTAGCCAACGCCGGCGTCGACCGTTCGTTGCAGGACACCTACTATGTCGTCGCCCACTTCCATTACGTGCTGTCGCTGGGTGCGGTGTTCGCCATCTTCGCGGGCTGGTACTACTGGTTCCCCAAGATCTCCGGCTACATGTATGATGAGCGCATCGGCAAGCTGCATTTCTGGGTGACCTTCGTCGGCGTCAATCTAACCTTCTTCCCGCAGCATTTCCTCGGCCTTGCCGGCATGCCGCGCCGCTACATCGACTATCCGGAGGTCTTCGCCGGCTGGAACCTGGTGTCGTCCTACGGGTCCTATCTTGCCGGTGTCGGCGTCCTGATCTTCCTCTATGGCATGGTCCAGGCCTTTGCCCGCAAGGTGCCGGCCGGCGACAATCCGTGGGGCGTCGGTGCGACGACGCTGGAGTGGACGCTGCCTTCGCCGCCGCCCTTCCACCAGTTCAACACCCTGCCGGTGATCCGCTGACGGCATGAGCGACATTTCCACCGATATCGCCAGCCCGACCGCCGCCGCCTACGGCGGCCAGGGCGCGGTTGGCGATTATGTTGCGCTGTTGAAGCCGCGGGTGATGTCGCTGTCGATCTTCACCGCGCTCGTCGGCATCGCCGCCGCACCGGGCACACTGCATCCGTGGCTCGCGGCCATGGCGCTCATCGCCATCGCCGTCGGAGCCGGCGCCTGCGGCGCTCTCAACATGTGGTACGACGCCGACATCGATGCGGTGATGCGGCGGACCCTGTCGCGCCCCGTTCCGCGTGGGCGCATCCTGCCGGGCGAGGCCCTGGGCTTCGGCGCAACCCTTGCGGTGGGTTCGGTGCTGGCGCTGGGGTTGATGCTCAATGTGGTGGCGGGCGCGCTCCTCGCCTTCACCATCTTCTTCTACATCGTCATCTATACCGTGTGGCTGAAGCGGGCGACGCCGCAGAACATCGTGATCGGCGGTGCCGCCGGGGCCTTCCCGCCGATGATCGGCTGGGCCGCGGTGACGGGCTCGGTCGATCTCGGCTCGATCGCCCTCTTTCTCATCATCTTCAACTGGACGCCGCCGCATTTCTGGGCCCTCGCCCTGTGGCGGAACGTCAATGCCGACTATGCCCGGGCCGGCATTCCGATGCTGCCGGTGGTGGCAGGCCCGCGCGAGACCCGCCGGCAAATCCTGATCTATTCGCTGCTCCTGGCGCCAGTCACGCTCCTGCCGTCGCTCCTCGGCGTGACCGGCCTCGTCTACACCATGGTTGCCGTGGCCCTCGACCTCGTCTTCATCGCCTGCGCCGTCAGGGTCTTCCGCCTTTCCGACGGCCCGGCGGCGGAAAAGGCCTGCCGCGGCCTGTTCAGCTTTTCGATTGTCTGGCTGTTCCTGATCTTCGCCACGATCCTGGCCGAGCGCCTGCTCGGGCTCGTGCCGTTCCAGCCGGTGATCGGATGAGCGCTCCCTTGCCCCCGCAACCCTTCGGCCCCGAGGACCTGGCGCGCCGCCGCCGCCGGGCCATCGTCATGGCCCTGGTGCTCGGCGGCCTGGTGGCGCTGTTCTTCGTCACCACCATCGTGCGGCTGGGCGGCAACGTCGCCTTGCGGAGTCTCTGACATGGCCGGGGGTCTCGCGAAATCCAACCGCCGCGTCGCCCTGATCGCCCTGGGTGGAACCCTTGCCATGCTCGGCCTCACCTATGCCTCGGTGCCGCTCTACTCGCTCTTTTGCAAGGCCACCGGCTACAACGGCACGCCCAGGCGCGCCGCTGCGGCTCCCGCAAAGTCAACCGACCAGACCGTCACCGTTCGCTTCGACGCCAACACGGCGGCAAGCCTCGGCTGGAGCTTCCGCCCGGTGCAGGCGTCGCTGACGGTGAAGCTCGGGGCCCAGAACCTGGCCCATTACCGGGCCACCAACCTGACCGGCCGCACGCTAACCGGCTCGGCGGTGTTCAACGTGACGCCGGCCGCGGCCGCCACCTATTTCAATAAGATCCAGTGCTTCTGCTTCACCGAGCAGACGCTGAAGCCGGGCGAGAGCGCCGACCTGCCGGTCGTTTTCTTCGTCGACCCAGCGATCGCCGAGGATGCCGATTCGAAGTCGATCGGGGAAATTACGCTGTCCTATACGTTCTATCCGGTGGACAAGCCCAAAGCCGTTTCGTCGGTTGAAACCGCCGGCGGCAGAATTGCCAATTAACGGAGTGGGGGAAATGGCCGACGCGCACGCCAAACATCACGACTATCACCTGGTCGACCCCAGTCCCTGGCCCATCGTCGGAGCGATTTCCGTCTTCATCATGGCCGTCGGCCTGGTCCTGTGGATGCACTACGGCAATAGCTACGCCGCAATCCCGCTCCTCGGCCTCATGGGCGTGTTCTACACCATGTTCATGTGGTGGCGCGATGTGATCGCGGAAGCGCACAAGGGCGATCACACGCCGGTCGTCAGCCTGCATCTGCGCTACGGCATGATCATGTTCATCGCCTCGGAGGTGATGTTCTTCGTCGCCTGGTTCTGGGCCTTCTTCGATGCCAGCCTGTTCACCGGCGAAAACATCCAGGCGGCCCGCGTGGCGGCGACCGGCGGCGTTTGGCCACCCAAGGGCATCGAGGTGTTCAACCCCTGGCACTTGCCGCTGGTCAATACGCTGATCCTGCTCACTTCCGGCACCACGGTGACCTGGGCCCACCATGCGCTCCTCAACAACGACCGTCAGGGCCTCAAATGGGGCCTCGCGGCGACGATTGCGCTGGGCGTGCTGTTCACCTCGATCCAGGGCTACGAATATTCGCGCGCCGCCTTCGCCTTCAGCCGCGACAATGGCGGCAACATCTACGGCTCGACCTTCTTCATGGCGACGGGCTTTCACGGCTTCCACGTGATCATCGGCACCATCTTCCTGACCGTCTGCCTGTTCCGAGCGATGGCCGGCCATTTCACGCCCAAGCAGCATTTCGGCTTCGAAGCGGCGGCCTGGTACTGGCACTTCGTCGACGTGGTCTGGCTGTTCCTGTTCTCCGCCGTCTATGTCTGGGCCTCGGCGGGCGCGGTGCTCCCGGCCGAGTGAAATGATATAGATCGTCCGACGGGCCGCGCTGGAACCTCCCGCGCGGCCCTTTTTGCTGGAAGGCAACGATGACCGACAACTATTATCCCGACATCTCGCCGCTCAAGACGGGGCTGGCGGGAAGATGTCCGCGTTGCGGCCGTGGCAAGCTGTTCGACGGCTATCTGACGGTGGCCAAATCGTGCGCGAGTTGCGGGCTCTCCTACGACTTCGCCGACGGTGGCGATGGCGCCGCCTGGTTCGTCATGCTGTTCGTCGGCATCTTCGGCGTGGGCTCGATCCTCGGCGTCGAGGCGGCCTATGCACCGCCCTTCTGGGTTCACGCGATAATCGCCGTTCCGCTGCTCATCGTTCTGCCGATGCTGCTGCTGCGGCCGGTGAAGGGCGTGCTGCTGTGCCAGCAATGGAAGACCGGGGCCCGCGAAGGCCGCGAGGTGAAATGACCGGCCTTGCCCGCCATTGGCGGACACTCCTCGCCAGCCTTGTCGGCGTAGCGCTGTTGCTCGGCCTCGGTGTCTGGCAGATCGAGCGGCTGCGCTGGAAGGAAGCGCTGATCGCCCGCATGGCCGAGCGCCAGGTGGCAGCCCCGGTGCCGCTGTCGCTGGCCACGGGCGACGACATTGACTTCCTCAGGGTGACGGTCCGGGGCCACTATCTTGGGACGGGCGACAAGCTGCTGCTTGGCAGTTTCGACGGTAGTCCCGCCTGGGAAGTGGTGTCGCCCTTCGTCACGGCCGAAGGAACCCTCATCCTCGTCGACCGTGGCGTGGTGCCCGACGACCGGCGCGCCGGCATCGCGGCGCCGGCGGGAGAGAACGAAGTCACCGGCGTGGCTCTCAGTCATGGCTCCGGCCGGGGTTTCTTCACCCCCGACAATGACGTGCGGGCCAACATGTGGTTCTGGTGGGACGTGCCGGCGATGCTGGCGGCGACCGAAGTGCCGGCTGGCGTGACCCTCCGGCCGGTGGTGCTGCACATCCTGCCGAAGGCCGGCGACCGGGGCTTCCCGCGGCCCCAGGCGCCGGCGCCAGGACTTGCCAACAACCATCTGCAATATGCCATCACCTGGTTCGCCCTCGCCCTGGTCCTCGCCGTCATCACCGGCCTCTATCTCCGTGGACAGATGAAAAAATCCGGCGCTTGATAGGTTCCCCACCGGCCGCTAAAGCAGGACGCCCCAACCCGAGGAAACAATCCGTTTGCGCTACCAGTCGACCCGCGGTGAAGCGCCCGACCTGGGCTTCGAGGAGGTATTGCTGACGGGCCTGGCCCGCGACGGCGGCCTCTATGTTCCGGCCCATTGGCCGCAGCTCTCGGCAACCGCACTGCGCCGCCTGCAGGGAGCGCCTTACGAGGAAGTGGCCTTTGCGGTGCTCCATCCCTTCATCGGCGGCGCCGTTCCCGATAGCGAGCTCAAACGCATGTTGGCCGAGGCCTATCGAGGCTTCGGTCATCCGGCGGTCGTCCCCCTGAAGCAGCTCGACGATAACCACTGGCTGCTCGAACTCTTCCACGGGCCGACCTTGGCCTTCAAGGACGTGGCGATGCAGCTCCTCGCCCGCCTGATGGACTGGGCCCTGGAACGCCGCAAGACCCGGGCCACCATCGTCGGCGCCACCTCGGGCGATACCGGCGGGGCGGCCATCGAAGCCTTCAAGGCAAGTCATCATGCCTCGATCTTCATTCTCCACCCCCATGGAAGGGTGAGCGAAGTGCAGCGCCGCCAGATGACCACGGTTGCCTCGCCTTCGGTGCACAATATCGCCATCGAGGGTACCTTTGACGACTGCCAGGCGATCGTGAAGGCCCTGTTCAACGATCACGGTTTCCGCGACAAGGTGGGGTTGGCCGGCGTCAATTCGATCAACTGGGCCCGCATCATGGCCCAGATCGTCTATTATGTGACCTCGGGCCTGTCGCTGGGAGCGCCCGACCGCACCATCGACTACTGCGTGCCGACCGGCAATTTCGGCGATATCTATGCCGGGCTGGTGGCCAAGCGCATGGGCCTGCCGGTGGGGCGGCTCGTCATCGCCACCAATGTCAACGACATTCTCGACCGGACGCTAAAGACCGGTCGTTATGAGGTGAAGGGGGTGACCGCCTCATCGAGCCCTTCCATGGATATTCAGGTGTCGAGCAATTTCGAGCGCCTGCTGTTCGAGGTTTTCCGCCGCGACGCCAGTGACGTCCGCCGCCTGATGGCCGGTTTGGCCCAGTCCGGAAGCTTTCATATCGGCAAGACCGAGCTTGAGGAAATCGGCAACGAGTTCGCCTCGGGGGCGGCGAGCGAAGCGGAGACCGCGGCAACCATTCGCCGGACCCTGGCGGAGACCGGCGAGCTGCTCGATCCGCACAGTGCCGTGGGCTACGCGGTCGCCCGCCGGCAGACGGAGGGGCAGGGCCCCATGGTGACGCTGGCCACCGCGCATCCGGCCAAGTTCCCCGATGCGGTCGAAAGGGCCAGCGGCGTCAGGCCCTCCTTACCCAAAAGACTGGAACACTTGCTGACCGCCGAGGAACGGTACACAGTGCTCCCCGGCCGCAGTGAGGCCGTCCGGGATTTCATCCTGTCGCGGCCTGCGTCCTGAGGAGGTCATGAGCGTCGAGATTACCCGCCTGTCGAACGGCATCAACGTCGTGACCCATTTCATGCCCCATCTCGAGACCGTGGCCCTCGGCATCTGGGTGAAGGCCGGAGCCCGCGACGAGGGGCCTGAGGAAAACGGCATTGCCCATTTCCTCGAGCACATGGCCTTCAAGGGCACCAAGAGGCGTTCGGCCCAGCAGATCGCCGAAGAGATCGAATCGGCCGGCGGCGAGATCAATGCCGCGACCGGCATGGAAACCACGACCTATTATGCCCGGGTGCTGAAGCACGACTGGGCGCTCGCCCTCGACATTCTCGCCGACATCTTCACCGAGTCGGCGCTCGAACCCGAGGAACTCGAACGCGAGCGCGACGTGATCCTGCAGGAGATCGCCGCCGCCCATGACCAGCCCGACGACCTGGTGTTCGATCTGGCCCAGCAGGCCTGTTACGGCGACCACCCCCTGGGCCGGTCGATCCTCGGCACCTCGGAACTGATCGGGGGGGTCACACGCGACCGGATACTGGCCTGGCGCGACCGCAACTACTGGGGCTCGCGCATGGTGGTGGCGGCCGCCGGCAACTTCGACCATCGCGACTTCGCCGCCGCCGCCGAGAAACTTCTGGGCGCCATCGCCGAGGGCCAGGAGCCGCAGCGCCAGCCGCCGGTGTTCAGCCCCGCCGCCCAGACCGAAGCCAAGCCCCTCGACCAGGCCCATGTGGTGCTGGCCTTCGCCGCACCCGGCTACCGCGATCCCGAAATCTATGTATTGCAAGTGCTTTCCAACATCCTGGGCGGCGGCATGTCCTCCAGGCTGTTCCAGGAAGTGCGCGAGAAGCGGGGGCTGTGCTACAGCGTCTTCTCCTTCGGCTCGGCCTATGAGGACGCCGGCCAGCTCGGCGTCTATGCCGCCACCTCGCCCGAGCACTCGCGCGAGCTGATGGACATCACCTCGGAGGTCATGCTGTCGGCGGCGCGCGAGATCAGCGACGCCGAGGTGGCCCGCGCCAAGGCCCAGCTCAAGGCCAGCCTGGTGATGAATCTGGAAAGTGCTTCGGCGCGCGCCGACCAGATCGCCCGGCAATTCCTCGCCTATGGCCGGGTGCCGGCGATTGCCACGCTGGTGGCCAAGATCGAGGCGGTGACTCCGGAAGAAGTGCGGGCCCTGGCCGAGCGCCTGTTCAAGGCCACCGCCCCGGCCTTCAGCGCCGTGGGCCAGCTCTCTGGGCTATCGTCCTACGCCACCATCGCCGGCCATTTCGCCTGAGGGCTGCCCGATGGTCTTCCTGCGCTCGCCCTTCACCCCCGACCTGCCGCCGGTGTTGCGCGGCGACAGCGTGACGCTGCGCACCCCGGATGTCGGCGACCACAAGTCCTGGGCCGAGCTCCGCCTGCTGAGTCGCGCCTTTCTGGCACCCTGGGAACCCGAGTGGCCGGCCAACGACCTGACCCGTGCCGCCTTCCGGGCCCGCGTCAAGCGCTACTGGCGCGACATCGCGGAAGACGCCGCCTACCCGTTCTTCATCTTCTCGGCCGATGGCCGCACCCTGCTTGGGGCGCTTACCCTTTCCAATGTGCGCCGCGGTGTGGCCCAGATGGCAACGCTCGGCTACTGGACGGGCCTGCCCCACCTGCGCAGGGGCTACATGACCGCGGCGGTGCGGCTGATCCTGCCCTTTGCTTTCGACCATCTGCGGCTGCACCGGGTCGAGGCCTCCTGTCTGCCGGGCAATACCGCCTCGATCGCGCTTCTGCGGCGGACCGGCTTTGCCGAGGAGGGCCTGGCCCGCAACTACCTGAAGATCAACGGCGTCTGGCGGGATCATCTGCTGTTCGCCCGGCTGGCGGATGGCGGCTGAACCTGCTTCGCATCATTTCTTGCCACGGGGGCGGGGCGGGGATTAGCTAGGGACCATGAATCGGCATTCCGGCGCAATATGGGGCGGCGCGGGCCTCGCACGTTTGCTCGCTCTAGCTGTCTTCGCAGGGCTGTTGGCGTGGCACCCGGCCCGGGCCGTCGAGCCGGCCAATGTGGTGTTCGAAGGTGCGAGCCGCGATCTCCTTCCCTATTTTGTGCGCGTCGAGACCGACCAGCGCGATGCGGTGATCGAGAAGCCGGGCTCGGCGACCGGCGTAGGCGATTTCATGACTCTGCGCGCCAAGGGTCAGGGCCCGCAGTTCCGCTGGATTGTCGCCGGCCTCACCAACGGTTCCGATAGACCTAAGACCACGGTGATCGCCATTGCCGACCAAGGCTTCGTCGGATCGCGCCTGATGTGGCCGAAACCCTCCGGCGCGACGGTGGTCAATCTGGCAACCGAAGGGGCAATCAGCGTCGAGCCCCAGCCGTCGCCGGGGCGCCAGGCCTATGCCGTGACCCTCGATCCGGGCAAGACGGCGGTCATCGGATTCGAGATCAGTGGCGCCATCCCGTCGGTCGTGACCCTGTGGCAGCGCGATGCCTTCCAGGAGCAGAAGGACTACTTCGCCTTCTTTCGCGGCGCCATGCTGGGGATCGCTGCCCTCCTGTCGGCCGCCATGCTGGCGCTCTATGGCTTCCGGGCCCGCCCGGTCTTCCTGGCCGCCGGCGGCTTTGGCCTTTCGGCACTCGCCTTCATGACCCTGGAAGCGGGCCATCTGATGCCGATCGTTACGAGCCTCGGCATCGAGGCACTCACCCCCGCCGCCATCAGGGCCCTGGTGGAAGGGCTGATGGCGGCCTTTCTCATTCTCTATCTCGTTACCGTCGGCGAGCTCCGCCACCTCCTGCCGATCATCGGCAATCTGCTGTTGCTCATCGGCCTCCTCGCCTTTGCCATCCCGGTCTATGGCTTCGCCGATCCCATCACCGCGGCCGGCATTGCCCGCATGGTGTTCGGGGCGACCGCCGCGCTGGGCTTCGGACTCATCTACTATCTGTGGCGGCGCGGCGAGGCTAAGGCCGAAACCGCGCTGGTCGCCTGGTCGGCCGTCCTGCTGTGGACCTTCCTGGCCTTCGCCGCCGCCCTTGCCGATGCCCATTCGACCGTCCTGTCGCCGCTCTTGCTGGCCGGACTGTGCACGGTTCTGGTGGTGATGGGCTTCACCCTGGCGCACCAGGCGTTCTCGCAGGGCTATCTGTCGCGTCATTTCTTCCGCGAGGCCGGACGCCGGGCCCTGGCACTCGCCGGGGCCCGGGCCTATGTTTGGGACTGGCAGGTCGAGGACGGCGACCTGCATGTCGGCGCTGAAATCGAGGCCGCCCTCGACCTGCCGGCGGGGCTTCTGGCCGAGGCCGGCGTCGAGGGCTTTCTCGAAATCATGCACCCTTCCGACCGGGCCAGCTACCTGGCGGCGGTCGAGGCCGCCGAGTTGCAGGGCAACGGTGTGATCGAGCGCGAGTTTCGTCTGCGCCATGGCGACGGCGGCTATCGCTGGTTCCAGCTGCGCGGCCGCGCCATGCCGGGCCACGGCCGCCGGGCGCTGCGCTGCATCGGCACGCTCACCGATGTCACCAATGCCAAGCGGGTCGAAGAGCGGCTTCTTACAGACGCCGTCTACGATCGGGTGACCGGGCTCCCCAACCGCGCCCTGTTCGTCGATCGCCTGACCCGGGCGGTTGCCGCCGCCGAGGCCGGAAGCCCGGCCTCGCCCTATGTGCTGCTGATCGACATCGACCGCTTTAAGACGGTGAACAACGGCCTTGGCCATGAGGCGGGCGATGCCCTGCTGACCATCGTCGGCCGGAGGCTTACCGCCGAAATGGGAGCCAACGACACCGTCGCCCGCATGCCCGGCGACCAGTTCGCCGTGCTGTTCGTGGGCGGCGAGCCCAATCGCGATATCGCGGTGTTCAGCGACGGGCTGCGCAAGGCGGTGGCCCGGCCCATCGATGTCGAGCGTCAGGAAGTATTCCTCACCGCGTCGATCGGCGTTGCGCCATTCCGCGAGGCAGCGCTCTCGGCCGACCAGATGCTGAAGGACGCAGCCCTAGCCCTCTACGAGGCCAAGCGCCGCGGCACCGATACGATCGAGGTGTTCCGCGCCTCGCTGCGCGACGACCGGGCCGAACTGGTGGTGCTCGAAGCGGAATTGCGGCGAGCCATCGAGAGGAGCGAGATCGAGGTGCACTACCAGCCCATCGCCCGGCTCGCCGACATGAACCTGGCGGGCTTCGAGGCGCTGGTGCGCTGGCGCCATCCGGTGCTTGGCCTCCTGGCGCCGGAGAGCTTCCTGGCTCTCGCCGAGCAGACCGGCATGATCCGCGACATCGGCCGCACCGTGCTCAACGAGGCCGGCCGCCAGCTCGGCATCTGGCAGCGCGCCTACCGTCCGGCCGAGCCCATTTTCGTGGCGGTCAACATCTCCTCGGCCCAGCTCATCGAGGCCGACCTTATCGACGACTTCAAGCAGCTCATCCAGCGCGAGAACGTAGCCCGCGGCAGCCTGAAGATCGAGGTGACCGAAAGCCTGGTGATGCAATATCCCGAGCGGGCGGGGCGGATTTTGGAGCGCCTGCGCGAAATGGGCGTGGGGCTCGCCTGCGACGATTTCGGCACCGGCTACTCGTCGCTGGCCAGCCTGCGCCAGCTGCCCTTCGACACCCTCAAGGTCGATCGCAGCTTCATCGACGTCGAGGCCAGGGATAGCCGGGCCGGCACCATCCTCGAGGCGATCATCGCCATGGCCCACGCGCTCGGCCTGGCGATCGTCGCCGAGGGCATCGAGACCCAGGAGCAGGTGGACCGGCTGGGCGCCTTGAGCTGCGACCTGGGCCAGGGCTATTTCATCGGCCGGCCGATGACGGCAAGGCAGGTGAGCGATGCGCTGTCCGGCCTTCCCTATGCCGCAAGCGGCAGCCGCACCGCCATCACCTGGCTGTGGGAGAAGGCCGCCAAGGATCCGGCGCCGGCACCCCTTAGCCTCGATCTGACCGCCGCCGACATCGACGCGGCACGATCCCGTGCCGCCGTCGAGCGGGCACGACTGGCGGCCATGGCGCCGCCGCCGGTCGCCACCCCGACGGAGGCAGCGATAGTTGCGCCGGCCGTGGCCGAGACGGCGCCGGAGGAGCCGGCACCGCAACCGGAAGAACCGGCGGTCGAGGCAGCAGATGCGGCATTGCCGGCCAGCGATACGACGGAGCCCGCCGGCGACCATCCGGCGCAAGCGAAGGTGTGAGGCCGCGGCGCCTGCCGATTGCTACCCGTGGCCGGCGTCGCTCGACAGCATCGCCGGATCGACGCCGATCTTGCGCAGCGCACGCTCGTATTTCTCGTCCTGGGAGGCGCCGAAGAGCAGCTCCTCGTCGGCCTCGCAGTTGAGCCAGCCGTTGCGCTGGATCTCGCTTTCGAGCTGGCCCGGTGCCCAGCCCGAATAGCCGAGCGCCAGCAAGGCCCGATGCGGCCCCTGGCCGGTCGCCATGGCGCGCAGGATGTCGAGGGTGGCGGTCAGTGCCACCCGCTCCGACACCGGCAGGCTCGACTCCGGCGAAAAATAATCGGAGGTGTGCAGCACGAAGCCGCGGCCGGGCTCCACCGGCCCGCCGAACTGCACCGGCATGCCGAAAACGTCCTCGGCCCCTTCGGCGGCGGCGATGCCCGGCGTGATGTCGAGCCGCGAGACGAGATCGGCGAAGGTCATCATCGGCGCCAGCTTGTTGACGATGATGCCCATCGCACCACCCTCGGAATGGACGCACAGATAGATCAGCGAATGATCGAAACGCGGATCGCTCATGCCGGGCATGGCGATCAGCATCTGGCCGTCGAGATAGGGTCCTGGCTTCATAGGTTGTTCCCTGGAGCTTCGACGCCGCAGCCTAACGCGGATCGGCCCCATCGTACAGCCGCGCCATGCTGACGGCATCGTGATTGGCGATTGAGCCGCGCTGGTACATATAGGAAAGATGAAACGCAGAACCCTGATTGCCGGTGCGGCAGGCTTGGTCCTTTCCGGGGCCGCCGCCCGCGCCCAGAATGCCAGCCCCTGGCGGGTCGACCTGCTGGGCGGGGCGAACCATGGCCGCTACTGGCTCCTCGGCGTGCGCATCGGCCTCGACGACGGCTGGAAGACCTATTGGCGGGTGCCCGGCGATTCGGGCATTCCGCCGGAGTTCCGCTGGACCGGCGCGGAAGCATTCTCCAGTGTCGAGGTGCTCTATCCGGTTCCAAGCCGGTTCCGCGATGCCTCGGGCGAGTCGCTGGGCTACAAGCGCGAAGTGGTGTTTCCGGTGCGGGTCATGGCCGCCGAGCCGCCGCGCGAGGGAACCCTCGGCCTCGAATTGCGCCTCGCCGCCTGCCGGGAAGTGTGCATTCCGGTAACCGCCGCCGCCAGCCTCGATCTTCTTGAGGCGACGGCCGATAGCCCCGACGACGACATTATCGGCGGCTGGCTGGCCCGCGTTCCGTTACCTGGCACCATCGTCAGCGGGGCGGCGCTGGCGGCCGGCAAGCCGGCGCTGGCCGTCACCCTTGCCGAACCCGCCAGCGACATTTTCGTCGAGGGCGCCGAAGGGCTCTATTTCAACGCTCCGCTACTGGCGGAAGGCGGGCTGGCCGCCACCATTGCCGTGGACAATGTGAAAGATATCGAAACGCTTCGCCGCGCGCCGCTGCGCTTTACCGTGGTGACCGCCACCGGCGCCATCGACCAGACGGTGAAAGTCGGATAGTCGAGACTGACAACGGGGAACGACACCATGACCATCAAGCCAGGCGACCGTCTGCCCGCCGCGGAATTCACCATGATGACCGGCGACGGCCAGCAGAAGCTTTCGACCGATGTGCTTTTCGCCGGCCGCAAGGTGGTGCTGTTCGCCGTGCCCGGCGCGTTTACGCCGACCTGCAGCAACAATCACATGCCGGGCTTCGTGCGCCAGGCCGCCGCGATCAAGGCCCGGGGCGTCGACACCATCGCCTGCACCGCGGTCAATGATCACCATGTGATGACCGCCTGGGGCAAGGCCACGGGGGCCGACGGCAAGATCCTGATGCTGGCCGACGGCAACGGCGATTTCGCCAGGGCTTTGGGCCTCAATGTCGACCGCCGTGAGGCCGGCATGGGCGAGCGCTCGCGGCGCTACTCGATGATCGTTGAGGACGGCGTGGTGAAGACCCTCAATGTCGAGGACAAGCCGGGGATCAATGTCTCGGGGGCCGAGACGATATTGGCGCAATTGTAGCGGCTCCTCACCGCCGCCGGTGCCGCCGGAACGGCTCCATGCCTTCGCGGGCCAGCTCGTCGGCACGTTCGTTGCCGTCGTGGCCGGCATGGCCCTTGACCCAGTGCCACGAGACTTTGTGGCGATGCAGAGCGGCTTCGAGGCGCTGCCACAGCTCGGCGTTCTTCACCGGTTTCTTGGTCGCGGTCTTCCAGCCGTTGCGCTTCCAGCCGTGGATCCACTTGGTGATGCCGTCCTTCACGTATTGCGAATCGACATGCATTTCGACGGCGCAGGGACGGGTCAGCGTCTCGAGTGCGGTGATCGCCGCCATCAGCTCCATGCGGTTGTTGGTGGTCATCGCCTCGCCGCCCGATAATTCCTTGCGGGTTCCGTTGTAGTCGAGGATGACGCCCCAGCCGCCGGGGCCGGGATTGCCCGAGCAGGCGCCGTCGGTGTGGGCAATGACCTTGGCCTCGCTCATGCGGCGGTTGAAGCCTCGCGGAGGCCCCGCGGCAATTTGAACGAGACGTTCTCCTGGCGGAGAGTCACCTTCTCGACCGTCACATCATAGTGGGGGCGGAAGGCCTCGACGATCTCGTTGACCAGCACCTCGGGTGCCGAAGCTCCGGCGGTGAGGCCGATGCGGCGAAGTCCTGCAAGGGCGCTCCAGTCGAGATCGGCAGCGCGCTGCACCAGCAGCGCCCGGGCGCCGCCGCTGTTCAGGCCGACTTCGACCAGGCGCTTGGAATTGGACGAATTGGGGGCGCCGACCACCAGCAACAGATCGATCTTGGGGGCGATCGCCTTCACCGCCTCCTGGCGGTTGGTGGTGGCATAGCAGATATCTTCCTTGTAGGGCCCGCGGATCGCCGGAAACCGCCGCTGCAGGGCGGCGATCACGTCGCGCGTATCGTCGACCGACAGGGTCGTCTGGGTGACATAGGCGAGCTTGTCGGGATCGCTGACGGTGAGCGCCTCGGCTTCCGCCACGGTCTCGATCAGGGTGACCGCGCCCTCCGGCAGTTGCCCCATGGTGCCGATCACTTCCGGGTGGCCGCGATGGCCGATGAGGATGATCCGCAGGCCTTCGGCGTGGTGGCGGCTCGCCTCCATGTGGACCTTGGTAACGAGGGGACAGGTGGCGTCGATCTGGAAAAGGGCGCGGCGCGTGGCTTCCGCCGGCACCGCCTTGGGCACGCCATGGGCCGAGAACACAACCGGCCGGTCGCCATCGGGAATTTCGTCAAGCTCGTCGACGAACACCGCTCCCTTGGCCTTGAGATCGTCGACTACATATTTATTGTGGACGATTTCGTGGCGCACGTAGACGGGTGCCCCATAAAGCGCCAGCGCCCGCTCGACAATATCGATCGCCCGCACCACTCCGGCGCAGAAGCCGCGCGGTGCCGCCAAGAGGATGGTGAGAGGCGGAAGGTCCATGCGAGGCTAGATGCGAGAGGGGGTAACGAAAGTCAAGCGAAGGCAAGATCAGATGGTGCGAATTCCGCGCACGGAGAGTTGCCGATAGTCTGCTTTTTAGAGCGGTCCCCGCATGATAGGGGAAGCCATCAAACGAGGAGCAAGGGCGATGCGGCAAGACGGTACAAGTGGCGGCGAACCCTTGCGCAGACTTCCCAAGGCG
Source organism: Hyphomicrobiales bacterium (assembly GCA_016185245.1). Classification (GTDB taxonomy): domain Bacteria; phylum Pseudomonadota; class Alphaproteobacteria; order Rhizobiales; family Aestuariivirgaceae; genus Aestuariivirga. The sequence goes on along the minus strand of JACPNZ010000008.1, from coordinate 69,743 downwards.
GAGGTGCACGTCCATCTCGAGGGCTGTTTCGAACCGGCCACGCTGGAGAATTGGGCCAGGCAGGCCAGGGTTGCCATGCCACGGCCGCGCGACCAGCTCTTTTCTTTCAAGGGCCTCGCCGATTTCCTCGAGTTTCTCGACTGGGCTTGCGGCCTCGCCAGTACCGCCGATCGCCTGGCCGAAATGGCCTATGGATTTTGCCGGCGGCTGGCGGCGGACGGCACCGGCTATGCCGACCTGATCATCAATCCCACCCACTGGGCCCATTGGCGTGGCCGGACCAGAGCGCTGATCGAGGCGCTCGATGCGGGATTCAGCGACGCCGAGCAAGACGGGCTTCCGCCGGTTGGACTGTGCATCAGCCTGCTCCGCACCCAAAGCGCCGATGAGGCGGTGGAACTTGTTAAAAATCTCGTGGCCTGGCGTCATCCGCGGGTGGTCGCCCTATCGGTCGACGGTAACGAGGCGGCGGCCGGCCGCACCGGTCCCCGTTTTGCCGACGCGTTTCGCCGGGCGGGAGCCGCCGGCCTCAAGCGCACGGTTCATGCCGGTGAATCGAGCGGCCCCGAAGGGGTTCGCGATGCCGTCGAGCTCCTGGGTGCGGACCGCATCGACCATGGCGTGCGGGCGATCGAGGATGATGCCGTGGTAGCACTTCTCGTCGAGCGTGGCATTCCGCTCGGCATCTGTCCCACCTCGAACCTGACGCTCAAGGTCTATCCTTCGATCGAAGCTCACCCCATCGATCGGCTGCGCCGGGCGGGGGTGCGGGTTTCGGTTAACACCGACGATCCGAGCCTTCTCGCCACCAATCTACCGGCCGAATATGGGCTGGCGTCGGCGGCCTTCGGTTGGAGCGACGAGATCGTGCGCGAAGTGGCCCGAACCTCCATCGACGCGAGTTTTGCCAATGCCGACGTGAAGAGGCGCCTCACCTCGGCATTGGCTGATTGGCATTCGTAGCGTCGCGGCCGTCTCAGTAGAGGCTGGTGGTCTCGTGGCCAGACGGTTCGATGATATCTGGAGAGTTGGAACTGCCCGAAGAGTCGGAGCTGGAGCTGTCGCTGCCGGACGAATCGCCAGTACTGTCCTTGCTCGAGTCGGTGGTACCGGCGGTATCGCTGCCATGGCTGGCCGGCTTGTCCGACGCGGTGTTGTCCTGGCGGCCGGCGCTGTCGTTCCCGCCGCTTTCATGCGATGCCTTGTCCTGGCTGTCGCTGGCGAAGGCCGACGTGGCAGCCAGCATTTGGATTTCGGACAGGGCCGGGCTTGCCGCATAGATGCCGGCGCCGAGCAGCAGGGCCATCAGCGAAGTGGTAAAACGCATTTTTCTTACTCCCATTGCGAAGAGGCAAGATTGTCTCTCGATCGCCGCCATCCTGCACCGGGCCGCTGATGGACCGGTGACGGCCCCTGTAAGCAGAATGTAAGCAAGCAATGAATTTATCTCGGCCGGGGGCTATGCGGGGTTGGCGCTGGTTGCCGTGGATGTTCCGGCATTCGGCCGTTTAATACGCTGTTTCAAAGGGTTGCAATGAGATTCGGGGATTGATCCGAGGCCTGCCGCCGCCGCTGGCGTAGCGTCAGTTGTCCGGCTTCCATCGGCCGAATTAAATATAATTAAATGCTGGTACACAATGTTTCGGTCGGCCGGCACCCGCCCTTGACTAAATTCGCCGCGCGCCTATGGTCGCCCCAGTTCAGCGTACTGCCGCGCGCGGGAGAGGCCGGGAAACCGGCGCCGAAGGAGCAACCGCCCCGGAAACTCTCAGGCAAAAGGACCGCCAGGCAGAATGAACTCTGGAGAGCAGGGGCCCCGCTTCGGGGCAACTCACCGAAGGAGCGAAGTCCGGCCGTGTCGGAGCGACGGTTCGGATGAAATCTCTCAGGTCTCAGACAGAGGGGGCAGGCCAGACACATGTCGGGTCTCGCCAATCCATGTCCGGAGACCCAGATGAGCGATGCCGCTCCACGACGAACCCCCCTCTACGCGGCCCATGTGGCGCTTGGCGCCCGCCTGGTGCCGTTCGCCGGTTACGACATGCCGGTGCAGTATCCGGCCGGCATTCTGACCGAGCACAACTGGACCCGGGCGAGTGCCGGCCTGTTCGATGTTTCCCACATGGGACAATGCCTCGTCGATGGGCCCGATTTCGAAACCGTGGCCCGCGCCATGGAGCGCCTGGTGCCGGCCGATGTCCTGGGGCTGGCGCCCCATCAGCAGCGCTATTCGCAATTGCTGGCCGAGGACGGTGGCATTCTCGACGATCTAATGATCACCCGCTCAGGCCAGGAGGGCTCGCTCTACGTGGTGGTGAATGCCGCCCGGAAAGAGCATGATTTCGCTTGGATCACCCGGCATCTGCCGCGAGGGATCGCGCTGCGCCGCGCGGACGGGCTGGCGCTCCTGGCGCTGCAAGGTCCGAAGGCCGAGGACGTGCTGGCGAATTTCGCTCCCGAGGTGCGCGGTCTCAAGTTCATGCATTACGGTGCCCTGCGCCTTGCCGGCATCGAGGCCCAGGTGTCGCGCTCCGGCTATACCGGCGAGGACGGCTTCGAAATATCGGTGGCGGAGAACGACGTCGTCGGGCTGTGGAACCTGCTGCTGGCCGATCCAGCGGTGAAGCCGGTGGGGCTGGGCGCCCGCGATTCCCTGCGACTGGAAGCGGGCTTGTGCCTCTATGGTCACGACATCGACGAGACGACGAGCCCGGTGGAAGCGGGCCTCGTCTGGTCGATCGGCAAGCGGCGGCGGAGCGAAGGCGGATTTATTGGTGAGACCCGCGTGCTGCGTGAATTGAAGAGCGGGGTTTCGCGCAAGCGCGTCGGCTTGAAGCCCGAGGGCCGGGCGCCGGCCCGCGAGGGGACGGCAATCATCGATCTCGCCGGCCGCCCGATCGGCAAAGTGACATCGGGCGGCTTCGGCCCCACCGTCAACGGCCCCGTCGCCATGGGTTATGTCGCGGCAGGATCGTCCGTACCCGGAACAAAAGTCAATTTGATCGTTCGCGACAAGCCGCTTGCCACGACCGTCGTATCCCTGCCTTTCGTCGCCAACACATTCAAACGCTGAGGAGCAATCCATGACCGTCAAATACAGCAAGGACCACGAATGGGTGAAGGTCGATGGCGATACCGCCACCATCGGCATCACCGAGCATGCCCAGGAACAATTGGGCGACGTGGTGTTCGTCGAACTGCCGGCGGTCGGCAAGAAAGTCAAGAAGGGCGGCGACGCCGCCGTAGTCGAGAGCGTCAAGGCGGCGAGCGAGGTCTATGCGCCGGTCTCCGGCGAAGTCATCGCCGTCAACAAGGAACTCGAGGGCGATCCGGGCCTGGTCAACCGCGGCGCCGAAGGCGACGGCTGGTTCATGAAGGTGAAGCTCGCCGACCGGAACGAACTCGTCGAGCTGATGGACAAGGCCGCCTATGACAAATTCGTGGCCGGCTGAGAGGACGCATCGAGATGACCCGCCCGACCCTTGCCGAGCTTGAGCCCGGCGCCAATTTCATCCGCCGCCATATCGGGCCGAGCGATGCCGAGACCGCCGAGATGCTGCGCGCCATGGGGGCGAAGTCGCTTGAGGACTTCATCGCCCAGGTGGTACCCGAGGCGATCCGCAGCAAGCGCCCCCTCGACCTCGGAAAGCCGATGGCCGAACGCACCGCACTCTCCTATCTGCGCTCCATGGCCGACCGCAACGAGGTCTATACCTCGATGATTGGCATGGGCTATTACGGCACGGTGACGCCCAAGGTGATCCTGCGCAATGTGCTGGAAAACCCCGGCTGGTACACGGCCTATACGCCCTATCAGGCCGAGGTGAGCCAGGGCCGCCTCGAGGCGCTGTTGAATTTCCAGCAGGTGGTGGTCGACCTGACCGGACTCGAACTGGCCAATGCGTCCCTCCTCGACGAGGCAACCGCCGCCGCCGAGGCCATGAGCATGGCGAGGCGCGTCGCCAAGAACGATGCCAACACCTTTTTCGTCGACGCCGACACCCACCCGCAGACGGTGGGGGTGATCGAGACGAGGGCCAGGGCTTTCGGCTTCGAGGTGATCGTCGGCGATCCGGCCCGCGATCTCAAACCCAAAGGCGTGTTCGCCGCCCTTCTCTCCTATCCGGGTTCGTCGGGCGAAGTGCGCGACTACCGCGGCGTGATCCAGCGCTTGCATGAGGCGGGCGCGCTCGCCGTGATGGCGACCGATCTTCTGGCGCTGGCCGTGCTGACGCCCCCCGGTGAGCTCGGTGCCGACATCGCAGTGGGTTCGGCCCAGCGCTTCGGCGTGCCCATGGGCTATGGCGGGCCGCACGCCGCCTTCTTCGCCGCCCGGGATGAATTCAAGCGCGCCATGCCGGGACGACTGATCGGCGTGTCGGTCGATTCGCAAGGCCACCGGGCGCTGCGCATGGCCATGCAGACCCGCGAGCAGCATATCCGCCGCGAGAAGGCGACCAGCAACATCTGCACCGCCCAGGTGCTCTTGGCGATCGTCGCCTCGATGTTCGCCGTCTATAACGGTCCCGCCGGCATCCGCAAGACGGCCGAGCGCACCCATCGCTTCGCCGAGATCTTCGTTTCCGCGGTGAAGAGCTTCGGCTACGAGGTGAAGACCCGGGCCTTCTTCGACACGGTAACGATCCACGCGCCGGGCCGCGCCCACACACTATGGGCGAGGGCCAAGGAGCGGCGCATCAATCTGCGTTTCGTCGATGCCGATCACCTGGGGCTGTCCTTCGACCAGTCGACCCGGCGCCAGGAACTGGAGCGGCTCCTGACCGTGTTCAGGACCGATGCGCTGGAACGGGTGAAGATCGACGCGATCGACCGCGATGTGGGCGAGGTCATTCCGCCAGCGCTCCGGCGCACCTCAAGCTACCTCACCCATCCGGTGTTCGAGATGTATCACTCGGAAACCGACATGCTGCGCTATCTGCGGCATTTGCAGATGAAGGACGTAGCACTCGACCAGTCGATGATCGCGCTGGGCTCGTGCACCATGAAGCTCAATGCCACGACCGAGATGATCCCGGTCACCTGGCGGAGCTTCTCGATGCTCCATCCCTTCGCGCCGCTGGAACAGGCGCAGGGCTATAGCCAGCTGTTCGAGGAGCTCGAAGCCATGCTGGCCGAGATCACCGGCTTCGATTCGGTGTCGCTGCAGCCCAATGCCGGAAGTCAGGGCGAATATGCCGGGCTTCTGGCGATCGCCGGCTACCACAAGGCGCGAGGGCAACATCACCGCAACGTCTGCCTCATCCCGATCTCGGCCCATGGCACCAATCCGGCTTCCGCCGTGATGGCCGGCATGAAGGTGGTGGTGGTGGCCTGCGACGATGACGGCAATGTCGATGTGGCCGATCTCCGCGCCAAGGCGGCCGAGCATGCCCAGAACCTCGCCGCCCTGATGATCACCTATCCCTCGACTCATGGCGTGTTCGAGGTGGGCGTGAAGGATATCTGCGCCATCGTCCACGAACACGGCGGCCAGGTCTATCTCGACGGCGCCAATCTCAACGCCCAAGTGGGCCTCGTCCGCCCCGCCGAACTGGGCGCCGACGTCTGCCATATGAACTTGCACAAAACCTTCTGCATCCCGCACGGCGGCGGCGGGCCGGGCATGGGGCCGATCGGGGTCAAGGCCCATCTGGCGCCCTATCTCCCCGGCCACAAGGTGGTGCATGGCGTCAATCCGGCGGCGGGCAGGGACCAGTCGCGGGGAGCGGTTTCGGCGGCCCCCTGGGGCTCGGCCTCGGTGCTGCCGATCTCCTGGACCTATATCGCCATGATGGGAGCCGAGGGCCTGAGGAAGGCGACAATCATGGCGATCCTCAACGCCAACTACATGGCCAGGCGTCTCGCACCGCACTTTCCCATCGTCTACACCGGCCCCAACGGCTTCATCGCCCATGAATGCATCATCGACCTGCGCTGGCTCAAGGAGCGCACCGGGCTCTCCGTCGAGGACGTGGCCAAGCGCCTAGTCGACTATGGCTTCCACGCCCCCACCATGTCGTTCCCGGTGGTCGACACGCTGATGATCGAGCCCACCGAATCGGAAGGCAAGCGCGAGCTCGACCGCTTCTGCGACGCGATGATCGAGATCCGCAAGGAGATCGCCGAAGTGGAAGAGGGCAAGGCCGACAAGACCGACAATGTGCTGAAGAATGCCCCGCACACCCATCGCCTGCTCTTGGGCGACTGGAGGCATCCCTATTCGAAGGAGAAGGCCTTCTTCCCCTTGAAGGGCTATCCCAATGACAAGTACTGGCCGCCGGTGGGCCGCGTCGACAATGTCTTCGGCGACCGAAACCTGATGTGCACCTGCCCGCCAATGGCCAACTACATGGAGGCGGCGGAGTAGGGGGATTTGACAGAAGTGCCAATTCTGACTAGTCTGACTAGTCAGAATTGGAGAATTACATGAACAAGCACAGCCGTTTCTGGTCGCTTCAAGAGGCCAAGGCCAAATTCAGCCAGCTAGTGCGCCAGGCGAAGAGCGATGGCCTCCAAGTGGTGACCGTCCATGGCAAGGAAGCCGTCCATATTGTTCCGGCGTCCGATACCCGGGCGCGGGGACCGTCGGTCGACGACATCCTTACCGCTTTCCAGGCCTGCCCGGTGAAAGGCTTCGAAATTCCGCGGCTGCGAACCCGTGGCGGCTTCCGGGATGTCGAGTTTTGAGTCGCTGGCTTCTTGATACCAATGTCGTGTCGGAACTTCGCAAGAAGCGCCCGGATGCGAAAGTCGTGCAATGGATGCGAGCGGCCGGAAGCGAAAACATCTTCTTGTCGACGATTGCCTTCGCGGAAATTCGCTATGGTATCGCATTGCAGACCGATCCGGACGCGAGGTCACAACTCGAAACATGGCTGGAAACATCAGTCCGGTCGGTCTTCTCGGGACGGATTCTGGGCGTTGACGAAGGCGTATTGTTTGAGTGGCGGCTGCTCGGCGGGGCACTTGCACGACAGAAGCGAACGGTCCCGGAGCCGGATCTCTTGTTGGCCGCCCTAGCCCGTCACAATCGGATGCAAATCGCTTCGCGAGACATCAAACATCTGGAAGTGACCGGCGTTCCCGTTCTCAACCCGTGGACCGGCGAATGCCACAACGGTGCCTGAAATGAGAAAGCCCGGCGCCATGGCCGGGCATCGGTATTGAGTTCAGTTGAGCCGCGACTTGACCGCGGCGATCGACTGGTCGACGAGGGCGGCACCCTTCGCACCCTTGACCGCGTCGGCGGTGAGCGTTTCGGCCGCGGCCACCGCCACGTCGATCACCGCGTTGCGCACTTCCTTCACCGCCGCCGCCTCGGCCTGGGCGATCTGCTGCTCGGCGTGTTTGGTGAGACGGTCGAGCATGTCGCCCATCTTGCGGCGCGATTCGATCCCATAGTCGACGGCGTCGGCTCGCGCCTGGGCGACGATGTCGGCGGCGAGCTTTTCGGCTTCGGCCCGCTTCTTCTCGTAGGCGGCAAGCAGCGCCTCCGCCTCTTCGCGGAGCTTCCGGGCCTCGTCGAGCTCCTTGGCGATCCGGGCCGAACGCTCGTCGAGCATCTTGGCCGCCATCGCCGGCACCTTCAGGTAGACGAGGAGGGCAATGAACAGCAGGAAGGCGACCAGCACCCAGCTTTCGGCTTCGCGGAAGAACGACATTGGTGCCTCCTACTTCGCGGCCTTGGCGACCGCCGCGGCGGCATCGCCAGCCGAAACTGCGATGCCCACCAGTTCGCTGACGATGTTGGCGGCGATCTCGGCGGCCACCGCGTTCACGTCGGCAAGGGCCCGGGCCTTGGCCGCCCCCACCCGCTTTTCGGCATCGCCGATCATGGCGATGAGCGAGCGGTCGAGCTTGCCGCGGACCTCGGTGATCTCGGCCGCCAGGGTCGCGTAGTTCTCCTTGGCGATGCCATCGGCCCGCTGCCGGGCCTCCGCCAGCTGCGCCTCATAGGCGGCAACCGCCTTGTCGGCGCGTTCCTTCAGCTGCTGGGCCGCGGCCAGATTGCCGTCGATCGTCGACTTGCGCTTGGCGATGGCGCCGCCGGTGCGCGGAATGACGATGCGCGAGATGACGATGTAGAGTGCCACGAAGGTGACCGCCAGCCAAAAGAGCTGGGTCGGCCAGGCCGTCGGATCGAGTTGCGGCATACCTACTTTGGGTTCGGCCATCGGTTGGTCCCATTGCCTTAAGGATGACTGCCGGCGAAATTTTCGGCAGGGCGTCCGTTTGGGTTAGCCGAAAAGGATGAGCATGGCGACGGCGAAGCCGATGAGGCCCGTCGCTTCGGCAAAGGCAAAGCCCAGGAACAGCGTGCCGCGCTGGCCGGCGGCGGCAGCCGGATTGCGCAGCGCGCCCGCCAGGTAGTTGCCGAAGATGTGGCCGATACCGATGCCGGCGCCACCCAGCGCTATGGCCGCGATGCCGGCGCCGATTGCCTTAGCTGCTGCGAGATCCATGGTCTTTCTCCTGAGATAAGAGGTTTAAAGCTGTCTTAGTGATCCACATGCATGGCATCGTTGAGATACATGCAGGTGAGAAGGGCGAATACATAGGCCTGAAGGGCGGCGACCAGAACTTCGAGGCCCATGAGCCCGACCATGGCGGCGAGCGGCAGCCAACCGGCTGCAAGCCCGAGCATGATGACGAAGCCGGCCATCACCTGGAGCATCATGTGGCCGGCCATCATGTTGGCGAAGAGACGAATCGACAGACTCATCGGCCGGATGAAGTAGGAGACGATCTCGATCACCACCACCAGCGGCAAGAGAATGCCGGGAACCCCCGACGGCACGAACAGCTTGAGATAGCCGAAACCATTGCGGATGAAGCCGATGATGGTGGCGCCGACGAACACGGTGAGCGCCAAGGCCAGGGTGACGACATAGTGGCTGGTCACCGTGAAGGCGTAGGGAATGAGGCCCAGCACATTGGAGAACAGGATGAAGGAGAACAGCGTCAGTACGAAGGGGAAATAGCGCCGCGCATTGTCGTGCAGCACCTCGTGCGTCATGTTGTAAACGAATTCGTAGAGGCTCTCGGCCGCCGACTGCAGGCGGGTGGGGATCAGCTGGGTGGGCGCCAGCAGGAACAGGGCGACGGCAAGACTTACCGCGATCACCGCCGACAGGGAGGAATTGGTGAAGGTGAAGGTGCCGAGCGGACCGTCGCCGAACACCGGCTTGATCAGGAACTGCGAGATCGGGTCAATGATCTTTCCGCCGGATTCAGCTGCCACGTTCAATCCTCATCATCGTCTTTGACGGAAGGCGCAGGTTTGCCCTTGCCGCCGAGAACTTCATCCGCCTGCTTGGAGTGGGAGAGGCGCATGACGTTCACCACCCCCGCCGCCAGGCCCAGCGGCATCATCGCCAGCATGATCCAGGGCGCCGTGCCGAGCCACTTGTCGGCCATCCACCCCAAACCCATGGTCACGGCAAGACCGACGAAAAGCTCGCTCACCGCCCGCAGGGCAAGGCCCGCTGCCGAGCCTTCCGCCGTATCCGGTTTTTGAACCCCGCGCCGCTCCTGAAGCGTCTTGTCCAGCCGCCGCTCGAAATCCTCGAGCTGATCCGATGTCGGCCGTTGGCCGGGTTCCGTCATGATCACGCTCGAAGATTCGGCTGCGGCGGGCGTCCGACGCCCCCCTCAAAATCGCGCGCACCATAGTTGCGAGGCGATAGTGTGTCAAGCCGTGGATCGGCGCCGGCGGATACGGAAAAACCGCGAGTTTTCAGCGGTTTGCGGCAATGCGTCGAAAAATCCGGAGCAACTTCCGGCGATTCTACAAAAGCCCCCGGGCGGTAAGCGCGGCGCGAAGGTCCGCCGGGCCAGTAAAGTGGTGGCCGGCCATGCCCACCGCCACGGCTCCTGCCACATTGGCGGCATTGTCGTCGATGAACAGCGAGCGGGCGGGATCGAGACCGTTGCGGGCGACGAGCAGGCGGTAGATGGCGGGGTCGGGCTTGATGAGGCCAACGTCACCGGAAACGACAATATCGCGAAACCGGCCGAGGAAGGCAAAGCGGACCCGCGTCTCGCGGAACTTCTCGCCGTTCCAGTTGGTGATGGCAAAGAGGGGGTGGCCCGCCGCGGCGAGCTCCTCGAGAATCGCCACGCTGGCGTCGATCGCCGCGGGAAGGGTTTCGTGCCAGCGCCGGTCGTAGGCTTCGATCTCGGCGGCAAGTTCCGGGTGGCGGCGGGTCGCTTCGGCCACCCCTTCGGCAAAGCTCCGGCCGCGATCCTGTTCGAGGTTCCAATCATTGTTGCAGACGGTGGCGAGGAACCACTCCATGCGCGCTTCGTCGGCAAAGAGCTTGCGATAGAGAAAGCGCGGGTCCCAGCGCAGCAGAACATTGCCGAGATCGAAGACCAGGTTCATCGGGCGGAGTTCTACACCGCCTCCTTCAGCCGCTCGGCCTCTTCGAGGTCGACCGAGACGAGCTGCGATATGCCGCGCTCCAGCATGGTGACGCCATAGAGCCGGTTCATCCGCGCCATGGTGAGGGCATGGTGGGTGATGATCAGGAAGCGCGTGTCGGTGCGCTCCAGCATGGCATCGAGCAGGTTGCAGAAGCGCTCGACATTGAAATCGTCGAGGGGTGCATCGACTTCGTCGAGGACGCAGATGGGCGATGGGTTGGTGAGGAACACCGCGAAGATGAGGGAGAGTGCGGTGAGCGTCTGCTCGCCGCCCGACAGAAGCGACAGGGTGGTCGGCTTCTTGCCCGGCGGATGGGCGAGGATCTCGAGGCCGGCTTCCAGCGGATCGTCGGACTCGATCAGCTGCAATTCCGCCTTGCCGCCGCCGAACAGGGTGGTGAAGAGCTCGCCGAATTTCTCGTTGACCGTGCCAAAGGCATCGAGCAGCCGCTGCCGGCCTTCGCGGTTGAGGCTCGAAATGGCGCCGCGCAGCTTGTGGATTGCCTGCACCAGGTCGTCGCGTTCCTTGATCAGGGTGTCGAGTTGCTTGGCCACTTCGGCGGCTTCTTCCTCGGCCCGGAGATTGACCCCGCCGAGGCGCTCGCGGTCGTCGCGCAGCGAAAACAGCTTGCGCTCGATCTCTTGCGGGTCGGGGAGTTTTTCCGGATCGAGCCCGGCATTGGCGAGAACCTCGGAGGGCTGGCATTGCAGCGTCTCGGCGATGCGGTGCTCGCAATGGGCGTGGGCCCGCCTGCTTGCCTCGAGTCTTGCTTCGCGCCGGGCTTGGTCCTCGCGGGTGGAAGAGAGGAGTTCCTGGGCGGCGCGCAGCTCCTGGTCGGCGGCGCGCACGGCGTTCTCGGCGGCAGCCAGCGCATCCGCCGCGGTGCGCCGCTCGGCCTCGGCCTCGGCCAGCAGGTTCATCAATCTGAGGCGCTTGTCGGCGAGCTCACGCGGCACGGCGGCAAGCTCGGCGATGGTGGCGCGGGTTTCCTCGGCCCGCGACGAGAGTTGCTCGATCTGGCCGGCGGCGCGGGCAGCCCGCTCGCCCCACTGCCGGCGCTCGCCGTCGATCGCCTTGAGCCGGTCGGCCCGGGCCCGGGCCTCGCGCTCGAGCCCGTCGTGAGCGCTGCGGGCTTCGGCATAGTGCGCCCGGTCGCGGTTGACCGCATCGCGCAAACCCGCAAGCTCGGCCTGCAGCGTGTCGAGGACCGGCAGGGACCGGGCCTCGGTTTCGGCAGCGGATAGAAGTTCACCGGCCTCGGTCAGCGACTGGCCGATGCGGCGGAGTGCTTCGTCGAGGGCCGAGGTCTGGGCCAGGCGTTCGGCCGTCTGGCGCTCATGGGTGGCAAGGGCGCGCCTGGCAAATTCCACCGCCGACTGGGCGGCGCGGAGCGCCTCGCGGCGCTGTCGCTCGGTAGTAACCGCGGATTCGACGGCAGCGCGGGAAGCTTCGAACCGGGAGCGGACCGCTTCGGCGGCGGCCACCGCCTCTTGCCGTTCGCCTTCGAGAATGGTGAGCCGGTTGCGTTCGGCCAATCGTCTGGCTGCGGCGCTGGGCGCGTCCGCCGCAGCGGTGAAGCCATCCCAGCGCCAGACATCGCCCTCGCGCGAGACCAGCCGCTGGCCGGCCCTGAGCTGCGGCTGCAACGCCGGACCCAGGACCTTCGAGACCACACCGATGTGGGAAAGCCGCCGCTGCAGCGCCGGCGGCGCCTGCACGAATTGGCTGAGCGGTGCCGCACCTTCGGGCAGCGGTGCTGCCCCGGCAAGCGGCGGAAGCCCGCGCCAGTGGACGGGTGCCGCCTCGTCGGCCGAGGCATCGATGTCGTCACCAAGGGCGGCACCGAGTGCGGTTTCATAGCCCTGTTCGACCGTGACCGCATCGACCAGGGCCGGCCACAATTCGCCGGACCCGGCCTTCAGCAGATTTGTCAGGGTACGGACTTCGGTGTGCAGGCGGTCGGCGTCGCGTCGCGCCTCGTCATTGGCCTGGCGGGTTTCGGCTTCGGCGGCGCGGGCGCTGCGCACTGCCGCTTCCGCCTCGGCGACGGCGGCCTCGCCGCTGCCGGCCGTGGCGATGGCCAACTCAACCGCGGCGGCCAATGTCTCGCCGTCGTCGCCGGCGCCGAACTGGGCGAGGAGGGCGCCGCGGCGGGCTTCGGTTTCGGCGGCCTCGCGCTCGAACCTGGCGATGCGGGATTTCTGTTCCTCGATCGTCCGCGCAATCGCGTTGCGCCGGGCGGAGAGCTCGGAGAGCTGGGCTGCGGCCGCATCGGCGGCGGCCTGCGAGCCGGCGAGTGCGGCGGCGGCCGCCTGCAGCGCCACGGCGGCACTTGCTCGGATATCGCTGTCGGCACCTTGCGCCGCAGTGAGCCTCTGGTGCTCGGCCGCCAGTCCCGCAAGCACCCGGTCGGTATCGCCGAGAAGCTCGTGCTCGCGGGAGAGATCGCCGTCGATCTGGGCCCTGCGGGCGTCAAGCTCGCGGGCCCGGGCCTCGGCCCGGCGCTCTTCCTCGTCAAGGGCGTTGCGCTCCAGCGAAATGCGCTGGGCGACGGCGGCGCGGATCGTCTCCTGCTCGCGCAAGGCCGGCAGGGTCTCGCCCAGATCGTCGCGCCGGCGGAGTTTCTCGGAAGCCGCACGGGTGTGCTCGGCGAGCAGGCGCGTTGCCGCATCGAGAGCGGCTTCGTCCTTCGCCGCCGTCGCGGCCGCCTCCTGCCAGGCGGCATAGAGGCCGGCCGCCTCGAGGCGCCGGATCTCGGCGGATATCTGCTTGTATTTGATGGCCTGGCGGGCCTGACGCTTCAGGCTGTTGAGCTGGGTCTCGAGCTGGGAGGTGACATCCTCGAGGCGGGTGAGATTCTGTTCCGCCGCCTTGAGCTTGAGTTCGGCCTCGTGGCGGCGGGAGTGGAGCCCGGTGATGCCGGCGGCCTCCTCGAGGATGAGGCGGCGGGCCTGGGGCTTGGCGTTGATCAGTTCGGCGATCTGGCCCTGGCGGACAAGCGCCGGCGAGCGCGCCCCCGTCGAGGCATCGGCGAACAGGAGCTGCACGTCGCGGGCCCTGACATCGCGGCCGTTGATGCGATAGGCCGAGCCCGCCTCGCGCTCGATGCGGCGCGAGATTTCCAACGTGTCGCTGTCATTGTGCTGGGCCGGTGCGGTGCGGTCGTCATTGGCCAGCGTCACCATGACTTCGGCGAGATTGCGAGCCGGCCGCTGGGTGGTGCCGGCGAAAATCACATCGTCCATGCCGGCGCCGCGCATCGACTTGTAGGAGCTTTCGCCCATCACCCAGCGCAACGCTTCGAGCAGGTTCGACTTGCCGCAGCCATTGGGCCCGACGACACCGGTCAATCCCGGCTCGATCAGGAGATCGGTGGGCTCGACGAAGGATTTGAATCCGGACAGCCTCAGACGTGTGAATTTCATGGTTCCCCTTACCCCCATTGACCGGGACCGTGTGGGCCCGGCCGGCTCCTCAGGCGAGGAGCGGATCGATCTTGGCCCTCAGCGTTTCGATCTTCTGCTCGCCCTCCAGCTTGTCGCCGTTGATGAAGAAGGTCGGCGTGCCCTGGACCCCGAAACTCTCGCCACCATCGCGAATCGCGAGGATCTTCCTGGCCAGTTCCGCGTCCTTGATGGTGGCGTCGAATTTCTCCTGGGTGAAGCCCGCCTGCTTGGCGATGTTGAACAGTCCGTCGCCCCAGTTTCCGGCGGTCCAGGTCTCCTGCGTGGTGAAGTAAATGTCCATCAGCGGGAAATAGGCGTCCTTGGGCAAGCTGCGCGCGATCATGAAGGCGGCAAGGTCCGCGTCGTTCCGCACGTACTCGCGGAATACGAAACGTATCTTGTTGGTATCGATGTATTCCTTCTTCAGTTGCGGAAACGCTTCCTTGTCGAAGACGGCGCAGTGCGGGCAGGTCGCCGAAGCATATTCGATCATCGTCACCTTGGATTTGGGGTTGCCCAGCTCCATCTCGCCAAGTTCCGGTGGCTTGTTGAGGGCAGCCAGGTCAATGGCGGCGAGGGCCCCCCGGCCGAGCCACGGGAGGGTCGCTACAGCGGCGGCAGCGGCGAGCAAATCACGGCGATTTAGACGATTCATGTGACTTACCTACTAGATGTTGGGGCTTGGAACCAATGGATTATTTGTCTTGTGGAGAAGCCTTTCCGGCGACGCCGGACCCGAGGCGCCGCAGGGCGGCTTGGAGGCGTTTGTCATCGATGGTTGAGACGAGCGCTTCGGCGGCCGGCTGCGGCGGCGTTTGCGGGGCGGATTTCGGCACCTCTACGGCCCAGGCCGGGGCGGTGACGACCCTGACCGCGGCGATTGCCCCATAGCCATGGAAGCGGTTTACCTCGTCGATGATGCGGGGGGCGGCATAGCTCAGTTCGAGGGCCCGGCCGGGGGCGGCGCGGACCACAAGCGTGCCGCCGGTCTTCTGGCGGTCCTCACCCGCCCCGCGCGGCCAGGTGATTCGCTCCGGCGCCGAGACCCGGGCCAAGTCCTCTCCGACGATCTCCGGCCAGCGGCCGAAAAGCTCCGCGGCGGCAAAGCCATAGCGGGCAAAGGCGGCGCGCGTCAGATCGCGAAAATGCTTGTCGAGAGTTTCCATCCGGGCTTTGTGCGGGCAGTCTAACAGTTTCGGGGTTGTGAATCAGCACCATGGCCAAACAAGGGCTTGAGCGCCGGCTCAGTCGAGAGCTGCTTGCCTGGTACGACCGCCACCGGCGCAAGCTGCCGTGGCGGGCGCTCCGGGGTGCCGTTGCCGACCCCTATCATGTGTGGCTCTCGGAGATCATGCTGCAGCAGACCACGGTGGCGGCGGTCAAAGGCTTCTACGCCGCGTTCCTGGCGAAATGGCCGACGCTGACAGACCTGGCGTCGGCGTCCCTCGATGACGTGCTGCGGGCCTGGGCGGGACTGGGCTACTACGCCCGGGCCCGCAACCTCCATGCCTGTGCAAAGATGGTGACGGCGGAGTGGGGCGGCCGGTTTCCCGACACGGTAGCGGAGCTCGGCAAGCTGCCGGGCGTGGGGCCCTACACGGCGGCAGCGATTGCGGCAATTGCCTTCGGCCGCCGTCTCGCCGCCGTCGACGGCAATGCCGAGCGGGTGATCGCAAGGCTCCATGCCATTGCGACACCATTGCCTGCTGCCAAGCTGGAAATACGTGTCAGGGCGCAGGCGCTGGTGCCGGAGACTCGCCCCGGCGACTTCGCGCAAGGCTTGATGGACTTGGGCGCCACGGTGTGCACGCCGCGCCGCCCCGCTTGCCCCAATTGTCCGTGGGCGGAGCACTGTGCCGCAAGGCGGTGCGGAAACCCGGAGACGTTTCCGCTGAAGCGGCCCAAACCGGCCCTGCCGGTCAGGCGCGGAGTGGCCTTCTGGATCGAGCGCGCCGACGGTGCGGTGCTGCTGCGCCGCCGGCCGGAGAAGGGATTGCTGGGCGGCATGATGGAAGTGCCGTCGACCGAATGGAGCGGGACGAAGCCGCGCCACGCCGAGAGCCACGCACCAGTCGAAGCGGAATGGGCAAAGGTGAAGGGAACCGTCACCCACACCTTCACCCATTTCCATCTCGAGCTGTCGGTGTGGCGGGCCGCCGAACCTGTCGACTTACGCGGCGACGGCGAGTACCGCTGGGTCCCGAAGGCGGAGCTCGGCACCGAAGCCTTGCCGACGGTAATGCGCAAGGTGGTGAAGCTGGCGAATAGCGAATAGCGAAAGGATTAAACTACTACTCGCTATTCGCTACCTCCTTCCTCCCACTTCATCCAGATGCGCCAAGAGGTCAGCGGGATCGTCATAGACGCGATAGGCGCCGGCCCGTTCCAGTTCCTCGGTGCCATAGCCGCCGGACAAAAGCCCGATGCCAAGCGCCCGGGCCCGCCGCGCCGCCAGCATGTCCCAGATCGCGTCGCCTACGACGCAGGCCGTCTCGATGGCCACGCCGAGCCTCTCGGCGGCGGCGAGGAACAGGTCGGGGTCGGGCTTGGCATAGCGGACGAGGTCGCGGGTGATGACCGTGGTGGTGGCCGGATCGACGCCGAGGATTTTCAATACCGGACCCGCCGTCTCCATGCGACCCGAGGTGGCGATGGCCCAGGGAATCTTGTTGGTGCTGAGGTGGGCCAGAAGCTCGCGGGCGCCGGGCAAGGGCACGGTACGGGCCGAGCGCTGGCCATAATGTTTGGCGTGCAGCTTGCGCAGCCTGACCAGCTGTTCTTCGCCAAGCTCCCGCCCCGTCTCGCGAGCCAGTGCCTTGGTGAACAGCCCGCCCGACATGCCGATCTTGCGGTGCAGCCGCCACACCGACACCTCGATCCCCTCTTCCTGCAAGGCGTCGTGCCAGGCGAGCACGTGGTCATAGACGCTGTCGACCAGGGTGCCGTCGAGGTCGAAGAGGAAGGAGGTCTGCTGGCGGGCTTTCATGGGGCTAAGTCTCCGGTCGCGATCCGGGCCTTATAGCAGAAGCTTCTCGACGATCACCACGTCGCGCCAGACCCCGTCGAGGCGGCCGTGTTTCTCGTAGATGCCGACTTCGCGGAAGCCGAGGCTGGCACACAGCTTGCGGCTGGCGGCATTTTCCGGGAAGACCCGCGACAGGAGTTTCCACCAGCCGCGCTGCTTCGCCACGGCGATAAGATCGGCGAGTGCCTCCTTGCCGAAGCCCAGTCCGCGCGCCTCGCGCGCCACATAGACGGAGAACTCGCGCACTCCCTCGTAGCAGTCCCGCGCCCGATAGGGAAAACCCGCGGCATAGGCCATGACGCGCTCGCCTTCACCGGCGACGCGCACCGGATAGCCCTGTTCGAACCACAGGAGGATCTGTTCGGCCGTGCGCGGATCGGTTTCGAAGGTGGCGCCGCGGTCCTCGATTCCCTCATTATAGATTTCGGCAATGCGCGCCGCGTCCGCTGGCTTTCCGGCGCGGACGAAGCCGCCGCTCACGGGGTTGGCGCCATCTCGGCCCGCAATTTCTGGCGCAGCACGTCGATCGGCACCAGGGCGGTGCCCTTGCGCACATGCCAGAAGGTCCAGCCGTTGCAGGCTTCGGCTCCCTGCACATGGGCGCCGATCTTGTGGATCGAGCCCGAGGCGTCGCGGCAGGCGATGGAGCCGTCGGCCCTGACCCGAGCGGCGACGCGCTGCGCCGGGTCGTAGAGGGTGTCGCCGGCCTTGACCAGACCGTGCTCGATCAGGCTGCCGAAGGGAATGCGCGGCTCGGCGCGCTTGGCCGTTGTCGTCTTGAGAACCTCGGGCGCCAGGGGCTCGACCGCGGCGATGCGGGCAAGCGCTGCTTCGGCATAGGCTTCCTCGCGCTCGATGCCGATGAAGTTGCGGCCGAGCTGACGGGCCACCGCACCGGTGGTGCCGGTGCCGAAGAAGGGATCGAGCACCACGTCGCCCGGATTGCTGGAGGCGAGCAGCACCCGGGCGAGCAGGGCTTCGGGCTTCTGGGTGGGATGCAGCTTGCTGCCGGTTTCGTTCTTCAGGCGCTCGCCGCCGGTGCACAAAGGCACCAGCCAGTCGGAGCGCATCTGCAGGTCGTCGTTGAACACCTTCATCGATTCATAGTGGAAGGTGTACCTGGACTCCGCCCCGCGTGCCGCCCAGAGCAGCGTTTCATGGGCGTTGGTGAAGCGCCGGCCGCGGAAATTGGGCATCGGATTGGTCTTGCGCCAGATCACGTCGTTGAGAATCCAGAAGCCCAGATCCTGCAGGATGGCGCCGACCCGGTAGATGTTGTGGTAGGAGCCGATCACCCACAACGCGCCATTGGGCTTCAAGACCCTGCGGCATTCGCCGAGCCAGCGCCGGGTGAATTTGTCGTAGTCGGCGAAGCTGGCGAATTTGTCCCAGTGATCGTCGACGGCATCGACCAGGCTCTGGTCGGGGCGGGTAAGCTCGCCGGCAAGCTGCAGATTGTAGGGCGGATCGGCGAAGATGAGATCGACCGAGCTGGCCGGAATGCGCCGCATCTCGGTCAGGCAGTCGCCGACCAGCACCTTGCCGCACAGGGGACCAATGTCCGGCCGTGTCTGAAACCCCATCGCGACGCCCTCGAAACCCTGTACGACTTATTTTGAATCGTCATCATTGATCGGCGGGACTCCGAGGAGAACGGCTTTCGGCGAAAGTGGTTAACGGGCCAGCAGGCGGGCAACCGGCGCGAAGCTCTTGCGGTGGACGGGCGAGGGGCCGTGGCGCATGAGTGCCGCCCGGTGCAGCGCCGTGCCGTAGCCCTTGTGGCGGGCGAAGCCATAGACGGGATAGGCGCGATCGAGCTCGGCCATGATGCGGTCGCGCGTGACCTTGGCGACAATCGAGGCGGCGGCGATGGAGAGGCTCCTGGCATCGCCGGCGACGATGGTTTGTGCGGGGCAGACAAGCTTGGGCGCCCGGTTGCCGTCGACCAGCGCCAAGTTGGGCGGAATCGTCAGTAAACGGACGGCTTCGCCCATGGCCCACAGGGTGGCGGCCAGGATGTTGTCGCGATCGATCTGGGCAACCTCGGCGATGCCGATGCCGACCGTGGCGCTGGCCATGATCTCGGCAAACAGGGCCTCGCGCCGCGCCGCGCCGAGCTTCTTCGAATCATCGAGGCCCTGAGGGATGCGGGCGGTATCGAGGATCACCGCCGCTGCAACGACCGGCCCCGCCCAGGGGCCGCGACCCGCCTCGTCGATGCCGCAGACCTGACTGTAACCGTTGGTCAGCGCCGCCCGTTCGAAACTGAAGTCCGGACCGTCCATCGCCCTGCATGCGGCGAGGTCCGGCAACCGTCAAGGGCGCGCCTTGGCGAAGATGGCGTTGACTTCGCCGAACGGGACGGCGTCGTCGGAAAAGCTGAAGGTGCCCCGGCCGGCAATCTCCCGGGCGCCCTTGAGCATGGCGCCATAGGCCGCCCGCGCCAATGCCGAGCCGATGCTGATCCGCCGGACGCCGAGGGAGGCGAGATCATTGACGGAAAACCGAACCCCCTGCAGTCCCATCATCACATTCACCGGCCGGTCCACCGACGATGTCACCGCGCGGATATCTTCCCGCGTCCTGAGGCCCGGCGCGAACAGTACATCGGCTCCGGCCTGCTGAAACGCCTGCAGCCGCTTGACGGTGTCCTTGAGATCGGCGCGTCCGTGCAGAAAATTCTCCGCCCGCGCCGTGAGCATGAAAGGAAAGCCCAGCTTGCGCGCCGCCTCGACCGCAGCCGTGACGCGCTCGACGGCGAGTCCCACATCGAAAATCGGTGACTGGGCCTCTCCGGTGGCGTCCTCGATCGAGCCGCCAACCAGTCCGGCAGCACCGGCGCGGGTAATCGTCAGGGCGCAGGCCTCCGGCGACGGTCCGTAGCCGTTCTCCAAATCGGCGGCGACCGGCAGCGATGTGGCGTTGACGATCGCCGCCGCATTGGCGAGCGCTTCCTCGCGCGATACCGCACCATCGGGTCGTGCCAGCGAGAAAGCCAGCCCCGCGCTGGTTGTGGCCAGTGCCTTGAAACCAAGCGTCTCAAGCAGAAAGGCGCTGCCGGCATCCCATGGATTGGGAATGACAAAGGCGCTGGGTCCCTCGTGCAGGCGCTGGAATATTGCGGCCTTATCAGCCTGCGTCACGGTGTTTCCCCTAATTGTTCAAAGCAGCGTCAACTGTTCGCCGGGCTGGGGCGGGCGGCGGAATTGATCGGTGGCGAGGCTGACGCGCTCCCGGTTGAGGCCGAGGCGCTGGCAGGCGAGCTCGAAGCGCCGGCCGATGGTCCAGGCATAGGGGCCGGTGCCGGTCATGCGCCGGCCGAAGGTTGAGTCATTCTCTTTGCCGGAGCGGATCGACCGGATGAGCGACATGACCCTGGCCGCCCGGTCGGGGAACTCGGCTTCGAGCCAGTCCCTGAAGATGTCGCGCACCTCGAGCGGCAGCCTGAGCATCGCATAGCCCGCCTCGCGAACTCCCGCCGCGGCGGCCTGCTTGAGGATCGCCTCGATCTCGCTGTCATTGACCGCCGGGATGACCGGGGCCACCATCACCACCGTCGGGATGCCGGCCGCCGCCAGGAGTTCCAGAGCCTTGAGCCTTCTCGACGGCGTGGCGGCGCGTGGCTCCATGGACCTGGCCAGTTTCGGATCGAGGGTGGTGACCGACAGCGCCACCTTGACCAGGCCGCGCGTCGCCATGGGCTTCAGGATGTCGATGTCGCGGGTCACCAGATGCGACTTGGTGACGATGCCGACTGGATGGCCGAACTCCGACAGGACTTCGAGGATGCGCCGGGTCAGCCTATGGCTGCGCTCGATCGGCTGATAGGGATCGGTGTTGGAGCCGAGCGCCAGGGTGCGTGGGCTATAGCCGGGGGCGGCAAGCTCCTGACGCAGGAGCTCGGGCGCGTTGCCCTTGACGAACAGCTTGCTCTCGAAGTCGAGGCCCGGCGACAGCCCCATAAAGGCGTGGGTGGGCCTGGCATAGCAGTAGGAGCAGCCATGCTCGCAGCCGCGATAGGGGTTGATCGAGCGGTCGAAGGAGATGTCGGGCGAATCGTTGCGGGTGATGATGACCTTGGCGGTCTCGGCGATGATGCTGGTGGCAACCGGCGGCAGATCCTCGAGACTGTCCCAGCCGTCGTCGAACAGCACCCGGCCGAGCTTCTCGTAGCGGCCGCTCTCGTTGCCGCGGGCGCCGCGGCCGCGCAATTGCGGGGCGAGTGCGGTCGCGGCAAAGCGACCCGCACCCGTGACGGCGGTGTCGAAACCGGTAAACTGGCGCCTGTCGAGGAGCGTCGGCATGGCTCGCATGTAATCACGCCCGAAGGAACAAATCAAGAACATATTTGCGAGAGCAGTAGGAATCCGTCAGGGTTTGCCCCCATGACTCCGCGCCAGATCGCGCTTGCCCTCGTGCCGCCCCTGTGCTTCGGCATCGGCTTCACCGTCGCCAAGCCGACGGTTGCCCATTTCCCGCCGCTGTTCATGATGCTGATGGTCTATGCCGGGATCGCCCTGGTTATGACCTTCACCTACCGGCGGCCGCTAGCAACGAGGCTCTCCCACATCATTCTCATTTCTGCCCTGGCGGTGACGATCCAGGGTGCCATGGTGTTCATCGGCCTCAAGGGGCTACCCGCCACCACGGCAAACCTGGTGCTGCAGACCCAGGTGCCGTTCGCCGTGCTCCTCGGCTGGCTGGTCGGCGGCGAGGCGCTCGACGGGCGGAAATCGCTTGGCACGGTCATCGCACTCGCCGGGGTGGCGATGGTCATCGGGCTACCCGAGGCGCCGCCGCCGCTAGCACCCGTCATGCTGGTGATCGGCGGCGCCTTCATCTGGGCCCTGGGCCAGGTCTTTGCCCGCAAATACGGCCGCGATGGGGGCGCCGGGATACTCAAGGCCAATGCGCTCGGCAGCCTGCCCCAGCTTCTGCTGGCAAGCCTTCTCCTCGAGCAGGGCCAGATCGAATCGCTGGCCACCGCCACCGGCCAACAATGGCTGATGCTGCTGTTTGTCGGGGTTTTCGGCTACTACGTCGCCTATTCGAGTTGGTATTCGGTGCTGCGCCAGTGCCCGATCGAACAGGTCGCCCCCTTCATGCTGCTGATGCCGGTCGTCGGCATTGGGGCGGCGGCCGTGCTTCTGGACGAGAGCATTTCGCCGGCGCAAATCCTCGGCGGTCTCACCATCCTGGCCGGGCTCGCCATCGTCTCGGTCGGAAGGCCGAAGACCGCAGCTCCCGAAAGTGCGGCGGCGTCGTGACCGTCAGCAGGACCGGACCGCGCCGAAGAACGGGTAGAAGACGATCTTGCACGTCCGCTGGCCGCTGACATGGACCGGCTCGCCGTTCTCGCGCTTGAAGCGCTTGTTCGGCATGGTGGAGCACCTGGCCGTCGAGTTGGTCATGCCGGTGCACCAGAACTCCGACATCACGTCCTCGTTGTTGGAGCGATATCTATCATGCTTGTCGCGCTTGTCCTTGGCCAGGCCCGATTGCGCCGAAACGGCAAGCAGAGCCGCCGCTGCCACTGTGAC
Source organism: Hyphomicrobiales bacterium (assembly GCA_016185245.1). Classification (GTDB taxonomy): domain Bacteria; phylum Pseudomonadota; class Alphaproteobacteria; order Rhizobiales; family Aestuariivirgaceae; genus Aestuariivirga. The sequence continues at coordinate 47,306 of JACPNZ010000008.1, read as the reverse complement.
CCAAAACTTTCTCATGGCTTGCTTCCCTCGCATGCAATCGGTCCCCAAGGCACCGTACATGGGGATTGCGCCGGACGATGCAAGTGACACCAATTGCGCCCGCCCGTCAATCGGCCGCAGATGGCCGGCGCCGTGTCCGGACATCGGCGGCCGACGATCGCGGCTACGGCATTTGGTTGTGCGAGTTCTGGTTGGCCGTCATGGCGTCAAAGGCCGACGTCGACTGGGTGTGGCCTCGATAGCTCGGCATTGCTACAACTGCGGCCGGAGACGTTTCGCAGAACCCCAACTTGTTCTTGACGCCCGAAGGACAGGAGGTAAGGGCATCGACGTCGTGGTTGTTGCCGCGAGGGCGATGCTGGTCGTTGGCGCTGACGGCAAAGGCTGTCGCCGACATGGCGGCGAGCGCCGCCGCGGCAATGAGTAACTTCTTCATGTCGTTCTCCTCAGTGATTGCGCCGGCGACTATCGCCGGCCGCTCTCGACACCTGGGAGCTTCGCCGGTTCTTTCAAATGAAGCTTTGGCAACTCTTGTGGCGGCGATTGCCACAATCGATCAGCCGGCCTTGCCCCGCATGTGCTCGGTGAGCCTTGGCATGATCTCGACGAAGTTGCAGGGCTTGTGCCGGTAGTCGAGCTGGGCCTTGAGGATATCGTCCCAGCCGTCGCGGCAGGCGCCGGGCGAACCCGGCAGGCAGAAGATGTACTTGCCCTTCATGATGCCGGCGGTGGCCCGCGACTGGATGGTCGAGGTGCCGATCTTGGCGAAGGAGATCGTGTGGAACAGCGGGCCGAAGCCGTCGATCTCCTTGTCGAACAAAGGCCGCATCGCCTCGACGGTGACATCGTTGCCGGTGAGCCCGGTGCCGCCGGTCGAAATGATCACGTCGATATCGTCGCGATTGGTCCAGTCGCGGATCACATGGCGGATGGCCCGGATGTCGTCTTTGACTACCTTGCGCGCCGACAGGCGATGACCGGCTTCGCCGATCCGGTCGCTCAGAACCTGGCCCGAGGTGTCGTCCTCGAGGCCGCGCGTGTCGGATATGGTCAGGACAGCGATCCTGACGGGAATGAAGTCTCTCGGTCGATTGCCAGCAGTCATGCGGAATTCTCCAAGCAGATGCGTAACAGCCGCAACTCTACTCCTGGGTGCATATTAGAATCGCGGCGCGGCAAATCAAAAAGAAAAGCTCATGCGAGGCACGAATTTTTTCGCTTATATTTGGCGTCGCGGAACTTGCCGCGGCGCCGTCAATGGGCATCGAGCGCCTGGCGCAGCATCAGCATGTCGCGCCAGGCCAGACGCTTCTGGGCCGGCTGCCGCAGCAGATAGGCCGGATGCAGCGTCGGCAACAGCGGCACATTGCGCCCGCCGATCGAAAGATCGCGCCAGCGGCCGCGCAGCCTGAGGATGCCGTCGGCCGAGCCGGTGAGGCGCTGGGCCGAAATCTTGCCGAGGCTCACGACCAGGCGTGGGCTTTGCAGCTCGATGGCGCGGAGCACGAAGGGCAGGCACATCAGCGTCTCGGCCTCGGTCGGGTCGCGATTTCCCGGTGGCCGCCAGAAGATGGTGTTGGTGATGAACACCGCGCGTTCGGGTTCCTCGGCCCGGCGCGACAGGCCGATCGCCGCCAGCATGCGGTCGAGAAGCTGGCCCGAGCGCCCGACGAAAGGCTTGCCCTCGAGGTCTTCCTCGCGCCCCGGCGCTTCGCCGACCAGCATGACGTGGGCCTGCGGGTTGCCGTCGGCGAAACACAAATTGGTAGCGGTCTTCTTGAGCGGACAGGCATCGAAGGAAGCAAGGGCGGCGGCAAGTTCGGCGAGGCTCTGACAGGAGGAGGCGATTTCGGCGGCGCTGCCGGCGGGATTGCGGACCGCGACGGGCAGCACCGGTGCGACAGGCGGCGGCGCCGGCATCGCCGCCGATGGCTCGGCGAAACGGTTGACCGCGACCTCGCCGACGATCTCGTCGGCCCCCATTTCGGCGAGCCAGGCGAGGGCGGCGGCGGCAGCGCCGGGTGTCATGTCGGATTTGTCGGCTTGTCTCATGGCAGGCCCCCACTATAACAGGCCCCAGCAGAAAACCCAGTGAGGAGCGGCAGGCCGTGGAACAGGTCGGGCGCGAGGCCATGGACTATGATGTGGTGATCGTCGGCGCCGGCCCCGCCGGCCTTGCCGCGGCGATCCGTCTCAAGCAGCTTTCGCCGGAGACCAGTGTCTGTCTCCTCGAAAAGGGTTCGGAAGTGGGCGCCCATATCCTGTCGGGCGCGGTGATCGATCCCATCGCCCTGAACGAGTTGATCCCCGACTGGAAAGAGAAGGGCGCTCCCCTCAATACGCCCGTCACCGACGACCGTTTCTATGTGCTGGGTCCGCGCGGGGCGCTGCGCCTGCCCAACGCCCTGATGCCGCCGCTGATGGGCAATCACGGCAATTACGCCATCTCGCTCGGCAACCTGTGCCGCTGGCTGGCCAAGGAGGCGGAAGCCCTGGGTGTCGAGATCTATCCGGGCTTCGCCGCCTCGGAAGTCCTCTGCCGGGAGGACGGCTCGGTCCGGGGTGTGGTGGCAGGCGTGATGGGCATCGCCCGGGATGGGTCTCATAAGCCCGACTACCAGCCGGGCATGGAACTCACCGGCAAATATGTGTTCATCGCCGAAGGCGTGCGCGGCTCGCTGGCCAAGGAGATCATTGCGAAGTTCAATCTGTCGGAGGGCCACGAGCCGCAGAAATTCGGCCTGGGGATGAAGGAACTGTGGGAGGTCCGCCCCGAGAACCACCGCCCCGGCCAGGTCACCCACACCATGGGCTGGCCGCTGGGCACCAGGACCGGCGGCGGCAGCTTCATGTATCACCTCGAGGACAATCTGGTGTCGGTGGGCTTCGTGGTGCATCTTAACTACACCAACCCCTGGCTCTATCCCTACATGGAGTTCCAGCGCTTCAAGCATCACCCGCTGATCGCTGAGGTGCTGCAGGGCGGAAGGCGCGTCGCCTATGGCGCGCGCGCCATCACCGAAGGCGGCCTGCAGTCGGTGCCCAAGCTCTGCTTCCCTGGAGGAGCGCTGATCGGCTGTTCGGCCGGCTTCGTCAACGTGCCGCGCATCAAAGGCTCGCACAATGCCATGAAGACCGGCATGCTGGCGGCGGAAGCGGCGGTGGCAGCACTGGCCGCCGGTCGCGCCGGCGACGAGCTTTCCGCCTATGAGGCGGCCTATCGCAGGTCCTGGGTCTACCAGGACCTGAAGCGGGTGAGGAACGTCAAGCCCATGTTGTCGAAGCTAGGACTGGTCGGCGGACTGGCGCTGGGCGGCCTCGACATGTGGCTCAACCAATTGTTCGGCGTTGGGCTCGGCACCTGGAAACACGGCAAGCCCGACTATGCGACGCTCAAGCCCGCCGCCGCATCGAAGCCTATCGACTATCCCAAGCCCGACGGCGTGATTTCATTCGACCGGCTGACCAATGTGGCGTTCTCGGCGACCAATCACGAGGAGGACGAGCCGCCCCATCTCCGCCTGAAGAACGCCGGCGTGCCGGTCGCCATCAATCTGCCGAACTGGGCCGAGCCCGCCCAACGCTATTGTCCGGCCGGCGTCTATGAAATCGTCGAGGAAGAGGGCAAGGGCCCGCGCTTCCAGATCAACCATCAGAACTGCGTGCACTGCAAGACCTGCGATATCAAGGATCCGTCGCAGAACATCGTCTGGACCGTGCCCCAGGGCGGCGAAGGACCGAATTATCCGAACATGTAGGGCAGGCGGCGGCTAGGCTTGCTCTTCTGCCCAGTTTACCAATGGTTTTCTAAGAATCCTGTCAAGCAAGAAACCATAGAGGGCGGGATGTCGCTACTGGGATAGTGATTCTGGAGTTTGTGTAAGACCCGAATGAATTTGGAAACAATTTGTAAGATTACCCCGCCGTAATTCTCGCGCATCGACTCCTGCGAAAGAGGGTTATGTGCAATGCGCGGTCTGCGGTCGTCATTGGGTATTCTGGCGCAAAACTGGCCAGCCGGTATCAAGACAAGTTGCCGAACGCCGGCCGGAAGGGGCTTCTTCGGCTTCCTCGGCGACTGCGCCGGCAACATCACGATGATGTCTGCCATCTCCGCGATACCCGTGGTTGTCATCGCCGGCGCGAGCATCGACTACGCCAGGATCACCGCCGATAGCGCCGCGTTTTCAGCGGCCGTCGATTCCGCCCTCGTCGCGGTTGTAGCATCCGACCGCGCCAGCCTGACCGGTCTCAGCGGCGGGCAGACGTCGGCCCGAATGGCCGAACTGACGACGTTCGCCACATCCTACGTCAAGACGAACTACCAATCTTCGACCGCTGTCGAGAAAAGCATCTCGGTATCGCTCGCCATCACCGATTCCGACGTCACCATTACCGCCAAACACACCCTTCCCACCTCCCTGATGTCGTTGGCGGGGATCAGCGATTTGCAAGAAACGCTAACGTCGACGATCAAGAAGGCCGCCAGGCCCGTCGAACTGGTCATGGTCATGGATACAACGGGCTCCATGGGCACGACTTACATGGCGCAGGCCAGAACTGCAGCGCACAATCTGATGAACAAGATCTATGGCGGTACCGCTACCGCCAAGCCGGACAGCCCTAACATTCGCGTGGGCCTAGTGCCCTTCTCGGCCGCGGTCCGCCTTAACACCAGCGCCTATGATTTCAATTGGTCTTGGATAGACACGGCGGGCAATTCGTCGGTTTCCCGACTCAACTTCTCCGATCCCAGCTGGCATAACTATTTTGCCTGGACGAAACTCTCGAACACGGCCTGGAACGGCTGTGTCGAAGCGCGGCCAGCGGGAGCCGCCCCCTTCGACTACAATACCAACGATGACCCGCCAACTTCAGGAGACTCGCTCTTCGTTCCATACTTCGCGCCGGATGAGCCTTCGGTCACCGGCAGCGGCTTCTACAACAGCTATATCGGAAACACCGGTACGCCGAACGAGACGACGGGCCTCGCCTCAACCTCCACGGCCTCGTCGAATTGGCTGAACCGGCAGAACAACGTCAATAAATATACCGGGGTGACAATCACTTCGGAATCGAGCTCATCCTATGGTCCCTGGTTCAATTGCGACAAGACGGCGATCGTACCGCTCACCCATAATCGCGCCCATGTGGAAACCGGCATCGACGCCATGACTGCCGATGGCTCGACTGTGATTCCTGAAGGTCTGGCATGGGGCTGGCGGGTTCTCTCGCCGACTGCGCCTTTTACCAAGGTGGAGGCCGGCCCCAGCACCGCGGCCGACGCAATATCGGGCTATAACAATCCCCGCTGGCGGAAAATCATGGTCCTGATGACCGACGGCGAAAACGACGTGCTGTCCAACGGCAATGAGATCAACACCCTCAACGGCACCTGGTACAGCTCCTATGGCCGCGGCAAGGCGACGGCCGGCAACCGGTTCGGAACCACCACGTCTTCGTCGACGGGTGCTGCGCTGGACACCGCCATGCTGACTCTCTGTTCGAACATCAAAGCCAAGGGTGTCGAAATCTATACGGTCGCCTTCCGCGTCACCAAAACCAATATTCAGAACAACCTCAAGACCTGCGCCACGGACGCCGCTCATTACAGCTTCGCTGCCGACGGCGTCGCGCTCGGAACGGTATTCAACAGCATCGGCCTGAATGTCCAAAACTCGTCGGTCTACCTAAGCAAGTAGATACGAATGATCGCATGAAGCCAGGACATTCGGGCGGGTCCGGCGGTCGTGAAATGCGATGTGGATGGCGAATATCTAAGCAAACTGACAAGACGAGGAGTACGCAAGTGAAAAAAGCCAGTGTTTGGAAGATGGTGACGGCCGCGGTTGCGCTTGATGCCGCAATTGAAATTGGTGCCGCCGCAGCGGCCTTCTACGGGTTGCTGGCGCCAACGGCCACTCTTGCCGATACCGTGATCGATACCGGCGATGTCAGCGGCGACGGCTCCACCATGACCATCGATTCGGGAGCTGGCGCCGACGGATCAACGGCGACGTCAGGGTCGGCAGCCGCTGATGACTGCGGCACAGACGGAGACGGCCAGCCGGCGCGCTGCTGAGTGGGTCTGTCCTGTGCATGAGGACGTGAGCGCTGGCCGGCGGGCCCCGGTTCGCCGCTATGACCTAACTGGCAAAGCGAACCCCCATCAGACCCTCTTTCCGCCACATGACCTCGCAATCACGTGCGTTCGGCTTGCCCGAGACCGCGTACTCCAACCGGAAACTTCGCGGAATGGGTTCCGGCGAGGATGCGACCAGCCGGCAACCGGTTTCGGACAGGTCGCGGATCTGACAATCGGCCACGCTGAGTCGGCCATTGAAGACGATCTTGCCGGCCAGCAGTACGCGTCTGCGCATGGCGCGGCGCTTGTCGGACTCATCCTTCGTGCCTGACAGCGGGGTTTGGGCACCATCATCCAATTTGGCGGCGGCGAGCCGCCGTTCCAATGCCGCGATAAGGACGCTCGACTCGAGTTCCGACAGCAAGGCGATTCGTTCTTCCTGCGTCAGCAAGAGAATTTGTTTGAGCAACCGCTCGAGGCCTTCCGGCCGCGGTTCTTCGGATTGAGCGAGGTTGAGTATCCTATCTCGATACTCGGCCACCGCATGCCTTTGGGCCGATGCCATGGTGGCGCGCTCTCAACTGGTTCCAGTGGTTTGCCACATGTGGCGATGAACGGCCGACAAGGTCTTCAAGTGACTTGGTAAGAGTTTGCGATATCGCAGATTTTACATTGCAGAGATCAACAGTTGGACAACCGGGCGTCGCGGCACAACGGCGAACGCAGAAGAATTTCGGGACATGATTAACGGCCGGCCATGTCCGACATCGGCCATCTTCGATGCGGCACCCCCGGGCAACCGATGAAATTCGCCTAAAACTTCGCGCCGCCATAAACCATCGAAACGGACGGCGGGCCGGATTAAGCGGTTCTGGCGGGGTTGGTTAGAATTGCAGCGATTGCGGCAAGAAGCCGGTAGCACTTGGCTGCGATTTTCCGGGGATAGGGTCCAAGCAAAGGGGCATCCCCATGACTTTCGCAGGCGCCGCTCTGAACTTCCTCGATCGCGCGACACGGTTTCTCAGGAATACCGCGGGCAACGTCACGATCATCACCGGCATCGCCTCGATCCCGGTGATCGCCGCCGCCGGCATGGCGGTCGACTATGCCCGCATCAGCCGGGTCAAGGACCAGGTCCAGATCGTCGCCGACGGGGCAAGCCTTGCCTCCGCCAGCGCCAAGTATATTTCCGGAACGACCGAGCAGAAGCAGGCCAAGCGCGTCCAGATCGCCACCAGCTACCTTGCCAAGGGCCTGGCGGCATTGACCGACGCCGACATCATCGGCGCTCCCACCGTCACCGCAACGGGGTCGACGGTGTCGGTGAAGGTCAAGGCCAAGGTCAAGGCCTCACTGATCAACGTCCTCGACACCGGCAAGCAGGACGCCCTGATCGGCGGCGAGGGCGGCGGCGCCCAGGCCGGCAAGACCGCCGGCCGCAGCTACAATCTTGTGATCAGCTCCAAGGCCAGGTGGAACGAAGGCCTCAATTATGTCTGTCTGCTCGCCCTGAACGAAAACGTCTCCCAGGCCCTGGAACTCAAGGGCACCGCCGACATCATCGCCAAGAATTGCTCGGTGTGGGACAATTCGAGCCACAGCTCGGGCCTCTACCAGAACGGCAATGCCACCCTCACCGCCCTGACCATCTGCACCGTGGCCGACAACTACTACGGCTCGAACTACACGCCGACGCCCAAGACCGGCTGCGACGTTTTTAAGGATCCGCTGAAGAACGGCTTCGCCACCGACTTTGCCGCGACCTATACCAACGGCAGCCCGGTCGCCCGCTATACCTCCAACAAGAGCCAGCCCCAGGCCCGGATGAACTTCACGCTGCCCAACAACACCATGCAGCCGGGCGTCTACACCGGCGGCGTCCAAGTCGGCCAGAACATCAACGTGACGATGCAGCCCGGCGTCTACTTCATCAAGGACGGTCCGTTCGTCATTCTCCCCGGCGGCACCGTCACCGGCACCGGCGTGACCATCGTGCTGATGGGCAATTCCAATGCCTATCTCGACGTCCAGGCCGGCGGCAACCTCAATCTCACGGCACCCGCTTCGGGCAACTTCAAGAGCATCGCCATCGCCCAGCACCCCGCGACCATCCCGACCGTCGCCAAGGGTAATTCGGTGATCGGCGGCGGCTCGATCGAAGTAACCGGGCTCATGTATTTCCCCACCCAGCCCCTGCTGATCACCGGCAACGGCGACGTCTCGGTCAACAGCAAGTATTTTGCCATCGTCGCCGATACCATCGCCATCGAGGGCAACGGCCAGCTCAACGTCGGCACCGCCGCCAATTCCGACGAAACCGGCCAGCCGGCCCTGCCGTCCTCCGGCCAGGGCGTCACCTTCGTCACCCTGGAATAGGCGAAATCTCGGACGCATTACCCGCACCCCTTGCCGCAAGGCAAGGGGTGGTTTGTTTTGGCGATTGCGGAAATCCCGAAAAAACCTCATTTTGCCGCATAGAATCAGATCACCCAGGGGACCGGCATCACGCCGTTCCAGTCATTGCCACGGATGTCCATGCCGCACCTCTTCCTTCGCACCGCAGCCGCCGCTGCGCTCCTAGCCATTGTCTATCCGGCCTTCGCCAGTTCGCCGCCGCCCACGCCCGACGAATTGTCCCTGTCCGGCAACTATCTGGCCGGGCGCACCGCCAGCAAGCTGCGCGACAACGATCTCGCCTCCGGTTACTTCACCCGGGCGTTAGCGGCGGACGCCAACAACCCGGTGCTGATCGAGCGTATCTTCCTGCTCGAACTGGCCGAGGGCAACCTGCCGGTGGCCGAGGATTTCGCCAGCCGCGAGCTGGCCTTCAACAGTCAGCATCGCATGGCCCGCATCGTTCTGGGCCTGCGCGATTTCCGCAGCCGCCGCTACATCGAAGCGCGACGCAACTTCGCCGCCGCCGCCTATACGCCGGTGGGCGAACTCACCTCGACGCTTTTGTCGGCCTGGAGCTATGCCGGCGAGGGGCTGCTGACCCCGGCGCTCAAGGAACTCGACAAGCTCGACGCCAACGAGAGCTTCGTCAACTTCAAGTCCTTCCATGGGGCCTTGATCGCCGATTACCTCGGCAACGCCATCCGCGCCGAAGCCTTCTACAAGAAGGCCTACGCGCAGGCCGCGACTTCGCTCCGCATCGTCCAGGCTTACGGCAACTTCCTCGAGCGCAACGGCCGCGCCGCCGAGGCCGAGAAGATCTACCAGGCCTATCTCGACGACGGCGACCGCAATGCCCTGATCGCCGCTGCGCTCGCCGATGCCAAGGCCGGCAAGAAGCCCGCTGCCTTCATCGGCTCGGCGCCCGCGGGCGCGGCCGAGGCCCTGTTCACGCTGGCCTCGGCGATGACCGACGACCAGAGCATCGACACGGGCCTGCTCTATGCCCAGCTGGCGATCTCCTTCACTGCCACCGACCGGGCGGTGGCGCTGACGCTGCTCGGCGATCTCTATGAGAACGTCAAGCGCCCCGACAAGGCGATCGAGGCCTATTCCCAGATACCGGCCGTTTCGCCGCTCTATCCCAATGCCGAGATCGAAATTGCCGTCAATCTGCAGCGCCTCGAGCGCAAGGACGAGGCAGTGGCCAAGCTGACCGGCCTCATCGCCAGCCAGCCGGCCAATTACGATGCCCTGGTCACCCTCGGCAACATCCAGCGCAACAACCAGGATTTCGCCAAGGCAGCCGAGGCCTACGGGCGGGCCATCGCGCTGCTCGACCCTCCGACCAAGGACAACTGGCGGGTGTTTTACTATTCCGGCATCTCCTACGAGCGCCTGAAACAGTGGGACAAGGCCGAACCGATGTTTCGCCGGGCCATCGAGCTATCGCCCGACGAGCCCATGGTGCTCAACTATCTCGGCTACTCGATGATCGAGAAGAAGCTCAATCTCCAGGAAGCCCTCGGGATGGTGAAGAAGGCGGTCGAGCTCAAGCCCAATGACGGCTATATCGTCGACAGCCTGGGCTGGGCCTATTTCCAGCTCGGCGACCTCGACCAGGCCCTTCTCAACAGCGAGCGCGCCGTCGATCTTCTGCCCGCCGACCCGATCATCGGCGAGCATCTGGGCGATATCTACTGGAAGGTCGGCCGCCAGCTCGAGGCCAAGTTCCAGTGGCAGCACGCCAAGGACAACAAGCCCGAACCCGACGATCTGAAGCGCATCGAGGACAAGCTGAAGAACGGCATGCCCGACGAGGTCCCGGTGACCCCGGCGCAGAACGGCACCAACCAGAATAACGGGTGAGGCGCGGGCGGTGCGGAGCGCCGGCAAATCATGCCGGTGGCATGAATTGAGCGCCGAACGCCGCGAGCCCAAGCGAGCGGCCGGAGGAGCGGCCCGGCGGAGATGACCAGCTTCAGCGAATTCGCTCCCGCCAAGATCAACCTGGCGCTGCATGTACTGGGCCGCCGCGCCGATGGGTTTCACCAGCTCGATTCGATCGTCGCCTTCGCCGATGTTGGCGACGAATTACGCTTCACCCCGGCGGCGGAGTTTTCACTCACCGTCTCCGGCCCCTTCGCCACCGCTTTGCCGACGACTGCCTCGAACATTATCCTAAGGGCCAGGACTGCGGCCGAGCGCATCGCTACGGCGCGCGGGCGCAAGCTTCCCGGCGCCGCCATTCATCTGGTGAAGAACCTGCCGGTTGCTTCGGGGATCGGCGGCGGCTCGGCCGATGCGGCAGCCGCCCTGCGCGGTTTGCTGCGGCTCGCCGGCATCGCGGAATACGATGAGGCGATCATGGTCGAGGCGCTGACGCTGGGTGCCGACGTGCCGGTGTGCCTCTTGAGCAAGGCCTGCCGCATGCAGGGCGTCGGCGAGCTCATCACGCCGCTCGAGAATTTCGCACCTCTCCATGCCGTGCTGGTGAATCCCGGGGTCGAGGTCTCGACGGCGGATGTGTTCCGTGGCCTGGGCCTCAACCCCGGCGAGAGTTGCAGCACCCCCATCGCCGATCCCAACGACCCTGCGACGTGGCGCAACGACCTCACGACTCCGGCAGTCGCCATTGCTCCCGCCATCGCCGAAGTGCTGGAGGCGCTGCGCAGCCAGCCGGGTATCACCTCAGCTTGCATGTCGGGCTCGGGGGCTACGTGCTTTGCGGTATTCGACAAGCAGACGGCCGCTCGCGAGGCGGTACGGCGCCTGGCACTCCCCACCCGCCATTGGTGGATTTGCAAAACAACTCTTGACTGATCTCAGTAAGCCCGGCTGATGCAGAAATCGACGGCCTCCAATAGTGCTGCCTTCCACGGCGTTTCGGGGAAAATGGCCAGCGCGTCGCGGGCGATGTCGCCGTAGTGGTCGGCCCGCGCGATGGTGTCGGCGATGGCCCCGTGGCGTTCGATCAACTTCTTGGCGTAGGTGAGATCGTCAGCCGTCTGATTACCCTGTTCGAGGGTGCGCTTCCAGAAGCTGCGCTCTTCCTTCGTGCCGCGCCGGTAGGAGAGAACGACCGGCAAGGTGATCTTGCGCTCGCGGAAATCGTCGCCCACCCCTTTGCCGAGCTTCTCGGTCGAGCCCGAGTAGTCGAGGGCATCGTCGATCAACTGGAAGGCGATGCCGAGATTGCGGCCGTAGGATTCGAGTGCCGCCTGCTCGCCGCGCGGCCTTGCCGCCACCACCGCCCCCACTTCGGCGGCGGCGGCGAAGAGTGCCGCGGTCTTGGCGCCGATCACCTTGAGATAGGCATCCTCGGTGGTGGAGGTATCCTGCGATACGGAAAGCTGCAGCACCTCGCCCTCGGCGATCACACAGGCGGCGTTGGAAAGAATGCGGAGCGCTTCGAGCGAGCCGGTCTCCACCATCATCCGAAAGGCCTGGCCGAGGAGATAGTCGCCGACCAGAACGCTCGCCTGGTTGCCCCAGATGACGCGCGCCGCCTCCTTGCCGCGCCTGAGATCGCTTTCGTCGACCACGTCGTCGTGCAGGAGGGTGGCGGTGTGCATGAACTCGACGGCGGTGGCGAGTTTCAGATGATGCTCGCCCGGGTAGCCGCACATCCGCGCTGCCGCCAGCGTCAGCATCGGCCGGATGCGTTTGCCGCCCGAATTGATCAGGTGGCCGGCGAGCTCCGGAATGAGCTCCACATGGCTGTGGGCGCGGGCCAGGATCGCCTCGTTCACCCGGTCCATGTCGGCCTGGACCAGGCCGACAAGGGGCTCGAGACTGGCACGGCAGCCGCCTTCACCGCCTTCGAACGGAATGACGACTCCCATCAGGCCCCCTTTCGGATATCGCTCCCCAACCTCTTAGGGCTTCCGACCCCAAGATAACAGAGCGACCGGTTGCCGCTAGAGAGCATCGGAGGCATAAAGTTGCTACCACTTTTGGGACAATCCGATGCTCTGGCATATGAGCTGGCGCAACTTTTCACCCGCAAGTGGATTCCACCTGAGGGTCCGTTGCGCTAGCCGGTGGACAGCTGCGCCATTTGCCGCCAGACTTGAGCCCCCATGCGGGAACTCCTGCGCAGCAACGACCTGGTCTATCTCTCCTATGTCACCCATGTCCTGGAGACGGAGGGCGTGGACCATCTGCTGCTCGACACCTATACCAGCGCGGTGGAGGGCTCGATCGGGGCCATACCGCGCCGCCTGATGGTGACCGACGACGAATTTGACCGTGCCTTAAAGATACTCGGTAACATCTCGCTAACCATCCCCACGTAATACTGGGCCGAATGCAAGTGACAGCGCAAGCCTACTCCGCCGGCCCACCGCCGCCCCCGCCGCCGGGGTCGGGGCTGCCTTCGTCATTGACCGAGGATGGCTTTCTCGACGGCCGCCTGCGCATGCTGCAGCCCGAGAAGGGCTATCGCGCCGGCATCGATGCGGTATTCCTCGCCGCCACCATCCCCTTCGTGGCCGGCGATTCGGTCTATGAGGCGGGGATCGGCACCGGGGTTGCCGCCCTGTGCGCCTTGGCCCGCAATCCGGCCATCCATGTGACCGGCATCGAGATCGCCGCCCGCTATGCCCTGCTGTGCGAGGAAAACGCCAGGCGCAACGGCTTCGGCGACAACCTCAGGGTCATCCACGCCGACATCAAGGAGGCGCTCCGCAAGGACCTTGCCGCCATGCCGGCGCACGGCTCCTTTAGCCATGCCTTCGCCAATCCGCCCTATTTCGACGAGGCCAAAGCGACGGCCTCGCCGGTCTTGCTCAAGGCCCAGGCCCATGCCTTCGGGCCCGACGACCTCGACCTGTGGATCAAGGTCATGCACACCATGGTGACGCTGCGCGGCACCGTCACCATCGTCCACCGGGCCGAAAGCCTGGGCAAGCTGCTCGCCGTGATGGAAGACCGCTTCGGCGACATCCGCATCGCCCCCCTCTACGCCCGCGAGGGCACGGCCGCCTCGCGGGTGATCGTCCAGGGGGTCAAGGGCTCCAAGGCGCCGATGCAGCTTCTGCCCGGCCTCGTCCTGCACGACCAGAGCTCGCAGTTCACCCCCGAAGCCAACGCCATCCTGCGCGAAGGCCACGCCTGGCGCCTGCGCTGAAGGCCTTGCCGGGGCGAACGGGCCCGCCTATCTGAGGGCCATGGCCCGCCCGAACTTTCTCACCCGCCTGACGCTGCGCTTCCGCAAGTCGATTCCCGTCATCAACCATGTGCGCCTCAGTGGCGCCATCGGCATCGGCACGCCGATGAAACCGGCGCTCACGGCGAAGGATAGCGACGAGGTTCTCGAGCGGGCCTTTGCGCGCAAGGGCATCGCCGGGGTCGCCATCAGCATCAATTCGCCGGGGGGCTCGCCGGTCCAGGCGGCGATGATCCATGCCCGCATCCGGGCGCTGGCCGCGCGGTACAAGAAGACGGTCTATGTATTCTGCGAGGACGTAGCGGCCTCCGGCGGCTACTGGCTGGCCTGTGCCGGCGATGAAATCTATGCCGACGAAAGTACGGTTGTGGGCTCGATCGGCGTTATTTCCGCAGGCTTCGGTTTTGTCGGCGCCCTCGACAAGCTCGGCGTCGAGCGCCGGGTGCATGCGGCGGGCGAAAACAAGGCGATGCTCGATCCGTTCAAGCCCGAAAAGCCCGAAGACGTGGAACGTCTCCTGTCGCTGCAGGCCGACGTGCACGAGGCCTTCAAGAGGCTGGTGCGCGAGCGTCGCAAGGAGAAGCTCAAGGGCGAGGACGAGGAACTCTTTTCCGGCGCCTTCTGGTCCGGCCGCCAGGCCCTGGAGCGCGGCCTCATCGACGGTCTCGGCCATCTGCACGACATGATCGAGCGCAAGTTCGGGCCGAAGGTGGTCATTCGCACCATCACCCCGCCAGCCGGCTTCGGGCTGATGAAACGGCTGGGCTTCGGCCTCGGCCGGGCGGGGTTCGCCGACGCTTTTGTCGACACGCTCGAAACGCGTGCATTGTGGTGGCGTTTCGGTCTATGATTGTTACCGGCCGGGGGTTGACGGAGGTTCGCATGTTCATCGTCAAGGCCATCACCGTACTTGCCGCCGCATTTCTTTCCATGTTGGCCATCCGGCATGTTGCGGCGGTGCTGGAAGCCTCCCGGGCCCGGGTCAGGGCTCAGCCGCGGCGACCCCCCAAGGATGCGACCAGGCTCCGCCAGGATCCGCGCACCGGCATCTATCATCCCGAAAAATAATCGCCCGCGGGCCTTGTTTTGGTCACGGCAAGGGGTTTCAACTGCCGGTTCCGAAGAGGGGTAATTCGGAGGACAGTCGATGATCAGAAAATCCCTTACGGCTCTTCTGTTGGCCGGCGCGCTGCTTAGCGCCACGGCGGCCAACGCCCAGGAAATCTTCACCCGCAAGGGCCAGGTCCCCGAGGTGGGCTCGGGCGAGGCGACGCGCTCGGCCGACATGATCAATCCCGGCAATGGGCTTGCCGGAAGCCCAATGATGTCGCCGGCGGCCAATTCGCCGGCGGCCCGCGAGACGCTGATCCAGGGTCTGGCCGGGCTGAAGCACGGCCGCGACGGCAAGGATACGGTGATCGAGCTCGCTCCCCGCCTGCAGATGCTGCTGAAGACCCGCGGCCAGGTGTCGCCGGTCAAGCCGGTGACCGGCAAAGGCAAGCTCGTCCAGATCAACAACACCAAGGTTTCGCCCTATGCCTCGATGGGCATGCTCATGTCGGGCTGTAGCGGCGTTCTGGTGATGAAGCGCTACGTGCTCACCGCCGCCTGGTGCGTCTATGACACCAAGACCCAGAAATTCCTCGAAAACCTCGATTTCGTCCCGGCGCTTAACGGCAACGATGCCCCGGTCGGCACGATCAAGTGGAAGAACGTGTGGATCCCCAAGGGCTTCCAGCAATCGGCCGACCTCGCCTATGGCTTTGCCCTGATCGAGCTGGAAAAGGATGTCGGCGACCAGGTCGGCTGGTTCGGCTTCGGCCCGGTCAAGGGCTCCGACAATCTCAAGCAGTTGACGCTCACCGGTTATCCCTTCGCCAACGTGCCCAAGAACACCCTCTGGGAAGCCAGTTGCTCGATCGACACCAGCCAGGAGAACGCCTATTTCTACCGCTGCCCGGGCGACGGCAAGACGCTGGTCTCGATGCTCGGCGCGCCGTTCTTCATCAAGGGGGCCAAGGAAGGCGATCCGGGGCAGCTTCTCGGTATCCACATTTCCTCCCAGGACGACAAGCTCGAGTCCTGGTGGGCGATGCGGCTGAGCGAGACCCATACCCAGACCATCCTGTCCTGGGCCAATGGCGGCGCTGCGCCACCGCCCGATCAGCCGACCGACACCGGCACCGACCAGGGAACCGGCGACAACCCGCAATGCACCTGCGACAAGGGCAATAACGGCTGAGTTTCGACCGACCTTTGCTTGACCCCCGGCTCCGGGGCCCATAGGTTGCGCCGCACCAATGAAAGGCGTGGGCGCGCATGGCTCTGAATCCAAAGGGGTCTTTTCAGGACCTGATTCTCACTCTGCACCAGTACTGGAGCGAAAAAGGCTGCGTCATCCTGCAGCCCTATGACATGGAAGTAGGAGCCGGCACCTTTCATCCGGCAACCACCTTGCGGGCCGTGGGGCCCAGGCCCTGGGCGGCGGCCTATGTGCAGCCCTCGCGCCGGCCCAAGGACGGTCGCTACGGCGAGAACCCCAACCGGCTGCAGCACTATTACCAGTACCAGGTGATCATCAAGCCGTCGCCGCCCGATCTGCAGGAGCTCTATCTCGGTTCGCTCAAGGCGATCGGCATCGACGCTTCGCTGCATGACATCCGCTTCGTCGAGGACGACTGGGAGAGCCCGACGCTCGGCGCCTGGGGGCTCGGCTGGGAAGTCTGGTGCGACGGCATGGAGGTGTCGCAGTTTACTTACTTCCAGCAGGTGGGCGGCCTCGACTGCGTGCCGGTGTCGGGCGAGCTGACCTACGGCCTCGAGCGGCTCGCCATGTATGTGCAAGGCGTGGACAACGTCTACGACCTCAACTTCAACGGCAAGCCTTCAGGCCACGGCCGCATCACCTATGGCGAGATATTCCTGCAGGCCGAGCAGGAATATTCGCGCTACAATTTCGAATATGCCGATACCGAAGCACTTCTCCGCCACTTCGACGATGCCGAGAAGGAGTGCCAGGCGCTGCTTGGAGCCGGCGCCCACGGCAGCCGTCACGAGCTCGCACTCCCGGCTTATGACCAGTGCATCAAGGCCTCGCACTGCTTCAACCTGCTCGATGCCCGGGGAGTGATTTCGGTGACCGAGCGCCAAGCCTATATCCTGCGGGTCCGTGATCTCGCCAAGGGCTGCTGCGAGGCCTGGTCGCTGACGGCGGGAGGGCGCGCCTGATGCCTGAGCTCCTGCTGGAACTGCTCTCCGAAGAAATCCCCGCCCGCATGCAGGCAAAGGCGGCCGAGGATTTGAAGTCGCTGATCACCAACGCTCTGGTCGAGGCGGGCCTCAGCTATGAGGGCGCGCAAGCCCATGCCGGTCCCCGCCGCCTGGTGCTGTCGGTCGAGGGGCTCAATGGCAAGGCGGCGGATGTGGCCGAAGAGCGCAAGGGTCCGCGCCTCGATGCGCCCCAGCCGGCCATCGACGGCTTCCTCAAGTCGACCGGGCTCAGGCTTGAGGACCTCAAGGTGCAGGACGACAAGAAGGGCAAGTTCTACCTGGCGGTCACGCGCAAGTCGGGCGGGGCGGCCACCGAGATCATTGCCCGGCTGGTGCCCGAGGCGATCGGCAAATTCCCCTGGCCCAAGTCGATGCGCTGGGGAGCGGGGACACTGCGCTGGGTGAGACCCTTGCAGTCGATCCTCTGCACCTTCGATGGCGAAGTCGTACCCTTCGAGGTCGATGGGCTGAAGAGCGGCAATGTCACCCGCGGCCACCGCTTCATGGGCGAACAAACGATCGAGGCACGGCGCTTCGAGGACTATGCCCGGAAGCTCAACAAGAATTTCGTCATCGTCGATGCCACGGCTCGCGCCGAGACGATCCGCAGCGAAGCGCGCAACCTCGCCTTCGCCCAAGGGCTCGAGCTGATCGAGGACGAGGGGCTCTTGAAAGAGGCGGCGGGGCTGGTCGAATGGCCGGTGGTGCTGATGGGTAGTTTCGACGAGAAGCTCCTGACGCTGCCGCCCGAGGTGATCGCCACCACGCTCAAGAGCCACCAGAAATGCTTTGCCCTCCGTGATGCCAAATCCGGGCAGCTCGCCAATAAATATCTGCTTGTCGCCAATCTGGTGGCAAGCGATGGCGGCAAGCAGATCGTCGCCGGCAACAACAAGGTTATTGCCGCCCGCCTGGCGGACGCGCGCTTCTTCTGGGACCAGGACCGCCATACGCCGCTGCGCGAGCTCCTCCCCAAGCTCGACCAGATCACCTTCCACGCCAAGCTCGGCAGCCAGGGCGAGCGGGTCACCCGCATCGAGGCGCTGGCCGGCGAAATCGCCAAGACAATTGGCGCCGATGAAGTGAAGGCGAAGCTCGCGGCCCAACTCTGCAAGGCCGATCTGGTCACCGGCATGGTTGGCGAGTTCCCCGAACTTCAGGGCGTGATGGGCCGCTATTATGCGTTGGAGCAGGGCATCGATCCGGAAGTGGCCGACGCCATGCGCGACCACTACAAGCCGCAAGGACCGAGCGACACCATCCCGGTCTCCAAAGTCGGCCAGGCCGTGGCCCTGGCCGATAAGCTCGACATGCTGGTGGGATTTTGGGCCATCGACGAAAAGCCGACGGGGAGCAAAGACCCTTACGCGCTGCGGAGAGCGGCGTTAGGGGTGATACGAATTTTGCTTGAGAAGAATGTGCGCCTGCCAATCAAGCAAAATATGCAGGGCCCTTTTGAGATGTATCGTCGACAGCGTCGTGAAAGAGAAATTGCACAGCAACAGGAACTTCTACGTGGTGCCGACCCTAAATTGAGTTTTGTTACGCAGCCGATGCCTGCCCCACAAGGTTTCGATGCTGAAACAATGGACCTGCTTGCCTTCTTCACCGACCGTCTCAAGGTCTATCTCCGCGACTCCGGCATGCGTCATGACCTGATTGATGCGGTCTATGGGCTCGGCAATCAGGACGACCTGCTGATGATCGTGCGCCGGGTCGAGGCACTGTCCAAATTGCTTGACACTGATGACGGCAAGAACCTGCTGGCGGGGGTGAAGCGTGCGGTCAACATCCTGCGGATCGAAGAGAAGAAGGACGGCCTTAGCTACGCCGGCGACGTGGAAACCGGCAAGTTCACCAAGAGCGAGGAGCGCGCGCTGCATTCGGCCATCACCATCGCCACCGGCCAGATGCGGATTGCCATCGAGCACGAGGATTTCGAAGCGGCGATGCGGGTGCTGGCCAGGCTCCGCGCCCCCGTCGATGCCTTTTTCGACCATGTGACGGTGAACGACGTCTCCTTCCGCGAAAACCGCCTGAAGCTGCTGAACCGCATCCGTGCCGCAACGCTCGAAGTAGCGGATTTCTCGAAGATCGAGGGGTAGGGCCCTCCGCATGGCAGGTCTGTGCGATTGGCGGCAACTGGTCTTTGACCGACAGGGCGCCCGACTGTAGTGACGCGCCATGAACCCCGCCCCCGACAGCCGCTATGCCTGGATGCGCCTTGGTGTCTCGTTGCTGCTGGCGATCATCGGTGGCATCGGACTGTGGTCGGCGGTGGTGGCGCTGCCGACGATCCAGCAGGACTTTGGTCTCGACCGGGCCGGAGCCTCGCTCTCCTACACGGTGACCACCATCGGCTTTGGCCTTGGCGGCCTGGCGATGGGCCGGATCGCCGACCGCTTCGGCATCACCGTGCCGCTCTTCGTGGGTGCCGCGGCCCTCGGTCTGGGCTTCATCCTCGATGCCCTGTCGGGAAGCTATGCGCAGTTTCTACTGAGCCAGGCGGTGCTGATCGGATTTCTCGGCAGCTCGGCGACCTTCGGGCCGCTGGTCGCCGATGTCTCGCACTGGTTCCTGAAGCGCCGCGGCATTGCGATTGCCATCGCCGCCAGCGGCAACTATGTGGCGGGAACCCTGTGGCCGCCCTTCCTGCAGCAGGCGATCGTCACCTATGGCTGGCGGCCCACCTATGTGGCGATCGGCCTTCTCTGCGTCCTCACCATGACGCCGCTGGCGCTTCTTCTGCGAAAGCGCCCGGTGTTCGACGACAGCGCCAGTCCGGCGAGCCGGCCGAGCCACGGCGGCGGACTTCTGCCGCGTCCCAAAAAACTGCAGCCCCTGCTGATCTTCGCCGGGGTGAGCTGCTGTGTCGCCATGTCGATGCCGCAGGTTCACATCGTCGCCTATAGCGGCGACCTGGGCTATGGCCCGGCGCGGGGAGCCGAGATGCTCTCCCTGATGCTTGGCTTCGGCGTCGTCAGCCGGCTGGGCTCGGGTCTCATCGCCGACCGCATCGGCGGCGCCGGCACGCTCATTCTGGGCTCGTTCCTGCAGATGCTGGCGCTCATCTTCTACATTCCCTTCAACGGCCTCACCTCGCTCTATATCGTCTCGGCTTTCTTCGGCCTGGCGCAGGGTGGCATCGTGCCGAGCTATGCCCTGGTCATCCGCGACCATTTCCCGGCCCGCGAGGCAGGCTCGCGCATCAGCATGGTGCTGACGGCAACGGTTCTCGGCATGGCGCTCGGCGGCTGGATGTCGGGCAAGATCTTCGATCTCACCGGCTCCTATCAGGCGGCGTTTCTCAATGGCATCCTGTGGAACCTGTTCAACCTGGCGGTCGCCGCCTGGCTGCTGAAAGTGAGGCTTGGGCCCAGGCCCCGGCTGGGGGCCGCCGCCTGACGAGATGTCGCAATTGCGAGATTGCGTTGCAACCATGTCGCTCCTGTGATTGAAAACGGCAGGGCCGCCGCCCACTACTCAACCCTTGTCTGACCAGTTCCGGGAGTGGAGAGCCATGGCGGTTTCGCCTGCAAGACTTGTCTATCGTTTCGGCGGCGGCAGCGCCGAGGGCACGGCGGCGATGAAGTCGCTCCTGGGCGGCAAGGGCGCCAATCTCGCCGAGATGGCCAATCTCGGGCTCCCCGTGCCCCCGGGCTTCACCATCACCACCGAGGTCTGCACCGGCTTCTACGAGAACGACCGGCACTATCCGGCCGAACTGAAGCCCGCGGTCGAGGCGGCCCTCGCCGAGGTGGGACGCCAGGTCGGAGCGAGCTTCGGCGACCGCGGCCGGCCGCTGCTTGTCTCGGTGCGCTCGGGTGCGAGGGCCTCGATGCCCGGGATGATGGACACGGTGCTCAATCTCGGCCTCAACGATGAGACGGTCGAAGGCCTGGCGGCCCTTAGCCTTGACCGGCGCTTTGCCTATGACAGCTACCGGCGCTTCATCTCGATGTATTCCGACGTGGTGCTGGGCGTCGATCACGGCGAGTTCGAGGATATCCTGTCGGGCTTCAAGGACAGCCACGACTACGCGCTCGATACCGAAATCACCGCCGAGCAGTGGCATGGCCTCATCGCCCGCTACAAGGCCCTGGTCGAGGAGCATCTGGGCAAGCCCTTCCCCCAGGATGTGAACGAGCAGCTGTGGGGGGCGGTGGGGGCGGTGTTCCAGAGCTGGATGTCGGCCCGCGCCATCACCTATCGGAAGCTCAACAATATTCCCGAGGACTGGGGCACGGCGGTCAATGTCCAGGCCATGGTGTTCGGCAACATGGGCGAGACCAGCGCTACGGGCGTTGCCTTCACCCGCAACCCGGCGACCGGCGAGAAGGCTCTCTATGGCGAGTTCCTGGTGAACGCCCAGGGCGAAGACGTGGTGGCCGGCATCCGCACCCCCCAGAACATCACCGAGACGGCAAGGATCGCGGCCGGCTCCACCGCCCCTTCGCTGGAAGCCCTGATGCCGGCGACCTTCAGAGAACTCGCCGCCGTCTTCGACCGGCTCGAGACTCACTACCGCGACATGCAGGACATCGAATTCACCATCCAGGACGGCAAGCTGTGGATGTTGCAGACGCGCACCGGCAAGCGCACGGCGCGCGCTGCACTGCGGATTGCGGTGGAGATGGCGAACGAGGGCCTAATCGGCCGCAACGAGGCGATCCGGCGCATCGATCCCGCCTCCCTCGACCAGCTCCTCCACCCCACGCTTGATCCCCAGGCCAAGCGCGACATTCTGGCGACCGGCCTTCCGGCATCGCCGGGCGCCGCCTCGGGCGAAATCGTCTTCGACGCCGATGAAGCCGAGCGGCTCAAGGCCCAGCACCGCCGGGTGATCCTGGTGCGCACCGAGACGAGCCCCGAGGATATCCATGGCATGCATGCGGCCGAAGGCATTCTCACCACCCGCGGCGGCATGACGTCCCACGCCGCCGTGGTGGCCCGCGGCATGGGCAAGCCCTGTGTGTCCGGCGCCGGTGCCGTCCGCGTCGACTATCAGGCGGGCGTGATGGTGGCGGCGGGAGTGAGCCTCAGGAAGGGCGATCTCATCACCATCGACGGCTCCACCGGCCAGGTGATCAAGGGGGCGGTTGCCACCATCAAGCCCGAGCTTTCCGGCGATTTCGCCACCCTGATGGTATGGGCCGACGCCACCCGCCGGATGAAGGTCAGGGCCAATGCCGAAACCCCCCAGGATGCCCGCGCGGCGCGCGAGTTCGGCGCCGAAGGCATCGGCTTGTGCCGCACCGAGCACATGTTCTTCGATACCGACCGCATCCTCGCCGTGCGCCAGATGATCCTGGCCGGGAAGGAGGCCGACCGGCGGGCGGCACTGGCCAAGCTCCTGCCCATGCAGCGCAACGACTTCATCGCGCTCTTCGAGATCATGGCGGGGCTGCCCGTGACCATCCGGCTCCTTGACCCGCCGCTGCACGAATTCCTGCCCCAGGCCGACCATGAGATCGAGGAGGTGGCCGACGACATGAACGCCGATCCCGAGGTGCTGCGGGCCCGGGTCGCCGAACTGCACGAATTCAACCCGATGCTCGGCCATCGCGGCGTGAGACTCGCCATCTCCTACCCGGAGATTGCCGAAATGCAGGCCCGCGCCATCTTCGAGGCGGCAACCGAGATCGCCCGGCGCACCGGCCAGGCGCCGATCCCCGAGGTGATGGTGCCGCTGGTCGCCGACCGGGCCGAGCTCGACTTCGTGGCGGCTCGCATCGTCGCCGTGGCCAAGGCGGTGGCCGCCGAAACCGGCAGGACCATCGACTATCTGGTCGGCACCATGATCGAACTGCCGCGCGCCGCTCTCCGGGCCGGCGACCTCGCCGGCACAGCCGAGTTCTTCTCCTTCGGCACCAACGATCTCACCCAGACGACCTTCGGCATCAGCCGTGACGACGCCGCCCGCTTCATCGGCGAATACACGGCCAAGGGCATCTTCAAGACCGACCCCTTCATCTCGCTCGATACCGAGGGCGTGGGAGAACTGGTGAAGATGGCAGTGGCCCGCGGCCGGGCGAAGCGGGCCAGCCTCAAGCTCGGAATCTGCGGCGAGCACGGTGGTGACCCAGCGTCAATTGCTTTCTGCGAGAGCGCCGGCCTCGACTATGTCTCATGCTCGCCCTTCCGCGTGCCCATCGCCAGGCTCGCCGCGGCCCAGGCAAGTCTTTCAAAAGATTGATCTTTCCAGAATTAACCAGGATTGCAGGAAGGCCTGAGATTTGGGCAGAAAAGGGCCGAAAACAAGCAAGTCCGGGTTGCCGGCATG
This sequence comes from Hyphomicrobiales bacterium, assembly GCA_016185245.1. Classification (GTDB taxonomy): domain Bacteria; phylum Pseudomonadota; class Alphaproteobacteria; order Rhizobiales; family Aestuariivirgaceae; genus Aestuariivirga. The sequence goes on along the minus strand of JACPNZ010000008.1, from coordinate 24,104 downwards.
GTTAACCTATGCTAAACGCCAAGACCATAGACTGCCGCATTGAAACAGTTCCGCATCACAATCGCGGACGACGGTAAGCCGAGGGGAAGTGAAGAAGGCAGGGCGAGTTTATAGGCCGATCCGGCCGATTGACCTTGATGTCTATGATGTTCCCGCTGGCGCGAGGCGCGGGATCGGGCCCGTGTTGTTCGGCGGCGTCATGCTGGTTCTGGCCTTCGCTTTTGCCGGCCACTACATGGGCGACAACGCCGTTGCGCGCGGTGCCACGCCCGAGGACACCTTGGACATCGCCGTGGCGCCGACCACCAATATCGCCGCCAAGGGCTCGCTGCTTCCCGGTGGGATCACTTTCGATATCGTCAATGCCGATGTGCTGCGCCTCAAGGGCTTGAGCGACCTGCCGGTCGAGACGGTCGTTGCGTCCGGTAAAGACGATCTGACCGTCGAACAGCCCGGCGTGGCGGTAAAGATCGTTCCGGCCGCTGTCGACCTGACTGAGAAACCGGTCGAGTCCACGGTGAAACGCCTCAATCTTACGCCCTCGACGGCCAAGATCGAGCAGAGCTTCAAGCTCAAGCACGGCGACCAGCTGAAGGTGATCGCCCAGCGCCGGCTCCAGCAAGCCGAGGAGAACTGCCTGGCCCGCGCCATCTACTTCGAGGCCCGGTCGGAAACCGAGCTCGGCCAGCTGGCCGTCGCCAAGGTCATTCTCAACCGGACCAAGGACCCGAACTATCCCAAGACCATCTGCGGCGTCGTCTATCAGGGTTCCGGGATCCGCAATTCCTGCCAGTTCTCCTTTGCCTGCGACGGCCTGCCCGATGATGTGAAGAGCCCCACCGCCTGGGCCAACTCCAAGGCCATCGCCCAGAAAGCCATGGCCGGCGACCAGTCGGTGGCGGCGATCGGCAATGCCACCAACTACCATGCCGACTATGTCAACCCACGCTGGGCCCGAACCATGAAACGGCTGATCAAGATCGGCCACCACATCTTCTACGCCGCCAGCTGACGCTAGCGCAGGACCGGAATGCCCAAGGCGCCCGACCGGCGCCTTTTCTATTTCGCGGGGATGGTTAGAGTGGGCGGGATCGCGGAGGACGATGATGGCCCACAAGGAGAACGAGGGAACCGCCTGGACCTGGTACCGGGGCCAGTGGCTCGCCGGCAATCCGATGCTGATGGGACCGATGACCCACGCGCCCTGGCTCGGATCCTGCGTCTTCGACGGCGGCAGGGCTTTCGAGGGCGTTGCCCCCGATCTCGACCGCCATTGCCAGCGCATCGTTCGCTCGGCCGAAAGCTTCGGCCTGAAAATCCTGAAGTCCGCCGGCGAGATCGAGGAATTGACCCGCGAGGGCATCGCCAAGTTCCCCAAGGGTGCCGAACTCTATCTCCGGCCGATGTTCTGGGCCGCCGACGGCTTTGTCGACGTCGATCCGGAAACCACCGAATTCTCCGTGTCGGTCTACGATTCGGCGCTGCCCAAACCAATGGGCTTTTCGGTGACACTCTCGCCCTACCGGAGGCCCGGCATTGAATATGCCCCGACCGATGCCAAGGCCGCCTGCCATTATCCGAATTCCGCCCGGGTGATGCGCGAGGCAAAAGCCCGCGGCTTCGACAATGGCGTGATGCTCGACAGTCTCGGCAATGTGGCGGAACTGGCGACCGCGAACATTTGGATGGTGAAGGAGGGCGTTGCCCACACGCCCGCTCCCAACGGCACCTTCCTCAATGGCATTACCCGCCAGCGGGTGATAGCACTCCTGCGCCAAGCGGGTGTTAGGGTACACGAGCGGGCCATCCGCTGGCCGGAGTTCCTCGATGCCGACGAGATCTTCTCGACCGGCAATTACGGCAAGGTGATGCCGGTGACCCGCATCGAGAGCCGCAGCCTGCAACAGGGGCCGGTCGCGGCGAAGGCCCGGGAACTCTACTGGGACTACGCCCACAGCGGGCGTTGACCTTCAGGCTTGCAGAAAAAACGGCTCGCCCTCGAAGGCATCGGCGCCGCGGCCGATCCGGTCGATGGCCCGCACCATGCGGCCACAGCGGCCCAGTTCGGCATCGGCCAGCGCCACGATCAGCCGGTTGGGTGTCGCCGAAGGCGAGGCGGCGCGCAGGTCGAAGGCCAGTTCTTCTTCATCGGCGCCTGGGTTGAACAGGCAGAGGGCGGTGAAAGCCGCCGCCGTCGAGCGGCTGATGCCGGCCCAGCAGTGGATGAGGAGTGGCGTTCGGCGATTGCGCTCGGAGAGAAAGCCAACCATCCGCCTGGTATCGGCCGCGCGGGGGGCAGTGAAGCCGTCGACCGGCTCGACGATGTCGTGGAAGGTGAGGCGCAAGTGGCGGTCGGTTGCTATGCCGTCGAAATGGCGGTGCGGCGTGTCGGGACCGAGCAGGCTTACGACATCGCGAACCCCGTGTTGGTCGACGAGCGGCTGAACCTTGCTGAGCGGGCAGACGATGATCATTGGCTTATGCGAGCCTCTGGAAGGTCTTGAGATAGATGGCGGCAGCCTCGGGCGGCGCCAATGGTTTCAGCCGGTGAAATTTCTGCGAGCCTTCGCCCGAAAGCCGGCGCGGCCGGCCGAAGAATTTTTCGCCCTCCGGCACGGTGAAGCCGGCGAGCTGGGTGGCTTCCAGATAGGCCGCCATGCGGTCGGCCTTCTTGATCTCGGTTTCAAGCTCGGCGCTGCAGGCCGGAGGCAGGCCGAAGCGGATGTGGATCGCCGCCAGGAGCCGGCGCTCGAAGGCCTTGTAATCGAGGCCGAGGGCCGCCTTGAACGGCGAGATCATGTCGCCCACCACATATTCCGGGGCATCGTGGAGGAGGGCGGCAAGGCGACCCTGGCGGTCGAGGCGGGGGTCGAGATGGGCGGCGATCTGCTCGACCAGAACGCAATGCTGGGCGACCGAGAAGGCATGATCGCCGGCGGTCTGGCCGTTCCAGCGGGCCACGCGCGCCAGCCCATGGGCGATGTCCTCGATCTCGATGTCGAGGGGCGAGGGATCGAGAAGGTCGAGCCGCCGCCCCGACAACATGCGCTGCCAGGCGCGCGGTTGGCTAGAGGTGGCGCGCGGCATGTTTGACGGCCTCGTGGCGGTGGCAGTCGACGAGATGGTCGTTGGCAAGCCCGCAGGCCTGCATGAAGGCATAGACGATGGTGGGTCCGACAAAGCGAAAGCCGCGCGTCTTGAGGTCCTTGGAAATCTTCTCGGCGATCGGCGGGGCGGCTGGAATTTCGGACAAGGCGCGGAAGCGATTGTCGATCGGCCGGCCGTCGAGGAAGCCCCATAGATAGGCGGAGAAATCCGCAATGGCGAGATAGCTTTGGGCGTTGGTGACACTCGCCTCGATCTTGGCGCGGTTCCTGACGATGCCGGCGTCGTTCATCAGGCGCACGAGCTTCTTCGGCGTATAGCGCGCCATCTTCTGCGGATCGAAGTGATCGAAGGCGGCGCGGAAATTGTCGCGCTTTCTGAGGATGGTGATCCACGAGAGTCCGGCCTGGAAGCCGTCGAGGAGGAGTTTTTCGAACAGCGCGCGCGAGTCGTATTCCGGCACCCCCCATTCCTCGTCGTGATAGACGACATAGAGGGGATCGGTGCCGCACCAGCCGCAGCGGCGGATGCCGTCTTGGTGTTTCACAGCGGTCATTCAGTCGGGGATCCTTGCGCCGGGCACATCATAGCCGACGAAAGCGGGTTTCAGAACCTCGACGCTGACACCTTGCGTCAGCAGCGGTTCGCTGGCCTCGGCCAGCCGGTCGAGGCGGAGATGAGCGAGCGCCCGTGAACCGGAAGACGAGAGGAGCGTGCCCACGGATTTTTCGCCGCTGCGGATATCGGCGCCCTTTTGGGGAGCCGGGCCGCCGAGTGCAACGGGCAAGATACGGGCCCGGGCCGTGCCCCGATGCTCCATGCGCGAGACCACTTCCTGGCCGATGTAGCAGCCCTTCTCGAAGCTTACCCCGCCCAGCTGGTCGAGATTGGCTTCATGGGGGAAGAATTCACCAGACCCCAGATCGGCATCGCTGTCGGCAAGGCCTGCCGCGATGCGGGCCGCATCATAGCCTTGAGCTTGCGGCATCACGCCTTTGGGCACGAAGAGGCGCCAGCCCAGGGCAGGCTCACGCGGATCGGGGTAGCGGAGGGCAGTTTGCGCTTCATGCGGCGCAACGCCGACCTCGAGGCCATCCGCCACGGCGATCCCGATCTTGGCACGGAGGCGATAGAAGCCGAGCCGCTTCGCGAGGTCCGCAATTTGCGAGGCGGCGCAGTCGATGAGGAAGCCATCCCCCGCGTCATAAACGAACATGTCGAACAGAATTTTGCCCTGGGGCGTGAGCAGGGCCGCATAGGTGGCCTCGCCGGCCTTGAGCGCTTCGATGTCGGCAGTGAGTAGATTATGCAGGAAATGCCGGGCCTCGGCCCCATCGACCCGCAGGGCCGACCGGCCGGTGAGCGATCCTCCATGAAATGTTGCGCTGTGCATCTTTCTTGCTTCGTTTGCCTAGATCACGATGACTTTTGACGGAACCGTCAAAAGTCATAATCGTGATCGTCGCCAATATGCTGGAGCATCATGTCATCGCCAAAGTGGTTCCACTTTGGCGCATGATGCTCTAGCACATTTACGTAGGACGAGCAGGAACATCAAGGAAGACCATGGACGCCAGGGCCGACATCATCCTGAGGGGTGGAACCGTCGTCAATCACGACGGGGTAGGAGTGCGCGACGTGGCGATCGCCGGCGGCCGCATCATCGGCATCGGCCATGTCCCGGTGGGCGAGCGGGGCGAGACGATCGACTGCCGCGGGTTGCACATCCTCCCCGGGGTGATCGACAGCCAGGTGCATCTGCGCGAGCCCGGCGCCGAGCACAAGGAGGACCTGGCAACCGGAGGCCGTGCCGCGGCGATGGGCGGCGTCACCGCCGTTTTCGAGATGCCCAACACCAGGCCGCTCACGGTGACGGCCGAGGCCCTGGCCGACAAGGTGGCGCGTGCCACCCGCCGCATGTATTGCGACTTCGCGTTCTATGTCGGCGGCACGCGGGAAAATGCCCACGAGTTGGGAGAGCTCGAACGCCTGCCCGGCTGCGCCGGGGTCAAGGTGTTCATGGGGTCGTCGACCGGCGAACTGCTGGTCGAGGACGACGCGGGGGTTGCGCGCATCCTCGCTCATATTCGCCGCCGCGCCGCCTTCCACAGCGAGGACGAATATCGTTTGCGGGTGCGGAAATCCGAGCAGCGCGAGGGCGATCCGTCGAGCCATCCGGTGTGGCGCGACGCTGAGGTTGCGAGGCTGTGCACCGAACGCCTGTTGCGCCTGGCGCGCGCAGCAGGCAAGCGCATCCACGTCCTGCATATCTCGACCGCCGACGAAATGCCGCTGCTGGCGGCGAACAAGGACATCGCCACCGTCGAAGTGACGCCGCACCATCTGACACTTTCGACCGACGACTATGCCAGGCTTGGCACCCTCATTCAGATGAACCCGCCGGTGCGGGCGCCCCATCATCGCGAGGCGATTTGGGCTGCCCTGCAATCGGGCGTGGTCGATGTGCTGGGCTCGGACCACGCCCCGCACACGCTGGAGGAGAAGGCCAAGCCCTATCCCCATTCGCCCTCCGGCATGACCGGGGTGCAGACGTTGGTGCCGATCATGCTCGACTGGGTGAACAAGGGCAGGCTCACGATCGAGCGTTTCGTCGATCTCACTTCCCATGGCCCCTCGCGGATTTTCGGAATGGCTCGCAAGGGCCGTATCGCCGAAGGCTATGACGCCGATCTGACGATCGTCGACCTGAAGCGCCGCGAAACCATCAGCAATGGCTGGATCGAAAGCCGCTGCAAGTGGACGCCCTACGATGGCGTCACCGTCACCGGCTGGCCGGTCGGCACACTGGTGCGCGGCGCCCGCGTCATGTGGGACGGCGAAATTCTCGGCGAGCCCCACGGCCAGCCGGTCAAATTCATCGAAACTCTGTGAGGACACCATGCCGTTCCGCGCCATCCTGATCAGCAAGACCGATACCGGCCAGAAGGTCGAGTTCGTCAGCCTCACCGAGGCCGACCTGATGGAGGGCGACGTCACCGTCGATGTGACGCACTCCTCGGTCAACTACAAGGACGGGCTGGCGCTTACAGCCAAGTCGCCGATCGTCCGCCGGTTCCCGCTGATCCCCGGCATCGATTTCGCCGGCACCGTGCGCCAATCCAGCAATCCGCGCTGGAAGCCGGGCGACCGGGTGGTGCTGAACGGCTGGGGCGTGGGCGAGCAGCACCACGGCGGCTTTTCCGAAGTGGCGCGCGTGCCGGGCGACTGGCTGGTGCCGGTGCCGGAGGGCTGGACCTGCGCCGATACCATGGCGGTGGGGGTTGCCGGCTACACCGCCATGCTGTGCGTGATGGCGCTCGAAGAGCAGGGGGTGAAACCCGGCGACGGAGATATTCTGGTGACCGGGGCGGCCGGCGGGGTGGGTACCACGGCCATCGTCATCCTCGCCAAGCTTGGCTACCGGGTGGTGGCCTCGACGGGCCGCGTTTCCGAGGCGGCCTTTCTCAAGGAGCTGGGGGCCGCCGCGGTCGTTGACCGCAACGAGTTCAATACGCCGGTCAAACCCCTGGCCAAGGCGCGCTGGGCCGGGGCCATCGATTCGGTGGGCTCGGTGACGCTTGCCAATGTCCTGTCGCAGACCAATCCGGAAGGCACCGTGGTGGCCTGCGGGCTGGCCCAGGGCATGGACCTGCCGGCAACGGTCGCACCCTTCATCCTGCGCGGTATCAGGCTCATCGGCGTCAATTCGGTGACCACGCCGATGCCGCGCCGGCTCGCCTGCTGGCAGCGCATCCGCCGTGACCTAGATCTTGCCAAGCTGAAAATTCTCACCAGCCATGTGACGCTCGACGAGGTGCCGCGCATTGGTGCTGAGATCGTGGCGGGCAAGGTGCGCGGCCGCGTCGTCGTCGACATCCGCTGACGGTAGCAATGGACCTGACGCTCATCGTCGCCAGCCTCGCCATGGGACTGGCGGTTGCCGCTCCCTTCGGGCCGGTCAACATCATGGTGATCCGCGCCACCCTGCGGCGCGGTCTGACGGGAGGCCTGGTGGCGGGGGCGGGAGCGCTCACTGCCGACGGCAGCTTCGCCGCCGTTGCCGCCTATGGCCTGAGCACGGTCGAGCACTTCTTCATTGCCCATGCCACGGTGCTGACCCTGGCCGGTGGGGCCTTGCTGGTGGGCTTCGGGATCATCACAGCCCGGGCCCATTTCTCGGCCGCCGATCTCACCACTCCGCCAGAATCGCCCAGTGCCACCCAGCTGTGGCGCAAGGCGGCAGCGACATTTTCAGCCACTGTCACCAATCCGCCAGCGCTGTTCGGCAACCTCGTTGTATTCGGCACCATGGCAGGCGTGCTGCGGCTGGGTGCAGCACCCTGGCGGCCGGCGGTGGCGGTGGCGGGTTTTGCCGTCGGCGGGTCCCTGTGGTGGATCGTGCTGACCATTGTGGTGCACCACCTCAAGTACCGCCTCAATCCGGCAGTGCTCGACCGGATCAGCCGCTGGACCGGCGTGGTGATCGCCGGCTTCGGCTTTGCCCTGCTGATGCAGGCCGCCGGCTGATTACTGGCGGGTCTTGTGCAGGGTGAATTCGCCGGCCCGGATGCGCTCCGGCAGGCGCTCGCACATGGCCGCCACCGGTTCGTCGCCATAGGTGGCGATCATGTCGGAAAGGGCGGCGAAGATCGCTGCGGTGGCAATGCAATCGGGATCGAGACCGTCGTAGATCGCTTCTTCCCAGGCATCGAGGATGTAGCGGAGCGCCATCCGCTTGGCGTCGATGGCGGGCAGTTCTGGCGCCGTCTTGTCGGAAATCCCGTCCATGTGATCCAAAGCACGTTCCGCGGCCATGATTTCGATGCCTTGAGTGGCGGCCTTGAGGCACCTTAGCAATTGCCATGCTGCCGGCGACTCGTTCCTTAAACGAAGGTTAATGTTGGTGTCTCCATTTGACTCAAAGAGTTAACAAAAGCTTGGCGCGGGCGATCGCTTCCCGCACATGGGGGGTGAAGGCCATGCCGCCAAGCTGCGCCGGATCGGCCCATCGGACCGACAGGGCATCGCCGCCGGCCGTAGCCTCGCCGGCGGTCCAGGGCCCGGCATAGCAGGCGATGGCATAGTGCACTGTGAGCCGGCCCTCGGCGTCATGGCGGATCATGTCATAGAGGCCGACCAGATGGCTAAGGCTCGCCTCGACGCCGGTTTCCTCGCGAAGCTCGCGGGCAGCCGCGTCAAGCACCGCTTCGCCGGGCTCGACATGGCCGCCGGGCAGGCTCCACACCCCGGCGAGCGGCGGCTTGGCCCGCTGGATCAGCAGCACCTCGGCGCCGCGAAAGACGCAAGCCGAAACCCCGAGCCGAGGGAATTGTTGTGGCACCGCCATCCGCGCTAGTCTCCTGCCATGTGCGGCCTATATAGCTTCCGGAAGAGTGCCGAGGAAACCCGCTCGCTGTTCGACTATGTCGAACGGCCGGATTTTCCACCGCGCAGCTACGTGGCGCCGGGCGGGCCCATCGCCATCGTGCGCGAAAACGAGGGACAGCGCCACTTCGCCCTGGTGTGCTGGGGCTTGGTGCCCGCCTGGGCCAAGGAGGTGAAGCCGGGAAAACCATCGATCAATGCCCGCGGTGAAACGGTTCTGCAGAAGCCCGGTTTCCGCAATGCCATGCGACGGCGGCGCTGTCTCATCCCCGCCGACGGCTTCTACGAATGGGCCGGGGAACCGGGGCGCAAGCAGGCGCATTTCTTTCATCGGCCCGATGGCGGACTCTTCGCCTTCGCCGGTCTGTGGGAGCATTGGATGGGGCCGGACGGTTCGGAACTGGAGACCGGCCTGATCATCACCACCACGCCCAACCGCGACGTGGCCCCGATCCACAACCGCATGCCGGTCGTCGTGGCGCCGGAGGATTACGGCCTGTGGCTGACCGGTGAGGCGAAGGATGCGGCAATGCTGATCCGCCCGGCCCCCGACGGCTATTTCGCCAGCGAACCCACCAGGATCGAGCGCAACGCCCCGCCGCCGAGGGCTGCGGCACAGAAGGTGAGTGGCGGGCAGATGAAGTTGCTGTGAGGACTACGCAGATGGAAACCGGTAGTCCTTGAAGCGCTCGCGCAGGGTGAGCTTGGAAATCTTCCCCGTCGCCGTGTGGGGGATGTCGTCGACGAAGGCGACATCGTCGGGGAGCCACCATTTGGCGACCTTGCCCTCCATGTGGGTCAGCACCTGTTGCTTACTCACTGTGGCACCCTCCTTTCGTACCACCACGAGAAGCGGCCGCTCGTCCCATTTGAGATGCGGCAGACCGATGGCGGCCGCCTCCTGCACGCCAGGGCAGGCCATCGCCACGTTTTCGAGGTCGATCGAGGAAATCCACTCGCCGCCCGACTTGATCACGTCCTTGGAACGGTCGGTGATGTTCATGTAGCCGTACGGATCGATGGTGGCGACGTCGCCGGTGTCGAACCAGCCGTCGGCATCGAAGGCGGCAGCCCCTTCGCCCTTGAAATAGGCGCGCGCCACGGCCGGACCCTTCACCTTGAGCCGGCCGAAGGTCCGGCCGTCATGGGGCAGGGCGCGGTTGTCGTCGTCGGTGATCTTCATGTCGACCAGGAAGGGGGCGCGGCCCTGCTTCAGCTTGATCTTCCACCACTCGCCATCGGGCAATGCCGACGTGCGCCCCGATTTCACGCCGAGCGAGCCAATCGGGCTCATTTCGGTCATGCCCCAGGCGTGGATGACATCGGTGCCGTAATTCTCGACGAAGGCCTTCATGATCGCTTCGGGACACGCCGAGCCGCCGATCGCCACGCGCTCGAGGGCTGGAAGCCGCAGCGCCGGATTCTGTTCGAGATGCTTGAGCAGCATCATCCACACGGTCGGCACGGCGGCGGTGAAGGTTACTCTTTCGCGGTCGAGGAGTTCGTAGACCGAGGCGCCGTCGAGCTTGGGGCCGGGCAGGACCAGCCTGGCGCCGGAGATCAGCGAGGAGAAGGCCAGCGACCAGGCATTGGCGTGGAACATGGGAACGACCGGCATGATCGTGTCGCGGCTGGAAAGGCCCAGCGCATCCGACAGGCAGCACATCATGCCGTGCAGCACGTTGGAGCGGTGCGAGTAGACGACGCCCTTGGGATTGCCGGTGGTGCCGCTGGTATAGCACATGCCGCAAGCGGTGTTCTCGTCGAACTCCGGCCAGGCAAAGCCCGGATCGCCCGAAGCGATCAGCTCTTCGTAGCAGACGGGATTGCGCAAGCTGGTTTCGGCCGGCATGTGCTGGCGGTCGGTTATCACCACGAAGCCTTTGACCTTGGGCAGCCGGTCTTGCAGCTTCTCGAACAGCGGCACGAAGCTCAAGTCGGTGAACACCCAGCCGTCCTCGGCGTGGTTGACGATATAGACGAGCTGGTCGGCGAACAGCCGCGGGTTGAGGGTGTGGACGATGCCGCCGAGCCCCATCACCCCATACCAGATTTCGAGATGGCGCCAGGTGTTCCACGCCATGGTGGCGGCGATCGAGCCCATGCCGATGCCGAGGCGGTTGCTCACCGCACTGGCCAGCGCCCGCGAGCGCCGGTCGATCTCGGCATAGCTGGTGCGGTGAATGGGACCCTCGACCGAGCGCGAGACGATTTCCGTATCGCCATGCCAGCGGGCCGCATGATCGAGCAGGCGGGTGACCAGCAGCGGAAACTCCTGCATCAGACCGAGCATGGCGGGTTCTCCCTTGGCGGAACCGAAGCTAGCGGCAATTGCGATGGGCGGCTAGCTCACCCGCGGGTCAATCGGCGTAATGGCGCCGAGCCCGAGGATGGTTTCGAGGAGCCTCGCTCCCGCCAGCAGGCGATCTTCGCGGCGGGGAGGCGCCACGATCTGGATGCCGATGGGAAGGCCGCTCCGGGTGAAGCCGGCCGGAATGGAAATCGCCGGACAGGTAGTCAGCGTTATGGCCGAGACGATGGCGAGCCAGTCGACATAGGTTTCAAAACGCGTACCGTTGCACTCGGTCACATAGCGCTGCTCGACCGGGAAGGGCGGCACGATGGTGGCGGGGCAGAGGAGGAGATCGTAGGTCTGGTAAAAGACGCGCGCGCGCCGGAACAGTTCGGCCCGCTGGGCTTCGGCCACGGCGATCTCGGCGCCGGTGAGTTTCAAACCCTTCTCGATGTTCCAGACGATCTCGGGCTTGAGTTTATCGCGATGGGCTTCGAGCAGGGGCTTCTTGTTGGCATAGGAAAGGGCCCGCAGCACCTGATTGCACGAGCGCGCTTCTTTTAGATCGGGATGGGCCTCCTCGACGCTGACGCCGGCCTCGGCGAAACGGACGCCCGCCTGCATCACGATCTCCGCCACTTCCGGGTCGACCGGCGGCAAGCCGAGATCGCGGCTGATCGCCACCCGCCGGGGCTTCCAGCCCGAGCGCGCCGCGGCGAGGAAGTTCGATCCGTCCGACGGCAGGGACAGCGGGTCGCCTCGTTCCTCGCCCGCCATGCAATCGAGCAGCAGGGCCACATCCTCGACATTTCGGGCCATGGGGCCTTCGACGCCGAGGGTCGAATCGATCCTGGTTCCGGGGTTGGCCGCCACCCGGCCGGGAGCGGGCCGCAAGCCCACCACGCCGCAGAAGCTCGCCGGATTGCGCAGTGAGCCGCCGAGGTCGGACCCGTGCGCCAGCCAGGCCATGCCGGTCGCCAGCGCCACGGCGGCACCTCCCGACGAGCCCGACGCCGACAGTCTGGTGTTCCACGGATTTCGGGTGGCGCCGAATACCTCGTTGAAGGTGTTGGCGCCGGCGCCGAACTCCGGCGTGTTGGACATGGCGTAGACGATGCCGCCATTGGCCTCGAGATGGGCGACCAGAATGTCGGAGGTCTCGGGAACCCGGTCGGCATAGATCGGCGAGCCTTGCGTCGAGCGCACCCCCGCAACGTCGACGAGGTCCTTGACCGGGACGGGTAGGCCAGCGAGCGGTCCCCGTTCGGCGACGGGCCTTTTCATCAATTCGGCGGCGTGACGCCGGGCCCGCTCGAAACAACGCGTTGGCAGGGCGTTTACCTGCGCATCGACCGCGGCGATCCGCGATTCGAGGGCGTCGAGGCAGTCGAGCGGGGAAATATCCTGTCTTTTCAGCAGGTCAACGACGTCTGCTGCGGTCTTTCCGATGAGTTCGTCCATCGCTTGATCCTGTGCCGTACAACGTAGTTGAATCCGTTTGCGGCGGCTGGGTCAACCGGCGTAAATGACGCCCAAATTTCGAGCAGGAGAAGATCATGAACGCACCCATCACCGGTTCCGGCCTCAACAAGCAGTGGGTGGAACGCCGGGCCAAGGCGGTCTCGCGCGGCATCGGTGCCGGCGCCCCGGTCATTGCGGCGCGGGCCGAGAATTCCGAGATCTGGGATGTCGAGGGCAACCGCTACATCGATTTCGGCGGCGGCATCGCCGTGGTGAACACCGGCCACCGGCACCCGCTGGTGATGAAGCGGGTCTATGAGCAGCTGGAAAAATTCACCCACACCTGCGCCATGGTGATGCCCTATGCGCCCTTCATCGAACTGTGCGAGAAGCTCAATCAGGTCGCCCCCATCTCGGGCGAGAAGAAGACGGCCCTGGTGACCACCGGCGCCGAGGCGGTGGAGAACGCCGTCAAGTTTGCCAGGGCCTATACCGGCCGCTCCGATGTCATCGCCTTCCATGGCGGGTTCCACGGCCGCACCAATCTCACCATGGCGCTGACCGGCAAGGTTCTCCCCTACAAGGCCAAGTTCGGCCCCTTCGCCGGCGGCATGTGGCATGTGCCGTTTCCGGTCGCCCATCATGGCATCTCGGTCGACGATTCGATCCATGCCATCGAGTGGCTGTTCAAGTGCGATGTGGAGGCTTCAAGGGTGGCCGCCATCATCATCGAGCCGGTACAGGGCGAGGGCGGCTTCTATGTGGCGCCCAAGGAGCTGATGGTGCGCCTGCGCAAGCTCTGCGACGACAACGGCATCCTGTTGATCGCCGATGAAATCCAGTCGGGCTTCGGGCGCACCGGAAAATTCTTTGCCATGGAGCATTTCGGCGTCGAGCCGGACCTCATGACCTGTGCCAAGTCGCTGGCCGGCGGTTTCCCGCTGGCCGGCGTGGTTGGCCGCGCCAAGATCATGGATGCACCCGAACCCGGCGGCATCGGCGGCACCTATGCCGGCAATCCGGTCGCCTGTGCCGCGGCCCTTGGCGTGTTCGATGCCTTCGAGCAGGAGGGCCTCCTGGAGAAGGCCGAAAAGCAGGGCAAGACCATCATGGCCCGCATGCAGGCGGTCAAAGCCAAGGGCAGGGGCATGCCGATCGGCGACATAAGGGGCTTGGGCGCCATGTGCGCCTTCGAACTCGTCACCAAGCACGGCGGCAACGAGCCCGACGCCGCCGGCGCCAAGGCGCTCGCCGCCAAGTGCCTGGAGCGCGGACTGCTCATCCTCACCTGCGGCGTCTATTCCGACACGGTGCGGCTCCTCACGCCCCTCACCTGCTCGGAGATGGTGCTGAACGAGGGGCTGGATATTCTGGAGAGCGCGATACTGGGGAATTGAGGGCGGTTGCCAGGCAAACCGTTTCTTACTATATTGGTGTCGATAAGAAGTTGGTAAGAAAATGACCCCAATTGCCACGCTTTCGAGCAAGTTCCAGATTTCCATCCCGAAGGAAGTGCGGGAGGCAGAGGGCTGGAAGGCGGGTCAGCGGTTTGTCTTCATTCCCAAGGGCAAGGGTGTGCTGGTGATGCCGGTACCCGAAATCGATGACATTGTGGGCATTGCCAAGGGCGCGAACCCCGCTAACTACCGCGACCGCAAAGACCGGTTTTGATGCGGCTTGTCGATTCCTCGCTATGGATCGAGACCCTGCTTGGCAGTCCATTGGCTGCGACGGCGAAGCGGGAGATCGCGCCGGTGGAGACCTGCGTCGTACCGACGCTGGTGCAGCACGAGGTCTACAAATGGCTGTGCCGTGAGCGCTCGCAGGCGGAAGCGGAACGAGTGATCGCCTTGACCATGACCTGCATCGTCGTGCCGCTCGATTCGGCGATTGCGCTGCGGGCGGCCGACATCGCGCCCGCCCACAAGTTGCATACCTCCGACGCCATCATCTATGCAACGGCCCTGATGACGAATGCCGAACTCCTAACCTGCGATGTGCATTTCCAGGGGCTGGCGGGCGTGCGCTATTTCAAGAAATGACTGGAGACATGAGATGAGCAAACTTTCCAACATGGCCCACCGCGATATCGAGACGGTGATTCATCCCTACACCAACCTCGCCCGCCATCGCGAGGTGGGGCCGGTGATCTTCAACGAGGGGCGCGGCGTCTATCTTTATGACGACAAGGGCCGGCGTTACATCGAGGGGCTGGCGGGGCTCTGGTGCACCGCCCTTGGCTACGGCAACGCGGAGATCGCCGACACCGCCGCAGCCGCCATGAAGAAACTCTCCTTCACCCATGTGTTCGGCGGAAAATCCCATGATGGGGTGATCGAGCTCTCCGAGAAGCTCAAGGAAATCTCGCCGGTGCCGGCTTCAAAGGTGCTGTTCGGCGCCTCGGGCTCCGAGGCCAACGACATGCAGATCAAGCTCACCTGGTACATGAACAATGCCAGGGGCAAGCCTGAGAAGAAGAAAATCATTTCGCGCCAGCGTGGCTATCACGGCGTCACCGTCGCCACCGCCTCGCTCACCGGCCTTGCCTGGGTGCAGGCCGATTTCGACCTTCCCATCAAGAATGTGCTGCACACCTCCTGTCCGCACTACTACCGCTTCGGCGAGGCGGGCGAGAGCGAAGAGCAGTTTGCCTCGCGCATGGCCCAGGACCTGGAAGACACGATCCTGCGCGAGGGCCCCGAGACGGTTGCCGGCTTCATCGCCGAGCCGGTGATGGGGGCTGGTGGCGTCATCGTGCCGCCCAGGACCTATTTCGACAAGGTCGCCGCGGTGCTGGCGAAATACGATGTGCGTTTCATTGTCGATGAAGTGATCTGCGGCTTCGGCCGCACCGGCAACTGGTTCGGCACCGAGACCTACGCCATCAAGGCCCATTCGATCTCCATGGCCAAGGCCATCACCTCGGCCTATTTCCCGCTCTCCGCCATCACCATCGAGGAAGAGCTCTACCAGGCCATGCTCGAAGAAAGCCGCAAGCTCGGCATGTTCGGCCATGGCTATACCTACACGGCCCATCCGGTCGGCTGCGCCGTGGCGCTGAAGACCATCGAGATCTACCAGCGCGACCGGATCATGGAGCACGCCAAGAAGGTATCAAACGTGTTCCAGAGTCGGCTGATGAAGCTGGCCGATCATCCGCTGGTCGGCGAGGCCCGCGGCGTCGGCCTGATCGGAGCGGTCGAACTGGTCGCCGACAAGGCGACCAAGCGTTCCTTCGATCCGAAGAAGGCGGTCGGCGGCAAGGGCGTGGCGGTCATGCAGGAGCTTGGCCTCATCCTCCGCAATATCCAGGATTCGCTCGCCTTCTGTCCGCCCCTGGTGATTTCGACCGACGAAATCCACGAGATGTTCGACATTGCCGAAAAAGGCCTGGACCGGATTGAGGCCTGGGTGCGCCAGGAGGGCTTACGGAACGGCTGAGAACAGCCCGGGCTTGATCTCGATCAAGGAGGCCAGGGGCCGCGCCGCCGATATAGGGCCCATGGATCAAAAGCTTCTCCCCTTCGCCGTTCAGGATGTGCCGCGCTACACGAGCTATCCGACGGCGGTGCAGTTCCGTAGCGACTTCGCGCCCGAACTTGCCGACCAATGGCTGCGGGAACTGTCGCCCGAGACCTCGCTGTCGGTCTATGTCCACATTCCCTTCTGCCGCCAGCTCTGCTGGTATTGCGGCTGCCACACCTCGGTGCCCAATTCTTATGACCGGGCGGCACGCTATGTCGATCTGCTGGTGCAGGATATCCGCCGTACTGCAAGGCTTGTTGGCGGCAAGAGGGGTCGCGTCAAGCACGTGCATTTGGGCGGCGGCACGCCCACCTATCTCGACGACTTTCACATCGGCGAAATCCTCGAGGCCGTGGACAAGGGACTGGGGCTGGCGACCGACGCCGAGGTGGCACTCGAATCCGACCCCCGCACGCTCACGGCGGCAAGGGCCAAGGCGCTCGCCTTCATGGGCTTTACCCGCGTGAGCTTCGGGGTGCAGGATTTCGCCACGCCGGTGCAGATGAAGATCAACCGGCTGCAGACCTTTGGTCTCGTCGCCGCCGCCACCGATTACCTGCGCCAGGCCGGCTTCACCTCGATCAACTTCGACCTGATGTATGGGCTTCCCGGCCAGACCGAGGCAAGTGTTGCTAGGACGGCGCAGCAGGCCGCAACGCTTGCGCCGGAGCGGCTGGCGGTCTTCGGCTATGCCCATGTGCCATGGTTCAAGAAGCACCAGAAGATGATTTCCGACGCCGATCTACCCGGTGTTGCGGAGCGCTACGCCCAGGCCCGCACCATCGAGGCAGAACTGGGGGCCGCCGGTTATGCGGCAGTGGGGCTCGATCATTTCGCTCTGCCGCACGATCCGCTCACCGTCGCTGCGGCAAGCGGCAAACTGCGGCGCAATTTCCAGGGCTACACCACCGATATCTCCGATGCGCTGCTCGCCTTCGGCGCCTCGGCCATCGCTGAAACGCCGCAAGGGTTCATGCAGGCGGCACGCGACACGCTGCAATGGTCCGAGCGCGTCGCCGCCGGCGCCAATCCGGTAGCCCGCGGCCTGATGCTGACGTCCGAGGACCGGCTGCGGGCTGCCGTGATCGAGCGGCTGATGTGTGATTTCGCCGTCGATTACGGCGCGCTTGCCGCGGCTCATGGCTTCGGCGCCGATCACTTTTCGGAAGTACCCGGGAAGCTGGCGCCCGCCATCGCCGCCGGTCTTGCTAGCCTCGAGGGAACGCGGGTCAGCGTACCGCCGCACCACCGGCTGTTCCTGCGGAGCGTTGCGGCGGCCTTCGACGCCCACTTCACCATGGCGCCCAACCGCCATGCCAGGGCGGTCTAGCCGCGCTCCACCGGTGTCACATAGCGGTCGCGCCGCTCGCCGCGGCGCAGCAGCGAAATTTTCGTCGGCCGGTTCACCCGCTCATGGTCGAGGAGCCGCAGGAGATCGTCGATGCCGAGCACCGGCGCGTCGTCGATCGCCACGATGAGGTCGCCCGGCCGGATCTCGGCTGCTTCCGCCGGCCCGTCCTTGAGGACCGCCATGACCCTTATGCCGGAGGGCTGCTCGAGCCCGGCAAAGCGCGCCACGTGGCGGGGAATGTGAGTGGTGGCACCCTCGATGCCGAGGCTCGCCCGCCTGACCCGGCCGTGCTGCAAGACTTGGGTCAAAACGTAAAGCGCGGTATTGGCGGCGACCGAGAAGCAGATGCCCTGGGCGCCGCGAATGACCGCCGTGTTGATGCCGATGACCCTTCCCCTGGCATCGACCAGCGGGCCGCCGGAATTGCCGGGATTAAGCGCTGCATCGGTCTGGATCACGTCGTCGATGAGGCGGCCGGTCACGGCGCGGAGCGAGCGGCCCACGGCGCTGACCACGCCCGCCGTCACCGTCTGCTCGAAGCCCAGGGGATTGCCGATGGCGATGGCGATCTGACCGGGACGGATCAGCTTGGAATCGAGGAAGGTGAGTGCCGGTGCGGTGAGATGAACATCGGTTCGCAGTACTGCAATATCGCTATGCGGATCCTCGCCGATGAGGCGGGCCGCCGATTTCTGACCGTCGGCCATGCTGGCCTCGATGGCGCTCGCACCCGACACCACATGGCTGTTGGTGAGAATGAGACCGTCGGAGGCGACCACCAGGCCCGAGCCGACGCCGCCGGTTGAGGCACCTTTGCGCACCCCGATATGAACCACGGCCGGCCCGGCCCGCTCGACGGCACCGATGACGGCGGTCGAATAGGCGTCGTGGAGTTGGCTATCGTCAAGCGCCTGATGCGACGCCGCAAGGGACTCGCCTGGGTAATCGTCCAGCATTGGGGGTTCTCCGAATCCTCGATATGGGGAGCCCCTAGAGGCCTGCCAAGGCCTGCTCGATGTCGGCGATCAGGTCGTCGGGGTGCTCGATGCCGATCGAGAAGCGCACCAGATTGTCGGGCACCGGACTTGTCGGTCCCTCGACCAGCTTGCGGTGTTCGGCGAGGCTTTCAACGCCGCCGAGCGAGGTGGCGGGCACGATCACCCGGAGCGAGGTACACAGCCGCGTGGCTTCCGCCAGCCCGCCCTTGACCAGGATCGACAGCATGCCGCCGAAGCCATCGGTCATCTGGCGGAGGGCCACGGCGTGGCCCGGGTGCGAGGTAAGGCCGGGGTAGAGCAGTCTTTCCACCCGGGGGTGACGTTCGAAGTGCTGGGCAATCGCCAGCGCATTGGCCGAGGCCTGGCGATAGCGCACGACGAGGGTGCGAAGCCCGCGCAGCAGCAGGAAGCATTCGAGCGGCGGCAGCGGCGATCCCATCTTGGTGCGGAGCCCGGCGATCTCCTTCCACCGGGCGTTGCTCTTGCCGGTCACCAGGACGCCGGCCAGCACGTCGGAATGGCCGTTAAGATACTTGGTGGCGGAATGGAACACGAGATCGGCGCCGAGTGCCAGCGGCCGCGTGGTGACGGCGGCACTGGCGGTGGCATCGACGGCAAGGATGGCGCCCGCCGCATGCGCCGCCTTTGCCGCCGCCTCGATGTCGATCACATCCCAGGTCGGGTTGAGCGGCGTCTCGATCCACAGAAGATCGGTCTTGCCGGGCTCGAGGCTTCTGGCCAATGCCGCCGGATGGCGCGGATCGAACAGGCTGAGGCGGATACGACCCAGGCCGTCCAATCGCTTCAGCCAGTCGCGCGTGCCGTAGTACATCACATCCGGTGCCACCACATGGGCGCCCGGCGGGATGGTCTCGGTGAGGGTTGCGATGGCCGCCATGCCGGAAGCGAAGAGGAGCGCTGCTTCGCCCTGTTCCAGCGCGGCGATCGCCTCTTCCGCCTGCCACAAAGTGGGATTGCCGTTGCGGATGTAGTTCTCGCGCAGCTTCGGCTGGTAGTTTTCGTCACGGGCATAGGTGGTCGAGGTATGGATCGGCGGCACCACCGCGCCCGTCTCCGGATCGGTCGACTTGAGCGCGTGGGCGGCGACGGTTTCCGGCCGCAACGCCGAGTTAGACATGCTGGCCGCCGTTGATGTGGAGTTCCGCCCCATTCACATAGCTCGAGCTATCGGTGCACAGGAAATAGATGGCGCGCGCCACCTCCTCGGGTTGGCCGAGGCGGCGCTGGGGAATCTGCGGAATGATCTTCTCGGTGCCGGGCGACAGGATCGAGGTTTCGATTTCTCCCGGCGAGATCGCATTGACCCGCACCCCATGGGGCCCGAAGTCGGCGGCCATTTCACGGGTGAGTGCCGCAAGCGCCGCCTTTGAGGTCGAATAGGCGGCCCCGGCAAAGGGATGGACGCGGGCGCCGGCAATCGAGGTGACGTTGACCACCGCACCCTTGGCGGCGACCAGCTCCGCCATCAGCCCGCGGGCCAGCATGATGGGGGCGAAGAAATTGATCTGGAAGACGGTCTTCCAGTCCGCTTCGTCGGTCTCAAGCGTGTTGAGGCGGCCGCCGTCAAGCTTCTTGGGGCTGATCGCGGCATTGTTAACCAGCGCGTGGAGCCTCGACCCTTGCGCCTTGAGTTTCTCCCGCATCAGGGCGATGGCCGCATGGGTGTCGGGCGAGGAGGCGAGATCGATCATGATATGGTCGTCGGGCCCGGCATCCCACGGGCAATCCTCCGGGAAGGGGTGGCGCGAACAGGTGATCACCCGCCAGCCGGCCGTCGAGAAGCGCTTGACGGTTGCATGCCCGATGCCGCGCGAGGCGCCGGTCAGGATCAGGGTCTTGCGTTCGCTGTCGAGGAGCTGGGTCATGACAGGCTTTTCAGGCTTCTTCCTTCAGCCTGCCACTGGCGTAGCGATGAAGGATCGAGGCGACCAGGGTTTGATAGGGTATTCCCTGCTCCAGAGCCTTCGCCTTGATCTTGGCAATGTCGCGTTCCTGCACGCGAACGGTGATCGGCTTCTTGCGCAGCGTATTGCGCACCGCTTGGCGCCACATCTTGAGCGCCTCTTCGCGTGGCATTCTTGAGGTGAATTCGCCGCGTTCCAGCGCATCTTCCAGTTCCTGTTCTTCGGCATCGAGAACCTGGTTCTCGATCTTAGGCTTCTTGCGGATCATGATCGCCTCTCCATATAGCGCTTCTGCATCGCCCGGCTATGATAGATCGTCTTCAAAAACACTCGTCCCCGTTGCTGCACGTAGGGAACAACGCAAGCATAGCCACTGATGTCGACAATCAGCAGCCGCTGATGGCTTTTTCGCTCCTCGTGCGGGTGCTCGATGTCATCGAGAACCCGACCTGCCTCGATTGCCGCAATCACATCCTCAAAGCCGACACCACGGGTGTTTCTCAGCTGCCGGTTCTTGTCCTCATTCCAGCCGATTTCCTGATCAAGCCTCATATTTAGTAAATCTAATGTACATGCATTATAAATACAATGGTTTTTGTTTCGTTTGTCACGGATAGAGCCGCGCCTTGCTCCACGCGCCATCGGGCGTGGCCCGCCGGAACTGCACCCGGTCGTGCAGCCGGAATGGCCGGTCGTGCCAGAATTCGATCCACAGCGGCCTGATCCGGAAGCCCGACCAGTAAGGCGGCCGCGGCACCGGGCCCAGGGCATATTTGGCGGCATATTTGGCCACCGCCGTTTCCAGGGCGAAGCGGCTTTCCAGGGGCCGCGACTGCTGCGAGGCCCAGGCGCCGATGCGGCTGTCGCGGGCCCGCGAGGCGAAATAGCTGTCCGCCTCCTCCTTGCTCACCTTCTCGACCGGTCCCCTGACCCGCACCTGGCGGCGCAGGGATTTCCAGTGGAAGCACAGGGCGGCCTTCATGGTTGCCAGGATTTCCCGGCCCTTCTGGCTTTCCAGGTTGGTGTAGAAGACGAAGCCTTTGTCGTCGAAGCCCTTGAGCAGCACCATGCGGACATTGGGCAGCCCGTCGCCATCGACGGTGGCCAGCGCCATGCCGTTGGGATCGTTGGGTTCGGCCGCCTCGGCCTCCTTGAACCAGTCGGCGAACAGCCCGAAGGGATCGTCGCGTTCGGTAAAGCCGCGGGAATCGGTCAGTCTGGCAAGATCGCTGAGGCTCATGTTTGATTAACCATGGGGAATTTCGCCCCAGCCTCTCCATATTTCATCCGAAATGCCGCCACCGGCGGGCCTTACGCACATGGCCACGACTTAGCTCATAAACACGGAAAAGTCGCGGGGGTTCCAGATGCCTTTTAAGACCGTCGGTGGACTTGCCGTTGCCGCCCTGCTGCTGGCCGGCTGCTCGGCCGACAGCGGCCCACGCCAGTCCTCGGGCGCGGTGCTCGGCGGGGTAGCCGGCGGCCTTCTCGGCTCGACCATCGGCCACGGCAATGGCCGGGCGGCGGCCACCATCATGGGGGCAGCACTGGGCGCCATCGTCGGCAGCGAGATCGGCCGCAGCCTCGACCAGCGCGACCGCGAATATGCCTATGCGGCGGCCGAGCGCAGCTTCCGCGAAGGCCGCGAGGAGACGTGGGAAAACCCCGACACCGGTCACCGCGGCGAAATCCGCCTGCGCCGTACCTTCGATCGCGGCGGCGACCTGTGCCGCGATTTCACCCACACGATCTGGGTCGACGGCGAGCCCCAATACGTCGAGGGTACCGCTTGCGAGATGCCCGACGGCAGCTGGGAGATCGTCGCCTAGGGCAGCCCCTCCTGTCCCGCATGGCCTTCTTTCCAGTGGACCTCGCCCGGTGAGTTGTGCCAAGTAGCCCCAAAGTGACACAGCGGGCATTTTCAGGCAGAAAAAATCATGAGCGAAGCCAAGGGCTTGATGGCGGGCAAGCGCGGACTCATCATGGGTGTGGCGAACACTCGCTCGATTGCCTGGGGGATCGCCAAGGCCTGTGCCGCGCAAGGTGCTGAACTCGCCTTCACCTACCAGGGTGATGCGATCAAGAAGCGGGTCGAGCCACTCGCCGCCGAAATCGGCTCGAAGATCGTCGTTCCCTGCGATGTGACCGACATGGCCTCGATCGACCAGGTCTTTGGCGAGATCGCCAGAGCCTGGGGCCGGCTCGACTTCGTCGTCCACGCCATCGCCTTCTCCGACAAGGACGAACTCGACGGGCGCTATGTCGATACGTCGGCCGAGAATTTCACCAAGACGATGTTCATCAGCTGCTACAGCTTCACGGCCATCGCCCAGCGGGCCGAGAAGCTGATGACCGCCGGCGGCTCGCTCCTGACGCTCACCTATTACGGCGCCGAGAAATGGATGCCGCACTACAACGTCATGGGCGTGGCCAAGGCAGCACTCGAGGCCTCGGTGCGCTACATGGCGGCCGATCTCGGCCCCAAGAATATCCGGGTCAATGCCATTTCGGCGGGGCCGATCAAGACGCTCGCCGCCTCGGGGATCGGCGACTTCCGCTACATCCTCAAGTGGAACGAATACAATTCGCCGTTGCGCCGCACCGTCACCATCGACGAGGTGGGCGACAGCGGCTTCTATCTGCTCTCCGACCTCAGCCGCGGAGTGACCGGCGAAATCCTCCATGTCGATGCCGGCTACCATATCGTCGGCATGAAGAATCCCGATGCGCCGGACATGACGGTGACCCCCGGCGGCGATTGAGCCCGCGCCGGCGGTTTGACGGCAACGGCGTTGCGGCTTAACTAGTCCCATGTCGTTCAACACCTTCGGCCATATGTTCCGGATGACGACCTTCGGCGAGAGCCATGGGCCGGCCATCGGCTGCGTCGTCGACGGCTGCCCGCCCGGCATCGCGCTCGCCCCCGCCGACATCCAGGTCTTTCTCGACAAGCGCCGGCCCGGCCAGTCGCGCTTCACCACCCAACGCCAGGAGCCCGATCAGGTGAAGATCCTGTCGGGCGTCTTCGAGGACGACAAAACCGGCGGGCCCGTCACCACCGGCACGCCGATCATGCTGCTGATCGACAATGTCGATCAGCGCTCCAAGGACTATGCCGAGATCCGCGATAAGTTCCGTCCCGGCCACGCCGATTATACCTACCAGGCGAAATACGGCGTGCGCGACTACCGCGGCGGCGGAAGGTCGTCGGCCCGCGAGACGGCGGCCCGGGTGGCGGCCGGCGCGGTCGCCCGCAAGGTGATCCCCCAGGTGCGGGTGCGCGGCGCCCTGGTGCAGATAGGGCCCCACAAGATCGACCGGGTGAACTGGGACTGGGCGGAGGTTGAGCGCAATCCGTTCTTCTGTCCCGATGCCAAGGCCGCCGCCAAGTGGGAAGCCTATCTCGATGGCGTCCGCAAGAAGGGCTCCTCCTGCGGCGCCATCATCGAGGTGACGGCGAGCGGGGTTCCCGCCGGTTGGGGGGCGCCCGTCTACGGCAAGCTCGACCAGGACATTGCCGCGGCGATGATGAGCATCAATGCGGTAAAGGGTGTCGAAATCGGCGCTGGCTTCGCCGCCGCGGCACTTTCGGGCGAGGAGAACGCCGATGAAATCCGCATGCGCCACGGCAAGCCCGACTTCGCCTCCAACCACGCCGGCGGCATCCTCGGCGGCATCTCGTCGGGCCAGGACATCGTGGTGCGCTTCGTGGTCAAGCCCACCTCCTCGATCCTCAGCATACGGAAGACCGTGACGGCGGCGGGCGAGGACGTCGATATCTCGACCAAGGGCCGCCACGACCCCTGTGTCGGCATCCGCGCCGTGCCGGTGGGCGAGGCCATGCTGGTGCTGGTGCTGGCCGATCATTTCCTCCGGCACCGCGGGCAGGTGGGGTAGAGAGCGAATAGTGAGTAGGGAATAGGCATAGCTTCGCCCTGGGTGGCGCCGGTTACTCCGGCCGCCGGGGGAAGAGGGCTCCACCTCAAGGGCGGAGGGGAGGCGCAGGCAGCGCTTCACCGCAGGGTAGTGGTAGGAACAAGCGGTTCTTCACCCCGCCTGCG
>JACPNZ010000057.1 GCA_016185245.1 Hyphomicrobiales bacterium | reverse complement strand
GATGAAGATGGTCAAGGTCTTCGTCGCGGTGAAGCGCAAGATCCAGCCCGGCGACAAGATGGCCGGCCGCCACGGCAACAAGGGCGTGGTGTCGAAAATCGTGCCGATCGAGGACATGCCGTTCCTCGAAGACGGTACGCATGCCGACATCGTGCTCAATCCGCTCGGCGTGCCCTCCCGCATGAACGTCGGACAGATCCTCGAGACCCATCTCGGCTGGGCCTGCGCCGGCCTCGGCAAGCGTATCGGCCAGACGGTCGATGCCTACCTGTCGAAGCAGGACATCAGGCCGCTGAAGGAAACCTTGAAGAAGGTCTACGGCGAGGACGAGACGATCAAGTCGCTCAACGACAACGAACTGATCGAGCTCGGCCACAATCTGAGCCGCGGCGTGCCGATCGCGACGCCGGTGTTCGACGGCGCCAAGGAAGCCGACATCGAGGAGATGCTGAAGCTTGCCGGTCTCGACGCTTCGGGTCAGTCGACCGTCTATGACGGCCGCACCGGCGATGCCTTCGATCGCAAGGTGACGGTGGGCTACATCTACATGCTCAAGCTGCACCATCTGGTGGACGACAAGATCCACGCGCGTTCGATCGGTCCGTACTCGCTCGTCACCCAGCAGCCGCTGGGCGGCAAGGCGCAGTTCGGCGGCCAGCGCTTCGGCGAAATGGAGGTGTGGGCGCTCGAGGCTTACGGCGCGGCGTACACGCTCCAGGAGATGCTGACGGTGAAGTCGGACGACGTCGCCGGCCGTACCACGGTGTACGAGGCGATCGTGCGCGGCGACGACACGTTCGAGGCCGGTATTCCGGAATCGTTCAACGTGCTGGTCAAGGAAATGCGCTCGCTCGGCCTCAACGTCGACCTGCACAATTCGAAGGTCGGCGGCCCGACCTCGGAGGCTGCGGAGTAAACTTACAAGCGTCATGCCCGGCCAAGAGCGCGAAGCGCGTCTTCTCGCAGATTGGCCGGGCATCCGCGCCCCGCTCGGACGTTGGGCAAGGCG
>JACPNZ010000052.1 GCA_016185245.1 Hyphomicrobiales bacterium | reverse complement strand
TTCAACAAAAGACGCCTGCTCGAACCCATCGGCCATATCCCGCCAGCCGAAGCCGAAGAAAAATACTATGCCATGATGGACAACACCAAAATGGCCGCCTAACTTAAACCAGCAAGCCTCCGGCAATCCCGGGGCGGTTCACTATGTCGACTTGTGATCGTCCGTGGCCCGATGGCTCAAATGGTCCAGCCCGAGGCGTGTGCCGCGTAACATTCTCACTCCCCCGCCAGCGGCAGCAGCTCGAACACCTTTGCCTCCTTCGCTGCCGTCTTCACGTCGCCCTGCTTGAGCGCCCGGATCACGCGGTCGAGTTTCTCGACGTCGGCGGGGCCGATGGTCGGGCTCCAGTCGACTTCATCGTCGTAGTGAAGAGTGATCTCCACTTCGGCGGCAAAGCGGCCCTCGTGAATGTGCTTGATGGTTGTCTTGTCATAAGATGTCATCACGATCTCCTGCGGGAGAGGAAGTCTGCCGTCCAGCGGTCTGCTTTCGGGCGATAGACGGTAATCAATACAGCGCTATCCGGCTGCAATTTATGCATGCCCCATACCGCGTGCAACGGCCCGCCGGCGGAATCTCTGCACAGGACGAGTACGGTCGGCCCCCGGCCTGCATCAGGGTAATCTTCGACAATTTCAGCCTTGGAAAGCCCATGTATCACATCAAGGGGCAGGATATCATCTTCCCGCATTTCGAGAAAGGCATGGTCGGTGATGCGGTAAGCGCGCGCCGCAACAAGGTGCTGGATGCGGACGAGGGTGGCGCTCACTCCGCTGCCATACGCCCCGCCGCCGAGTTGTAGGCGTAGGTTTCCCAGGTCGGCTTGTAATCGTCGGTGGCCTGGTGGCCCCAGTAGGTCCATTTGGCGCGGGTGCCGCGGGCGAAGAGTTCCAGATAGGGGCCGCGCGAGCAGGCTTCGATGACGTCATATTGTTCGTCGGGCTTGCGCGAGTGTTCGCGCTTGCGGGTCTGGATCATATTCACCTGGCGGCGACCGGGCGCCAGGGTGCGGGCGTTCTTGCCGCAGGTGCCGAACAGCAGAACCTCGGTCACATTGCGGAAATAGAAGCCGACGCCGCGGCCGTCGGAGCCGCCGTCCTTCCTGATCTTGTGCCAGACGATGTTGCTCTTGTAGTCGAAGCCCCAGGCCTTCATCACGGCGAGACCTTCGGGGAGGAGGGCGTTGGGCACCCAGAGATAGAGGTGCGCCGGGTCCTTCACGACATCGGCCACCGGCAGCTGGCAGATATCGGCCGTGGTCATGGTTTCATAGCGGTTGAGGCGGCGATGCTCGGGCGCCACCTTGCCGGTGCGGTTGACAAAGCGCCACGGCGGATCGGCCAGCACCGTGTGGAACTTCTTGCCACCGAGCGAGGCGGCGAGATCGATGATCGTCCGGTTAAGCTGGTCCATCGTCTACATAGGCCTCTTTGCGGATGCCGATGACCACCACCGGGCAGCCGCCCCCGCCGCCGCCTTCGAGGCGCGGCACGAGCTTGTCCAGGTGGGTGGTCGAATTGCCGTAGCTCGGCCCCTTGTTGAGGCCGGTGAAGATCGCCTGTAGTTCCGAACAGCGGGTGATGATGACACCGACATCGATGGCGCGGAGCTCGAACAGCAGGCGGAAGTTGTTGAGGTCGCGGTCATAGAAGGGGTCTTTGTTGTTCCACTCGACTTCGAGCGCCACCCGGTTCTTGTAACAGTCGACCTTGTGGGTTGGCGTGTGGTACTCGACCTTATCCACGACAATCCGTGTATCGAACTGCTTCTCAACCCAGTCAAGCTGCGTGAAATGGCCGTCGAGCTTGCCGGCGATGTCGGACTTGGAGCCGCCAGGCTTGAGGATGTCGCTCTTGAGAAGGGAAAAGCCGCGGAGCACTTTCTGGATATCGGCCCATTCGGCCGGCCGGGCGGCAGCAAGAATAGCGAGACCGTTCCGCCACTCGCGTATGTCGTAGCGGGTGGCGATATCGGCCGGGACCAGCGGGTGATTCTCCATTGCGCCAGCATCTTGCTACCAATTGGCGTTGCGCCAAGCAGGAACAGTGTTCGCTATATGTTCTTATGGACATTGTCAACCGCTGCCGCCCCGCGAGCCGTCACTTCCCCCGTTTCGACAGCGGCAGGTAATCGCGCCGTGCTGGCCCGGTGTAGAGCTGGCGGGGGCGGCCGATCTTGTAGTTGGGATCTTCGATCATCTCTTTCCACTGGGAGATCCAGCCGACGGTACGGGCAAGGGCAAAGAGCACGGTGAACATCGAGGTGGGGAAGCCGAGGGCCCGCAGGATGATGCCGGAATAGAAATCGACATTGGGATAGAGCTTGCGCTCGATGAAGTAGGAATCCGACAGTGCCGCGCGCTCGAGCTCGCGCGCCACGTCGAACAGCGGATCGTCGTTGATGCCGAGCTCGACCAAAACTTCGTGGGCGGTCTTCTGCATGATCTTGGCGCGCGGATCGTAGTTCTTGTAGACCCGGTGGCCGAAGCCCATCAGCCGGTGGTGCGAGGTCTTGTCCTTCACCTTGGCGATGAAGTCGGGAACCTTGCCGGGATCGCCGATGGCGGCAAGCATTTCAAGGGCCGCTTCGTTGGCGCCGCCATGGGCCGGACCCCACAGGCAAGCAATACCGGCGGCGATGCAGGCGAAGGGATTGGCCCCCGAGGAGCCGGCAAGCCTGACCGTCGAGGTCGAGGCATTCTGCTCGTGGTCGGCATGGAGGATGAAGATCTTGTCCATGGCGCGGGCCAGCACCGGATTCACCACATAGTCCTCGCACGGCACGGCAAAGCACATGCGCAGGAAATTCGCCGCATAGGAGAGATCGTTCTTCGGATAGACGAAGGGCTGGCCGATCGAATATTTGAAGGCCATGGCGGCAATGGTCGGCAGCTTGGCGATCATCCGGTGCGAGGCGATCTCGCGCTGGCGGGCGTCGTTGATGTCGAGGGAGTCGTGGTAGAAGGCCGACATGGCGCCGATCACCGCCACCATCACCGCCATCGGATGGGCATCGCGGCGGAAGCCCTGGAAGAAGCGGGTCAGCTGCTCATGCACCATGGTGTGGTGGGTGATGGCATGCTCGAAGACGCGGCGCTGAGAGGGTGTGGGCAGCTCGCCGTAATAGAGCAGGTAGCAGGTCTCGATGAAGTCGCCCTGTTCGGCCAGCTGCTCGATCGGGTAGCCGCGATAGAGCAGAATGCCCTCGTCGCCGTCGATATAGGTGATCTTGGATTCGCAGGAGGCGGTCGAAGAAAAGGCCGGATCGTAGGTGAAGACCTTGGCCGAGGCATAGAGTTTGGTGATGTCGACCACGTCGGGGCCGATCGTCCCTGAGCGGATCGGCAGTTCGAGCGTGGTGCCGTCGATCTTCAGTGTCGCTGACTTGACTGCGTCCGCCATGCGGGCCTCCCATCGTCGTGGGCTGTCTCTAGAGACAATAGCTTGCGCCGTGCTCTTGGAGTATTATTGCATTGCAGCAAAGAAAGGTCAAACTAACTGACCTGATCGCCGAGCCGGGCCAAGGCTTCCTCGCGGCCCAGCACTTCCAGCACATCGAAGATGCCGGGCGAGACGGTGGTGCCGGTCAAGGCGGCGCGCAGGGGCTGGGCGAGCTTGCCGAGCTTGAGACCGGCCTGTTCGGCATGGGCCTTGACCGCCGCTTCGAGAACGGTTGCGGACCATGTTTCCGCCGCCGAGAGCACCGGGATCAGCGCCTTCAGGGTCGCCGCTCCGCCGTCGGCGATGATCGTGCTTGCCCTGTCGTCCATGGCCAGCGGCCGCACGGCAAAGAGAAAGCGCGCGCCGGCCATCAGCTCGACCAATGTCTTGGCGCGCTCCTTGAGGCCGGGCATGGCCTTGAGGAGCTTCGTCTTCATGGCTCCATCGATGCGGGCGAGCATGTCCTTGCCGCCCTCGGCATAGGGTAGGAAGCCGAGGAACCGGTCGAGCAGTTCCGCGTCGGCCGTATGACGGATGTAGTGGCCGTTGAGATTTTCAAGCTTGGCGAAATCGAAGCGGGCCGGCGACTTGCCTACGGCTTCGAGATTGAACCATTCGACCAGCTGCTGGGTCGAAAAGATTTCATCGTCGCCATGGCTCCAGCCGAGGCGGGCGAGATAGTTGCGCATGGCTTCCGGCAGATAGCCCATGGCGCGGTAGGCATCGACGCCAAGGGCGCCGTGGCGCTTCGACAGCTTGGCGCCGTCGGGCCCGTGGATCAGCGGGATGTGCGACATCTCCGGCACCCGCCAGCCGAGCGCCTGGTAAATCTGGGTCTGGCGCGCCGCATTGGTCAGATGATCGACGCCGCGGATGATGTGGCTGACCCCCATGTCGTGGTCGTCGACGACGACCGAGAGATTGTAGGTGGGGTTGCCGTCGGAGCGCAGAATGATCAGGTCGTCGAGGTCCTTGTTGGCAATGACCACACGGCCCTGCACCTGGTCGTCGACCACCGTCTCGCCAAGGTTGGGCGAGAGGAAGCGAATGGCCGGCTTCACGCCGGCCGGGGCTTCGGCTGGATCGCGGTCGCGCCAGGTGCCGTCATAGCGGATCGGGCGCTTCTCGGCCTCGGCCTTCTCGCGCATCACCTGAAGTTCTTCCGGCGTGCAGTAACAGCGGTAGGCCTTGCCCTGGGCCAACAGCATTTCCGCCACCTCGCGGTGGCGAGGTGCCCGGCCATATTGCGACACGGCCTCGCCCGCCCAGTCGAGACCCAGCCAGGTGAGGCCGTCGAGAATGGCGTCGATCGCCGCGGCGGTCGAGCGCTCCCGGTCGGTGTCCTCGATCCTGAGCAGCATGCGGCCGCCATGGCGCCGGGCATAGGCCCAGTTGAACAGCGCCGTGCGCGCCCCACCGATATGAAGGTATCCGGTGGGCGAGGGAGCAAAACGCGTGACGACGGGCGATGACATGAACGCCGATCTCCGTATATGGTTGGCGGGCAGGACGAAGCCCCACAAGGGCGCTGCGCCGATTAGCACAGCGCATGCTAAGGTGTAAGGGGAAGAGGCGTGGTTGCCGGCACCTGGGAGAGAGCCGCGGAAGGGGTGCCGCAATCGCGCTGGCGCCGCTTCATCAGCAAGGCCTATGCCGATCAGGGGGGCCGCGCCTTCCTGTGGGCGCCGGTTGCCCTCAGTTTCGGAATCTGGGCCTATTTCGACCTGCCGCGCGAGCCGGGATGGCTGGCACTTGCGCCACTGGCGGTGGTGGCGGCGGTTCTTCTGTGGACCAGCCGATGGCGGCCGATGCTGTCGATCATTGCCTTCGCAATGCTGGGCTGCGTGCTGGCCAAGGCCAAGGCCGATCTGGCAGCGACACCGGTGATCCGCGCCACCACTGCCGAGCGCATCGTCACCGGCACGGTCGAAGACGTCTCTGCCACCGCCCGCGGCCGGCGTATCATCGTCGTGGCGCCCGACAACATCGAAGGATTCGCCAGCAACGAGCGGCCCCGGCGGCTGCGCCTCACGGCCTCGGCCAAGCAGGGCGAAGCAGCCCTTGGCAGCCGCATTGCCAGCAAGGCGCTGCTGGCGCCGCTGCCGGGGCCGGCAAGGCCCGGCGGCTTCGATTACGGCCGGGACCTGTGGCTCGACGGAATCGGCGGCACCGGGCGGGTGACGGGCATGATCGCGACACTGTCGACCGAAGTGCCCTGGCGGCTTCGTCCCGCCGCCTTCATCGAGGCGCTTCGTCAGGCGATTGGCGTCCGCATCCGCGAAACGCTCACTGGCACCACCGCGGCAATCGCCGAGGCCCTGATCACCGGCGAGCGGACCAGCATCCCACGGCCGGTGACGATGAGCTTCCAGGTCTCGGGCCTGGCCCATGTGCTGTCGATCTCGGGGCTGCACATGGCGCTCGCGGCAGGCGGGGTGTTCTGGTTCGTGCGGGCGGTGCTGGCGCCATTCCGGCGCTGGCACTCGGCTGGCCGATCAAGAAATGGGCGGCCAGTGTGGCGCTGGTGGCCGGGCTCTTCTACATGTTGCTGGCGGGCACCGGCGTTGCCACCCAGCGCTCCTACATCATGATCGCGGTCATGTTCTTCGCCGTCATCGTCGACCGCCCGGCGATCTCGGTGCGCAATCTAGCGCTCGCCGGCGTGCTGATCCTGGTGCTCGAGCCGCAGTCGGCCCTGCAGGCGAGTTTCCAGATGTCGTTCATGGCGGTGCTGGGATTGACCGCGGCCTTCGAGTATTGGAGCGAGGCGCGCCGGAGCCGCGACAAGGACTATGTGACTTATCCGTGGTGGGGAAGGCTGGCCCGCGGCCTGGCGGCGGGGTTTGCCGCGGCGATCGCCACTACAGTCATAGCCGGCACGCTCTCGTCGATCCCGGCCGCCTACCACTTCGGGCGGCTGGCGCCCTACAGCGTGGTGGCCAATGGTCTGGCGCTGCCGGTCATCAGCTTCATCATCATGCCGATGGCGCTGGTGAGCATGATTGCGATGCCGCTGGGGCTCGAGGCCTGGCCCTTGTGGATCATGGGGCAGGGCATCGATCTGATGGTGTGGATTTCCGACTGGGTCGCCAGCCTTCCCGGAGCCTATGTGGTGGTGCCCCAGGAAAGTGCGGCGGCGGCGATCGTCACGGCACTGGGGGCGGCAATCCTGTGTCTCATGCGCGGGCCGGTTCGATTGGCGGGCGTTGCGGTGATCGCCGCCGGCATCGTTTTCGGCAGCCTGCAGCGCTTTCCCGACCTGCTGATCGAGCGCACCGGGGCGGTCGCCGCCTTCCGCAACGAGGCGGGCGCGCTGGTGCCGACACCGGGCCGCAAGGGTCGATTTGCCTTGGAGAAATGGCTCTTGGCCAATGGCGAGGAGACAGCTCCCGTCGGCGCAGCGGAGCGCCCGGGCTGGACCTGCGGCGCCAATCGCTGTTCGGCACAGGTGAAGGGAAAGCAGATCGCCTTCCTGTCCAACGAGCCGGCCGATTGTGGCGGGGCCGACATTGTCATCGCCGCCTTTCCGCTGCGCGGCGCCTGTTCCCAGATTTCCTTGCGCATAGATCGTTTCGACCTGTGGCGCCGGGGCGCCCATGCCATTCGTTTCGAGGCGGGGGGGCCGGTCGTCACCACCGCCCGGGGCGAGGCGGGCGAGCGGCCCTGGGTGCTCGACCCCTTACCGCGTCGCGAGCCGTTCCGAAAACGCTGAACGCGGCCCTTCGACACATTTACCAGCGTCCGATGACAGCGCATTGCGGTTGCATGAGCAAGATCAAGACCCACACCACGATGGCCGATATCCGCAACGCCATCGATCAGGTCGACGAGCGGTTGATCCAGCTTCTGGCCGAGCGCCAAAGGCTGGTAGAAAGGGCAATCGAGGTCAAGAAGCGTGACGGCATTCCGGCGCGCGTGCCGCAGCGGATCGAAGAGGTGATCGACCATGTCCGCAACCTGGCGCGGGCCCACAAGCTGGACCCGGTCATGGTCGAAGCGATGTGGACCGAGATGGTCGAGTGGTTCGTGGCTTATGAAGAGAGCGCCCTGAAGTCGAATTGATAGTTGCGCGACGGCCGGACGCCAGCGATAACAATGCCATGACATTCCCGCACCTGTTTTCGCCCTTCACGATAAAGTCGACCGAGATCCGCAACCGCATTTTCTCGACCGGCCATGACACCTATCTGCCGGTCGGCGGGCTGCCGACGGAGGCGCTCATCGCCTATCAGCGGGCGCGGGCCAGGGGTGGGGCCGGATTGATCATCGTCCAGGTGGTCGGCGTGCACGAGACCTCGCGCTATACAGAGGCGTTGCTGATGGGCACCTCGGATGATTGCATTCCGCATTTCCGCCGCTTGATCGATGCGATTCATGGCGAAGGCAGCAAGTGCTTCGTGCAGTTGTTCCATCCGGGCCGCGAACTGCTCGGCCGGACCGACGGCATCTTGCAGACCGCCTATGCGCCGTCGCATTCGCCCTCCGAGCGCTTCAAGGTGATCCCGCGGGCGATGACCATTGATCTCATCGGCGAGATCGTCGAAGGCTATGGACAGGTGGCGCGACGCATGGCGGAAGCCGGAGCCGACGGAGTGGAGATCGTCGCCAGCCACGGCTATCTGCCGGCCCAGTTCATGAACCCAACCGTCAACCGCCGCGACGACCGCTACGGCGGAACGCCTGACAACCGCCTGCGCTTTACCCGCGAGGCGATTGCGGCGGTCCGCACCAGCGTTCCGCAAAGCTTCATCGTTGGCATGCGCATGTCGGGCGACGAGCATGACCAGGAGGGGCTCAACGAAGACAGTTCCCTGGCGATTGCCCGGACGCTGGCGCCGGAGCTTGACTATCTCAATGTGATCGCCGGAACCTCGGCCTCGAATTCGGGTGCCGTTCATATCGCGCCCTCGATGGCGCACGCCCACGGCTATGTCGCACCCTTCGCCCAGAAGGTAAAACAGGCCACCGGCACGGCGGTGTTCGTGGCGGGCCGCATCAACCAGCCCCAGGAGGCCGAACGCATCCTGGCCCAGGGGGCGGCCGACATGTGCGGCATGACCCGGGCGATGATCTGCGATCCCGAAATGGCCAACAAGGCGAAGGCCGGGGCGACCGACGATATCCGCGCCTGCATCGGCTGCAACCAGGCCTGCATCGGCCATTTCCAGCTCGGCATTCCGATTTCCTGCATCCAGCATCCGGAGACCGGGCGCGAACTCGACTATGGCGCCAAGGCCAGGGCGGCAAGGCCGCGCCGCATCATGGTGGTGGGCGGCGGGCCGGCCGGGCTCAAGGCGGCAGCGGTTGCCGCCGAGCGCGGACATCGTGTCGACCTGCACGAGCGCGAGAGCCAGACCGGCGGCCAGGTGAAGCTCGCCCAGCTCCTGCCGACGCGGGCCGAGTTCGGCGGCCTGAGCCTCAATCTGACCCGCGAGGCCGAGCGCCATGGCGCGCGCATTCACCGCCGCAGCGAGGTGACGGCGGAGATGATCGCCGCCGAGAAGCCCGACGCGGTGATCCTCGCCACCGGCAGCCGGCTGCATCTGCCGCCGCTCGAAGGCGAAGCGGCCCAGATGGTACATGGGGCCGACGTTCTCGCAGGAAGAGCAAGGACGGGTGCGCGCGTCGTGGTCTATGACTGGCATGGGGGCTGGGAGGGTGCGGGGCTGGCCGAGAAGCTGGCGAGCGAAGGGGCGCACGTGCGGCTTGCCGTCAACGGCATGTGCGTGGCCGCCAATATCCAGAACTACATCCGCTTCGAGCTTGCCGCACGGCTGCATCGGCTGGGCGTCGAAATTCATCCCTGGCTCAGGCTCTATGGCGCCGACGGGCGGACCGCCTATTTCATCCACACCGCATCACGGGACGCGGTGGTGTTCGAGGATGTCGACAGCCTCGTCCTGTCGGTGCCAAACCATCCGGTCGACGAACTGGCAGGCCCGGTGAAATCGCTGGGGATTGAGCTGCACATGATCGGCGATTGCCTGGCACCGCGCACCGCCGAAGAAGCGGTCTACGAAGGCCTCAAGGCCGGTATGGCGGTGTAAGGCTCAGAGAACGGCCAGCACCAGCGGGATAGTGACGGCGGCGCAGATCACTTGGAGCGTCAGGATATTGGCGACCAGGGGCGCGTCACCGCCCATGCGCTTGGCCAGCACATAGGCGCCCGATCCGGTCGGCACGGCGCCGGTGAGAAGCGCCACCGCGGCGGCTTCGCCGGTGACCCCGAGGATGGCCAGCCAGAAGGCCATGAACAGCGGCATCACCAGGAGCTTGAGCGCGGTTGCCGCCAGCACTGGCGCCTTGGCCGCCATGGCGGCCTCGACGCGAAGTCCGGCACCCACCGTGAGGAGGGCAAGGCCCAAGGCGCCTTTGCCGATCATGTCCAGCACCTGAATGCCGATCTCGGGCCGCGGCAGATGCAGAACCTGCCAGGCAACGCCGCCGAGCGAGGAGATGACGAAGGGGTTGCGAACGATGGAGCGGAGGATGGCGCGGAGGTCGGGGTCGTGGCCCTCGGCATAGCGCGACATGAGCACGACGCACAGCACATTGAGGAGCGGCGTCATGGCCGCTGCACTCACCGCCCCCAGCGCCAGGGCCTTTGGTCCGAAATAGAGCGGGATGATGGCGAAGGCCATGAAGGTATGCCAGCGGGAGGCGCCTTGCACGAGACTGGTGAACTGCGGGCCATCGATGCCGAGCGCCCGGCTCAAGGGGCGGCGGGTTGCGAGCAGCAGCGTGAACATGGTGATGACCGCCAGCATCATGGCGAAGGCCATGCCGAAGACCGGCACTCCGGAAAAGTCCGCCGCGGCGATCTCCTTGAAGATGATGGCCGGGAACAGCAGGAAGTAGCAGACATGGTTGACCGCGTCCCAGTGACCGGCGTCGATCAGCCCGGACCGCCTGAGGGCGAAGCCGACGAGGATGACGAGGAACACCGGGAGGAGGGCGAGGAAGATGGCGGTCATCGGAGCGAATCCAGGGCCGATTGCAGGATCCATGTGGCGGCCAGCTTGTCGACCACTTCATCGCGCCGCCGCCGCGAGGTATCGGCCGCGATCAACATGCGCTCGACCGCCGCCGTCGATAGGCGCTCGTCCCAATACACGATGGGGATCGGCGTGAGCTTTGCGAGATTGCGGGCAAAGGCGCGGGTCGACTGCGCCCGGGGACCTTCGGAGCCGTCCATGTTGATCGGCAGCCCCAGGACGAAGAGCCCGACCGCCTCGCGCGCCGCGATCTCCAGGAGCCTTGCCGCATCCTGAGTGAACTTGGCGCGGGCGATGGTCTCGACCGGCGTAGCGATCTGCCGGGTGAGATCGCTGGTTGCGATACCGATGGTCTTGCTCCCGAGATCGAGACCCATCAGGCGTGCGCCGGGTGCCACCGATTGCAAAGCGGTCCTGAGGGGGATATCGGAAGCGGCCATGGCGTCTCCCTAGCCGATTTGGCCAAGGGGGCAAGCCTTCATTCTCAGGACTCCCGCGATGTACCTGCCGACGCATTTTCGCGAAGACCGCCTCGAGGTCCAGCACGATCTGATCCGAACGCACCCGCTCGGGCTTCTGATCAGTGACGGGGCTTCGGGCCTGCAGGCCAGCCCGCTGCCGTTTCTTATCGACGCCCGTGCGTCGAAACTGGGGACGCTGCGTGCTCATCTTGCCCGGGCCAACGGGCATTGGCAGGAACTGGCGGAAAGCGGAGAATGCCTGGTGGTCTTTCAGGGTCCGCAGGCCTATGTGACGCCAAGCTGGTATGAGACAAAACGAGAGACCGGCAAGGTCGTGCCGACCTGGAACTACGTCACCGTCCATGCCTGGGGACGAGCCCGCGCCATCGAGGATGGTGCTTGGCTCCGCCAGCAGATCGGCGAACTGACCGCCAAGCAGGAATCGCCGCGAGCCACGCCATGGAAGGTGGAGGATGCGCCCGCCGATTTTCTGGCCGCGCAGATCCGCGCCATTGTCGGCCTGGAGATTCCGATTGACCGGATCGAGGGCAAATGGAAAGCCAGCCAGAACCGGCCGGCGAAGGACCGCGCCGGCGTGGTGGCGGGCTTGAGCGAAATGGGCGAGATGGACCGGGCAATGGCAAGATTGGTAGAAGAACGCTGCCGGTGAGTGTTGACATGAGCAAGAGAGACATACGTCCGGTTGGCGCGATGGTCGATCCCCTGCCGGTCGGCAACAAGCCCGATATGCGCCCCCTGCACGGACGCTGGATGTGGCTCGAGCCGGTCTCGGCCGACAAGCACGGGCACGCACTCTACGAAAGCTTCGCCGACAGCGATCCGAAGGGCCAGGTGTGGACCTATCTCGGTTATGGCCCATGGCCTTCCTACGAGCCGTTCGAGGAATGGCTGAGGGCGCGGCAGGCCTCGCGCGATCCGTGGTTCTACGCCTTCATTCGCCGCGACAACGGCAAGGCGGTGGGCATGGGTTCGTTCATGCGCTGTGACGCGCCCAACGGGGTGATCGAGATCGGCCATATCTGGATGTCGCCCGGCTTGCAGAAAACCCGCGAGGCGACGGAAGCGATCTATCTGATGATCCGCCACTGCTTCGACGATTTGGGGGTGCGCCGCCTCGAATGGAAGTGCGACGCGCTCAATGGGCCGTCGCGCCGGGCGGCCGAGCGCTTCGGCTTCACTTTCGAAGGCATTTTCCGCCAGCACATGATCGTCAAGGGCAGAAACCGCGACACCGCCTGGTATGCCATGCTCGACCATGACTGGCACCGGGTCCGGGCGGGCTTCGAAGCCTGGCTAAGCCCTAAGAATTTCGATGCCAAAGGCCACCAGAAAGCCAAGTTGCAGGTGGCCTGAACGGGTGCTATCCAGCCGCCCGGATCAGCTAGGGACTTCAACTCATGTCGGTCGATCAGGCAACCGTCAGGCGGGTGGCACGTCTGGCTCGCATCAAGGTGGACGAAAGGGACGTGCCGCGGCTGGCCAACGAACTCAATTCCATCCTGCACTGGATCGAGCAACTGAACCAGGTCGATGTGGCGGGCGTCGAGCCCCTCACCGCCGTCGTCACCATGAAGATGAAGAAGCGCCAGGACCAAGTGACCGACGGGCACTATCCCGCCAAGATCGTCGCCAACGCACCCGCCCATGAAGATTCGTTTTTTATAGTTCCAAAGGTGGTCGAGTGAATTCCCTTCTCCCTTGGGAGAAGGAGGGGCCCATCGCCGCAGGCGATGGGAAGATGAGGGGATGTGGTATTCGATTTGTCGCACCCGGTCCCCTCACCCGTCCGCCTTCGGCGGCCGACCTCTCCCACGGGAGAGGTGAATGGTAGTGAACCGGCTGACACCGATTGCACGGGCGTTGCGGCGCAATCAGACGAGCACCGAAGCGCGGCTGTGGTCGGTTTTGCGCAACCGGCAGCTCGAGGGTCTAAAGTTTCGTCGTCAGCATCCGATCGGGAGCTATGTGGCCGACTTCTGCTGCGAAGAAATCGGCCCGATCGTCGAACTGGATGGCAGCCAGCACGCGGAGCGACAAGCGCAAGACGGCCAAAGGACGCTGGTGCTGGAAGACATGAAATATCTGGTGCTGCGCTTTTGGAACAACGAGATCACTGAGGCGCTGGATGGCGTCATCGAGCAGATTGTGACCGTCATCCGTGCCGCCAGAGATACGAGACATTGAACCGATGACCTCCCTCACCTCCCTCACCATCGCCACCGCCCGCGACGGGCTGCGGGCCAGGAAATTCTCCGCCGTGGAACTGACCGAAGCCTATGTCGCGGCGATCGGGAAGGCCCGCATTCTCAACGCCTATATCGTCGAGACGCCGGACAAGGCGCGGGCCATGGCCAAGGCCTCGGACGTCCGGCTGGCCAAGGCTAAGGGCGGACCGCTCGAAGGCATTCCGCTTGGCATCAAGGACCTGTTTGCGACCGAAGGCATCCACACCCAGGCCGCGAGCCATGTGCTCGACGGATTCAAGCCGACCTATGAGTCAACCGTCACCGCCAATCTCTGGCGCGATGGTGCCGTGATGCTGGGCAAGCTCAACATGGACGAATTCGCCATGGGCTCGTCCAACGAGACGAGCTACTACGGCAATGTCATCAATCCGTGGAAACGCAAGGGCTCCAACGCCGCCCTGGTGCCGGGTGGGTCCTCGGGCGGCTCGGCCACTGCGGTGGCGGCCCATATCTGTGCCGCGGCAACCGCCACCGACACCGGCGGCTCGATCCGCCAGCCCGCCGCCTTTACCGGCACGGTCGGCATCAAGCCCACCTATGGCCGCTGCTCGCGCTGGGGCATCGTCGCCTTTGCCTCCTCGCTCGACCAGGCGGGGCCGATTGCCCGCGACGTGCGCGATGCCGCCATCATGCTCAAGTCGATGGCCAGCGTCGATCCAAAGGACACGACTTCGGTCGACATGGCCGTGCCAGATTACGAGCAGGCGGTGGGCCGGCCGATCAAGGGTCTGCGGGTCGGAATCCCCAAGGAGTACCGGGTCGACCCGATGCCGGCCGAGATCGATGCGTTGTGGGCGAAGGGGGCGGCGTGGCTCAAAGAGCAGGGGGCCGAGATCGTCGACATTTCGCTGCCCCATACCAAATACGCGCTGCCCGCCTATTATATCGTGGCGCCGGCCGAGGCTTCCTCCAATCTCGCCCGCTATGACGGCGTGCGCTACGGCCTGCGGGTGCCCGGCGACGACATCGTGGCGATGTACGAGAACAGCCGGGCCGCGGGTTTCGGCGCCGAGGTCAAGCGCCGCATCATGATCGGCACCTATGTGCTGTCGGCCGGCTACTACGACGCCTATTACGTACGGGCTCAGAAGGTCCGTACCCTGATCAAGCGCGACTTCGACCGGGCGTGGAGCAAAGTCGACGTGGTGCTGACGCCAGCCACACCGAGCCCCGCCTTCGCGCCGGGCGAGATCACCGACCCGGTGCAGATGTACTTGAACGACATCTTCACCGTGACGGTGAACATGGCGGGGCTTCCCGGCATCTCGGTTCCTGCCGGGCTTTCCTCGGACGGACTGCCGCTCGGCCTGCAGCTCATCGGCAAGCCGTTCGGCGAGGAGAGCCTGTTCCAGGTTGCTTCGGCCATCGAGCGAGCGGCGGGAGTTTTTCAAGCGCCGCAATGGTGGTAAAAAGCGAATAGCGAATAGGGAGTAGCGAATAGGGAAGAGCAGAGTATCCTACTCGCTACTCGCTCTACTTCCCCGGCTGCGGCACAATGCGCAGATAGGGCTTGAGCGTCTTCCAGCCGCCGGGAAATTTTTCCTTGGCGGCTTCGTCCGAAACCGAGGCGAGGATGATCACGTCCTCGCCCTGTTTCCAGTTGGCGGGCGTTGCCACCGACTTCGTCGCGGTGAGTTGCAGCGAATCGATCACCCGCAGGATTTCGTCGAAGTTGCGGCCCGTGCTCATCGGATAGGTGACGATCAGCTTGATCTTCTTGTCGGGACCGATGACCAGCACGTTGCGCACTGTCTGGTTGTCGGCGGCGGTGCGATTGGCCGCCGTGCCCTGGGCGTTGGGATGGATCATGCCGTAGAGCTTGGCGACGTGCAGGTCGCTGTCGCCGATCATCGGATAGTTGACCGAGGCGCCGGTCACGTCCTTGATGTCCTGCTTCCAGCGCTGGT
Organism: Hyphomicrobiales bacterium; assembly: GCA_016185245.1. Taxonomy (GTDB): domain Bacteria; phylum Pseudomonadota; class Alphaproteobacteria; order Rhizobiales; family Aestuariivirgaceae; genus Aestuariivirga. The sequence continues at coordinate 2,323 of JACPNZ010000052.1, read as the reverse complement.
GGTCGGTCACCGTGTCGATGGAAATGCCGATGAGCTTGACGCCGCGCTTGTCGAAGTCATGCTTCATCTTGGCCATCGAGCCCAATTCGGTAGTGCAGACAGGGGTGAAATCCTTGGGGTGCGAGAAGAACACCACCCAGGAGCCCTCGATATAGTCGTGGAACTTGATCCGGCCTTCGGTGGTGTCGGCTTCGAAATCGGGTGCGATGTCGCCCAGTTGCAGTGCCATTTGGACCTCCCATGGTTGCTGTCTGGCTACACTATAGTGCGGCAGCCTCCGGCAATGAAGAGCCATCGGCGCATGGGGGAGTTGGCCGAAAGGGATGAGCCCGGCCGCTACTACTCCGCCGCCGTCTTGAGGGGCGGGGCGGCCTGCTCGACGATGCGCACCTTGCCGTTCTGGAAGCCGATCATCGCCTCGCCGCGCTTCAGCGCCAGGGCCAGATTGCCGAACACCTCGCGGCGCCAGCCGTGCAGCAGCGGAACGTCGGCGTTATCGTCTTCGGCAACCGCCTCGATGTCGGAGGTGTTGGCGACGAGCTTGGGCGCCAGCCCTTGCGTCTCGCACACCACCTTCAGCGCCAGTTTGAGAATCTCGGCGGCGGCCTGGGCCTGGTCGGAATTTTCATCACGCCCGCCCTCCGTGGCCGGAAGCGATTTGGGATCGAGCGCCAGCCCCTCCTTCACCGCCTTGAGGATGGCATCGCCCACCCGCGAGGCGGCAAAGCCGCGCGGCAGGGCGCGCAGTTCCGCCAGGGCCTCGCGGGTCTGCGGCATCTGCATGGCGATCTCGGCCACCGCATCGTCCTTGACGATGCGGGCCCGCGGCACATTCTTGTCGCGCGCCTCGCGCTCGCGCCAGGCGGCAACCGCCACCAGCACGGCGAGCTGCTTTTTCGATTTGAGCCGCACCTTGATGCGCTTCCAGGCATCCTGCGGCTCGGTCCGGTAGGTGGCGGGATTGGTGAGAATCTCCATCTCCTCGGCCAGCCACGGCTCGCGGCCGGTCTTGTCGAGTTCGGCCTTGAGCTTCTCGTAGACGAGGCGAAGATGGGTGACATCGGAGAGCGCATAGGCGAGTTGCTTGTCGCTCAGGGGCCTTCGCGACCAGTCGGTGAAACGTGACGATTTGTCGATCTGGGCTTTGGCGAGTTTCCGCACCAAAGCCTCGTAGCCCACCTGGTCGCCGAAGCCGCAGACCATGGCGGCGATCTGGGTATCGAACACCGGATGCGGCACCACGCCCGAGCGATGCACCATGATCTCGATGTCCTGGCGGGCCGCATGGAAGACCTTGAGCACCGCCGGATTGTTCATCAGCGCGAAGAAGGGAGCAAGGTCGAGGCCGGCGGCGGTGGGGTCGATGAGACCATGCTCGGAACTGCCGGCCACCTGGATCAGGCACAGGTCGGGCCAGTAGGTGGTCTCGCGCATGAATTCGGTATCGACGGTCACAAAACCGTCGCCTGCCAGGACCTGACACAGGCTGGCGAGCGATTCGGTCGACGTTATAAGGTCCATGGGGCGAGGGAAGCGCAACGGGCGGGGAGGGTCAATGGCAAAGTGCGCGGTGATGACAGATCATGTTATTTCGAGATATAATAATATGTTAAGCGCATAACTTTAGGATCTGAGCGAGTTCGGGGGCGAAATCCCGGCGAAGTCCCTACAGGGACAACTTCAACGGGCCTAAATCGTTCCCAGCATTCCCTTGACTTGCCTATCCTTCCCTTGCATATAGCGCCAACTCAACGGGCCCGGGCGCAACCCGGGCTCATTGGCGTTTGGCTGAGAGCTTCGGTTTGCTCCTTTCGCGGGGCGATTCGGGGGAGTGTCCCGAGCGGCAAAGGGGGCGGACTGTAAATCCGCTGGCTTCGCCTTCGTAGGTTCGAGTCCTACCTCCCCCACCACCAGGTTTCAGGGGGTCAGACGTCAGAGGTCGGAAGTTGGAAGTCTGCTTGCAAGGAACGGAGGTCCGATTACCGAATACCGACGCGGGTGTAGCTCAATGGTAGAGCAGCAGCCTTCCAAGCTGAATACGAGGGTTCGATTCCCTTCACCCGCTCCAGCCTACGCTGCTCTGCAGCTTCGGCTTGGCGAGCCAGGGGACAAGACGACAGCGAAGGCTGTCGCGCCGTAGCCGGAAGGTGAAGGCGGACTGCAAGTGAAACAGGGTAAGAAACGATGGCCAAAGAGAAATTCACCCGCGACAAGCCGCATTGCAACATCGGCACGATCGGGCATGTGGACCATGGCAAGACGTCGCTGACGGCGGCGATCACCAAGGTTTTGGCGGAGACCGGGGGAGCGACCTATACGGCCT
>JACPNZ010000012.1 GCA_016185245.1 Hyphomicrobiales bacterium | reverse complement strand
GCCGAACAGCATCGCCTGCTTCTTCTCGCGGGCCCTGGTCACATAGGCGAGCGACACCGGGATCGACGCTATGGCGACGGGATTGAAGCTGAACAGAAGACCAGCAAGGAAGCCGAGCCCGATGGCCGCAATGCCGGCATTGGCGACAGCCTGTTGAAGGGCGTCGGGCGCCACTTCAATGCCTCCGGACGTTCCGGCTGATCAAGGCGGCGCGCAGTTGCTGCGGCGTCGGCAAGGACGAGAACACGAGTTCGCCGTCGATCACGACTGCCGGCAAGGACAGCACACCGCGCTCGACGGCGTAGTCCATCTCGTCAAGCACATTGATTTCGCGCCACTCCAGGTCGGTGACCGCCGTTTCCGCGGCGGCCTTGAGGCTCTCTCTCGCAGCGGCACAACGGCTGCATCCTGGAGCATGGAACAGCTCGACCTTCATGGCTCAGTGCACCCGGCCAACGGCTTGCTCCAATGCCGCAATGATGGTGCAATCCGCGACCGGTTGCGCCTCGTTGGCGCAATCGGCAATGAGGCGATCGAGCGCCTTGGACATGGATTTCATGGCCTTGATCTTGTTCTCGAGCTGAAGCTTCTTCTCGATGGCTCGGTTGCGTACGTCACCGCAGCAGGCGGCATCGCGGTTGCGCAACACGAGGAGGTCGCGGATCTCCGTCAGCGTGAAGCCGCAATGCTGCGCCTGCCTGATGAAGCGGATGCGCCGCTCGGAACCTTTGTCATAGAGGCGATAACCGCTCCCCGTCCTGTCGACCGGTTCGATCAATCCTTCGCGCTCGTAGTAACGCAGCGTATCGGTGCTGGTCTCCGTGAGCGCGGCGAGCTTTCCGATCGTCAACATGACTGGCCTCCGACGTCATCCTAGACCCTGGAGTATAGTCCAAGGTCAAGGCCTGCAGGCCGGCCGTCTCGCATCACCCCGCCTGCGGCGACGCACCTGCGATGGGGCGGCCAACACTCTGAATCGCCTCGAAAAACAGCCGCGGGCTGCCCCAGAGCGAGTTGATGAAGATCGCCGTCACGCTCACGGCCATCGCCACCATTGCCCATACGGGGTGGATCAGGCCGGTCGCCGCGAGCGGGATGCCCGCGCCATTGAACAGAAAGGCCAGCATGACGTTCTG
>JACPNZ010000056.1 GCA_016185245.1 Hyphomicrobiales bacterium | reverse complement strand
CCGCATGGCGGCGGCGGGCCGGGTGCGGGACCGGTGGTGCTGTCGGCGGCGTTGGCGCCGTACGCGCCCTATCCGTGGATCGTGAAGGATGGCGACAAGTGGCGCGTCGCCGAGGACGGCGCCGTCGTCGATGGCAAGCCGCTGGGACGCCTGAAGGCCTTCCACGGCCAGATGGGCATGTTCACCCGCGCGCTCTCCTACATCATGAGCCACGGCGCCGACGGCCTGAAGCAGGCGGCCGAGGACGCGGTGCTCTCGGCCAACTACATCATGGCGTCGCTGAAGGACGTCATGACTCCGGCCTTCGAAGGCCCGTGCATGCACGAGGCGCTGTTCGACGACAGCTTCCTCAAGGACACCGGGGTGAGCACGCTCGACTTCGCCAAGGCGATGCTCGACGAGGGCTATCACCCGATGACCATGTACTTCCCGCTGGTGGTGCATGGCGCCATGCTGATCGAGCCGACCGAGAGCCAGGCCAAGGAGGACCTCGATCTCTTCCTCGGTGCGCTGCGGTCGTTGGCCGAGCGCGCGAAGAGCGGAACGGCGGCGGAGGAGTTCAAGGCCGCCCCGCGTTTCGCCCCGCGGCGGCGGCTCGACGAGACGCTTGCCGCGCGCAAGCCCGTGCTACGCTGGCGGCCGACGAACAATCCGCCGGAAGGCGATCCGATGAAGCAGGCGGCGGAGTAGGGCAGGCCCATTCGCCGCCGCGCCCCTTGAATGCGAGACGTCATGTCCTCTATAATAGAGGACATGACGTCCTCTGAATTTATCGACTACCTCCGATTCCTCGGCCTGGAGCAGATGGATGCTGCTGCCATGCTGCGTGTCACGCCGCGCACCGTGAGGCGTTGGCAAAAGGGCGATCTCCCCGTACCCGATACGGTGTCCGACCTGCTCCGGGCTTGGCGGCAACTTGCCGAGGCCAACATTCCGTGGGCTCCTGACCTCGAATCGATCCTGCAGGGAGATAGCGACCAAATCCGGCGCCATCAGGATCATGCCTTATCGTTGGCGGCGGTTCGTCGTCGAGTAGAGGCACGGCGGGGACCCGCAGCCCCGTGGCGGATCAGTCTGAAGGAACACAGGGCCACGCTCGGGCCGATGACGGTGCAATTCTACCACTTGGCCAACGGTGGTTTCAGTCTGGCTAGCTACTGGCGCCGTGATAAAGACCCTGATCCGTCTCGCGACCAGCACCTCATCGAGGATGCCGTTGTTAGCTTCTCTGAGGCGGTCGGTGAAGCACGACGGCGGAAGCCCAACAAGGCTTGGGACGAATGACGATACAGGGCGTATTTGATCCGAGGCGGTGTAACGTCTTGATTGATGCCAATGCTCTTGACCGGAGCGGTGGTCCGCGCGACGACGAAGTCGACCGCATTCTCGCGCTTAAGACCGCAAGGAAGATTAACATCCTAGCAGCCTGTCGGACTTGATTCGAGGTCAGGGATGAGATTCTGTGGCCTGAGTTGATTGTCGGACGAGTTTGGTGGCGAGTGATGAGCAATTTCCGTCAGGTTGACCGGGAGACCGGGTTTCTGCTGCCGCCGTCGG
>JACPNZ010000055.1 GCA_016185245.1 Hyphomicrobiales bacterium | reverse complement strand
GCGCCAGCGCCTGAAGGCACCGTCGCTGCATCCGGATCAGGACCTCTACGTCTCGAGCGACCTCAAGACCGGGCGCGTGATGGTCAAGGACGAGGATGTCTGCCTGCATTGCGGGCTGTGCGCCGAGCGTTGTCCCACCGGAGCCTGGGACATGCAGAAATATTTGATCGATATGACTCAGGCAGGTTCGACATGTCCGACAAGAAGCCGCTCAGCAGCGTAAACGACTTCGTCGTCCGCTTCGCCAACGTCAACGGTTCGGGCTCGGCCAGCGCCAACGAGATGTTCGCGCGCGCGATCCTGCGCCATGGCGTGCCGGTCTCCCCCCGCAATATCTTTCCCTCCAACATCCAGGGCCTGCCGACCTGGTACGAGGTGCGGGTGACCGAGGACGGCCATCTCGGCGCCCGCGGCGGCGTCGACATGATGGTGGCGATGAACCCGCAGACCTGGGACAAGGACGTCGCCGGCATCGAGCCCGGCGGCTATCTGTTCTACGATTCCACCAAGCCGATGCCGTCGAGCAAATTCCGCGACGACATCACCGTGATCGGCGTCCCCCTCACCGCGATCACCAACTCGACCTACACCGATCCGCGCCAGCGCCAGTTGTTCAAGAACATCATCTATCTCGGCGCGCTCAGTGCCCTGCTCGACATGGACCCGAAGCTGATCGAGCAGCTGATCGGCGAGCAATACAAGGGCAAGGAGAAGCTGCTCTCCTCCAACGTCCACGCGCTGCATCTCGGCCGCGACTGGGCGCTGCAGAATTTGAAATGCCCGATCGGTCTGCGCGTGAAGAAGTCCGACAAGGTCGGCGACCGCATCTTCATCGAGGGCAACAGCGCGGCTGCGCTCGGCGCCGTCTATGGCGGCGCCACGGTGTGCGCCTGGTATCCGATCACGCCGTCCTCGTCGGTGGCGGAGGCTTTCACCGCCCATTGCAAGAAATTCCGGCACGATCCCGAGACCGGCAAGGCGAAGTACGCGATCGTGCAGGGCGAGGACGAGCTGGCTTCCATCGGCATCGTCATCGGCGCCTCCTGGAACGGCGCGCGCGCCTTCACCGCAACCTCCGGCCCCGGCATCTCGCTGATGACCGAGTTCATCGGCCTCTCCTACTTCGCCGAGATCCCCGCGGTGATCATGAACATCCAGCGCGCGGGCCCCTCCACGGGCATGCCGACGCGCACCCAGCAATGCGACATCATTGCCTGCGCCTATGCTTCGCACGGCGACACCAAGCACGTGCTGCTGTTCCCGGAAGACCCGGCGGAGGCGTTCGAGTTCGCGGCCGCGGCGTTCGATCTCGCCGAGCGGCTGCAGACCACGATCTTCCTGATGCTCGACCTCGACATCGGCATGAACCACCGGCTCAGCCGTCCGCTGAAATGGGATGATTCCAAGCAGTATGACCGCGGCAAGGTGATGACCGCGGAGATGCTGGACGAAGGCCGTGACTTCGGCCGCTACCTCGACGTCGACGGCGACGGCATTCCCTACCGCACCTATCCCGGCACGCATCCGACCAAGGGCTCCTATTTCACCCGCGGTACCTCGCGCGACCGCTATGCGCGCTACTCCGAGGAAGGCTCGGTCTATGCCGACAACATGCAGCGTCTCGTGCGCAAGTTCGAGACCGCGCAGGATCTGGTGCCGCGGCCGCTGCAGGCCAACGCGGAACGGCCGACCAAATATGGCGTGATCTATTTCGGCTCGACCTCGCCTGCGATGGACGAGGCGATCGGATTGCTAGAAGCGCGCGGACATCAGCTCGACCGCCTGCGCATCCGCGCCTTCCCGTTCCACTCCAGCGTGGCGAGCTTCCTCGCCGAGCACGACTTCGTCTATGTCGTCGAGCAGAACCGCGACAGCCAGCTGCGCCAGCTCATCGTCAACGAGAACGGCATCGATCCGGTGCGTCTCGTGCCGATCGTGCATTACGACGGCACCCCGATCACCGCCCGCTACATCGCAAAAGCCATTGGCGACCACCAGGATCACCTCAAGGTGACCCCGCTCCGCAAGGCCGTGTCATGACCTACATCGCAAAGCCGAAATTCCATCATCCCGGGCTGAAGAAGAACGATCTGGGCTACACCCACCGCGACTACGAGGGCAAGATCTCGACGTTGTGCGCCGGCTGCGGCCATGACTCGATCACGGCCTCGATCATCGAGGCCTGCTACGAGCTCTCGATCGAGCCGCACCGGGTGGCGAAGATTTCCGGCATCGGCTGCTC
>JACPNZ010000054.1 GCA_016185245.1 Hyphomicrobiales bacterium | reverse complement strand
ACCACCACCCGGGACACGACCCATCCTTCCTGTTAGGGCTTGAAAACAGGCTAGTACCTCTGCACGGTGATTATGACTCATTGGTAGGGTCTGGATAGGCGCGAAGCAGTTTGATGCGAGCGCGTTGTGTTGTGAACATCCATTTGATGCGGGCGCGTGCGGCGTTGCGCTGAGATTGCCAGGCGGCGATCTCGGTTTCGAGGGTTTGGCGATCAGCGATGCGGCGATCGAGGCACTGGCTGCGCAGCACGCCGATCTCGATCTCGACCATGTTGAGCCAGGAGGCGTGTTTTGGCGTGTAGTGGAACTCGAGGCGGCGCAGGATGCGGTGCGCCTCGGGCGCGGGGAAGGCCTCGTAGAGGGCGCCCTGCGAATGGGTCGACAGGTTGTCGAGCACGACGCGGATCCGCTCGGCCTTGGGATAGTGAAGGTCGACCAGATCACGCATGCATTCGGCGAAGTCACGGGCGGTGCGCCGATCGGTGACCTTGACCGTGCGCCAGGGCCGGTGGGCGTCGAGGAAGACGAACAGGTTGGCCGTGCCGTTGCGGCGGTATTCGCAGTCGTAGCGCTCGAGCTGGCCCGGCACGGCCGGGATCGGCAAGCGAGCCTCGCCGATCAGCTGGGTCGGGCTCTCGTCGAAGCACACCACTGGCCGCTTGGGGTCGGGCGTTTCGGCATAGAGGTCGAGCACGTCCTCCATGCGGGCGACGTAGGTGCCATCGACCTCGGGGATGCACCACATGTCCCGGCGCCACGGCTTCAGATCGTTCTCCGCCAGGCGACGACGCACCGTCTCGCGCGACAGCTCGACATGCTCGGTCAGCTTGACCATCTCGCCGGCCAGCAGCTCCAAGGTCCAGCGCGCCCGCCCCGCTGGCGGCTTGGTGCAGGCCGTGGCCACCAGCAGCGCCTCCTCCTTGCCGCTGAGCTTGCGGGACGCGCCGGGACGCGGCTCCTCGCTCAGCGCCGCCGCCAGATTGCCCAGCACGAAGCGTCGCTTGGTCCGGTACACCGTCGAGCCGCCGACGCCCACGGTTCTGGCGACCTCCTCGTCGCCCACTCCGGCATCGGTCGCCAGCAGGATCTGCGCCCGCTTCAGCTTGCGCGCCGCATGCTTGCCGCCGCTCAGCAGTGCCCCGAGCTCGGCGCGTTCCGCTTGGCTCAGCTCGACCCGGTACCGTACATTCATTCTGATCTCCTCGAGGGGGAGACCAGACGAATCGAGCGATGAGTCAGAAATCAGGCACTGCGAGCGGCACCGGTCCGCATCGCTTCACTGTGAAACAAGGCCGCTACCTGGCCTTCATCTACGTCTACTCGCGCATGTTCCGCCAGGCCCCGGCCGAAGCCGATATGCAACGCCACTTCCGCGTCACTCCGCCTTCGGTCCACCAGATGGTGCTAACCCTCGAACGCACTGGATTGATCCGCCGACAACCCGGCACTCCGAGAAGCATCGAAGTCCTCGTCCCGCCTCAGGATTTGCCCATCCTCGAATGGCTCAACATCAACCCGTCAAAACCTCTGTGACGAGGTACTAGTTCAAGGCAAACATGTCGTGCGATTGCTAGTGCGTGGCACCAGCCAAGTACATT
>JACPNZ010000019.1 GCA_016185245.1 Hyphomicrobiales bacterium | reverse complement strand
TGCAGATCGTGCTTGAGGTTCTTGAAGGCGGCCTCGATCTCGGTGAGCTGGATGTAGAACTGCCACAGCTCGGCAGGCTGGCGACCGCCGAGATTGCTGCGCAGGAGATATCGGCCTTCACGCTGTCGGACCCGCCGCAGCTTGCTGCGGTTGAGGGCGTAGGTGAATGAGGCGCCGCGCGGTGCCACCTCGACATCGATCAGACGCCAGGCGGCGGGTGCCTTGGCGCGCGCGCCGCCGAGCTTCATGAGCAAGTCCTGGCGCTTGATCTTCTTCATCGCCGCCAGTTCCTTGAGACGCGCCCACAGCCATTTCAGCTTGCGCCGGCGCATGGCGCGTTCCTTGTGCACGCGCTGCTCACTGCGGGCGAGCACGTAGAGTTCCTGCTCCTCGGCCAGCAGCTTGACGTCGACGCCTTGGCGCACGCTCTGCCATGGCTTGTCGAGCAGGGCTTTCTCGAGCTTGCTGAGCCGGCCCTTCGGTGTGCCGACCAAGTAATGGACCGGCGGATCGGCCTGCCGCATCTCGGCCAGTACCGCCTCGGTGGGGATGCCGCGATCCATCACCCAGATGCGCTGGGCCTTGCCGTACTGCGCCTCGATCTTGGCCAGAAAGTCGCGCAGCGTCGTGTTGTCGGCGGTGTTGCCGGCCAGCACCTCGTAGGCCAGCGGCAAGCCTTCTGGCGTCACCACCAGCGCGATCACCACCTGCACGCAATCGCCGCGCTTGTCGCGGCTGTAGCCGTAGCGCCGCTTGTCGGCCTCGTTGGGCGGCGGCGCCGACTCGAAGTACGTGCTCGTCAGATCGTACAGCAGCACCTCGAACTTCGCCCCGAACAGGTCCTGCCAGCGGTGCCGCAGATGACTGAACAGCTCCTGCTTGTGCACCAGCAGCTTGTCCAGACACCGATACAGCGCGTTCTTCTCGACCAGCGAATAGTCGGCCCCCAGCAGATCGCCCATCGCGCTCTGGCTGAACCACTGTCGATGCAGCCGCCACTCGCTGCCGGGATCGATCAGCCGATAGCACACCAACGTCTGCACGATGTCTCGCCAGCTCGTGCCCTCGCGCGAGTCCTCCAGACGATCGGCCCAGAAGCGATCCAGCTCGAGCTCCTCGTAGAGATGGCAGGCCAGCCAGCAAGCACCCCATTGCCGCGGCGCGTGAAGCTCCATCGCATCGAGGCGGACCTGCACGCCATGACCGCGGGCGTGGTCGGGGACACCGCGATCGGCCGGGAACAGCGCCAGCTGCCTGTGCCGCCGAGCCCCTTCGTCGAACGCATCGACCACCCGACACCAAGCTTCACGCTGACAGTCGTTGATCTCGCCGAGATACAGCACCGGCCGCTGCACCACCTTGCCGCCGGCGCAGCGCTTGTTCTCGACGATGCTCCAATAGCGATGCTCTTTGCCGTCTTTGAAGCGTCGGTTAGCGCGCAGGAACATGATGGGTAGGCATACTACCCCACACAATTAGCCACACAATTAGTACACGAAAGAGACTAGGTCTCCACTACACAGGATTGCCAACGAGCGACCCTTGGAATCGCTCACTTTTTGCCCCTCAACACCCCTCGAAATCGACGATTCCGAAGTCCAGTTGAGAAAGATGGGCTAGTGCGTACGGCGTTCACCCGCCCCGCGGCCGAGGGCGATCCTTTGACATCGCTTGCCGCAGCCGTGCTGGCAGCGCTGCCGGAGCTTCGCACTGTTCCCTTGGCCTACACGCAAGCGGGGCTTCAGGATTCGTTCAGAGATTCGCCGGAGCAGGCGGCGCAGCCTGTCCGACAAGGCTTGCTGGCAGCGAGTGGAGCGGGCGAATCGAGCGCGGCAGGCGAGGCTCGATTGCTGCTGGTGATTGATCAGCTCGAAGAGCTGTTCACCAACCAGGACATCGATGCCGCCAACCGCGAACGCTTCGTGCTGGTGCTGGAGGCGTTGGCGAAGAGCGGGCTGGTGTGGGTAGTGGCGACCTTGCGGTCGGATTTCTTCGACCGGCTGGATCAGGTGCCGTCGCTGGTGCGGCTGTCGGACCGGGCGCGCTACCTGCTGCTGCCGCCCAACGAGGCGGAGATCCGCCAGATCGTACGCCAGCCTGCCCGCGAGGCCGGTCTGCACTTCGAGACCGACGCAAGGACCGGCGAGAGCCTGGACGAGACGATCGTGGCGGCGACGGAGTCGAACCCTGGCTCGCTGCCGCTCCTGGAATATCTGCTCGATCAGCTATGGCGGCGTCGCGAGGACGATACCCTGAGTTTCGAGGCCTACAAGAACCTGGGTGGATTGGAAGGGGCGATCGGCGCACGCGCGGGCGAAGTCCTGGCCGCTCAGCCGGCCGACGTTCAGGCAGAGTTGCCGCGCCTCCTGCGCGCACTCGTGACGGTAGGCCAGGGTGCCGAAGCCGCCGCCACGGCGCGTCATGCAGACCTCGACCGGTTTGCATCAGGCACATCGGTGCGACGTCTGGTCGATGCGCTGCTGTCTCCCGAGGCACGGCTGCTGGTGACCGATCGCACGGAGGCCGGCGGCGTGACGATCCGGGTGGCGCACGAGGCGCTGTTGCGGCACTGGCCGCGCGCGCAGACACAGATCGCGAGCGACCGCACCGACCTGCAGCTCATCGCGCGCCTGGAGGAGGCGCAGACGCGCTGGCGCGTGGCCAACGAGGATGTCCGTGACGACCTGCTGCTGCCCTCCGGGTTGCCGGTGGCCGAGGCCAAGGACCTTGCCGGCCGTCGAGGCGACGAGCTTTCCCGCGACGTGGCGGACTATATCTCCCGGTCGGCGGCCGCCGATGACGCCCGCCAAGCCGCCAGGTTGCGGGATGCCCAGGAGCTCACGGATCAGCAGGTCGTGGCTTCGGTGGCGCGTGCTTACCGGGTCATGTTCATCGATCCGCTGAAGTCCGTCGACGAGGCGCGCACGGCGCTCGCGGCGAAGGAGACTCCGGAAGCCCGGCAAGCCCTGCAGACGGCGATGGAGGTCGGCCTGCGCCGCCGCGACAGCCGCAACGACGAGCGGGCCATGCTCGGAAGGGGACCGAGCTTCCTGATGGGACGCTGGCGCCAAGGCAAGATGTTCAGCAGGCTGCGCAGTGACGGGCGCTACACCCTGGTCGCGAGCGAACGGGGCCAGGACGGTCCCAAGCCGCCCGGCACCGTCTACCTGATCGACATGGAAACCCTGGAGACGAGGCAGCTCGAGCCCGGCGAGCAGGCCAGCGGGCGGCGCCTGGAGTTCATGGGGTTCAGCCTGAAGGGCGGCGAGATCTTCGTGGCCCGGCAGTTCTATCTCGACATCCATGATCTTGCGGCCAACCGGATCAAGAGCGTGCAACTCGAGTTCCACGCCAAGCCGACGCACCTGATTGCCGGAATGTTCGGCTCCTACGTGCTGGTCGGCGACACGGCAGGCCATGTCATGCTGGCCGACACCGTGTCCGACGCAAGGCCGCAACTGGGGCGCGGCCGCGGCGCTGCGCTGTTCATAGAAGGCAACGTGAACGGCAACCGCGCGATCGTCATCTTCGAGTCGGGGCAGGCCCAGCTCGTCATCATCGACGATCCCCGCTCGCCCATCGTCTGCGAGCTCGACATGGCGGACGTCATGGGCGCCGCCTTCGATCCCGGCCTCGACGCCGATCGCTTCGTTGCGACGACACGGACAGGTGAGATTGCCGTCTGGCAGATTGCCAGCAGGACGGCCACCAGGATCGCCTCGTTCAATCACGGCCAGACGGCCGTGCAGCTCGCCGGGTTTTCCGGCGACGGCAGCCGCGTGATCTCTCTCGGCGACGACGGCACCTGCAAGATCTGGAACATCCGCACTCAGTCATTGGTGGCGTCCTATGGATAATCTACTG
>JACPNZ010000046.1 GCA_016185245.1 Hyphomicrobiales bacterium | reverse complement strand
GGTGACCCTTCCGGAGGGCACCGAGATGGTGATGCCGGGCGACAACATCTCCTTCGATGTCGAGCTGATCACGCCGATCGCCATGGAAGAGAAACTCAGATTCGCCATCCGCGAAGGCGGCCGCACCGTCGGCGCCGGCGTCGTCGCCAAGATTACGGATTGAGGACTGGACAGAAGATGCAACGCCAAAACATCCGTATCCGTCTCAAAGCGTTCGACCATCGCATCCTCGATACGTCGACCAAGGAGATCGTGAACACGGCCAAGCGCACGGGGGCGCAAGTGCGCGGACCCGTGCCGTTGCCCACCCGCATCGAGAAGTTCACCGTGAACCGCTCGCCGCATGTGGACAAGAAGAGCCGCGAACAGTTCGAGATACGGACGCACCGGCGTCTTCTGGATATCGTCGATCCGACACCGCAGACAGTCGATGCGCTGATGAAGCTCGATCTGGCTGCCGGTGTCGATGTTGAAATCAAGCTCTAGCGCGCTTCCCGGCGAAGTGATTCCACTTCGCCGAAAGGCAAACGCGCCGGATTAACGAGCCTACGAGGAGTGAAGCGATGCGTTCTGGCCTCATCGCGCAGAAACTGGGAATGACAAGGATCTACACGGAGGAGGGAACCCAGGTTCCGGTCACCGTGCTGAAGGTCGACTATTGTCAGGTCGTTGCCCAGAAGACCAAGGAGAAGCACGGCTACACGGCGGTGCAGCTTGGCGTCGGCGCGCCCAAGATCAAGCGGCTGAGCAAGGCCGAGCGCGGTCATTTCGCCGCCGCCAAGGTGGAGCCCAAGCGCAAGCTACAGGAGTTCCGGGTGTCTCCCGAAAACACCATTCCGGTCGGCGCCGAGATCACCGTCGATCATTTCGTTCCCGGCCAGTTCGTCGACGTGACCGGCACGACCATCGGCAAGGGTTTCGCCGGCGGCATGAAGCGCTGGAACTTCTCCGGCCTTCGCGCCACCCACGGCGTTTCGGTCAGCCACCGCTCGATCGGTTCCACCGGCAACCGCCAGGACCCGGGCAAGGTGTTCAAGAACAAGAAGATGCCGGGCCATCTGGGGGCCGAGACGGTGACCACGCTCAACATTGTGGTGGTCAAGACCGACAAGGAGCGCGGCCTCATTCTGGTGCGCGGGGCGGTGCCCGGCGTCAAGGGCGGCTGGGTTTCGGTGCGCGATGCAGTGAAGCGCAAGCTGCCGGACGGGGCGCCGAAGCCGGGCGCCTTCAAGGTGCTGCCGGAAGCGGCTCCGGCGAAAGTTGAGGGCTGAGCACGATGAAAACCGACATCCATACAATTGACGCGGTCAAGGCCGGCAGTCTCGAGCTCGCCGACCACATCTTCGGGCTAAGCCCACGCGCCGACATCATCCACCGGGTGGTGCAGTGGCAGCTCAACAAGCGCCAGGCCGGCACCCACCAGGCCAGGTCGCGCGGCGAGATCAATCGCACCACCAAGAAGCTCGGCAACCAGAAGGGCGGCGGCACGGCCCGTCACGGCTCGCGCAAGGCCGGCATCTTCATCGGCGGCGGCAAAGCCTTTGGCCCCCGCTTCCGCAGCCATGAGACCGCCCTCAACAAGAAGATCAGAGCCCTTGGCTTGCGCCATGCCCTGTCGAGCAAGGTGAAGGACGCCTCGCTCATCGTTCTCGACAAGGCGGAAGTGGCCGGCGGCAAGACCAAGGCGCTGGTTCAGGCCTTCGCGAAGCTCGGCCTGACCAATGCGCTGATCATCGACGGCGCCATGGTCAACGAGGGCTTCGCCCGGGCCGCCCGCGGCATTCCCAATATCGACGTGCTGCCGATCGCCGGCATCAATGTCTACGACATCCTGCGCCGCAAGAAACTGGTCTTGACCAAAGCGGCGGTCGAAGCCCTGGAGGCGCGGTTCAAATGAGCAAGGAACATTACTACGACATTATCAAGAGCCCGGCGATCACCGAGAAGGGCACCATGGTCTCGGCGCACAATCAGGTGGTCTTCAACGTCGCCCGCACGGCCACCAAGCCGGCGATCAAGAAGGCCGTCGAGGGCCTGTTCGGCGTCAAGGTGAAGGCGGTCAATACGCTGATCCGCAAGGGCAAGAGCCGGCGCTTCAAGGGCCAGCCGGCGATACTGAGCGACGTCAAGAAGGCCTATGTGACCCTCGAAGAGGGCCAGCGGCTCGACGTTACGACAGGGCTGTGAGGTAAGAACAATGGCACTCAGGACATTCAACCCCACCAGCGCCGGCCGCCGCCACCTGATCCAGGTGGACCGCAGCCATCTGTGGAAGGGCAAGCCGGTCAAGGCCCTGGTCGAGGGCCAGAACAGCCATGGCGGCCGCGGCAATACCGGCCGCATCACCTCGCGGAGGAAGGGCGGCGGCCACAAGTCGGCCTATCGCTTGGTCGATTTCCGCCGCACCAAGCACGATGTGGCAGCGACCGTCGAGCGCCTGGAATATGACCCGAACCGCACCGCCTTCATCGCCCTGGTCAAATATGCCGACGGCGAGCTGTCCTACATTCTGGCGCCGCAGCGCTTAGGGGTGGGCGACACGGTGGTGGCGGGTGCCTCGGTCGACGTGAAGCCCGGCAACGCCATGCCGCTGGGCGCGATCCCGGTCGGCACCATCGTCCACAATATCGAGACCAAGCCGGGAAGCGGCGGGGCGCTCGCCCGCGCCGCCGGTACCTATGCCATGGTCGCCGGCCGCGACCAGGGCTATGTGCTCCTCAAGCTCAAGTCGGGCGAGACCCGCATGGTCAACGCCACCTGCATGGCCTCGATCGGGGCCGTCTCCAATCCCGATCACGTCAACGAGGTGATCGGCAAGGCCGGCCGCAATCGCTGGAAGGGCTTCCGGCCGGTGTCGCGCGGCATCGCCAGGAACCCGGTCGACCACCCCAACGGCGGCCGCACCAACGGCGGCAAGCACTGGGCCACCCCCTGGGGTCAGCCGACCAAGGGCAAGAAGACCCGCAAGAACAAGTCAACCCAGAAGTTCATCGTGCGCTCCAGGCACGATCGCAAGAAGACGCAGTAAGAGGTAGCACGTGGCACGTTCGCTGTGGAAAGGCCCGTTCGTCGACGGGTATATCCTGAAGAAGGCCGAGACCGCCCGCAATTCCGGGCGCAATCAGGCGATCAAGACGTGGAGCCGGCGCTCGACCATCCTGCCGCAGTTCGTCGGCCTGATGTTCCAGGTGCACAACGGCAACAAGTTCATTCCGGTGCTGGTGTCGGAGGACATGGTCGGCCACAAGCTCGGCGAGTTCGCGCCGACCCGCACCTTCCGCAGCCATTCGGCCGCCGACAAGAAAGCCGCCGCTCCGGCGGCGCCGGCCAAGGGGTAAGCCATGACCAAGCCAGCACGTAAGCGCGCGCTCGCCGACAACGAGGCCAAGGCGGTGACCCGCTCGATCCGCGTCAGCCCCCGCAAGCTCAACGAGGTGGCGGCGACCATTCGCGGGCTCAAGGTCGAAAAGGCGCTCGCCTCGCTCGCCTTCTCGCGCCGCCGTATCGCCAAGGACGTCAAGAAGACCCTCGAATCGGCCATCGCCAACGCCGAGAATAACCATGACCTCGACATCAACAATCTGGTGGTGGCGCAGGCCTGGGTCGGCAAGAACCTGGTGATGAAGCGCTTCATGCCCAATGCCCGCGGCCGGGTCGGCCGCATCGAGAAATTCTTCAGCGAACTGACGATCATCGTCCGCGAAGTCAAGGAGGCCGCATAATGGGCCAGAAAGTCAACCCGATCGGCCTCAGGCTCGGCATCAACCGGACCTGGGATTCGCGCTGGTATGCGGGCTCGCGCGAATACGGCAAGCTGCTGCACGAGGACATGGCGATCCGCGATTATCTCAAGACCGAGCTGAAGCAGGCCGGCGTCTCCAAGGTGCTGATCGAGCGGCCGCACAAGAAGTGCCGGGTCACCATCCATTCGGCCAGGCCCGGCGTGGTGATCGGCAAGAAGGGCGCCGACATCGAGAAGCTGCGCAAGAAGGTTTCCGAGATGACCGGCTCGGAAGTGCATCTCAACATCGTCGAGGTGCGAAAGCCAGAAGTCGATGCAACCCTGGTCGCCGAGAACATCGCCCAGCAGCTCGAGCGCCGGGTGGCGTTCCGCCGGGCGATGAAGCGGGCGGTGCAGTCGGCCCAGCGCATGGGTGCGGAAGGCGTCAAGATCACCTGCGCCGGCCGCCTTGGCGGGGCCGAAATCGCCCGCGTCGAATGGTACCGCGAAGGCCGGGTGCCGCTTCATACGCTGCGCGCCGACGTCGATTACGGCGTCGCCACGGCCCACACCGCCTATGGCACCAACGGCGTCAAGGTGTGGATATTCAAGGGCGAGATTCTCGAGCACGATCCGATGGCCCAGGACAAGCGCATGGCCGAACCGCAGGACGGCGGCCACCAGCGCCCGCGCCGCGATCGCGACGGCCACGGGGCGCATGGGTGAGATTGAGGTAGGCTGACATGCTGCAAC
The DNA here is from genome assembly GCA_016185245.1 of Hyphomicrobiales bacterium. Taxonomy (GTDB): domain Bacteria; phylum Pseudomonadota; class Alphaproteobacteria; order Rhizobiales; family Aestuariivirgaceae; genus Aestuariivirga. Next base: position 32,793 of record JACPNZ010000046.1, on the reverse strand, counting down.
CGAAGAAAACCAAGTACCGCAAGGCCTTCAAGGGCCGCATTCACGGCAAGGCGACGAGCTGCAACACGCTCGATTTCGGCGCCTTCGGGCTCAAGGCGACCGAGCCCGACCGCCTGACCGCCCGGCAGATCGAGGCGGCCCGCCGGGCGCTGGCCCGCGGCATGAAACGTGCGGGCCGTATCTGGATAAGGGTATTTCCGGACGTGCCGGTGTCGAAGAAGCCGGCGGAAGTGCGCATGGGCTCGGGCAAGGGTTCGACCGAATACTGGGCGGCGCGCGTCAAGCCCGGCCGGGTGATCTTCGAGATCGACGGCGTGCCGCGCACCGTGGCCGAGGAATCTCTCGGCCTCGCCGCCGCCAAGCTGCCGATCAAGACGCGCTTCGTGGCGCGGCTCGGCGAATAGGAGACCCGAGCCATGAAGATTACAGACGTCAGGGCCATGAGCAAGGATCAGCTGAAGGACGAAATCCTCAAGCTGAAGAAGGAGCAGTTCAACCTGCGCTTCCAGAAGGCCACCGGCCAGATCGAAAACACCGCGCGGGTGCGCCAGATCCGCCGCGACATCGCCCGTCTCAAGACGGTCGAGTCGCAGCAGGCCGCCGCCAAGTAGGAGAACGAACATGCCAAAACGCATCCTGCAGGGCGTCGTGGTGAGCGACAAGAACGACAAGACCATCGTGGTCAAGGTCGAGCGCCGCCTGCGCCACCCGGTGCTGAAAAAGACCGTGCGCCTGTCGAAGAAGTATCACGCCCACGACGCCAAGAACGAAGCCAAGACCGGCGACGTAGTTCGGATCGAGGAAACTCGGCCGATTTCCAAACAGAAGCGCTGGACCTTGGTCGAGAAGGTCGCGGCGGGTCAGGCATAGGACAAGGGCGGGGCTTGCCTCGCCAGAGTGAACGGGTGATCAGATGATCCAGCAAGAAACCAATCTCGACGTCGCCGACAATTCCGGCGCCCGCCGGGTTCAGTGCATCAAGGTGCTGGGCGGCTCAAAGCGGCGCTATGCCTCGGTCGGCGACATCATCGTGGTGTCGGTGAAGGAAGCGATCCCGCGCGGCCGGGTCAAGAAGGGCAGCGTGATGAAGGCGATCGTGGTCAGGACGGCCAAGGACATCCGCCGCGCCGACGGCTCGGTCATCCGCTTCGACCACAACGCCGCGGTGCTGATCAATGCCCAGGGCGAGCCGGTGGGAACGCGCATCTTCGGGCCGGTGCCGCGCGAATTGCGCGGCAAGAACCAAATGAAGATCATTTCGCTGGCGCCGGAGGTGCTGTGATGGCGGCGAAACTCAAGATCCGGAAGGGCGACAGGGTGGTCGTCAGGACCGGCAAGGACAAGGGCAAGCAGGGCGAGGTCGTCCGGGTGATCCCGGCGGAAAACCGCGCCGTGGTGCTGGGCGTCAACATGGTCAAGCGCCATACCCGCCAGACGGCGGGCCAGGAGGGCGGCATCGTCTCCAAGGAGATGCCGATCCAGATTTCCAACCTGGCGCTGCGCGATCCCAAGGACGGCAAGCCGACCCGGGTGGGCTACAAGACGCTTGCCGACGGCAAGAAGGTGCGCTTCGCCAAGCGCTCGGGAGAAGTGATCGATGGCTGAGGACAAAGAGAAGAAGCAGGCGAAGAAGCCGGACGCCGCCGCGGCCCCGGCCAAGAAGCCGGACGCCGGAGCCGCGCCTGCCGCCAAGCGGGGCGAGGCCAAGAAGGGCGAGGCCAAGAAGGCAGACAGGGCGACCGAGGCGAAGAAGCCGGCGGCCCCCGTCGAGGTTCTGCCCAAGGATTATGTGCCGCGCCTGCGCCAGCACTATGACGAAGTGGTTAGACCTAAGCTCATCGCCCAGTTCGGCTACAAGAACGTCATGGAAGTGCCGCGCCTCACCAAGATCGTGCTCAACATGGGCATCGGTGAGGCAACGCAGGACTCCAAGCTGGTTCAGGTCGCCGCCGCCGAACTCGAGAAGATCGCCGGCCAGAAGGTGGTGATCACTAAGTCGCGCAAGGCCATCGCTCAGTTCAAGATCCGCGAGAACCTGGCGATCGGCGCCAAGGTGACGCTGCGCAAGACGCGCATGTACGAGTTCCTCGACAGGTTCATCACCATCGCGCTCCCCCGGGTGCGTGACTTCCGCGGCCTCACCGACCGCAGCTTCGACGGTAATGGCAACTATGCCATGGGCATTAAGGAGCACATCATTTTCCCGGAGATCGATTACGACAAGATCGATCGGGTCTGGGGCCTCGACGTGATCGTGTGCACATCGGCGCGCAGCGATGAAGAAGCCCGCGCCCTGCTCGAAGCATTCAACTTCCCGTTCCGCAAGTCCACCCGCAAGCAGGCGGCGTGAGACGGCAAGAGAGAAAGATAGGCTGAGGTAGCCCACATGGCGAAAACGAGCTCGGTAGAGAAGAACAACCATAGAAAGCGTCTGGTCAAGAAGTATTCGGCCAAGCGCGCCCGCCTCAAGGCGATCGCGCAGAACAAGACGCTGACGATGGAAGAGCGTTTCGCAGCACAGCTCAAGATGGCGGTGCTGCCGCGCAATTCTTCGCCCAACCGGGTGCGCAACCGCTGCGAGCTGACCGGCCGTCCCCGCGCCTACTACAGGAAAATCAAGATGTCGCGTCTGGCACTGCGCGAATTGGCCAACCAGGGTCTGATCCCCGGCATGGTCAAGTCGAGCTGGTAACAGATACGGACTTCAGGAGAGACATGAGATGAGTGTTATCGATCCGATCGGCGACATGCTCGCCCGCATCCGGAACGCCCAGGAGCGCGGCAAGTCCAAGGTGACGGTGCCGGCCTCCAGGCTGCGCGAGCGCGTCCTCGAAGTCCTACAGAACGAGGGCTTCATCCGCGGTTTCGCCACCGTCCAGCAGGGCACCGCCAAGGCCGAGATCGACATCGAGCTCAAATATTTCGACGGCGCTCCGGTCATTCGCGAGATCCAGCGGGTGTCGAAGCCCGGCCGCCGCGTCTATGCCTCGGTTGCCACCCTGCCGACCGTCTACAACGGCCTCGGCATCTCCATCCTGTCGACGCCCAAGGGCGTCATGTCCGATGCCGACGCCCGCGCCCAGCACGTGGGCGGCGAAGTGATCTGCACGGTGTTCTGAGGAAGCGCGCTCATGTCTCGCATCGGTAAAAAAGCAGTTCCGGTTCCCGCCGGCGTCACCGTCAACCTGGCGGGCGCCAACCTGTCGGTCAAGGGTCCCAAGGGCGAACTCAAGCTGGCCTTCGTCGAGCACGTCACGGCGACCATGGACAAGGCCGGCATCAAGGTCGACCCGCGCGACCAGTCCAAGCTGGCGCGCTCGTGCTGGGGCATGTCGCGCACCATGGTGGCCAACATGATCAAGGGCGTCACCACCGGCTATTCCAAGACGCTGGAGATCAACGGTGTGGGCTATCGCGCCGCGGTGCAGGGCAAGGCGCTGCAGCTCAACCTTGGCTACAGCCACGATGTCAACTACCCGATCCCGGCCGGCATCGAGATCAAGACGCCGAAGCCCACCGAGATCGTGATCAGTGGCATCGACAAGCAGCAGGTGGGGCAGGTCGCCGCCGAAATCCGCGAGTTCCGCGGCCCCGAGCCCTATAAGGGCAAGGGCGTCAAATACGCCGGCGAATACATCTTCCGCAAGGAAGGCAAGAAGAAGTAACGGGTGGTAGCAATGGTCACGAAATCTTCTCCCTATGCCAAGCGCATGGCGCGCGTCCGCAAGGCGCTCGCCGCCCGCGGCAATTTGCGCGCCAGGCTGTCGGTGTTCCGCTCGAGCAAGAACATCTATGCCCAGGTGATCGACGACGCCAAAGGCGTCACGATTGCCGCCGCCTCGAGCCTCGAAAAGGATTTCCGTGCCGCCAACAAGAAGGGCACCGACAAGGCGGCGGCCGCGGCGATCGGCAAGTTGGTGGCCGAGCGGGCGCTCAAGGCCGGCATCAAGGACGTGGTCTTCGACCGCGGCGGATATCTCTATCATGGGCGCGTCAAGGCGCTCGCCGACGCTGCCCGCGAGGGCGGCCTCAACTTCTAGTTCGATCAACAGGCGGAAAGCACAATGGCTAAGGAACATGGCGGCCGCGACCGGGATCGCAGGGACAACCGCGAGGAGCGCGACAGCGAGTTCATCGACAAGCTGGTCCACATCAATCGCGTCGCCAAGGTGGTGAAGGGCGGCAAGCGCTTCGGCTTTGCCGCCCTGGTGGTGGTCGGCGACCAGAAGGGCCGCGTCGGCTTCGGCCACGGCAAGGCCCGCGAAGTGCCGGAAGCGGTGCGCAAGGCGACCGAAAGCGCCAAGCGCGGCCTGATCCGGGTGCCCTTGCGCGAGGGCCGCACGCTGCATCACGACATCGACGGGCGCTGGGGGGCCGGAAAGGTGGTGCTGCGCGCCGCTCCTCCCGGCACCGGCATCATCGCCGGCGGGCCGATGCGCGCCGTGTTCGAATCGGTCGGCATGCAGGATGTGGTGGCCAAGTCGAAGGGCTCGTCCAATCCCTACAACATGGTGCGGGCGACCTTTGACGCGCTGAAGAAGCAGGTTAGCCCACGGGCCGTGGCCGCGCGCCGCGGCAAGAAGGTCTCGGAAGTGCTGCGCCGCCGCGGCGCCGAGGCCGTGACGGCCGAGTAAGCGAGGATCATTGCCATGGCGAAAACAAAATCCGACAAGACCGTCACCGTCGAGCAGGTTCACAGCCCGCAACGCCGGCCGGCCGAGCAGCGCGCCACCCTCGTCGGCCTCGGTCTCAACAAGCTCAATCGCCGGGCAACGCTTACCGATACCCCGGCGGTGCGCGGCATGATCGCCAAGGTGGCGCATCTGGTGCGCGTCGTCGAATAAGGATCATCAATCATGAAGCTCAATCAGATCGCCGACAATGCCGGAGCCAAGCACGCCAAGAAGCGCGTCGGCCGCGGCATCGGCTCGGGAACCGGCAAGACCGCCGGGCGCGGCGGCAAGGGCCAGACGGCGCGCAAGGGCGGCGCCAAGGCCGGCTTCGAGGGCGGCCAGATGCCGATCTACCGGCGCCTGCCGAAGCGCGGCTTCAACAAGCCGAACAAGGTCCGCTACAACGAGATCAACCTCGGCAAGGTGCAGGCCGCCGTCGACGCCAAGAAGATCGATGTCAACGTACCGGTGACCCAGGCCTCGCTGGTCGCCGCCGGGGTGCTGTCGCGGCCGCTCGCCGGCCTGCGCCTGATCGGCAAGGGCGAGATCAAGGCGAAGCTCGCCTTCGAGGTCTGGCATGCCTCGGAAGGGGCGATCGGTGCAGTCGAAAAGGCCGGCGGCAGCGTCAAGATTTTGCGTCCGGCCGAAGCTCCGGCCCCGGCGAAGTAAACTTGCAAGCGTTGACGACCGGACCCACATAGGGGGGTCTGGGGCCGAACGCGAGGAACTCGAATGGCATCTGCGGCGGAACAACTTGCGGCAAATCTGAACTTCGGCGCCCTGGCGAAATCCGAGGACCTCAAGAAGCGAATCTGGTTCACCCTGGCGGCCCTGGTGGTCTATCGGCTTGGCACCTATATCCCGATTCCCGGCATCGATGCCCAGGCCTTGGAGAAACTCGCCACCGCCAATTCCAGCGGCATTCTCGGCTGGTTCAACGACCTGGGTGGCGGCGCTTTGGGCCGCATGGCGATCTTCGCCCTTAACATCATGCCCTATATTTCGGCCTCGATCATCATCCAGCTGATGTCGTCGGTCAGCCCGCATCTCGAGGCGCTCAAGAAGGAAGGAGAGCAGGGCCGCAAGAAGATCAACCAGTACACCCGCTACGGCACGGTGATCCTCGCCGCGTTGCAGGCCTATGGCATCGCGGTGGGTCTGCAGGGCCAGGCCGGCATCGTCACCGATCCGGGGCCGTACTTCCTGATGAGCACGGTTATCACGCTAACCGGCGGTACGGTGTTCCTGATGTGGCTGGGCGAGCAGATCACCTCGCGCGGCGTCGGTAACGGCACCTCGCTCATCATCTTCTCGGGCATCGTCGCCAGGTTGCCGCTCGGCATCGCCGCCATGCTGGAACTAGGCCGCACCGGCCAGATGTCGACCTTCGTCATTCTCGGCATCATCGTCATGGCCCTGGCGGTCATCGCCTTCATCGTGCTGATGGAGCGGGCCCAGCGCCGCTTGCTGGTGCAGTATCCGAAGCGCCAGGTCGGCAACAAGATGTACCAGGGCGACAGCTCGCATATGCCACTGAAGCTTAACACCTCCGGCGTCATTCCGCCAATCTTCGCCTCATCGCTGCTGCTCGTACCGATCACGGTGGCCAATTTCACCAAGGGGCAGGGGCCCGATTGGCTGAACGCCTTGACCGCGATGCTCGGCCGGGGGCAACCGCTATTCATGACCCTCTACGCGGCGCTCATCGTGTTCTTTGCGTTCTTCTATACTTCGATCATGTTCAACCCGAAGGAAACGGCGGAAAACCTGAAGAAGTACGGCGGCTTCCTTCCCGGCATCAGACCCGGCGAACGCACCGCCGAGTACATCGACTATGTGCTGACCCGCATCACCGTCATCGGCGCCCTCTATCTGACGGTTGTCGCCCTGTTGCCCGAGTTCCTGGTGGGCTACACCGGCGTGCCGTTCTATTTCGGCGGCACCTCGCTGCTGATCGTGGTCAGCGTCACCATGGATACCGTGGCCCAGCTCCAGGGCCATCTGCTGGCCCAGCAGTACGAGGGGCTGATCAAGCGCTCCAAGCTGCGGGGCAGCAAGCGATGAACATCATTCTGCTCGGGCCGCCGGGGGCGGGCAAGGGCACCCAGGCCAAGCTGCTCGAGGAACGCCACGGCCTGAAGCAGCTGTCGACTGGCGAAATGCTGCGGGCCGCGGTGGCGGCGGGCACCGAGACCGGCAACCGGGCCAAGGCGATCATGGACCGGGGCGAACTGGTGCCGGACGCGGTGGTCGTTTCGATCATCGCCGACCGGCTGGAAACTCCAGATGTAGCCAAGGGCTTTGTCCTCGATGGATTCCCGCGCAATACCTCCCAGGCCCAAGCCCTCGATGCGATGCTGGCCGCCAAGGCGCTGAAGCTCGACTCGGTGATCGAGATCAAGGTCGACGACGAAGCGCTGATCGAGCGCATCGCCGGGCGCTATACCTGCGCCAATTGCGGCCGGGGCTATCACGATAAGTTCGAGCGGCCGAAGCGGGCCGGGGTGTGCGACGTCTGCGGCTCGACTGCGTTCATTCGCCGGCCCGACGACAACGCCGCCACGGTGCGCGACCGGCTCGACATCTACAACAAGCAGACCGCCCCGCTGGTTGCCTACTACCGCAACCGGGGCAATCTGCGGACCATCGACGGGATGGCGGAAATCGGCAACGTGACCCGCCAGATCGAAGGAGTGTTGAACGGGGTTTGACGGCCAAAATGGTGCATCGCAGGTTGACGCCACAGCGATTCCAGCCTAAAGACGGCGCCAATTCTGGTCGATACGCAGGCTGGCTTCGGGAGGGTGACCTCCCAAGGCGCGGCCTTGTGCCTTTGGGGCCCGCGTCCGGCACTTGAGAAAAACATTAGGCCGATGGTGCAAGCCATTGGTATAACTAGGAGAAAAGACGTGGCCCGTATTGCAGGCGTCAATATACCGACCAACAAGCGCGTGGTCATAGCGCTTCGCTATATCCATGGCATCGGCCCGGTTAATGCGGTGGAGATCGCCGACAAGGTCAATATCCCCCATTCCAAGCGGGTGAACGAGCTGTCCGACGCCGAGGTTCTGGCGATTCGCGAGGTGATCGACCGCGACTACATGGTGGAAGGCGACCTGCGCCGCGACGTTTCGATGAACATCAAGCGGTTGGTCGATCTCGGCTGCTACCGGGGCCTGCGCCACCGCAAGGGCCTGCCGGTGCGCGGCCAGCGCACTCACACCAATGCCCGTACCCGCAAGGGCCGGGCCAAGGCCATCGCCGGCAAGAAGAAGTAGGAGCAAAACACCATGGCCAAAGAGGCCGCCCGTCCGCGCCGCAAGGAGCGCAAGAACATTTCCTCCGGTGTGGTTCATGTGAACGCCTCGTTCAACAACACCATGATCACCATCACCGACGTCCAGGGCAACACCATCGTCTGGGCCTCGTCCGGCAAGCTCGGCTTCAAGGGCTCGCGCAAGTCGACCCCCTATGCCGCCCAGGTGGCCGCCGAGCAGGTGGGCCGGGCCGCCATGGAACACGGTATGCGCACGGTGGAAGTCGAAGTCTCCGGCCCCGGCTCGGGCCGCGAGTCGGCACTGCGCGCGCTGCAGGCCTGCGGCCTGCAGGTCACCTCGATCCGCGACGTGACGCCTATTCCGCACAACGGCTGCCGGCCGCCCAAGCGCCGCCGCGTCTGACGCCCAAGACCTGGCCGCCTTCACCGGCGGCCGCGACCGAACCGATTTGCAAGGCCGGAACTGCCGAAGCGCGGCTCTCCGGGATTTGACAGGAAAGAAATAAATGCAGGTCAACCAGAAGAACTGGCAGGAACTGATCCGCCCAACCAAGCTCGACGTGCAATCGGGCCGCGACCGGCGCCGCGTCGCCACGGTGGTGGCGGAGCCCCTGGAGCGGGGCTTCGGCACAACGCTGGGCAATGCGCTCCGCCGCATTCTGCTCTCCTCGCTGCAAGGGGCGGCGGTCACCTCGGTTCACATCGATGGCGTGCTGCACGAATTCTCCTCGATCGCCGGCGTGCGCGAGGACGTGACCGACATCGTCCTCAACATCAAGGAAATCGCCATCTTCATGCAGTCGGAGGGGCCGAAGCGGCTCAACCTGCGGAAAGAGGGCCCCGGCGTGGTCCGGGCCGGCGATATCCAGGCGACCGGCGACATTCACATCCTCAATCCCGAACATGTGATCTGCACCCTCGACGAGGGCGCCGAAGTGCGCATGGAATTCACCGTCAACACCGGCAAGGGCTATGTGCCCTCGGAGCGCAATCGCCCCGAGGACGCGCCGATCGGGTTGATCCCGGTCGATTCGATCTATTCGCCGGTCAAGCGCGTCTCCTACAAGATCGAGAACACCCGCGAGGGCCAGATTCTCGACTACGACAAGCTGATCATGACGGTCGAGACCGATGGCTCGGTGTCGCCGGAGGATTCGGTCGCCTATGCGGCGCGCATCCTGCAGGATCAGCTCTCGGTGTTCATCAACTTCGCCGAACCGTCCAAGGCGGTAACCGAAGAGGCGCGGCCCGAACTCGAATTCAATGCGGCCCTGCTCAAGAAGGTCGATGAACTCGAGCTGTCGGTGCGCTCGGCCAACTGCCTGAAGAACGACAACATCGTCTATATCGGCGACCTCATTCAGAAGACCGAGGCGGAGATGCTCCGCACGCCCAACTTCGGCCGGAAGTCGCTCAACGAGATCAAGGAAGTTCTCGCCCAGATGGGTCTCCATCTCGGCATGGAGGTGACCAACTGGCCGCCCGAGAACATCGAGGAACTCGCCAAGAAATTCGAGACCCACTACTGAGCCCAGGCGGCGCCCCAGGGTGCCGGGAATTGAAGGAGAACGGTCATGCGTCATGGTTTCAGGGGCCGCCGGTTCAACCGGTCGGCGGCGCATCGCGAGGCGATGTTTTCCAACATGTCGGCCGCACTGATCAAGCATGAGCAGATCGTCACCACGCTGCCCAAGGCCAAGGACCTGCGGCCGGTGGTGGAAAAGCTGGTGACGCTGGCCAAGAAGGGCAGCCTGCACGCTCGCCGCATGGCGATCGCCCAGGTGCGCGACGAGGCCCAGGTCAAGAAACTGTTCGACGTGCTGGCCAGCCGCTACGCCGAGCGCAAGGGCGGCTACATCCGAATCATGAAGGCGGGCTTCCGCCATGGCGACCAGGCGGCGATGGCGGTCATTGAATTTGTCGATCGCGATCCCTCCGCCAGGGGCAAGGATTCGGGCCCGGTGACGGCGGCCCCGGCGACTGCCGAAGCCGGTGCCGCGGCCTGATCCCGGATCCGCTGGCACGTAACCTGCATGGGGCAGCCGAAATGGCTGCCTCTTTGCGTTGTTGTTCCAGGATAACGAGGAACGACCTTTTCTGGGACAGCGGAACGAGAATCGTCCGACCCGCAGGTGGAGGATGCGGGTCAGGCCATGCAACTGGAATGTGACCGCCGATGGCCTTTCACTTCGACGTGTTTGCCGAATCCTGGCGGCCCTTTGCCAGTTCCAACGAGTCAGCCGACTATCTGCGCCAGTCGTGCAGCCGCTATGGCGTTCTTAACCTGTCCTACTGGTATCTCGGCGCGGCCGGCCAGCGTCCGGGCCGCCTGACCTGGCTTTCCACCTATGACGAAGACTACATGGCCCTCTACATGCGGGATTTTTCGCCACATGGCGATCCGGCCTTCGACGTGTGTTTCAGGCAGACCCTGCCGCTCGACTGGTCCGAGGTGCGCGACGCCGACGACACCACCCGCAGGATTCATCATCTGGCCGAGGAATTCGGCGTCGGCCGCCAGGGCCTGACCTTTTCGATTGCCGATTCCGACAGCAGCACCGCCATGTTCTCGGTCAACTTCGATTGTGACGACCGCCAGTGGACGAGCCTCAGAAGTCGCATCGCCAACGGCTTCCATCTCTATGCCTATTATTTTCACGAACGCATGCGCGAGCTGGTCATGTCCAATCCGGCGACCGTCCCCCTCGACCTCAGCCGGCGCGAGCGCGAAGTGCTGCAATGGGCTGCGGCCGGCAAGACCGCCTGGGAAACCGCCAATGTGCTCGGCCTCAGCGAGCGGGCGGTGCGCCTTTACACCGAAAACGCCATGAATAAGCTCGACGCCCGCACCAAGACGCAAGCCGTCGCCATCGCCGTCAAGAACGCCATCATCAACTGAGACGGGCTCTACTGCCGGCCCCAGCGGATGTGGGCCCAGCCGCGTTCGTGCAGGTAATAGAGCACGATCTTGGTGATCACCTCGGCCGAGGCGATCGAGCCGGCGATCTTCAGGCTGCCGGTGAAGATGAAGCCGAGCGTCAGCGTGTCGAGCGAGCCGAGTGCCCGCCAGGTGATGGTCTTCACCATCGAACGCGGCACCGAAGCGCTCGCCTTCTTGTCGATGATCTCGGTCACGGCGTGAACCGATGATGTCGGCTGCTGATTGCTGTCAGTCATGTCGAGACCGCCTCCCCGCAGCGGTGGTCTTTCTACTGCACCCGCAGCGATGCAACCTCAAAAGCATGGCCATTCCGTGTCCAGTGGATGCCGCATTCGGTCTTGGCCGTGCCGGCCCAGCGCCCGGCCCGTGGATCGTCCGCCGTTCCGCCTTGCACCGTGCACGGTTCGCAGCCGATCGAGAAATAGCCGATCTCGGTCAGCGGATGACTCGGCAGCTCGTGAGTCGCCATGTAGAGCTCGATGTCGAGGGCGCTGAAGCCGGCCAGCGGCTCGGCCTTGATGCGGGCGCCATCGACGCTGATCGGGGTGAGATCGCGGCGTGCCCCGCCGTGGTAGCGCTTGCGGCCGGAGACTACGACATCGAAGCCGGCAAGGGCCTTCTGCAGCGGCACGGTCTTGCGGATGTGGCAGCACAGGTCGGGGTTGGTCTTGTGGAGGAGGCCGTCGGGGTCTTTGTCGACAAGATCGGCTGCATCGGGCTTGATCGTGCGCACATCGGTGAGGCCGAGCCGGTCGATCAGCATGCTGCGATAGGAGAGGGTCTCCCAGAACTGCTTGCCGGTATCGAGGAAGATGATCGGCGTCGCCGGATCGACCGCAGCCACCATGTGGAGCAGCACCGCCGATTCGGCGCCAAAGGAGGAGACGACCGCGATGCGCCCCTTGAAGTCGCGGATCAGCGGCTCCAAGAGCTCGCGGGCCTCAAGCCCGGCATAGGTCTCGTGAATGCCGTTCCGGGTGTTTTCGTCCATGGCGTCACCCGGCGTGCGGCTGTTCGAGCCAGGGCTCGGCGTCGGTGTGGCGCTCGGTCCAGACTTCGGCTTCGGAATTGCGGCGGAAAAGGCCGCGCTGATAGGCGAGCGACATCTGCTTCGAAGCGCGCTTCCACGCTTCCAGCGGAAAGCGCTCGCCAATGTCGAAGGCATCGAAGCCCACCTGCAGCATGAATTGCAGCTGATCGGGCAGTACGTTGCCGGTGGCCCTGATCTCGCCGCGGAAACCGAAATCGCGAAGCTGCCGGGCGAGCGAATAGGCCCGGCCGTCGTTGAAGGCGGGGAAGGGCAATGCCACCAGCGACAAGCGCGGCAGGAAGGTCGACAAGGCCTCGGCGCGATCGATGTTGGAGAAGGCGACACCGAGCTTGTCCGGACGATGCGACAGCTGGTCGAATTCGCGCAACAGCCTGGCGAAGGGCACGATCACGTCGCCGGCCTCGGGCAACTGGTCGTCGAGGCCGCCATGAATCCAGGTGTCGGCGATCAGCGTATCGTTCTTAAGCAGCGGCATAAAGGGCCTCCTTGAAGGGCTTGGCGCCGAGACGGGAGTAAGTCGCGATGAAGTCCTCGCTGGGGGCACGGAGCTTGAGATAGGTGTCGAGGATCTTGCCGACCGCACCGGCCACCTCGTGGCCGGCGAAGCCGGGGCCGAGGATGGTGCCGATCGAGGCCTTTTCGGACGGCGAACCGCCAAGGGTGATCTGGTAGAATTCCTCGCCCTTCTTGTCGAGGCCGAGGATGCCGATGTTGCCGACGTGATGGTGGCCACAGGCATTGATGCAGCCCGAGATGTTGATGCTGACCGGGCCGATTTCCTCCTGCCGGTCGATGTCGGTGAAGGCCCGCGAGATCGACTGGGCGATGGGAATGGCCCGCGCCGTGGCCAGGGCGCAATAGTCGAGGCCGGGGCAGGCGATGATGTCGCCAACCAGGCCGTGGTTGGCGGCGGCAAGGCCGGCGCCGTCGAGGGCCTGCCAGACGGCGAAGACGTCGTCCTTCCTGACATGGGGGAGGACGATGTTCTGGTAGTGGCTGACCCGCAGTTCGTCGCTGCCGTAACGCTCGGCGAGATCGGCCATCAGGCGCATCTGTTCGGCCGATGCATCGCCCGGAATGCCGCCCTCGGGTTTGAGCGAAATGTTGACGATGGCGTAGCCGCCAACCTTGTGGACGCCGAGATTGTTGCGGGCCCAGCGGGCGAAGTCGGCGTTCTTGAGTTTTGCCGCCTCGAAGGCGGCCGACCAGCGCGGCAGCTTGTCGAACTGGGGGGCGGCGAAATAGGCGGCGATGCGCTTCAACTCGCGCTCCTCGACCTCGGTCGAAGCCTGGGGCTTGCGGGCATATTCGGCTTCGACTTCCGACTTGAATTTGTCGGCGCCCAGCTCGTGCACCAGGATCTTGATGCGGGCCTTGTACTTGTTGTCGCGCCGGCCATAGAGATTGTAGACGCGCATGATGGCTTCGAGATAGCCGATCAGCTCGGGCTCGGGCAGGAAGTCGCGCACGGTCACACCGATCATCGGGGTGCGGCCGAGGCCGCCGCCGACGATCACTTCCCAGCCCGCCTCGCCCTTGTCGTTGCGATGGAGTCGCAGGCCGATGTCATGCACCTTGACGGCGGCGCGGTCGTTGGGAGCGCCGGTCACGGCGATCTTGAACTTGCGCGGCAGGAAGGAAAATTCCGGATGCAGCGATGACCACTGGCGCAACAGTTCGCCGACGGGCCGCGGATCGGCGATCTCGTCGGCGGCGGCTCCCGCCCAATGGTCGGTCGTCACATTGCGGATGCAGTTGCCCGAGGTCTGGATAGCATGCATCTCGACGTCGGCGAGGGCGGACAGGATGTCGGCCGTATCCTCGAGCTTGATCCAGTTGTACTGGATGTTCTGGCGGGTGGTGAAATGACCGTAGCCGCGGTCCCAGCGCTCGGCGATCATGGCGAGCTGACGCATCTGGCGTCCCGACAGGGTGCCATAGGGAACGGCAACCCGCAGCATATAGGCATGAAGCTGCAGATAGAGGCCGTTCATCAGGCGTAGAGGCCGAAACTCGTCCTCGCTCAACTCGCCCTTCATGCGGCGTTCGGCCTGGTCGCGGAACTGGGCGGTGCGCTGGCGCACGAATTGATGGTCGAACTCGTCATAGCGGTACATGGCTTACGCTCCCTCCGGGGCGACGAAGCCGCCGGCGGTGCCATCGGCCTGCTTGCCGAGATCGAGACGCACGGTCGGCCCCAGGGTGCGGATGCGCTCGCGAATATGGGCGGCACGAATGCGGCCGTCGCGGCGCTCGGCGTCGATCAGGTAGGAACCGGTGACGATCGTCGCCTTCTCGTCGGCCTTGGCGCGAGCTTCAAGGGCCGCCGCGGCTTCGGGCTCGAGTGCGAGTGTTGCCTCGTCGATCCGCTCGCTCCACTGACCCGAGCGGTTGAGAAACACCGCGATGCCGTCGCGCAAACGATTGGCGGTGACGATCTGGCCCTTTTCCAGGATGCTCATGAAGCGGCCCTCAATATGGCATCGCGAATATCCTCGCGGATGGGGAAGCTGACGATCGCGGCCGGGGCGGTGGAAATGCCGGGGACGGTTTCAATGGCCAAGCCTTCGGCGGCAACCGCCATCAGTTCCTCGGCGATCGTCTCGCCGGCGCGCAATCTCACCACCCGGCGGCCAGCGCCCGCCTCGCGGATGAGGAGCGAGGCAACGCTGGTGAAAGCCGGAGAAATGACGGGCATGCGGGTTGCATCGCGCCGGGCCATCTCGAGAATGGCGGGGGAAAGCGACCGGTCATGGACGATAACGTCGGCTTCGAGGAGCTTGCGCTGGGCCTTGAGAGTCAAGAGTTCCGGATCGCCCGCCCCGGCATCGACGAAGGACACGCGGCCCTGGACTGGAACTTTTTCGCTGACGAACAGGGCTTCCACGCCGGAGGCGAAATTCTCCGTCTCGCCGGCGATGAAGCTGTCGCGCACGTCGCCGAAGAAGAAGCGCTGCCAGAAGGAGCGGCGGCGGCCGCCGGTGGGGAGGCTCGAAGCTACCCGATCGCACAACAGGGCGGCGGCTTCGGCCAGACGTCCCAGGGCCTGGGGCAGCATGGCGTCGATGCGGGCCCGCAGACCCTGGCCGAGCATGGGAGCCATACCTTCGGTGCCGATCGCCACGACCACGGGTGAGCGATCGACGATCGAGGGCACGATGAAGTCCGAAAGATCGGCGCGGTCGACGGCATTGACCGGAATGCCGCGGGCATGGGCGGCGGCCGAGACCGCCTCGTTAAGCGTCGCCTCGGCCGAGACGACCAGGGCCGCGCCATCGAGCCGGTGGGGCTCGAAGCGGCGGGCCAGCCATTCGACCCGCGGGTTGGCGGCGATCTCGTCATGGAGGGCTTCGGCAATGATGGCGATGCGGGCGCCGGTACGCGACAGGAGCCTGATCTTGCGCAGGCCCTCTTCGCCGCCGCCCACCACGATGACGGTGCGGTCCTTGAGGTCGAGGAAGATGGGGAAGTAGCGCATGGGATTATCCGTTGGCGACCAGCTTGACGGTGAGGCCCTCGAGTTCCGGGGTGTAGATGATCTGGCAAGAGAGCCTGGAGCCGTCGGTCAGCATCGGCACCTGGTCGAGCATGGCTTCCTCATCGTCGTTGGCGGGGTGAAGTTTTTCCAGCCATTGGCCGTCGACTTCGACATGGCAGGTGGCGCAGGCGCAGGCGCCACCGCACAGGCCTCCCACCTCGAAACCGTGCTCACGGATGATTTCCATCACCCGCCAGCCCTCCACGGCCTCGAGAATGTGGCTTGCGCCATTGGCGTCGATCACCTTGATGCTGCTCATTCTGGCTACCGTTCGCTTCAGCGGACGTTCGTTGGACCGTACGAGGCTGCCGCTGGGCGACGATTTCGTTTGATTTACAAAGCAAAACGGCGCTAGCTTGACCTCGACGAAACCTCGAACAGACCGTTGTTCGTTATTTCGAACACTAGTTCTAAGTACAGGACAGAGAAATGTCAACGCGGCGCAGTCGAAAATCCTTGGGTTCACCGGAAATTGACCCCACGCCTGGACTCGGCAAGACTATCCAGCGGCTGCGCAAAGCCTACAACATGTCGTTGGGTGAACTTTCTGAACAATCGGGAGTTGCCAAGTCGATCATCTCGCAGATCGAGCGTAACGAGACAAATCCTACGCTTTCAACAGTTTACCGCCTTTCCCGGGCACTCGACACAACCGTCGGCGAGGTGCTGCGGACGCCGGGCGGCACGGCTTTCCTCGAACACCAGTCGAAGTCGGGTATTCCCATCCTCGAGAGCCAGGATGGATTGTGCCGGCTGGCGATCGCCGGGCCGCTCAATCTGGTCGATCAGATCCAGTGGTACGATTTCCAGGCGCGGCCCAAGGGCGTTCTCGAGTCGGATCCGCATCCGTCGGGCACCGTCGAGCACCTCTATCTGCTCAAGGGCGAGATCGAAGTGACGGCGGGCGAGGAGACAAGGCGCGCCAGGGTGGGCGAGGCGATCCGTTTCCGGGGCGACCTGCCGCATCGCATCGTCAATGTCGGCGAGGGCGAGGCCCATGCCTCGATGGTGCTGGTGCTGCGGCAGCTCGGCGGCGCACCGGACTCGGGCTGAGCCTATGCCTTGCCCGGCGCGGCGAGGGGCGGCAGACCCTTGACGATGCCCTTCTGGATTACATCGGGCGCATGGGCCGCGCGGGCGAAAACTTCCTCGACCATCGGCACGAAGACTTCGAGCGACTGGGACTTGTAGGTGGGATCGAAGGACGACTGGTCCCAGCGCTCACAGAAATCGGCGCAGGACTGGAAATAGATGCTGTCACGGTACTTCTCGCGCTCGTAGCGGTTCCAGCCATAGTGATGGGCGTAGTAATACATCTGGAAACTGCCGTGGTGGCCGACGGTCCAGACGACCTCCTCGCGCAAGAATGGGCGGAGGATTTCGGCGCCGAACTGGTCATGGTTCTGCGGCGCCAGGCCGTCGCCGATGTCGTGGAGGAGGGCCGCTACCACCCAGTCGATGTCGGCACCGTCGCGCTTGGCCCGGGTCGCCGCCTGCAGAGCATGCTCGAGGCGGGTGATCTTGTAGCCGGGAAGACTCTCCTGGGCTTGCAGCGCAAGCTCGCGTAGCACGCGTGCCGGGGTACCGCGGACGTGCTCGTCCTCGAGCGGCTTCAGGAAAAGATAGTCCTCGGCCGTGCCGTCTTTCATGGCGGTGAAGTCAACCGTTCGCATGACGCACCCGTTCGCGGTGGAAGATGTAGAGTCCGGAGCCGATGATAAGGGCGGCCCCGGCCCAGGTCCACAGGTCCGGCCAGTCGCCCCAGATCGACAGTCCGAACAGCGTCGCCCAGACGAGCGAAGTGTAGGAGAAAGGCGCCACGACCGACGCAGGGGCAGCTTTCATCGCCTTGATCAGGCAGAAATGGCCAACCCCGCCCGCAACGCCGCTGCCGACGATCTCGGCCCAGCCGGCAACATCGGGAGAGCTCCAGAACCACGGCACGATGGCGCTGGTGACGATGGCGCCGGCGGTGGCCGTATAGAGGAGAGAGGTGAGCGGATCGTCGGCCCTGACCTTGCGGGTGGCGATCTGGTAGTTGGCGTTGAGCAGGGCGGCCATCAGCAGCAGCAAGAGGCCGAGCCCGCTGGCGCCGAGGCCTCGCTCCCAGGGCCGCACCACGATCAAGGCGCCGAGAAAGCCGATTGCCACGCCGGCCCAGCGCCGTGGTCCCACCTTTTCGCCGAGGAACGGCACCGACAGCACGGTGACGAGGAGCGGGCTGGTGAACATGATGGTGGTGGCGGTGGCAAGCGCCGTGGTGCGGATGCCGGCATTGAACAGGCCGGTCGTCGACATGAGCAGCAGCGAGCGCAGCACTTGCAGTTTCGGCGATTTGCTGACTGCCAGTCCCGGCAGCCTCCGCCCGCACAGGATAATTGCCGCGATGGTGGCGAAGAAGAAGCGGCCCCAGGTGACCTCGACCAGCGAATAGGTCTGGAGCAGGTGCTTCATCATGGCGTCAAGCGAGACGAAGCTGAACATGGTGGCCAGCATCCACAGGATGCCGCGGCTGCGGTTTTCTCGGGTATCGGTTGTTACTGCGCCGGCGGCCATGGCTCCCTATAGGGTCCGGCGAGGATTCCGCCAATGGCGGGCGACCTGCACCGGACGCATGCCGGGTATCGTCACACAATCTTCATGGAACACTGTTGAACGGGCGTGATGGACGCCAAGACCTATAACATCCTGATTCTGTGCACCGGCAATTCGGCCCGCAGTATTATGGCCGAAGCGATTTTCAACCGGCTGGGGAAAGGCCTGGTCTCGGCTTACAGCGCCGGCAGCCACCCGAAGGGCAAGGTCCACCCCTATGCCGTCGATCTGCTGCGTCATCTGGGCTACCCGACCCAGCTCTTCCGCTCCAAGCCGTGGGATGAATTCGCGGCACCGGGGGCGCCAGCCATGGACTTCGTGTTCACCGTCTGTGACGACGCGGCGGGCGAGGTCTGCCCGATTTGGCCGGGCCAGCCGATGAGGGCCCATTGGGGCATTCCCGATCCGGCGGCGGTCACCGGCACCGAGGCCCTGCGGCGAGCTGCCTTCGCCGATGCCTATGGCAGGCTCTACAACCGGATTTCAGTGTTCCTGTCGTTGCCTATCGACTCCCTCGACCACCTGGCGCTCAAGGCCAAGCTCGACCGGATCGGGGAGACTAAGGACTGATGCCGACCTCGCGGCGCTTGGCGGCCGAGGCCCTGGGCAGCGCCCTGCTGCTCGCCGCCATTGTCGGTTCCGGCATCATGGCCGAGAGGCTCGCCGGCGGCAACATGGCCGTGGCACTGCTCGAAAACACCATTCCGACCGGCGCCATGCTGGTGGTGCTGATCACCATCTTCGGTCCGGTATCGGGGGCCCATTTCAATCCGGCGATGACACTTGCCGGATATCTCCGCCGCGATATCGGCGGCGGCCTGGCGCTGTACTATGTGCTGGCCCAGATGATGGGTGCGGTTCTGGGCGTGCTTGCCGCCCATTTGATGTTCGGCCTCGACCTTATCCAGGCTTCGACCAAAGTGCGCAGCGGCGGCAATCAGTGGTTCGCCGAGGCGGTTGCCACCTTTGGACTCCTGACGGTAATTTTCGGCAGCGTCAAACGGGCGCCGCAGTGGTTGGCGGTGAATGTCGGGCTCTATATCGCGGCGGCCTATTGGTTTACCGCCTCGACCAGCTTTGCCAATCCGGCGGTTACCCTGGCGCGCAGCCTGACCAATACGTTTTCCGGCATCCGGCCGGCCGATGCGCCTGCCTTCATCGTCGCTCAGTTGATCGGGGCGGGGCTCGCGATTGGCTTCGACAAATGGTTCAATTCTAAGTCATAAAATTCTGTATTAGCTGAATATTTTTCCATCGAGTTCGTCGGCGATGTGCACCTTGATGATGTCGTCAAAGGAGCTTTCGGCGGTAAACCCGAGGGCCAGTCCGCGCCGGGCTTCGAAGTTCCGCGGCCAGCCGGAGACGATCTTCATGATGGTCTCGTTGGGTTCGCGGCGGATGCGGGAGGCGACCCTGTCGCCGGCGATTCGGCGAAGGGCGGCGATCTGTTCGCCGACGGTGCAGGAGACGCCGGGGAGAGTGATGTTGCGCCGGGCGCCCAGCGGCACCGTGTCGAGGCCCGCCGCATGGGTCAGGAAGCCCACGGCGGCGCGGGGGCTCGCATGCCAGTGGCGCACGTCCTCGCCCACCGGCAGGATGGCCTCCTGGCCGGCCAAAGGTTCGCGGATGATGCCGGAGAAGAAGCCCGAGGCCGCCAGATTTGGCTTGCCGGGGCGCACGCAGATCGTCGGGAATCTGAGGCCCAGCCCATCGAAGAAGCCACGCCTAGAATAATCCGCCAGCAAGAGCTCGCAGATCGCCTTCTGGGTGCCGTAGCTGGTCAAGGGCGTGGTGAAAAACTCATCGCCGATCGCCTCCGGAAAGGGCGCTCCGAACACGGCAATCGACGAGGTGAAGATAATCTTCGGGCAATAGCCGCCGGCGACCTTGCGGATGGCTTCAAAAAGGTGACGGGTGCCGTCGAGATTGATGCGGTAGCCCTTGTCGAAATCGGCCTCCGCCTCGCCCGAGACGATAGCCGCCAGGTGATAGATGACATCGGGCTGGAGGGCCGCCAGCTTTTCGGCCTCGCCGGGGGTGGAAAGATCGCTGGCGAAGGTGTCGATGGGGAAGGACGAGGCGGGCGGCGGGCCGGCAATCACCACATCGTGGCGGGTGAGCCGGGTGATCGGCCTTCCGGCCAATTCTCCGTCTGCACAGAGGCGGTTAACCAGTTTCGCGCCGACCATGCCGGCGGCGCCAATGATCATGATATGCAACATCAACCCCCGGAATCTGACGGCCTGAGGCTACGATAGCGGTCCCCGGCGGCGGCGCAAGGGTGCGGAAATCGACAGGCTGGCCGGGCAATCCATTAACATTTGGCAAGTTCGCCCCGAAAAGGCCCGGATTTGACGGGACAGCAACGGTTCGGTAGGCAGTTTGGGGTATTCGGTCGAATTATCAATCAACGCAGGCGGGGTGCGTGAAGCAAATATCGAAGATGCCGGAGACGCCCGGCGGCGATGAACTGAAGGCGATCATCCGGGCGAGCCGGGGAACCTTCATTTCGACTGGTATTTTCAGCAGCCTGGTCAACATCCTGATGCTGACCGGGCCGCTGTTCATGCTGCAGATCTATGACCGGGTGCTGACTTCGGGCAGCGTTCCGACCCTTATCGCCCTCATTTCCATCGTTATCTTCCTCTACGCCTATTACGGCTTTCTCGAATATCTGCGGGCCCGGCTCCTGGTGCGCATCGGCCGCCGGGTCGAGGAAACCCTGCGCGGCCGGGTGTTCGACGTGGTGACCACCCATGCCCTGCGGCGTACCCCCGGGGTGGGCGGCCAGCCGGTCAGCGACCTCGGCACCATCCGCCAGTATCTCTCGAGCCAGGGGCCCTTTGCCTTCCTCGACATGCCCTGGGTGCCGGTCTACCTGCTGATCATCTTTGCCATGCACTGGCTCCTCGGACTGGCTTCACTCCTTGCAGCCATCACCATCTTCATGCTGGCGGTCATCTCCGAGCGAACCACCCGCGAGCCGATGCAGGAGGCCACCAAGGCCAACATCAAGGCCTCGCTGATAACCGAGGAGGGCCGGCGCAATGCCGAAGCGCTCTATGCGCTCGGAATGGTGGGCGAACTTCGCGACCGCTGGATGAAGGTGCACCAGCAAGCCCTCGACCATCAAACCGTGGCCAATGACGCCGGCGGCGGACTGGGGGCGATCTCGCGGGTGCTGCGCCTGATGGTCCAGTCGGGCATCCTGGCGCTTGGCGCCTTCCTTGCCATCAACCAAGAGATCTCATCGGGCAGCATGATCGCCGCTTCGATCATCATGTCGCGGGCGCTGGCGCCGGTCGAGCAGGCGGTGGCCAACTGGCAACAGTTCGTGGGGTTCCGCAAGGCCCGCGAGCGGCTGATCGCCGTACTCAGGTCGGTGCCGCCGCGGCCGTTCCGCATGCAGCTGCCGGCGCCGCGCGGCAAGCTCGACGTGGAAAGCCTTCTGGTGCAGATCCAGGGCATCGAAAAGCCGTTGCTGCAGGGCGTATCCTTCGGCATCGTGCCGGGCGAGGGGATCGGCGTCATCGGGCCGACCGGTGCCGGCAAATCGACGCTCGCCCGAACGCTCGTCGGCATCTCGCCGCCGACGCGCGGTACCGTCCGCCTCGACGGGGCAACCCTTGACCAACGCGATCCCGACGAACTTGGTCGCCTGATCGGCTATCTGCCCCAGGATGTACAGCTGTTCGACGGTTCGGTGATGCAGAACATTTCGCGCTTCGATGCCGAGGCCGATCCCGACAAGGTGGTGGAGGCGGCCAAGCTCGCCAATGTGCATGACCTGATCATGCGTCTGGCGGACGGCTACAATACCCAATTGGGCGAGAACGGCTCGCGGCTGTCGGCCGGCCAGCGCCAGCGCATGGCGCTCGCCCGGGCAATGTACAAGGATCCGGTGCTGTTCGTCCTCGACGAGCCCAATTCCAATCTCGACGCCGAGGGCGAAGCCGCCCTCGATCATGCGATCCGCCACGGCCTGTCGCGCGGAGCGGCGGTTGTGGTCATCGCCCACCGGCCCAGTGCCCTGGCAGCGATCGGCAAGATGCTGGTGCTGAGCGACGGCAAGGTGGCAGCCCTTGGTCCGCGCGATGAAATCCTGCGCAAGGTGATGATGCGCCCGACCCAGTCGTCGAACGTCGAGCCATTGCAACCGATGGCCCAGATCGAGCAGCGGTCCTGAGCCATGAAGCGCTACGACACCAATCGCTCCCTGCACCGCCTACAAGTCGCCGGCTATCTTTCGATCCTGGTCGTGGCTGGCGTGTTCGGGGGCTGGTCGGTCTTCACCACGATCAACGGCGCGGTGATCGCCCCCGCCACCATCGCTGTCGAATCCAACACCAAGAAGATCCAGAACAAGGACGGCGGCATCGTCCGCGAAATCCGGGTGAAGGACGGCGACCGGGTGCAGGCGGGCCAGACCCTCATCGTACTCGACGATACCGAAACCCGGGCTGAGCTCGGCATCGTCGAGGCAACGCTGATCGAAAATCTCGCCCGGCGGGCGAGACTGGAAGCCGAGCGCGACGACCGCGACTCGATCGAGTGGCCGACCGAAGTGCTGTTCCGCCGCGACGATCCCGACATTGCCCGCATCATGGGCGGCCAGCAGCGTTTGCTGGAAGCCCGCAATGCCGCGGTCAGGGGAAAGCAGGACCAGCTGCAGCAGCAAATCAGCCAGAACGACGAGCAGATTTCCGGCATCGACGTCCAGATCGATTCCAAGCAACGCCAGATTGACCTGATCAAGGACGAACTCAAGGGCTTGCGCGAGCTCCTGACCAAGGGTTTGGTGGCGCTCAGTCGGGTGCTCGCCATGGAACGCGAGCAGGCGCGCCTCGATGGCGAAAAGGGCCAGCTCATCGCCGCCCGGGCGACGGCGGCGGAAAAGATTGCCGAACTTAAGCTGCAGATCATCCAGATCGACGATTCGAGCCGGGCCCAGTCGCTGACCGACCTGCGCGATGCCGAGGGCAAGATTGCCGAATACTCCGAACGGCGTCTGGCTTCCTTGGCCCGTCTCGGCCGCACCGAAATCAAGTCGCCCATTGAAGGAGAAATCTATCAATTGGCGGTCCACACCATCGGCGGCGTGATTACCCCCGCAGAAACCCTCTTGCTCATCGTGCCGGACAGCGACGAGCTGGTGCTGCAGGCCCAGGTGTCGCCGCGGAACATCGATCAGGTGGAGATGGGACAGAAGGCCCGGGTGCGCTTCCCGGCACTCAACTCGCGTTTCACGCCGGAGATCGGCGCCGAGGTGACACAGGTTTCCGCCGATACCACGCGGGTCGACCAGAACACGCCGGCCTTCTATGCGGTGCGGCTGCGCATTCCGCCCGACGAGCTGGCCAAGCTCGAGGGCAAGAAACTCAAGCCCGGCATGCCGGCCGAAGCCTTCATCCAGACGTCGGCCCAGACGCCGCTCACCTATCTGGTGAAACCGATGCTGGACCAGGTGGCCCGCGCCTTCCGCGAGAAATAGGCGCCGCCGCTCGAGATCAGCTTGGGATTTGCCGTCGCCAGCACTACATTACATCTTGAAGCGACGGATCGGCAAGGGTCCGCGGAGTTTCTGAGCGATGACCGAAAGGAGCCGATCATGCCGCGAACCAGTCTTCATGCCGAAATTGACAAATTGCGCCAGGAGATCGAGGCGCTGCATCGCAAGGCGAGCCCCGAGGTGACGGCCGCTGCCGCGCCACCGCCCCCCGGTGAGGCGGGCCTCGAGGGCCAGGTGGCTGAACTGGGCCGCCTGGTACAATCCATGCTGGAGAGTGCCGAAGAGACGGTGGCCGATCATCCGGTGGCGACGGTTGCCGGCGCGTTGGCGCTCGGCATGGTGATCGGCCGGCTGAGCGCAAGATGAGGATGCCGGCATGACTTTCGCCAACATCGCAAGTGCGGCCCGCCTGCATATCCGTGCCGAATTGCTGGTCGCCGAAATCCGTTTCAGGCGTCATCTCCGCAAAATGGCGCTCATGGCGGTTGCAGCCGCTGTGGGGCTTGTCGGCCTGGTTTTCGTCAACGTGGCCCTCTACCAGTATCTCGCAGCAAGCTGGGGACCGGTGCTCGCCCCTCTGGCGCTTGGCGCGGTCAACGGCGTGCTGGCCCTGCTTCTGCTGCTGGTTGCCGCCGCATCGAGACCCGGACCGGAACTTGCCGCCGCCGAAGAGTTACGCAAGCTCACTGCCGAAACGCTTGAGGCAGACGTCAAGGCGGGGCCCTTGTCGCTGGCCGGCATGGTCGGCAGCACGGCTTACGATTTCCAGGCGAGCCGGCTCCTCGTACCGGTGATCGGCCTGATCATCGACGCCCTGCGGCGGCGCAAGAAGGCTCCCGGGCCGTAGCCACCGTTCCGCCTATTCGACGCGGTCGAGCTCGGCCGGCAGGAGCTGCCGGACCGCCAGGATACACATGATCGCGGTCACCCCGAGGATGATGGCGACAAGCGCATTGATGTCGGGGGTGAAGCCGAGACGCATCATCGACCATAGCCTTATGGGCAGGGTGCTGTCGGTGCCGGTGACCAGAAGGCTGATCAGGGTCTCGTCGAAAGAGAGCGCGAAACTCAGCACTCCGGCCCCGATGAGCGTGCTCTTGAGGTTGGGCAGAACGATGTGGGTCAGCGTCTGCCAGGCCGAGGCGCCAAGGTCGGCCGAGGCCTCGACCATGCTGGGCCCCAGCGACCGCAGCCTGACCACGATGGTCCGATAGGCCAGCGCCTGCACGAACACCGTGTGCCCGGCGATGACCGTCAGCAGCGAACGCGGCACGCCGGTCTCGCGAAAGAAGATCAAGAGCGACAGGCCGGTGATGATCGGCGGCATCAGGAACGGCAGGAACACGGTGAACTGCATGAGCTCACGGACCACCGACCGGCCGCCGCAATAGTGGATGGCGAGTAGCGTGCCGATCACCAGCGACAGAAATGTCGCGGTGAAGCCGACGATCAGCGTGTTCTTGAACGCTTCGAGTATCCCTTGGTTGTCGATCAGCGCCCGGTAGGAAGAGAGCGACGGCTCGTTCCACTGCACGTCGCCATGGGAGATCGCAAACAGCGACGAAATAATGGGAATGAACAGCGGCCCGTAGAGCAGCGCGAACACGATTGAGGTGATAGCGGCGAGGAGGCCCAAGGCAGTGCGCGAGAGTTGCATCATGCCGGCCGCCGCTCGATCCGGTTGCCAAGCGCCATTACCGCAATGACGACGATCGCCAAGATAGCCGAGAGTGCGGCGCCGAAGGGCCAGTTGAAGGCGGTGCCGAACTGGCTGTAGACGATGCGTCCGAAGGTGAAGCCGCTCTGGCCACCGACCATCTGCGGGGTGAGAAAGTCGCCGATCGCCAGGACGAAGACGAAGGTTGCCGCCGTTACCAGGCCGGGCAAGGACAAGGGCAGCACGATCCGGGCAAAGGTCTGCAGGCCCGATGCGCCGAGGTCGCTCGAAGCTTCGATCAGGCTTCGGGGGATGCGTTCGAGCGACAGGAAGATCGGTAGAATGGCAAAGGGAATGAGCAGTACCGTGAGGGTCAAGAGCACGGCATTGAGGTTAAAGACGAACAGCGTCAGAGGCTGGTCGACAACACCGGTCCACAGCAGGAAACGGTTGAGGAAACCGGTGCCGCCAAGGATGGCGCGGATTGCGTAGATCTTGATAATGTAGCTCATCAGCAGTGGCACCAGCACCGCCAGCAGCAGGACATAGCGGCGCCGGCCTTTCAGGTTGGCGAGCAGGAAAGCGACCGGAAATCCGATTGCCGTGGCGAGCAGGGCGACGGCGAGGCAGAGCAGGAAGGTCTGCCAGAGCACCGGCAGAAAGATTGCGTCGGTGAAAAATCGCCGGTAGTTGGCCAGGCTGAAATCGCGGACGATCTGGCCGCCTTCCATGCGGAAGAAACTGTAGGCGAGAAAACTGGCGAGCGGTGCGACGATGAAGGTGAGAGGCAGGCCATAGCTCACCGCCGCCAGCAGGCGCGGCCACAACCCATAACGCGCGCTACCCGCAAACACCATGTCGAGACGATCCCGTCCGCAAGAGGAGGCCCGGCCAGCTTGCGGCCGGGCCACCCGGTCTCAGCCCCTTGTCAGGGTTGCGCCTTGATTTCGTTCCACAGGTCGGAGCGCTTGGTGGGGTCTTCGACGAAATCGAGCCAGACCAGCTTGTCGTTGGCGCCGGCACTTCCGGTCTCGACCACGGTGTTGCCGAAGCCGGTGCGCTGGGACAATTGCTCGCCGATCTTTTTCTGCAGCAGGAAATTGACCCAGGATTCGGCCAGATCGACGTCCTGCACACCATTGGTCATGGCCCAGGTGTCGAGCCAGGCCAACGCCCCTTCCTTGGGATTGACATAGCCGATGTTGGCGCCGGCATCGGTCATGGCCTTGACCTGCTGCTGGCCGTAGTTGGCCCAGATCAGCGCCACGTCGTTGTTCTTGTAGAGCTGCAGGGCCTCGTCGGGGGTGGTGTAGAAACTCAGCACGTTGCGCTTGAGGGCGATGAGCTTCTCCTTGATCTTGGCCATCTGATCGGGCGTAAGATGGAACGGATCTTCAATACCGAGGGTCAGCGCGGTGAACGAGAAATTGTGCTCGCCGTTGTCGTAAGCCAGGATCTTGCCCTTGTATTTGGGATCCCAGAGTATCTCGAAAGTATCGGGTGGCGGATTGACCTTGGCCTTGTCGTAGATGATGCCGATCGAGTCGAAGGCGTACGGGATCGAATATACCTTGCCGTCGCGCATCACGCCCTTGACCTTGGAAAGATCGCGAAAACGCGGCAGGACAGCCTGCTGGTTGGGCAGCTTGGCAAGATCGTGCGGCGTGGTCAGGCCGCCGTCGATATAGCGCTGCAGCTGGGCGGTGTTGACGGCGAAGACGTCGAAGTCCTTGCCTTCGCTGCCCTTGATCTTGGCCCAGATCTCGTCGTCGGTGCCGATGAACACGACCTTCGCCGTGGCGCCCGACTGGTCCTGGAATTCCTTCACCCAGTCGTCGTCGGCATAGCCCTGCCAGGCCATCACCCGCAATTCCTTGCCGGCAAAGGCGCGGGTCGAACGCAGGATGGCGGGTGCGGCGAGCGCCATTCCTAAGGCGGTGCGCCGGTTCACTCTCATGGTCATCGACATTTCCTCCTCTGTTTATTTCGGTTTCGATCATACCCAGCCGCCATCGACGATGAAGTTCTGCGAGGTGCACATGGCGCTGTCGTCGGCGGCGAGGAACAGTACCATGCGGGCGATGTCGGCGGGGTAGAGTTTGTCGGCAAGGCACTGGCGCTCGGCAATCTGCCGCTCGCCGGCGTCGTTGAGCCATAGCTTCACCTGCCGCTCGGTCATTACCCAGCCGGGCAGCACGCAGTTGACCCGTATTCTCTCCGGCCCCAGTTCACGCGCCAGCGCCCGGGTAAGACCGCCGACGGCCGCCTTGGCGGTCACATAGGCGGGGCAATCGGGATCGCCCACCAGCCAGGTGATGGAGCCAAAGTTGATGATCGAGCCGCCGCCTTGATCACGCATCTGCGGGCGCACCGCCTGGGCGGCAAAGAACTGGTGGCGCAGATTGACCTGTAAGCGGTTGTCCCAGTAGTCGACGGTTACACTCTCCGTTGTGTGGCGATCGTCGTTGCCGGCGTTGTTAACCAGAACCCGCACCGGCCCATGCCGGTCGCGGGCCTCGGCAATGGCACGGCGCAGGGCCTCGATATCGCGTAGATCGCAGGCGATGAAGTGGGGTGCGGGAAGGCCCGCATCGGCCAGGCGGCGCACCAGGGCCCGCGAGGCCTCCTCGGCGATATCGACAAAGGCGACCTTCGCCCCTTGGCGGCAGAAATGCTCGACCAGGCTCTCGCCGATGCCGCCGCCGCCGCCGGTGACGAACACGCTGCGGCCCCTGAGGCTCGGATAGGTGGCCGGATTGTCGATGTCGCCTTGCATGAGGGAGCCGGTTGCGGAGGCGGCGATCTTGGTTCCGCCCCCGTCATCGTGTCAATAGATGGCGGGCGGGGCCTGACAGATTGACTTCCACCGGCAGGAGAATAGGTTCGCCGGCACCCCGGAGGACCGAGAGCCATGAACGTTGAGGTGAAGACCGGCAATTATCGCAACGATGCGATTCTGCTCGGGTTCAGCGATTTAAGCCGCCTCAAGACCGAGCGGCCGCTGGTGTTCGAGCGTGGCAAGGGCATCTTCATCTTCGACGAGAACGGCAAGGACTATATCGAGTCGGTCTCGTGCTTTTATTGCGTGTCGCTGGGCTTCAGCGAGGAGCGCCTGGTGGAGGCGGCAACCCGCCAGCTCAAGGCCCTGCCAATGTATTCCTCGGCCATCCATCGCACCGTGCCGGCGGTGATGGAGCTGACCGAGCGGCTTGCAGCACTCTCACCGGTCAAGCACCCGCGCATCTATTTTTCCACCACCGGTTCCGAAGCCAACGACCACCTGATCAAGTTCATGTGGTACGGCAACGGCTTTGCTGGCGAACCGGAGCGGCGCAAGATCGTTTCGCGGAAGGCGAGCTATCATGGCTCGACCATCGCCACGGCAGCGCTTGGCGGATCGCAAGAGCTGCATGAGAGCTTCGGTATCCCGATGGGTTTTTCATTGCAGGTAAGTCACCCGAGCTGGCCCAATGCGGCACTGCCCGGTGAGACGGAAGAGCAATTCACCGATAGGCTGGCCGCCGAACTGGAGCAGGTTATCGTCGCGGCCGGCCCCGAAACCGTCGGCGCCATGATCGCCGAACCGGTCTCCGTATCATCCGGCATGTTCCCGCCACCCGCCAGCTACTTCCCGAAGATCACCGGGGTGCTGCGCAAGTACGGCATCCAGCTGTTCATCGACGAGGTGGTGACTGGCTTCGGGCGTTCGGGCCGCATGTGGGCAACCGAAGCCATGGGGCTCGAGCCCGACTGCCTGACCTGCGCCAAGGGAATTTCCGGCGCCTATATGCCGATCGCCGGCATCGTCATGGGCGAGGAGTTCAACCGGCGTCTCGATCTCGGCAATGCCGCCAAGGGCTGGTTCGCCCATGGCGCCACCCACCACGCTCATGCGGTCTCGGCGGCGGTGGCGGTGGAAGTTCTGAACATCTTCGAAGAGCGCGACGTTCTCGGCCACGTGCGCCGCATGATGCCGTACTGGAACCGCATGCTCGACGGGCTGCTCGACCACCCGCTGGTCGTTGGCAATCGCAAGTGGGGACTGACCGGCGCCGTCGAGGTTGCCTATCCGGACGAGGGCCGGGCGGGAGCGGCCGGCAGCCTGAAGGTCGGCGGCGTCACCAAGGATGTCTACGAGGCGGGCCTTCTCGAAGGGGTGATCGTCCGGCCGCTCGCCGGCTGTTTCGTCATGGCGCCGCCGCTGATCATTACCGAGGCCGAGATCGCCGAGTTGGGGCGCAGGCTGCGAGCCGCCCTCGACCGGGTGCTGGCCAGCCGGCCTTCGAGCTAAGCATAGTTTGGCAATGACTGCCGCTAGGAGGGGCTGGTCCGGCCAGCAGGCCAAATAGTGATGCGGCCCCGACCGGGTCAGTGCCGGATCGCCGTTGGCAAAACGCGCCGGCACCTTGGCATTTGTTTCGATCGTTTCGCGCCAGCGAATGGCCTTGCCATTCACCTCGCCCTTCACGCTCTCGGAAAGATTGGGGTGCAAGGATGAGATCTGGGTAACCCGGAGGCCAGTGAGACTGCGTAACGGTCCAGGCAGCAGTCCCTCGGGAATGGCGAAGTGACGGGTCTTCGTGCCGGTGCGCGGTCCATAAAGAACAATCGCTTTTGTCGCTTCAAAGCACCGGGCCGCGGCCTCGGAGACATGGGGCAGGCTGGGCACGACCACTAGCTTGTAGCCATCGAGCAGCATCCCAGGAGCGACGAAGTCGACATCCAGTCCAAGCCGCCGCAGCGCCTCGTAGCAACGAAAGGCGAGTTCATGATAGTGGAAGTTTGCTCCCTGGGGCTGGATGCGGGTAATCCACGAGGCTTCGAAATCGTAGACCAGAGCGACACGGGGCGGGGTGCTGGCGGGCAGGGGGCCGAGCCCGATAAGTTCCTTGGCGACGGCCGCCGCCTCATGGCCGCCAACCGACAATTCGTGAAGGCCTGGAAGGTTGAGGCCGGCGTGCGTCTGTTCCTGGGCCGATTGGGCCTGGCGCCAGCGGAAATAACTGACCACTTCGGCCCCGTGCGCCAGCCCCTCCCAGGTCCACAGGCGGACCATGCCGGGTTTCGGCACCGGATTCCACGGTGCCCAGTTCACCGGGCCCGGCTGCTGCTCCATGACCCAGAACCGGCCGCGGCCCACGCCCCGGTAGAGGTCGTGATGAAAGGGGGCGACATCGGGATGCGAGGTTTCGGCCCAGCGGGCGCGCTCGTCTTCGGCAAATGGAAATCTCTCGACGAAGCCAATGGGGCAGGAATCCCACGAGGCGATATCGAGATGTTCGCCTAACGGCCAGTGGTCGAACTCATTGAAGAAACCCATGAAATTGTGGGTGATCCAGCGGCCCGGCGAATGGGTCCGGATGATCTCGCATTGCATGCGATTGTAGGCCGCAACCTGCGATGACTGGAACCGCCAGAAGTCGAGCCGTGCGGCGGGATTTGCTTCGGTGACGGTGAGAGTCGGCAGCGCCACTTGGTCGAAATCTTGCACATTCATCGACCAGAAGGCATTGCCCCAGGCCTCGTTGAGCCGATCGGTGGTTTGATAGCGCTGGCGCAGCCAGGCGCGAAAGGCCTTAGGTCTTCCGCCCCCCAGGAAAATACGGTGTCATGGCAGCCATACTCATTGTCGGTCTGCCAGCCGACGAGAGCCGGGTGATCGCCGTAGCGGCGCGCCAGGATTTCGACGATGCGGCCGCTTTCCTGCCACCAGACCTGCGAGGAGAAGGTGTAATGCCGGCGTGAGCCGTGGCCACGCACCCGGCCCTGACTGTCGACCGGGGCGATTTCCGGAAATTCGTCCATCAGCCATTTGGGTGGCGTGGCGGTGGGTGTGCCCAGCACGATCCTGAGGCCGGCCTTGCCCAGCACCGCCATGGCGCGGTCGAGCCAGCCCCAGTGGAATTGCCCGCGCTGCGGTTCATAGCGGGACCAGGCGAATTCGCCGATCTGCACGAAGCCGATGCCGAGCGCCCGCATGCGCCGGGCGTCCTCGGGCCACCAGGCCTCCGGCCAAGTGCTCGGGATAATAGCAGACCCCCAGCATCAGCGGGTCAGGTCGCCGTTGAAAAGCGCCAAACCCTTGTCGTCGAAGAGGTGACAAGTTGCCGCCGGGATGCCGATCGCCAGCGCCGACCCGGGTTCGGCCTTGGCCAGGCCATCGGCCTTCACCGAAACTTCGCTGCCGTCGGTGAAGGCCGCATAGAACATCGTTTCCGACCCGAGATACTCGGCGAGCCGCAACATGCTGGTGACAGTTGCATCGCCCTTACCGCCCGCCAGCAAATGTTCCGGCCGAATACCGAGGGTTACGGCCTGGCCGGTGCCGATCCTGGCGCCCTGTCCGGGAAGTGAAATCGCCCCACCGCCGGACAGGCGCACATCGATGGTTCCGGTCTTGCCGGGAGCGGCCGTTGCCGTGATGAAATTCATCTTGGGCGAACCGATGAAGCCCGCCACGAACAGTTTGCGCGGGCGATGGTAAAGTTCGAGCGGCGAGCCCACCTGTTCGACAAGACCGGCGTTCAGCACCACGATCTTGTCGGCCATGGTCATCGCTTCCACTTGGTCATGCGTCACATAGATCATGGTGGCCCCGAGGTCCTGGTGCAGCTTGCCGATTTCGATGCGCATCTGCACCCGGAGTGCCGCATCGAGATTGGACAGGGGCTCGTCGAAAAGAAACACCTCCGGCTCGCGGACGATCGCCCGCCCGATCGCCACGCGCTGGCGCTGGCCGCCGGAGAGCTGCGAGGGCTTGCGCTGCAGCAGGGGCCCGAGCTGCGGCATGTCGGCGGCGCGTCGGGTGCGCCTGTCGATATTGTCTTTCGCATGACCGGTCATGCGCAGGCCAAAGCCGATGTTGTCGGCCACCGTCATGTGCGGGTAGAGCGCATAGGACTGGAACACTATGGCGACGCCACGGTCGGCGAGGCCGACCTGGGTCATGTCCTTGCCGCCGATCTGCAGTTCCCCGGAACTGATCTCCTCAAGCCCGGCGATTATCCGCAGCCCGAGGGACCGACAAAGACGCAAAATTCGCCGTCGCCGATGTCGAGGTCGACGCCCTTGATGATCAGCACATCGCCAAATGCCTTCTTCACACCGCGCAGCGTCACGTCGGCCATGGCTCAGGTTCCTCCAACGCGTTCGAGTTCTATGACAACCCCGCTTTCCGGGCGCAGCCTCGGCGGAGGCAAGCCGATGTCGCGGAGATCCCCGCTGCCGAAGGCGACATCGCCCGCGAGCAGGCGCCGCTGCGCCTCGGAAATACGGACAAATGCCGGATTTACCGGATGCAGCCTGGCAACACGCCACAATGCCGCCGATGCATCCACGAATATTCGCAACGGCGGCGGTTGCTCCGACATCATTTGCTGCGCTTGAGCAACAACGATCACAACGCGCTGGATTTCGCTGGCACCCTTTGTCGGCGCCCTTCTGTCGGTCGCCATCCTGCACGAGGCGATCAGCCCGCAACTCATCGCCGCCGCAATGCTGATGGCGATCGGTCTGTGGGTGCACCTTTCCGAGCGCCACGAGCACGCACATG
>JACPNZ010000047.1 GCA_016185245.1 Hyphomicrobiales bacterium | reverse complement strand
CTTGGTACGTTCAAACTTTGCTTTGGCCATCGCTCTTCTCCGTTCAGTCGCGGCTTACGCCGGCGACAATCAGGCAAACTTCTTCTGGACTTCTGCCGACACGTTGGCCGGCGCTTCTGCGTAGTGGTCGAATTGCATGGTGAAGGTTGCGCGGCCCTGGCTCATCGAGCGCAGGTTATTCACATAACCGAACATGTTCATGAGCGGCACCATCGCGTTGATGACGTTGGCGTTGCCGCGCATGTCCTGGCCCTGGATCTGACCGCGCCGGGAATTCAGGTCGCCGATGACCGAACCGGTATAGTCTTCCGGAGTCACCACTTCGACCTTCATGATCGGCTCGAGCAGGACGGACTTGCCCTTCTGCAGCGCTTCGCGGAACGCCGCGCGCGATGCGATTTCGAAGGCGAGCGCCGACGAGTCGACGTCGTGATACTTGCCGTCGACGAGCTGAACCTTGACGTCGACCACGGGGAAGCCCGCGACGACGCCGGAGCTCATCACGCTGTTGAGGCCCTTTTCGACGCCGGGGATGTATTCCTTCGGAACCGCACCGCCGACGATCTTGGACTCGAACTCGTATCCCTTGCCGGGCTCGTTCGGCTCGACCACGATCGACACTTCCGCGAACTGACCGGTACGACCTTGATGTCGAGATGGAGCTCGCCCATGCCCTTGATGATGGTCTGGCCGGACTCCTGATCGGTGTGGACGCGGAACGACGGATCCTCGGCCACGAGCTTGGCCAGCGCCACGCCGAGCTTTTCCTGGTCGGCCTTCGACTTCGGCTCGATCGCGATCTCGATGACCGGCTCGGGGAATTCCATCTTCTCGAGGATCACCTGCTTGTCGGGATCGCACAGCGTGTCACCGGTGCGCGCTTCCTTCAGGCCGGCCAGCGCGACGATGTCGCCGGCATAGGCTTCCTTGATGTCTTCGCGGTTGTTCGCATGCATCAACAGCATGCGCCCGATGCGCTCCTTCTTCTCGCGCGTCGAGTTCACGACGCCTGTGCCGCTCTGCAGGACGCCGGAGTAGATGCGGCAGAAGGTGATGGTGCCGACGAATGGGTCGTCCATGATCTTGAACGCGAGCAGCGCGAGCGGCTCCTTGTCGTCGGCCTTGCGCACGACCTCGTTGCCGCGGTCGTCGGTGCCCTTGATCGCGGGCACGTCGACCGGCGACGGCAGGTAGTCGACGACGGCGTCGAGCAGCGGCTGCACGCCCTTGTTCTTGAAGGCCGAGCCGCACAGCACGGGATAGAACGCGCCGGTCAGCACCGCCTTGCGGATCAGCCGCTTCAGCGTCGCTTCGTCCGGCTCGTTGCCGTCGAGGAAAGCGGCGAGCGCGTCGTCGTCGAGCTCGACGGCGGCCTCCACCATCTTCTCGCGGTATTCCTTGGCCTGCTCGACGAGGTCTTCCGGAATGTCGACATAGTCGAACTTCGCGCCGAGCGATTCATCGTTCCAGACGATGCCCTTCATCTTCACGAGGTCGACGAGACCCTTGAAGTTGTTCTCGGCACCGATCGGAAGCTGGATCGCGATCGGCTTGGCACCGAGGCGGTCGACGATGTCGGCAAGGCACTTGAAGAAGTCGGCGCCGGTCTTGTCCATCTTGTTGGCGAAGACGATGCGCGGAACCTTGTACTTGTCACCCTGGCGCCAGACGGTCTCGGTCTGGGGCTCGACGCCCT
>JACPNZ010000051.1 GCA_016185245.1 Hyphomicrobiales bacterium | reverse complement strand
CCGCTCCCATCGAGGCCGACGACACTGCACACATTTTTGCCGAGATCGATGCCAAGCACTGCAATCTTCATGATCCGTTCCTCCGTTTGAGACTTCGGCGAGACTACATCGCCGGAAGGAGGGGCGGGCCATTCCATAAAATTCACCTTTAGGTTTATCCGGTAATGGCGATCAGCTTGCGCTGGCTTTCGGAATTGACGCCGGGAGCCGAGAGCACCTCGCCGCGGGGGCCGTCGAGCACCCGCCGGGCCGGGAAGCAGACCGTGACTTCGGTGCCATGGCCGGGCTCGCTGCGGATGGCGACGTTGCCGCCGTGCACCTCCATCAGTCCCTTGACGATAGGCAGGCCGAGCCCCGCCCCGTCGATTGCCTTCTTGGTGGCATGGCTGCCGCGGGCGAAGGCACTCAGTGCCGCCTCGATCTCGTGCGGCGGAATGCCGGGGCCATTGTCGAGGACGCTGATTGCCAGCGCCCCGAGGGTGGTGCGGGCGGCGCGGATCTCGACCCGGCCGCGCTCCGGCGTGAACTTGATGGCGTTGGACAGGAGATTGATCATGATCTGGTTGACCGCTCGCTTGTCGGCCATCAGCTTGGGCAGCGATTCCGAGACCTCGACGATGACCTCGATGGATTTCTCCGCCGCCTTCATCAGCAGCAGGTGATTGGCCTCCTCGACCGCTACCAGGACGCTGAGCGGCTCTTCCTGAAGTTCGCGGCGCCCGGCCTCGATGCGCGACAGGTCGAGGATGTCGTTGATCAGCGCCAGCAGGTAGTGGCCCGAGTGATGAATGTCATCGGCATAATTGCGGTAGACCGGCACATTAAGCGGGCCGAACATCTCGCGCTTGAGGATTTCCGAGAAACCCATGATGGCGTTGAGCGGTGTGCGCAGCTCGTGGCTCATGGTGGCGAGGAAGGCCGATTTCGCCTTGTTGGCATCCTCGGCGCGCTTTTTCTCTTCCTCGGCCTTGGCCTTCTCGTTCTGCAGATCAGCGATCAGGCTGTCCTTCTGGGCCTTGAAGATCAGCATGTCGCGGGCGGTGTCCTGCAGATTGCGGGCGACCAGCAGGAAGAACGCCTCGAGGGCGATGATGGTGCCGCCGAGCGCCAGATAGATCGGATCCGATTCGAACACGGAGCGCATCGCCACGCCGACGGTGAGAACCCCCGTGCCGGCAACCAGCACCGGCATGAAGCTGTTGACGATGAGTAGCCTGACGGCGATCACCGCCATCACCGAAGCGATGAGATAGACCTGCTGCATGCTGCCGGCCGAATGCCAGAACAGGAACAGCGGCAGCGACCAGCACACGCCCATCAGCAGTTCCGAGGCCGACATCATGCCGATCCAGTCGCGCTGTTCGTCGTGGCTGCGCTCGCGCCGGAAATAGGCATGGCACAGATACCACTGCACCGCCTGGCAGCCGATGGCCGCGGCGAACCAGCCGAGCGCCAGCAGCGGCGGAACCCACATCAGGCTGGTCACGGAGAGCAGCAAGGCAAGCGTCGGCATGGCGGGCGCCACTTGCAGCTGATTCTTCAGAAAGAGCACGAGCAGGTCGCGCTCCCAGCGGACCGTGTCGCCCTGCGGCAGGACCGCTGCCGGTACTGCGGCAGCCTCCGTCCCGGCTTCCCTTTCGTTGAGAAAGTTGTGCCGGTTCAACAGCAGTTCAGCGGCTTCATATTTTATCATGCCGGTCCCCCGACCTCTGAAGTTGCGAGTTCCACCCGGTTTGTCATACTACTTTGCTCCTAACGCCGGCTTTGCTGCTCGACTAAAACTCGAGACAGTTTGGGCCCAACATGGTGAACAAGATGCTGCCCGGCCTGGTGGCGGACATTCGGCGCTGCCGCATCTGTCGCGATAGTCCGCAGGGGCAAGCTTTGCCCCATGAGCCACGGCCGGTGCTGCAAGCCAGTGCTACAGCCCGCATCCTGATCGCCGGCCAGGCGCCCGGCATCCGCGCTCACGCCTCCGGCCTTCCCTTCACCGATCCCTCCGGCGACAGGCTGCGGCAATGGCTCGGCACCGGCCCCGACATCTTCTACGATCCGGCCCGCATCGCCATCTTGCCCATGGGCTTCTGCTTTCCGGGCTACAGCGCCAGCGGGTCCGACCTGCCGCCACGGCCCGAATGTGCCGCGGCCTGGCGGGCCAGGCTTCTTGCCCTGATGCCTCGGATCGAACTCATAGCCTGCCTCGGCACCCATGCGGCCCGCTGGCATCTGGGCAGCGCCTGGCCGGGAAGCCTGGGGTCGGCCGCCGCCGGCTGGCGGCAATGGCTCGAATGCTCGCCACCAGTCTTTGTGCTGCCGCACCCCTCGTGGCGCAACAATGCCTGGCTCAAGGCCAATCCCTGGTTCGCGGCGGAGCTTCTGCCGGTGTTGCGCCAGGCGGTTGCGGCCCGGCTGTGAATGCTCTTGCCGGTGTGTCGCGACAGGGCTATTCCCGGCCGCGACCAACGTGGAATTTCATATGACCGAAGTCAGCAGGGATGCGATCCTCCAGGTACTGAAGCGCATCGCCGCCCCCGATGGCCGCGGCAATCTGGTGTCGGCCGGGCTTGTGTCGGATATCGCCGTCGACGGCGGCACGGTGATGTTCGCGCTCACTACAGATCCCGTCCATGCCCGCGCCATGGAGGCCCTGCGCGGAACCGTCGAGAAGGCAGTGCTCGGGGTGCCCGGCGTCGAGAAGGCGCGGGTGGCACTGACCGCCGAACACAAGCCAGAGCGCCAGCCGGGGCCACGGGCCCAGGCCGCGAGCCGCAGCCTCGAGGTGCCGGGTATTCGTCACATCATCGCCGTTGCCTCGGGCAAAGGCGGCGTCGGCAAGTCCACCACCGCCGTCAATCTGGCGCTGGCGCTGCATGGACTGGGCCTCAAGGTCGCGGTCCTCGATGCCGATGTCTATGGCCCCTCGATGCCCAAGCTCTTCGGCATCACCGAACGGCCCAGGGCCGCCGATGGCGAAGGCAAGCGGCTTCTGCCGATGGCCCGCTATGGCGTCGAGGTGATGTCGATCGGTTTCCTGGTGGGCGAGGACACGCCGATGATCTGGCGGGGTCCGATGGTTATGTCGGCCCTCAACCAGCTCTTGCGCGAGGTCGCCTGGAGCCCGGCCGATATCATGGTCGTCGACATGCCTCCGGGCACCGGCGATGCCCAGTTGACCATGGCCCAGCAGACGCCGCTGGCCGGAGCGGTGATCGTCTCGACCCCCCAGGATCTTGCCCTGATCGATGCCCGCAAGGGCCTCGCCATGTTTCGCAAGGTGAACGTGCCGGTCCTCGGCATCGTCGAGAACATGAGCTATTTCATCTGCGACAAGTGCGGCCAGCGCCATGAGATCTTTGGCCATGGCGGAGCACGGGAGGAGGCCCGGCGCCTCGGCGTGCCCTTCCTGGGTGAAGTTCCCCTCGACAAGGAATTGCGCGAACGCTCCGACAGCGGGCAACCGGTTGTTGCAACGATACCGGACGGCCGCCACGCCGCGATCTATGGCGATATCGCCCGCCAGGTCTGGGCGGCGGTCTCCAGCGGAAACCTTGCGCGGCCCCCACCGCGCATCGTCACCGGCTCCTGACTCCGCTGGGGACAGCCGCTTGAGAATGTATTAACCATGAGTACGGTTGTTTGAGGCTGAGCAACTGCGGGCGAATCAAGGGGAGCCCAGGGGGGAAGTCATGTCGAAGTTGATGCTGATCGTCGGGATCCTCATGCTGGCCGTCGCCATCGCCCTGGGGTTGATGATCTTTTTCTCCCTGTCGTCGGTGATCGGCTGGGGCCTCAATCCCGAGACGGTGGTGACTCTGCTGGTGGGAGGCGTCCTGGCCGTGGGCCTCGGCGGCGTCATTCAGGCGATCGAGCGCGGCCCATTGCTGCAGACCGCAGCCAGCTCTGCCCAAACTCCCGTCGCCGCAATTCCGGAATTCGGCCGCAAACCCGCCGAAGCAGCTCTGGCCGCAACCCAGGATGTATCCCCGGCGGTAAGCGAAACGATCCGGGCGCTTGAGCAAGCCAAGAGCGATATTCGTCAGGCCCTCGGCGCGGAAAGCTTTGCTCCGTCCGAGCTGGCACCGGCGGTTCAGGTGGCGGTGACCGCCGCGACGGAGGAAGTCCCTGCACCGGCCGAGCCTCCCGTGGTCGAGACTCCCGCCGCTGTCGAAGCCGTAGTCGTGGAGGCTGCGGGCGGCGAGGGAGAAGAAGAACAGCTCTATGTCATCGAGGAGAGGGTGATCCGCGGTCGCCCCGCGAGGCTCCTCTCCGACGGCACGGTGGAGGCCGAAACCGAAGAGGGCTGGATGCGCTTCGAAAATCTCGAGCACCTCGACGAATATCTCGACGCCATGGAACCCGAGCCGCGGACCTGAGTCTATCGCCCGCGAGCAGCGAATGGCCGGCTGATCAGATCTTGGTTCGCGGCATGAGATCGTAGGGGTGCTTCCAGCCGGGCAGCGCCCGGATGCGGTCGAGCCAGTTCAGCACATGGGTGTGGACGTCGAGAGGCAGAGTCAGTTCCTCGCCGTAGAACAGATAGGCGGCGAGCGACAGGTCGGCGATAGTGGCGCGCTTGCCGATGATGAAGTGACGGTTTGCCAGATGCAGGTCGACGATCTTGAGGGCATTGACCGCCCGGTTGCGCAGGAATTCGGTCACCGGCGTCTCGCCCGACTTGGCGAAGCGGATGAGAAAGCGCAGCGTCGCGAGATTGGCCGTGAGCTTGTGATTGTCGAACAGCATCCAGCGCCAGATCTCGCGCCGCTCGGCGTCGCTCTTGGCGCCGAACTTGCGGGTGAGTTCGGCCAGGTAGTCGAGGATCACGCCGCTCTGGGTGAGCTTGGTGGCACCGTGAATGAGGACCGGCGCCTCGCCCATCTCGTTGACATTGGCACGGTACTCGGCCGAGCGCGTCTCACCATTGAAGAAATCGACCCACACCGGCTGCCATTTGAGCCGGCACAGTTCCAGCATCAGCGCCGCCTTATAGGCATTGCCCGATTCGCCGAAACAGTAGAGCTTGAAATCGGCCATGGTCCGCCACTGTCTCCCGTCGGAATTGCGCGAAGCTTGCATCGGGTTGTAGCCCGGCAGCATCGCAACTGCGCGAGTTCCAGGCAAGGGCGTGGTTATCGGACGTCGAGAACGCTGGTGCGCGCCAGGCGCACTACTTCCGTCGCTGTCGAGCCCCGCAGCAGCCGTTGCAGTCGCGACCGGCCTTCGTCGGTGACCACGACCACCCGATAAAGGGAACCCCGCTCGACGATCTCCTCGGCCGGTCGTCCGACCGCCGTCTTGGTCTCGGCCACCGGTATCTTCATGGCCTTGAGCAGCGCCTTGGCATTGGCCACCGCCTCCTCGGCGGCGGGCCTTCCTTGCGGTGTCGTCGCTACCGAAAAGAGAGTGATGGGCTCCTTGGTCATGAAGGCGAGGACCGCCGCCCGCCGCACTGCCTGCATGGAGCGCGATGTGCCGTCGGTGCAGATGAAGAAGCCGCGGCGGTCGAGGCTCTGGCGGGCCACCAGCACCGAGCAGGGCGCCATGGTGGCCACCGTCTGGACCACGCCGGAATCGAAGAACGAAGCGACCTCGCCGCGCCAGCGCGACGGTTCGCCGAGGATCATCAGATTGTAGGGGCCGAGCTCGTACTGGTCGAGAATGCCGTTGGCCACGTCCGGCGCGGTCTTAAGCTTGAGGACGACGCTGCGCCCCTCGGGGCTCCTGTATTCCACCTTGGTATCGCCGGCGGGATCCCCCCAGGCGTCCTGGTATTCGGTCTCCTTCGGCCAGTGGGCCGCGTCGATGCCTTCCTCCTTGAGGATGGCCAGCGCCTGCTTGAGGTGGCTGACGCCGGGCAGTTCGAAGCCGGCGTCGATCATGTTCTGGCGGGCGAGCTTCACCTGCAGCCCACCCGAATGCAGGCCCTGGTCGATGGGTCGCACGAACAGCACAATGACGTCGCAGTCGTTGGTGCAGGCGAAACGTGCGGCGAAGCGCACCGTGACGAAGGCCTCGTCGGAGCCGTCGATGCAGGCAAGCAGGCGGAACCGGCTGCGGCGCTGGGCCCGCAGGTGCTGCAGCGTCTTCTGGACCGCCGCCTCCTGGCGGTCGGAAAGCTGGGTGCGTCGGAAGAAGCCAGCCACGGCGCCTGTCCTCAGCTTCGCAACAGTGGCCAGTAGAGGGCCGCCGTTAGCAACAGCACGATGATCGAAATGATCATCATGCGCCAGCCGATGCGGAAGAAGTCGGCCCCCCTGAGGTAGCCCGAGGCATAGATGATGGCGAAGGCCGGCTGGGCCGCCGGCGTCAGATATCCGAAGGCCGAGGAGATCGCCATGACGAAGCCGGCGCTCAGCGGATCCTCGTGCGCCGCCACCGCCGTCTTGAGCACAATGGGGGCAAGCACGGCGACTGCCGCGCCCGCCGTCATGGTATTGGAAACGCCGATGGTGAGGAGCGAGATCACCGCGTTGAAGCCGATATCGCTGCCGGCGCCGATCGAATTGAGCGCCGCCAGCACGCTGCTGGCCACCCACTCCGCCGCTCCGGTTTCCTTCATCTCGACGCCGAGCGAGATCGCTGCGGCGTAAAGCAGCACGACACCCCAGTTGACCCCGCTGTTGATGTCCTCCCAGCGCACCAGTCCGAAAACCAGGAAGGCGATGGTACCGGAAATCGCCACGACACCGAGGCCGACGGTCGAGGAGAAAGCCACCCAGCTGCCGATCGTGGCGAGGAAGATCAAAATAGTGAGAATCTCGGAGCCGCGCATCGGGCCCTGCATCGAAACCTGGGTGCGTAGCCGGCTGATCGCCCGCGACATGTCGGACACCTCGGGCCGAAAGGTGAAGATAAGGAGCGCCGCCACCAGCGGCAGGCGGATCAGGAACATCGGGAAGGCGTAGACGATCCAGCTCACGTAATCCATCAGATAGCGGCGCGTCGCCGGGTCGGCGGGATCGTAGAAGAAGTCCTTCCAATAACTGATGATGATGGCATTGCGCGCCCCGCCCGAGGGCGTGGCCACGCCGGCGATCGAGCTACCGTAGGAAATCGAGAACAGGATGACGGCGGCGAGATTGTGCACCTTGCGCGGATCGTTCGAGGTCAGCGTGATCAAGGTGACGCCGACCGGCAGCATCATCGCCGCCACCGTGTGCTCGCCGATGAAGGCGGCGAGCGCGCCGCACACCGTGGTGATGCCGAAACTGATCCAGTAGACATTGGTACCGGTCATGCGCACGATCCACCAGGCGATGCGCTTGTCGAGGCGCTGCTTGACGATAGCGACCGCCAGCATCAGCGAACCCATGATGAACAGCACCGAATCGGTCATCAGACTCTGCGCCACCTTGGTGGGATCGACCTTGAGCAGTATAACTTCGCCGACGATGATGAGCAGCGGTACGGTGGGTAGCGGTACCGCTTCGCTGATGAACAGCATGGTCGCCATCACCGACATGGAGAGCACGATCTGCCCCTGATGGGTGAGGCCGGAAGGGGTGGGCAGCGCCATCAGGGCGAAGCCCACCATCATGGTGATGAAGAACCAGCGCTTGCGCCACAGGTAGGCGAGATCGACATAGGAGCGCAGGTGCCGGTAGCGCAGATAGCCGCGGCGGCGGAAGCGGTCGAGGCCGGCCGCCGGTTGTCGCGCCTGCAGGCTGTCGCGGGACAGCGAGAAGTGGGTTTCCGCCGCGATCATGCCGCTGCCCTTGCCGCCCGCCATATCGGCGTGACACAGTGGCGACGATTCCATGCCGAAATTGTGGGAAGGATATCGTGGCAGAACTTGCGCGCCTGCTGGCCGGCATTGGCCGGGGTCTTGACCAAAGCCTGCCGCGGCTCCGCGAACTGTACAAGACGGCCGGCCAGCCTGCCGTCGTCGCGACACACAACCCTTCGGGCCTGCCGTCCCATGCGCCCCACGTCCTGTTCTGTGGTCATCACGATGCTCGGCCGGCGGACCCGTTCGATCTGTGGAAGAGCCCGCCGTTCGAGCCACAGTTCGGGAAGGGGAAGTACGGCCAGAAGGCCATTTATGCGAGAGGTGCCTCCGGCGACAAGGGCCAATTGCTGACCTTTTTCGAAGCCAGCCGCGCCTGGCCGCCGGACCGCGCCAATGGTCCCGGCAAGAGCTTTGGCCCGGAGTCCGACCGCCAGGGCATCCGCTCCTGGGATCATATCGTTGCCGAATTCACCTGAAGGAACCCGCCATGTTCGATCTTGCTCCTGTGCTTGCCGCTGCCGACCAGGCCTTCGATGCCAGTCTCGAGCGCCTGTTCGGCCTGCTGCGCATCCCCTCGATATCCACCGATCCGGCCCATGCCGGCGACTGTGACCGGGCAGCCGCCCGGGTGGTGGCGGAGCTGACGGCGATGGGCTTCGACGCGAGCGCCCGCCCAACGCCGGGCCGGCCCATGGTCGTTGCCCACTTCATCGCCAAGAGCGCCGGGCCGAAAACGCCCCACTTCCTGTTCTACGGCCACTACGATGTGCAGCCGGCCGATCCGCTCGACTTGTGGAAGTCGCCGCCCTTCGAGCCCACTCTGCGCAAGGATGCCGGCGGCGTCGAGCGCATGTATGGGCGCGGCACCGCCGACGACAAGGGTCAATTCATGACCTTCATCGAGGCGGCCCGTGCCTGGATCGCTGCAACCGGATCGCTACCGGTGAAGGCCACCTTCCTGATCGAGGGCGAGGAGGAATCGGGCTCGCCCTCGCTCATCCCGTTCCTCAAGGCCAACGCAAAGGAATTGTCCTGCGACGCCGCCTTCGTCTGCGACACCAACATGTGGGACCGCCGGACCCCGGCCATCACCACGAGACTCCGTGGCCTAGTGCATGAGGAGGTGACCGTTACCGGCCCGCGCATCGATCTGCACTCGGGCATGTATGGCGGGCCCGCCATGAATCCAATCCGTGTACTGAGCAAATTGCTCGCCGCCCTCCATGACCGGAATGGCAGGGTGACCATCCCCGGCTTCTACGACGGCGTCGCCGAGCTGCCGAAGGCGGTCAAGAAACAGTGGCAGTCGCTGAAATTCTCCGACCGCAATTTCCTGCGCGAGGTGGGGCTCTCGGTTGCCGCCGGCGAGAAGAGCAAGACCGTGCTGGAGCAGATCTGGGCCAGGCCCACCGCCGAGGTGAACGGCATCTGGGGCGGCTATACCGGTGCCGGCGCCAAGACCGTGCTTCCCTCCGAGGCCCACGCCAAGCTTACCTTCCGGCTGGTCGGCAAACAGAACCCCCGGAAAATCCTCAAGGCCTTCCAGACTTTCGCCCGGAAACACATCCCCAAGGATTGCAAGATTGCCTTTTCCGGCCGTGGCGGCGGCAGTCCGGCGACTGAAATCCCCGAGAACAATCCGTGGATCGCCCGCTCGGCCAAGGCGCTGAAGGACGAGTTCCGCCGCGACGCGGTGCTGATCGGGTCCGGCGGCTCGATCCCCATCTGCCGGTCCTTCAAGGATATTCTCGGCATGGATTCGATCCTGATTGGTTTCGGTCTCAACGACGATGCGATCCACAGCCCCAACGAGAAATACGATCTGGCGAGTTTCCGGCGCGGCATCAGGGCCTGGGTGCGCATCATGGCGGCGGTGGCGGAGTAGGGTGGTGGCCGGCGACCCGATAGCCCGCGTCAAGGCCTACCACGCAGCACTCAATGCCTTCGACCTCGACGCCGCCGAAAGGATGTTCGGTCCGCACGCCGAATACCATTCGCCGAGCGTCGGCGCGATCGTCGGCCGCGCCGCCATCT
Source organism: Hyphomicrobiales bacterium (assembly GCA_016185245.1). GTDB lineage: Bacteria > Pseudomonadota > Alphaproteobacteria > Rhizobiales > Aestuariivirgaceae > Aestuariivirga. The sequence goes on along the minus strand of JACPNZ010000051.1, from coordinate 138,959 downwards.
TCGCCGCCATGCGCGGTTACTTCGCCGAATATCCCGACCAGGTGGCGACGGCCGAAAACTACACGCTGATTGCGGCGGACAAGGTGCGATCCGACTGGCATCTCGCCGCCACCTCGAAATCGACCGGAACGAGTTGCCGCCGCCGGGGCGTCGAGACCATCACGCTTGACGCCACAGGCCTCGTCACCCGTATCGAGGTCGAGGACCAGTGATAGACCTGCCGGCGTGATCCCTAGCCGATGCGGAAGCCCGTCACATGGGCGGGCGGCGCGAGGCCCGGCAACAGCCGCGGATCGTCCGTAGGCAGAAGAACTTGCAGCTGCACCGGCAGCACTCCGGCCCAGATCGGCAGGCCATAATCCTCCTCGTCGTCGCCGGGAGGGCCGGTCCGCACCTTGGCGGAGGATTCCTCCAGCGACAGGCCGAGCATGGTGGTGGCCTTGAGTTCCTTGGCCGAAACCGGCCGCAGGATATCCCACCGCCCCGGAAACAAGCGGTTGGTGAAGGTCTTGAGGCGGTCCTCCTTCTCGGCTGGGTCGGTCACCATGAAGGCCTTTCCGAACACCATCACCGAGCGATAGTTGCAGGAATGGTTGAAGGCAGAGCGGGCCATGACGATGCCATCGAGGATCATCACCGTCACGCAGACGTCGGCACCGTTGCAGGCTTCCAGCATGCGGCTGGCGGAAGAGCCATGCCAATAGAGGTGATCGTCCTCGCGCCATTGCAGGGTCGGCGTCACGACGGGCGAGCCCTTGAACACATAGCCCACATGGCAGACCGGCATGGCGTCGAGAATGGCATGGACGGTCGCCTCGTCATAATGCGCCCGCTTGTTGAGGCGCTTGACGCGGGTGCGTTCGCTGGGCGCGTCGGTCATGGACGGTTCTCCGGTTTGCGCTTCTGCAATGGCCGCGTTATGGTCTAATGGAAAGTACCAAACGGACCAGTTATGAACAGACCACTTCTCGGCACCTCGGCCAGCGAGATCGGCGTCGATCGCGATGACCGCGAGCCGATCCAGTCGCAGATCGCCAGCCAGATCAGGGCGCTGGTTCTGAACGGCCGCTTGCGGCCCCAGGCCAGGCTGCCCTCGACCCGGGCTCTCGCCGAGGAACTGGCGGTCGCCCGTGCCACCGTGGTCGAAGCCTATGAACAGTTGTTGAGCGAGGGCTATGTCGAGACCCGCTCGGGCTCCGGCACCAGGGTGGCAGCCGAGCTGCCCGAAGCGCTGCTCAACGCCCAAGCGCCGAAGGCCGTGTCCCAGCGGACGCGACCCGACATGAAACGTGAGCCCGCACGGCCCTTCCGCCCCGGCCTCGTCGACTGGGAGAACTTCCCCCATGATGCGTGGGGAAGGCTCCTCGGCCGCTTCTGGCGCAATCCGCCCATCGCCCTTCTCGAACACAACGATGCCTTCGGCTGGCTGCCGCTGCGCCGGGCCATTGCCCGCCACCTGTTCGAGTGGCGCGGCATCTCCTGTGACGCAGACCAGGTGATCGTGACGGCGGGCGGCATGGATGCCTTCGATCTGATCGCCCGCGCCGTGCTTGGCCAAGGCGATCGCATCTGGCTCGAGGAGCCGTGCTATCCGACGGCCCGGCGGGTCTTCAGCCTGGGGGGTGTCAGTCCCGTCGCGGTGGCGGTGGATGGCGAAGGGCTGGTGGTGGCGAAGGGCCGCGACAAGGCGCCCGAGGCCCGCGCTGCCTTCGTCACACCCGCCCGGCAATATCCAACCGGCGTCACCATGCCGCTCTCCCGCCGTCTCGAGCTTCTCGACTGGGCGAGCGAGGCCCAGGCCATCGTCATCGAGGACGATTACGACAGCGAATACCGCTATGTCGGCAGGCCGCTTCCGGCCCTCATGAGCCTCGACAGCAAAGCCCGCGTCATCTACTCGGGCACCTTCTCCAAGGTCTTCTCGCCGATCCTTCGGCTCGGCTTCATCGTCGTGCCACCCATGTTGAGCGAACGTTTCCGCCAGGAGCGCCTCAGCCATGGCGCAGCACCTTCGCTGATTGCCCAGCCGGCCCTTGCCGAATTCATAGGCACGGGCGCCTTTGCCATTCACATCCGCCGCATGCGCCGCATTTACGCCGGCCGCCGCGCCGCCCTGATCGAAGCCCTCAAGCCGGGCGACGGCAAATACTATGCCATCGATGCCTCGCCTTCGGGACTGATGCTGTTATTGCGGCTGGCGCCTTCCCTCGACGACGAGGCCCTGGTGCGGCACCTGGCGACACGGGGCGTTGAGGCGCGCTCGCTTTCCAGCCATTATTCCGGCCGCTATCGGGAATCGGGACTGATGCTGAGCTTTGCCGGATTTACCGACAAGGACCTGCGCGCCGCCGCCGCCAAACTGATCGAGGTCGTGAAATCATGAACCATGCCAAGCGCACCGCCTTCGCCTGGGTCGGCGAGCGCCATTCCGACTGGTCCCGATGGAACGCCCATATCTGGGACCTCGCCGAGACCGCCTGGCGCGAATACCGCTCCTGCGACTGGTATGTGAAAAGGCTCAGGGCCGAGGGCTTCACCGTCGAGGAAGGTTCGGGCGGCATGCCGACGGCTTTCTCCGCCACCTGGTCGAACGGCAAGGGCCCCGCCGTCATGGCCTATGCCGAATATGATGCGGTGCCCGGAAATTGCCAGGTGGCCGATACCTATCGCGCCCCCCGCCAGGGACTGTCACGCTTTGCCGGCGGTCACACCGATCCCCATTCGGCCCTTGGCATGGGATCGCTGGTAGGAGCGCTTGCCGCCAAGGCTGCCATGGAAAGGCATGGCATCGCCGGCACCATCCGCTTCATGGGCGAGCCGGCCGAGAAGGTCAGGGGGTCCAAGCCCATCCACGCCGCGGCGGGCTATTACGACGGTCTCGACGCCATCATCTCGTTTCACCCCTTCTACATGTTCCCCTATTGCAACACGGCCCGCTGGGACACCCATTGCGGACCCTATTACGCGGCAATCTACGAGTTCCTCTGCGATGCGCCCGAAACCTGGCTGCAGGCCGCGGTGCAGGATGCCGCCGGAAACCCGATCCCCGAGTCGCACACCACCGCAAGGGCGCCGGGCGCCAACGATGCGGTCGTCGCCATGTATACGCTCTCCAAGATGATGCGCGATCACATGCTGCCGCACACCGGCACCTGGACGCTCAACGAAACCATTCTGGCGAGCGGCCAGGCGACCGCCGACAATCTCGCCGCCCAGATGGCGCTGATCATGTTCGCCGCCCGCGCCCCCGATGTGGCGATGCTGCACAAGATCTATGCCGTCCTCGACGGTAACGCCGCCGCCGCGGCTGCCATGAGCCACTGCACGGTGGCCCGTCACTGGGTGTCGAAATCGAAGCCGGGCCTGGCCAATCACGCCATGGCCAAGATTGCCTTCCGAAATCTCGAACTTGCCGGGGCGCCGCACTACGGGCCCGAGGCGGTGAGGGTGGCCCAGGCCCTGCAGAAGGAGCTCGGGCTTCCGGCCATCGACCAGCCCTTTCTCGACGAGCTGAGCCAACTCGTTCCACCCCAGGAGGCCGAGCGCCTTGTGCGCCGGCAGATTCCCACCTGGCAAACCCACTACACCTCCGACGACTATACCGACATGACCTGGCATGCGCCCACCGTGCGCTTCTATGTGGGCCGCGCCGCCCTGAAGGCGCCGGCCGGCTACACCTATCCGGACTGGGCCTTGAATGCGCTGGGCGGCATTGCCTCTTGCATCGACCCAACCATCGATACGGCGGGCAAAACGGTCGCCGCGACGATCCTCGACCTGATGATCGACAAGGCGGCATTGATCCGAGCCCAGGAAGAATTCCGTACACGGAGGGAAGCCGCCGTCGATCCGGCTCCCTGGTGCGACTACCCGCCACCCGTCGATTTCCCCTGGCCCGAGTACATCGAAACGCAGCGCGGCCGCCAATGGTGGATTCCGGCGACCGCCGCCGACCGGGCGCTGGAGCGTTAGGATTCAGGCAAACGCAATTCGCGCAGCAGCTTTTCCTTGATGGCCCGGGCAAAGTCCGCGAAATTGCGGGCAGGCTCGGCGAAGGCACTGTCGCCGGCGATCACATGATTGAGGTAATAGTCGGCAAGCCCGGCATCGTCGGCCATGATTGGCAGACCGTTGATGGTGATGCCGGCCGCCCTGGCACGGGCCCGTGCCGCAGCGAGGTTGCCGCCGCCATTGTCCGCGCCGTCACCCGAGACATCGATGATCTGCCGGCCCGCCTGGAAGTCTGCCGTCTCGATCAGCGCTTGGCTGCCGGCGATGCCGTCGGCGATGGACGTGGAGCTGCCATACAGCCAGCGGCGGATGAGCGAGGCGCGGAAGCCGAAGGCTTTCGCCTCGCGGGCGTTTTGGATTGGAGTGAATGGCAGTACCACGCGGGTTTCGCCCGGCCCGCCCCACTGCACCACCGCGATGGCCGCACCCAGCGGCTTGAGGTTTTCCACTTCGCGCAGCACCTCGGGGTCGGCGAAGGCCGCCGCCAGACCGTCGATCTGCAAGCGGAATTCGCGGGCGTCGACGCTGGCCGAGGCATCGAGCGCCAGCACCAGTTGGACCGCGACGGGAACTTTCTTTGCCGCCATGGCTGGGGCGGCCACGACAACCAGCGCCAGGCAGGCGCATAACGCCGTGCCGCGGGACCGTTGCCCAAGTCCCCACCATAACTTCCGGCACAGGCTTGTCACGCGCCCGCCGGTCCCTGATCAGTTGGCGTCCGGCTGCGACTGGGCACCCTCGCGCAAGGGCTTCAGCGCTTCGTCTTCCGACCTGATCCGCCAATAGAGCAGGGCGCCATTGAGGACAGTGAAAACCAGGGCATACCACAGGAGGCCAAAGGCCATCGGCAGGATGAAGATTTCGCCCGCCACGATCATGTAGTTCGGGTGCCGGAAGAACCGGTAGGGGCCACGGGCGGTCAATTCCTCGCCCGGCATCACAATGATGCGGGTGGTCCAGCGGCCGCCGAGGGCGGCGATGACCCAGCCGCGGCCAGCTTCCAGCACCAGATAGGCGAAGACCCAGGGCCAGCTCACGGCCAAGCCCAACGCCAGATACCATAGCCCCGCCAGCCACATGGCGTGCAGGATGACAAACAGCGGATAGTGTCCCGAGGCCACCTCGAAGCCGCCGCGGGCGAGCAGCCTCTTGGTGTTGCGGCGGCCGATGTAAAGCTCGATCAGGCGCTGCACGGTGACGAGCGACAGGATGACGATATTGGTCCACATATTTTTATTGTAGCATAGTCAGGAAGCTTGCGCTAAACCCCGGTCCCAGCGATGAAATGAAGCGCCGTCCGGCAAAGCGGTTGGGCCCGGCCCGGTCGAGCACGAACAGCACTGTCGGCGCCGACATGTTGCCATAATTGGCAAGGATTTCCCGCTCGTGACGCAATCGCCCGCCCTGCAGGGCGAAGGCCTCTTCCAGCGCCGTGATCACCTTGGCTCCGCCCGGGTGGAAGGTGTAATCGCCGATGTCGGCGAAACTCAGCCCGTGGCGGTTGAGAAAGGCATCAGCAACGGGCCGTAGTTCGGTTGCTACAAGGTCGGGAATGCTGCGGGCGAAGATCGCGCCAAAGCCCGTGGTGTCCATGCGCCAGCCCATCACGTCGAGGGTCCGGGGCCAGGTGTGCTCGCCCACATGCTCGATGGCGCCGCGGCCATCGCCAACCGTCGAAAGCACACAAGCCGCCGCCCCGTCGCCGAACAGTGCCGTGGCGATGATGTTCGACTTCGTCAGCTCGTCGGCCCGGAAGGCCAGGCTGCACAGCTCGACCACCACCAGGAGGACAGTGGAGCCCGGATCGGCCATGGCCAGGCGGGCAGCCAGCGACAGGCCCGAGACACCTCCGGCGCAGCCCAGTCCGAACACCGGCACCCGGCGCACGTCGTCGCGGAAGCCCAGCTCATGCAGCACCCGCGCCTCGATCGTGGGTGTCGCCACCCCGGTCGAGGAGACGGTGACGATGGTATCAATGTCGCCGGCCACCACCCCGGCCTGGGCCAGCGCCCGGTCGGCAACCTGGCGGAACAGGTCGCACGCCCCCGCGATGAAGGCTTCGCTTCGCTCCGGCCAGCCAGGTGCGCCGTGGAACCAGCCATAGGGCTTGACCGAATGGCGGCGCTCGATGCCGCTGTTGGCGAAGACCGGCCGCAGTCGCTCGAAATCGGAATGGCGCCCGCCGAAGATCGCGGCGGCTTCCCTGATCACATCCTCGGTCCTCAGCACGTGTTCGGGCACGGCCGTCGCAAGGCTTAGCAGTCTGGCGTGCACGCGTATCTCCTCTGCAAGCCTTACGCTTGCCGGCGGCGGTTTAGTCCCGGCATAACCGGTCAGGGGAGCTATCGTCTTGGACCTGAAGGAAATGGCCCTGCTGTTCGCCGGCGGCGTCTTGGCCGGCCTGATCAACGTCATGGCGGGCGGCGCCGGCTTCATGACCTTTCCCTTGCTGGTGGCGGCGGGGATGAGCGAGATCGAAGCCAATGCCTCGAACTTCGTGGCGGTCTTGCCGGCCAATGTGGTGGGTAGTTTCGTCTACCGCCATGAACTGGCGGGGGTGCGAAAGCATCTGGGCTTCCGCCTGTTTCTGGCGGGGCTCGGCGGCATCATCGGTTCGACCATCTTGATTTATACCGGCCAGGCCTCGTTCCGCAAGGCGATCCCCTGGCTCCTGCTCTTTGCCACGCTGTCCTTCGCCCTCGGCCCCTGGATCAAGCGCAAGCTCGAGCGCGACTTCGCCTTCGACGGCAGCCGCTGGCTGTGGCTGTCGTTCCTATGTGAGTTTCTCGTCTATGTCTACGGCGGCTACTTCGGCCTCGGCATGGGGATCGTGATGTTCGCCATCTATGCGATCTTCTCGCACCTGAGCATCCATGAGGCGAATGCCATCCGCAATGTCACCATCACCCTGATGACGGTCATTTCGATCGTCATCTTCGCCCGCGCCGGGGTGATCCGCTGGCAGCCGTCGCTGGTCATGATGGCGGGTGCTGTCACCGGCGGCTATTTCGCGGTGAAGCTTGCAAGGCGCCTGCCGCCGCAACTGGTGCGCCGTGCCATCGTCGTCTGGGCCGTCTGCCTCACCGGGCTGGCGTTCTGGCGATATCTCTAATGAGCGCCTCGCGGCAATGAGGAGGTCGTTGACTTGGATCGCGATGCGATGTGAGCAAATCTGCCGGCAGGCAATACCGCTAGCATCAGCCAAACGATAGTCCCAAGCTGATCAATCAGTTCCTCGATCCACGGCGCGCCTTCGCGCAAGCTCCCGGTAGAGCACTTCCGGGCTGGTGCCGATTTCCATTGCGACCTGTTTCCATGATCCCCTCTCAGGGGCGGAGCCGTGCAGTGCGATCCAGGCATCGAACCGTTCCGTCACCGTCTTCAGAGCGAGGATTTCGGCGCGCTGACGTGCAAGTCGCACCTCGCCGGCAAGATGCTTGGCCCAGGCCGCCGCGAAAACCGGGTCGCTGTCGAAGCGGGCCCGCATCGCCGTACGCGGAATTAGGCGCGCCTTGACGCCCGTGACCGCAATCGCATCGCAATGATAGTGGTTGGCAAAGAGGGAAGCTTCAGCGAGAACCGAGCCCGCAGGAGCGCGCTGCAGCACGATCTCATTGCCGCCCGGCTGCCGCCTGACCAGTTGCGCCTCCCCGGCCGTAATAATCAGCATATGCGTGACCGGGTCGCCCAGATGGAACAGGTATTGCCCCCGGCTCAGGACTCGCTCGTGGCCGGCGAAACTTGCCAACGCATGCAACATGATAGTTATCATGTAGGAAGTCCGGCAGTTCTGGCAAGTGGTTGCAATTCCAACTTTCAGGAGCCTCAATGACACCCCTTCGAATAGCTGTCGTCGTTCTGTTCCTATCGACAGGTGCGGCCACGGCACAGGATCAGAACCAGTCTCTCATGCACGGCATGATGGGCATGAACCACAACGCCATGATGGGAACCGGAGTGCCGCAGGAGCCCGGCCAGTCGGCGTTCGCGGCAATTCAGGAGATTGCCGAAATCTTGCAATCGGATCCTGCGACCGACTGGTCCAAGGTCAGTCTGGAGGCTCTTCGCCAGCATCTGATCGACATGAACAATGTGACGCTCTACGCCGTTGTAACCGATAGACCGGTCCAGGGCGGCATGACCTTTGTTGTGAGCGGCGAGGGGTCTGTCCGGGATTCGATCCAACGGATGGTCATGGCCCACGCGGCCACGATGAATGGTGTTGACGGCTGGAAGCTCATTGCTGCCAAGACGTCCGAAGGCGCCGATTTGACTGCTAATCCCCCTGCCAACGTGCCGGTGGACGAGGTGCGCGGCCTTGGCTTCATCGGCCTTCTGACCCTTGGGATGCATCACCAGACGCATCATCTGATGATCGCCACGGGCATGTCGCCACACTCGTAAAGGCTGACTCAGCCGCCCGTCACACTCATATGGCGGGCCACGGCCGGCTTGTTGTGACGGCGGTCGATGATAAAGTCGTGGCCCTTGGGCTTCCGTGAAATCGCCTCGTCGATGGCCGAGTTTAGAAGCTCGTTGCCCTCGGAGGCCCGCAGAGGTGCCCGCAGGTCGGCGGCATCTTCCTGGCCGAGGCACATGTAGAGCGTGCCGGTGCAGGTGAGCCGCACCCGATTGCAGCTTTCGCAGAAATTATGGGTGAGCGGCGTGATGAATCCGAGCCTGCCGCCGGTCTCCGCAACCCGCACATAGCGGGCGGGGCCACCCGTCTTGTAGGGAATATCTTCGAGCGTGAAGCGATCCATCAGCCCGGCCCGCACCACCGACAGCGGCAAATACTGGTCGGTGCGGTCGCCGTCGATGTCGCCCAAGGGCATGGTCTCGATCAGCGTCAGATCCATGCCCTGCCCATGGGCCCAGCGGATCATCTCGGGGATTTCCCCATCGTTGACGCCCTTCAGCGCCACGGCGTTGATCTTGATCGCCAGCCCTGCGGCCTGGGCGGCGCGAATGCCCTCCTGCACCTTGGCGAGATCGCCCCAGCGGGTGATCGCCTTGAACTTTGAGGGATCGAGGGTATCGACCGAGACATTGATGCGCCGCACCCCGTGGAAGGCTAACTCGCCGGCATATTTCGCTAGCTGGCTGCCGTTGGTGGTGAGGGTCAATTCGTCGAGCGCCCCCGAGCGCAGGTGCCGGCCGAGGCTTTGAACCAGCGTCATGATGCTCTTGCGCACCAGGGGCTCGCCGCCGGTCAGCCGGATTTTGCGCACCCCCTTGTCGATGAACGCCGAGCACACCCGGTCGAGTTCCTCAAGCGACAAGAGATCGCGCTTGGGCAGGAAAGTCATGTCCTCCGCCATGCAATAGACACAGCGGAAATCGCAGCGGTCGGTCACCGACACACGCAGGTAGGCTACGTGGCGGCCGAACGGATCGATCATCGGGGCTAGGGTCGGCATGCGATATATCTGGCCGTATATAGCGCGCCGGTCAAGTGGCCGGGGATGCCGCCTCGCCGACCAGCCAGTCCTTGAAGGCGGCAATCGCCGCCGCATGGCGATGCTGATGATCGGCGGGCTCGATGATGTAATAGGCATGGTCGTGGCGGATGGCAGTAGCGAAGGGCTGCACCAGCCGTCCCGAGGCGAGATCGTCGCGGATCAGCGCCTGCGGGCAAAGTGCCAGTCCTTGGCCGGCAAGGGCCGCCGCCCGCAACAGGTTGAAATCCTCGAAGATCGGCCCCGGTGCCGGGCCTGCACGCTTGAGACCCGCCGCCCGCATCCAGGTCTGCCAGCCGATCCGGTCGGTGTCGTGTAAGAGCGGCTTGCCGAGCATCGCCTGGGGGGCGTCGAACGGCCCCTCCTTCTCGAGGAAGCCGGCGTTGCAGACCGCCACCGTGGCACCGCCGAGGAAGCTTGTCTTGCGGCAATCCTCCCAGTCGCCCGTGCCCCACAGGATGGCGATGTCATAGTCGTCGAAGTTGAGCTGCTGATGGGCGAAGGCGTAGACTACCTTCACCGAAATCTCGGGATGGGTACGGAAGAACTGCGATAGCCGAGGTATGAGCCAGATTGTCGCAATGGACGGCAGCGAGGCGATAGTGAGAGCCGGCCCCGCATCGCTCTGGGTGATCCGCTTACAGGCCACGCCCATGATGTCGAAGGCTTCGGCGAGGGCCCGCGCCAGTTCCTCGGCCTTCGGTGTCGGCACCGTCTGACGCCCCTGCCGGTCAAACAGGGTAAGGCCGAACCACTGTTCGAGCTGGCGAATCTGGTGGCTCACCGCCGACTGGGTGACATGCAGTTCCTCGGCCGCCCGCGAGAAGCTCGCCCAACGCGCCGCCGCCTCGAAGCACTTGAGGGCGTTGAGCGGCGGCAGCCGGGGCATCTGAAACTCCATGAGTTTTGCTCATAGAGTATGTGAGCGAACCTCCTTTGACACAAGGCCCCGTCCGATAGCAAATCGGGCTCCTTTCAGCCCGGAGCAAGTGCATGTCAGCCGTCGAACGTCCGAGCCTCGTCGACTATCGCAACAATGGCAAGAGGCCCAAGCCCACCTTTTCGGCCGGCGAAATGCAGCGCCGCCAGGATGCCATTCGCGGTTGGATGGCGAAAAGCAATGTCGATGCCTGCCTGTTCACCTCCTACCATAACATCTGCTACCTCGCGGACTTCCTCTATTGCTATTTCGGCCGCAAATACGGCCTGGTCATCACCCAGAAGCAGACGACTTCAGTGACCGCGGCGATCGACGGCGGCCAGCCGGCCAGGCGCTCCTTCGGCGATAATGTCACCTACACCGACTGGTCGAAGGAGAATTACTTTCTCGCCGTGAAGGGACTGGTCGCCGGCTGCAAGCGCATCGGCATCGAATTCGACCATGTGAGCGTCGATTTCCGCAAAGCTCTTGAGGATGCGCTCCCCGGCGTCGAGTTCGTCGATGTCGCCGCCCCCTCGATGCGGCTGCGGATGATCAAGTCACCCGAGGAAATCCATCATATCGCCAAGATGGCAAAGGTCGCCGACCTGGGTGGCGCCGCCGTCGCCGAGGCCGTGGCGGTGGGGGTTCCCGAGCACGAGGTGGCGCTGCATTCGACCCAGACCATGGTGCGCGAGATCGCCTGCCTCTGGCCCCATGCCGAGCTGATGGACACCTGGACCTGGTTTCAGTCCGGCGTCAACACCGATGGCGCTCATAATCCGGTGACCAGCCGCAAGATCAGGCGCGGCGATATCCTGAGTCTCAACTGCTTTCCGATGGTGGCCGGCTACTACGTCGCCCTCGAGCGCACTCTCTTCGCCGAGACCGCCTCGAAGGAGCACATCCGCCTGTGGGAAGTGAATTGCCATGTCCACGACGCGGGCAAGAAGCTCCTGGTGCCCGGTGCCAAATGCTCCGATGTCGCCAAGGCCCTCAATGCGATCTATGCCGAGCACGATCTCCTGAAGTACCGCACCTTCGGCTACGGTCATTCCTTCGGCGTGCTTTGCCATTACTACGGCCGCGAGGGCGGGCTCGAATTGCGCGAGGACTGCGATGCGGTGCTGGTGCCGGGCATGGTCGTTTCCATGGAGCCGATGATCATGATCCCCGAGGGCCAGAAGGGGGCGGGCGGTTATCGCGAGCACGACATTCTGGTGATCACCGAGAAGGGCAACCGCAACATCACCGGCTTCCCCTACGGGCCGCAGCATCTGATCGTGAAGGCCGGTCGGGGCAAGCGCTGACAAGGCGCTTCCCATGGCTTCCTTTGCGCCATAGAATAGCGCCAAGACGAAAGACAGCAGACAGGACTAAGGGGAATGGCAAAACAAGCCGCGGCCGACGACATCATCGTCCGCTTCGCCAAGGTGCAGAAAAGCTATGACGGCGAAACCCTCGTCGTCAAGGATCTGAATCTCGACATACCGAAGGGCGAGTTCCTCACCATGCTCGGGCCCTCGGGCTCCGGCAAGACCACGACGCTGATGATGCTGGCCGGCTTCGAGCCCGCCACCCACGGGGAAATCTACCTGAAGGGTCAGCCGATCAACAACGTGCCCCCGCACAAGCGCGGCATCGGTATGGTGTTCCAGAATTACGCGCTGTTCCCGCACATGACGATCAACGAGAACCTCGCCTTTCCCTTGCAAGTACGCAACATGGGCAAGGCCGAGGTCGAGGACCGGGTGAAGAAGATTCTCAGAATGGTGGAATTGCCCAACATGGGCAACCGCCGCCCCGGTCAACTTTCCGGCGGCCAGCAGCAGCGCATCGCGGTGGCGAGGGCCCTGGTGTTCGAGCCCCACCTGGTGCTGATGGACGAGCCCCTGGGGGCTCTCGACAAGCAGCTGCGCGAGCAGATGCAGTACGAGATCAAGCATATCCACGACCGGCTCGGCGTCACCGTCGTCTATGTGACCCACGACCAGTCGGAAGCTCTCACCATGTCGAACCGCATCGCCGTGTTCAACGACGGCGTGGTGCAGCAGCTCTCCACCCCCGACGAACTCTATGAACGCCCGCAGAATTCCTTCGTCGCCCAGTTCATCGGCGAGAACAACAAGTTGAAGGGCACCGTTGTCGAGATCGGCGGCGACAAGGTGGCGACCGTCAAGCTCGACTCGGGCGACATGGTGAAAGCGCTCGCCGTCAATGTCATGGCTAAGGGCGATAAGACACTCCTGTCGATCAGGCCCGAGCGCGTCGATATCAATCCGGTTGGCGCCGACGTGACGCTCAAGGCCCGCATCGTCGAGCTGATCTATCTGGGCGACCACATTCGCGCCCGCCTCGAAGTGGCGGGCCACAGCGATTTCGTCGTCAAGGTGCCGAATAGGCAGGGCAGCGATGCGGTGGCCGAGGGCCGCGCGGTCGAGGTCGGCTGGAAGGCGGCCGACTGCCGGGCCCTCGACTACCTCGAATTCAGCCACTGAGGAAACCTCGTCATGCTCACCCGGCGCGCCGTGCTGAAGCTCACGCGCCGGGCCGCTGCCGTGGGGCTTGCCGGCGCCTATTTGACTCAGGCCAGGGCTGCTTTAGCCGAAGTCGACCTGGCTCTGGTCTTGGCCATCGACTGCTCCTTCAGCGTCGACGCAGGTGAATTCCGCCTGCAGATGCAGGGTCTCGGCGAAGCCTTCCGGCGGCCTGAGATCAAGCGGGCGGTCCGCACCGGACCCCGGCAGCGCATTGCGGTCGCGGCCCTGCAATGGTCCGATCTCAACAGCCAGAGGGTCGTCGTGCCGTGGGCCGTGCTGGCAGGCGATGCCGACGCCGACGAACTCGGCGGTATCTTGTCACGCACGCCGCGCCGTCTCGCCGAAGGCGGCACCTCGATTGCCAGCGCGCTGCTCTTTTCCGCCGGCCTCTTCGCCTCGGGCCCGTCGGCCAGCCGCCGGGTGATCGATATCTCCTCCGACGGCCGCAACAATGTCGGCCCGCCGGTGTGGCAGGTGCGCGACCGGGTGGTGGCGCAGGGCATCTCCATCAACGGCCTCGTCATCCTCAACGAATGGCCGACGCTCGATATCTACTTCGAGAACCAGGTGGTCGGCGGCGACGGCCACTTTGTCGTGTCGGTCAACGACTACCGGGACTATGGCGAGGCGATCTACCGCAAGCTTCTGAAGGAGATCACCGGGCCGGGAATAGCCTAGAGCATGTCTAGGTGAGAAACCCTCACGCTTGACCGGCCGGCGGGTCGACCATATTGCGGGGCGTAACGCCAATCCGGGAATTCCCATGAAGCCCTTCGTCCTGAGCCGTGTCCCCGAAATCATCTTCGGCGCCGGCAGGCTCACTGAGCTCGGCCCCAAGGCGACCGCGCTGGCGGGTCGTGGAGCCCCCATCCTCCTGGTCGCCGATCCGGCGCTTGCGGGGCTCGGCATCACCGCCAGGGCCCTCGCCATCCTTGCCGAGGCCGGCCACCCGGCGACCGTCTATGATGGCTTCAAGGGCGAGCCCAAGGCCACCGACATCGATGCCGCCGCGGCGATCGCTGGCGACTTGAAGGCCATGGCCATCGTCGGACTGGGCGGCGGCTCGGCTCTCGATACGGCCAAGCTCGTCGCCTGTTGTACCGTCACCGGCCTGCCCGCCTCGGCCTACGAGCTATGTGCAACACCGCTCCCCGCCAATCGCCTGCCCATCATCGCCATCCCGACCACGGCGGGAACCGGTTCCGAGGTCACCCGCGTCTCGGTCTTTGCCAATGCCGCCAAGGCCAAGGTCTGGGCCTGGGGCGAGGAACTGAAGCCCGACGTTGCGATCCTCGATCCGGAATTGTCGGTTGCGGTTCCGCCCCAGGTTACGGCGGCGACCGGGCTTGATGCCCTGGTCCACGCCATCGAGGCCTGCACCAACAAGCACGCAACGCCGGGCAGCGATCTCTATTGCCACAAGGCTGTTTCGCTTATCGCCGCCAATCTCGAGCGCGCCGTGAAGAACCCCGCCGACATCGAAGCCCGCGGCGCCATGCTGTTGGGCTCCTGCTACGGCGGCATCGGCATCGATAATTGCGGCACGGCACTTGCCCACAATATCTCCCATGCCCTCGCCGATCTCGCTCCCATTCCCCATGGCCGGGCCACCGGCCTTGCCATGCTCGCCACTATCGGCTGGGCGGCGGAAGGCAACCCGCAAGCCTTCGCCAGGGTTGCCGCCGCCATGGGCGTTGCCGATGCGGTTTCGGGGTTCGACCGGCTTCTGCGCTCGACCGGCATCAAGGTGTCTCTGGCGGGCGACGGGCTCGAACTGAATCGGCCCGAGCTTCTCGCCGCGCACATGGCCCTGCCGGCCAACCAGCCGATGCGCAAGTCGACCCTACGCTACCCGAGCGATGCCGACCTCCTGATGCTGGCCGAGAAAGTTTACGCGCTGGCATGATGGCCGTGGACCGTTAAGCCTACCGGAAGTCGCACCTCTTCCCAGTTTTTCCCGGCATGCTAAGACCCGGCCATGCCCTACCTGTTGCTTGAAAACTTGAACTGGCTGATCGACGCCATCATCGGCGGCCTCGCGAAAAGTAAGGGCGAAGGCGTCGACACCGTGCTCGCCCGGCTCGCCGGCCAGCGCCGCGATGCGGCCGCTCTGGTCCACCCGGTGGCGCGGTCCTTGCCGGTCACCCACTATCTGTCCCAGTGCATCGCCGAAACCATGCTGCTCGATGCGAGGTTGGCCGCGGCGCTGGCGGCGGTCGAGCCCCATCTGCAATGGTGCCGGAGCATCCACTATACCGACGCACTGTTGGGCGAAGGTTTTGTCGCCAACTACGGCTGGTGCGAGCTGGTGGGCCCGCGCGGCTTCTTCCCCGGCGAGGATTTCCTGCTCGGCCTTCTGATGCTGGGTCCCGGCCGTCACTACCGCGACCACTATCATCCGGCACCGGAACTCTACTGGCCGCTGACCTCAGGTGCCGAATGGCGCAAGGGTTCCGAGGATCTCACGCCAAAGTCCGCCGGCAGCACCATCTGGCACGCTCCCAACGTCGTGCACGCCACCAGAACCCAAGACAAGCCGCTGCTTGCGCTGTGGTGCTGGACCAGCGACACGGCGACGCCGGCGAAGCTCGTCGCTCAGGCATAGCCCGGCGGCGGCACGAAACCGGCGTATTCCTTCTCGAGCAGTTCGGCGAAGCGGATCGAGGTCAAGTCGCCATATTGACGGGTGACGATCTGCACGCCCGATGGCAGGCCCTGCGGCGTGAGGCCGAGCGGCGCCACGGTGGAGGGCAGCAGGAAACATCCCGAATAGCCCGCCCAGAATAGCTGATCGGTGGTCGGCACGCGATGGCCGTTGACCGGAATGGTGCGCTCATGGCGTTCGCCCACATGGTCGTGGGAGAAAGCGGCGGAGGCAGCGGCGGGGCACAGCAATACGTCCCAGTCCGCGAAGAACTGCTCCCACAGGAGCCGCATCTGGTGACGCCGCTCGCTGACCATGAGCCAGGTCCGATGCGGCATGACATAGGCCCGCAGCATCTGGGCATAGTAGCTGTCGTCGCTGGCCGGGAGCGTGGCAACCTTGGCTTGGTTGTCGGCGAATTCCTTGTTCGACTGCCGCCGGCTGGTGGCCGAACGCAACAGCGCGACATAGACGCCCATCGCCTCCTGCGTCGAAAAATTGGGCCGCGCCGTCAGCGACAGCTTCTTCACGCGTCGGCCCAGGAACTGGGCGAGCTTGCCGATCATCTCCTGCACCGGCTGGTCGACCTCGCTCACCGGATCGGTCGTCATCACCGTCACCCGGAATTCCTTCAGCGACGTTTGTGTGGATTTGGGCAGCCTGATGACCGTGCCCCGCGCCTCCAACCCATCGGCCCCGGCGAGAAGTCCCAGCATGGCGGCAAGATCGCGGGCCGATCGGGCCAGCGGTCCCGCCACGGTGATGTCGGAGGTCTGCACCATGCCGGGGAGATAATGCCCGCGATAGGGCACCACATTCCACGTCGGCTTGTGGCCATAGACGCCGCAATAATGCGCCGGATTGCGGATCGAGGCGCCGATGTCGGAGCCGATTTCAAGGGCACTCATGCCGGTTGCGAGTGCCACCGCACTGCCGCCCGACGACCCGCCGGGCGACCGCGTCAGGTCCCAGGGATTGTTGGTGGTGCCATAGATGTCATTGTAGCTCTGCCAGTCGGCCAGCATCAGCGGCACGTTGGTCTTGCCGTACATGATGGCACCCGCCGCGGTGAGCCGCGACAGTGCTACGGCATCGCTCTTGGCGATATTGTCGCGGAAGAGGGGAGCCCCGTGGGTCGAGGGCTTACCCGCCCAGTCGAAGCTTTCCTTCGCCGTCATCGGCACGCCGTCGAAAATGCCGAGGGGCTTTCCCGCCTTCAGTCGCCGGTCGGCCGCCGCCGCCGCCTTTTTCGCCCGTGCGATGTCGGTCACGACCACCGCATTGAGGGCGCCATTGTGCCGTTCATATTGTTCGAGGCAAAGGTCCAGGAGCTCCGGAGCCCCGATCTTGCGGCTGCGCAAGAGCCGGGCAAGTTCGACGGCGGGACGGAATGGGATGGGCAATGGGGCCATGACTCTCTCCTGTGGCGATGAGCCTATCAGAGGCTGGCGACTTTGCGATATAGGGGAAATCCATGGATCGCAGGGGGCTCACCACAGGTTATGCAATGGCGTTGGCCGGGGCAGCACTGTTCTCGTCCAAGGCGATCTTTGTCAAGCTCGCCTATGTCGAGAATTCCGATGCCCTGCTGATCCTCGCCTGGCGGATGATCTTTTCTCTGCCGTTCTTTGCCGCCGTCGGGATTGCCGTCCTGGTCCGTGACCGGCGCCAGGGCAAGCCGCGGCCCCGTGGGTCGACCCTGTTCCGGGCGCTCGCCGTCGGCGTGGTCGGCTACTACATCGCCATGATCCTCGACTTCGAGGGCCTGGTCTATGTCACCGCCTCCCTCGAGCGTCTGGCGCTCTTTACCTATCCGATGTTTCTCTTGTTCATCGCTGCCGCCTTCTTCGGATCACCGCTCAAGCCCGCCGATTTCGTCGCCGTCGGCGTAAGCTACGCCGGCCTCGCCCTGGTGTTTCTTGCCGACTTCGGAGGCGGTGGTGAGAACCTTACGCTTGGCATCGCGTTGGTGCTGGCCTCGGCCTTGGCCTTCGCCGTCTATCAGCTCCTCGCCACCAGGCTTATCGGCGAACTGGGCAGTGTGCTGTTCACTTCGGTGGCGCTTTCGGGCGCGGCCATTGCCAGCCTCGTCCACTTCTTCCTGCTGCGCCAGCCAGGCCATCTGGTGGTCAGCCCCCACTATTTGTGGCTGGCGGCGGCGACCGGTCTCGTCGCCACGGTGGTGCCGTCCTTCCTGGTCAATGCCGGCATGGGGCGCATCGGAGCCCAGTCGACGGCGATGATCTCGACCCTTTCGCCGCTTCTCACCATCGCGTTGGCCGTGGCGGTGCTGGGCGAACGCTTTGCCTTGGTCGACGCCTTCGGCACCGCCCTGGTGGTAGGTGGTGTGGGCTATCACACCTGGCGCGACCTGAAGAGGTAGATCACGATACGGTGTCGGGCAGGGTTTCCTTGCGCTTGGCCATGAAGGCCTGGAGCTCTTCATCCAGGCTCGGATCGAGCCCCGGCGCTTCGTAATCCGCCAGCAGCTTCTTCCACTGGGCATTGGCCCGCGCCACGATGTCCTTGCCGCCGTCGTCGCGCCATTGCTCGAAGGAGTTGTTGTCGGCGAGCTGCGAGCGCCAGAAGGCGGTTTCGAAATTGGCCTGGGTGTGGGCGCAGCCGAGGAAGTGGGAGCCCGGTCCCACCTCGCGCATGGCATCGAGGGCCTGGCCATTTTCCGAGAAATCGAGGCCTTCGGCGAATTTCTGGAACATGGTGAGTTGGTCGGCATCCATGATCAGCTTCTCGTAGGAACTCGCTAGCCCGCCTTCCAGCCAGCCGGCCGCGTGCAGGCAGAAGTTCACGCCCCCCAGCAACGTCGGCCAGAGCGTGTTGGCGCTTTCATAGGCCGCCTGCCCGTCCGGAATCTTGGAGCCGCACAGGCCGCCGCCCGAGCGGAAGGGAACCCCCATGCGCCGGGCGAGCTGGGCGGCGCCGAACAGAACATGCGCCGGTTCCGGCGTGCCGAAGGTGGGCGCTCCCGACTGCATCGACATGGAGGAGGCGAAGGTACCGAACACCACCGGCGCGCCCGGCCGGCAAAGCTGGGCGAAGGCCATGCCAGCCGAGGCTTCGGCAAGAATTTGGGTCAGCGTTCCGACCGTGGTAACCGCCGACATGGCGCCTGCCACGATGAACGGCGAAATGACCGTCGCCTGGCCGGCCCTGGCATAGACCTTCAGCGCCCCCACCATGGTGCCATCGAACACCATCGGCGAATTGGCGTTGATCAGGTTGATCAGCACGCAGTTGTTGTCGACGAAGTCGACGCCGAACACCATTTTGGCCATGGCGACCGAATCCTCGGCGCGCTCGGGTGCGGTAACCGAACCCATGAACGGCTTGTCGGAATATTTGATGTGTGAATAGACCATGTCGAGATGGCGCTTGGCGACGGGGATGTCGACCGGCTCGCACACCGTGCCGCCCGAATGGTGCAGGCTCGGCGACATGTAGACGAGCTTGACGAAATTGCGGAAGTCCTCGATCGTCGCATAGCGCCGGCCACCGTCGAGATCGCGCACGAAGGGCGGGCCATAGACGGGGGCGAAAACCGTATTGTTGCCGCCGACCGTCACGTTGTTGGCGGGATTGCGGGCGAACTGGGTGAATTCGCGCGGTGCGGTCTTGATCAGACTGCGCACCAGCCCCTTGGGAAAGCGCACCCGCTCGCCCTTCACGTCAGCGCCGGCTGCCTTCCACATGGCCAGCGCCTCGGGATCGTCGCGGAAATCGATGCCGATTTCCTGCAGCACCCACTGGGCATTGTTTTCGATCAATTCCAGCTGGTCGTCGGAGAACGGCTCGTACAGCTTCACCTTGCGGCGGATGTATCCCGCCTGGCGGATGGTGACGGCGGTGCGGGCGGCGCGGCGCGCATCGGCACCCCCGCGGGCGCGGCGGCCGGAGGTGGCGGGCTGGACGTCGGTCATGGGCGAACCTGTTGAGAAAGTTTCACGTGAGGGTGTCTTTACGCTCAACAGGTCCCGCGGGCAGGGGAGGAAACGTCAGCCGGTGGCCCGGAAACGACGTATCAGAACGACACCCGCAGCTCCTCCAGCCCGTGGAAATGATAGGTGTCGCGGTAGCGCGGGGGTTCGGCGAGGACAAGCTTCGGCAGGCGCTCGAACAGCAGGGGAATGGCGACCTGCATTTCGAGCCGGGCCAAGGGTGCTCCGATGCAGAAATGAATGCCCGCCCCGAAGCTCACATGGGGGTTGGGATCGCGGCTCGGATCGAAGCGGTCGGGATCGACGAAGCGGGCGGGATCGCGGTTGGCCGCCCCCAGCATCAGCCCCACCTCTTCGCCCTTCCTCAGGCGCAGCCCACCATAGTCGAGGTCCTCGAGGGCATAGCGGGTGAACAGGTGGAGTGGCGCATCGAAGCGCAAGGTTTCCTCGATATGGCCCTCGTCGATCCCGTCGCGCACCCCATGTTCGAGCAGCGCCTTCACCCCATTGCCGATCCCATGTACCGTGGCCTCGTGGCCGGCATTGAGCAGCAGGATCGCGGTGGTAACGAGTTCGTCTTCGCTCAGCTTCTGTCCCTGCTCCTCGGCCCGGATGAGCTCCGAGAGAAGATCGCCGCCTGGGCTCCGCCGCCGCTCGTTGATGTAGCCACGCATGAAGTTACTGAAGTCCACCGTCGCCCTTACCGCCGCATCCTCGATCGCCCGGTCGCGCCGCGCCTGGTACATCGCCACCATGTCATGGGACCAGGCGAGCAATTGCTGCGCCATGTCGCTCGGCACGCCCAGGAGATCGCAGATCACGATCACCGGAATGGCTGTTGCAAATGCGCCGAGAAGCTCAACTTCATGCTGAGCTGCAAACCGGTCGATCAAGCCATTGCAAAGATTCGTGATTGCCGGCCGGAGCCGCTCTACCTGGCGGGCCAGGAACGAGCGGTTGACCAGGCCCCGGAGCCGGGTGTGAACCGGCGGCTCGAGTTCGAGGAGCGAATGCCGCTCGAAAGCGTAGAACGGCTTGAGATGGAAGGGCGTCTCCGCCCAGCCCAGCTCCTCAGCGGTTGCCACATGCAGTATCTGCCGGCCGAAACGGCGGTCGCGCAACAGCGCATTCACGTCCGCGTGCCGGCTGAAGCACCACATGCCATATTGTTCCCACTTGAACATGGGGCAGCACTGGCGCACCGCGTGGTAGGCGGGATAGGGGTTCTGGTAGAATTCCGGATCGCAGGGGTCGAGGTTGACGGACCTTGCAATGATATCGATGCGCATGGCAGCCATCTTGTAACGAAGTCGTTTCGAGCGGCAAGAGCGGGTAATCGAGGGGCGAGGTAAAGCGCTGCCTGTTGCCCATGCCCGACTATTGGGTGACCGAAGTGACCTACGGCAATCCCACTACCGCCATTCTTGGTATCCGGGCGCCTCGCATGCGGGCGGCCGCACCATCCGCTTCGAAACGGCGCGGTATTTCGATGTGCTGCGCTTCTTCAATTGCGTGACATGAATGCCTGACGTCGTCGGGCTTGGGAAACTTCGCTCTCGCTACCCTGTCCGGCGCCAAAGGCCGTGAATTTTCCGCTCCTTGCCCGGCAGGCGCCGACTCTGATAGCAACGACTCCGTGTCAGACCGTTACTCAGCCTTAGCCCTTGCCCGCCATGCTTTGCAGCCCGACCTTCCCTGGCCGCGGGCCTGGAGGTCGCCGGAGCCCAAGACCTCCTATGATGTGGTGATCGTCGGCGGCGGCGGCCACGGCCTTGCCACCGCCTACTACCTGGCCGAGAACCACGGCATCCGCAATGTGGCGGTGATCGAGCGCAATTACATCGGCTCCGGCAATGTCGGCCGCAACACCACGATCATCCGCTCCAACTACATGATCGGCGGCAACACGGCCTTCTTCGAGCATTCGCTGAAACTGTGGGAGGGCCTGTCGCACGAACTCAACTTCAACTGCATGGTTTCGCATCGCGGCCAGATCGTGCTCGCCGTCAATCCGGTGCAGCTCGACACTTTCGCCCGGCGCGGCAACATCATGCGGCTCAACGGCATCGACGCCGAGTTGCTCGACCGCGGCGAGGTGATGAAGCTTCTGCCCTATCTCGACTATTCGAAGGAGGCACGCTGGCCGATCTGCGGCGGCATCTTGCAGCGCCGCGCCGGCACGGCCCGCCACGATGCGGTGGCCTGGGCCTATACCCGCGCCGCCGACCGCCACGGCATCGACATCATCGAGAACTGCGAAGTCACCGGCTTCACCATGGCGGAGGGCAGGGTGACCGGCGTCGACACGACGCGCGGCCGCATCAATGCCGGCAAGGTCGCGATCGCGGTCGCCGGCCATACCTCCCATGTGGCCCGTCTTGCCGGATTGAGACTGCCGGTCGAGAGCCACGTGCTCCAAGCCTTCGTCACCGAGCCGGTGAAGCCGCTGGTTCATCATGTCGTCTCCTGGGGGGCCGAGCTCTTCTACCTGTCGCAGTCCGACAAGGGCGGCCTGGTCTTCGGTGGCCACATCGACGGCTTCAACACCTATACCCAGCGCGGCCAGTTCGGAAAAATCCGCGAGGTGGCCGAATGCGCCGTGTCGCTGATGCCGTTCATTTCCAGGCTCAGGCTGTTGCGCCACTGGGGCGGCATCCAGGACATGACGCCCGACGGCAGCCCCTTCATCTGCCGCACCCCGGTGCGCAATCTCTATCTCAACGGCGGCTGGTGCTATCAGGGCTTCAAGGCGACACCGGCGAGCGGCTGGACCTTCGCCCACACCATCGCCCATGATGAGGAGCACGAACTCAACCGCTGCTATGCCCTCGACCGTTTCGAGAAGGGGGCCGAACTCGACGAATTTGGCCTCGGCAACTGGACCTACAAGCAATGAGAATTCCCTGTCCCTGGTGCGGCCCGCGTGACTACAGCGAATTTCGCTACGGCGGCGATGCGGCGAAGCAGCGTCCGGTCCACGGCGAAACCGATGCCAAGGTCTGGCACGACTATTATTTCCTGTTCGACAATCCCAAGGGCCCCCATGACGAATACTGGCAGCACGTGCTGGGCTGCCGGCAATGGTTCAAGCTCGCCCGCGACACCGCCACCAACGAGATTGGAGAGGTGCCATGAGTGCGCGAATTTCTCCTCTCCCGGGGGAGAGGAAGGGGCCCATTGCGCAGCAATGGGAAGGTGAGGGGATCGACTATCGCACTCAAGTATCCGGTCCCCTCATCCTCCCATCGCGTGCCGCGACGGGCCCCACCTTCTCCCTATGGGAGAAGGGAGTCAGGCCATGACCGGCTTCCGGCGCCTCGCCTCCGGCGGCCGCATCGATCGGGCCAAGCCGGTTAGCGCCCGCTTCGACGGCAAGCCACTGGTGGGTTTCCAAGGCGACACCCTGGCCTCGGCCTTGCTCGCGGCAGGCCGCTTGCTGATCGGCCGCAGCTTCAAGTATCACCGGCCGCGCGGGTTTCTGTCCGCCGGCATCGAGGAACCGAACGGGCTCTTCACTCTCGGCGAGGGCGGCCGCACCGAGCCCAATATTCCGGCCACCATGACCGACCTGGCCGACGGTCTCACGGCGCGCTCGCAGAATGCCTGGCCCTCGCCCGATTTCGACCTGATGGCGATCAATTCGCTCGCCGCTCCCCTGTTCCAGTCGGGCTTCTACTACAAAACCTTCATGGGGCCCTGGAAAGGCTCCTGGATGTTCTACGAGCCCTTCATCCGCAGGGCGGCGGGGCTGGGGGCCGGAACCTATGAGCCCGATCCCGACCGCTATGAGATGCGCCACGAATTCTGCGACGTGCTGGTGGTGGGTGCTGGTCCCGCCGGGCTTTCCGCCGCCCTGACCGCGGGCCGCAGCGGCGCCCGCGTCGTTCTGGCCGAGCAGGATGCGCTGTTGGGCGGCAGTCTCCTCTCCGATTCGGACTCTTCGAATGAGTCGTGGCGGGCGACCGTCGTCGCGGAGCTGCAATCGCTTTCCAACGCAAAACTCCTGAGCCGCACCACGGCGCAAGGCCTCTATGACGGCAATCTCGTCGTGTTGGTCGAGCGCCGCGACCACCTGAGGCCCGATCCGGCGAAGGGTGAGCCCCGGCAGATCGCCATATTGCTCCGGACACGGACCATTGTGCTGGCCACCGGCGCCATCGAACGGCCCCTGGTCTTTGCCAACAACGACCGCCCCGGCGTCATGCTGGCTTCCGCCGTCAGGACCTATCTCAACCGCTTTGCCGTGGCGCCGGCAAAGCGCGCCGTCATCGTCACCAACAACGACACGGCCTATGCGACCGCATTCGATCTTGCCGCGGCAGGCGTTGCCGTGACGGTTGCCGATCACCGCCCAACCATCGCCACCGATCTGGCGGCTCGCGCCACGGCCGCCGGCATGGCCATCTTCCCCGGGACCGGCGTAGGCGATGTCGAGGGCGCCAAGGCGGTGACCCGCGCCCGGCTGGTGGGCACCCATGCCGCCGCCGTCGAATGCGATGCGCTGGCGATGTCGGGCGGCTGGTCGCCGGCGGTGCATCTGTCATCTCACGGCGGCATTCGACCGCGCTACGATGACGCCATCGCCGCTTTCCTGCCCGGCGGCTTTCCTCCCAGCCATTTCGGCGCCGGCGCCATGATGGGAACCTTCGGACTGGCGGCGGCGATTGCCGAAGGTTCGTCGGTCGGGACGCGCGCCGCTTCCGAAGCGGGATTTGCCAGGACCCGGCCGGTGCTGGCTCTCGAAGCGACCGCCGACCGCGCCTATTCCATTCTCCCTGTCTGGGCGCCGCCGAGCGGGAGCAAAGGCAAGGCCTTCGTCGATTTCCAGAACGATGTCACGTCGAAGGACGTGGCCATCGCCCATGACGAGGGCTACCGCTCGGTCGAGCACCTGAAGCGCTATACCACCCTCGGCATGGGCACCGACCAGGGCAAGACCTCGAATATCAATGCGCTTGCCCTGATGGCCGGCCACAGCGACACGACCATCCAACAGGCCGGCACCACCACCTTCCGCCCGCCCTATTCAGGCATGACCATGGGTGCCATTGCCGGCCGCAGCGTCGGCCACCATTTCCGCCCCATCCGCCTGTCGCCGCTCCATGATTGGAACGCCGCCAATGGTGCCACTTTCAGCGAGGCGGGGCCGTGGCTTCGCGCCTGGTACTATGGCTGGGCCGGCGCCACGCCCGAAGCGGCCTATGTCAAGGAAATGGAGCTCGTCCGCAGCAATGTCGGCCTTGCCGATGTCTCGACCCTCGGCAAGATCGATATCCAGGGTCCCGATGCGGCGGAACTCCTCAACCGCATCTATGTTAACGGCTTCGCCAAATTGCCCGTGGGCAAGTCGCGCTATGGCGTTATGCTCAACGACGACGGCGTGGTGCTCGATGACGGCACCACGACGAGGCTCGCCGACGATCATTTCTACATGACCACAACGACCGCGCAAGGCGCCGAGGTCATGTCGTGGCTCGAATACCTGCTGCAATGCCACTGGACCGATCTCAACGTCCAGGTGGCATCGCTTACCGACGAATGGGGCGGCATGGCGGTGTCGGGCCCCAAGTCGCGCGAGGCCCTCAAGCTTGCCTTCCCGGCGGCCGATGTCTCTAACGAAAACTTGCCCTACATGGGCTGCCTCGACATCCTGCATGAGGGCGTGCGGGTGCGCCTGCTGCGCCTCTCCTTCTCGGGTGAACTCGCCTACGAAGTGCATGTGCCGGCCGACCATGCCATTCCTTTGTGGGAGCACATCCTCAAGGCTGCCGCTCCCCTCGGCATCAAGCCCTACGGGCTTGAGGCGCTCGCTTCGCTCCGCATCGAGAAGGGTCACGTGGCGGGCCTCGAGCTCGATCACCGCAACACCCTCGACGATCTGGGTCTCGGCCGCATGGCCGGCAAGGACAAGGCCTATGTCGGCAAGGCGCTCCGCTTCCGCGAAAACCTGCAGGCGCCGGAGCGCTGGAGCCTGGTCGGCCTCGAGTTGCTGGAGGCCGGCAAGAAGCTGCGCGGCGGCTCGATCCTCTTTGCCGCGAACGACGAGATCAAGGGCCATGGCCGCGGCTACATCACTTCCATCACCTGGTCGACGGAGCTCGGCAAGTTCATCGCCCTCGGTCTCTACCAGGGTGGTCTCAGGCACGAGGGCGAGGAGATCGTCTGCGCCTTCCCGCTCAAGAACGAGCAGGTGAAAGCAAGGATCGTCTCGCCCCATTTCATCGACAAGGAAGGAGCCCGCCTCAATGCTTGAGCGCCGCTCCGCCCTGGCGACCGCCAGGCCCTACACGAGCCCCGTCCTGCGGATGGGCGAGGCCCGCGGCTTCACCCTGACCCAGGCGGCGGGGCTCTCACCCGATTTCGAGAAGCGCCTGGCGGCCGTGGCCGGCGAGCTTCCGGCCAAGGTCGGCGTGGCGGTTGCAAGCAAAGGCCGCACCGTCCTGCGCGTCGGGCCCCGGCAGTTCTGGTTGGTGGGACCCGAGACCGACGACCTCGCCACGAAGCTCATGGGCGTCTGCGCCGCAACGCCGCTCTCCCACAGCCGCACCCGCATCTTCCTCGAAGGCGCACCCGCCCGCGCCGTCCTCGCCAAGGGCATGGCCCTCGATTTCCATGAAAGCGCCTTCACGCCGGGCGGTTTCGCCATGACCGGCGTCCACCACATGCCGCTCCTCGTCCACTGCGTGAGCGCTGACCGTTTCGATCTCTATGCCATGCGCACCTTCGCCATGAGCGTCTGGGACTGGCTCGCCGATGCGGCGCTGGAGTTTGCGGGTTAGACCCGCTTCGCCACCTCGGCCACATTGCCGCCGGTGAGGGCCACCAGATCGTCCCAGGTCAGGGCAAACACGGCATTGGCCGTCCCGCCCGCCGCCCATATCCGCTCGAAGGCCCGCAGATCCTCGTCGATGAAGATGACCGATGGCGTCTGGTGTGCGACCGGCGGCACGCCGCCGATGGCGAAGCCGGTTTGGGTCCGCACGAAATCCGCATCGGCCCGGCCGATCTTCTCGCCCAGCAGCGCGGCGATCTTGCTTTCGTCCACCCGGTTGCTGCCCGAGGCAATGACCAGCACGGCGCGGCCGCTCGCTTCGACCCTGAAGATGATCGACTTGGCGATCTGCGCAACCTCGCAGCCAACCGCCGCCGCCGCATCGGCCGCGGTCCTGGTGCTCGCGTCGAATTCCAGCACTTCGAAGCGCGGCCCCAGCGCCGCCTGAACGCGAAGTGCGCTGGGATGGGTTGCGGGCTTCATCGCCTCGTTTACGAGCGCATCCGCTTGCCGTCCGGATCGAACAGCGGCGTGGGTGTGATCGTCGCCTTGCGGTTCTCGCCGATGATCTCGATCTCGAAGGCCCCGGCCGAAATATTGCCTGCCAGTTCCTTCGGCACATAGCCCTGGGCTATCGACTTGTTGACGTAGTGGGCAAAGCCGCCCGAAGTCACCCAGCCCACCACCTTGCCCGTATGCCAGATGGGCTCGTCGCCCAGCACATCGGCGTCGCTGGCATCGACCACCATGGAAACCCGCCGCAGCTTGCCGCCGGTGCGTTTTTCCTCCATCGCCGCGTCGCGGCCGATGAAATCGTTCTTGGTCAGGTCGATGAAACGGTCGAGACCCGCTTCGAAGCCGCCATAGATCGGGCGCAGCTCCCGGTACCAGGTGGGGAAGTTCTTCTCGAGCCGCATGGACAGCAGCGCCCGCATGCCGAAATTGATGATTGCATGCGGCGTCCCCGCCTTCATGATCTCAGCATACAGGCGGCGCTGGTATTCGGGTCTCACCCAGATTTCATAGCCCAGATCGCCCGTATAGGTGACGCGGTTGACCAGCGCCGGGCAGTGGCCCACATCCATGGCGCGATGGTCCATGAACTTGAATGCGGCGTTGGAAACGTCCTCGTCGGTGAGCGCCTGCAGCACCTCGCGCGATTTGGGCCCGGCGATCGACAGTCCGACGAGGCCCATGTCGTAGCGGTGGATCGCCACCGAGCCGTCCGTGGGCAGGTGCTGCTCGAACCAGCGCAGGTGATACTTCTGCGCCTGGCTCGAGCCCCACATGTAGAAGCAATCCTCCGCCGCCTTGGCGATGGTGAAGTCGCCGATCAGCCGGCCTTGCGGGTTCAGCATCGGCGTCAGGATCAGCCGGCCCGGCTTCGGCATCCGGTTGGTCATCAGCCGCGACAGGAAGGCTTCCGCACCCGCTCCGGTGAAGCGGTACTTGGCGAAATTGGCGATCTCGGTGACGCCGACGCCGTTGCGCGTTCCCATCACCTCGGCCTTGACATGGGGGAAATCATTGGAGCGGTGGAAGGAAAACACGTCCTTGGGCGCGACCCCCTGGGGCGCGAACCACAAGGGCGTCTCGAGGCCCCAGCTATCGCCCATCACCGCACCTTGCGCCAGCATCGTGTCATAGAGGGCGGTGGTCTGCTGCGGACGGGCTCCGGGCAGTTCCTCATTGGGGAACTTGATGGAGAAGCGCCGCGAATAGTTCTCGCGCACCTTCTCGTTGGTATAGGTGCGGGTTGCCCATTCGCCGAAGCGCGAGATGTCCATGGCCCAGACATCGAAGCCCGGATCGCCGTTCACCATCCATTGCGACAGCGCCAGGCCGACGCCGCCGCCCTGGCTGAAGCCCGCCATCACCGCGCAAGCGCACCAGAAATTCCTCAATCCCTGCACCGGCCCGACCAGCGGGTTGCCGTCGGGCGAAAAGGTGAAGGGGCCGTTGATCACCCGCTTGATGCCGGCCTTGGCCAGGAAGGGGAAATGCCTGTAGCCCATTTCCAAGGATGGCCCGATGCGATCGAGGTCGGGCGGCAGCAGTTCGGTGCCGAAGTCCCATGGCGTCTGCTTGGGGCTCCACGGCTTGCAGGCCTTCTCGTAGGTGCCAAGCACGATGCCGGAGCGCTCCTGGCGCATGTAGATTTCCGACTTGAAGTCGATGATGTGGGGAAGTTCCCGGCCACGTTCCTTGTTGTAGGCAATGACTTCCGGCATGTCGTCGGTGACCAGATACATGTGCTCCATGGCGAGCACCGGCAACTCGAGCCCGACCATGCGCCCCACTTCCCGGGCCCATAGTCCGCCGCAGTTCACCACATGCTCGGCATGGATGTTGCCGTTCGCCGTGATCACATCCCAGGTGCCGTCCTTGCGCGGTTTGAGATCGGTCACCCGGCAGTTCTGGTAGATCTCGGCGCCATTGATCCGCGCCGACTTGGCATAGGCGTGGGTCGTGCCTTCGGGATCGAGATTGCCGTCGGCGGCGTCGATCATGGCGCCGACGAAGTATTTCTCCTCCAGATAGGGATGCATCTTCTTGGCTTCGGCGGTCGAGATGATTTCGGTCTCAAGCCCCAGGTAGCGGGCCCGGGCATGGGCCATTTTCAACCACTCGAGGCGCTCCGGGCTGTCGGCGAGAAGGATGCCGCCCGATCGGTGCAGGCCGCAGGCTTGCCCCGAGAGTTTTTCGAGTTCGTCGTAGAGGGCGATGGTGTAACCCTGCAGCTTGGCCACATTGGGATCGCCGTTCAGCGTGTGGAAGCCGCCGGCTGCATGCCAGGTCGAACCCGAGGTGAGCCGGTCGCGCTCCACCAGCACCACGTCCTTCCAGCCCGCCTTGGTGAGATGATAGAGCACCGAACAGCCGACGACGCCGCCGCCGACGACCACAACACGAGCCTGGGCTTTCATGGGATGTTCCTTGTGGAGCCGAAGAATTCACCAGCTTGATAGACGAGCCGGCGGGGGTACCGCAATCGGCTTGGCAGTGAGAATATCTCAACCGCCGCAGGCCGGCGCGGGTGCCGAAAAACAAACAGCCCCGCGCGAGGGGCGGGGCTGTTGGTAGTAACAACCGTCGGAAATCAGATTGCGTCCTTCACTTCCTTGGCGGCGCGGAAGGCCAGCTTCTTCGAGGCCTTGATCTTGATCGCTTCGCCGGTCGCCGGATTGCGGCCCATGCGGGCGGGGCGCTTGCGCACCTGGAAAATGCCAAGTCCGGTCACCCGCACCTTGTTGCCCTTCTTCAGGTGCTTGACCGTCAGGTCGACGAAGGCGCCGAGGAGATCGCCCACGGCCTTCTTCGACATATCGTGCTTGTCGGCCAGTTCGGCGGTGATCTTCGACAGCGCGATGGTTGCAATTTTCTCTTTTTCATCAGCCATGTTTCTCTCCTTTGCCACCTAGGGCCGACCGCAGCGTTAGCGCAACGACTGATTCGTGAAAACCCTTATTTTGCAGGGTTTTTTCGCGCTGCCTGTGGAAAAACCCCGACAAATCGCCGTGAATCTTCGGTCTCTTCCGGCAGCCACAAAAAGTCTTTCATTATCAAATAGTTGCACCAGGTGTTGGACGAGGCTTCTGGGCCTCGCGCGCCAAGTCGAGGTGGTTCTTGAGGGCGAGTGGCGCCAGCTTGTGCTTCTCCGCCAGGCGGTCGAGATTGGCGCGCCGCGCCGTAGCGAGGCTCTCGCCCGACATGTTCTCGGCGTGCAGGCGAATCGCCACGACGGGGTTTTGATCGTGCCACAGTCTGGCCCCCGAACCCGCCACCCGCAGGTACCAGTCCCAATCCCAGTAATAGGGCAGCGTTTCGTCGAACCGTCCCAGCCGGTCATGCAGGTTGCGGCGATAGCTCACCGCCGAGATCAGGATGGTGTTGTCGCGGGCAAGCGAGGACGCATCGGCCGTGTATGAGAAGGGAAGGTCGGCCCGGCCGTCATCGAACACCAGCGTGCCGTCGGCGAAACAGAAATCGGCGCCCTCGGCGAAATGCCGCGCCGCCCGCGCCAGATACATTTCATCGGTGAACCGGTCGTCATCGTCGAGAAAGGCGATCGCCTCGCCCCGTGCTGCCGCAACCCCGGCGATGCGGGCCGCCACCGGGCCTTGGCCGCGGCTGTCGAGAACCCTTATGGCCGATGAAACCGAATTGGCGATTTCGGCGCCACCCGTGCCGTCGTTGACGACGATCGTCTCGATGTCGGCGTGAGCCTGGGCAAGAACACTCCGCAGCGCCTGGCGCAGATAGTGCGGCCGGTCACGGGTTGGGATGATCACCGAGAAGCTGGTCACAGGAGCGGCTTGGCACGCGGCCCGGCGGCCCGTCAATCGGGCCGCAGCCAGTCCATGCGCGGATAGGCGATGGGTTCCTTGGCGCTGAACAGATAGCGCCGGAAGATTTCGCCATAGCCGTTCATGGTGTAGCCGTCGTTCTCGGCCAGCATGCGGTCGCGCTCGGCCCGGTAATGGGCCGGAATCTTGTACCAGGCCAGCGCCGGGCGGTCGTGATGGGCGACGTGCAGGTTGTTGTTAAGGAACAGCAGCGCCCAGAACGGCGAGGCCTCGACGATGATGGTGCGATGTTCCGGCGCATCCGCCGCCCGGTGCTCGCAGTAGGAGCGCACCAGTGCCAGGGATATTCCCGGATAGGAAATGAGCAGCATATATTGCCATAAGGGCATGCCGGCGACGAATGCCACCAGCCAGATGGTGAGGCCGCAGGCCGCCACATGATAGACCCAGGCCCCGGCAATCTCCCCGTCACCTTTGCCAATCGCCGCGAAATCGGTCGACCACATGCGGACGATGCTGATGGCCGGACCCATGATCATGCGGCCGGCGAGCGTGTGGTTCAGGCGATAAAGCGCTTGCCTGACGCCGCCGAGGCCCGCCCAGTCTTCCGGCAGCATGTAGTAGGATTCGGGATCGCGCCGCGGATCGGTCAGGTCGGCATCGTTGTGGTGCTTGAGGTGGCTATCCCGGTAGCGCGGGTAGGGCAGCCAGAAATGCGGGGTGAGGAAGACCAGGGCTTCGTTCAGCCGCCGGCTGCCGGTCGGGTGGCCGTGCAGAACCTCGTGCTGCAACGAGACATG
This sequence comes from Hyphomicrobiales bacterium, assembly GCA_016185245.1. GTDB lineage: Bacteria > Pseudomonadota > Alphaproteobacteria > Rhizobiales > Aestuariivirgaceae > Aestuariivirga. The sequence continues at coordinate 107,554 of JACPNZ010000051.1, read as the reverse complement.
CAGGGCCGCCAGATAGGCGCCGGCCGGCAGGATGATCCACCACGCCAGCACGGCGTTGAGCCAGATCAGCGCCGCCAGTCCGGCATAGACCAGAAAGATCAGCAGGAATGTCGGCCATTCCAGTTCATGCCGTCGCGCCGTCACGTGCCGAAGCCCCTCGTTCGGAAACCGATTGAATCCGTGCGAGTATACAGGCGAACCCCACCGCCGCCTGTTGATCATGTAACACAAGCATGTATAGTGTTGACGATTGTCAACAGAACCTGACATTAGTAAACGGCAGACCGTTGCGGTCTTTCAGCGACGCCTGGCCGAACTTATTGCCGGAACCGGCCGGTCGCAGGCCCGCTTTGCCGCCCGCGCCGGGCTCGACCGCTCGACCCTGTCGCAGCTTCTCGCCGAGCAAAACGTCCGCCTGCCGCGGGCCGAGACCATCGCCCGCATCGCCCAGCGCCACGGCGCCTCGGTCGACTGGCTGCTCGGCATTTCCGAAATGCGTGAGGTCACGCCCGACGTGGTATCGCAGACCGCCGTCTCGCCCGGCGCCGACTATCCCGCCAACGAGCACCTGAAGCACTGGCATGAGGAGGCGCGCGGTTCCAAGCTCCGCTATGTGCCGTCCTCGCTGCCCGATCAGGTCAAGACCGAGGCGGTGATCGTCCATGAGAACGGCAAGTCCTCGCTCGGCGAGGCGGCCGCCGCGGCGGCCGAGGCCCGCCGCCGCATCGACCACGCCCGGGCGGCGGCCAGCGAGATCGAGGTGTGCTCGACCCGCCAGTCGGTCGAAGCCCTTGCCCGCGGCGAGGGCCTGTGGCGCCACCTGCCGCTGCGCGAGCGCCGCCGCCAGTTGGAGCACATGGCGGGTCTGGTCGAAAACCTCTATCCTGCCTATCGCTGGTTCCTGTTCGACGGGCGCGAGCGCTTCGCCGCCCCCTATACCGTCTTCGGCCAGGCCCGCGCCGCCGTCTATATGGGGGGCTTCTACTTCGTCTTCACCTCGACCGAACACATCCGCCAGCTTACCCAGCATTTCGACGATCTCATTCGCCATGCCGTGGTGCAGCCCAACGAGACGGCGGGCTTCATCCGTCGGCTGATGAAAGACCTGACATGATCGCCACCCTGCCGATGTACGACTGGCCCGAGTTTCGCGCCGCCACCGATAGCTGGTGGGCCGGCATCGCCCGTCATCTCGAAAGCGTACCACCGCTGGCGCGTCCGGCCGATCACACCGCCGCCTGGCGCGATCCGCGACTGCTGTTCAGCCAGACTTGCGGCTATCCCTTCACCCACGAATTCAAAGGCCGGCTGAAGCTGGTGGCCACCCCCCACTATGGCGCCGACGGCTGCGAGGGACCGAACTATTGCAGCCTGGTCTTTGCCCGGGAGATGCGGCCGCTCGCTGATTTCCGTGGGCGGACCGCCGCCGTCAACGCGCCCGATTCGATGTCGGGAATGCTCGCCCTGCAACTGGTCTTCGCGCCGCTTGGCCGGCACGGCCGGTTCTTCGGCAGCACCATCAGGACCGGCGGCCACATCGCCTCGCTGCGCGCCGTGCGAGAAGGTTCCGCCGATGTCTGCGCCACCGATGCCGTCTGTGTGGCGCTGGCCAGGCGCTATCGCCCCGATTATCTCGAAGGCCTGGTTGAAATCGCCCGCTCGCCGGCCGTGCCGGCCCTGCCCTATGTCACCATCGCCGGCGAGTTGGCGGCGTTGCAGACAGCCCTCGCCCGCGCCTTTGCCGACCCTGATCTGATCGAAACACGCCAGCAACTTCTGTTGACGGGCTATTCCACCCTCAGCCCCCAAGCCTATGACCGCATCATCGTTCTCGAATCCGCCATGCGGCGGGCCGGCGGATTGGAGCTTCTATGATCGAACTCTATACCTTCGCCACGCCCAACGGCCGCAAGATCTCGATCGCCCTGGAGGAGATGGGGCTTGCTTACCAAGTCCATCATATCGACATCAACAAGGGCGAACAGTTCACCCCCGCCTTCGAGGCGATCTCGCCCTATAACCGCATTCCGGCAATCGTCGATCGCGACACCGGGCTCAGCGTATTCGAATCGGGCGCCATCCTCATGTATCTTGGCGACAAGACCGGGCTCCTCTACCCCAGCGAACCGGTGCTGCGGCTCCGCGTCCATGAATGGCTGATGTGGCAGATGTCGACGGTCGGCCCGTTCCTCGGCCGGGCCCACTATTTTCTCGCGAGCCACCCCGGCAAGGCGCCGTTCGCCGAGGTCTGGTATGCCGAAGAGGCCAAACGCATCTATGCGACCCTCGACCGGCGTCTCGCCGGCCGCGACTTCATCTGCGATGCCTATTCGATTGCCGATATCGCGACCTTCCCGTGGATCGCTCGCCATGAAAGGCATCGCATCGCCTTGCGCGACTACCGCCACGTGCTGCGCTGGTATCTTTCGATCGCCACCCGCCCGGCGGTGCAGCGCGGCTACGTCGTCCCCGATCCCAAGTCGGTCCTGCCCGTGCCGCTATGATCGGCCCTTGGCGGCAGGCATGGTCTCGTTGGCGCCGGGCCGCGATTTCACGAATTCCTCGCGCAGTTCGCAATGCACCGCCAGGGAATGAATCCGCGGGTATCTGTTGGCGGGAAAGGCGTCGGCGACCCGGAGCTTCAGGTAGCCGATGAGGCAGCCGATGGTGACATCCGCCTGACTCATCTGGCTATCGATGAACCACGGCGCCCCGCAGCCGCGTTCGAGATGATCGAGCGCCCCGGCAAGCTGCTTGAGGCAGCGGCTTTCCCACTCCCTGCTCAGCATCTTGCCGGGATGAAAATGCCGTTCGAGGAAAATCTGCACCGCCTTGTCCATGGCTCCGGTGGCGATCGCCACGGCCTGCAACACCTTGCGCCGCTCCGGCCCATGGGCCGGCGTCAGCGCCCGGGCCGGTCCCGCCATCTCGTCGAGACAGTCGATGATGGCGGCCGAATCGACCAGCGTCTCGCCGCCCTCGAGAATGAGCGAGGGCACGCGGATCAGCGGATTGATCTTCTGCATCGCCTTGGCGTCGCCGAACACCGATTTGGTGTCGCGGGTGAACGGCATGTGATAGTGATGCAACGTCACCGCTACGCGGCGCACGAAAGGCGAGTCATACTGGCCGACCAGGATCATGCGCGGGATTATGCCGCGTTGGCCACCGCAATGTCGAGTGTCTTGCCGAGGGCGGCAAACGCCTTTTCGATCTTTGCAAGACTCGTGGCGTGATTGAGGTCGAGCAACCGGTCGATTTCCTGGCGGTGCAAATCCATTTTCCTGGCGAGATCGGCCTTGCGGACGCCGTCCTTCCACATCTGCTGATAGAGTAGAATCTTTACCGACGCTCCGAGAGGCAGAGAGACCCAACGATCCGATGATTTGGCTGGCGGACTGGTAGCGTCATCGCCTAGATCGATCCGTCTTCCCGAACGTGGCTTGTTAGACGGCAGAGGAACTTCCTCTCGATTGGAAATCCGAGCTGTGATCGCTTCCTCGAACGCTCCCACCGCATATAAGAGCGCGTCGGCTTCATCGTCTCCAAACGTCACCAACTCAGGAAAATCGGGCGAAGTCACAAGAATCGTGCCGTTTGAATCGGAAGTCAAATGTACGCGATATGAAATCATTTCAATCCAAGATCTTTCTTGATCTTCTCGATCAGGCCTTTGCCAAGCTCCTTCCCACTTCCATGGCAGGCAATTGTGATCTGTTGTTCCCGCGCCGCACGGTAATGTGTCCACTACCGCCCCTATGGGTTTCGAAGGTGCAACCATGTTTGGCCAGCCAACGGCGCAATTCCGAATATGTCAAAGGAGGCTCTCCTAAGAACGCTTGCCATTTCACGTATCTCCAGTTCATCTATGGAGTCGCCGATATTCATCGACGACCGGTCAAACTCTATTCACGCGCACAGTCGGTGTCAACAAAAATGTTGACAACTATGTGAGCCGCTCAAGCGCCTTGTCGCGGCCGATCAGCGGCAGGAGCTGCGCCAGTTCCGGCCCGTGGTCGAGACCGGTAAGGGCAAGCCGCAGCGGCATGAACAGGGCCTTGCCCTTGCGGTCGGTGGCGGCCTTCACCGCCTCGGTCCAGGTCTTCCAGGTCGAGCCGTTCCACGGTTCCGGCGGCAGCAGCCGCGCCGCTTCGGCGATGAAATCGCGATCCTCGACGTTCACCACCGGGCTCACTCTGCCGGCCACCACCTCATGCCAGGTCCGCGCCTCGGCCAGGGTCTCGATGTTTCCGCGAATGGCCATCCAGAACTCCGGCGAACCGTAGCCCAGGCGATCCTTCACCGCGCCCCATTCGGTCATATGCAGCAGCCTGGCATTGAGATGGCGCAGCTCCGCCTCGTCGAAGCGGGCCGGCGCCCGCGACAGCTTGGCCAGGTCGAAGCCGGTGACCAGCGCGGAATAGTCCTTGCACGGATGAATAGTGTCGGAAGTTCCGAGCAGCGCCGCGTGGCTGACCACCGCCATGGCTTCAAGGCCCGCTTGGCGCAGCGCCGCGATGGACAGCGAACCCAGGCGTTTCGACAGCCCCTTGCCGTCCACGCCGGTGAGCAGACTGTGATGGGCATACTGCGGCGCGGCGCCGCCGAGTGCCTCGGTGATCTCGATCTGCACCGCGGCATTGGTCACATGGTCCTCGCCGCGAATGACATGGGTCACCGCGAAATCGATATCGTCGATCACCGAGGGCAGGGTGTAGAGGTAGCTGCCGTCCTGGCGCACCAGAACCGGATCGGACTGGCTGGCGAGGTCGGTGTGCTGTGGGCCGCGGATCAGGTCGATCCAGTCGACGATGCGGTGTTCGAGTTTGAAGCGCCAATGGGGCTTGCGCCCCTCGGCTTCGAGCCCCGCCCGGTCGGCATCGCTAAGTTTCAGCGCGGCGCGATCGTAGATGCGGGGCCCGCCCCGCGCTTCCTGGCGCTTGCGGCGGCGCTCCAGCTCATCCGCCGTCTCATAGCAGGGATAGAGCCGGCCCGCGGCCTTCAGCTTCGCCACAAGCTCGTCATAGCGTGCAAAGCGCTTCGACTGGTACTCGATGCGATCCGGCACGATCCCCAGCCAGGCCAGGTCCTCGGCGATCCCCCTGGCAAATTCGTCCGTCGACCGTGCCGCATCGGTGTCGTCGTAGCGCAGGATGAAGGCGCCGCCGGACTTCCTGGCGAACAGCCAGTTGAGAATGGCGGTGCGGGCATTGCCGATATGGATGCGGCCGGTGGGCGAGGGGGCGAAGCGGACGGTGGTCATTCAGCCCCGTCCCGGAATCCGTTGGTGATCGGATAGCGCCGGTCGCGGCCGAAATTGCGCCTCGTGATCTTGACGCCGGGGGCCGCCTGCCGGCGCTTGTACTCGGCGACATAGAGCATGTGCTGGACGCGGCGCACCAGCGCCTCGTCGTGGCCGCGCTTGACGATCTCGGCCAGCGGCGTCTCGTTTTCCACCAGACACGAAAGAATGTCGTCGAGCACGTCGTAGGGCGGCAAGGAATCCTGGTCCTTCTGGTTCTCGCGCAATTCCGCCGTTGGCGCTTTGGTAATGATGCGCCCGGGGATGACGAAGGACTGCCCATTGCGCCAATGGGCCAGCCGGTAGACTTGCGTTTTGTAGACGTCCTTGATCGGATTGAAGCCGCCGTTCATGTCGCCATAAAGCGTTGCATAGCCCACCGACATCTCCGACTTGTTGCCGGTGGTCAGCACCATCGCGCCCAGCTTGTTGGAGATCGCCATGAGGATCACCCCGCGCGAGCGCGACTGGATATTCTCCTCGGTGATGTCGCGATTGCGGCCGGCGAACATCGGCTTGAGGGCCGAGAGAAACCCCTCGACCGGCTCCTTGATTGGCACCACATCGTAACGCACGCCCAAGAGCTTGGCGCATTCTTCGGCATCGACCAGACTGTCGCGGCTCGTATAGGCATAGGGCAGCATCACGCAATGGACCCGCGCCGGGCCCAAGGCATCCGCCGCCATGGCCGCCACCACGGCCGAATCGATGCCGCCCGAAAGGCCGAGCACCACGCCGGGAAAGCGGTTCTTCAGCACATAGTCGCGAAGCCCCAGCACGCAGGCCTTCCAGGTCTCTTCTTCTCTTTCGGGAAGCCTGCAAATCTCCCCACTCGCCACGCGCCATTCGCCATTCGCCGCCCTCGTCCATTCGGTCAGCGTCACCCGCTCTTCGAACATCGGCATCTGTACGGCAAGCGACCGATCGCCGTTCAAAACGAACGACGCGCCGTCGAACACGAGCTCATCCTGGCCCCCCACCTGATTGAGATAGGCGAGCGGCAGGCCCGTCTCGGTCACCCGCGCCACGGCCAGATTGAGCCGCATGTCGTCCTTGTTCTGTTCGAAGGGCGAACCGTTGGGAACCAAGAGCAGCTCGGCTCCCGTCTCGGCCAGGGTCTCGCAGGTCTCGCTCGTCCAGATGTCTTCGCAGATCGGCACGCCGAGGCGCACCCCCTTGAAGGCGATAGGCCCGGGAGCAGGACCCGCCTCGAACACCCGTTTCTCGTCAAACACGCCGTAATTCGGCAGATCGTGCTTGAACCGCAGGGTCTCGACCCGGCCATTGGCAAGGAGTGCCACGGCATTGTGCAGTTTGCCCCCTTGGCGCCACGGCGTGCCGATCAGTACCGCTGGCCCTTCCTTGGTCTCCGCCGCCAGCGCCTCGACCGCCATGCGGCACTCCTCGACGAAGGAGGGCCTGAGCACCAGGTCTTCCGGCGGGTAGCCGCAGATGAAGAGTTCCGGAAACAGCACCAGGTCGGCGCTCCCGGCGGCCGCGCGGGCCGCGCGCGCCATGGCCAGATTGCCGGCGATGGCCCCCACCGTCGGATTGAGCTGGGCGAGGGCTATGACAAGTCTGTCGGTCATTGGCGAGGCTCTTAGCGGATAGGCATCGGCGCTTCAATTGCCGGGCGTTGACGCCCTGTCGAAACTTGCCCATGACTGCCCCATGATCCTTGCGAAGCTCGTCGAAAACCAGCCGTCCGAAGCCGTGGCACTCGCTGCCCCCGACTGCGTGGCGCTGACCTATGGCATTTTCGCCGAACTTTGTGCGGCAACCGCCGACGCTCTCAATCGCCTCGGCTTCGGCCGCAACGACCGGCTCGCCATCGTCCTTCCCAACGGGCCGGAAATGGCGGCAGCCTTCGTGGCCTGTTCCGGAACGGTGACCGTAGCGCCGCTCAATCCCGCCTACCGCGAGGACGAATTTCATTTCTACATGGAAGATTTGAAAGCTCGCGCCCTCCTGGTCGAGGCGGGCAGCAATTCGCCGGCGGTCGCCGCGGCACGGCGCCTCGGCCTTGCCGTACTGACGCTGCATCCGGCGCGAGAGGCTGGATGCTTCACCGTTTCGGGCGAGGCAGTGGCCGCCTCTTCTTCGCGAAGGATCGCCGAAGCCCAGGACGTGGCCCTGGTTCTGCACACCTCGGGCACCACGTCCCGCCCCAAGATCGTGCCGCTCACCCACGCCAATCTCCTGGCCTCCGCCAACAACATCGCCCACACCCTTGGGCTCACCGAGCAAGACCGCTGCCTCAACATCATGCCGCTGTTTCATATCCACGGCCTCGTTGCGGCGATCCTCGCGAGCCTCGCATCCGGTGGCTCGGTGTTCTGCACGCCCGGCTTCAACGCGCTGAAATTCTTTGCCTGGATGGAGGAGGCTCGGCCCACCTGGTACACCGCCGTCCCCACCATGCATCAGGCGATCTTGCAGCGGGCCGAACGCAATGCCTCGACCATCAAGGCGCACCCCTTGCGCTTCATCCGCTCGAGCTCGGCCTCCCTGCCGGTTGCGGTTTTCCATGCGCTTGAAAAGGCCTTCGGCTGTCCGGTGATCGAAGCCTATGCCATGACCGAGAACGCCCATCAGATGACGTCGAACCGGTTGCCGCCGGGAAAGCGCAAACCGGGCTGGGTCGGCTGTGCGGCGGGGCCTGAGGTCGCCATCATGGCCGCCGATGGCCGTCTGCTGGGGACGGGAGCCGAAGGCGAGGTGGTCACCCGCGGGCCCAATGTCACCGCGGGCTATGATAACAACCCCAAGGCCAATGCCGAAGGGTTCGCCTATGGCTGGTTCCACACCGGCGACCAGGGTTTGATGGACGAGGACGGCTATCTAAAGATCACCGGGCGGCTCAAGGAGATCATCAATCGCGGCGGCGAGAAAGTAGCCCCCGCCGAAGTCGACGCGGTGCTGATGCAGCATCCTGCCGTGCATCAGGCCGTCACCTTCGCCATGCCGCACGACAAGCTGGGCGAGGAGGTGGCCGCCGCGGTGGTGCTGCGCGAAGATGCCATGGCCGACGAGCGCCAGCTGCGGGATTTCGCCGGCGAACGTCTTGCCGCTTTCAAAGTGCCGCGCCGCGTCGTGATCGTCGCTGAAATCCCCAAGGGCCCGACCGGCAAGCTGCAGCGCATCGGGCTGGCCCAAAAGCTCGGGCTGCCATGACCAAGATCTGCATCTTCGGCGCCGGCGCCATCGGCGGCTATATCGGCGCCAGGCTGGCGCTGAAGGGCGAGGCCGAAGTCGCGTTGGTGGCGCGCGGGGCCCATCTGGCGGCGATCAGGGCCAATGGCCTCATCCTCAAGCAGGCCGGCGAAACATTGACGGTCAATCCGCGCGCCACCGACCGGCCGGCCGACCTCGGCCCTCAGGATTTCATCATCCTCACCCTCAAGGCCCATGCCATAGCCGGCGCCATCGACGGGCTGATGCCGCTCCTCGGGCCCGAGACGGCGATCCTATTCGCTCAGAACGGCCTGCCCTGGTGGTATTTTCATGGGATCGGCGGCCCGCACGAAGGCCGCCGCCTGCAATCGGTCGATCCGGGCGGAACGATCTGGGACCGGCTCGGTCCCGAACGCGCCCTGGGCACCGTCGTCTGGCAGGCCGCCGAGATGGAAGCTCCCGGCATCATCGCCCATCGCTATGGCGACCGCATGCCGGTCGGCGAGCCCTCGGGCGAAAAAACCGATCGTATCGTCCGCCTCGGCAATCTCCTCACCGCCGCCGGCCTCAAGAGCCCGGTGCGCAACAATCTGCGCAACGAGATCTGGCTGAAGCTGTGGGGCAATCTCAGCTTCAATACGGTCAGTGTACTGACGGTCGGAACGCTGGCCGAGCTCGCCGCCGATCCCGGCACCCGCCGCGTCGTGCGGGCCATGATGGACGAGGCCCGTGCCGTCGCCGAAGCCTTCGGCGCCGGCTTCGCCGTCTCCGCCGACGAGCGCATCGCCATGGCGGCGAAGGTGGGCCGCCATCGCACCTCGATGCTGCAGGATGTCGAAGCGGGCCGCGCCACCGAACTCGATGCTCTCCTGGGCTCGGTCATCGAGCTTGCCGGCATCGCCGCCATTCCGGTACCGAGCTTGAAAATCGTCTATGATCTCGTAAGGTTCCGCAGCCGGACCGCGATCCAGCCAGGAGGCTAGCCCATGCGTCTCGATGACCTGAAGCAGAGCGACAATGTCGAGGACAGGCGCGGCCAGGGCGGCATGGGCGGCGGCTTCGGCTTCCCGCGCGGTGGCGGCGGCGGCGGTCTCAATATTCCGGTTGGCGGGCGGGGCGGCGGCTTCAGCATCCGCACCATCATCGTGCTGATCATCGTCTACTTCGTGGTGAAATTCGTCTTCGGCGTCGACTTGATCCAGGCGATCAACAACGGCGGCGTGCCGGTGCCGGGCGGCGGCGACAGCCAGATCGTGGTGCCGGGCGGTTCGACCGGTGCCGGCAATGCCGGCGGCAGCGGCCAGACGGCCCCCGCCGACAGCAGCGGTGACGACAAGGTGGTCTTCGTCAAGAAGGTTCTGTGGTCGACCGAGCAGGTGTGGGGCGCGATCTTCAAGGACATCGGCAAGACCTACGAGAACCCCAAGCTGGTGCTGTTCAGCGGCTTCGTGCAGTCGGCCTGCGGCCAGGCCCAGTCCGCCATGGGGCCGTTCTATTGTCCGGGTGATCGCAAGGTCTACATCGACCTGTCGTTCTATCAGGACATGAAGACCAAGCTCGGCGCCCCCGGCGACTTCGCTCAGGCCTATGTGGTGGCCCACGAGGTCGGCCACCATGTGCAGAATCTCTTCGGCATCGCCGCCAAGGTGCAGGCCCAGCGCGCCCGGGTGTCCGAGACCGCCAGCAACGTCCTGTCGGTGCGCATGGAACTGCAGGCCGATTGCTATGCCGGCGTGTGGGCCAGGCGGGCCGATGCCAGCACCCATATCCTCGAGCAGGGCGACGTCGAGTCGGCCCTCAACGCCGCCGCCCAGATCGGCGATGACCGCCTGCAGAAGCGCTCGCAGGGCTACGTTGTGCCGGAAACCTTCACCCACGGCACGTCGGAGCAACGGGTCCGGTGGTTCAATACGGGCCTCGCGGCCAGCGACCCGAACGCCTGCGATACCTTCAATACCGGCAATCTGTAGCCGCTACCGGCCAAGATCGAGAAGGGCTGATCAGCCCTTGTTCATGTTCTTGATGATGCCGACCAGGGCCGTGACGATGGCGCCGCCGGCACCGCCGCCGACGATCTGCTCGATCAGCGTGGTCACGTCGAATGTGCCTGCCACTTCGGCCGCGGCCCCGCCCAGGAGGCTGGTCAGAAGCTTGCCGCCAACCGCGCCGCCGATGATGCCGGCAATGGTGTTGCCGAGAGCCCCGAGGCTCTTGTCCTTGAGCACGGAGCCCGCGGCATTGCCGCCGATGGCGCCGGCGATCAGTTGAATTACCAGAGGTAGCAAGGTGTTCATTCCGATCTTCCCCCATTGGGTCCATGGCCGCCCGATTCGGGTTCGGGCCTCACCAGGCTAACAAACGCGGCGAATGGTTACTATATCCTTACCGGCCGGTCCTAGTGGCCAAGCGGGTTGATTAATGTCAATGCGCCGCCGGCCGGGCGGGGCCATTGAGAGCGGGTAATCGCATCAAGCGGCGCTGGCGCCGCGAGGGAGAAAGAGATGACCAAGAAAATCCTGTGCGCGACCGACGGAACCGGTCATTCGGAACATGCCGTCCAGCTGGCCGGCGAACTGGCCGGAAAGCTCGGCATCGAACTTGCCGTGTGCGTGGTCAACGTGGCCCGGGGCGGCCCGCGGGCGCCGCTCATCTATTCGATGGACGATGGCGACGTCAAAAAGCTGCTCGACAAGGCCGCCGCCACGGCCCGAGCTGCCGGCGCCAAGAAGGTTACCGAGATTGCCCTGCGCAGCCGCGAGGCGGCCGCGGCGATCGTTCAGTATGCCGAGGAAAACGGTTTCGATCACATCGTCACCGGCACCGGCGACAAGCACGGCGTCTCGCGGCTGGTGCTGGGATCGGTTGCCGCCGATGTCGCCAGCCGGGCCCACTGCACGGTGACGGTCGCCCGCTGAAGCCGGCCCGGCTTCAGCCGCAGAAACTGCTGGTCAGGCTCTTGGCCAGCTCGCGGCTGGCAAGCGTCGTCGACTTCTCGGCTTTCGCCTCGATGGTGGTGCACAGGTCGTTGTACTTGGCCCGGGTGGAAAAGGCATAGGCGCCGGTTGCCAGGACCAGCACCGCCAGGCCGGCGCTGATCTTGCCGAAAAGCTGCGCCGACTGCCGGTTTTCATCGGCCATGCGCTTCCAGACCTGGGCTGAGTTCGTCGTCACATACATCGTCATCCCTCCATCCTGCATCGTTAACGGAAGCTCTCGACGCTGCTTCGTTTCTACTGCCGCGGCGACGAACGGTTGAGGTTAATCCTTCGTTACGCTTTCCGGCGGGTTAATGGCGGCCGGAGGATTTGCGCCAAATTCGCCGGCACTTCTCTGGGCCCGCCGGCCGGTCTATCTTCGCGCCGGGGAGGGCCGGAAATGGCGAAGACCATACGGCGAAGACCGGTTCGGCCGGGCAAGCCCGCGGGCGAGGATGCCGGTTCCTCGGCCAAGTCGCTCAACAAGGCGATCGACATCCTGGTGCATCTCGGCCAGGTGCCGGAAGGCATGAGCCTGCCCGATATCTCGCTGATGGTCGGCCAGCCAAAATCCACCATGCACCGGCTCCTGACCGCCCTCGAAGGCCGCCGCTTCGTCCGCTACGAGCCCGACACCCGCCTGTGGAAGATCGGCGTCGAGGCCTTCGTCGTTGGCAGCGCATTCTTGCGCAATCGCGACATCGCCGCCTTCGCCCGGCCGGTCATGCAGGCCCTGGTCAACGACAGCGGCGAGACGGCCAGCCTCTATGTCGAGGACGAGGGCGAGATCGTCTGCATCAGCCAGGTCGAATGCCGCCAGACCATGCGGGTGATCGCCAGGCCGGGCGGCCGCGCCAAGATGCATACTTCGGGCTCCGGCAAGGCGATGCTCGCCTACTTTACGCCCGAGCGCCTGGCCGATGTCTTGGAGCGCCATGGCCTGGTCGCCGCCACCGAGAAGACCATCAACACCCCGCAAGGCTTGCGCGGCCATCTCGACCGGGCCCGGCGCCAGGGTTTCGCCATCGACGACGAGGAGAACTCGCTCGGTATCCGCTGCGTGGCGGCCCCGGTCTTCGACCATGCCAGCGAAGTGATCGCCGCCGTGTCGATTTCGGGGCCGGCCTCGCGCATCGTCGATGCCCGCATTCCAGCCCTCGGCGAGAGGGTCCGCGCCGCGGCTCTGGCGCTCACCCGATCGATCGCCGGTGTACCACAAGCGTAGTTTCATAACATATTGTTATGGAAGTATTATTTTGAACAGTCCCAGAAGTTGAAATACCGTTCCACAATATAGATTGGAGGCCGCCGCTCTGCTAATGGTCAGTCACTCAATTCACCGCCCCGGGAGATCGCCATGGCCCGCATGACCGCCGCCGCCGCCGCCGTTGCCGTGCTTGAACTGGAAGGGGTGCGCACCGTGTTCGGCGTGCCCGGTGCCGCGATCAATCCGGTCTATGCGGGGCTGCGCCCGAAAAACCAGATCCGCCACATTCTCGCCCGCCACGTCGAGGCCGCGTCCCACATGGCCGAAGGCTTCACCCGTGCCGCTCCCGGCAACATCGGCGTCTGCATCGGCACTTCCGGCCCCGCCGGCACCGACATGATCACCGGCCTCTATTCGGCTTCGGCTGACTCGATCCCCATCCTGTGCATCACCGGCCAGGCGCCGCGGGCTCGTCTGTACAAAGAGGATTTCCAGGCGGTCGACATCGAATCGATTGCCCGCCCTGTGTGCAAATGGGCGGTGACCGTGCGCGAGCCGGCCCAGGTGCCCTTCGTCTTCCAGCAGGCCTTCCACATCATGCGCTCAGGGAGGCCCGGGCCGGTGCTGATCGATCTCCCCTTCGATGTGCAGATGGCCGAGATCAACTTCGATCCCGAGACCTACGAGCCGCTTGCCGTCCACAAGCCGAAGGCCACCAGGGCCCAGATCGAGAAAGCCTTCGCCCTGTTCAATGACTCCGAGCGCCCGCTGATCGTCGCCGGCGGCGGCATCATCAACGCCAACGCCAGCGTGCGCCTGGTCGAATTCGCCGAGCTGACCGGCGTGCCGGTCGTCCCGACGCTGATGGGCTGGGGCACCATTCCCGACGATCATCCCCTGATGGTCGGCATGGCCGGGCTGCAGACCAGCCACCGCTATGGCAACGCCACCCTGCTGGCTTCCGATTTCGTCTTCGGCATCGGCAACCGCTGGGCCAACCGCCATACCGGCTCCATCGATAAATACATGGAGGGCCGCAAATTCGTCCATATCGACATCGAGCCGACCCAGATCGGCCGCGTGCTGATGCCCGACTACGCCATCGTCTCCGATGCCGGTGCCGCTCTCGATCTCCTGGTCGAGGTGGCTAGGGAGTGGAAGAAGAAGGACAAGCTCAAGGACCGCTCCAAGTGGCTGGCCGAATGCCGCGACAGGAAGCGGACACTCTTGCGCCGCACCCATTTCGACCAGACGCCGATCAAGCCGCAGCGTGTCTATGAGGAGATGAACAAGGCCTTCGGCCGCGACACCTGCTATGTGGCGACGATCGGCCTGTCGCAGATCGCCGCCGCCCAGTTCCTCCATGTCTATCATCCGCGCCACTGGATCAATTGCGGCCAGGCCGGTCCCCTCGGCTGGACCATTCCGGCGGCCCTCGGCGTCGTCGCTTCCGGCGAAATGAAGGAAGTGGTGGCGATCTCCGGCGACTACGACTTCCAGTTCCTGATCGAGGAGCTCGCCGTCGGCGCCCAGTTCAATCTGCCTTATGTCCATGTGCTGGTGAACAACGCCTATCTCGGCCTCATTCGCCAGTCCCAGCGCGGCTTCCAGATGGACTATTGCGTGCAGCTCGCCTTCGACAACATCAACGCCTCCGAGATGAAGGGCTATGGCGTCGACCACGTGAAGGTGGTGGAAGGGCTGGGCTGCAAGGCGATCCGCGTCACCGATCCCGAACAGATCCTGCCGGCACTCAAGCAGGCGCAGAAGTGGAAAGACGAGTTCCGCGTGCCCATCGTGGTCGAAGTGATCCTCGAGCGCGTCACCAACATCTCGATGGGAACCGAGCTTGCGAACGTCACCGAATTCGAGGACCTTGCCAAGGACGCCGCCGACGCGCCGACCGCCATTGCTCTATTGGATTGAGAACGCCCATGCCGAAATTCGCCGCCAACCTGTCGATGCTGTTCACTGAGCTTCCTTTCCTCGACCGCTTCGCCGCGGCGGCCAAGGCGGGCTTCAAGGGCGTGGAATACGTGAGTCCCTATGATTTTCCCGCCGAGCAGGTGGCCGAAACCTTGCGCAACAACGGCCTCACCCAGGTGCTGTTCAATCTGCCGGCCGGCAACTGGGCGGCGGGCGAACGTGGCATCGGCTGTCACCCGGACCGGGTCGGCGAATTCCAGGAGGGCGTGGCCAAGGCCATCGCCTACGCAAAGGTGCTCGGCAACCGTCAGATCAACTGCCTCGCCGGCATTCTGCCCAAGGCTGTGGCGCCCGAGAAGGCCGAAGCGACGTTGATCTCGAACCTGCGTTTCGCCGCAGGCGAACTCAAAAAGGCCGGGCTGCTGCTCATCGCCGAGCCGATCAACACCTATGACATTCCCGGCTTCTTTCTCAATCGCTCGGCCCAGGCCATGGCGATCTTCGACCGGGTCGGCTCCGATAACCTCAAGCTGCAATACGACATCTATCACATGCAGCGCATGGAAGGAGAACTCGCCAAGACCATCGAGCGGCTCTTCCTGTCGATTGCCCACATCCAGATCGCCGGCAATCCCAACCGCACCGAGCCCGACGAGGGCGAGATCAACTACGCTTATCTCTTCACGCTGCTTGATCACCTCGGCTACACCGGCTGGATCGGTGCCGAATACAAGCCGCGTGCGACCACTGCCGAAGGTCTCGGCTGGCTGAAGCGGTTTGGTTCGTGAGCCTGGATTGGACCATCTATTTCCCTTCTCCCGAAGGGAGAAGGAGGGGCCCGCCGCGAAGCGGTGGGAGGATGAGGGGATACGATGCACGTCGCTTGGCGCCTTGTCCCCTCACCTTCCCAAGCTACGCTTGGCCCCCTTCCTCTCCCTGTGGGAGAGGAGAATCTTAGACATCCGCAATTGATCTCGTTGGAGGCATCGCAATGAACGTCGGATTTATCGGTCTCGGCATCATGGGCGCCCCCATGGCCGGCCATCTCATCAAGGGCGGCCATACGCTCTTTCTCCACACCCACGGAGATATTCCGGCCGAGCTCACCACGGCCGGCGGCAAGCCTTGCGCCAATGGCGCCGAGGTGACGCGCCAGGCCGATGTCATCATCACCATGGTGCCCGATACGCCCGATGTCGAAACCGTGCTGTTCGGCAAGGGCGGCGTGGCCGAGGGGCTCTCCAAGGGCAAGACGGTGGTCGACATGAGTTCGATCTCGCCTATCGCCACCAAACGCTTTGCCGAACAGATCGGCAAGCTCGGCTGCGATTATGTAGATGCACCCGTCTCCGGCGGCGAGGTCGGCGCCAAGGCGGCAACACTGACCATCATGTGCGGCGGCAGCGAAGCGGCTTTTGCCCGCGTCAAGCCGCTATTCGACCTGATGGGCAAGAATATCACCCTCGTCGGTGCCGCCGGCGACGGCCAGACCACCAAGGTCGCCAACCAGATCATCGTGGCGCTGACCATCCAGGCGGTGGGCGAGGCCCTGCTCTTTGCCTCCAGGGCCGGTGCCGATCCCGCCAAGGTGCGTCAGGCGCTGATGGGCGGCTTTGCCTCTTCCAAGATTCTCGAAGTCCACGGCGAGCGCATGGTGAAGCGCTCCTTCGCTCCCGGTTTCCGCATCGCCCTGCACCAGAAGGATCTGAACCTCGCCCTCGACAGCGCCAAGGCTTTTGGCCTGTCGCTGCCCAACACCGCCGTGGCCCAGCAGATGTTCAGTGCCTGTGTCGCCAATGGTGGGGCGGCCTGGGATCACTCGGCTCTGGTCAAGGCGCTCGAACTCATGGCAAACCACAAGATCGGCGGGGCGGCGGAATAAGGTAGCGACATGACGGCACGCGATCACCGCGCCATTCTGCGGGCACTCTTCGATGCCGCCGTCGAGGCCGCCAATCCCGGCCGTGCCGTTGCTGCCAATCTGCCGGAAAGACCCAAGGGCCGCGCCGTGGTGATCGGCGCCGGCAAGGGTGCGATCCCCATGGCCGCCGCCGTCGAGGCCAACTGGCCGGGCCCGCTTGAAGGCTTCGTCGTGGCGCCGCACGGCTATGCCTCGCCCCTCAGGCAAATCGAGACGGTCTACGCCAGCCACCCCGTTCCCGATGCGGCAAGCCTTGCCGCCGCCGACAAGGCCCTGGCGCTCGCAAAGACTCTCGGCAAGGATGATCTCCTCATCGCCCTCATCTCGGGCGGCGGCTCCTCGCTCATGTCGGCGCCGGCACAAGGCATTGCGCCGGCCGAAAAGATTGCACTCCTCAAGTCGCTGCTCAAGAGCGGTTCTAACATCGCCGAGCTCAATTGCGTGCGCAAACATATCTCGCGGGTCAAGGGCGGGTTGCTCGCCCAGGCCGCCGGCGAAGCCCGCATCCATACCCTCATCATCTCCGATGTGCCGGGCGATGACCCGGCGATCGTCGCCTCCGGCCCCACCGTCGCCGACCCGACCCGCAAGGCCGACGCTCTCGAAATCCTCAAGCGCTACAAGCTCGAAATCCCCGTCTCGGTGGCCCGCTGGCTGGCCGAGCCCGACGTGGCGCGCGGCCCCTTGCGCCCCGACAATGAAACCCGCGTCATCGTCTCGCCGCACGAATCCTTCCGCGCCGCCCGCGCCAAGGCCAAGGTGCTTGGCCTCAACGTTCTCTATCTTGGCGACCGCATCGAGGGCGAAGCCCGCGATGTGGCCAAAGTCCATGGGGCAATCGCCCAGGAAATCAAGCAGTACGACGAACCCGTCGCCAAGCCCTGCCTGCTCTTATCGGGCGGCGAGACGGGCGTCACCGTCAGAGGCCACGGCCGTGGCGGCCGCAACGTCGAATTCTCCCTGGCGCTGGCGGTGACGTTGGCCGGCGAAGGAAACATCCACGCCCTTGCCGCCGATACCGATGGTGTCGATGGCATGGAAGAGATCGCCGGCGCCATCGTTACCCCCGACACCCTGGCAAGGGCCAGAAACCTCGGCCTTGATCCCGTCGCCAGACTCGAAGATAACGATGCCCACAGCTTCTTCGAGGCCTTGGGCGACCAGGTGGTGACCGGCCCCACCCAGACCAACGTCAACGATTTCCGCGCCATTCTGATCGACTGACGGAGCCAGGCGATGAAGTCCCAGACCTCCTTCATCGCTATCGCCTACCGCTACTTCCTTGCTGTCGCCGCCGGCGGCTCGGTCCGGGCCGCGGCGCGCGATCTCAATGTCGCGGCCTCCGCTATCAGCCGCCAACTCCTTCTGCTCGAAGACCAGCTCGGCATCGCGCTGTTCGACCGTTCCGGGCGCAATCTCAAGCTTTCGCCGGCGGGCGATGTACTGCTCCGGGGCCTGCGCGCAGCCGCCCAGGGGCATGAGGAAACCCTCGACCACTTAAGCGCGCTGCGTGGTCTCAAGCGCGGCCGGGTGCGGGTCGCCACCGTCGAAAGCATTTCCGTTTCGGTCTTGCCCGACGTGCTCCTCGAATTCGCCGGGCTTTATCCGGGCGTACAGGTGACGGTGACCGTGGCGGGCTCCGACGCCGTCACCGCCCTAGTGCGCGATCACCATGCCGATATTGGCTTCACCTTCAATCCGACCTCGCTCGAAGGCCTCGACATCGCCGCCGCGCGCGCCATGCAGCTCGGCGCCATCATGGCGCCGGGCCACGCCCTTGCCGCGGCGGGGCGCCTCGGCCTGGCGGAATGCCTGAACTTCCCGGTCGCCTGGCCCGCCGCCGGCTTCAGTCTCAGGGCGGTGTTGGAAAGCGTTCCCGCCGGCCGTGGTGTGGCGCCCGCCTTCGAATGCAATTCCCTCCGCCTCATGGCCTCGCTCGCCCGGCGCGGCAGCTGCATCGCCTTCCAGACGGTGATCGGCATCGAGCAGGACATTGCCGCCGGGACCTTGGTCTTTGTGCCGCTTTCCGACAAACGCCTGCCCGCCGATCGGCTGATGGTGGTGCGCCGGCAGGGCCAGAAGGGCCGGCTTGCCCCCGATGCCTTTTTGGCGGTTGCCATGAAGCATCTCCCGCCCGAGCGGATCGTGCGAAAATAGTGTACGTTCTGTAGACTTTAATCTTCTTTTTCGAACGATGCAGTCATGTTAGAAACTCAACCATTGCGGCAGGGAACAAGAACCGCAAGCGACAGGGACTGGCAACGGGGAACGGCATGGGACGGCTGACCACGCATGTCTTGGATACGGCGACCGGGCATCCGGCAGCGGGCCTGAAGATCGAGCTCTATCTGCTCGACGGCGGCACCGTCCATCTCAAGACCATCGTGACTAATGCCGACGGCCGCGCCGATGGCCCGATCCTCGAGGGCGCTGCCTTTCTGCGCGGCCATTACGAGCTGCGCTTCCACGCCGGCGATTATCTCAAGGCGAGCGGCGCGAAGCTGACCGATCCGGCCTTTCTCGATGTCATTCCACTCCGCTTCGGCATCGCCGATCCGGGTCAACACTATCACGTGCCGTTGCTGCTATCGCCCTACGGCTATTCCACCTATCGCGGGAGCTGATCGATGAGCCAGCGAACCAGTCTGCGGTTCCTCCGGCGCGGCAAGGTGGTCGAGATCGAGCGCCTCGATCCGATGCTCACCGTGCTCGACTACCTTCGCCTCGAGGAGAAATCGCCCGGCACCAAGGAAGGCTGCAACGAGGGCGACTGTGGCGCCTGCACCGTGGCAGTGGGAACGCTCCGTGACGGCGGCGTTGTCTACGAGCCGGTCAACGCCTGCATCCTGCTCATGGCCCAGCTCGACGGCAAGGAACTGGTGGCCGTCGACGATCTGGGCGACAGCGACCGGCTCCATCCGGTGCAGCAGGCCCTGGTCGACAGCCATGGCTCCCAGTGCGGCTTCTGCACGCCCGGTTTCGTCATGTCGCTGTTCACCCTCTATCATGCGGGTGTCCGCCCGACTCGCCAGCAGATCGTCGACCAGATCGCCGGAAACCTGTGCCGTTGCACCGGCTATCGGCCGATCGTCGATGCCGCAGTCTCTTCTTGTACCGGCCGGGCCATCGATGCCTGGGCCAAGGGCGCCAGGCGGGCGGCCGAACAGCTTGCGGCCCTCGCCGATGGCTCCGACCTGTTCATCGGCAACGGCCAAGGCTTCACGGCGGTTCCGGCGCAGGCCGAAACCCTTGCCTCCCTTGCCGCGGCACACCCCGATGCGACCATTGTCGCCGGCGCCACCGATGTGGGACTATGGATCACCAAGCAGCTTCGCACCTTGCCAAAGATCATCCATGTCGGCGGCGTCAAGGCGCTGCACGCCATCGACAACGGCAAGGACATTCTCTCGCTCGGCGCTGCCGTCACCTATGCCGAGGCCGAGCCCTATCTTGCCGCCATCGATCCCGATGTCGGCGAAGTCGTCCGCCGCATCGGGTCGAAGCAGGTGCGGGCCTCAGGGACTGTCGGCGGCAACGTTGCCAACGGCTCGCCCATCGGCGATATGCCGCCCATGCTGATCGCGCTTGCGGCAACCCTGCACCTCCGCCATGGCGAGGCAACCCGCACCCTGCCGCTGGAGAACTACTTCCTCGCCTATGGCAAGCAGGACCGCAAGGCCGGCGAATTGGTCTGGCAAATCGACGTGCCCAGGCTCAAGCCCAACGAGCGTTTCCGTAGCTACAAGATTTCCAAGCGTTTCGACCAGGACATTTCGGCGGTGATGGCCGCCTTCAAGTTCACCCTCGCCGGTCGCCGCGTCCAGTCGGCCCGCGCAGCCTTCGGCGGCATGGCGGCAACGCCCAAGCGTGCAACCCGCGCCGAGGTAGCGCTCGCCGGCGTTTCCCTCGACGATGCCGCGTCGTGGGGCCGGGCCATCCTGGCGCTGGCCGAGGATTTCCAGCCTATCGACGACATGCGGGCGTCTGCCGCCTATCGCGCCGAGGTGGCCCAGGCGCTGCTGCGCAAGGCCCTCATCGAACTTGCTGGCGCCAGCCAGACCCGTGTCGTCGGCGCTCGCGGAAAGGCCGCCTGACATGGCCGTCACCCATCGCAAGACCATCGCCACCGATACCGTTGGCCTGGCCTTGGCCCATGACAGTGCCGCCCTCCATGTGTCGGGCCGCGCCGTCTATATCGACGACATGCGCGAGCCCGACGGCCTGGTGCACGTGGTGCCGGGCTATGCCAGGGACGCCGCCCGCGGCAAGATCAAGTCGGTCGATCTCGACGCCGTGCGCAAATATCCCGGCGTGGTGGCGGTCCTGACCTGCAAGGACATTCCCGGCCTCAACGACAGCAGCCCGACGATCGGCGGCGATCCCATCCTCGCCGACGGCGCCATCGAATTCCACGGCCAGGTGATCTTTGCCGTCGTAGCCATTACCCGCGACGCCGCCCGCCGCGCCGCCCGGCTGGCCAAGATCGAGATCGCCGTGGAGAAGCCCGCTGTCACCGTCGATGACGCCGTGGCGATGAAGGTCAAGGACATCCTGCCGCCCTACGAATTCAAGCGCCACGACGTGACGGCGGCTCTCAAGGCATCCGTCCACCGTATCGGCGAAAGCTTCCTGATCGGCGGCCAGGAGCAGTTCTATCTCGAAGGCCAGATCGCCATGGCCTATCCGGAGGAGGGCGGCGCCATGACCGTCTTCTCCTCGACCCAGCATCCGACCGAAGTGCAGCACATCGTCGCCAAGATGCTGGGTCTCGCCGATGCCCAGGTCACCTGCGAATGCCGGCGCATGGGCGGCGGCTTCGGCGGCAAGGAAAGCCAGGCGACCCAGTGGGGCTGCCTCGCGGCCCTCGCCGCGCATGTGACCGGTCATCCGGCCAAATGCCGGCTCGACCGCGACGACGACATGATGATGACCGGCAAGCGCCACGACTTCCGGGCAACCTATGAGGCGGGCTTCGACAAGACCGGCCGCGTCACCGCCGTCGATGTCGAATTCTGGGGGCGTTGCGGCTATTCCGCCGATCTCTCGGGCGCCATCTGCGACCGCACCATGTTCCATGCCGACAACGCCTATTTCTATCCGGCGACCTCGATCCGCACCCGCCGGCTCAAGACCCATACTGTGTCGAACACCGCTTTCCGCGGCTTCGGCGGCCCCCAGGGCATGGTGTTCGCCGAGCGCATGATGGACGCCATCGCCATCAAGCTCGCCGTCGATCCTCTCGATATCAGAAAGCGCAACCTCTACGCCGCCGGCCGCGACATAACCCCCTATGGCATGAAGGTCGAGGACAACATCGCCCTCGACCTGATCGAACAGCTCGAGAAGACCTCCGATTACCGCGCCCGCCGCGAGCAGGTCGCCAAATTCAATGGCAAGACTACCGTCCTGCGCAAGGGTCTGGCGCTCACCCCGGTCAAGTTCGGCATTTCCTTCACGCTCACCCATCTCAACCAGGCGGGCGCCTTGGTGCACGTCTATACCGACGGCTCGGTGCACCTCAATCACGGCGGCACCGAGATGGGGCAGGGGCTCTACACCAAGGTGGCTCAGGTGGTGGCCGAGGAATTCGGCCTGTCCCCCGACCGGGTGCGCATCACCGCCACCACGACGGCCAAGGTTCCCAACACCTCGCCGACCGCTGCCTCCTCGGGTGCCGACATGAACGGCATGGCCGCCAGGGCCGCCGCCGGCACCATCCGCGGGCGGCTCACCGACTTTGCCGCGAAGACGTGGAAGGTGGCGAAGTCGCGCATCCGCTTCGAAAAGGGCCAGGTGATCGTCGGCAACCAGAGCATCGGCTTCGGCGAGCTTGCCAGGAAGGCCCATCAGGCCCGCATTTCGCTGTCTTCAACCGGCTATTACGCCACGCCCAAGGTCGCCTGGGACCGGGCCAAGGCCAAGGGCCGGCCGTTCTACTATTTCGCCTATGGTGCGGCTTGCGCCGAGGTGACGATCGACACCTTGACCGGCGAGATGCGGATCGATCGCGTCGACATCCTGCATGATGTCGGGCGTTCGCTCAATCCGGCCATCGACATTGGCCAGATCGAGGGCGGCTTCGTCCAGGGCATGGGCTGGCTCACCACCGAGGAGCTCGTTTACGACGCCAAGGGCCGGCTCGCCACCCATGCGCCGTCGACCTACAAGATTCCCTGCGCCTCCGACGTTCCCGCCGACTTCCGGGTCAATCTCTATGACTCGAAGGGCAACCGCGAGAACACCATCTACCGCTCCAAGGCGGTGGGTGAGCCGCCCTTGATGCTCGGCATCGCCGTCTGGTCGGCGATCTTCAACGCCATCGCCGGGCTCAATCCCGGCAAGGTGCCGCCCCTTGATGCTCCCGCCACGGCCGAAGCCATACTGCGGGCGGTGAAGGCGATGCGGCGATGAAGGTGTGGGCCACCATGGCGCGGGCGGTTGCGGCTGGCAAGCCCTGCGCGCTCGTCTCGGTCACCGCAACGCAAGGGTCGGCTCCGCGCGATGCCGGCGCCCACATGGTGGTGACGGCCGAAGGCTATCACGGCACCATCGGCGGCGGCACGCTCGAATGGCGCGCCATCGCCGAGGCCCAGGCCATGCTCGGCCGCGGCGCCGTCGTGCGCCATGCCTCCTACGCCCTTGGCCCCGATCTCGGCCAGTGCTGCGGCGGACGCGTCGAACTGGCGATCGAGATCTTCGATGCGGCAAGCCTTGTCGGCGTCGGCGAACTCGCCGCCCGCGAGGCCGAAGGCTCCTTCGCCATAATCCGCCACGGCCGCCTGCTGCAATTCGGTGCCGCGCTGCGGCCCATCTATCTCTTTGGCGCCGGCCATGTGGGCCGCGCCCTGGTGCTGGCGCTGGCACCTTTGCCGGTCGCGGTGCGCTGGATCGATCCCCGGCCCCAGGCCTTTCCGGCCGCAGCGCCGCAGAACGTGGCCAAGCTCGCACCCGAGGATCCGGTCGCCGAACTGGGGCTCGCGCCTACCGGCAGCTTCGTTTTCATTATGAGCCACAGCCATGCGCTTGATCTCGCCATCGCCGATGCGGCACTCCGTAATCCGAACGTCGCCCATGTGGGTCTGATCGGCAGTGCCACCAAGCGGGCCCGCTTCGAGAAGCGACTGAGAGAAGCGGGGGTGGCCGCCGACCGCATCGGCACCCTGATCTGCCCGATCGGCATTTCCGCCATCCGCGGCAAGGAGCCTGCCGTGATCGCCGCCGCCACGGCGGCGCAGATTGTTGTGCTTGACGAGGCCCTGCGGCTTGCAACGGCCGAGGAACAGCCGCACCATGACGGCCAGAAGGTGGGGAGCGGATGGTGACTGAAAACCCAGAATATCTGCTGGAGGCGCTCCATGTCGTCAAGGTGTTCGGCACCTTACGGGCCAACGACGACGTGACGCTCAGGGTCAAGCCCGGCGAAATCCACGCCTTCCTGGGCGAGAACGGGGCCGGCAAGTCGACCCTGGTCAAGATGATCTACGGAGCGCTCCAGCCCACCTCCGGCGAATTCCGCTGGAAAGGCAAGAGCGTGAATGTCGGCAATCCGGCGGCGGCCCGCAAGCTCGGCATCGGCATGGTGTTCCAGCACTTTTCCCTGTTCGAGGCTTTGACGGTGGCCGAAAACATCGCCCTTGCCATGCCCGGTGACTTCGATATGGCCAAGCTCTCCGAGAAGATCGCGCGCGTCTCCAAGGAATACGGCCTGCCCCTCGAACCCACGGCAATCGTCGCCGATCTCTCGGTCGGCGAGCGCCAGCGGATCGAGATCGTGCGCTGCCTCCTCCAGGAACCGCGGCTTCTGATCATGGACGAGCCCACGGCGGTTTTGACGCCGCAGGAAGCCGACCAGCTATTCGTGGTGCTTAACCGGCTGAGCCGCGAAGGTTGCGCCGTCCTCTACATCAGCCACCGCCTCGAGGAGGTAAAGCGCATCTGCCACAACGCCACCATCCTGCGGCACGGCAAGGTCGTCGCCAATGTCGATCCCACCCTTGAGACGGCGGCGAGCCTCGCCCGGCTCATGGTCGGCGCCGATATCCATGTGGTGCATACGGTACGCGAACAAAGTGAAGGTGCCGCCCGCCTCAAGCTCGACAATCTGAACCTTCCCGCCGACGGCCCCTTCGTGGTCGAACTCAAGAACATTTCCCTTGAGGTGAAGGCCGGCGAAGTGATCGCCATCGCCGGGGTTGCCGGCAACGGCCAGTCGGAACTCTTCGACGCCATTTCCGGCGAGCGCCCGCTGGCCCGCGACGCCATGATATCCTTCGACGGCAGGCCCTCGGGCCGCCTTGGCGTCAATGCCAGGCGCAACGTCGGGGCGGCCTTTGTGCCGGAAGAGCGCCTCGGCCATGGCGCCGTGCCGGGCTTCAAGCTCTCGGAAAATGTCGTGCTCACCCGCCATTCTTCCGACCGTTCGCTGGTGAAGATGGGCATGCTGCAATCGGGCGGTGCCACCGTGGTGAGCGAGCGCGTCATCAAGGCTTTCGACGTGCGCAAAGGCAAGCCCGACCCCGAAGCCCGCGCCTTGTCCGGCGGCAATTTACAGAAATTCGTGATCGGCCGCGAACTCGACCGCAAGCCCGGCATCCTGGTCGTCAACCAGCCCACCTGGGGCGTCGATGCCGGCGCTTCCGCCACAATCCGCCAGGCCATCATCGATTTGTCGCGCGACGGTTCGGCGGTCTTGGTCATCAGCCAGGACCTCGACGAGATCTACGAAGTCGCCGACCGCATCGCCGTCATTTCCCGCGGCCAGCTGTCGGAGACCTACCGGGCCAACGAGATCAGCCTGCAGCAGATCGGCCTCCTGATGGCCGGCGCCCACGAAGTGAAGGAGGCCCGCCATGCGGCTACTGCTTGAGAAGCGCTCCGAACACTCGCACACGATGGTCTACCTGTCGCCGGTCATCGCCATCGGCTTGACCCTGGTCACCGGCGCCATCATCTTTGCCTTCGACGGTCTCAATCCCCTCGAAGCGCTTTACGTCTATTTCCTCGAGCCGCTGAAGTATCTGTGGACCTTCGCACCCGACGACTTGTGGTCGCTGGAACAGCTCGCGGTGAAAGCCGCCCCTCTCGCCCTCATCGGCGCCGGGCTTTCGGTTTCCTATCTCGCCAATGTCTGGAATATCGGCGCCGAAGGCCAGCTCACCGCCGGCGCCATCTTCGGCAGCGCCATCCCGGTGATGTTCCCCGAATGGCAGTCGCCGCTGACGCTCGTGCTGATGCTGGTTTTCGGCGTGCTCGGCGGCATGGCCTGGGCTTCGATCCCGGCTTTTCTCAAGAACCGTTTCGGCGCCAGCGAAATCCTCACCAGCCTGATGCTCGTCTATGTGGCGGGATTGCTGCTCGACTGGCTGGTGCGCGGCCCCTGGCGCGATCCCGGAGGCCATAACTTTCCCCAGACCATCGCCTTCAGCGACTGGCAGCTCCTGCCGAGCTTCGATGGCACGCTGCACATCGGCACCCTGTTCGCCGTCATCGCCGCCGCGGCGCTGACCGTGTTGATGGGCCGCAGCCTCAAGGGCTTTGAGATCCGCGTGCTCGGCGCCAGCCCACGCGCCGGGCGCTTCGCCGGCTTCTCGCGGAAGGGGGCGGTGTGGTTCTGCTTCATGCTGTCGGGGGGCCTGGCCGGTCTCGCCGGCATCAGCGAGGTGATGAGCACGGTCGGTCAACTGCAGCCCTCGATCTCGCCGGGCTACGGCTTCACCGCCATCATCGTCGCCTTCCTCGGCCGGCTCAATCCCATCGGCGCTCTCGTCGCCGCCCTCGCCCTCGCCATCAGCTATCTCGGCGGCGAGGCGGCCCAGGTGTCGCTGCAGATTTCCGACAAGATCGCCAAGGTATTCCAGGGTATCCTGCTCTTCTACATCCTGGCCTGCGACAGCATGATCCTCTATCGCCCCCGCCTCATATTCAATCGGGCCCCGGCGGCCGTACCGGCGGAGTGACAGCAATGCAAGATCACGGCGAACTCCTGTCGATCATCCTCACCATCATCACGGCGTCGACGCCCTTGCTGCTGGCGGCGATCGGCGAACTGGTGGTCGAGCGCTCCGGCGTCCTCAACCTCGGTGTCGAGGGCATGATGGCGGTGGGGGCGGTGTGCGGCTTCGGCACCGCCTTGATCTTCGGGCCCTATGTCGGCATCTTCGCGGCGATTGCCGCCGGCGTCCTGCTGTCGCTGCTCTTCGCCTTCCTGACTCTCAGCCTGGTGTCGAACCAGGTGGCAACCGGCCTGGCGCTCACCCTTCTGGGGCTTGGCATCTCCGGCCTCATCGGCGTGGGCTATGTCGGTCAGCCCGGCGCCAAGCTGGCGCATATCTACATTCCGCTGCTCTCCGACATTCCATGGCTCGGGCCGATCTTTTTCGGCCAGGACGTGCTGGTCTATTTCTCGCTGGCGCTCACTGCCGCCGTCGGCTACGTGCTATTTCGTACCAAGCTCGGTCTCGTCATCCGCGCCGTCGGCGACAGTCACCAGTCCGCCCACGCCCTGGGCTATGGCGTGATCCCGGTACGCTATGCCTGTGTCGCTTTCGGTGGCGGCTGCGCCGGACTGGCCGGCGGCTACCTGTCGATGGCCTATACGCCCCAGTGGGTCGAGAACATGACGGCCGGCCGCGGCTGGATCGCCCTGGCGCTGGTCGTCTTCGCCTCTTGGCTGCCGAAGCGCGTGGCGATCGGCGCCTATCTGTTCGGCATGGTCAGCATCCTGGGGCTCGCCGTGCAGACCAAGGGCCTGGGCATTCCGTCCCAGCTCTTGACCTCGCTGCCCTATATCGTGACCATCGTCGCACTGGTCATCATATCGGGCAATCGCGCCCTGACCAGGGCCAATACACCCGCTTGCCTCGGTCAGCCGTTCGTGCCTGATCGCTAGGCATTTCGTGCTCCGCCGGGCATGCGGCCGAGGGCGGAGCAATAACAATGACCGGCCGCAGGAATGGGCAATGGAGAAGGAGTTCAAGATGAAGAAATGGATTGTGGCCGCGGCAGCACTCGCGGTCGGAGTTGGGCTTTTGACCGCCTCGGCGTCGGCGGCCAAGCTCAAGGCCTGCTGGCTCTATGTCGGCCCCGTCGGTGACGGCGGCTATACCTATCAGCACGATCTCGGCCGCAAGGAAGTCGAGAAGGAACTGGGCGACAAGGTCGAGACCAAATATCTCGAGAACGTCGCCGAAGGTCCCGACGCCGAGCGCGCCATCGAGCGTTTTGCCCGGGAAGGCTGCAAGATCGTGTTCACCACCTCCTTCGGCTTCATGGACGCCACCATCAAGGTCGCCAAGAAGTACCCGAAGGTCTTCTTCGAACACGCCACCGGCTACAAGCAGGCCAAGAACGTTGCCACTTACAACGCCCGCTTCTACGAGGGCCGCTACGTGATGGGCGAGATCGCCGCCAAGATGTCGAAGACCGGCGTTGCCGGCTACATCGTCTCCTTCCCCATTCCGGAAGTGGTGATGGGCATCAACTCCTTCATGCTCGGGGCCCAGTCGGTCAATCCGAACTTCAAGGTCAAGATTGTCTGGGTCAATTCCTGGTACGATCCGGGCAAGGAGTCGGATGCCGCCAAGGTGCTGTTCGGCCAGGGTGCCGACATCATGGTCCAGCACACCGACTCGACCGCACCTCTGCAGATCGCCCAGGAGCAGGGGAAACTTGGCTTCGGCCAGTCCTCCGACATGATCAAGTTCGCTCCCAAAGCACAGCTCACCGCTAACACCGACAGTTGGGGCGGCTATTACGTGCAAGAGGTGAAAAAGGTTCTCGCTGGAACCTGGAAGTCGCAGGACACCTGGGGCGGCATGGCCCAGGGCATGGTGGTGCTGTCGCCCTTTACCAATATGCCCGATGCCGTGAAGGCCATGGCCGAGAAATCGGTGGCCGACATCAAGGCCGGCACGCTGCTGCCGTTTGCCGGTCCGATCACCAAGCAGGACGGCACGGTGGTCGGCGAGAAGGGCAAGTCGCTCTCCGACAAGGACCTCAACAGCATGAACTGGTACGTCAAGGGCATCGACGACAAGCTGCCCCAGTAACAAGCGCCAAGTGTCGGGTGCCAGGTGTCAGACCCTGACACCTGGCATTTTTCTGACACCTGAAACCTGGCACCCGACATCTGACCTCTGATACTTGGCACCTGAAAATGGATCCTTTCCTCGCCGACTGGTTGAACCTCGCGCTGCGCTGGGGCCACATGATCGCCGGCATCGCCTGGATCGGCACGTCGTTCTATTTCGTCGCCCTCGATTTCTCGCTGAAGCGGCGCGAGAGTCTCCCGGCTGGCGTGGCCGGCGAGGCCTGGGAGGTCCACGGTGGCGGCTTCTACAATGTGCAGAAGTACCTCTCGGCGCCGGCGAGCCTTCCCGACGATCTCATCTGGTTCAAGTGGGAGGCCTATCTCACCTGGGTCACCGGCTTCCTGCTGCTCGCCGTCGTCTACTATCTGGCACCTTCTGCCACCCTCATCGATCCCGCCGTACTCGACCTCAAGCCCTGGGCGGCGATCGTCATCTCGCTGGCCGGCATTGTCGGCGGCTGGCTGGTCTATGATTTTCTCTGCCGCTCGGCCCTCGGGCAGAACACTGGCGTTCTCGCCGGCCTGGTCCTGGTGCTGATCCTAGTCGCCGCCTTCGTCTTCACCCACGTGTTCTCCGGCCGCGGCGCCTTCATCCACCTGGGCGTGTTCATCGGCACCATCATGGCCGCCAATGTCTTCATGGTCATTATCCCCAATCAGCGCAAGATCACCGAAGCGCTGATGGCTGGCGTGGCTCCCGATCCGAAGTACGGCGTCATCGGCAAGCAACGCTCGCTGCACAATACCTATCTGACGCTTCCCGCGCTCCTGATGATGGTCAGCAATCACTATGGCATGCTGACCGGTGCCGCCAACGGCTGGCTGCTGGTCGGTCTCATCGTCGTGGGTGGCGCCACACTCCGCCATTTCCTGGTGCGCCATGAAGTGGGCGATCCCCTGGGCAAGATCGGCTGGACGCTGCCGGTCATTTTCGCGAGCCTCGGCCTTGCCTGGCTCCTGTCGAACTCGGGCCTCGACTGGGACTGGCCCAACCTGTTCCTCCGCTGGGGCCACATGATCGCCGGCATCTCGTGGATCGGCACGTCGCTCTATTTCGTCGCCCTCGATTTCTCGCTGAAAAATCGCGGCGGGCTCCCGGCGGGCGTTGCCGGCGAGGCCTGGGAGGTCCATGGCGGCGGCTTCTACAATGTGCGCAAATATCTGACCGCACCCGAAAAGCTCCCCGACGATCTCATCTGGTTCAAATGGGAGGCCTACCTCACCTGGGTCACCGGCTTCGCGCTGATGATCGTGCAGTATTATCTCAATGGCGCGGACTATCTCATCGATCCCGGGGTGCTGGCGCTCAGCCAGTGGCAGGCCATCGCCATTTCGGTGGCAAGCCTCATCGCCGGCTGGATCGCCTATGATCTCCTGTGCCGCTCGCCCATCGGCCGCAACACCGGCGGGTTGGCGCTCGCCGTCTTCGTGCTGATCCTGGCCGCCGCCTATGGTTATACCCACGTGTTTTCCGGCCGCGGCGCTTTCATCCATGTCGGCGCCTTCGTCGGCACCATCATGGCCGCCAATGTCTTCATGGTCATCATCCCAAACCAGCGCAAGATCACCGCGGCACTCATCGCCGGGACCGCACCCGATCCGAAATACGGCGTCATCGGCAAGCAGCGTTCCCTGCACAATACCTATCTCACTTTGCCGGTTCTGCTGACAATGGTCTCCAACCACTTCCCGATGGTGACCGGCAACGCCAATGCCTGGCTGCTCATCGGTCTCATACTGGTGGCCGGCGCGCTTCTCCGTCATTTCCTGGTACGCACCGAGGTGGGCGACGCCCAGTCCGACATCGCCTGGGCCCTGCCGATCATCGGCTCGGCCCTGGCCTTCGCCATGATCCTGACCACGCCCACCGCCTTGCCCGCCTATCAGGGCGAGGTGAGCGACGCCGAGGCCCTAACCATCATCCAGTCGCGCTGTGCCGCCTGCCATGCGGCAAAGCCCACCGATCCGGCCTTCAAGCAGGCCCCCAAGGGGGTGATGCTCGAGACCATCGACGAGCTTCGCCGCTATGCCGGGCAGGTCGAGACCCAGGCGGTGAAGAACCGCGCCATGCCGTTTGCCAACAAGACCGGCATGACGGTAGAAGAGCGCGCCAAGCTCGGCGCCTGGATCGCCAGGCAATGAAGACCCTGGCCGAAGCGAACGCCCTGTCTCCTGCCGCCTTCGAGACCGAATATGGCGATGTGGCCGAACATTCGCCCTGGGTCGCCCGCGCCGCGGCGGCGGCCCGGCCTTTCGCTTCGCGCGAGGCCATGGTGCGGGCCTTCGAAATGGCGCTCAACTCCGCCAGCCGCGAGCGCCAGCTCGCCCTGATCCGCGCCCATCCCGATCTCGCAACCAGGGCGAGGCTCACCGAGGATTCGACCCGCGAGCAGGCGGGCGCCGGCCTTGCCAGCCTCAGCCCCGAGGAATTCGCCCGCTTTACGGCGCTGAACGACGCCTACAAGGCGAGGTTCGGCTTTCCCTTCATCTTCGCCGTCAAGGGTGCAACCAAGCACCGGATTCTGGCGAGCTTCGAGGAACGCCTCAGCAACGGCGAGGCCGAGGAATTCGCCATGGCGCTGTCGCAGGTTGCCCGCATCTTCCGCTTCCGCCTCGAAGACCGGGTGTCGCCATGAGCCGGGTGATCAAGGGTCAGACCGTCAGTTTCGGCGCCTCCCACGCTGACGTGCGCCATGAAGAGAAGGGTGCCATTGTGGTGGGCGACGACGGCCGCATCCTGTGGGCGGGCTCCGCCGCAAACCTCCCCGCCGCCCACAGCACCCACCCGGTCGACGATCATGGCGATATGCTGATCATGCCGGGGTTGATCGACGCCCACATCCATTTTCCCCAATACCGTATGTTGGCCGCCCCCGGAAAGGATCTGCTCGACTGGCTCGCCCGCTTCACTTTTCCGGAAGAAAGTCAGTATGCGGATCGACCCTACGCCGCCAGCGCCGCCGAAACCTTCCTCGATCGTCTCGCCAGTCATGGGACCACATCGGCTCTGGCCTTCTGTTCGGTGCACAAACCTTGCGCCGAGGCTCTCTTCGCCGCCGCCCACCGCCGCAACATGGCGCTGGTCACTGGCAAGACCATGATGGACCGCAATGCCATCCCCACAGTGCAAGACACGCCCGAGACGGGAGCCCGCGAGTCGGAAGAACTCTACCGCGCCTGGCACGGCAAAGGCCGGCTCCGCTATGCCGTGACGCCGCGCTTTGCCGTTACTTCCAGCGAAGCCCAGCTCAAGCTTTCCGGCGAACTGCTCGCCTCTCTCGATGGCGCGCTGATGCAGACCCATCTCTCGGAAAGCCCCGGCGAGATTGCCTTGGTCAAACAACTGTTCCCGCAGGCTGTCGATTACACCGACGTCTACGATCGCTTCGGCCTCCTGGGTCCGCGCAGTTTCTTCGCCCACGGCATTCATCTTTCGGATCGCGAATGCCAGAGGCTTTCCGAGTCGGGCTCGACCGTCGTCCATTGCCCGACCTCGAACACCTTCCTGGGCTCGGGGCTCATGCGCCTCACCCATTTGCGCAAGGAGGGGCGGCCGGTCGGCATCGGGGTTGCCACCGACGTTGGCGGCGGCACCAGCTATTCGATGCTGGCAACACTCGGCGAAACCTACAAGGTGCAGATGCTGGCGGGCTACAAGCCCACCGCCTTCGAGCTCTTCCATCTGGCAACCCGCGGCAATGCCGAGCGCCTGGGCCTCGCCGATGTGGGCTCCCTCGAGACGACCAAGTTCGCCGACCTCATAGTTCTCGATCCTGCCGCCACGCCGGTTCTGGCCAGCCGCCAGGAAGTGTCGAAATCCTTGGAAGACGTGCTGTTCTCGCTTGCCATCCTCGGCGACGACCGCGCCGTGCGGGCCACCTACATCGCCGGCAAGAAAGTGCACGAACGTTTACCGGTCACGCCGTGAGCGACAGCTTCTTCCCCGCCGGCAGCAACATTTCCTCGAGATTAAAGCCAGGCCCCTTGCGGTCGGCCACCATAAAGCGGCTTCCGGCATCGAACACCAGCAACGGATGATGCCAAATGTTGCGGGCGTAGTTGACGCCCTGCCGCCCGGTCGCCACGAAGGCACGATAGCTCCCGGCATCGAGCGGATCGCCGCACACCAGCACCAACCACGGCCGATCCTGCAGCGGAAAGAAAATCTGGCTGCCCAGCGGATGGCGCTCCATCAGCGTGATGGCGATAGGCTGCGGCCGCGGGCTCGCCGTCACGATGCTGATGTTGACCGCGCCCCCCTCACTTGCCACATCGACCCGGGCCAGATCGTTGAAGCGCTCGGCAAAGCCCTGGTTGATCGGAATGCGCGCCGCGCCCTCCACCTCCACCACATCGCCAAAGGGCGCGAAGGCGTCCTTGCTCAGTGGAATGGGCCGGGCGAGCTTCACGCCAGTTTGCCGAAGATGCGCAGCCGCGACACCCCGCCATCCGGGAAGATGTTGAGCTTCACGTGATTGACCGGCCCGAGCTTTTCCAGCCGGTCGCCGCCGAATTTGTGGATGTGGTCCATCTTCAGCTTCTGCTCGCCCATGAGCGTCGGCCAGAACATCGCCTCGGTGACGATGGATTTGTCGGTGGCCGAGGTGACCAGCGCCGCCTGCAGCGAGCAGCGATCCGGGTAATTACCCTTGTAATGGCAGGTATCGAGCTCGACCCGCTCGATCGCTCCGGCTGCCCCAAGCTGCACAATGATCCAGTCGTTTCCCGGTTCGCGCCGGCGCCGGGTTTCCCAGCCGTCGCCCATGTTGATGCCGCGGCCCGTCGTAAGGAGCGTCCACACCGAGCCATAATGGGCGTTGTTGTAGGCGACGATCCGCCCGCCATTGGTGGCGAGCGACAGTTCTTGCGCTACCTTGCGGTCCTTGCCGTCCCAGGAAGGTACGGGCTCGCCATAGACCCTGAGCCTCGCCACCCCGCCGTCGGGATAGATGTGAAGCCGCAGATGGGTCCAGGCCTCGCTGCTGGCGATTGCATGGAAGTGATGGGCCGAGGGCCCCAGTGAAACGGCGGGCAGGATCTCGGTCCATTTGGTCTTGGCATCCGGGTCGTTGGCGACCGAACAGGCCTCGAGCGAGGCAGCCGGCGGATAATTGCCGGTGAAGAAGCTGGTGTCGATGTCGACGCCCCTGATCACGCCGCGGGCGCCGAGCCTGACGATGCAGTAGTCATGCCCGCCGTTGCGCCGCCGCCGCGATTCCCAGCCGTCCATGTATTTGCCGTTGTTGTCGTACTTGTCGGGATCGAAGGTCGGGACGGCGTCGGCCAGCAGGCGGGACTTGTCGGCGAAGAAATCGTCGGTGGCGAACGGCACCTTGGCGCCGAGTCGGGGCGAGGCCAGGTTGATGGCGTTCTGGGCGAAGGAGGGAAGATCGGAAGCGGTCGCTGACATGGGAAGCCTTCTGGTGAAGGCCCGAGCCATAGCACGGCGGGTGCCTTGTGAAAAACCGCAACTACGGCGCTATTTCACAATCTGGCACAAGCGCGCTAGTCTCGGGCAAAGGGAGTTGAACCATGTCAGCCGAACAGCGACTGCGCGAGCGCGGCATCATCCTGCCGACCGCCCCCACGCCCAAGGGCAATTATGTGCCCGGCGTCATCCACAACGGACTTCTCTATCTCTCGGGGCAGGGGCCGGTCCTGCCCGAAGGTGGCTATGCCACCGGCATCGTCGGCCGCGATGTCAGCCTCGACCAGGCCTACAGCCACGCCCGCCTCACCGGCCTGGCGTTGTTGGCAACCGCCCGCGATATGCTGGGCAGCCTCGACCGGATCGAGCGCGTGCTGAACGTCTTCGGCATGGTCAATGCGGCGCCCGATTTCATCGATCAGCCGAAGGTCATCAACGGCTTTTCCGACCTGATGGTCGAGGTCTTCGGCGAGGCCGGGCGCCATGCCCGCGCCGCCGTCGGCATGGGCTCGCTGCCGATGCGAATCTCGGTCGAGATCACCGTCATCATGGCGGTCAGGGCCTGAACCTAGACGATCTGCGCCGAAAGGCTGCCCAGCACGCCGTAGTCCATGTGCAACGCATCACCCGCCTTGATGGCGATGGGCACGATGCAGGTGCCGGTGGTGACGAATTCTCCGGCCCGCACCCCGCCGCAGAACTGACGTGCCTCGTTGACGAACCAGGTGAGCGCCAGGCGCGGATCGCCCAGCACCGCCTTGCCGCTGCCGCGGGCCACCGCCTCGCCGTTCTTGTGGCCGGTTACTTCATGGGCCGCCAGATCGAGCGAGCGCCAGTCGGCTTCGACCGCCGGCCCGAGCGCCAGCCAGGAGGCGCAGGCCGTGTCGGCAATGAGTTGCGCCGCCCCCACCTTGGTGAAGTCCCGGTAGCGGCTGTCGGGCACTTCGATCGAGAGATGCAGGGAGCCCACCGCCGCCAGCGCTTCCTCGCGGCTGTAGGGTGCTCCCCGCGCCGGCAGGTCCCTGGCAAAGCGGAAGGCGAATTCGGCCTCCGCCACTTTCATGATGTTGTCGCCGAGCCGCATTTGTGCGTCGGGGCCGTAGAGCCGCCGCCCATAGATGCGCCCCGCCAGGGGGCCCTCGACATTGATGTGGCGCTGGCCCGCCTCGCTGGTGGCGGCGATCTTCCAGCCCGCCACCCTGTCGCCGGAAAGTTCGCCCAACTTCGTGGCGATGGCATAGCCGTCGGCGCGGGTCGGTGGCCGCTCGCCGCTGGCTAGTCCTTCGATCCGTGTCTGCCGGGTCCAGTTCGCCAGCAGGGTGTGGGCAGCGCTGGAAATTTGCTCGTCGGTCATGGCCGGTCCGTTTCTTGTGCAAGGAGCGCTGCATAGCGCGGGTGGTCGCGCAGGATGTTGAGGTCGCTGTCCTTCATCATGAATTCCTTGAGCGAGCGCAACGCCCCCGGTCGCAGCGCCTGTTCCAACCGGTCGAGCGCCAGTTCGCGCTTGCCCAAGACCGCATAGGCGCAGGCGAGGTTGTACTGCATGTAGCGATCGTCGGGCTCCATGATCGCCGCACGCTCGGCCCAGTCCTGGGTGCGTTCGGCCTCGCCGATGAAGGCGAGGAGACCCGCACCGAAGGCCAGCGCGTCGGCGTCGTCGGGCCGTTCCGCCACCGCCCGCTCGGCTCGGCCGAGCGCCTGCCTGGCGATGGCCACCGCCTCGGCGTGCTCGCCGAGGGATTCCTGGCACATGGACTGCAGGCCGGCGCTGCGGAAATCCTGCGGGTTGACCTCGGCCGCCTTGCCGAACAGCTCGGCCGCCTTGTCGAACCAGCCGCGGTTGAAGCAGTTGCGCCCATAGAACAGATTGGCCTCGAACAGCTCCGGGTTGAGGCTCAGGGATTTCACGAACGAGGCATCGGCCTCGTCGTAGCGGCCGGCGGTATAAAGGGCGAGCCCGCGCGAGGCATGCGCCTCGGCCAGGCTCGGATCGAGCCCCAGGGCCCGCTCGCTCTGGGCCATAATGTCGTCCACAGAAATCTCCGTGTCGCCGGCATCGAGCAGATGCGAATTGCAGTCGGCGGTGCCGGCATGGGCCCGGGCATAGTCGGGATCGTATTCGAGCGCCTTGGCGAAGAGCTGGCGGGCGAGCCGGAGCATGCGCCGGGTGTGGCCGCGGTTGAAGAAGCTCCGCCCCATCAGATAGTAGCGGTAGGCTTCCGGATTTCCGGTCGGGCGCTGCGCCAGGGTCTCGCGCTCGCCCGGCAGCAGCCTGAGGCGCAGGGCCTCGACGATATTGCGGGAAATCTCGTCCTGCAGGTCGAAAATGTCCTCGAAGTTGCGGTCATAGCGCTCGGCCCACAAGTGCCCGTTGCTGCGCCCGTCGATCAGCTGGGCGGTGATGCGCAGCCGCTGGTTCGACTTGCGCACGCTGCCTTCCAGCACATATTGCAC
The DNA here is from genome assembly GCA_016185245.1 of Hyphomicrobiales bacterium. Classification (GTDB taxonomy): domain Bacteria; phylum Pseudomonadota; class Alphaproteobacteria; order Rhizobiales; family Aestuariivirgaceae; genus Aestuariivirga. The sequence continues at coordinate 71,079 of JACPNZ010000051.1, read as the reverse complement.
GCCCAGCCTTTGCGCCACCTGGTCGGCCTCGACGTTCTGGCCCTTGAAGGTGAAGGCGGAATTGCGCGCCACCACGAACAGCGAGGAAATCTTCGAAAGGTCGGTGATGATGTCCTCGGTCATCCCGTCGCTGAAATAGTCCTGCTCCGGATCGCCGCTCATGTTGGTGAAGGGCAGGACGACGATCGAGGCCTGGTGGCTTGACTGGGCCCGCCGCCGTGGTCCCGCCGCCGCCGGCTGGCCGGGCGACACGCGATAGACTTGAACGGCGCCGGAAATGTTTTTGAGCTGGCGCTTGCCGATATCCTCGAAGGTGCACGAGAGGTGCCGCCGCACATGCTGGTAGACCGTATCGGAAATACAGATGCCGCCCGGTTCCGCCAGGCCTTCCAGCCTGGAGGCGACATTGACCCCGTCGCCATAGACGTCGTTGGCGTCGGCGATGATGTCGGAGAGATTGATGCCGATGCGGAAGCGCATGCGCCGGTCGTCCGGCATTTCGGTGTTGCGGGCTTCGTTCGCCGTCTGCAGGTCGATGGCGAAGTGCACGGCATTCACTACGCTGGCGAACTCGGCGAGAAAGCCGTCGCCCAGGAGCTTGATCAGCCGGGCCCCGGATTTCTGCAGCATCGGCTCGACCAGTTGACCGAGCCTCCCCTTGAGTTCGGCCAGCGTTCCGCTCTCGTCTTCTTCCATCAGGCGCGAATAGCCTGCGATATCGGCCGACAGGATGGTCGTTAACCGTCGTTCCACCAGGCTTCCCCCCGGAATTCCGCCGGCCCGAGAATAAGATCAGTCCCCGCCGTTAGCAATTTGAATCGGCTGGCATTTCCGCATGCGGGGTGGCGGTTCCTGGCGCTTGACAGGCCCAGGCCTGCGCGCGACACTTTTACCGGCCGGGGGAGCGTTTCGCTCCACCGCCACGGAGGAAGACAAGTGTACGCGCGGCCCCGGACATTGCAGGAGGCGGTCGCGGCCCTATCCCAAGGCCATGCCCTTCTCCTTGCCGGCGGCACCGATGTCTATCCGGCCCATGTCGGCCAGCCCCTGCCGGAGGCGATCGTCGATCTCTCGGGCGTCACCGAGATGCGCGGCATCGTCATCGAGCGTGACTGGATCAGGATCGGCGGCGCCACCACTTGGAGCGAGGTGATCGCGGCCCGCCTGCCGCCCGCCTTCGATTGCCTGAAAGAGGCCGCCCGCGAAGTGGGCTCGCTGCAGATCCAGAACCGAGGCACCGTCGCCGGCAATCTGTGCAACGCCTCGCCCGCCGCCGACGGCGTGCCGCCGCTTCTCACCCTTGATGCCGAGGTGGAACTGGCCGGCCCCAGCGGCTTTCGCCGCCTGCCGCTGTCATCCTTCATCACCGGCTATCGCCGCACCGCCCTTCAGCCCGGCGAAATTCTGGCGAGCATCCTGGTGCCGCGTCCGGTGGAAACCCAACGCTCGGCCTTCGTCAAGCTTGGTGCCCGGCGCTATCTGGTCATCTCCATCGTCATGGTGGCGGCCAGCGTCGGGCGCGACGGCAAGGGACAACTCACCGATGTCCGGGTGGCTGTCGGCTCGGCCTCGGCCGTGGCCCAGCGGCTTCCAGGTCTCGAACGCGATCTCGAAGACCTCGCCCCGGGCATCAGGCCATCGACACAAGTGAAACCAAAACACATTTCCTCGCTCACCCCGATCGACGATGTCCGCGCCACGGCCGCCTACCGGAAGGGTGCAGCACTTGAACTCATCGGCCGGGCGCTCGACCGCGCCGCGGGAGCATAACCCCTTGGGTGAGCCCATCCGCTTCACCCTCAATGGCGAGCTGGCGCAAACGACGGTAGCCCCGGCGACGCGCCTCACCGTGCTGCTGCGTGACGGCTTCGGCCTCACCGGTACCAAGGTGGGCTGCGATGCCGGCGATTGCGGCGCCTGCACCGTGCTGCTCGATGGCGCCCCCGTCTGCGCCTGCCTCGTTGCGGCAGCTCAGGTCGCAGGCGCCCGCGTCGTCACCATCGAGGGCCTTGCCGGTGAGACGCGCAAAGGGGCCGACCTGCAGGCCGCCTTCCTCGCCCACGGTGCCGCCCAGTGCGGCATCTGCACGCCCGGAATGCTGGTCGCCGCCGCCGCTCTTCTCGAAACTTTGCCGCGTCCCGCCGCTGGCGAAATCGCCGAGGCGCTGGGTGGCGTTCTCTGCCGCTGCACCGGCTACCGCAAGATCATCGCTGGCGTCGAAGCCGCCTGCGACGGCACCGTGGCGAAAACTCCGATGCCCGCCGCCGGCCGCGCCGTCGGCAGCCGCATCGAGCGCCTCGACGGCGAAGCGAAGATTAACGGCCGCGAGTCCTTCGGTGCCGATGCCATTCCCGCCGATGCGCTCTACGTCAGGGCGATCCGCGCCCCCCATCACCGTGCCGGCTTCGTGCTCGGCGAGATCGGCCCATGGCTCAAATCCCATCCCGGCATCGTCCGTGTGCTGACGGCCTTGGACGTGCCCGGCCGCAATCTCTTCGGCGTCATACCGGCCTTCGCCGACCAGCCGGTCTTCGCCACCGCCGAAACCCGCTTCAAGGGCGAGGCCATCGCCGCCGTGGTGGGCGAGAGGGAGGCCGTCGCCCACCTCGATCTCGCGGGCTTTCCGGTCGCCTGGAACGAGCTGCCGGAGCACCTCTCCATCGACGATGCACTCAGCCCCGATGCGCCGCTTCTGCATCCAAGCCGTCCCGGCAACGTGCTGATCGAGGGCCGCGTGTCGAGGGGCGATGTCGAGAAAGCCATGGCCGCCGCGCCCTGCCGCGTCGAGGGCACCTTCGAAACGGGCTTTGTCGAACATGCCTATGTCGAGCCCGAGGCAGGCTGGGCCAGGCGTATCGGCAATCGCCTGGAAATGACCGTCTCCACCCAGTCGCCCTATCTCGACCGCAACGATACGGCGGCGATCCTCGGTATTGCCCCCGAAGACGTGCGCATCGTCCCCTCGGCCTGCGGTGGCGGCTTCGGCTCCAAGCTCGATCTTTCGGTGCAGCCCTTTGTCGCCCTTGCCGCATGGGCGACGGAAAAGCCCTGCGCCATGGTCTATACGCGGCCGGAATCGATTGCCGCGACCACCAAGCGCCATCCCGCCCGCATGCGTTCGGCGATCGCCGCCGGCCGCGATGGCCGCCTCCTCGCCATGGATTTTTCGGGCGAGTTCAACACTGGCGCCTATGCCTCCTGGGGCCCCACCGTCGCCAACCGGGTGCCGGTCCATGCGGCCGGCCCCTATGTGGTGCCGAACTATCGCGCAATCTCCCGCGCCGTGCTCACCCACTGCGTGCCGGCCGGCGCCTTCCGCGGCTTCGGCGTGCCCCAGACGGTGATCGCTCAGGAACAGCTCCTCGACATGCTGGCCGACAGGCTCGGCATCGATCCCTTGGAATTCCGTATCGCCAACGCCCTCGGCAATGATACGCCGACGGTGACCGGCCAGGTTTTGGGCGACGGCGTCGGCATTCGCCAGTGCTTCGAGGCACTCCGCCCCCATTGGACGGAGGCAAACCGCGCCGCCACCGCCCACAACGCGGCAAACCCCATGCGCCGGTGCGGCGCCGGCGTCGCCGGCATGCTCTATGGCTGCGGCAACACTTCGCTGCCCAATCCTTCGACCATCCGCCTCGGCCTCAAAGCCGATGGAAGGCTGGCGCTGCACCAGGGGGCCGTCGACATCGGCCAGGGCTCCAACACGGTGATCGCCCAGATCGCCGCCGATGCCGTAGGCCTGCCTTTGGGGCTCGTCGATCTCGTCTCCGCCGATACCGATCTCACACCCGACTGCGGCAAGACCTCGGCCTCGCGCCAGACCTTCGTTTCGGGAAAGGCGGCGGAACGGGCGGGCCGCGCACTCCGCCATGCCATGCTGCGGCTGGCCAATGCCGGGCCCGATGCCGCCATCGAGATCGCAGCGGGCTCGATCCTGGTGCGCGACCAGCATCTGCTCAGGGCTGTGGCCCTCGCCAGCCTGGCCACCGACCGCTTCGGCTATGTTCTGTGTGCGGAGGAAAGCTTCGATCCCCCGACCACGCCGCTCGACGCCGACGGCCAGGGCTCGCCCTATGCCGTCTATGGCTTCGGCGCCCATCTGGCCGAGGTCGAGGTCGACATGCGCCTCGGCACGGTGAAAGTGCTTTCAGTCACCGCCGCCCATGACGTCGGCCGCGCCATCAATCCGGTGCTTGTCGAAGGCCAGATCGAGGGTGGTGTCGCACAAGGCATCGGCATGGCACTGATGGAGGAATTCATCCCCGGCGGCGGCGAGAACCTGCACGACTACCTGATACCGACAATCGGCGACGTACCGCCGGTCCGCTCGATCTTGATCGAATGCGCCTCCTCGGTCGGACCCTTCGGCGCCAAGGGGGTGGGCGAGCAGGCCTTGATCCCCACCGCCCCCGCCATTCTCAACGCCATTGCTCGAGCTAGCGGAGCGCGTATGACCAGAACCCCGGCAACGCCCGACCGGGTGCTCGCCGCCATCAAGGCCAGGGGAGGTTCAGCATGAGCGACACCGACGGCAAGATCCGCTGCGATGCCTGTCCGGTGCTGTGCTACATCCGCGATGGACTGCGCGGCGCCTGCGACCGCTATGCCAATATCGGCGGCAATCTGGTGCGCGTCGATCCCCATGTGCTGCTCGAGAAGACCATCGCGGGCGGCGGCAAGGTCGTCTCCTTCCTCGAGCGCAGCCGCGACTGGGATGGCCGCATGATCGAGCCGGGCTCGACCTTTGTGACCGCTATCGGCGCCGGCACCACCTATCCCGACTACAAGCCCGCCCCCTTCATCGTCGCCGCCGAAGTCGACGGCGTCGACATGGTGACCGTCGTCACCGAAGGCATTTTCAGCTATTGCGGCGTCAAGGTGAAGATCGACACCGACCGGCATCTGGGGCCCGAATGCGCTGCCGTGCGCGTTGCCGGCGAGCAGGTGGGCCATGTGACGACCGCCGAGTATGGCTCCCAGATGCTGTCCTTGGGTGGGGTCCGCCATCTGACCGGCGGTTCCAAGAAGGAGGGCCGCGTCACTTGCGAGGCGCTCCTCGATCTGTGCAACGGCAAGCCGGTCGATGCCAGCGTCGATGGCGGCGCCAGGGTGACGATCGAGGCGGGCAAGCCGCCAATCATCAATGGCGTGCTGGAGGAGCGCATGCGGGTGGGCTGCGGCTCCGCCACCATCGGCCTTTTCGCCAGGCAATGGCAGGGCCATGTCGACGAGGTGGTGGTGGTCGACGATCACATCACCGGAGTGCTGTCGGAGCATCAGGCCGGCAAGTTTCTCGGCGTGCCCGAAACCGGCATCCGCATGAAGGGACACCGGTCCACGCCGGGGCGCTATTTCAAGGTGGCCCAGCCCGGCACCGGCTGGGGCGGCACCGATCTCTCCGATCCCCTGACCATCCTCAGGCCCTTCGATTCGAAGGAAGCCTGGCCCGGCTTGCGTATGCTGATGGTCTCGACCACCGGCGAGCATTTCGCCTATTTCGAACTGGATGGCGAGCTCCGGCCGGTCGAAAGGGAAATGCCGGCGCCCCTCAAGCTATCCGTCGAGCGCATCGCCGAGAACTGCGAGCCGGCGCTGACCACGGTCTTGTTCATGGGCGGTGCCGGCGGATCGCTGCGCGCCGGCGTCACCGAAAATCCGGTGCGCCTCACCCGCTCGGTCAAGGACGAGCGCACCCGCGTCACCTGCGGCGGCGCCCCCGTCTATGTCTGGCCGGGCGGCGGCATCACCTTCATGGTCGATGTCACCCGGCTTCCCGCCAATGCCTTCGGCTATGTGCCCACCCCGGCCCTTGTCGCACCCATCGAATTCACCCTGCGCCGCGACGATTACGCGGTCCTCGGCGGCCACATGGAGAATATCCGCAGCGTGCGCGAAATGGCCGGCGATGGCCGCCGGCTGATCGGTCCGCACCCCGACAATCCCTGGCCCCTCAAGGCCGCGCCGTGAATCGCCTGCAGGTCGCCATGCTGCCCGGCGGTCGCCGGATGCACCTGCACGACGGCCCCATCGATCTCATTGTCGGCGCCGACGGGCCGGAGGCCGAGGTCGCCCGCGCCTATGAGGCAGCCCGCGTCCGCTTCTCCACCATCCTCGACGAGTTATGCACCGAGCTGCCGCTGTTGCGCGCTCCCACCGATATTCTGCCGCAAGGGTCCGTCGCCCGGCGCATGTGGCGGGCGACTTACGATCTTTCTCGCCACACCTTCATTACGCCGATGGCGGCGGTGGCGGGCGCCGTCGCCGAGGAAGTCCTCTATGCCATGGTCACCGTCGCCGAGGTCGAGCGCGCCCATGTCAATGACGGCGGCGATATCGCCATTCATTTGACCCCCTGGCAGGAATATCGCGTCGGCGTGGTCGACCGGCCGGACGAGCCCTGCCTGTTCACCCATGCGTTAATCCACTGGACCGATCCGGTGCGCGGCATCGCCACCAGCGGCTGGCGCGGGCGAAGCTTCTCCTTCGGCATCGCCGATGCCGTCACCGTGCTGGCGGCAACGGCGAGCGGCGCCGATGCGGCCGCGACCCTCATCGCCAATGCCGTCGACCTTCCCGGCCATCCGGCGGTGACACGGGTTGCCGCTTCCGACATCCAGCCCGATAGCGATCTCGGCGCGAGATTGGTGACGCGGGCCGTGGGTCCGCTCACCCCGGCGGAGATCGCTGCGGCCCTTGAGCATGGCGTGGCTGCGGCCGAAGCCATGATTGAAAGTGAATTCGTCATCGCCTGCGCCTTGCATCTGGCCGGCGAAACCCGCACCGTGGGCCAGGTTCCCCTGGGCCCCGAGCAAAGGCTTTCCGCCAATGGCTGACGTGACGATCCGCAAGTTTCTGACGGTGATCGAGGAGATTTTCCACGAGGGCGGGCCGGTGGCGGCAACCCCCCTCAGGCGCGGGGCGATCCTCGCGGTCATCGCCAATCCCTTCGCCGGGAGCTACCACGCTGAGATCGCCTCCTTCATGGACGACCTGAAGCCCTTGGGCATCGACATGGCCCGAAGGCTGGTGGCCGCACTCGGCGGCGAGGCAAAGGCGATCCAAGGCTACGGCAAGGGCTCAATCGTTGGCGCGACGGGCGAGATCGAGCACGGCGCCCTGTGGCATGTGCCGGGAGGCTACGCCATGCGCGAAGTGCTGGGCGGCGCCAAGGCCATCGTGCCCTCGGCCAAGAAGGTTGGCGGACCCGGCGCCCGCCTCGATATCCCTATCACCCACATCGATGCTTCCTATGTGCGCAGCCACTTCGACGCCATGGAAGTGGGCGTGCCCGATGCACCTCGTGCGAACGAGATCGTGTTCGGCCTGGTGATGACCACCGGGCCCCGGGTTCACGCCCGCATGGGCGGCCTTGCGGCGGCCGACATCAAGGGAGAGGATGGGTTGAGATGAAAGCCAAGATCCGCAAACTCGTCACCTTCGTCGACGAAACCTTGTCCGAGCAGGGTCAGCCGGTTGTGCCGCCCATCCGCCGCGCCGCCGCCGTGGCGGTGATCGAAAATCCCTTCGCCGGCATCTACCGGGAAGACCTCTCGGCTCTCATCGACATGGGCGAGGAGCTGGGCGGTCTTCTGGCCGAGCGTGCCGTGGCAGCGCTCGGCATTCCCGGCACCGAGGTTCAGAGCTACGGCAAGGCTGCGGCGGTGGGCGAGAACGGCGAGCTTGAACATGCCGCCGCCATTCTCCACCCCAAGCTCGGCGCCCCCGTCCGCAAACTGCTGGGCAAGGGGGCGGCCCTCATCCCATCGTCCAAGAAGCGTGGCGGCCTCGGTGTCGCCCTCGACATTCCCTTGGGCCACAAGGACGCCGCCTTCGTCCGCAGCCACTTCGATGGCATGGAAGTGCGGGTGAACGACGCGCCCCGCGCCAATGAGATCATGGTCGCCGTCGCCGTCACCTCGGGCGGACGACCTTTGCCGCGCGTCGGCGGCCTCAAGGCCAGCGAAATCAAGGGTGAGGACGGCCTGCGGTAGCGCCCTTACGCCGCCGCCCGGATCGCCCGGCCGCCCACCAGATTGTCGAACAGCGCGCGGCTCATCCGCGCCATCTGCGGCATCAGCGGCAGGGCCTCGGCCCTGACCCGCTGATAGGCGTTCTCACCCAGCGCCTGGTCGAGCCAATGCAGATATTGCGGGATATGGGCCCAGCGGTCGATCAATGCCGGGGTCAGCTCGGCATGGAACTGGGTCGCCAGCATGTCGCGTCCGACACTCATGATCTGCACCGGCGTCACCGACGACGACGCCAGCACCTCAGCCCCCGCCGGAAGCCTGGTCACCTCGGCATGGTGCCACTGCATGACCTTAAACGATGGCTTGAGGCCCCGCGTCGCCGGATGCTGAAAGCCGAGCCCATTGAGCCCCACCTTGCCGACCCCCACCTCGGCGCGGGCCTTGCCCACCTCGCCGCCGAGCGCTTCGGCCAGCAATTGCAATCCGAGGCAGATGCCGAGAAACGGCCGGTTGCGCTTCATCGCCCATTCCTTGATCGCCGCCTTCTCGGGCACGAGCCAGGGGTGGGCGGCCGTCTCCCACACATCCATGGCCCCGCCCAGCACCAGCAGCAGATCGTAGGGAGCCAGCGACGGGATCGCCTCGCCCCGGTGCAGCATCACGATATCGAGTGCCGCGCCATGCTCGCGCAGGAACTCCCCGAACAGCCCGGGTGGCTCGTCGTCCATGTGCTGGAAGGCCAGCGCGCGTCTGATCATCGGCTTCGTTCCCTGAACCCTGAGAAGGGGGCGTAGATAGTTTGGACCCTACGAATCACAATAGTCGCATTTGTCGCAGCAATCGGTTAGGGGACCATTACAAAAGCTTCACCTCATGAGCCCCATTCGAATCGTTTTCACCGCCCTTCTGCCCTTCGCCTCGGGCTATTTCATGTCCTACCTGCTGCGGGCGGTGAATGCTGCGGTGGCCCCCGATCTGGTTCGCGATGCCGGCCTCTCGCCGGCCGAGCTTGGACTTCTCACCGCCGCCTATCTTGGGGCCTTCGCCCTGTTCCAGCTGCCGCTTGGCGTACTGCTCGACCGCTACGGACCACGAAGGGTCCAGTCCGGGCTGCTGCTGGTCGCCGCGGCCGGCTGTGTCGGCTTTGCCCTGGCGCCGGGCTTTGCCGCCATGTTCGCAGCCAGGTCCGTCATCGGTCTCGGCTTCTCGGCCGGACTGATGGCGAGCTTCAAGTCGTCGGCCAACTGGGTGCCGATTGAGTGGCGCTCGCTCGCCAACACCAGCATCATGGCCTTTGGCGCCCTTGGCGTGGTGGCGGCGACGGTGCCGACCGAGCTCCTGGTCGGGCAGATCGGCTGGCGCGGCGTCTTCTTGGTCTTCGCCGCTCTCATCGTTGCGGCCTCGGCTCTGATCTTCGCCGTGGCGCCCAGCGCTGATACCGGCGGCACGACGCCCGCGCCTTTCCGCCGCCAGGCGGCCGAGCTCGTCGCCATCCTGCGCCTGCCGCTGTTCCACAGGGTAGCGCCGCTACTCGCACTCACCTCCGGCCTGCAGATCGGCATCCAGACCCTGTGGGCCGGGCCCTGGTTCCGCGACAACCTCGGCCTCTCTCGCCCCGACGTCGACCGTCACCTCCTATGGATGGCGCTTGCCTTCATGGCCGGAATTCTTTCGGTCGGCGTCATCGCCGACCGGCTCGGCCGCCGCGGCATCGGGCCGATGCCGGTGATGCTCGGCTGCAACTGCCTCTATTTCGTGGCCCAGGCGATCATCGTCGCCCGCATCGAGGCCCTGGCGGTTCCGGCCTGGCTCGTGGTGGCGGGTTTAGGCCAGGTGGCGATCCTTGCTTTTCCATGGTTTGCCGCCCGCGTCGGCGAAGGTCTGGCGGGGCGCTCCAACGCCACCATCAACTTCACCATGTTCGTCGCCGCCTTCTTCTCGCAATATGTGGCGGGCCTGATCATCGGCCTGTTTCCGGCAACCGCCACGGGCTATGACCCGCGCGGCTACAGCTGGGCGCTCGGCCTGTTCCTGGCGCTGCAACTTGTGGCCTTCGCCTGGTATTTTCTCGGCGCATGGCAACACCGCAAGGACGTGCAGCATGCCTAATCCCGTCATCGCCGAAGTGACCCGCGGCGGCATCGTCGAAAGCCGCCACACCGGCGCCTTTGCGGTGGTCGATGCGGTAGGCCATGTGGTGGCCCAGGCCGGCGATATTGCGGCGGCGGTGTTTCCGCGTTCGGCCATCAAGGCCTTTCAATGCCTGCCGGTCATCGACAGCGGCGCGTCCGACCGCTTCGGCTTCACCCCCGAGGAGATCGCCCTTGCCTGTGCCTCCCATAGCGGCGAGCCCGAGCATGTGCGGGTGGCCCGCTCCATGCTGAGGAAGGCGGGAGAGACCGAAGACCACTACGAGTGCGGCGCCCACTGGCCCCTCGATATGAACGCCCATCATGCGGTGGTAAAGGGCGGCGGCGAGGCCCTCGCCGTTCACAACAATTGTTCCGGCAAGCACGCCGCCATGCTGGCCTTGGCCCGCCAGCTCGGCGCCGACGCCCGCGACTATGTGAAGCTCGATCACCCGGTGCAGCGCGCCGCCGCCGCCGCCATGGGCGACATCTGCGACTGCGACCTCGACCGCCAGCCGGTGGGTGTTGACGGTTGTTCGGTGCCGACCTGGGCCATTCCCATTCGCAACCTGGCCCTGGGCTTTGCCCGCCTGATCGGCCGGCCCGCCGGCCGGCGCATCATCGAGGCGGTGCGCAGCCATCCCTTCATGGTTGCGGGCAGCGGCCGCTTCGACACCGAGCTGATGGGTGCTGTCCCCCGCGTCTTCGTCAAGACCGGAGCCGAAGGTGTCTATTGCGGTGCTGTTTCCCACGCCGGGCTTGGCATCGCGCTCAAATGCGACGATGGCGCCGGCCGCGCCGCCGAAATGGGTATGGCTGCCGTCCTCGCTAGCCTCGATCTCTGGACGCCGGAGGAAAAGTCGTTGCTGGACGGGTTCCGCCACCGCGACCTGTCGAACTGGCGCCATATCCACGTCGGCGAAGTGCGCGCCGTCAGCTGACGAAATTGCCGCTGACCACCGCCCCGCCCGGTAGCGTCGCGCCGGGAAGGCCAAGATCGCCGGTGGCCGGCCGCTCATGATCCATGCCCTGGATGGCGGCGATGGCAGCACCCGCGATGCGGTTGCCGGTGATCATGACGGGTTCTGCTCCAGCGCTCGCCGAGAAACCGATGCCACGGCCGCAATTCCGCACCAGATTGCCGCTCGCCGCCAGATTGCGGCAATACTTGCCCCAGCCCAGCCATATGCCGTTGTCGCGGGCGTTCTCGACTACATTGCCGGTGACCAGCGTATCGGCCTCGGCGGCAATCCCGGTCCCGCTGCGGCTCGGCACGCCGCCGCTGACGTTGCGCACCACATTGTTGGCGCACACGGCGAGCCTGCCGCCCTCGTTGAAATTGGTGATCGAGATGCCGAAGGCCACGTCCTCGATCAGGTTGCCGGTGACGACCGCGCCCTCGAAACCGAATTCACAATAGATCGAAACTTCCCGGCAGCGCGACACCGAATTGTTGACGATCTGGCAGTTGGAACCCGCATTGTTGCGGATCGCCGAGAAGGCGCACTCGCTGATGCGGTTGCCCGCGACCATGACATTGCCGGCCCGGTAGATATTGATGCCGTTGCCGTTCTGCCCATCCCCGCCCTGGGTGGCCGAAATCCCGCGCACCCGGTTGTTGGTAACGATGGTGCCGTCCTCGGTGGGCTCACTCGTCCACACCTGGATGCCGTTGTTGCCGATGTCAGCAACCTCATTGCCGGAAATCTCAAGACCCTTCGAGTCGAGTGCCAGGAGCCCGGTGATGCCGAGCTTGGCAAAGCGGTTCGCCGCAATGCGCCCGGAGCAGCCCTCGAGCCTGAGGCCGCTTCCCGGAAATCCGCTGAAGCGGCAGTCGCTCACCCTCAAGCCCGTCACGTTCCGCGCCACCACCAGCGCGTCTTCCGTCGCGGGCGGAGCATCGCCACCCTCGAAGTCGATGCCGGAGATGGAAACCTCAGCCGTATCGGCAATGGTCAGAATGGGTCCGCCGCCGTCGCCCACAAGTTTCGTCTGCCCCGAAACGCCCTCAAGCCGCAGCGCTGCCGCAATCCGCAGGCCCGAAACCCGCCAGGTTCCAGCACCCAGCCGCAGCACGCCGTCGCCTTGAATCGATTTCTCAATTGTCGTCTGCAAGCCCTTGATTTGACTCGCTTTCGCCCGCGCCACCGGAACTAGCGCGGCAGCCGTGACGGCGGACAACAGGGTTCGGCGGGCGAGTTTCATCCTGGCACACTCCGGGCTTACGCCTGCAAGAGAGGGGCCGTCAGCCTTCAGCGATTAGCTGGCGAAGCGGCTGCCATAGTCCTGAGCAGCAACTTGCCGCCGTCGGCCGGAATGACCGGCGTCTTCGATTGCAGGATGCAGCCGGCCAGTGCCAGGCCCAGAACCGCCAGGGTGGCAAATCGCTTCAGCATGGTTCCGACTCCCGTCGCGGTCGACCGATCATTCCGCCGCCTTCTGGGCGTAACCGAGGCGCCGGTTGAGAGCGTCGAGGATGGCAAGTGCTGCCTCGGGGATCACGGTTCCCGGCGGGAACACCGCATCGACCCCCATCTGGCGCAGCCGCTCCATGTCCTCGGGCGGAATGACGCCCCCCACCACCACCATGATGTCGGGCCTCCCCGCCGCGGCAAGTGCCGCCTTGAGCGGCGGGATATGGGCGAGGTGGCCGGCGGTGAGCGAGGAAACCCCCACCGCATGAACCTTCTCCTCGACCGCCATCGCCGCCACTTCCTCAGGCGTTGCAAACAGTGCGCCCACCTTCACCGCAAAGCCCATGTCGGCGAAGGCCGAGGCGATCACCTTCTGGCCCCGGTCGTGGCCGTCCTGGCCGATCTTGGCGACGAGGATCGTGGGCGCCCTCCCGTCCGCCTCGCGGAAAGCCGCGATCGCCTGGCGGGCCCGCTCGATCTTCTGCTGATCGCGCGGTGTGGCGGCATAGATGCCCTTCACCACGTAGGTTTTCGCCTGGTGCCGGTTCCACACCTTCTCCAGCGCCGCCGAGATTTCGCCGACCGTTGCCTTGGCCCGCGCCGCATCGATGGCCGCGGCGAGGAGATTGCCATTTCCGCTACGAGCCACGTCCGTCAGCTTCCCCAGCATTGCCTGGCACTGGACGGGATCGCGCTCGGCCCTGAGCCGCTTGAGCTTCTCGATCTGTTGGGCTCTCACCGCTGAATTGTCGACCTTCAGGATGTCGATCTCCGCATCGCTGTCGATCCGGTACTTGTTGACGCCAACCACCGTCTGCTCGCCCGCATCGATGCGCGCCTGGGTGCGGGCCGCCGCCTCTTCGATGCGTTGCTTCGGCAATCCCGCCTCGATCGCCTTGGCCATGCCGCCCATCGCCTCGATCTCCTCGATATGGCCCCAGGCCTTTGCCGCCAGGTCGGCAGTGAGGCGTTCGACAAAGAAACTCCCGCCCCACGGATCGATCACCCGGTCGGTTCCCGCCTCCTGCTGCAGGAAAAGCTGGGTGTTGCGCGAGATGCGGGCGGAAAAATCGGTGGGCAGCGCCAGCGCCTCGTCGAGCGAATTGGTGTGCAGCGACTGGGTTCCTCCTTGCGTCGCCGCCATCGCCTCGATCAAGGTGCGGGTCACATTGTTGTAGACGTCCTGGGCCGATAGGCTCCAGCCCGAGGTCTGGCAGTGGGTGCGCAGAGCGAGCGAGCGCTCGTCCTTTGGCTCGAAGCGTTTCATCAGCTTGGCCCACAACATGCGGGCGGCCCGCATCTTGGCCACTTCCATGAAGAAGTTCATGCCGATGGCCCAGAAGAAGGAGAGCCGTGGCGCGAACCGGTCGATATCGAGGCCCGCGGCGACACCGGCTCGCGCATATTCGAGCCCGTCGGCCAGCGTATAGGCAAGCTCCAGATCGGCGGTGGCACCCGCCTCCTGCATGTGATAGCCCGAGATCGAGATCGAATTGAACTTCGGCATGCGCTCGGAGGTGAATTTGAAGATATCCGAGACGATGCGCATCGACTGGCGCGGCGGATAGATATAGGTGTTGCGCACCATGAACTCTTTCAGAATGTCGTTCTGGATGGTGCCGGCGAGCTTCTCCGGCGCCACCCCCTGTTCCTCGCCCGCCACGATGTAAAGCGCCAGCACCGGCAGAACCGCGCCATTCATGGTCATCGACACGGTCATCTGGTCGAGCGGGATGCCGTCGAACAGGGTGCGCATGTCGTAGATCGAATCGATCGCCACCCCGGCCATGCCGACATCGCCGGCGACCCTTGGGTGGTCCGAGTCATAGCCGCGATGGGTGGCGAGATCGAAGGCGATGGAAAGCCCCATCTGCCCCGCCGCCAGGTTGCGCCGGTAGAAGGCGTTGGAATCCTCCGCCGTCGAAAAGCCCGCGTACTGCCGGATGGTCCAGGCTTGCGTCACATACATGGTGGGGTAGGGACCGCGCAGATACGGCGCCATGCCGGGAAAGGTTTCGAGGAAGTCGATGCCGGCCATGTCGGCCGGCCCATAGGCGCCCTTGATCGCGATGCCCTCGGGCGTCTGCCACGGGACTTCGGACAAATCCGGAACCCGGCTCACGGCCTGGCCTCCACCTCGGCCCTATATTCCGCAGGCAGACGATAGGCCCCGGTGCCGATGACCGACAGGCCCTCGGCGCGGTCGGGGTCGGGCTCCGGCCACTCTCCGCCCTCGGCCTTCTGGAAGATGGCCCAGGCCTTCTCGCACAGCGCTGTCGTCAGATGCTCGACATAGCCCGCTCCCGAAGCCGGATCGGCGACCCGCCACAGATTCGATTCCTCCGAAAGCACCGTTTGCACATTGCGCGCCACCCGCCGGGCGAAACCATTGGGCAAGCCTTGCGCCAGGGAGAACGGCAGCACGCCGATCGAATCGGCCCCCCCAAGTGCGGCGCCGAACACCGCCGTACCGGCCCTGAGGATGTTGGTGTGGGGATCGAGCCGCGCCATCATGCGGAAGCTGGTCTCGGCATGGATGCGGATCGGCGACTGTGGCAGCCCGCTCGCTTGCAGCACCCGCGCCCAGAGCAGTCTCATGGCGCGGAACTTGGCAAGGGTTGCGAACATGTCCTGATTCGCCGCCAGGGTGGCGCCGACCGCCGCCGGCGACGCCTTGCGCAAATAGCCGGTCGCCATGGCCAGCACCGCGCCAAGCTCCTGGGCTTCGGTTGCGCCCCTCTCGTGCAGGGCGCGGCCATCGGCCTCGATGAACGGGCCGGTGAAGCCCTGGGCGGCAAGGGCCGGCACCGGGCCCGCATCGCTCAGGCCGAAAGAGATGTCGAGCCGCGACGGATCGATGGGCTGGTTTGCAACGCAACCCGCCAGCGCCGTCGTCCCATCGCCTTCGAGGCGGAGCGAGATCGCATGCAGCGCCACGCCGTCGAGCACCCGCGCCATATCCTTCGCGTCGATGCCGAAGCCGCGCGCCGCGGGTGTCCCTCGAATGACCAGTGTCAGTCCGGTCGCCCCATGGCTAAGATCGTCAAGCGCCTGGTCATTGGCTTTGGCCGGGTCCGGATGATCGACCCGCTGATGCACCGACCACGGAGCAACCACCGCCCGCGCCGCCCGGGGACCGGCAATCTGCCCATAGAGGGGCTCGATGCGGATGCCATCGGCGGTATGACTTACCAGTCTCTCTTCGAACACCGCTCCCTTCAGCACCGCTTCGACGCGCGCCAGCCATTGGTCGCGGGAGGCGGGCGGAAATTCGGCGGCAAGCGGCAGATCGGTCATCGATTCCCCGGTGATTTCGCCATGCGCTAAGATTAGCCTGGCCGGACCCGCGCCGCAAACCATCCCTGCCTATTGGGCCACCGCGGCGCCACCGGTCACCCGATCGCTCGGATGCAGGATCACTACGTCGCCCTCGGCCAGCCCGGTTTTCACCTCAGCGAAGTCGTCGTTGCGCTGGCCGATCTCGATGCGGGTCAGTTGCGCCCGGCCGTCGCGAACGGTGAACACCGCCCAGTCGGCCCCGGTGCGGAACAGGGCGCCCATCGGCACGGCGACGAGGTTGTCGCCGCGCCAC
Organism: Hyphomicrobiales bacterium; assembly: GCA_016185245.1. Classification (GTDB taxonomy): domain Bacteria; phylum Pseudomonadota; class Alphaproteobacteria; order Rhizobiales; family Aestuariivirgaceae; genus Aestuariivirga. The sequence continues at coordinate 54,971 of JACPNZ010000051.1, read as the reverse complement.
AGCCGGATGCGGGCGACGACCCGGAAGCCATGACCGAGCCGATTCCTGGTAGTGGGTGGGCCGGTCAGTTTCAGTACGACGCTTACCCGCTGTTCCTCGATGCCAAGTGCTGATACCTTGGTGACGGCGGCGGGATCGATGCGCTCGACTTGCGCTGCGAGCGGCGGCCCGCCCCAGCCATCGATCGTGGCCTCGGCCCCGGGGGCGATACGCACCGCATCGCGCGACAGGAGATCGACGGCGATTTCCAAATCGGCGGGATCGCCCAATTCCGTGAGCGGCGTTCCCGCCGGTACAACCTGCTCGCTCTCGGTGAGCACCCGCAGTACCTCGCCGGTCACCGGGGCCTTGACATCGACACAACAAGCGACTGCAGTTGCCCCCGTTTCGCCCTCGATCAAGGCCGCCTCGGCGCTTTCCAGTTCGCGTTGGCGGACCAGCAGATTGGCTTTGGTGCTGGCCAGTTCGGCGTGCGCCACGGCAGCATCGAGGCTGGCCTTGTCGAAAGCCCGCTCGGAAATCGTACCGCGCCGGACCAGCTGGGTGGCGCGATTGAACTCGCTGTCCATAAAGCTGCTTTGCGCCTCGGCCTGGTTTACCTGGGCACTGGCGAGTTCGACGGTGGCGCGCGCCGCTGCCGCTGCCGCCTCGGCGATCTTGCGGGCCCGGGCATCGAGCAGTCCCGGCGCCACCGGGCGGATCGACGCCAGTACCGTTTCTCCGGCCAAAACCCGGTCGCCGGGCCGCAGATCGAGCCGCATCAGCCGGCCAGTGATCGGCGCCGACACGGTGAACACCTCGCGAATGCGGGCCTTGCCCTCCTCCTCGACCGTTACCTCGATAGACCGGCGTTCGACCGTCGCCGTCTCCACCGCCACCGGCCGCGGCCACAGGGCCCACAGGCCGGCAGCCGCGATGGCGGCGGCCAGGGCAAAGGCGATGAGGCGGCGCAGCATGGTCATTCCCTCGTCTTCAGAACCGCGATCAGGTCGAGCCGGTCGATACGCCGGCGCACCACCAGGGCCGAAACCGCCGTCGCCAATATCACTAGCAGGCTGGCATAGGCATAGACATCGCGGCCGATGAAGAACGGCACCCGGTAAAGCTCGGTCGAAAAGCCCCGCACCATGGCCGCCGCGATGCCATAGCCGATTGCCCATCCGAGGGGCTGGGCAATCGCCACCACGGCGGCGATTTCGCCGAGCAGCAACCCCGAAACTTCGGCACGGGTGAAGCCGAGGACCCGGAGGCTCGCCAGCTCGCGACCCTGCTCGGAGAGCGAGATGCGGGCGAAATTGTAGACGACCCCAAAGGCGATGATCGCGGCCAGCGTCACATAGACGGTGATCATGAGAGTGATGTTTTGCGCCACCGTATCGCGGAACTTGGCGAGGGCGGCTTTCTGCAGGGTGATGAAGCTTGCCGCCGGAACGGTCTTGAGCGCGGCGAACAGCTCGGCTTGTCGGGTGGGATCGATGCCGATGTCGGTGCCGGAAATGAGCTCGCCCTCGCCGAGACGGTCGTTGAGCGCATCCATGTCCATGAAGGCGGTAAGGCCGATGTAGCCTTCGATGATCGCCGCAACCCGCACGTCGAAGACGCGCCGGTCGCCGTCGAGGCGCTCCACGGTCACCAGATCGCCGGTCCGCACTTTGAGGATTTCGGCCAGCGACAGGGATAGTACGATGCCGCTCTCCGGCATGGCGACGGGTGCGAGGGAGGCATCAAGCACCCGCGACAGGTCGGCCTTGCGCGGCCTTCCCATCAGCGCCAGCCGCCGTTCGACTGAGCCCGCCCGGATTTTCACGGTGACGGCGCGGAATGGTTCGGCCCGCAGGATGCCCGGCAGGTGCTGTACGGCGTAGGCTGCCGTCGCCGGCCGGGCATTGGCGAAGCTGATCGTTGCATCCTGCCGCGCCGACCGGTAGAAGGTCACGTCGATCATGTAGTTGATCGAGCCGAAGCTCCACAGCGAGCCGACCAGCACCGCCACCGCCAGCGCCACGCCGAGGATGCTGCTGGCGCTCCGCAACGGACTGTGGGTGAGGTGGCGGGCGCTCATTACCGCCGCCCGGCCGAAGCTGCGGCCGATCATCTCAATATCGCCCAGCACCTTGCGGTAGCGCGCTGGAGCGGGCGGCGCCATGGCAGTGGCCGGCGGCAGAAACACCACCCCCCGCACCGCGTTGAGCGCCCCCAGCACCGCCGCGGCCAGCGTTGCGCCCGCCGCGATGGCATAGACGGCGGGGTTGCGGCTGAACACCAGGAAGGGGAAGTCGAAGAACCGCGCATAGAGCACGGTGAGGCCGTTGCCGAGGAGATATCCCGCCGCCAGCCCGATGACCATGCCAATGACCGCGATCAGGGCGGCGAACTCGACATAGTGCCGGGCCACGGCCAGCGACGAATAGCCGAGCGCCTTGAGCAGGCCAATCTGCTCGCGCTCGAGGGCGATGAGGCGGGTCAGCGTCATGTTGACCAGGAACGCCGCGATCACCAGGAAGATCGGCGGCAGGATGCGGCTCATGGCGGCGAGCTGCTTCAACTCGGCGTCGAGAAAGGCATGCGAGGTCTGGTCCTTGCGGCCATAGGCGCCCTGGCCGCCGTAGCGGGCAAGGGCTGCGTCAAGCCGGCCAATCGCCTGGGCTTGCGAGGCACCGGGCACCAGCTTCACCAAGAGGCTGGAAAACGCCCCGTCGAGATCGTAGGCCGCCGCCAGCGCCGGTTCACGCATCCACACGACGCCGTAGCGCCGTTCGTCCGGCATCAGGTCGCCCGGCCCCACCGCATAGACGAACTCCGGCGACAGCCCGGTGCCGGTCACCCGCAGGCTGCGCCTGAGGCCGTTGATCAGCACCCGGAACGAAGCGCCGGGCCCCAAGCCGTGGCTCTTGGCAAATCGATCGCTCACCAGCGCTTCGTTGTCGCTTGCCGGCTCCGGCAGGCGGCCCTGGCGCAGATAGATGCGGTTCAAATCCGGTTCATGGTCGGCGGGCAGCGACACCAACAGCACCGAGACCGGTTCGGCCACGCCGTCGAGATCGGCAAGCGCCAGCTTGACGATGCGCGGCTCGACCGCCGCCACGCCGTCGATGGCGGCAAGCTCGGCTACCATCACCTTGGGCGCCCGGGTCAGGTTCGCGAACACGTCGGCGAAGCGGTTTGCCTCGTAGTAACTGGCTCGCGTCTGGGCGAGCGACTGATAGGCCCCGGTGCCGAGAATGAGGGTCGCCGCGCCCGCCGCCATCACCAGCGCAATCGCCAATGCCTGGGCCCACAGGCGGCGGAGATCGCGGAATAGCTTCTTGTGCAGGGCCCGCATCGCCTCACCAGCTCACGGCCGCGGCTGGCTTGCGTGCCGCATTGGTTTCGATTACGGCGATGCGGCCGCTAGCGAAACTCACCACCCGGTGGGCGATGTCGCGGATCGCCGCATTGTGGGTAATGACCAGCGTCGTCGCTCCCATTTCCTCGTTGACCCGGGTGAGCGCCTCGAGCACCTTGACGCCGGTGGCAGAATCGAGCGCTCCCGTCGGCTCGTCGCACAGCAGCACTTCGGGGCGCTTGGCGATGGCCCGGGCGATCGCCACCCGCTGCTGCTCGCCGCCGGAAAGCTCGGCGGGAAAATGCTCGCTGCGATCGCTGAGGCCGACCAAGGCCAGGGCCTCCCGGGCATCCATCGGCTGGCGGGCGATCTCGGTCACCAGCTCGACGTTCTCGCGTGCCGTCAGGCTCGGCACCAGATTGTAGAACTGGAAGACAAAGCCCACATGGTCGCGGCGATAGCGGGTCAATGCCGCCTCGCTGGCGTCGATCAGATCGTGGTCTTGGAAATAGGCCTCGCCGGAGGTGGCCCGGTCGAGGCCGCCGATGATGTTGAGGAAGGTCGACTTGCCGGAGCCGGAGGGACCGAGGATGACGACGAACTCACCAGGGTGGGCAGTGAAATCGATGCCGCGCAGCGCCTGCACCTCGACGGCACCCATGCGATAGACCTTGGTCAGCCCCCGCGTCACGAAGACGGGCTTGTCCGGCCGTTCAAGCGCTGCGGCGCTGCCCATGGTTTCAAGCCTCCGCCTGTCACCCAACATCACCTAGTCCCGAACCGGCCGCGGCGAATTGACTGCGATCAATCCTTACACATAGCCGCCAAGCCCGGGAATCGATCCGGCGACGTCTCGCACCAGCGCCTCGCCGGCGACCTTCTTGGCATAGTCAAGCGTCAGGGAGCCCGCCTGTTTGATCTGCTCCATCGAGAGGCCGGCCGCCGAGAGCTTGGAGATCGCCGCCAGGGGCCCGCCCATCAGCCCGCCGCCGAGCATACTCATGAGTCCGCCGCGGGCCGCCCCGTCGCCGCCGTAGGTCTCGGCAAGAGCCGCCGCCCCCGGCAGCCCGTCGAACAGTTCGGCGATCTTCGCCTGGTTGCCCTGGGCGCGGATCAGATTGAGCATGATTCCCAAGGCGCGCTCGGCCTTAGCCGGCTCAAGCCCCGTCTCGGCGGCGATTGCCGCAATCAACTCCTGCATGAGGTCACATCCTAACCTGCAATTGCCTGTTGCGGCCGTTTATAGCAGATTGGTGGCCAAACAAGGGAGCCCAGCGGCATGGCGGACAACACGATTTTCCTTGGCAAAAGCGACAAGCTGGAGGTTCTCTATCTGCCGATGGCCAACCGCCACGGCCTGGTCACCGGAGCAACCGGCACCGGCAAGACGGTGACCCTGCAGATTATCGCCGAGGCCCTGTCGAAAGCGGGCGTGGCGGTTTTCGCCGCCGACATCAAGGGCGACCTGTCGGGTCTTGCGGTTAAGGGCGAACACCCGGATTTCCTGGTGGAACGCGCCAGGCAGGTCGATCTCGATCCCTATGAGTCGGCCGAGTCGCCGGCGATCTTCTGGGACCTGTTCGGCGAGCAGGGCCATCCCATCCGCGCCACCATCTCGGAGATGGGGCCGCTGATGCTGTCGCGCCTCATGGGTTTGACCGACGCCCAGGAGGGTGCCCTCAACATCGCCTTCAAGCTCGCCGACCAGGAAGGCCTGTTGCTCCTCGATCTCAAGGACTTGCGCGCCCTTCTCAAGGACCTCGCCGACCGCGGCAAGGAGATCACCACCGAATACGGCAATGTCGCCGCCGCGACGATCGGCGCCATCCAGCGCCAGCTCGTGGTGCTGGAAGAGCAGGGTGGCGCCAGGTTCTTCGGTGAGCCGGCCCTCGACATCGGTGACTTCATGCGGACCGCCCGCGACGGCCGTGGCTACGTCAATGTGATCGCCGCCGACAAGCTCGTCTCTTCGCCGCAGCTCTATGCCACCTTCCTCCTCTGGCTCATGTCGGAACTGTTCGAGAAGCTTCCCGAGGTGGGCGATGCGGAGAAGCCGAAGCTCGTCTTCTTCTTCGACGAGGCACATCTGCTGTTTGCCGATGCCCCGCCCGGATTGTTGCAAAAGATCGAGCAGACGGTGAAGCTCATCCGCTCCAAGGGGGTCGGCATCTATTTCGTCACCCAGAATTCGCTCGATATTCCCGACAGCGTCTTGTCGCAGCTCGGCAACCGGGTGCAGCATGCGCTTCGCGCCTATACGCCGCGCGACCAGAAGGCGGTGAAGACGGCGGCCACCACCTTCCGCCCCAATCCCAAATTTGATACCGAAAAGGCGATCACCGAGCTTGGCAAGGGCGAGGCGCTGGTCTCGGTGCTCGATCCCAAGGGCGTGCCCACCATGGTCGAGCGCACCCTCATTCGCCCGCCTTCGGGCCAGCTGGGACCCATCACTCCGGCGCAACGCCAGTCGATCATCGGCGCTTCACCGGTCGCCGGCAAATACGATGCCGCCATCGACCGCGAGTCAGCATACGAGAAACTGCAGAAGAAAGCGGGCGACCGCGCCGCAGCCCAAGAACAGGTCACCCAGGCGAAAGCCGGTGCCCGCACCGCCCGGCCAGCACCACAGCGCGAAACCGCCACCGACCGCTTCGTCAAGAACCTCGCCTCCAGCGCCGCCCGCTCGCTCGGCACCGCCCTCGTGCGCGGCATATTGGGCGGGCTGACAAGGAGGTAGTTGGCTGAACAGCAATAATAGGAGGATATCTCATGACAAGAGATCAAGCTCGGAAGCGCGGAACAAAGTCCTTTGGGTCACCCCTTGCTAGAGAGTGTTGCAACTGCGGTCACAGCGCCACCTCTGAATACAACTTTGTTGCGGACCTAGTGAATCACTACATAGAGGATTATCGTCCACGATTCCTCCAGGAGGCAAATCGATTCCGCAACTACGGTACTCTGCCAGAGTTGTTCAGGAATGGTCACCTGTGGTCCTATCTTGGTTCTCGCGGTCTGAAAAAGCATCCTCATCAGCAACGGATCAGTTCAAAATTACTGCAGTCTGCTGTTACAGCTTTGCGCCGAAATGAGAGAGAATTATTGTCTGCTACCAAGTTCCATGAAGTGCTGCGTATAGTTACGAAGTCGATGAAGAAATTGCGTGGGATCGGTGCTCTAGCTATTTATGACTTTACCTTGCGAATCTCTCATGTCTTGCGATTATCACCGACTACGGTCTACCTGCATGCAGGTACGCGAGATGGAGCCATGTGCTTCGGTGTGAAAGGAGATTCTGCGGACAAGAATGACTTCGATCCAAGCATGTCACAACTTGAACCTGCCGAGATCGAAGATTTTTTGTGCGTATTCAAAGGAAATCTGAAAAAGCTTCTCAAGCTTCCAAGCAAGCCAAGACCACTCACTTCTAAATAATCTCATCCTCATCCAGCATCGCCTGCGCCAGCGCACTTCCGATGCCCTTGACCCGATCGCGGCTGGTTTCCGGGTCCTTCATGCGGGCCACGTGGTAGAGGGCATCGCCGCGATTGACGACCGGCAAATTGGTCGCCCCGACGATCAGCCCATCGCCGTCGCTGACGATGCGCACCGAGCGTTGGCCGACGGGATCGGAGATTTCGCCCAGGGCCTCGCCCTTGGTCACCCTATCGCCCAGCCCATGGTGGCTGCGCAAAATGCCGCCCTCCGGCGCCCTAAGCCAGGTGCTGGTGTGGGAGAGAGCCGGCGTGAGCTTACCCGAGGCGACACTAGCAGCGCCGACCATGGCCAGCGACTTCATCACCCGGAGAATGCCGAGCACCCCCGCCCTGATTGCCATCTCGTCGAAACGCAGCGCCTCGCCCGCCTCGTACAGCAGCATCTTGACGCCAAGCTCGCGGGCACAATGGCGCAGCGTTCCCTCGCGCAGCTTCGACACCAGCACCACCGGGGCGCCGAAGGTTTCGGCGAGCGCAAGCAGGTCCGGCTCGTCAGGCGCAATGCGGATCTGCGGCAGGTTAGCGCGGTTGATCCCGGCTGTGTGAAGATCGATGCCATAGTGCGAGCGCTGCACCACCTCGCGCATGAAAAGATCGGCCAAGAGACTTGCAAGCGAGCCCTTGTCTGAGCCCGGAAAGGAGCGGTTGAGGTCGCGCCGATCGGGCATGTAACGAGAATGGTTGAGGAAGCCGAAGGCGTTGACGATGGGGATGGCCAGCAGCGTTCCGGCGATTTCGGCCATCGCCTTGTGGCGCAGAAGCCTACGGACGATCTCGACCCCCTGGATTTCATCGCCATGGACGACGCCCGAGACGAACAGCACCGGCCCGGGCCTGGCGCCGTGCAGCACATGCACTGGGAGCGTCATCGGCGTGTTGTTGGAAAGAACGCTGACCGGAAGGTCAACGACCGCCCTGGTGCCGCGTTCGACTTCATGATTGCCGATGACGAAAGGCTTCATCCCTGGCCCCGTGTCGCGGTGCGGCCGGGTTTGGCGTTCTTCTCGAGGAAGACGATCATCGCCTTGGCGACGTCGACCGAGGTGGTCTTCTCGATTCCTTCCAGCCCCGGCGAGGAATTGACTTCCATCACCACCGGCCCGTGGTCGGAGCGCAGCATGTCGACGCCGGCCACGTTGAGCCCCATCGAGTGCGCCGCCTTCAGCGCTGTTGCCTTCTCGATCGCCGAAAGCTCGACCGTCTTGGCGGTGCCGCCGCGATGCAAATTGGAGCGGAAGTCGCCCTTGGCGCCGGCCCGCTCCATGGTGGCGACGATGCGCCGGCCGACGACGAAGGCACGGATGTCGCGGCCCTCCGCCTCCTTGATGAATTCCTGCACCAGGATGGCGACATCGGCGCCGTGAAAGGCCTCGATCACCGAACGTGCCGATTTGTGGGTCTCGCCCAGCACCACGCCGATCCCCTGGGTGCCTTCCAGGAGCTTGATCACCACCGGTGCTCCGCCGACGAGCTCGATCACATCGTCGGTGCGGGTCGATTCATTGGCGAAGGCGGTGACCGGCAGGCCGACGCCCTCGCGCGACAGGATCTGCAGCGAGCGCAGCTTGTCGCGCGACCGGCCGATCGCCACCGACTCGTTCAAGGGATAGACCCCCATCATCTCGAACTGCCGCAACACCGCCAGGCCATAGAAGGTGTGCGAGGCGGCGATTCGCGGGATCGCTGCGTCGAAGCCCTCGAGCTTTTCGCCCAGATAGCGCAGCTCCGGCTTCTTCGAAGTGATGTTCATATAGCAGCGCAGATAGTCGATGGGCACGATCTCGTGGCCGCGGCCCACCGCCGTCTCGATGATGCGCTGGTGCGAGTAGAGCTTGGGATTGCGGGTGAGGAGGGCGATTTTCATCTGGGCTTGGCCTTGTGGGATGTGCGCGACACGATGAACGACCGGCCGGGGTGGACGACGAAGTGGCCGCGCACGCTGGCCCGTCCGAGCAGCATGGCAAAGCCCATGTCGGCCCGGTCGGTGAGCGTCACCTCGATGGCATAGCGGTGGGTCCCGATCTGCACATCGGTTTCGACCACGGCGCGGGTCTGGCCGTGGCCGCTGCTGCTCTTCACCCGCCGCACCCCGGCGAAGGGCAGTTCGCAATGGTGGTCGCGGCCGTTGATCGGCACCCGGAAGCGCACATGACGCCCGGCCACCACGATATCCTCGGCATGCAGTGCCGCCGAGCGGGCGCCGGTATCGATCTTGGCCACGATGGTGCCGATGCCGAGGCCGGGAAGCTTCACCCGCTCGCGCCAGCCGATCAGGGCCGGCGGAGCCTTGGCAACCTTGGTCTTGGGCTTGAGGCGGGGCATCGAGCCACGTTAGCCGCAATGGCGGCCTGCCGGAAAGGCCTCTAATCGCCGATCCTGATCGTTTCGGCGATCTCGATGCCGAAGCCCGAGAGCCCCACATAGTGCCGGTGGCTCGAGGTGATGAGCCTTATCGAGCTCACATTGAGATCGCGCAGGATCTGGGCACCAAGCCCCACGTCGCGCCAGGTCTCGGCACGCTGGGCGGCACTGCCGGTCTTGTCAGCCGATAGCTGGCCGGCGGGAACCCCGGCCGTGCCCTCCTGCAGGTAGACGAGCACGCCGCGGCCCTGGGCCTTGAACACCTCGAACACGCGCTCAAGGGTTCGCCTACTGCCGAACACGTCTTCCAGCACGTTCTCGCGGTGCAGCCGCACCGGCACATTTCGCCCACCCGAAATGTCGCCATAGACCAGCGCCAGCTGCTCCACCGCATCGAAGGGTGTGGCATAGGAAAAGCCTTTGGCCGTGCCGATGACGGTTGCCACATCGAAGTGGCCCGTCTGTTCGACCAGCCGCTCGCGTTTCTGCCGGTAGGCGATGAGATCGGCGACCGAGATGATCCTGAGGCCGTGCTCGCGGGCAAACGCCATGACCTGGGGCCCGCGCTTCACCGAGCCATCGTCGTTCACCAGTTCGCTGATGACGCCGGCCGGATGAAGCCCGGCGAGCCGTACGAGGTCGATCGCCGCCTCCGTGTGACCCGACCGCATCAGCACCCCGCCTGTCTTGGCGACCAGCGGGAAGATATGGCCGGGGCGCACGAAATCGCCGGCCTGGATATTCGGGTTGGCGAGCGCATGGGCCGTCGCACAACGCTCCCTGGCCGAAATGCCGGTGGTGAGGCCCTCCTTGTAGTCGATGGAGACGGTGAAGGCCGTTCCCATCGGCGCATCGTTGAGCGCCACCATGGGATCGAGCTTGAGGCGGCGGGCATCCTCCGAGGTGATCGGCGTGCACACGATGCCCGAGGTATGGCGCACCATGAAGGCCATCTGCTCCGGCGTGATCTTGGCGGCTGCCGCGATCAGATCGCCTTCGTTCTCGCGGTCGTCGTCGTCGACCACCACCACCATCTCGCCGAGGCCTATGGCCTTGATGGCGTCTTCAACGGGGTCGAGGGCTGGCCGGTCGGTCATGTCGGGGGTCCTGAAATCTTGGGGGGTGACTTTGTGATTGCTGGCAACCGCGATCCGCATGGCGAGTTCGAGGGAGGGCTGGGCCCCACCGGCGAGCTGCGACACCCGCCCCTGGCTGATCCCCAGCCGCCGCGCCAGCTCGGATTGCGACGTGCCGCTATTAGCCAGCCATTCGGAGAGCTTCATGGCTGCCTATTAGCCCCGCTAATAAGCCATGTAAAGCCAGCCACTACGCCCCCCCACTGGCGAAGCGCATCAAAACTCTTTTTTCAGTCCCGCATCCTTCAGCACCGCATTTGCCGTATGTGGCTTGCGGGTATTGCGGGGAACGCTGAAGGTGCGTTTGCTCGTGGGGCTGAACCAGATTTCATGGGAGCCCTTGCCTTGGCGGACAATATGGCAACCTGCATCCTTCAGGTAGCGGACAAGTTCCGGATAGAGATTAGACCCCATTCACGCCGCGTGGGCGGTCTTGCGGCCGAGAATGTGCTGGATGCAGACCGGAGTATTGGCCGCCATACCCTTCAGATTGGCTGCGATCAGGTCCGGCGCCAGGTCACCGATAATTTCCACCAGCCCGTCAAGCGTCTCGGCTTCGGCATTGAGGCCCGGCACGTCCGAGGAGACGACGTACCAAAGGCCTTCCTTCTTGTCCTGCCCGACATTGACCACGAGGCTGCTCATAATTCAAGCTTAGCATGGACCGCTTCCCCGAGACAATTCGCACTCGGGCCGATGGCTGCTATGCCGTCCAGGTTCGCTCCAGAACCGAAATCCAGTTGTCGCTGCAAATCTTGCGCGTTAGCTCCGTGCCGAACCCGCGCGCCGCCATGACGGCAGTCAGCGCCGGAAGGCCGGTCACATCGCCGATACCGCTGGGAATGCGGGCCCCTTCGAAGTCCGACCCCAGCCCGACGTGGTCCTCGCCGGCAAGTGCTATCATGTGGTCGAGGTGGCGGACCATCAGGCCGAGATCGGTGTCGTTGCGCCAGGACCCGTCGGGCCGCAGGAAGCCATTGGCGAAGTTGAGGCCGATGATCCCACCCGACTGGCCGATGGCGCGGATCTGCTCGTCGGTCAGATTGCGCGACGAAGCGCAGATCGCATGGGCATTGGAATGGCTGGCGATCAGGGGAGCGGTGGAAAGCTCGGCCACATCCCAGAAGCCCTTTTCGTTGAGGTGCGACAGGTCGATGGCGATTCTCAGCTCATTGCAGCGCCGGATCAGCGCCTTGCCGGTTGCGGTCAATCCCGGCCCCGTATCGGGCGAAGACGGAAAGCGGAACGGCACGCCATGGCCGAAGGCATTGGGCCTGCTCCACACCGGCCCCAGTGAACGCAGGCCGCTCTCATGGAGCACATCGAGCGCCTTGAGGCCGGGATCGATCGCTTCCGCACCTTCCATATGCATGACCGCGGCTATGGCGCCCGAAGCGATCGCCGCCCTGATCTCGGCGGCAGAGCGGCAGATGCGGAAATCCTTAGGCGCCGCACGGGCCATGCGTACGAGCAGCGAGGCCATGGCGATCGTCGCCGTCAGCGCCGGGCTTGCCGGAAGTTCGAGCGGCGCCGGCGGGTTTGGATTATCGTCATCGAGGGGCGGATCGTCGGCATTGGGGGCAAAGATCGCAAACAGCCCACCGGCAAATCCGCCGCTGCGCATCCGCGGCAGGTCCATGTGTCCCTTGCCGTCGCCGGCGACGAAGTCCTGCACCGCCGTTTCCGAACGCTTCAGCCACAGCCGCAGCAACAGGTCGTTGTGGCCGTCAAAGACCGGACTCATGCGGGCGCCAGCACCTTCTCGGCGAGCGTCACCCAGTAGCTGATGCCATAGGGAATGGCGGCGTCGGCGAAGTCATAGGCCGGATGATGACAGAACGGCGTGTCGCCGTTGCCCATGAAGATGAAGGCGCCCGGCCGGGCTTCGAGCATGAAGGAAAAGTCCTCGCCGCCCATCACCGGTGGACAGTTGTCGTCGACATTGCCGGCGCCCGCCACGTCGCGGGCGACATCTGCCGCGATAGCAACTTCCCGGGCGTGGTTGTAGGTGACCGGATAGGGTTCGCCGATGTTTTCATACTTTGCCGTCGCCCCCAGGGCCGCGGCCACGCCCTCGGCGGTGCGCTGGACATTGGCGATGGCGAGGTCGCGCAGTTCCCGCTTCAGGGATCGGACGGTTCCAACGAGTTTCGCCGTTTGCGGGATCACGTTATTGGCCTCGCCGGCGTTGAAGCGGGTGACCGAGACGACAACCGCGTCCAGGGGATTGGCGTTGCGGGCCGCGATGCCCTGCAAGGCGCCGACGATCTGAGCGCCGACGAAGATCGGATCGATGGTCTTGTGGGGCGCTGCCGCATGGCCGCCCTTGCCGGTGATGGCGATCGAGAATTCATCGACCGCCGCCATTATGCCGCCCGCTCGGATGGCAAACCGGCCGATCGCCAGGCCGGGGAAATTATGGAGGCCATAGATGCTGGCGATGGCGAAGCGGTCCATCAGCCCGTCCTGCACCATTTCCCGTCCTCCGGCACCTCCTTCCTCGGCCGGCTGGAAGATCACCGCTACCGTCCCGCAAAAATTCCGTGTCTCGGCGAGATGGCGGGCCGCCCCCAGCAGCATTGAGGTATGGCCGTCATGGCCACAGGCATGGGCCCGGCCCGGCACTTTCGAGGCATAGGCGAGTCCCGTTTCCTCGGTCATCGGCAGGGCGTCCATGTCGGCGCGAAGCCCGACCGTCGGCCCATCGCCATGGCGGCCGCGGATGATGCCGACCACGCCGGTGCGCCCGATGCCGGTCACCACCTCGTCGCAGCCGAAGGACTTGAGTTTCCCGGCGACGAATGCCGCCGTCTGCTGCACCTCGAAAAGGATTTCCGGATGCATGTGCAAGTGGCGGCGCCAGCCGGTGATCTCCGGCTGCATGGCAATGGCGCTGTTGAGCAAGGGCATGCGGGGTTCCTCATTCGTGAAAATGGCCGGGGATTGCCCGGCCATTTGGTAATTCAACCTCGGCGAACCGTCAAACCTTGGCGCGCATCGCCTCGACGTAGTCCCAGTTCACCAGATTGTCGACGAAGGCCTCGAGGTATTTCTGACGGGCGTTGCGATAATCGATGTAGTAGCTGTGCTCCCACACGTCGCAGCCGAGAATTGGCGAAGCCCCATGCATCAGCGGGTTTTCGCCGTTCGGCGTCTTCATGATGACGAGCTTGCCGTCCTTCACCGCGATCCAGCACCAGCCGGAACCGAACTGGGTGAGGCCCGCCTGGACGAAATCGGCGCGCATCTTGTCATAGCCGCCGAGATCGCCGTCGATCGCCTTGGCGAGCGCGCCGGGAAGTTTCTTGCCGCCGCCATTGGGCTTCATCCAGTTCCAGAAGTGGTTGTGGTTGTAGTGCTGGCCGACGTTGTTGACCAGGCCAGCGATTTTCTCGGCGAAGGCCACTTTGCAGATGTCCTCGATCGACTTCGCCGCGTGCGGACTGTCCTTCAACAGATTGTTGCCGTTGGTGACATAGGCCATGTGATGCTTGTCGTGGTGAAACTCGAGCGTCTCCTTCGACATGTAGGGGCCGAGCGCGTCATAGGCATAGGGCAGGGCGGGCAGTTCCAGAGCCATCTTCGTTCCTCCATGAAATGAGGCCCCTATCTAGTCGCTCCGCATGGAACACGCAAGAAACGCGGCTAGGCTGCCTTGAGAAATGACCCATGCCGGAACCTGCCATTATTCCATTCGCCGCGGACGCCCCGCTGCGAACCCTGGCCCGATTTTCCCGAGCCCGAGATTTCCTCCGGATCGCGTGGCCATCGCGGCCAAAGGTGGATCAACGACACAGCGACCGGGCTTTCGGCGGGCGTCTGGGAAGCCGAAGCCAATCTTGGCCGCGGGATGGCTTGGCCGGTCCACGAATTCATAATCATCTTCGAGGGCAAGGTCGTCATGGTGGAGGAGGACCGCGAGACGGTGATCGGACCGGGCGAGAGCTTCTTCACCCAGAAAGGCCGGCGCTGCGTCTGGAACCAGGCGGGTTATGCCAAGAAGTTCATGGTGATCTTCGAGTATCCGTCGACCCCCGGAAAGGACTCGCGCCGTCGGCCACTGCAAAGTTTCACTCGGCCGGGCCGGCCAGCAGTTTTTCCATGAACACGCTATTGTGATCGCCCACCGGATAGTCGGCGAAGGCCCCGCAATTCACATAACCCAGGGCGCGATAGAGGCTCAAGGCCTCCGGCTGGTGAATGCCGGTCTCGAGGCGGGCCATGGCCTTGCCGGCTGCGAGAGCCTCCGCCTCCAGCCGCGCCATGAGTTTCCTGGCAAGGCCCATACCCCGGGCTCGCGGGCTCACGTAGACGCGCTTCACTTCGGCGCAGTCGTCATGCAGCCAGATGCCCCCGCATCCCACCGTTTCGCCATCGACGGCCACCGAGAAGAATCGCATTTGCGGCAACCGCATCGTCTCGATATCGAGCAGATGATTGCTTTCGGGAGGATAGAGCGCCTGGGCATAGGCATCGAGCGCCTCGACAAGTCTCCGTAACTCCGGACGGGCGGGATCGTCGCGGCGGATGACAATTTCGCCGGTCACTGAAATGCCTGTATCCCCGTCTGAGCCCGGCCGAGGATGAGCGCGTGCACGTCATGGGTACCCTCGTAGGTGTTGACCGTCTCGAGGTTCACCATGTGGCGGATCACGTGATACTCGTCCGAAATACCGTTGCCACCGTGCATGTCCCGCGCCATGCGGGCGATATCGAGGGCCTTGCCGCAGTTATTGCGCTTCATCAGCGAAATGGCGGGCGGAGCCGCTATGCCGCGCTCCAGCGCCCGGCCGAGCGCCAGGCAACCGTGCAGGCCGAGAGCGATCTCGGTCTGCATGTCGGCGAGCTTCTTCTGGATCAACTGATTGGCGGCGAGCGGCCGGCCGAACTGCTTGCGGTCGAGTACATATTGGCGGGTACGGTGCCAGCAATCCTCGGCCGCACCCATCACCCCCCAGGCAATCCCGTAGCGCGCCTTGTTGAGGCAGCCGAAGGGCCCGGCCAGGCCCTTGGCGCCGGGCAACAGCGCTTCCTCCGGAAGCTCGACATTGTCGAGCACGATTTCGCCGGTGATCGAGGCGCGCAAGCTGACCTTGCCCTCGATCACCGGCGTCGAAAACCCCTTGGCGCCGCGCTCCACCACGAAGCCGCGGATGACGCCGTCCTCGGTCTTGGCCCAGACAATCGCGACATCGGCGATCGGCGCATTGGAAATCCACATCTTGCTGCCGTTCAGCACATAGCCGCCTTGGACTTTCTGGGCCCGCGTCTTCATGCCGCCGGGATCGGAGCCGGCATCGGGCTCGGTCAGGCCGAAGCAGCCGACGATTTCACCGGTCGCCAGCCGCGGCAGATATTTCTTCTTCTGGGCCTCGGTGCCGTAGGCCTCGATCGGATGCATGACCAGGGAGTTCTGCACGCTCATCGCCGAGCGATAGCCCGAATCGACGCGCTCGATCTCGCGCGCCACCAGCCCGTAGGCGACATAGCCGAGCCCCGAGCCGCCATAGGCCTCCGCCGTCATCACTCCGAGAAATCCCATGGCGCCGAGCTCGTTCATCACCTGCCGGTCGAACTTCTCTTCGCGGAAGGCGGTCTTGATCCGCGGCATCAGCTTGTCCTGGGCGAAGGCCCGGGCCGCATCGCGGATCATGCGTTCGTCCTCGCCGAGCCCGCTCTCGAGATCGAGCGGGTCTTCCCAGTTGAAATCGGCTGCGGCCATGGTCGGAAACTCCCTGATTTTCCGCCCTTAAGAGCGCGAAGCGGGGCCGCTTGTCAATTCGGCGAAGTGGCGGATTTTCCGGCTTTCACCGGATGAGCGCCGATAGCTCCCGGAATTCCGCCGTCCCGGCCCGGCCGAGGAGCTCGAACACCGCCATTTCGGTGTTGATGACCGCAACGCCGGCACCCCGCATGCGATCCTGAGCCAGCACGGCGGAGGCGGGCGCCCGCGATGCCATGGCATCGGCCACCGCAAACACGGCAAAGCCCGCCTGCGCGAGATCGATCGCCGTCTGCAGCACACAGACATGGGCCTCGATTCCGGCGACAATGGCTTGCGGCCTTCCCGCTTCATGGTGGGCGACGAGGTGCGATTTGAGGGCGTCATCCCGCCAGCAGGAAAAGCTGGTCTTTTCGAAGATGGGCGCGTTGCCGAGGCTCTCCCCGAGGCTTGAAACAGTATGCCCCAGCCCCTTCGGATATTGCTCAGACGCCAGGACCGGCACAGCGAGCCGTTTCGCCGCGGTGAGCAGAATGGCGCAGCGCCGCTCCACCTCCGCCCCGCCACCCATTGCCGGCAGCAGCCGTTCCTGCATGTCGACCAGGAGGAGGAAGGACTTGGCGGCGTCGAGGAGCATCACGGCATTTCCCGTAGCCTTCTTGCCAGCGCCTCGCGCGCACTCTTCTGTTCGGCCTTGCTGGCGCGACGGCCGAGCGAATGATCAAGCTTTTCCTTGATGACGCTCACCACATAGCCCGGCATGTCTTTGCCCGTCTTGACGACCGCAGCCGCTTTGCCGATCCTGCCTGGGTCACCGGCAAAATAATCAATCACCGATTGGACAACGTCTCTTGGTCCGGAATCGCCATCCTCCGGGGTCGGTCTGGCAGGCCTGGGCAGGGGCGGTGACGCGGATTTTGATACGGACGGGCGTGCCGCTGGCATGCCTACATTGCCGCGCACCGCGAGAAATCCGGAGATATCGCTCTTTCCCCACGTGGAAACGGTATCGGCCTCCTGTTGAAGCAGGCTCGATTGCGTACCCCTTGCCTGCGCGCCGGCAATACCGAGGACATGGACGCGAACGCCGTGACTCTGCGCAATCAGGATGCCGACGCGGATGTCTTCGTCGCCAGTCACCACCACCGCATCGGAAATCGCCTTGTTGCGCGCCAATTCCATCAAGTCGGTGACGATGAGCGAATCGACGCCCTTCTGCTGACCTTCGGCATTCAGAAATCCAAGCCGTAGCTTGACGTCTCTGAGATGGGCGAGCCGCACCTGCTCGGCAGAAGGGCCCGAGAGGGGCGCGCCGTCGTACCAGTAGATGCGAAGGAGCTCCTTGCCGCTCGACGTCGTGTGCGCGACGGACGCGAGCAGTCGCACGATAGCTTCCTCCTTCATCTCAAGCTGATCGCGCGGTTTCGGTGTCTTCAGTCCTGTGATGGTGCAGGAACCCTGTGCGAAGATGTATCCGGCATCGACGAAGACGGCGACACGCATTGACGTTACTCTCCGAATCCAGCCATCTTGTTAATTCCCGCCACCTTGAGCCCAAAGGCATAGACGAAGGCCACTTCTTTCAGCCGGTCGAAACGGCCCGAGGCGCCGCCGTGGCCGGCACCCATGTTGGTCTTGAGCAGCAGTAGATTATCATCGGTCTTCAGCTCACGGAGCTTTGCCACCCATTTTGCCGGCTCCCAGTAGGTGACGCGCGGATCGGTCAAGCCGCCGACCGCCAGGATATGCGGATAGGCCTTGGCCTCGACCCGGTCATAGGGCGAATAGGCGGCGATGGTTTCGTAAGCTTGTCTGTCGAGGATCGGATTGCCCCATTCCGGCCATTCCGGCGGAGTGAGCGGCAGGGTGTCGTCGAGCATGGTGGTGAGCACGTCGACGAAGGGCACTTCCGCCACGATGGCGCCGAAAAGCTCCGGCGCCATGTTGGCGACGGCCCCCATCAGCATGCCGCCGGCGCTGCCGCCCTGGGCCACGATGCTGCCCTTGCGGGTTAACCCCGAAGCGATCAGGTGTTCGGCACAGGAGAGAAAATCGCGGAAAGTGTTGGTCTTCTTGTCGAGCTTGCCGGTCTTGTACCAGCGCCGGCCCTTCTCCTGGCCGCCGCGGATATGGGCGATGGCATAGATGAAGCCGCGATCGGCGAGAGACAGGATATTGGTGTTGAAGCCGGCCGGAATGGAAATGCCGTAGGCGCCATAGCCGTAGAGCCACAGGGGTGCCGAGCCATCGAGCGGTGTTGCCCGCCGGTAGAGCAGGGTGACCGGAATCGGTTCGCCGTCATGGGCCGGGGCGAAGATGCGCCGTGTGACGTAATGGGCCGGATCATGGCCGCTCGGCACCTCCTGCGTCTTGCGAAGCACGCGGCTCCTGTCGCGCATGTTGTAGTCATAGACCTGCGCCGGTGTGGTCATCGACGAATAGGTGAAGCGCAGGATATCGGTATCGTATTCGCGCATCTCGCCGAAGCCAAGTGAGTAGGCCTCTTCGGCGAAGGCGATGGCATGCTCCTCTCCGCTGCCCATGTCGCGCACCACGATGCGCGGCAGGGCGTTCTCGCGCTCCATGCGGATGAGCCAGTTCCTGGTGACGATCATCCCCACGAGGAAGCAGCCGGGGCGATGCGGGATGAGGTCCGTCCAGTTCTCCGACCGCGGATCGCCGACCGGGGCACTGACGATCTTGTAATCCTCGGCGTCGCCACGATTGGTCTTGATGATGAAGCGGCCGTTCCAGTGTTCGAGATCGTATTCGATGCCGGTCTCGCGCGGTGCTACGAGCTTCGGCGCCTCGAAGGGGCGCTCGGCATCGATGATCCAGGCTTCCGAGGTATCGTGGTCGTGGATATCGATCACGATGAAACGGTCGGAATTGGTCTTGCCCACGCCGGTAAACTTGCCGGCGTCCAACTCCTCGTAGACCAGCCGGTCCGCCGCCTGCGGTTGGCCCAGAACATGGTGGAAGGTCTTGAGCGGTCGGTGATTGTCGTCCTGCAACGTATAGAAGAAGCTCCCGCCGTCGGCCGCCCAGACAGCACCGCCGGCGGTATTCAGCAGCACCTCGTCGCGATCCGCTGCCGAAGCGACATCGCGCACCCGGAGCTCGTAGAATTCCGAGCCGTTGCCGTCGAAAGACCAGGCCGCAAGACCATGGTCGGGCGACATGCTGAGGCCGCCGAAGTGGAAATACTGGCGGCCCTTGGAAAGTTCGTTGCCGTCGACGATCGGCTGTTCCGGTCCCGACAGGTCGCGAAACTTGCGCGCATAGCGGGGCTGCTGGCCGCCGGTCACAAACGAAGAATAATACGCGTACGGACCATCGGGGGCGGGCACCGAGGAATCGTCTTCCTTGATGCGGCCCTTCATTTCGGCGAACAGCGCCTCCTGCAGCGCCGCCGTATCGGCCATGACAGCTTCGTGATAGGCGTTCTCGCCCTCGAGAAAGGCCCGGATATCTCCAGGCAATAGGGCGGGATCATGCATCACCGCCTGCCAGTTCCCGGCCTTCAGCCAGTGATAATCGTCCTGCTTCATATGGCCATACCAGGTTTCGGCATGGGGCCGCTTTTCCGCCCGCGGCGGCTTCACCGTCTCGATCGCCATCGATTAGACCTTTTCGCCGGGCTTGAAGTCGAGAGCGCAGCCGTTGATACAGTAGCGCAACCCCCCCGCCTCGCGCGGTCCGTCGGGAAAGACATGGCCGAGATGGGCGCCGCAATTGTCGCAGTGGACCTCGGTGCGCCGCATGAACAGCGAACGGTCTTCCGTCGAACCGATGGCGCCGGTTTCCGCCGGTGCGGTGAAACTCGGCCAGCCGGTGCCGGAGTCGAATTTGTTGTCGGAGGCAAAAAGTTCCTTGCCGCAGCCGGCGCACACGAACATGCCTTTGCGCTTTTCGTTGTTGAGCGGACTGGTGAACGCCCGCTCGGTGCCGTGTTCGCGCATGACCCGATAGGCCTCGGGATTCAGCTCGGCACGCCACTCGGCGTCGGTCTTGACGATCTTTGCTGTCATGGTTCTGGCTTCCCTGGAAACTGCCCACAAGATGGGCGATCCGACAGCGATTGTGAAGCGGCGCTGCGGCTCACAGTTCCGTGTCAGATATTTACCGATGGTTAACCGTGTGGCGAGCGGCACTTGGGCGCCGGCGCGGCAATTTTGGCAGTTTAAGCAGTTCTACAGGCTTCCCTGTCTTTGTTCACAGCTGGAGGAGCGTGTTTCGGGGACCCATGATCGAGCCATCCGCAGATAGTGCCGGAGCGGCGGAACTCGGCCCGGCGGGACTCGCCGCCGCTCCGGCGAAGTCACGACCGCGCCGCCAGGGTCCTATCACCGCAGAGACCTTCCGCCAGCTCACCGCCCGGGTGAAAGGTGGCGCCCGGCCGCCCCCCAAGCTCCGCGATGTGCCGCCGGTCGTGTTGCTTGAACCAGTCATCGTGCTGGTTACCCAGGCGCCCGCCGAGGTTCAAGTGGAGCCCGATGCGCCGGTCGAGGTCGAAGTCACGGCAAGCATTCCCGAACTGCCGGTTTTCGCGCCACTCCGGCCCTTCACACCGCCGGTTGCGGAATTCGACGTGCCCGACGCCGAGCCGGCTGCCGAACCGCCAGGGGAGATGAATTTCGAAGTTCCGGCCCCGGCCATCGAAGTTCTTGCGCCGGTGGCCGAGCAACCGGTGATCGAGGCCGAAGTGGTGACGTTGGCCACCGATGCGGAGCTCGCGGTCGAGGCGATAGTCGAGTCGGTCGACCTCGTTGTCGCAGATTCACCCGAAGCAGCGGCAGAAGCGGCGGCAAACACGGAAACTTCTGCTATCGAGTCGGCATCGGAAGCCGGGCCCGCACCGGTCGTGGCCGAGCCGCCGGCCGCCGATTCCCTTGCAGCCGTTGAGATCATCGCGCCGCGGTCGCTGGCGCCTCCCGTCGCTCCCGGCAAATCCGATCGGCCGGCCTCGGCGATTGCCGGGCGGGTGATGGATGCCATGCTGAAGTCGGTGACCGAGGCGATCTACGCCAAGCCGACCGCCACCGAGCGGGCCGCCTATCTTCGCGAAATCGCTGAACTCATCGAGGCCGAACGCAAACTGGAACCGGCTCCGCAACCTGAACCTCCACCTACCCAGGCAATTGCCACGTCACAGCCGCTGGTTGCGGTCGACGTGCAGAACAGCGGGACCCTAGCCGACACCCTGGCCGGAAGGCTTGGGCCGGCCGCTCCGGTCTTGCGCAAGCCGGCCGAAGATCCCGATCCCTTTGCCAAGACGGCGGCCGCATCGATCCGTCTCGATCCGCGTCCGGCTGAAACCCCCGAAGCCGACGAGGAATCGGGCGACCGGGCCCTGTCTCTGCTCGACATGATGTCGGCTGGAACCGGTTCCGCTCTGCCCCAGGAGCGGGCCCTTGCCGCCGACACGCTGCTGCGCCTGGTGCCGCGCGTGCCGGTGCGCCAGCTCATTGCCGTGTCCGAGCGGATGGCGATCATGGAACACCCGCCGGCGCTGCTGGTCGCCAAGCTGATCCGCGATTCGCGCGCCGAAGTGGTGGCGCCGCTGCTCGAACGCTGTATGCATATCACCGACAAGGACCTGATGACGGCGGCCAGCGAAGGCGACAGCTTCAAGCGCCGGATGATCGCCAAGCGGCGTATCCTGTCATCGGTGTTGAGCGATCACCTGATCGGCTTTGGCGACGGGTCCGTGCTGCTCACCCTGATCCGCAATCCGGGAGCGGCGTTCACCCACGAGGCCTTCCATCGCCTGGCCGAACAGGCCAGCCGCCATCCCTCGCTGCTGGCACCACTTGCCACCCGTGCCGACTTGCCGGCACCCGTCGCTTTCGAGCTGTTCTGGTTCGTGCCCCAGGAACTCCGACGCTTCATCTTCTCGCGCTTTCTCACCGACAGCGAAACGCTCAACAAGATTCTGCGAATCACCATGGCGGCCCAGGAGGGCGGCGACACCAAGTTCCCCAGCCGCGACCTGCTCGACGACGTCATCGGCCAGGCGGCCCGCGGCGGTATCGAGGAGGCCGCCAGCACGATTGCCGAAGTGGCGGGAATCGGCCGCGAGACGGCGATGCGCATCCTGTGCGATCGCGACGGCGAACCGGTTACGGTTCTGCTCAAGGCCCTGGGATTCCCTCGCGGCAAATTCGAAAGTGCTGTCGAACTGCTCAAGCATTCCGACGCTTCGCTCGTAAGGTCGGACCGCAATGTCGCGGAATTGCAAAGCATTTTCGACACTCTTTCGTTCAACAAGGCCCGCATTCTGTTGACCTATTGGGACTGGTTCGTGCAGAAGTCCGGCCCATACTCTCGTCACAACTGACGAATTCTTCATCGCCACCGCATTGACCTTTGTTGCCGCTGAAGTAATGCTTGGCGGATTGCTGAGAATCGCCGGGCAGGTCATGTCGGAAACCAAAGGCAAGCTGATCGAACTGGCAGCACAGATTGCCGCGGCCTATGTCGGAAACAATACCGTTCCCCAGGCCGAGCTTCCGCGCCTCATCGGTGAAGTCTACCGCGCCCTGGAAGCGGCGGTCGAAGGTCAGCAGTCAGCGAAGGGCGAGGCCGATGAGTTGCGCCCGGCCATTTCGGTGAAGAAGTCGGTCACCGCGGAATACATCGTCTGCCTCGAGGATGGAAAGAAGTTCAAGTCGCTCAAGCGGCACTTGCGCAGCCACTACAATCTGTCTCCTGAACAATATCGCGAGAAGTGGAACCTTGCCGCCGACTATCCGATGGTGGCGCCCAATTATGCCGAGGCCCGCTCGAACCTCGCCAAGCGCATGGGACTGGGCCAGCGCCGCCGCGCCGGCTGAAGTTCAACTCCGACTCTTGCGGATCGCCGCCGGTCGATTCATAAACGTAAGGGGGAATCATTTCGTTGATTCGCGAACGGCGGGGCAAAGTGATCGCGGGAACGGGGCAAATCGCATTCAGGGCGCAGCTTGTCGTGCCCGAACAGCGGCAACTCTACGACTACTGGCTCGAAAGGTCCTCGGACCGCGCGATGCCGGATCGCCGCGATATTCACCCGGCGCATTTCCCGCGTCTGTTGCCGAACATCAGCTTGATAGAGATCGATCCCCTCAATGGCGGTTGCCGCATCCGCCTCGCCGGAACCAGATTGCGCGACGTCTTTGACCGGGAAATCACCGGCCTCTCGCTTGACGACATCGACTTCGGCGAGAAGCGTGATTACTGGATGGCGGCCTACCAGCGCACCATCGAAGAGGGAAAACCCACCCAGGGCGTGGTGCGCGGGCCGCGGGTCAATAAGGAACACCTGGTGCAATACTGGCTGAAGCTGCCGTTGTGCCGCGATGGCGGGCCGGGAGTGGGCATGATCCTGTGCCTCGATCATCTGCAATCGGCGGCGGAAGACCAGATGCTGCTGCCCCAGGCCACCGGTTAGCCAGGAATTTAAATTTATATACGGGTATTGAATCCTGTAGCGGTCTCTGATAAGTTTCCTAACGATAGTTAGGAGACAGCCCCATGCCCGACGCCGTTGCCCTTGAATCAGCCAGTCTGCAGGCGCTTCTCAAGCGCCTTGCCGCCGAACGCAGCTACCTGATCGATCAGGGCAAGGGCTGGTTCCTCTATAGCCGGCGCAACGCCTATCGCCAACCGGTCGCGGTTCTTCCCGTGTCCATTGTGAAGATCTTGCGCGACAAGGGCCATCTGGTCGAGCGGGCGGCGGGCGGGCTCGAGCCGCTCGCCGTCCGGCAGGCGGCAACCGGCCGTGCCGCCGATCACCGGCCCATCCGTCTCGACCCCGACGCCCAGGCCGCGGCTAGCCCGGGCTTCAACGATGCCGAAAGTCCCCTGACCTGGTTGCGCAGCCGCAAGGATAGCCGCGGCCGCCCGCTTCTCTCCGACGAGCAGTTCCTCGCCGGAGAAAGGCTGCGCGGCGATTTCGAACGCGGCGCTCTCGCCAGGCGGGTGACGACAAGCTGGGACATCGGCGGCGCTTCCGGCCAGGGTGGCGGCAACGCTATCAATCGGCCGTCGATGCGGTGGGGCCGGAACTTTCCAGCATTCTGGTGCAGGTCTGCTGCCTCGCCGCCGGTCTCGAACAGGCCGAGCGCCTGCTCGACCTTCCCCAGCGCAGCGGCAAGGCGGTTCTGGGTCTGGCACTGACCGCCCTTGCCCGGCACTATGGCTTCATGGCTGGCAATGCGCCCCGGCAGCGATCCGCCACCACCGGCCATTGGGCCCTCTCCGACTATCGCCCGGCGATCCAGGCTCCGGGTGAATCGTGAAGGGCAGCACGGGCATCGGCCTTGATCCGCTGGATCATCGCGGCGAAGCCATTGGAGCGCTGCTGGGTGAGGTGGCTCGAAAGTCCGAGTTCGTCGAGAACGGGCCCGGCATCGGTTGCCAGGATGGCCCGGGCCGTCTGGCCGGAATAGATCATGAAGGCGATGGCGATGAGGCCCTTGACGATCAGGGCATCGCTGTCGCCGTAAAATTCCACAACCGGATTGTCGGCTGGCCCGGACCTTCGTGAAACGAGCCATACCTGGCTGGCACAGCCCCGCACCTTGTTGGCTGGCGTATGGTCGGCCTCGGCCAAGACCGGAAGTTCCCGGCCCAGGTCGATGACATGACGGTAGCGATCCTCCCAGTCGTCGAGAAGTGCGAAATCGGATTTGAGGCCATCGAGGCTCGCGCCGCCGCTAACTTTGTCCATGCCGGCAGAGATAGGCGGAAGGGGCGGCGATCTCAACTCTTCTTGGGCAGAACCGGCCCGCGCCAGGCGGGCACCAGATCGTCGATCAGGAGCGTCGACTGACCCTGGGATTGCACAGAGGTGTCTGTTTGCGTGACCGAACCGGTCTTCAGCATGTCGGTCCCGGCCGGATTGCTCGATTCACTGGCCCATTCATAGATCAGCTTGGCGCTGTATTTGGCCTTGACCTCGAGGCGTCCGGCCACATAGCCGGCGGCCTTGCAGAACTCGGGCTGGCGCGAACAGAGGCCTGCCACGTCGGAAAACGCCGTGGCAGCAGTCCCAACGAGAGCCAGCGTCGAGATTTCCGGCTGCCCGGGGGGCTGGCCGCCCGCCGCCAGTTCGTCTGGCGGCGACGGCGCAAAGACCCCCACGCCGGTCAGGAAGAGCAATGTTCGAAAGATACGCATCCCCGCACCTTTGATGATTTGATTTGTTTCTTACAGGGAAGACTTTTCGGCCCGATAAAACCTGGCCGCCCAATTTGAATACATTGCGAATACAGTTTTCGTAAAATCTTATACTTTAGCTTAACCAGATGTTTACCGGATCGACTCAAGGATTCCGCCCATGTCGCGGCCGTGGGGCTCGTACCCCAGCGTAACGGAAAGGTGGCGTTAACCCTGGTTGCGGCATTCTTGGGGGAACGGGGAGGCTTTCGGCCTGCTCCGTGGAGGCCGTGAGTCTGGGTGTCCTGAATGCGCGACGTGATTGACGATCGAGGCCGTGGCTCGCGGTCCGCCGCAGTGTTTGCCGCCGTAGCCACCGTCGTCATTTCTGCCACCGTAGCCTACAATGCAATCTATGCCCAGCCGCCGGGCAACCGCAATTTCGCCGACGCCGGAAAGACCCCTGGCGGAGTAACCCGCCAGTCGGTCGATGTTGGCTCGACCGGCGGCCAGACCATTCAGCTCAGATACGATCCGGTGGTCGAGCAGGTGCAGCGCGAACTTCTCACTTCCGGTTACTACAAGGGGATTGTCGACGGGGTGGTGGGTCGAAGGACCAAGGACGCGATCGCGGCCTATCAGCAGGCGGCGGGCCTGGCCGTTACCGGCGAACCGAGCCCCGAGCTGGCCGAGCACATTCGCTACACCCGCGAAGTGGCCGAGGCCTCGATCTTCACCGGCAGCGTCAGTGCCGATGCCGATGCCGAACAGCGCGCCCAGATTCGCCGGGTGCAAACCGGTCTCTCGGAACTGGCTTACGCCCCAGGTGCGGTCACCGGCGAACTCAATGATGCGACGCGTACCGCCATTCGCAAGTTCCAGAAGGATCGCGGCTTGGCCGAGACCGGCGAAATCTCCGAGGCCTTGATGACCGAGCTTGCCAAACTTAGCGGCCAGTCGGAACTGCTGTCCAACTGATCCCATGAATCTGAAGAGCTATATTTGGGTCGGCGCCCATCTCCGGCGCTGGCAAGCCGAGGGGTTGTTCGCCACGGTGATCGCCAATGGTGCGGCCGAGGCCGGCGCGATCTTCGTGATCGTCAATCATCTCGACGGCAATCTGCACCTTTTCGGTCCGGCACCGGGCCCTGCCTATGACGACGAGGGCGCTCGCCGCTTCATCGAGGAGATTGCCTTCCCGGCTTCCCAGGAATCGGTGGACCGGCTCCTGGCGCGCCGCCGCGCCGCCGACCCGGATATCTGGATCGTCGAGGTCGAGGATCGCCGCGGCACGGCAGGGCTCAGCGCCGTCGGGGACGGACCCTAGGTTACTTGTTGCAGGCTTGGCGCAACCCTTTAGGCAAATCTTAACCTTCGCCCGTCTTAATCGACGATCGAGGGCTCCGGGGCCAACATGGACCGGTGCGCGAGCGAGAGAAAACGCCATGAGTGCGGTTATTGAGTTTCCGGCAGGCCGGATCTTGAAGCCAACACGGAACGACAAATCTTCGCCGGCGGAAGTCATCATCTTTCCCGGCGTCAGGGTCGAGCACCGTGATTTCAGCCTGTCCGACCGGCTGGCTCCGCAGCGCCGGCGCGCCGCCACCCCCGCCGACTATCAGGATTTCGAAAGCCTTTAGGCCGGCTTCGGCGAGCGACGGCACAGCGACTGCGCCAGGCTCTGGCTGCGGCTCGGCAGTTCCGCCGCATCCACCGCCGGCTGCCAGATGACTGCCAGCCCGGTTGTTTCGGCGGTGCTGACTTTCCAGCCGGTGAGATCGCTCGGTTCGTCGCTGCCGCTCGCCTTAAGCATTTCGATGAGGCTGGGGGCGCGGGCGAGATTGACGGTGAACGATCCGGTTCCCGACTGCGCGTCGTTCACCGTGAACAGCACGTTGCCGGTGCTGTCGAAAATGGTCAGCGTCCAGAATCCCGGCGGCAGGTTGGCGGAAAGCTCGACCGGCCCTTGCGAAACATCGAAGGCGCAGGCCCCCATGACGCTCATCGGCGGATAGGACGGGAACAGGCGAAGCTGGTCATCGGCCGGCAGCATGAAGAAACGGTTGGGACCCGTCGCGGCACTTACCCGGGCGATCGCATGGTTTAGCTTCAGTTGCGGCACCAGCAGCACGAAGCCGCTATGGGCGGCAATCCCGGTGAACAGCGCGGCAAGGATCCAGAACAGGCGGCGCATCAACACCGGCTCCGCGCGATGGCGAAGGCCGGAAGCACACCGCCCGCCTGGCTGGTCGAGGCTTCCGCCACCATGTAGGTGAGCGTGAAGGCTTCGCCGGCCGGCGGCCTGATCCAGTTTCCCGGGTTGGCATTGCGCGACACCACGACCCGGACCGAGCCATCGTTCTCGGCGATTGCCATATCGGCGGTGATGACCGTATCGGGCTCCGACTTGCCGCCACCCGAGGCACTGAGGCTCCACCATTGGGCCGGAGCGGGGGCCGCGACCAGCTCATAATCGCAGGCGGACGAGAGCACTCCCCCATCGGAGCTGCGCTGGCTGGTGAACTCTCGCATCTGGCCAAGGGCCGGCGGCAATCGCCCAGCCATCAGGAAATGCGCGACGGCGTAAGGCTGGACGGGCGAGTTGGGAGAAACTTCGAAACTCATCCATGGGCTCTCGGGCGCCACCGGGACTGCACCGTAGATTTCGATCGCGCCAACCGCGCTGCCGACCCCGGCAAGGGCGCCGACCGCCAGGTACAGGGAGCCGCTGACCACTCGTCTCATCGGTGCGCCTAGTAGAACCCGAAGATCGGTTTGCGCTTGCGTGGCTTGTCGGGCTTTTCGCCCGATCCAAACAGCGAATCAAAGAACGAATTTCGGCGCTCCGCTCCGCTGTCGGCATTGGCCTTGGGCAACACCAGCGCGTCCTGGCGTTGCCGAACGATCTTCGTGGTGGCCGGCTTCTGCTGGTCGTCGAACAGGTTGAACATGCCGTTAAGCACCTGGTTAACATCGCCATTGGATTCGGCGGGGGCCCCGGCCTCGGCTGCCGCCTGATCGGTTTCATCGGCATTGGCGACGGCTTGGGCAGCGGCCGGCGCATCGACAGCGGCGACCTGTGTGTAACTGTCGTCATAGGGAATGCCGGCGAGCGCCTCGGGCTTCTGGCCCTGTTCCGCCACCAGCATGATGCTCTTCCACATGGGTGCCGGGATGAGGCCGCCGGTCACCTTGTTCATCGGGGTGAAATCGTCGTTGCCGATCCACACGCCGGTGACGTTGTGGGCGGTGAAGCCGATGTACCAGGCGTCGCGATAGCCCTGATTGGTGCCGGTCTTGCCGCCCTGCGGCGCAAAACCGAGATCAGCCTTGCGCGCCGTGCCGGATTTAACCACTTCCTTCAGCATCGAATTGAGTTCGGCGATCTTTTCTTCCGCTACCACCTGGCGCGGCGGCTCGACCGTGTCGGGCGAGCGGGCGTAGAGAACGTCACCGTTGGCCCGGCGGATTTCCAGGACCGTGTAGGGATCGGGCCGCTTGCCGCCGGCGGCGAAGGTGGCGAACGCGCCGGTGATATCGATGAGTGACAAAGCACTGGTGCCGAGCACCATCGGTGCCCAAGTTTCGAGCTCGCCGCGGATGCCGACGAGATGGGCCGTCTCGATGATTGCCGGGCGGCCGACGGCGAGCATCAGCCGCACTGCCACGGAATTTAAGGACTTGGCCAGCGCGGTGGTGAGTGTTACTCGGCCCTCGTATTTGTCGGAGTAGTTGCCGGGCGACCAGTTGCCCACCGACACTGGCGCGTCGACGACGATGTCGGTGGGCTTGTAGCCGTTGAGAAGGGCGGCCAGATAGACGAAGGGTTTGAAGGCCGAACCGGTCTGGCGCAATGCGTCGGTGGCGCGGTTAAACTGGCTGGTGGCGTAATCGCGGCCGCCGACCAGGGCCTTGATGGCGCCGTCGGGCGTCATGGTGATCGCCGCGCCCTGGCTGAAGTTGTATTGGGCGCCCTCGGCGGCGATCTCGTCGTCGATCACCTTCTGGGCCGCCGCCTGCAGTTTCATGTCGATGGTGGTCTTGACCTCGATCACATACTCGCCGGTGATGTGCTCGGCATCGAGCAGTGCGATGGTGTCGCGATAGGCCTTGTCGAGGAACCAGTCGGGGCTGTCGGTGAGCGACTGGCTGATAACCGCGGCGGGCTCGCGGCGGGCCTGCAGCAGTTCGCCCTGGGTGATGAAGCCGGCATCGAGCATGCGGTAGAGCACTATATTGGCCCGGGCCCGGGCCGCCTCCGGATTGGCGTGGGGCGCGAATTTGCTGGGCGCCTTGAACAGGCCCGCCAGCATCGCCGCTTCCGAGAGCGTCACGTCGCGCACCGACTTGCCGAAATAATACTGAGCCGCCGCCTCGATGCCGTAATTGCCGCCGCCCAGATAGGAGCGGTCGAGATACAGCTTGAGGATTTCCTGCTTGGACAGCCGGGCCTCGATCCACATGGCGAGAAATGCCTCGTGCACCTTGCGGCGGATAGTGCGTTCCGGCGACAAAAACAGATTCTTGGCCACCTGCTGGGTAAGCGAGGAGCCGCCCTGGACGCTCGAATCGGATTTGGCATTATGGATGATGGCACGCAGCGTGCCGATGATGTCGACGCCGAAATGATCGAAGAAGCGGGCATCCTCGGTGGCCAGCACCGCCTTGATCATGTGCGGCGGAATATCCTCGAGTGGAATGGCATCGTCTTGGCGAATGCCGCGGCGGCCGATGATCTCGCCATTGGCGTCGGTGAAAGTGACCGCATATTCGCGGCCGCGGTTCCACACGTCGCCGGTGCCGGAAAAGGGCGGCAGCGCATAGGCCAGGAGCCCGAAGGCGAAGATCGTGCCGAAGGTGGCGCCGTCGTCGAGAAGGTCGACGACGATGCGCTTGATGCCGCTGAGACGGAAGTGACGATGCAGGAACGAGGAATAGGCCGAACCCATGCGCCTCAGCCCGTCCCAAGTCTCGAACACCGCCGAGCTGACGCGGGCATCGAGCTTCCAGAGGAAGCGGGTGAAAGCATTGCGGAACTGCAGTTGCGGCACGGCGGGGACCAGGTGAGCAGGTCGGGACTTGCTATGGACCGAATATGTCCAAATCGCGCCGGCTTGGCGAGCCGGCAATTCGCTTGGACTCTACTCAGGCTAGAGGGATTTGCCCTTTGGCGCCAGCTTGCCGTGGTGCTGGCCCGGTCGTGAATTTGATGAGCGTGAACTATTGAAGCATTTCAACATATTGCGGCCGCATCCCCGGAGGGGATTCGCCGCCACCTGCCGGCTGGCATTTCAATGGCTGGGTTGAGACCGGGGTTCCCGGTCTCAACTCGCCTGGCGAAACGATGGGCAGCTCCCGGAAGGCTACTCGGCGGCAGGAGCCATGGCGGCCACCTCGGCCACCGCGATGTTGGCCTCCAGCGGGTCGCCGCCGCCGAGATAATGGAGCTTCATCCGGTACTGCTGCCCCTTGCTCACCGGGATCGGCTCCTTGAGGAAGACGGTTTCCGGATTGAACAGGGATACGGTACGGCCCGTATAGATGCCAGGCGCCAGCAGCGCCCGGCCGGACGTGCGGATGGCGTTCGCCACTCCGGTCTGGGTTGCGGTGAGCACGACGTCACCATCGATCCAGCCCGACAGGTCGTCGGCGAAGCGCGAACGGTTGTAGATGGCCGCATCGGTGAGCGGCCGGTCGCCCGGCAGTTCGGTCGAACGGTTGATGTAGTCGAGGCGAAGCCCGTAGGTGTGGGTTTCGGCGGCGATCAGTTCGACCCGCGATTCGACTTCCTCGGGAATGAACTGTCCGCCGGGCTTCAGATAGCGCTTGGCATTGTTGAGAACCTGGATCTCGGGCTCGAAGAACAGGCCGCAGCACAGAAGATCGCAGGTCACCACATCGGCCTTCTCGGGAACGTCGACCTCCATCCCGTCGCCCTGGATCACCTTGATCACGTCTTCGAAGCCGTTACGCCGCGCATTGTGGGCAATGATCCCGGCGGCGCGCGGGTTGATTTCGATCGCATAAACGCGTGCCGCGCCCGCCTGGGCGGCGAACAGGGCCTGGATGCCGGTGCCGGAGCCGATATCGACCACCACCTTGCCCTTGCACTTCTTGAAGATCGCCGCCCTATACTGGTTGAGGCGGTCCTGATCGTAGAGGCACCACTCGATATCGTAATGCGTGAAGATGATCGGATTCGGCTTGGACACTGACAATTCCCCTTTCGACTTGGCCAGTTGCGATCTGGCCGTTCCACCGCGCGCCAACTGACCCTATGGCATGCGCCTCGAGCAATGCGTCAATTTGACTCGATGATCCAACTTGGTACAGATTAACTAAGTTTGTAGAAAAATAATTCACTTGGAGATCGCGAAATTGGCTGCCTCGGATGAAAATGCGCCGTTCTGGCAGTCCAGATCCCTGGCGGAAATGACCCGCGACGAATGGGAAAGCCTGTGCGATGGATGCGGCCGCTGCTGTCTCAACAAGCTCGAAGACGAGGATACCGGCCGCTTCCATTATACTCGCGCCGCCTGCAAGCTGCTCGACCTCGGCACCTGCCGCTGCACCGACTACCAGAACCGCAGTGCGCGGGTTCCCGATTGCGTGACGCTCACGCCGCAGAATGTCGGAAGCCTCGCTTGGCTTCCGGCGACCTGCGCCTATCGATTGCTTGACGAAGGCAGGCCGCTCGCCTGGTGGCATCCGTTGGTTTCAGGAAGGCCCGAGACCGTTGTGGAAGCCGGCATCGGCGTGGCGGGCGGTGCCTATTCCGAAGAAGGCCTGGCGGTCGACGATCTCGTCGACCACATCTGGCGTCTGCCGAAAGCCCGCCGCCGCAGGGCTGGATAAGGCCCTTCATCCCTGCCGTTCAGACGATCAGGCGGCTTCCGGCTTGGGCCGCCGCACCAACACGGCAGCTTCTTTGACCAAGGGATCGAGGCCGTCGCCGCCCGTCGCCAGGTAGTCGAAGAACGCCTTGCGCATGCGCGGTTCCCAGAAGCGGTTGATGTGGTCGGCGGTTTCCTTCACCGCCTGGGCGTGGGGATAGCCCTTGAAGAAATCGGCGATCTGGTTGGCCATGCGGACGGTGGTGGCGGGTTCCATGGTTCAGTCCTCGTCGAAGATCATGACGCCGCGCTGGGAGAGAGCGGCGAGCTTGAGGTGGGCCTGCTTGGCCAGCGACAGCGCCAGCGCGGTGGGGGCCGACACGGTGGCGAGCGCGCCGATGCCGGCAAGAGCGCATTTCTGCACCAGCTCGAAACTGCATCGGCTCGACATTAGCACGAAGCCGGATGCGAGATCGGCACCTTGGCGGGCGAGCGCCCCGATCAGCTTGTCGAGCGCATTGTGGCGGCCCACGTCCTCGCGCGACAGGAGAATTTCTCCGTCGACGGAACACCAGGCGGCGGCATGGACCGTGCGATTGACCGCATTCATCGGCTGGTGCCGCGGCAGCGCCTCGTAAGCGCGCGCCACCGCCTGGGGCGAGAGCCTTACCCGCGGCGCCTTGCCGGCCGGCATGCGGATCGCGTCCCTGATGTCCTCGATGCCGCAGAGCCCGCAACCCACCCGGCCCTCGAGGCTGCGCTTCACCATGCGGCTGCGGTTGAGCTTTGCCTCGGCGATAGCGAGATCGGCGGCGAAACCCTGCTCGGACGGCAGAATGAGAATGCCGCCGATATCCCGGGGAGAGCCGACGAGGCCTTCGGCCAAGGCGAAGCCCGCTGCGAAATCCTCCAGGTCGGCGGGTGTTCCCATCATCACCGCATAGGGTTGCGAGTTGATCAGGATGGCGATCGGCACTTCCTCCGGCACCTGCCAGATGGTGGGGGCGGGGCCCGAAAGGGTATGCAACATACCGGCAGCGGGACGCGACGTTTCTTGTCCTTCCCCGCAAGGGGGAGGGATGATGGTGACCGCGCTACCATGCTGACTATTCCGCTGCGACAAGGGGTTTCACCGCGATCCGCTTGTTCTCTTCCTCGCGGCTTTCCCACTCCTTCTGCCAGTCCGACTGCCGGTTGGAGAGGGTGACCTGCACCGCCGTCACCTTGTATTCCGGGCAATTGGTGGCCCAGTCGGAATACTCGGTGGTGATCACGTTGGTGCCGGTGACCGGATGATGGAAGGTGGTGTAGACCACGCCCTGCGGCATTCTTTCGGAAATCACCGCCTTGAGCGTCGTGGCCCCGATGCGGCTGGCGAGCGACACCGTTTGCCCGTCCCTGATGCCGCGCAGCTCGGCATCGTGCGGGTGAATTTCCAGCACGTCCTCGGGATGCCAGGCGACATTGGCGGTGCGCCGCGTCTGGGCGCCGACATTATATTGTGAAAGTATTCGCCCGGTCGTCAGGATCAGCGGGAAGGAGCGGTTGGTGCGTTCCGGAGTGGCCACGTATTCGGTGATCATGAAGCGCCCAAGGCCGCGCACGAAGCCGCCCACATGCATGAGAGGCGTGCCCTCCGGCGCCTTGTCGTTGCATGGCCACTGCACCGAGCCGAGCCGGTCGAGCTTGTCGAAGGAGACGCCGGCGAAGGTCGGCGTGACCTGGGCGATCTCGCCCATGATCGCCGCGGCGTCCGGGTAGCTCATCGGATAGCCCATGGCGGTGGCGATGTCGCAGACCACCTGCCATTCCTGCTTGCCCTGCATCGGCGCCTTGACCTGACGCACCCGGTTGATGCGGCGCTCGGCATTGGTGAAGGTGCCGTCCTTCTCGAGGAACGAGGTGCCGGGCAGGAAGATATGGGCGAAAGCGGCGGTCTCGTTGAGGAACAGGTCCTGCACCACCAGGCAGTCCAGAGATTCGAGGGCGTGGTTCACGTGCTTGGTGTTGGGGTCCGACTGGGCGATGTCCTCGCCCTGCACGAACAGGCCCCGGAAACTGCCTTCGATGGCGGCATCGAACATGTTGGGAATGCGCAGGCCCGGTTCGGCATCGAGCGAGGTCTGCCAGACCTGCTCGAACATCTTGCGCACGGTGTCGTCGCCGACATGGCGATAGCCCGGATACTCGTGCGGGAAGGAGCCCATGTCGCAGGAGCCCTGGACATTGTTCTGCCCACGGAGCGGATTGATGCCGACGCCGTTACGTCCGACGTTGCCGGTGGCCATGGCGAGATTGGCCATCGCCATCACCATGGTTGAGCCCTGGCTGTGCTCGGTGACGCCGAGCCCGTAATAGATGGCACCGTTGCCGCCAGTGGCATAAAGCCTGGCGGCGGCGCGGACCTCGGCGGCAGCAACGCCGGTGACCTCTTCCAGCGCCTCGGGAGAATTCTTCTGTTCACGGATGAAAGCTTCCCAGAGGGCGAATTCGTGCGGGTCGCAGCGTTCCGCGATGTATTTTCGGTTCTCCAGGCCCTCGGTCAGCACCACATGGGCGAGCGCATTGACCACCGCGACGTTGGTGCCGGGCCGGAGCTGCAGGTGATGGCTGGCTTCGATATGCGGCGCGCGCACCATGTCGATGCGGCGCGGGTCGACGACGATGAGCTTCGCCCCCTGGCGCAGGCGCTTCTTCATGCGCGAGGCGAAGACCGGATGTCCGTCGGTCGGATTGGCGCCGATCACCACGATCACGTCGGATTCGTCGACCGACTTGAAATCCTGGGTGCCGGCCGAGGTGCCGAAGGTCTTGGACAGGCCGTAGCCGGTGGGCGAATGGCAGACCCTGGCGCAAGTGTCGGTGTTGTTGTTGTGGAAGGCGGCCCGGATCATCTTCTGCACCACATAGACTTCCTCGTTGGTGCAGCGTGACGAGGTTATGCCGCCGATCGAGGTGCGGCCGTACTTCGCCTGGATGTCCTTGAAACGCCGGGCGGTGAAGGAGATCGCCTCGTCCCACGAGACTTCCCGCCACGGATCGGTGATCCGTTCACGGAGCATCGGCTTGGTGATGCGGTCCTTGTGGGTGGCGTAGCCCCAGGCGAAGCGGCCCTTGACGCAGGAGTGTCCCTCGTTGGCGCCGCCGTCCTTGTAAGGCACCATGCGGACCACCTCGTCGCCCCGCATTTCGGCCTTGAACGAGCAGCCCACCCCACAATAGGCGCAGGTCGTCACCACCGAATGCTCGGGCTGGCCGAGATCGATCACCGACTTCTCGGTCAGCGTCGCGGTCGGGCAGGCCTGGACGCAGGCGCCGCAGGAGACGCATTCGGAATTGAGAAAATCCTCGTCCATGCCGGCCGAGACGTGCGAGGCGAAGCCACGGCCATCGATGGTCAGCGCGAAAGTGCCCTGCACCTCCTCGCAGGCCCTGACACAGCGCGAGCACACGATGCATTTGGCCGGATCGAAGGTGAAATAGGGATTGCTCTCGTCCTTGGCCTTGTAGCGGAAATTTTCCGCGCCATCGGCACCCCGGGCGAAGACATGGTTGTCGCCGGCATAGCCGTAGCGTACATCGCGCAGGCCCACCGCCCCGGCCATGTCCTGCAATTCGCAATCGCCGTTGGCGGCACAGGTGAGGCAGTCGAGCGGATGGTCCGAGATATAGAGTTCCATCACCCCCTTGCGCAGTTGGGCCAGCCGATCCGTCTGGGTACGGACTTTAATCCCGGGAGCCACCGGCGTGGTGCACGAGGCCGGCGTTCCCTTGCGGCCTTCGATTTCGACGAGACAAAGACGGCAGGAGCCGAAGCTTTCGAGCGAGTCGGTGGCGCAGAGCTTGGGGATCTTGGTGCCGATCTCCATCGCCGCCCGCATGATCGAGGTGCCTTCCGGAACCGTGACGGGGTAGCCATCGATCTCCAGCGTCACCATTGTCGCGGATTTGATCTCTGGCGTGCCGAAGTCGGTTTCCTTGATCAGGGTCATGGGCTTCATCGGATTACCTTACTCGGCTGCCTGCCGCGAGGCAGGGCGGTGGAAGTCTTCGGGGAAATATCTGACGGCACTTTGCACCGGGCTAGGGGTAAGCCCGCCCATGGCGCAGAGCGAGCCATCGGTCATGGTCTGGCAGAGATCGTTCAGCACTTCGAGATTGGCCTCGCGCTCGACGCCGGCGACGATCTTGTCGATCACCTCGACGCCGCGGATCGAGCCGATGCGGCAGGGCGTGCATTTGCCGCAGGATTCGATCGAACAGAATTCCATGGCGAAGCGCGCCTGGGCCGCCATGTCGACGCTGTCGTCGAACACCACAACGCCGCCGTGACCCACCATTGCGCCCTCGGCGGCGAAGGCCTCGTAATCCATCGGCAGGTCGAGCTTGGCGGCCGGCAGATAGGCGCCGAGCGGCCCGCCCACCTGCACGGCGCGGATCGGCCAGCCGGTGAGGGTTCCACCGCCGAACTTGTCGATCAGTTCACGGAGCGTTAGGCCGAAGGCCTTCTCCACCAGCCCACCGTGCTTGATGTTTCCGGCCAGCTGGAAGGGCAGCGTGCCGCGCGACCGGCCGAGACCGTAATTCCTGTAGGCGGCACCGCCCTGGGCAAGGATATAGGGCACGGCGGCGAAACTCAGGACGTTGTTGATGACGGTCGGCTTGCCGAACAAGCCTTCGAGCGCCGGGATCGGCGGCTTGGGCCTGACCATGCCGCGCTTGCCCTCTAGGCTTTCGAGCATCGAAGTTTCCTCGCCGCAGATATAGGCGCCGGCGCCGCGGCGTACATCGAGGGTGAAGGATTTATCCGTCCCCTGAATGTTTGCGCCGAGCCAGCCGGCGGCGGTTGCCGCGGCGATCGCCTCCTTCATCGTGGCAATCGCATCGGGATATTCCGAGCGGATGTAGACGAAACCCTTGTCGGCTCCGGTGGCGATGCCGGAAATCGTCATCCCCTCGATCAGCATGAAGGGATCGCCCTCCATCACCATGCGGTCGGCGAAGGTGCCGCTGTCGCCCTCGTCGGCGTTGCAGCAGATGTATTTCCGGTCGACCTTCGCGTCGAGCACCGTCTTCCACTTGATGCCGGTCGGGAAGCCCGCCCCGCCGCGACCGCGAAGGCCCGACTCAGTGACTTCGGCGACGACGGCCGCCCCCGTCATGGCAAGGGCTTTCTTCAGTCCCTCGAAACCGGCATGGGCCACATAGTCGGCAACCGAAACCGGATCGGTGATGCCGCAACGGGCGAAGGTGAGACGTTCCTGATTCTTGAGATAGGGATGATCCTCGATCCGGCCGAGGCCCAGCGGGTGTTTGCCGCCGTCATGAAACTTCGATTTGAACAGCGAGGCAACATCGGAGGCCTGCACCGGCCCGAAGGCGACACGGCCGGCGACCGTCTCGACCTCGACCAGGGGTTCCAGCCAGAACAAGCCGCGCGAGCCGTTGCGGACGATCTGTAGACTGACATTCAGCCGCGACGCCTCGGCGGCGATGGCCGCCGTCACTTCGTCGGCGCCCATCGAGCGGGCGGCGGAATCGCGCGGGACAAAAACCCTGATCATGCCGTAAGCTCCGCGGCGATCTTCTCGAACCTGGCGGCGTCGACACGGCCGACCAACCGACCATCGACCATGATGGCGGGCGACAGGGCGCAGTTGCCGAGACAGTATACCGCCTCAAGGGTAATGGCGCCATCCGCTGTGGTTTCGCCGAACTTGACCTTCAGGTTCTTCTGGATGGCGGCGGCCAGCGCGCGCGAGCCCAGTGCCTGGCAGGATTCGGCCTGGCAGACCTTGACCACATGGCGCCCGGCGGGAGCGCGGCGGAAATCGTGATAGAAGGTGACCACCCCGTGGACTTCGGCCCGCGACAGGTTCAGCGCCTTGGCGAGAATGGGGAGGGCGGCCTCGGGAACCGAACCCAGCTCGTCCTGCAGGTCGTGGAAAATTTCCAGAAGTGCCTCGGGCCGGTTGCCATGGCGCCCGGCGATTGCCCGCGCCGCTTCGGCACCTTCGGGCAAGGGGCTGATAAGGGTGTGTTTTTCGGTCATCGCTCCATATGGCCGAAATCCGGGCAAAACGCCAATTGCCGCCACCTATGATTTCATAGGGGCGGCTGATGGTTGAGCGGCCGCCGTCAGTCCTCGCGCAGGCTGGGTATCAACAGGCTGAAGGCCGTGCGGAAGCTCGGCTGCAAGAACTCTTTCGCGAGCGGACAGGCTTCGTCGCCGCAGCCGTGGAAGTCGCGGCATTCGCCCTCGCTCTGATCGAGGTTAACGTTCACCTTCTGCCGGGGGCAGAAGCGATATACCGGATCGGCAAACATGCTCATGGCCGTTCTCCGCTGCTCAGGAAACCCCAGAACGGCATGGGCGGCATTGACTTCGGTCAAGGGCCAAGGGATCTGGCCGCAGCGAACAGGGCTCCAATGAGCGGCGACAGAGGATCGCGGGCGACCGCTACCAGGCCCACCGTGTGCTCGACTCGCGGTTCCGCCAGGGGGATGGCTTTGATGCCCTGCATGGGGCCGAGAATGTTGAGGAAGTACTCGGGCATGATGCTGGCCAGCCCCATGGCGCGGACCGAGGCAAAGAGGTTCATGATCGAATTGGTCTCGAGCCGCGGCGAAGGGTGGGCATTGGCGGCGAGGAAGGCCCGGTCGACGATGCGGCGGTTCTGCATGTTGGGGGTCAAGAGGCAAAGGGGCTCCTGGGCCGCTTCGAGCCAGGTGACGCTGTCGCGGGCCGCCAGCGCATGTGTCTCCGACAGGAACAGACAGTAGCGCTCCTTATAGAGGGCGGCGGTTAGGAGCCCCTCGACCGGCTCGTTGTCGAGATAGGTCACCCCCGCTTCGATCGAGAAATCCTGCAGGCCCCTAAGGATTTCCTCGGAACTGTGGGAGAGGATGGTAAACTCGACCCGCGGATGGCCCTCCTGCATGGCCTTGGTGAGAAACGACACCATGGGCAGCGCCGACGGGATGACCCCCAGCGCCAGCCTTCCGACCAGTTCGCCCTTAGGGTTCCTGATCTGGGCCAGCTCCTGCTGCAGCGACTGCCAGTTGTCGAGAATGAGATGGGCCCATTTCAGGACGCGCTCGCCCTCGGCGGTGAGGCCGACATAGCGCTGGCCGCGGTCGACAATCGGCACCCCAAGCTCCTGTTCGAGCTGGCGGATGCGGCCCGAGAGCGTCGGCTGGGTGACATTGCAGGCCTGGGCTGCGCGGGTGAAATGCTTCTCGCGGGCGAGGGCTGCCAGATATTGCAGTTGCCGGATATCCATGCCAGCACAATAGCTTGCGAGCGGCTTCCAGGCATGGGCAAAAAGAAAAATCCTTGCTGTGGAAAATAGTCCTTGACGGCGTGCGCTGGCCAGGCTACAAAGGCGCATACTCCACAATTGGGTCAGACGAGATGAGCGGGAAGGCCGAGCCGAAGCTAGCGTTTGGTGTTTACGCAAGGGGAAGAAACCCGCTATCCTGAGCCTGCACAAGGCAAATTGCTTAACCCTTGAATGTGAAGTTTGTTGACTTAAATGGCAACAATAGTAAAGTTAGAACGACAAGGAAAATTGTTCAGGTACGATGCTGCTCTGGGTCCGAGCGCGCAAGAGTTTCGGGTTTTCTATGCTTCTGAACGGCTCGCAAAGTGGATGTCCGAGGAAATCTCATCTGCAGTATCGCATGGAACATTGAATTATCGCCCGCCGAACAACTCGATGTGCTCCTTGCGATATTCGCCTCAGGGCAAGTGCTCACCTACGGCTGGGATTTTAAGCCGATGATGCCAGTTGGAGACGCGGTATGGGCGCTGAAGACAGCCGATGTGAGGATATTTGGCTGGTTTCTCCGTCGAGATTGTTTTGTTGGCGTCGTTGGCGACTTTGCTTATCGCGTCAAAGGCCGTGATCTCTATCGGGGGTACAAAGGCGAAGTGGTCCGTTTTCGCAACTCTCTTGACCTAGACGAACCAAAATTCATTGGCGGAGATGATCCAAATGTCGTCGTTTCAAATTTCGATCACCCCTAGCCGTCGAGCGGCGGCTCGATTCGTGGCCGCCGTCAGGCGAGAGCTTCAAAAGGTGCTGACGGAAGAAAATACCAAGTCAGGGCTGACACAATCCGACGTCGCCCGCACAATTGGCGTCCACCGTTCGGTCATCAATCGGGAGATTCGCGGATTCAAGGACATAACACTTGGCCGGCTTGCTGAGCTTGCGTTTGCAATGGGGAGAACGCCACAGTTTGCGTTGATGGAAGATCAACCAGAACTGCAGGAAAACGTGTCCATTCGGTCGTCAATTCCAGAATCAGACACAACCTCGCGTCTGTTTGTCCTTAGTGCCAGGCCCCGGGACCCGCGTGTGTCGGCAACGTCCCAATGAACAAGGTTTCGGCCATAGCGCTCTTTTGCGAGTACATACGTGTGGAGTCCGCCGGAACCGAGACTCTGATCGGCATTCTCCCAGACAATATCCAGGTGGATCGCTTTCCCGGCATTTTTCCAAGCTTGCACGTCTATACGCGGATTCACTTGGATCCAGGGTGCGATGATCTTGCTATTGTGGTCAGACTATTGTCGCAAAGAGATATCACGATAATCGAAAACGAGATTCCTCCCGATCTGCTTCGACGCACTCTCGCTGACGCGAGAAAATCAGCGGCACCGATTGCTGGTTTGATCAGCAGATTGTCAGCCATGCCATTCCCCATAGAGGAAGAAGGCAGGCTTAGAGTCGTTGCGACGATTGGAAAGGAAGAATTGTTGTGTGGGGCAATAAACATTATTTTGGCCCCAAGAACTGAAGAGTCGTAATAAGAAAATAGTCCTTGACAGCGCACGCTGGCCGGAATAGAAAAGCGCATACTCCACAATTGGGTCAGACGAGATGAGCGGTGGTGACGAACCGGCGGCGGCGCCCGACTGGGTCCGCCTGCGACAGGATTACGAGGAGGGCCGCAAGCCGGTTGCTGCGATCGCCGCCGAGGCCGGCATCAATGCACAGAAACTTGTGCTGCTGGCCCGACGCGACGGTTGGCGGCTGCGCACCTCGGCATCGGGCAGGACGGAAGCGACCCGGGCCACGATCAGGAGACTCAAGGCGCTGTTGCAGCAGCGCTTGGCCGACCTCGAAGGCCAGATCGCAAATCTTGGCGCCGAGGCATCCGCTGCATCGAGCGAGCGCGACATCAGGTCGATGAACACTTTGGTGCGGACGTTGGAGAAGGTGCTCGAGCTTGAACGAAAGGACCGCGCCCACCGAACCCGTAGGCGCCGCGAGTACAAGCGCTTTGATGACGCCGAGCGTGAAGCACTTGCGTTACGCCTTGAGTCTCTTCATCGAGAATGGACAGGGACGGAGACTGAGCCGGTGGCTGAAGAACCGGGAGAGCCGGGAGTGCAATCGTGAATGGCGCTACTGGGGCCGCGAACATCAGCAATTGCCGCCGGAAGGCGATGACTGGCGGACCTGGCTGATCTTGGGCGGCCGCGGCGCCGGCAAGACCAGGGCCGGGGCCGAATGGGTGAAGGCCAGAGCGCTCGATCTGTGGCCGGCAACCGGCGGACGCTCCGAAAGGATCGCCATCGTGGCGCCGACCTTCGACGAGGCCCGCCTCGTCATGATCGAGGGAAAATCGGGGCTGCTCGCCGTTCACGCCGACGACGAGCGTCCCAAATACGAGCCCTCGAAGCGCCAATTGACCTGGCCCAACGGGTCGATCGCCCAGATCTTCTCGGCCGACGAGCCGGAAAGCCTGCGCGGGCCCCAGTTCGATGCCGCCTGGTGCGACGAGCTGGCGAAATGGCGCTATGGCGAGGAGGCCTTCAGCATGCTGGCCTTCGCGCTGCGGCTTGGCGACAATCCGCGGGTGGTGGTCACCACCACGCCGCGGCCGACGCCACTCTTGAAGCGGCTGATCGCCGACGCGACGACCGCCGTTACGCATACCAAGACCGCCGACAACCGGGCCCATCTCGCCAAGAATTTCTGGCGCGACGTGCAGACGCGCTATGGCGGAACGAGACTGGGCCGCCAGGAACTCGATGGCGAACTGATTGACGACGATCCCGACGCCCTGTTCCGTCGCGACCTGATCGAGGCGCAGCGGATCGCTCGCGTCCCTGAACTCGTCCGTATCGTGGTGGCGGTCGACCCGCCGGCAAGCCACGGCAAGAAGGCCAATGCCTGCGGCATCGTCTGCGCCGGTTTGGGCGAGGATGGAAGAATTTACGTGCTGGACGATTGCTCCGTGAACGGAGCACGGCCCGCGCAGTGGGCGGGTGCCGCGGTTGCTCTCTATCACGCCCGCCACGCCGACCGGGTGGTGGCGGAGGTGAACCAGGGCGGTGCCATGGTCGAGGCAGTGTTGCGCGAGACCGATCAAGAGGTTTCCTTCCGCGCGGTGTACGCCAGCCGTGGCAAGAAGGCTCGCGCCGAACCGGTGGCGGCCCTTTACGAGCAGGGCCGGGTCTCCCATGTCGGGAGCTTCCCGGAACTCGAAGACGAAATGTGCACGGCCATCGGCCAGGGCGCCAAAAGTCCCGACCGGCTCGACGCCCTGGTCTGGGCGGTGAGCGATCTCATCTTGCGCCGCGGCCTGGGGCCGCGGGTGCGGATGGTGTGAAGCAGGTCCCCACCCCCGCCCTTCGGGCGGACCCCCCGCAAGGGGGAGGGAGGGTTTTACTTATCCCTCCCCCTTGCGGGGGCGAGTTTGCGAGCGGCGCGTCAGCGCCGGGTGGGGGCCTCTTTGAGGGCCAGTAGAATTGTGTCGATCACGCCGTCCATGTTCGTGTCAACGTCGATGTTCCAAAAGCGGAGAATACGAAATCCGGCCGATGCGAAATGCCGATCCCGGGTGGCGTCTCTCGCTTGCCCCGCCGCTTCGCCG
Source organism: Hyphomicrobiales bacterium (assembly GCA_016185245.1). Classification (GTDB taxonomy): domain Bacteria; phylum Pseudomonadota; class Alphaproteobacteria; order Rhizobiales; family Aestuariivirgaceae; genus Aestuariivirga. Next base: position 12,069 of record JACPNZ010000051.1, on the reverse strand, counting down.
TGCTGTGACCCGTCGACTTCGACGATGAGACGGTGCCCGAAGTCGGCAAAGTCCAGAATGTAACCATCAACCGGCGCCTGGCGGCGAAAGTGACAGCCGTCCCGGTTCAGACATTTTAGCCGCGACCACAACTTGACCTCCTGCGGGGTCATGGTTTGGCGCAGTTCTCTGGCGCGTTTTCGTAAGTTCAAGACGGCCCCCACCCGTCACCCTGCGGGTGACACCCTCCCCGCAGAGGGGGAGGGATGAAGGATTGTATCATGCTAAGCAGATTGAGACAGATCTTCGCCCCCGAGCAGAAGCGTTCGGGTGCGGCGCCGGTCATTGCCTGGACAAGTGCCGGAAGGCCCGTGTGGACGCCGCGCAATTATGCGGCTTTGGCGGCCGAGGGCTTTGCTGCCAACCCAATCGGCTATCGCGCCGTGCGGATGATCGCCGAGGCGGCGGCGGCCATTCCCTGGTTGGCCTATGCGGGTGACGTCGAAGCCACCGACCATCCGGCGCTGAAGCTTTTGGCCAGGCCCAATCCCGGCCAGCCGGGACGCGAATTCGTCGAGATGCTGGCGGGATTCCTGCTGGTCGCCGGCAACGCCTATGTCGAGAAGGTGGCAATCGACGGCGGCCCCCGCGAGCTTTACGCGCTCCGCCCCGACCGGATGAAGGCGATTGCTTCGCTCAACGGCTGGCCGGAGGCCTTCGAATATTCCGTCAACGGACAATCGGTGAGGTTCCCGCGCGACCGTATCCTGCATCTGAAGCTGTTCAACCCGCTCAACGACTATTACGGCATGGCGCCGCTGGAAGCGGCCCAGCGGGCAATCGACACTCACAATGCCGCTGCCGCCTGGAACAAGGCGATGCTCGACAATTCGGCGAGACCCTCGGGGGCACTCGTCTATGGCGGCGGCGACGGGCATCTGACCACCGACCAGTTCGAGCGCCTCAAGCGCGAGCTGGAGACGAGCTACCAGGGGGCCGGCAATGCCGGCAGGCCCATGGTGCTGGAGGGCGGGCTCGACTGGAAACAGATGGGCTACAGCCCGACGGAAATGCAATTCATCGAGGCCAAGAACGCCGCGGCGCGCGAGATCGCTCTCGCTTTCGGCGTGCCACCCATGCTGCTCGGCATTCCCGGCGACAACACCTTCGCCAACTATGCCGAAGCCAACCGGACCTTCTGGCGCCAGACCGTGGTGCCGCTGGCGACAAGGATGGCCGAGGCCATAACCTCCTTCCTCGCCGCCGATTTCGAAGACCTGCGGCTGGCTCACGACCTCGACCAGGTCGAAGCGCTCGCTCACGACCGCGATGCCCTGTGGGCCAGGGTTGGGGCGGCGACATTCCTCACCGAGGACGAGAAGCGCGCCGCGGTTGGGTATGGCAAGAAGGTGAATGGCGAATAGCGAGGCCCCCACCCGGCGCTGACGCGCCACCCTCCCCGCGGAGGGGGAGGAATAAGTAAAGGACAATTGATACAATGCAAACCCGCCGGGAAAAGAGCCGGCTGGGGCGGCCGTTATCGGCTTGCTCCGGCACGGGCGTGTTCGTGGGCTATGCCAGCCTGTTCGGCGCCCGCGACGGAACCGGCGACGTGGTTCTGCCCGGCGCCTTCCGCGACAGCCTGATGCGCCGCGGTGCCGACGGCATCCGCATGCTGTTCCAGCACAATCCGGCCGAGCCCATCGGCACCTGGCTGGAGATGCGCGAGAACGCCAAGGGCCTCTATGTACGCGGCCGGCTCGATTGCAACGTGCAGCGCGGCCGCGAGCTTCTGTCGCTTCTCGAAAGCGGCGGCCTCGACGGCCTCTCCATCGGCTTCAAGACCGTGACCGCTGTCCGCGACCGGGCGAGCGGCACACGCAGGCTTCATCGGGTCGATCTGTGGGAGATTTCCCTCGTGACCTTCCCGATGCTGCCGGGCGCGCGCGTCTCCGCAGTGACGCCCGCCCGTGCCGCCGCCGAGCAGCTCTTCGCTGCCCGCGCGGCGAAAGCGCCCCGCCCCGACCCCGAGGCGTCTCCCTCCCTCGCTTCGCTGTTGCGGAGCGGGGCGCTGCAATTTCAACAAGGAGCAAACTGAGACATGGATACCGGACTCGAGACGAAGGTCGCCTTCGGCGACTTCATGCAGGCCTTCGAGGCCTTCAAGGACGCCAATGACGAACGCCTGGCGCAGATCGAGAAGCGCATGGGCGAGGATGTGGTGACGGCCGACAAGGTCGAGCGCATCAACCGCGCCGTCGACCAGACCAAGGCCCGCCTCGACGAGCTCACCCTCAAGGCCCGCCGGCCGCAGCTTTCGGGCGAGGGGGCGGCAAGCCAAGGCCCCAGCGAGCATAAGCAGGCCTTCGAGACCTATGTGCGCAAGGGCGAGACGCAAGGGCTGTTCGACATCGAGGCCAAGAGCATGTCGGTCGGTTCCGGCACCGACGGCGGCTATCTGGTGCCGAGCGAGACCGAAACCGAGATCGGCCGGAGACTGTCCGCCGCCTCGCCGATCCGTGCCATTTCCGGCGTCCGTCAGGTCTCGACCTCGGTCTACAAGAAGCCCTTCGCCATCACCGGTGCTGTAACCGGCTGGGTGGGCGAAACCGCGGCCCGCACCGAGACGGCGGCGCCGACGCTCGCCGAGCTGCAGTTTCCGGCCATGGAGCTCTATGCCATGCCGGCGGCGACCCAGTCGCTGCTCGACGATGCCGCGGTCAATCTCGACCAGTGGATCGCCGACGAAGTGCAGCAGGCCTTCGCCGACCAGGAATCGACTGCCTTCGTCACCGGCAACGGCACCAACAAGCCCAAGGGTTTTTTGGCCTACACCAACGTGGCGGACGCTTCGTGGACCTGGGGCAACCTCGGCTATGTTGCAACCGGTGTCGCCGGTGCCTTCGCCGCCAGCAACCCCTCCGACAAGCTGATCGACCTCATCTACACGCTGAAGAACGGTTACCGGCAGAACGCCGTGTGGATCACCAACCGCAAGACGCAAGGGGTGATCCGCAAGTTCAAGGATGCGAGCGGCGACTATCTCTGGCAGCCGGCGGCAACGCCCGACGGCAAGGCGACGCTGATGAACTTCCCGGTGGTCGAGAGCGAGGACGTGCCGGATATCGCCACCGACAGCTTCTCCCTGGCCTTCGGCGATTTCGGCCGCGGCTATCTGGTGGTCGACCGCATCGGCGTGCGCGTGCTGCGCGATCCCTACAGTTCCAAGCCTTATGTGCTGTTCTATACCACCAAGCGGGTCGGCGGCGGGGTGCAGAACTTCGAGGCGATCAAGCTGATGAAGTTCGGCGTGTCGTAAGAGAACGAATAGCGAATGGCGAATGGGGAAGACCCGTACGCCATTCGCCTTACGAGGACATCCCATGCCATCAATTCTGACCGCGCCGCCGGCCATCGAGCCGGTGACATTGGCCGAGGCCAAGACCCATCTGCGGGTAGGCCAAGCCGACGATGACGAATTCATCGGTACACTGATCGTGGCGGCCCGCCGCCAGATCGAGGCGCAGACCGGGCTCGCCTTGGTTTCGCAAGGCTGGTCGTACTTCCGCGACGCCTGGCCCGAATGCGGATCGGTCGAGCTGCCGCTGGCACCGCTGATCGCGGTCACCGCCGTCACCGTCTACGGCGACGACGATACCTCGGCCGAGATCGATCCGGCCCACTATTATGTGGATCGCGCCTCGCGGCCGCCGCGCCTGGTGTTGCGCGGCTCGCGCGTCTGGCCGGTGCCGGGCCGGGCTGGCAACGGCATCGAGGTGGCCCTCACGGCGGGCTTCGGGACCGCGGCCAGCGCTGTCCCCGAGGACCTGCGCCTGGGCCTCAAGCAGCTCATCGCCCACTGGTTCGAGAATCGTGGAACGGGCCGCGAGCCCGACCTGCCGTTGACGGTTTCGACCGTCATCGCCCGCTACCGGGAGATGCGCCTGTGAGCAATCCGGGGTTTGCCCTCCAGGAGGCGATGCGGACGGCGTTGCTCGGCGATGCGACACTGGTGGGCCTGTTGCAGGGCCACAATGTCTTCGACGAGGTGCCGCGCGGGGTCAATGCGCCCTATGTGGTCTTCGGCGACATCGAGACCCGCGACTGGAGCACGGCGGACGCCTTGGCGCACGAACATTTCGCGAGTCTCAATATCCGCACCAACCAGCGCGGCCGCAAGCTCGTCCAGGACATCGTGGCGGCGATCGAAGCGGTACTGGAGACGGCCGCGCTCACACTCGCCGGGCACAAGCTCATCAATCTGCGCCTCGTCTTCTGGACCGTGATCCGCGACAAGAACGCCGAGACCTATGGCGCGGCCATGCGCTTCCGCGCCGCCACCGAACCTCAATAGGAGCACCGAGATGACCGCCCAAAAGGGACGCGATCTTCTGCTGAAACTCGATACGACTGGCACCGGAACCTTCGCAACCGTCGCCGGATTGCGCAGCCACACGCTGTCGTTCAACGCCGAGACGGTCGACGTCTCGAGCCAGGAATCGGCCGGCCAGTGGCGCGAACTCCTGGCCGGCGCCGGCCTCAAGTCGGCCGCCATCAAGGGCGCCGGCTTGTTCAAGGACGCAAGCTCCGACGCCACCATGCGCAGCTACTTTTTCGACGGCACCATCCGCAACTGGCAGGTGATCGTGCCCGATTTCGGAGTAATCGAAGGCGCCTTCCAGATCGTGGGGCTGGAGATCGCCGGCCGCCATGACGGCGAGGTGACTTTCGATACGGCACTCGAATCGGCGGGTGCCTTGAGCTTCACGGCGATCTGATGGCCAACCGGCATCGCGGTGAAATCGACGCCGAACTGGGCGGGCAAAATTACACGCTCTGCCTGACGCTAGGCGCCTTGGCCGAACTCGAGAGCGCCTATGGCGACGAGGATCTGATCGCCATCGCCGAACGCTTCGAGAAGGGCCGCATCGGGGCAACCGATGCCATCCGGGTGATCGGCGCCGGCCTCCGGGGGACGGGCAACGCCATCTCCAACGACGAGGTGGCGGCAATGACCGCCGATGGCGGAGCAGCGGGCTTTCTGGCGATCGTCGCCAGGCTTCTGACGGCAACCTTTGCACCGCCTGAGGAAACCCAAGCGGGAAACGCCGGCGCGCCGCGGGGGAAAGCTTCCCCTGGCGGCGCCTGATGCAGCTGGGCCTCGGCGTCTTGCGCCTGGCGCCACGGGATTTCTGGCGGGCCACCCCACGCGAAATCGCCGCGGCCTTTGCGGCCGAACCCAGCGCCATGGAGCGCACCTCGCTTGAACAACTGATTGCACGCTTTCCGGACGGAACATGACCACGCAAATCGACACGCTGAACCTCCAGACCCAGCAGCTTCGCAGCGACATGGCGGATCTGGGACGCCTCGCCGACAGTTTCGGGGTCAGGCTGGTCAATGCCTTTGCCTTGGCCGTCATCCAGGGCCGCAAGCTCTCCGACGTGTTGCGTGGCCTTGCCCTCGGGCTGGCTCAGACGGCGCTGAGCCAGGCGCTGAGACCCCTCGGCAATCTGCTCGGCGGGCTTCTGGGCGGCGGCATCGCCAGTGCCCGCGGCAATGTGTTTTCAGGCGGCAGGCTCGTTCCCTTTGCCTCCGGCGGCATCGTCAATTCGCCCACACTCTTTCCCTTGCGCGGTGGCGCGGGACTGATGGGCGAGGCGGGGCCCGAGGCGATCGTGCCGCTGACGCGGGGCCGTGATGGCAGGCTCGGTGTGAGATCGAACGGCGGTGGCATCAATGTCACCGTCAACATCACCACCCCCGACGTCCAGGGCTTCCAGCGTTCGCAATCCCAGGTCGCCGCCCTAATGGCCCGCGCCATCGCCCGCGGCCAGAGGAATTTCTGACATGGCCTTCGACGACATCCGCTTTCCCACGGCGATCTCGCGCGGCGCCACCGGCGGGCCGGAACGGCGCACCGAGATCGTGGTTCTGGGCTCGGGGGCCGAGGAGCGCAACAGCCGTTGGGCCCATTCGCGCCGCCGCTACAATGCCGGATTCGGCATCAAGTCGCTCGACCAGCTACACGAAGTGCTGGGCTTCTTCGAGGAACGCCGCGGGCGCCTGCATGGCTTCCGCTGGAAGGATCATGCGGACTTCAAGTCCGGTGCGCCGCTGGCCACAATTTCCGCGCTCGACCAGGTGATCGGTGCCGGTGACGGTACAACCGCATCGTTCCAGTTGGTGAAGACCTATGGTTCTGGCCTGCGCGACTATTCGCGGCCGATCACCAAACCGGTGGCGGGAACAGCCGTCGTGGCGGTCAATGGCGTTGCGACGAGCTTCTTCACGGTCAACACGCTGACCGGTGTTGTGACCTTCACCGCCGGCCACATTCCCGCGGGCGGTGCCGTGATCACCGCCGGCTTCGAATTCGATGTGCCAGCGCGCTTCGACACCGATGAAATCCGCATCAACCTGACGGGCTTCGCTGTCGGCGACATTCCGGAAATTCCGGTGCTGGAGCTCCGCCAATGAGAACGCTTGAGGCGGGATTTCGAGCCCATCTCGATACGGGCGCCACGACGCTCTGCCATTGCTGGCGCCTCGAGACCGGAGGCGGTGAAGTCTTCGGCTTCACCGACCACGATCTCGACTTGACGATTGATGGCGTCACCTATGAAGCCCAGGCGGGCCTCACCGCCAGCGAGATCGAGTCATCGCTGGGACTTGCCGTCGACAATCTCGAGGCGTCGGGGGCGCTGTCGTCGGCAAGCTTGAGCGAAGTTCGGCTGAGGGCTGGCGATTTCGACAATGCCGCCGTCGAAATCTGGCGGGTCAATTGGCAGGACGTGAGCCAGCGCATTTTGCTGCGCAGCGGTAATCTGGGTGAAGTGACCCATGGCAGTCTTGGCTTTGCCGCCGAAGTGCGCGGCCTTGCCCATGTGCTGAACCAGCCCAAGGGCCGCATCTTCCAGTTCGGCTGCGATGCGGTGCTGGGAGATGCCCGCTGTGGCGTGAACCTTGCCACCGCCGCCTACACCGCGACGGGGAGCGTGATCGCGGCCGAGGACAACCGCCGCCTGGCGGTAGCGGGGCTCGACGGTTTCGACGACGGCTGGTTCGCCCGGGGCAGCCTCACCTGGGCCAGCGGCGCCAATACCGGGAGAACGGCGGAAGTGAAGACCCAGCGCCGCGACGGCACGCTGATGCGCATCGACCTGTGGCAGGAGGTGGCCTCGCCCGTGGCCAGCGCCGATGCCTTCACCATCCGCGCCGGCTGCGACAAGCAATTTTCGACCTGCCGGGGGAAATTCGGCAATGGCGTCAATTTCCGCGGCTTTCCGCAAATCCCGGGCGAGGACTTCGTGCTGTCCTATGCCACCCGTGACGATCCCCACAACGACGGCAAGAGCCGCAACTGATCCGAAATGACCGAAGCCTCCCACATCGTGCGTCTGGCGCGCGCCTGGATCGGCACGCCCTATCGCCACCAGGCGAGCCTCAAGGGCGTCGGCTGCGATTGCCTGGGGCTGATCCGCGGCGTATGGCGCGAGGCCCATGGCGAGGAACCCGAGGAGGTTCCGCCCTATTCGGCCGGCTGGGCCGAGGCCGATGCCAGCGAAGTGATGGCCCGGGCGGCGGGCCGCCATATGCGAATTGTTCCGCCTACGGAGTTTCAGGCGGGCGACGTGCTTCTCTTCCGCTGGCGGCCGCATCTGCCGGCCAAGCATGCAGGAATTGCTGCGAGCCTCAGCCGCATGATCCATGCGCAGGAAGATGCGCGGGTCAGCGAAATCCATCTGTCGGCATGGTGGCGGCGCCATCTGGCCTTTGCCTTCCGCTTTCCCGGAGTTGACGCCTGATGGCGACCGTCGTTCTGCAATATGCGGGCCAGGCCGTTGGCGCCTTTCTCGGTGGACCGGTGGGTGCCATCGTCGGCCGCGCGGCAGGCGCGGTCGCCGGCAACATCATCGACCAGACCCTGTTCGGCGGCGGGCCGCGCCGCGTCAAGGGACCGCGCATCAATGATTTGCGTATCATGTCGGGCTCGGAGGGAAGCCCGATCCCGCGGGTTTGGGGTCGCATGCGGGTGGCGAGCCAGGTGATCTGGGCCACCAATTTCGAGGAAGTGGTTTCGACCCATACCGACAAGGCTTCGGGCAAGGGCGGCGGCGGCTCGTCCAGCACCAAGATCACCGAGTATAAGTATTTCGCCAATTTCGCCGTGGCCCTGTGCGAGGGCGAAATCGATCGCATCGGCCGGGCCTGGGCCGACGGCAAGGAATTCGACATGTCGGGTTTGACGGTGAGGCTTTACACCGGCAGCGAGACCCAGGAGCCCGACAGCCTGATCGTCGCCAAGGAAGGTGCCGACAATGCGCCGGCCTATCGCGGGCTCGCCTATCTGGTGTTCGAGCGCCTGCCGGTCGCAGGTTTCGGCAACCGTCTGCCGCAGCTTTCCTTCGAGGTGATCCGGGCGGCGGGCGGGGCCGCGGCACAGGTTCAAGCCGTCAACATCATTCCGGGCTCGACCGAGTTCGGCTACGACACGACGCTGCAGACCCGCCTCCTGGGCAATGGCGTCAGCGAGAGCGAGAATGCCCACGCCGCCGAGAGCCGCAGCGACTGGGCCGTCTCTCTCGACGACCTGACCGAGACCTGCGGCAATGTCGGGGCAGCCTCGCTGGTCGTCGCCTGGTTTGCCAACGATCTGCGCTGCGCCACCGCGGTCCTCAAGCCCGGCGTCGAGAATTCGACCAAGGTGACCGAGCCCAATATTTGGAAGGCCGCCGGCATCGAGCGCGCCACCGCCCATGTGGTGAGCCAGGTCGATGGGGCGCCGGCCTTTGGCGGAACGCCGTCGGACGCTTCCGTGGTGCGGGCGATCCAGGACCTGCGGGCGAGGGGCCTGGCCACCGTCCTCTATCCCTTCGTGATCCTCGACATTCCGGCCGGCAACGGGCTTGCCGATCCCTATGGCGGAAGCGAGCAGGAAGCCTATCCCTGGCGCGGCCGCATCACCTGCGATCCGGCGCCGGAGCGCGCCGGCAGCCCCGACAAGACGGCGGCCTGTGCAACCCAACTTGCAAGTTTCATCGGCACGGCGGCGGCTGCGGATTTTTCGATCTCCGGCGGCCAGGTCGTCTATTCCGGTCCGGCCGAATGGAGCTACCGGCGCATGGTGCTGCACTGCGCCAAGCTCTGCGCGCTCGCCGGCGGGGTCGATGGCTTTCTGATCGGCAGCGAGTTGCGCGGACTGACCACGCTGCGCGGCAGCGCCAACAGTTTTCCGTTCGTGGCGGCACTGGTGGCACTGGCCGCCGAGGTCAAGACCATTCTGCCGGCGGCGAAAGTCTCCTACGCCGCCGACTGGTCGGAGTATTTCGGCCATCAGCCTACGGACGGATCGGCTGACGTATTCTTCCATCTCGATCCCCTGTGGTCGTCGGCCAATGTCGATTTCATCGGCATCGACAACTACATGCCGCTCGCCGACTGGCGCGATGGTAGCCAACACGTCGACCGGCTGGCGGGCCGGACCTCGATCTACGATCTGAGCTATCTCGAAGCCAACATTGCCGGCGGCGAGGGCTTCGACTGGTCCTATGCCAGCGCCGCCGACCGGCAGAACCAGGTGCGCAGCGCCATCGGCGACGGAGCCTATGGCAAGCCCTGGGTGTTCCGCTACAAGGATGTGAAATCCTGGTGGCTCAATCCTCACCATGACCGGCCGGGTGGCGTCGAGCAGGCAATAGCGACCGCCTGGGTGCCGCAGTCGAAGCCCATCTGGTTCACCGAGGCCGGCTGCCCGGCGGTCGACAAGGGCGCCAACGAGCCCAATGCCTTCTTCGACGCCAAGTCGGGCGAGAGCCGGCTGCCCTATTTCTCCAGCGGCCAGCGCGACGATTTCATGCAGGTCCGATATATCGAAGCGATCGCCGGCTACTGGAGCACAACCGGTGCGGCCAATCCTATATCCTCCGTCTACGGAGCAAAGATGGTCGATCCGGCTCGCATCTTCCTTTGGGCCTGGGATGCCAGACCCTTTCCGTTCTTTCCGGCCCGCAACGATGTCTGGGCCGATAGCACCAATTACGGGCGCGGCCATTGGCTCAACGGCCGCATCGCCGCCATCCCGCTCGGCCAGCTGATCGCCGCGGTCTGCGCCGCCTATGGCTTCGCGGCGATCGATGTCGCGGGTGTCGAGGGGCTGGTCGACGGCTTCACGATCGACCGGTCAATGTCGGCCCGCGATGCGCTGGAAGACCTGATGGCGGCCTTCGCCATCGATGCGGTGGAGCGCGACGGGGTGCTGGTCTTCCGCATGCGGGGCTCGGAACCGGTTCTGTCGCTAACCCCCGATGGGCTGGTCGAGACGGTGGCGGAGGCAAGCCTCTACAGCCTGACCCGGGCCCAGGAGACCGAACTGCCGGCCACCGTCCAGCTCGCCTACATGGAGACCGCCCTCGATTATCGCCGCGCCGCAGTTGAGGCGCGGCGGACCGGCGGCGCCAGCAAGCGCGAGGTGCAGCTTGAACTTGCCTGTGCAGTTGGCCAGGCGGTGGCCCAGATGCGGGCCGATGTGGCCCTTCAGGAAAGCTGGGCCGGGCGCGATAGCTTCGAATTTGCCTTGCCGCCCACAAGGATCGAGCTCGAGCCCGGCGATGTGGTGGGGCTCGATCTCATGGGTGGGCGCCGCGTCGTGCGCCTCGAGAGCGTCAGTGACGGCGACTACCGCAAGTTCAAGGGCCGCTCGCATCTGGCCGCCGTTTATGCGACAGGCAATGCGCTGGGCCGCGATCTCGACGTCAAACCCATCTACAGCTTCGGCACGCCCGACGCCGCCGTCCTCGACCTGCCGCTGGTTGCAAGCCCCGCCGTTCCCCATTCGCCGTGGCTTGCCGCTTCGGCCAAGCCCTGGCCGGGACGGCTGGCGGTCTATCGCGCCGTGGGCGCCACCGCCTACACGCTCAACCGGACGATCGATGCCCAGGCGACCAAGGGCCGGCTTCTCGGCACGCTGGCCGCGGGGCCGCTCCATGTTTTCGACCGCGGCAATTCGCTGACGGTGAAACTCGAGTTCGGCGCGCTCGCCTCGGTGAGCGAAGCCGAATTGCTGCAAGGGGCCAATGTGGCGGCGGTGGGCGGCAGTGCCGAAGGCTGGGAGATTGTGCAGTTCGTCAATGCCCAGCTGGTCGGTCCCGACACTTACAAGCTCTCGGTGTTGCTGCGCGGACAATCGGGATCGGAACCGGAAATGGCAGATCCCCGCGCCGCCGGCAGCCGTTTCGTGCTGCTCAATGGCGCGGTGGTGCAGCCGGTGCTGACGCTGGCCGAGGCGGGCCTCGCCCAGACCTGGCGGATCGGTCCGGCGCAATACGATCTGACGCGCAAATATGTCAGCATCGCCCATACCGGCAGGCTCTTGGGCCTGCGCCCCCTGTCGCCCAGCCAGCTGCGCGCCAGGCTCGATGGCGGCGACGTGGTGTTCAGCTGGATCCGCCGCACCCGCATCGACGGCGACAGCTGGGAAGTGGCCGAGGTGCCTCTGGGCGAGGACGGCGAGGCGTATGCCCTCGACGTCTTGTCCGGTGCCACGGTGAAACGCAGCGCCAGTGTGGTGACCCCTGCCTACCGTTATGCCGCCGCCGACATCGCCACGGATTTCGGCGCCATGCCGGCCGACTTCACTCTCCGCATCGCGCAAGTGAGCGCCACCTACGGGCGCGGCGCCAATCTTCTGAGGACCGTACATGTCTGAGACACCACTCCTCGGCCTGCCGCTCATCGAGGCGGCCCAAGCCCAGAAACATGTGACTCACAACGAGGCGCTGCTGCAGCTCGACGCCGCGGTCCACCTGTCGGTGGTGAACCGGACAAGTGTCGCGCCACCCGCTTCGCCGGCCGAAGGCGACCGCTACCTGGTGGCGGCATCCGCCACCGGCGCCTGGGCCGGCAACAGCGGCAAGATCGCCGCCTGGCAGGCCGGCGCCTGGCATTACTCTAGGGTCTGTACTCACATAGGTCATTGATCTGCAGGGGCAGAAGTGATTCACCGTGCGTGGAGGTGGATCATGCGATTCGATTTGACCGACGACGAGTGGGCTCTGCTGGAACCGTTAATGCCGAAGAGCCGCAAGAGTG
>JACPNZ010000043.1 GCA_016185245.1 Hyphomicrobiales bacterium | reverse complement strand
GGCTCGACGGCATGTGTTCTGCCACCGTCGTGTGTTTGTGATTGCCGCTCATGCGCATGTGGGCGGCGATGCGCTCGCCCTTGAGGAAGATTTCGACCGTCCGCGCGGTCAACCGCACGTCGACCTCGGCACGAGCGAAGCGATGGGGAACGCTGTAATAATGGGCGACGGCCTCGATGTGATAATCGATCCCGACGCGGCAGGTCCGCCATTGCGCGAACTCGTAAGGCTCGGCCGGCAGGGACTTCAGCGCCGGGCGATCGATCTGTTCGAGCAACTGCCGGCGCGTCACGCCGAGCCGCCGGATCGGGCGCTCTTCGTTGAGATGCGTCATCAGATCGGCGATCGCTGCGTTGACCTCCGCCAGGCTGTAGAAAGTGCGATGGCGCAGCCGCCCGAGAAGCCAGCGCTCAACGATGAGCACCGCCTGCTCTACTTTTGCTTTATCTCGTGGACGCCTCGGCCGTGCGGGCAAAATGGCGGTGCCGTAATGCGCCGCCATTTCCGCGTAGGTCCGGTTGACCTGGGGATCGTAGAGACAGGCCTTGATCACGGCGGTCTTGGTGTTGTCCGGCACCAGCAGCTGCGGAACCCCGCCGATCGCCGCGAGGGCGCGGACATGGGCGTCGATCCAGTCGGGCAACGCCTGCGTCCAGCCGGCATGCGCAAAAGTGAAGCTCGATGCGCCGAGCACGGCGACAAAGATTTGCGCCGTGCGGAGTTCGCCGGTCAGCCGGTCGATGACGACCGGAACCCCATCGCCGGCGTAATCGACGAACAGCCGCTCGCCGGCCGCGTGGGTCTGGCGCATCGTCGGCGACAGCTTCGATTCAAAGCCGCGATAGAGCTCGCAAAACCGCGAATAGCTGTAACCACCGGGATGGGCGGCGATATATTCATCCCACACGATCACCAGCGTGACGTGCTTGCGCTTCAACTCGCGATGAACCGTCGGCCAATCCGGCTCGGCGTGCCGGCGATGGCCCCGCTTGGTCCCGTGATTGGCGTAAAGCGCCGCCTCCAGGTCGCCCTCGCTCATGCCGTCCGGCAAGGGCCAATCCAGGCCGGCGCCAGCAAAACGCCTTAACGTCTCGCGCACCGTCGAGGCGGCAACGCCCAACCGACGCGCGATTTCGCGCGTGGCAACCCCGGCTGAAAACTTCAAACGAACGATCTCGCGCGCCTGGCGCATTGCAACTCTTTCCGCTGGCATCGATCGCTCCCTTGGATGGCCAAAGGAGCGACCCTAAACAGGCCAGCGGAGGGGCTCGTCGCCGTTCCAGACCCCGGGCGGCATCATTCCGTTCCGGTGGGCGCCATCATCTCGTAATGGCGGGCGACATCATTCCGTTATAGCGGGCGACATCATCTCGTAATCGTGGGCGGCTTCGGCAGGAATCAGCAGACATCATTGGCACTGTCGCGATGAATTCCGAGTTTCCAGAGCTTAGTACGCGTTCGGTGAAGGCCGCGGCATCAGCGGTTGAAGCAGTTGCTCGAATCTGATCTGCGGCCTACGCGGCGATCTTCAGCGGCGGGCGCTGTTGCTTCCAGTTCCAGGGCAGCAGTTCGTGGATTCGCTTGGCGGGGTGATCGTGCAGGCGCGCCAGCACGTCGGTGAGCCACGCCTGTGGATCGACATCGTTGAGCTTACAGCTCTCGATCAAGGTGTAGATAGCAGCGGCGCGCTGGCCACCGGCGTCGGAGCCGGCGAAGGTCCAGTTGTGGCGACCGACAGCGACGCAGCGCAGCGCCCGCTCGGCGGCATTGTTGGTCATGCACAGTCGGCCATCGTCGAGGAAGCGGATCAAGGCCGGCCAGCAATTGAGGCTGTAGGCGATCGCCTTGGCGAGCTTGTTGTGCGAAGAGAGTTTGGCGTAATGCTCGCGCAACCAGGCTTCCAATGCCGCGACGCGCGGGCGGCTGCGCTCTTGTCGGACCTGGCACCGCGCGTCGGGTGACAGCCCATTGATGTCGCGCTCGATGGCCAGCAACGCATCGATGCGGGCCACCGCCTCGATGGCGATCGGCACCTTGTTGAGCCGCGCCAAGTCGAAGAACTTGCGCCGCGCATGGGCCCAGCAGGCCGCCTCGACGATCGGTCCTGGCTGTCGGTTAGGCGCGTAGAGCCGGTCGTAGCCGGCATAGGCGTCGGCCTGCATCCGACCGCTGTAGCAGGCCAGGTGCTCCTGGGGATGCTTGCCGCCCCGATCGGGCGAGTAGAAGTAGACCGCCGCCGGCGGATCGGCGCCGCCAAACGGCCGGTCGTCGCGCGCATAGACCCATAGCCGGCCGGTGCGCGTGCGCCCGGCATCGAGCACCGGCACCGTGGTGTCGTCGGCATGGATGCGGGCGGCAGAGAACACATGGGCGCCGATCGCCTCGACCAGCGGCATGAGCGTCGCCGCCGATGCGCCCACCCAGTCGGCCAGCGTCGACACATCCAGCTCGATACCCTCGCGGGCGTAGGTCGCGCTCTGACGGGTCAGCGGCAGATGCAGGCCGTACTTGGCGAACAACACATGGCCCAGT
>JACPNZ010000042.1 GCA_016185245.1 Hyphomicrobiales bacterium | reverse complement strand
TGACGGATGATCGCCCTCGTGATCCAAAACCATCCGCACCGCCCGGGCCCGGACTTCAGTTGAAAACTTGTTCGTTGTCTTGCTCATCGTAGCTCCACCTTCTCAGGAGTTGGAGCCTCCGGCAATCCCGGGGCGGTTCAGTGTGCTGCGCAAACGCCTGCATCTCAAGACCCACAAATCCATGGGTATATTTTGCGTGCCCAAAGGCGAGGCGGGACGTGTTTTCTTGCTCGCCGAGCGCTACGGAGTACAGGACGTTGTAATTGAGGAAAAGTCCAGGGATGTAGGGACATAGGGACGAGGCTATAGGGTATAGAGCACAGAAAGGCCGCCAAGTTGCGGCCTTTCTTTGAGCCATGCTTCCTCCTTCTATACCCTCCACGTTCGTCCCTATCTCCCTACGTCCCTAGAACGTGCCAATCTGACACCTTCCGATGTTTTTTAAACATGCCACGTCGGCATTTGCTGAAAGGCAAGAAGAACCCCTCTCGTCTTCACAAATATCCATGCTGGCAAATTCCACCCCCTGCATTTCATCTGCCGACTGAACGATCATGTGAGTGTCCAACGTCTCCGCACGGCACTGGATACTTCTATGACTCGACTCGCCACATATCTCAAAACCCTGCGCCGACAGCACGGCCTCACCCAAAAGGAGTTGGCGTTTCTGTGCGGCATGGATGGTGGAACGCAGATGTCCCGTTATGAGCGCTGTGTCCGTGATCCGTCACTTGCCGCCTTCATCGCGCTCACCATTGTCTTCTCAACCACACCGGCGGAGTTGTTCCCCGGTCTGCACAGTGAGATCAGCCGAATGGTCCTTGAGCGTGCCGAAGAGTTGTATGTCCAGTTGCAGGGAAATCCCAAAAGTGTCACGCCGGTCAAGCTCGACTTTCTTGAGCACCTTATTTATCCACCGCAGAATACTGACCACCCAATTGTATGAATTTACGTCAACGATATGATTTGGTACTTTCTGTCTCACTGACCATCCGTGGTTTTGCTTTCATCCTGTTTGAAGGTCCACACACTCCTGTTGACTGGGGCATTCATGATGCGCGTGGTTCCAAGAAAAACGCCAATTGTTTGAGCGGAATTGCGGCACTCATCCAACGCAACCGTCCCGATCTGCTTATCCTCGAAAACGTGGAACATCCATCGTCGCACCGTTCAGCGCGGGTTCGCAGCTTGTCGAAAGACCTTCGCATATTCGTGGAGGAGTACGGTCTCCCGGCCATGTTGATATCACGTGGCGACATCAGAGATGCCTTCGCTTCGCAAAACGCTCAAACCAAGGACGAAATTGCCGAAGTGATCGCCGAGGAGTTGCCCGTGCTCGTGCGTTACCTCCCACCAACTCGAAAACCCTGGATGAGCGAAGACGCCCGCATGGGCCTGTTTGATGCGGCGGCCATGTATCTGACCTTGGCTCTGCGGCCACCGAATAGCCCCTGACCTCGTGACCACCCCGAAGCGTCGGACCTATCCGGCCCTTCCGTTGTGCGCAGGAGGTAATCATGAGCAGCGTTCTTTCACATACCATCAAAGACATTCACCGCGACATTGCCGAAAAGATTGTGGCGGCAATTGAGAAGGGCGCGGGCACCTGCACCATGCCGTGGCATAGCAGCCCGATGAAACGCCCCCGCAATGCCAACACCAACAGTTTCTACAGAGGCGTCAATGTCCTAGCCCTCTGGATAGATGCGATTGAGAACGCATACCCGAGTCTCTACTTCGCTTCCTACCGGCAATGGCAGGTACTGGGGGCACAAGTGAGGAAGGGTGAGCGTGGCTCACAAATCCTCTTCTACAAAAAACTAGAAGCCGACGAAACCGAGGAAGAGGGCAACCCAACGCCCCGCTTTGTCATAAGGGGATCAACCGTGTTCAATGCGGCGCAGGTGGATGGTTGGATACCACCAGAAGTGCCTCTAACAAGCAAGGTTGAGCGGCTCCGGCATGTTGAGCAATTGATTGCCAAGACCGAGGCCACCGTCCGGGAAGGCCGCTACCAGATTGCCTGCTATGACGGTGCGATTGATATCATCGACATGCCAGCACGTAGTGCATTCACCGGAACCTCGACCAGCACGCCGACTGAGAGCTACTACGCGGTCCTTCTCCATGAGTTGACTCACTGGACGGGACACAAGAGCAGACTGGCGCGGGACATGAAGCACCGCTTTGGCGACGCGGGTTACGCGATGGAGGAGTTGGTGGCCGAGCTGGGTGCCGCATTCCTATGCGCCGAACTTGGAATCGCAAGTGAGCCGCGGCCTGATCATGCCGCCTACATGGCAGACTGGCTCCGGGTACTGAAGCGCGACCCCAAGACTCTCACTATGGCGGCGGGGAAGGCTAGTGCTGCGGCTGAGTATGTAACTGCATTTGACGCCCAAGAACCATGACGATCACAAACCCGCCCTACTCTAGGGCGGGCTTCTTTTGCATTGATATTGTGTGAAGCGGCGACTTTGCGCGCGTTCTCGTAATGATAAACTGGGAGGACGGTTTGGAAGCCGTCCTCCCCCTCCGATCACTCGGAAGTGTCCGCGAGTTTGTTTCTGGCATCAATACGTCTTTGCAGCCAGTCCAGTACCTCAGTCTCAACCCATCCGACCCTGCACGGACCGAGCTGTACCCGCTTGGGGAACTGCCCGGCCAATTCCAGACGCGAAATGTGTTGCGGCGAGTAGAGAACCAACTCCTTGACTTGACGCTTCGATATCATTCTCATCGCGATCTCCCGTGAAGGAGGCTCGCGAGCCTCTGGTTGACAAGCCCATAGGCACGGAAAACGTATCAAGTTTTCAAGAGATCGGCGAGATGGCTCGTCAATCACTCAGCATGGACGCTGTCGCCTGAATCACCATCGCGACACGCTGCGTGACATAGCTACACCCGTCGAAAGTGTGACTAGAGTGCGACTAAGCGAGCAAACGATTTTTCTTAACTCTTTGAATTTATTGGCGGCCCCGACAGGATTCGAACCTGTGACCCTCAGTTTAGGAAACTGATGCTCTATCCAGCTGAGCTACGGGACCGATCGTCAGCCTTATAGGGTGAAGCCAGCCCAAATGAAAAGGGCCCGGAGAGTTCCGGGCCCCGATCCTTTTCGGCAGGAAGGCTTCTCAGGCGGCTTCCTCGGAGGGCACCTCATCTTCGGCCTTCTCGCCGGCAACCGGGCTGCGCTTGGCGTTCCGCACAAGATAGTCTTCGAGTTCCTTGATCGCCTGGTCGTCGTCGATCCGCTTTACCGCTGCGATCTCGCGGGCCAGGCGTTCGAGCGCCTGCTCGAACAGCTGGCGTTCGGAGTAAGACTGCTCCGGCTGGCGCTCGGAACGATAGAGGTCGCGCACCACCTCGGCCACCGAGATGAGATCGCCGGAGTTGATCTTAGCATCGTATTCCTGGGCGCGCCGCGACCACATGGTACGCTTGATGCGGGCCCGGCCCTTGAGAACTTTCAAGGCCTGCTCGATCTGGCTCCGATCGGACAGGCGGCGCATGCCCTTCTGCTCGGCGCGGCTGGTGGGGACCTTGAGGCGTAGTTTTTCCTTCTCGAAGTCGACGATATAGAGTTCGAGGCGGGTGCCGGCGATCTCCTGTTCCTCGATCTGGACCACCTTGCCGACGCCGTGGGCCGGATAGACGATCAGCTCATTGATCTTGAAGGTGAGCTTCCGCGGGGCGGCTGGCGTTAACGCCGGGCTGGCGACGGCGGGCTTGGCCATGGGGGCCGGAGCGTGAACGGAGGCGCGCTGCGGCACGGCTACGGCCGGAGTGACGGGCCGCACGGCTTGGGGCTGCGCCACGGCCTTGACCGCCGCCGGAGCCTTGGCTGGCACCGGCTTCACGGCGGGCTTCGCCGCTGCCTTGGGTGGGTGAGCCGGCCGCACCGCGGCCTTGGCTTGGACTTTGGCCGGGACGGACTTTGCCTTCACCAGAGGCTTTGATACCTTCTTCGGCGCCGTCTTGGTCTTTGCCTTAGCGGCGGGTTTCCTCGCCGGAACCTTCTTTTTCTTTGCCTTTGTCATTTCTGTCCTTCGCCTTTCCCAATTCCGTCATCTCACCCGGAACCATCGACAACAGCAACACATATGGGGATCCACATGATCCACCGCCACGCCCGCCGATCAACGATTCTACCGCCCGCCTCGCCAAATTGCCGCAAGGGCGCCCTTGGGACCCGTTCACGGCGTGAATTCCGGCATCTGGCGAAAAAAATCCGAGCTCTGCGGCCCGGGTATGTGATCCAATCAGATAGTCATGCTCATTAAAAGCCTTATATCACAAGTTTAGGCAAAATTAAAGCGGGACCTCTCCGTGTACGGCACAATATTCCGTCGCACACAGACAGTTCCGGCGGAAAAGGTTAATGGCGGGGGGGGGGTAGCACCGGATGATTTCGCCTGCAGTGGTTGCATGCCAGCCCCGCACGCCGATCAGTCACCCTCGCCGGGGTTGGGCGAGAAGTATTTCTCGAGCTTTCCCTCGACGCCGTCGAATTCCTTGGCGTCGGCCGGGGACTCGCGTTTGGTGGTGATATTGGGCCATTTGGCCGCATACTCGGTATTGAGCTTCAGCCAGGATTCCAGTCCCGGCTCGGTGTCGGGCTTGATTGCGTCGGCCGGGCATTCGGGCTCGCAGACCCCGCAATCGATGCATTCATCGGGGTGGATGACCAGCATGTTCTCGCCCTCGTAGAAGCAGTCCACCGGGCAAACTTCCACGCAATCCATGTACTTGCACTTGATGCAATTGTCGGTGACGATATAGGTCATCGAGATCCAGCCGTTCTTTATAGCGAACGGGTGTCTAGCAATTTCCAGAGGGCCGTGCACTCATTTTTTGGCTTGCAACCCATCCAAATTGGGCATGGCAGCGTCCTCATAGAGCCCGGCGGCCGCCGTGGCCGCGCCGCGCCGCTCGGCCAAGACCAAGACCTTCAGAATCCGGACGCGCTGATGGACCGCCACGGTGAGCACATCGCCTATGACAACGTCGTGGCCGGGTTTGAGTGCCTTGTTGCGATTGATGCGGACGTGGCCCGCCTCGACGAGAGCCGCCGCCATTTCCCGGGTGCGGGCAATCCGGGCGCACCACAACCACTTGTCAAGGCGCTGGCGGCCAGCAGCCGGCACGTCAGCTCTGGTTGCCGGCCATCTTGGCCTTGAGGGCCGCCAAGACGGCAAAGGGCGAGTCGGGGTCAATGGGTTTTTCGGGTCGAGGCTGGCGCTCCTCGCGGGGCGGGAACTTGCGCTCCTCGATACGGGCCTTCCGCGTCTCGCGCCGGGGACCCCGGTCGTCGCGGCGCGGGCGTTCTTTGCGGGGTTCACCTTCGGGGAGAGGGGAAGTCGCGGCGGCGGGTACTTCGGTAGTCCCGGACCCGGCTTCGGCAGGCGTTTCGGGGCGGGGTGTGGTATGGGAGCGCTGCCGGTGCGGTTTTTGCCGTTCCGGGCGATGACGGAAGGGGCCGGTATCCTTGGGCCACCAGACCTCGATCCCCATTTCCTCCAGAACTGGGGCGGTTACTTCTGCAGTCTCGGGAACGGCGGCCGCATCGGTCGATTCTGCGGCAGGTGGACCGGGTTCGGCTGCGGCTACGCTGTCGCCTGCAGGTTCCGGAGTGTGCTCGGGCGTGGCGGTGGCCCCTTGGTCCAATTCCGGTGCAGCCTCGGCTGCAGGCGCGGCGGGCTCGGCCGCCACCGCCGGTGCGGCGGTGACCGGCCGCTTCACCTTCTTGGTCTGCATGCGGAAATCGAGACTGCGCAAGATGCCCTGGAATTCCTCGCCGGAACAACCGACCAACGACATCATGTCGGGGACGACGGCAAAGCCGCCGCCCTCGACCGACCCCGCCGGGCGCTGTTCGTCGGGGAAGCGCGGACGCCAGAACACCCGGTCGCGGATCAGGTCGGCCAGCCGCTCCAGCATGTCGACGCGCACCACCCGGTTGCCGCAGATGCGATAGCCGCAGACACCGTAGAAGCCACGCGGGGTCGAACGATCGAACACTGCCGAGGTTAGGCCCTGGCTGGGCGGCAGCGGCAAGTTGGAAAGTTCGAGCTTGCCTTCCTTGGCGAGGCCAAGGGCCCAGAGGAGCAGCCGGAGTTCGGAGGCGGCGGGCTTGAGCAGGGCCGGTACAAACAGGTGGAAGGCGCCGAAGCGGGCCCCAAGAGCGCGGAGCTTGGCACGGTCCTCCTGGCTGAGCGACTTGACCTCGTCGGCCACTTGCTCGCGCGGCAGAACCCCCATGGTCTCGACCAGCCTGAAGGCGATGCCGCGAGCCATGCCCTCGAGCCCTTCGCCCTCTTCCAGCTTGATCAACGGCTCAAGGGTTGTGGCGATGTGCCGGTCGAGAAACTTTTGCAGCCGGGCTTGAACCTCGTCGCGGTCGCTGCCGGTCAGCTGATCGCCGGCGCTGACCGAAGCTCGCGGCTTGAGGATCGAGGCCCCCACCTCGACACGTCCCACCGGGGCATGATTCCAGACGATCTCGCCGGTTCGGCTCAATTTCAAGTCGGTGTCGGCGGACACGGCAACGGCCTTGGCCCTGGCGGAAATCTCGGCGGCAACCGCCTGCAGCGCCGCCGCCTTCAACGTGCGGGCTTCGGCCGCTTCCGACACGCCGTCAGGCACGAAATGAAAACCCCTGATCCGCCCGACATATTCGCCTTCGACCCGGACGGCGCCATCTTCTTCAACAGTCGACATCAATTCTTCCTTCTGGGCCAGACGCTTCATCAGAATGCTGGTGCGGCGGTCGATAAAACGCTGAGTGAGCCGCTCATGCAAGGCATCTGAAAGTTTGTCCTCTATCGCGCGGGCTGCCGATTGCCAATAGAGGGGCGCCTCCAGCCAGTCGGCACGGTTGGCGACAAAGGTCCAGGTGCGAATGTGGGAGATCCGGTTGGAGAGAGTGTCGAGGTCGCCCTCGGCGCGGTCGCAGTGCTTGAGCTGGCGGGCGAACCAGTCCTCGTCGATGTAGCCGCGCCCAGTCCGCAGGAACTGGAAGATGCGGGCGACGAGGTTGGCATGCTCGGAATGGGAGATGTTGCGATAATCGGGGATCTGGCAGACCTCCCACAGGCGTGCGACATCGGCCGCCGCAGTTGTCAGCGCTACCGTCTCGCTGTCGCGGGCGGCGGCCTCCAGAGCGAGCGCGTCGGGCCCGGCCTGGGCCCTGGTCAGACCCTCGACCCGGGGCAGGGTGGAGAGGCTGCGACGAAGGCGATCGAGGGAGCCGAAATCGAGGTCGCGGTTTCGCCACTGCAGAACCCGCACAGCTTCAAAACGGTGGTTTTCGAGGCGGTCGACGGTTTCGGCGTCGAAGGGATCGGCCTCACCGGTCACGCCGAAGGTGCCGTCGTTGAGATAGCGACCGGCCCGGCCGGCCACCTGGCCGAGTTCCCCGGCCCCCAGCTGGCGGAACTGGAAACCATCGAACTTACGGGTCGAGGCGAAAGCAACATGATCCACATCCATATTGAGGCCCATGCCGATGGCGTCGGTTGCCACAATGTAGTCGACGTCGCCCGACTGGTAGAGAGCCACCTGGGCATTGCGGGTGCGGGGGCTGAGGGCTCCCAACACAACCGCCGCACCGCCGCGCTGACGGCGGATCAGTTCGGCGACGGCATAGACCATCTCTGCCGAGAAGGCGACGATGGCCGAGCGTCCGGGAAGCCTGGTGATCTTCTTCTGGCCGGCATAGGTCAACTTGGAAAAGCGCGGGCGTGCCACGAAGGTGGTGCCAGGCAGAAGGTTTTCGAGAATTGGCCGCATGGTGGCGGCCCCCAGCAGCATGGTCTCCTCGCGGCCGCGCCGGTGCAGCACCCGGTCGGTGAAGATATGGCCCCTCTCGAAATCGGCACAAAGCTGGACCTCGTCGATCGCCAGGAAGGGCACTTCGACCTCGGCAGGCATCGCCTCGACCGTCGAGACCCAGTAACGGGGGTTTGCGGGAACGATCTTTTCCTCGCCGGTCACCAGCGCCACGGCGGCATCGCCAGCTCGCAGCCGCACCCGGTCGTAGATCTCGCGGGCCAGGAGGCGCAGGGGCAGGCCGATCATGCCGGCGCCATGGGCCAGCATGCGTTCCACCGCGAGATGCGTCTTGCCGGTGTTGGTGGGTCCGAGGACGGCGGTCAGATTGCGGGCGGGCGGCATGTTCCAGGATCGCTGTCTCACCTCACAGTTGGAGCCGCGAAAGCCTCCGGTCAAGCACAAATGTCCCTGAACAGGTCAGTCGCTTAATCACTGGATTCAAAGCAGAACGAATCCTGCCCGAATCGCTGACGCCCCTGGGATTCAGGTTCTGTTCCTCCAACATTTCAGGGTTTTCCAAGGGACCGCAGTTGTGATCGCCCCCGGCCGGGGGGTCATCGAGAGGTTGGCCGTTAACCTCTGCCGGCCGGGTAAATGGCTGGTAACGGCCGATGGCCTTGGCGACCGGCTGCTATTAACGAAGTGTTCCAGTAGCGGAACGAAGGGTGGTCGAATCGGCGAAACTCATATTTTCCCACTTTGTTCTCACAAGATGTTGAGTTACGGCGGCGTCGGACTACAAGCCGGAAGGGAGAAGTGGCTTGTCATGGCGATATTCCTGCAGGCGCCGTTAACCCTGCCGTACCACATTGGGAAGGGCGCTTTTCCAGAACTACCGCATCCATGGCCCGGTCCAGCTTGACCGTGGAAGGGCCAGCCACTATAGAACGCACCGACCTAGCCGGGGCCCTGTCTCCGGCCATGATTATTTGGAGGAGCGGTACGATGGCTCGCCGTTGTGAGTTGACGGGCAAGGATGCGCAGGTTGGCAACAATGTCAGCCATGCCAACAACAAGACCAAGACCAGGTTCATGCCCAACCTGTGCAATGTCAGCCTGATGAGCGAAGCCATGGGTCTCACCTATCGCTTTCGCATCAGCGCCATCGCGCTGAAGTCGGTGGAGCACCGGGGTGGCCTCGACGCCTTCCTGATGAAGGCCGGCAATGACGAGCTATCGGCCAGGGCGCTCAAGCTCAAGCGGGCTATCGCCAGGAAGCTGGAAACCCCGAAGGCCGCTTGAGCCTTCGCCGGATCCGGACGTGGAAAGCCGCTCCTCTCGGAGCGGTTTTGTCTTAAGGTCGGGTGTATGACCGCCGAAGACCGACCCAAACGCCATTCGAAGACCGCTTCACGCGATGGCGAGCCGGCGGTGCATGGCTCTGCCTCCTTGCGCAACGCCAAGCTGGGCCGCTTCGCCGAATTGAAAGAGCGCGTGCAGTTCTGGGATTCGGAGCTTGGGGACTATTCTTACGTCGAGCGCCATTCGGAAGTGATCTATGCGCGGATCGGCAAATTCTGCGCCATAGCCTCGGAGGTTCGCATCAATGCGCTTGAGCATCCGATGGAGCGAGTGAGTCAGCACAAGATCACCTACCGGCCCAACGAGTACTTTTTCGGCGCGAAACTCGACAAGCCGTTCCGCGAACGGCGGCGGGCCAAGATGGTGGAGATCGGCCACGATGTGTGGGTCGGCCACGGCGCCATCGTTATGCCAGGGGTCAGGATCGGCCATGGTGCGGTAATCGCGGCAGGTGCCGTGGTGACTGGGGAAGTTCCGCCATACGCCATCGTTGCCGGCGTGCCGGCGCGCTTTCTCCGGTGGCGCTTTGCGCCGGAGATCAGTGAGCGGATCACTTCGCTCGCCTGGTGGGACTGGGACCATGATCGTCTGGCCAAGGCGATCGCCGACATGCAGGCTCTGACGGCGGCGGAGTTTGTGGCAAAATACCAAAAAGAGTGACGGCACCCGCACTGGCGAGTCTTGTTCTGTGCCGCATCGCCATTGGCGCGCGGGATGCTCTAACGGATCGCCGCGCCGACGAGAAACCCGGCCGTGGCAAGCGCGACACCCAGGGCAAAGCCCATGCAAACGGCGACAAACCAAGTGTTGGGGCGAGTGTCGTCGCGCAGGCGCCGAGCCTCGATTGCGGCGCGGAGGGCGATCTCCTCGAGCCGGGCGCGCGGCAGGTCGCGCAGTGTGTATCCGCTATTGATCGCCATGACCCGCCATGCTCCCTCGAACCGCAGGGGTCATGGAGCAAGTAGCGTGCCAGTCGGTGCGCAGCTTTTACAGCAACCAGATCGCGAGTGAGGCTGTAACGATCAGAGCAAGGAGCAACAGCGCCAGGGCTTCTCGTGGACGATCGATGACCGTGCCGTCGATGACTGGCCGCTGCTCCCTGGGTTTTGCTTCAGCAGGGCTGGCGCTTTCGGTTAACCGGAATCCAGCTTGCTCGGCTCCGTGGCCCAACATTCCGGCGATGACGCTGCGGATGCGGGCTTCGACTCCGCCGATCTCGATAGGGGTGCCGCGCCCTTGCGGACCGGAGCGGAGGGTGGTGATCAGGGTGAGGGGATCGGCGGATATCCTGGCCAGCCGCGCTTCGTCATTCTCCTCAACCGCGGTACGCAGGGTGCTAGCAATGACGTCGGCGAGCAGCACGGCACCCGTGGCCGGTTGCTGCGCGGGGTGGGCGGCAATCGGAATGTTCCGACCCGCCACAGCTACTTTTCCTTGATCCAGTGGGTACGGATGTCTTCCTTCCGGACATAGTTGAGCTGTTGGATCAGAACCTGCTTCACCACTTCGGCGCCGAGGTTGCCGTTGGCCAGTTCGGCGATGCGCCTGGTCAGACGATCAAGATCGTCGCCCTTGACGCGGGTGAAGTCCGTCTCTTCGTTGGAATAGACGGCGCGGAAGGCGGCATCGACCAGGTAAGGCTTGGCATCGACCTTCATTTCCTCCAGCAGGGCCTTGTCGGCCTCGAAATTCACCTGAATTATAACATAGCCAAGAATGGCGCCGCCGCGGATCATCGGCACACTGGTCATGTCGGAGGTGATCTGTTCGAGCCCGAGGCTGGCGGGCTTGGCCGTCTTGCCGGCATTGGCGCCGGCGAGATAGCCCGCCGACAGATAAGCTGCGCCGGCCGTGACAGTGGCAGCCCACAACCCGATGGCGGCGAGTTTCAGCATTCGCCACAGTTCCGCCGCCAGGCCGGACGGTCGTAGGTACCATCGGACTCGGCCTGACGCATGGCATCGACGATGATGGCGGAAACCTGCCGCACCGCATCGATGTGAAGGCCGAGCTGGCGCTGGTTCTCGGCGAGGCAGAGTTTTACCTCTGCGATCGCGGGGGCAAGAACGCCGCGCACCGAGTCGCTGGTGAAGTTGCGCTGGGCCGAGAGCAAATCGCGCAGCAGCTGGTGTTTGCGCTCGACGAAGGCCGAAAGGACGACGTTGCCGCCCGCGGCAAGTGCTGCCGTCTCTTCGACCAGCACCTGTTTCAGCCGTGAGAGAAGCAGGGCGCAGCTTCCGACGCCAGGCGCTTCTCGGGCATTGAGTTTGGGCGCCACGGGATCAGCCGGTGAATGAGGAAATGGTGGTGGCGGCGAAATAGGGCCATTCACGGGCCAATTCCGGTTGCGCGGTCGGAGGCCGGTGGCTGGCCAGGGTCTTGGCAAGGCCAATGCCGCCACGGTCGGCATAGAGCGAGGCGAACTGTTCGGCCGCCATGGAACGCCAGACGCCACCGGCAAAACCAGCACCGAAGGCGCCGCTGTCGGCGGGCGGCAGCATGTCCTCGAAGGCGGTGCGCAGCATGAAGGCCTCGAAGGACTTGTAGGGACCGGCCTCGCTTGCGGTGAGCGAGGCCAGCTGCCGTTCGGCCGCTGTGGCACGGTGCGGTTCGGCGGCGGCAAGCACGGCCATGATCAAGTCGCCGCCGGCTGCGCCAGGCTTTGTCCGGTCGAGCGCGCCAGGGGCGGTGGTAAAATTGGCTGTGGGCGCAAGGCCCGCCAGGCGCAGCGTCGCCGCCTTGACCTTCTGCGGCGGCGCAGCGCGCATGACGCCGGCGACGATATCGGAGGGAATAGTGACGGACATCATACGCTCCCAGCAGTTGCCACTAGTGTCGTCCCCGTCACTTGCCGCAAGCTTGAGCGACTGCGATGCGGCCGGTGAGTTCGGCGAGGTCATCGCGGGCCGCCAGCGCCTTTGCTTGGCGTCTCAGCCCGGCAGCAAGGCTTGCTGCACGCTTCGACTTGAGGGCGCAGGAGATGGCGCGCAGGCGGAGCTCGACAAGAGTGCGTTCGACCTCGGCCGCCTCTCGATCGAGACCGGCCATGCGGCGGATGGCGGCGGGCAGCGCCAGATCGTGAAAGGGACCGCCGCATTCGAGGACTTCGGCAATCGCGGCGCGCTCGGTTGAGAGGTGATTGCGCCTGGCGAGCCACCAGGCGATGTCGCGTTCGATGGCCGCGAGCAGCCGGTCATAGGAGGCTTCCAGTCGGGTGAGCCTGGCAATTGCCGCTTTCATCGGGATCCTCCCGAAAGCCAGGCACCATAGGAATCGGCAAACAGGGCCAGCCACTCGGGCGCCAGCAGAGCCATGACCGCGAGACCTCCTGCCGTAACCAGCCCAAGGGAAGCGAAATAGAGCGAGATCTGCGGAGCGAATTTGTTGGCGAGCCCAAGCGCGAAATTGATCGTAACAGCGTAGACGATGAAGGGTCCGGCAAGGCGGAGGGCGGTCAGCGACGTTTCCGCCACGGATTTCACCGTCTGCTCGAGATACCAGCCGGTATCAAGGCCCATCCGCATGGGCAGGGCGCCATAGGACTCGACGATGGCGCGGATGGCTTCAATATGGAGACCGGTAGCGAACAGCATCATGACGCCGGCCAGCGACATGAGCTGGGCAAGCGGAGGCATCGCTTCGCCTTCATCGATAGGGATCCCAGGCAGGCCGGCCAACCCGATGGCGTTGGCGGCGACGATGGCGGCGAATTGCAACCCAAGGAGCTGTAGCCTGGCCATCAGACCGATAACGCCGCCGGCCATCACCTCGTTGACGGCGAGAAGCGGGCGATAGGCCTCGGCATAGGACGACGTTGTCTTCGATACCATGGCATAGAGCATAGGCGTGAGTGCCAGTGCTATCGCCAATGCCAGGGCGAGCCTGACTAGCACCGGCACCCGGGCGCTGGAATAGCCGGGGATCAGGATGAGGCAGCTGCCGACCCGGCAGAAGATCAGGAAGGCAGTGAGCGCTGCCTCGGCCAGGGTGCCGGTCACGACAACGACCCGATCGTCTCGATCCTGATGCCGCGGGCGATCTCGATGTGGGAAAGCACCGGCAGGTTGGGATAGAGCCGGTCGACGATCATCCGCACATAGGGGCGGGTTTCCGGCGCCGTCACCAGGGCGAAAGTGCCGCCCTCGTCCATGTGGTTCTTCACCGTCCGGGTGGTTTCGGCGGCGAACTGCTCAATGAGGCGCGGATCGATGTCGAACTCGATCACCTCGCCCTTGGTGTCGCGCTTCAGGCTCTGCAGGAAAGCGATATCCCAGCGGCTGCCCAGGCGGAGGACGCGCAGTACTCCGGCACTGGCGAGATCGCCGCAGATCTGCTGGGCGATGCGCAGCCTGACATGCTCGACGATCGCCTCGGGCTTGCGCACATGGGGGGCCACCTCGGCGATCGCTTCCAGCACCAGGTGCAGGTTGCGGATCGACACGCGCTCGGCCAGCAGCAGCTTGAGGATTGCCTGCAGCGTCGAGAAGGAGAGGAGCGACGGGCAGGTCTCGTCGAGAAGTCGCTTGTATTCGGGCTCGAGCCGGTCGGTCAGTCCCCGCAAATCGCGATAGGAGAGGAGATGGGCGAGATTGTTGCGGATCACTTCCGACAGGTGGGTGAGCATCACCGACATGGGATCGATGGGCTGGAAGCCGGAAGCCCGCAGGTCGCCGGCGAACATTTCCGGCACCCACAGCGCGTCGAGGCCGAAGGACGGTTCCTTCGTCTCGTCGCCGGGAACGTCGGGACGCTGGCGGCCACCGGTGATCACCATCACCTCGCCGAGGCGAAGCTCGGCGGTGGCCGCCACGGTGCCGTGAATCTTGATCCAGTAACCGCGCGGCGGCAGCGCCAGGTCATCGGTGAGCCTGATCTCGGGGATGACGAAACCATATTGCTGGGCGAACTTGCGGCGCATCTTGGCAACCCGGTGGGCGAGTTCGCCATGGGCCACCAGCATGGCCGCCGACAGCTGGCGGCCCAGGCAGAGCTCGATCTCGCTGGTGCGCAGGAGCTCCTTCACCGAGTTCTTTTCTTCTTCGGCCTTGGCCTCGGCGGCTTGCCGTTTGCCAAGTTCCAACTCGCCGAGCACCTTGGCCCGACGCTGCGGGATAACCACCGATCCCACCGCCATGGCCGAGGCCATGAGCGCGAAGGGAAAGAACGGCAAGCCCGGCATCAACGCCAGGATCGTCAGCAGGATCGAGGCCACCAGCAGGGCGCGCGGATAGCCGGCAAGCTGGTTCAGCACGGCCTCCTGGGCCGAGCCCTTGTTGCCGCCCTTGGACACCAGGAGGCCGGCCGCCAACGAAACGACAAGTGCCGGGATCTGGGTGACCAGGCCGTCGCCTACCGACAGCTTGGTGTAGATGTCGGCGGCCTGCGAGAAGGTCAGTCCATGGCGGGTGACGCCGATGACGATGCCGCCGAAAACGTTGATGCAGGTGATGAGCAGGCCGGCGATGGCATCGCCGCGGACGAACTTCGAGGCGCCGTCCATGGAGCCGAAGAAGGCGCTTTCCTGCTCAAGTTCGGCACGCCGGCGCCGCGCCTCGGTATCGTCGATGAGGCCGGCGGAAAGATCGGCATCGATCGCCATCTGCTTGCCGGGAATGGCGTCGAGGGTGAAGCGGGCGCCGACCTCGGCGATGCGCGTCGCACCTTTGGTGATCACCAGGAAATTGACGGTGATCAGGATGACAAAGACGATGACGCCAATGACGAAGTCGCCGCTCATCACGAACCGCGAGAAGCCGCCCACCACATGACCGGCGGCATTGTAACCCTCCTGGCCGCGCGCCAGAATGAGGCGCGTGGTGGCGACGTTGAGCGACAGGCGCAGGACCGTGGCGATCAGCAGTACCGTCGGAAAGGCCGAGAAGTCGAGCGGACGCGGAATCCACAGGGCGACCATCAGGATCAGCACCGACAGCGAGATCGAAAAAGCGAGTCCCACGTCGATCAGGATCGGCGGGATCGGCAGGAATAGGACGATGAGAATGGCGGCGATGCCGAGAGCGAAACCGATGTCGCGGTTGCCGCGCGAAGCGGCCGCCAATTCAAAAACTGGATTACCGACGGACATGGCACGAACCTTGGATGATGACCCGTTGTGGCGGCGGAAGCTTGCGCAGGAGTGGGAGAGCGGTTCAGAACCCGGTGGCGATGCGCGAGTAGACGAGTTCGGTGTAAGCGTAGAGCTGCGAGGCGATGAAGGGACCGGTCATCACCATCACCGCAAAGATCACCAGGATCTTCGGTACGAAAGTGAGGGTTGCTTCCTGCACCTGGGTGAGCGCCTGAAGGAGGGCGATGAGAATGCCCACCACCATGGCGGCGCCGACGGCCGGACCCGATCCCAGTACAACGGTCCACAGGGCCGCCTGAACGATCTCCATGGCATCGGTTTCGTTCATGATCAGGCGATCTTCACTCCAGTTTCGACGGTCACGGAGCGGCCGTCCTCGAGGATTGCCGCAGCACCGCCGGTAGTGATCTCGAGGGCGGAGATCTTGCCGGAAACCGTGCCGTCGGCGCTGGTGATCGTGTGGCCGATGTAGTTGCCCGACTGGCCGAGGGTCGAGATCGCCAGCAGGCTGTCGAGCTTGGAATTGATCTTGATCGTCTGCTCGACCGAAGAGAAGGAGGCAAGCTGCGACAACGACTGCGAGGGATCGGTCGGCTGGGTCGGGTCCTGGTTTTTCATCTCGGCAATGAGCAGGCTGAGGAAGGCATCATAGTTCAGACCGGCGCGCCGGGCTTCGTCCGCCGGCGGAGCGGCAACGGCAGCCGCGGCCGTGGTTGCACTGCCGACGATCATCAGGCCGCCTCCACCGTGCTGTGTGGGTTCGCGGTATCGAGCAGGCTTTCCTCCAGTGTAAAAACCGCACGAAGCTGCTTCAGCGCCTCGAACAGGCGACCGGCCTTCACTTTCTCGTCGGCGGCAACGAGCGCCTCTTTCAGTTCTGCCGTATCGATGGCGGCGCCCAGACGATGCGACAGGTGCTTGTAGAGTTCGTGGGTAACGCCGGCGTTCTCCGGATCGATCATCATGGTCTGCACCACGAAATAGAGCTGCTTAAACGGGGTGCGGGCCTCCTCGGCCTGGATCACATGATTCTCGAGGAGAAAATTGACATCGTTGAGGAATTCGAGCGAAGCGCGGCGATCAACCCGCACCACCGCGCCGTTCACGTAGATCTTCTCGCCTCGTTTCAGGTGAATTTGCATGTCAGTGCCTCTTCAGTCCCTGGCAGATGGATTGGGAAACATCGATTAGCGCCTGGAAGTCGTCGACCCGGCCCTGGCGGATGTCCTCGGCGCGCCTAAGCATCCAGATGCCGATGGAAATGAGGCTGGCGCGAAGTGTTTCTGGGAGCCCGTTGTCGGGGCGCGCCAGGTCCTCGAGCAACACACCCCACAGGCGGCTGAGGAAGAGGAGTGCGGTGACCGACTGGGTCGATCCCCGGCCCTCCTCCTTGGCCGCTTCGAGCAGGCGAATCGAATGTTCGAAAGCCTGGCGCTCGTTATCGCGGATAGTGGCGGTGGTTTCGGCCGCCATCTCGGCGTAGATCGACTCATACATGGGATTGCGGCGATCCTCGTAGGCTGAATGGAGCATCATAGAAAGTTGAGCAGGCTCAGCCGGCTGATACGCCCGGTGAGCGTGTAAGAGGATTCGAGCGCGGTCATCAGATTGTTGGCGCGGGTTGCCGCCTCGTACTTGTCGACCTGCTCGATTGCCCGGACATTGCCGGTAAGCGCGTTGATGCGGATCTGCAGGCGATCGCTGGCGGTGCTGATCTGGTTCTGGGCAAGCCCGATGCGGGCCTGCTCGTCGCCAATGCCGATCACGGCGGCGCCGGCAAGCGACAGGGCTTCGTTCACCACCGTTTCGAAGGCCGACTGGCTAAGATTGGGCGCGCCGAGGCTTGCCACCGTGGTGAAGGCCTCGGCGAGCTGGCGGATCGGATCGATATTGGCGGTGGTTGAGGCCCGCACCAGCTCATCCCGGTCGATGCGGCTCACAACTGCATCGTCGGCGGCATTCGACCAGGTGCCGGCCCACGACGGCGGGGCGAATAGACCGGCATAGCTCCCGTCGAGGAAATTCTGCATGGCGGTGGCCGTTATGTTGACCACCGCCGGATTGGTGGGTGACAGGCCAAAGGCGGTGGTGAAGGCGTTTTCGATGGCTGGCTGGGCACCGCCGGTGGCGAAATCGCGGAGTGGCGGCTGCTGCGAGTTAGTGCCGCCAAAGATGTACTGGCCGTCGTGGGTGGTGTTGAGGAGCGAGGTCAACTGGTCGAGCGCCGATTTTGCCGCGGTGGCGGCGAGCTGCTGGCCGCCCTGGGCGTTGCGCGCGCCCGTGAGCGTCGACAGGAAGGTACTTGCCGCGTCGCGGATCGACGACAGGGCCGATTGACTGAGATTGGCTCTGACGCCGGCGAGCTTGTTGCTGTCGACCATATGCCGAAGTCCGCCGAGGTCGCTTCGCCACAGGAGGTCGCGACCGGTGCCGGCACCAAGCGTCAGGGCCACGTCGTCATGGCGGCCGCTTGCCACCTCGCTTTGGGCCCGGTCGAGATCGTTCTGGGTCTGCTGCATGGCGAGGCGCAGCGACTGGGACATGTTCAATGTGGAAATACGCCCGAGTTCCACAGCTTCACCCGATGTTGTCGAGGAGATTGCCGATCAGCCCGTCGACGATCGACATCACCTTGGCCGAGGCCTGGTAGGATTTCTCGAGATCGAGCATGGCGGCCATCTCCTCGTCGATGTTGACGCCGGTCATCCGCAGAAGCGCGTCGGAGGCCCGGCTCTTCAGGGCTAGGCCGGTCTGGGCCTTGTCGCCGGCCTCCTGGCGCAGTCCCGAAAGCCAGCTCGAAGCCGAGGCGCTATAGTCGGCGAGGTTCGCTGTCGTGCCGATCTGGGTGGAGGGATCAAAGCTCTGCGACGCATCGAAGCTGTTGACGAGCTGCCGCAGCCGCGCCTGGAAGCCGGCCGCGGTGGAGCCGTTGTAGACATAGGCGGCACCATTGAAGCCGCCGTCGCGGATCAGCGAAACTCTGCCGCCTTGGGCCGGATCGGCAAGCGGGTTGACCCTGATGGCGGCGGCAAGGCCCGCGGCCGCCGCGCCGGCCGGTGGCAGCGCCGGCCCGCCCCCATAGGTGAAGAGTCCGGCGAGGTCCGGGCCGGTGGCCGATTGATCGCTTTCGGCAAACATCGAGATGAGGCCGCGCGCCACTTCGTCGAGCTGCGACTGGTAGGTCGTGGCGATGCGGTCACGGATGTCGGCAAGGCCCTGAAGCTTGCCGCTCGCCGCCGGCATGGCCGAAGGCAGCCCGGTGATCCGCACACCATCGGCATAGACGGCGTTGCCGGCGACACCAGCGGCGTAGACAGGGGTTGACACGAAGGTCACACGGCGCGGACCGATCTCGAACAGGGTAACGCCACTATCGGTGAAAATGGCTATGTCATTGTTCGGCCGGGTCACGGTACGGATGCCGGTTTCCTCGGCCAAGGCTTTCAGGATGCGGTCGCGCTGATCGAGGTTGTCGGCGAGGTCCGAGGGCGTGCCGCCGCCTCGCACCACCGCATCGTTGGCGACCTTGAACTGATCAAGAAGCGCATTGATGCGTGAGACCGAAGCCGCCATGTCCTGGTCGGCCGTGGCGCGAACCTGCTGCACTGCCACAGAGGCTTGGTTGAGAGCGGTTGTAAGGTTTCTTGCCGCCGCCATCACGCTGCTGCCGAGGGTGGCATCGGCGGGATTGGCTTCATAGGCCTTGAGGCTCTCCTGCAACTTGCCGATGAGGGCAGTGGTCGAACCATCCGATTGCGGATCGCCTATCGTCTCGGCCAGCCGGGTGAGGGCGTCGAGCACCGTCTGCCTTCCGGCTGAGCCGCTGGTCACATCGAGAAGCTTGTCGAGCAGGCGCTTGTCGGCACTGCGATCATAGCTGGCGATCGAAGTGGCGCCGCCCGGAAGGGTGATGATGTTGGCAGTCTTGCGCGTATAGTCGGGATCGTTGGCATTGCTGACATTGCGCGACACCAGTGCGGTCTGCGCCGCCGAGGTAGCAAGACCGGAGAAGGCGAGGTTGAGTGCCGAGGAGAGCGTGGCCATGGGCGGGAAGCTTCGCTAGCGCTTGAGGTTGACCAGCAGGTCCATCAACTCCGATCCTGTCTGGAACACCTTGGAGTTGGCCGAATAGCTGCGTTGGGCGTCGATCATCGAGGTGAGCTCGTTAGCAAGATCGACGGTCGACTGTTCGAGGGCACTCGACACAATGTCGCCGAGGGCGCCGGTCTGGGCGAAACCGATCTCGACATTGCCGGAATCGGCCGACGACCGGTAGACGTTGCCGGGAAGCGGCGTCAGCCGGTCGGGGCTCGTCACATGGGCGAGCGGGATGCGATAGACCGGCACCCGTGTGCCGTTGTCGTATGTCGCATAGACAAGGCCATCGCGGCCGATGTCGATGACATTGGCGCCGCTCGGGGCATTGCCGTTCACATTGGCGGCAAGCACCGTGTAGCCGGTTGCCAGCTGGGTCATCTGCGACAGATCGAGGTTCAGCGTGGAACCACTCGGAATGGCAACTGGAAGCGCGTTGGCGCTGGCCGCCGAGAGTCCACCGGTCGTCGGATCGAAATCGAGGGTTGCGGTGGTAAGCGGCCCGGCGGCATAGGGAAATTCGCCGGTTGTGGGCGCATCGGCCTTGTTGAAGGCGGCAACTTCCCAGGTGTTGCCGGCGGTCTTGGTGAAGAACAGATCGAGCAGAACCTCGCCGCCCAGATTGTCATAGGTTGTGAGTGAGGACTTCGCCGTATAGGTGGCGGTGGCGCCGTTGGCCGAGGGCAGGTCGGGAGCTGCGACCGCGGTGGCGCTGGCCGGCAGGTTAGCGACGAGATTTCCCTCGGTCGAAGCCGAGGCGGTGAGGGCAAGTTCCGAAAGATTGATGTTCTCGAGGCCGGTGTAGCCGTTGACGGTGATGCTCGGCTGGCCGGGGCTGAGGCGATAACCCATCAGGCGGAAGCCTGCGGCGTTGACCAGTTCGCCATCGCCGTTGGGCACGAAGGCCCCGGCCCGGGTGAGCACCGGCGAACCGCTGGGGTCGGACACGACGAAGAAGCCGTCGCCGCTGATCGCCAAGTCGGTCACCGAGGTGGTGCTGAGGAGGCTGCCTTGGCCGCTGATGTCATAGCGAATGGTGGTGTTGATCGAACCCGATTCATAGGAACCGGGGCCGGTCTGCAGTAGCAGCGAGGAAAATTCTCTAGAAGCCCTCTTGTAGCCGTTGGTGTTCACATTGGCGACGTTCTCGGCAACCGTCGCCAGCCGGTTGGCCTGGGCCGACATTCCCGAAACGCTGGTGCGCATGATGCCGTAGAGACTCATCGCCGGTACTCCCAATAGGCTCCGATCGATCAAATGTCGCAGGACGAACTTGCGCCGGACTGATGGCGCGGAAAGCGGACGGCTACCTGCAGAAGCGGCGCGACTCAGGCGTCCAGCCGCCGAAACCGGTCGTCACCAGATTGGCAATGACGGCGCAGATGTAGCGCTTCTGGGCAGGATTGTTGTTGGGCCCGGCGTGGTAACGCGCCACCGCCATGGTCCAACTGCCCTCGCTGGCCCGAAGCCGCTTGAGGAACCGTGCCGCATAAGAGACGTTGGCGCGGGGATCGAGCATCGCTGCCGGCGAGGCAAAGTTGCCGCCGTGATAGCGGTAGTTGATCTGCATGCAGCCGAGATCAATCAGCTTCTTTCCGGCCTTCCGGGCCGTGGCGAAGACGGCAAGAGCCTCATCGGTGGAGGCGGCAAAGACGGTCTGGCCCTCGATGTTGAGGGCATAGGGCTGCAGCGAGCCCTTGCGGCCGGTTTCGGTCATGCCGACCGCGTAGAGGACACCAAGCGGCACGCCTTCGGCGGCCGACACGGCGAGCATCTGGCTTTCGCAGATGTTGGACGCGGCCGAGGGGCCGGTGGCGCTAAAGATAAATGCCGCGGCGGCGGGCAGCAGTATCGTTCGAGGGAGAGGAGGTTTCATGGTGCGCGCTCCCATCATTGCCGGCGAAGGTCGAGCGAGGCTGGTGCCGATCGGCCGCCGGCTGCCGGCCGGCAGAGTCGCCAGCGGTGGCGAAATCGAGCCGCTGACGTGGCGATTCGGCCTTATCCGGCATCGCCTGGTTGACGGCTTGGGGGTCGACCACAATGGTTGTGCTGGCCTCAAGGCCGACTTCGGCGAGAAGTCTGGTCAGAAGTTCTCCATCGCGTTCGAGAACCGTGGCGGTCTGCACGTCGCGGGTTTCGATACGGAGTGTTAGTTTATTCCCGCGCAGCTTCAGATCCAGGTGGATCGGACCGAGTTCCTCGGAATGGACGGCAAGTTTTAAATTGTGGGCGGCGGATTGGCTGCGCGTTGCCGGTAGAGCGACGACCGAGACGAGTTCAAAGATCCGGTGAACCGGTGTCGAGTTCTCGGGCAGCCGGAGGGCCGCCGGCTGCTCAACTGGAATATTGGCGATGACAGCGGATTTTATCTCGGGAGCGGGCTGCCATGTATCGTTGCGCGGTAGAGCTTCCTGCTCTTGGCTCAGGTCGCTGGAATCCACAATCGGGCCCTCCGCGACGCGGACCATTACGGCTTGCGGCTGCGCCTGGTGCCCGGCCTTGCCGGACGATGGGGCGCGTCGCGGTTCAGGCGTTGGTATCGACTTCTTCACCGCTTCAGGTAAGCGGCTTGCCGGTTTGGCTTCCTGGTCAAAAAACTGGCTGATGAACGCCGCCGAGCGGTTGGCGAATTCGTCGATAACCGGAGGCTGTGGCCGGTGCTCCCCGGTAACAGCCGCCGCAGCATGGTGCTGCTCGGCGGTCAGGGGCAGTTTTGCCATGGCCGTTGAGCTGCGGCCCGGCAACGGTTCCGCCGCTAGATCTCGATGTACTGCTGCCAGGACGTCCTGCGGCACCGAACGCGGTACCGGTTCATCGGTCTTGGCCGTTAGTGGTACGGCAGGCGGATTGGCGGCCGGCGGGTGTGGCAGGACGGCCATCGGCGCCAGGTAAGACGGCGGCAGTGGGGCTGCCGACACATTTGCCAATTCGGTGGCCCGTGGCTCCGACTGCGGTTCCGATGCCTCAGTTCGCCCGGTTCTGGTGATAGCCGCCTCAACCTCAGCGAACTTCTTGCCGGGACTTGCCTTGCCGGTTTGGCCGTGTCCGCGTTGGCCCAATCGGCGGTCAATGGCGATGGACCCGGCGCCGTCACTTCGAAAGAGCATTTTCGTTTCCCGTGGATGGCAGGCCGGCCGCGGCGAGCAGCTCATCGGCCCGGCGCAGGGCGGCCTCGCCACGTTGCTGCAAGGAAAGTTGTTCAGGAGAGAGCTGAAGGCTGGCGGCATAGAGCATTGGATTTGGACCGTCGGCCGCTGCGGCAGCATGAATGCGCGTTGTCACGGCGAGGGCCGCAATGAGGAGATTGCGATCATCGAGAGTCAGCAGGGCAGGTTCAATGCGCCGCAACTTCATCTCGTAGAGATCGAAGTTGCCGGTGGTGATGCCGTGGACGGCATCATAGAGCTCGGCACGCTGCCAGGCCGAAGAGCCCTCGGCGGAAAGGCGTCGTGCCCGGCTGGCGGAAAACTGGGCGAGATCGGCAAGGCCGGCCCCAGTCGCCCGCTGGGCCATCAGCAGATAAGCCGAGACGCGCGAGGCGACCGGCAATCTGCCGAATAGAAGTTGCAGCCGGTTGCGATCGAGTTGCACGGACTTCGCCTCGAGTCTAATGATCTCGTCAACCAGGCTCGATACCAGTGCTGCCGCATAGAGCGAAGTGTCGAAGCGGCGAAGATAACGGTCGGCGCTGCGCCAGAATCTGGCCAAATCCTCGGCCACCGCCGCAACCAGGATGGTGCGACGAAGGGCGGCCTCCTCGACCAGCGTGCCCGGCATCTGATCGGCGGCGATGGCCAAGAGCGTCAGCCGGCGTGCGACGTCGTTCTCGGGCGTCACCATCGATTGCATGAGTGCCACTCTGCCGCCGATCGACGGTGGCAGCTTCAGGACTTCGATGGTGGCCAGCTTCTTGGCTGCCTCTTCGGTCTCACCGCGCTTGAAACGCACCGTTGCTTCAAGCAGCAGCTTGAGCTGCGGATCGATGTCGCTGGCGACGGCCAGGCCTTCGGCAATGTCGGGCGGACCGCCGCTCAAGGTATAGCTGATAGCTGCCCGGAGATTGCGTGACGTGGGCTCGGGCAGCAGGCCACCGGCAAATTGGCGAGTAATGGCGATGATCACATCCTTCTGCAGGCCGGTAGCATCGGCGTGGCCGGCGGCGGCTGCATCCTGCAGGAGGAGGAGAGTGCGGACCTGTTCGGCGAAATCGGACCCGCGCGAACCCCGCCCCGCAGCAGAAGCGCCCGGCAGGAGAACGCCAAGGAGCAGGATCGGTACAAGAAGACGTCGCCCGATCATTTGTCCTGGCCCAGCAGTATGTCGATGCGGCGATTGATGGCGGCATCCGGCTGGCCGGCGAGTTTCGGGCCACGGTCGGCCCAGCCCTCGATGCGTCGAACCCGCTTCTCGTCGAGGCCGCCGCGCACCAGCATGTAATAGGCCATCTGGGCCCTGGCCGATGACAGCTGCCAGTTGTCGTAACGCTTGTTGTGGAAGGGCCGCGAGTCGGTATGGCCGCGCACCACAATGTAGCCCGGCTTGTCCTTGAGCACCGTGGCGATCACGCCGACAAGTTCGATGAGACGAGGGTCGGGCTCGGCCGAACCGCTGCTGAACATGCCGTAGTCATTCTTATCGGTAAGGCTAATGAGCAGGCCTTCGTCGGTGGGGACGACTTCAAGGTTGGCCGGAAGTTCGGTCGGCTTCAGGTTGAGGCGGCGCAGGATCTCGTTCTTGACGTCCTGGGACTGGGCCAGTTTTTTGGCCGTGGCTGCTTCGGCCACAGCTTTCGCATCAACCTCCGCTTTGGCAGGCGCAGCATCTTGTCTGTCGCCGACGGGTTTTGAGTCAGGCCTGAGCTCGGCCTCGGCAACTAGCTTGAGTTCTTTGGCCGGAAGCTCGATCTTCGCCGCGGTTTCCGCCGGGGGCAGGGGTTGATCCGGCGACTGCGCCGCCGCCTTGGTCCAGGCCTTCGGCACAGGGATGGGCTTTGAAGGGGAATCGGACTGTTCTGCCGCGACAGGCTTCGGCTGCGACCGGGCGTTGCCTATCGCCATAGCCCCAGCGGTCTCGGTGGCGGCATCGCTAAGCGATTGCCAGCTCATCGGATTGAAAGGATCACTGGTTGCATCGGGATAGCCGGCGACGGGCTTGCCCGACTGGGCCTGCATGGCCATCTCCTGGCCGGCAATCTTGTCGAGGGTCTTGATCGGATCGGCGAGCAGTTTTTCCTCGGCCGCCTTTTCCGCGGCGGTCGGCGCCGGCTGGCTGGCGCTGCCGGGCTTGCGGTCTTTGTTTTTAACATCCTTGGGATCGCTCAATCCTTTGGCGCCAGTGGCCGAGTCAGTGAGCTTGATCGGGTTGAAGTAGCTTGCCACCTGGGCGCGGGTCGCCTCATTGGCGGCGTTGATCAGCCACATTACCAAGAAGAAGGCCATCATGGCGGTGACGAAATCGGCATAGGCGATTTTCCAAGCCCCGCCCTTATGGGCGGCCGTATCGTCGGCGGCGCGCCGGCGGATGATGACGATCTCGGGATGTTCGCCGACGGTATCGCTCATGCCGCCGCTCCGCCGATGGTTTCCAGCCATGCGCCAATACGGGTCTCGATCGATGTCGCTTCGGCCACGGCTTGCAGTTCATAACCGTCGGAGACAACGAGCTCGATAGCGAGACCGGCGCCGGCGAAGTCGGCGCGTACCGCTTCGATCATGTCGGAAGGGGCGGCGAGGCGCAGCGACTTTGGCTCGGAGGCGAGCAACTGTTTGAGCATCGAGCGAAAATCGGTAAGTGCCATGGCCGCCACGGCATGCGGCATCAACCGCTCGAGAATGCCCGCCACGGCGGTTGCCAACTTGTCTTCGAGGGCGGTGACAGCCTCGCTGAGGCTACGGGAAATGGCTGCAGACTGGTGCTCGACCCATTGGGCGCGGGCCTCCGCCAATGTCGCTGCGGCACTTTCCCTTTCGGCCTCGAGCCGGGCCGCGAACTCGGCGCGAATTTCCTCGAGGGCGATATCGCGGCTGGTGGCGGAGGCTGCGGCGGGCCCTGGCGCGAGTTCAACCTCGATAGCGATGGCAGGCGGACCGGGCCAGGGGGGGTCCATCCGCCTGGCCGACAACCACTGGCCAATCGGTATCATGCTGTCTTCTTGCCGCCGCCGTTCAGCCATTGCTTGAGAACCTGTGCCGCCCGGTCCGAATCGAGTTCGACGATCTTGGCTAGCCGGTCCTTGGGCGAACTCGCCATCTGGCGTGCCAGATCGTCAAGGCGCAGATCGGAACCGAACCCGGGAATCTGGGCCATGGCATAACCACCGCCGGCTTCACCGGCTGACGAGCCCGGTAGCGGCGGCAGACCGGGCAAGCCGGCGAATCCGGCCGCGGCCGGTGCCGTGTCGAAAGGTCTTGCTTCGAGGATCACGCGCAGCGCCGGGCGAAGGCCGAGGAGCAGGATCAGCAACGACACGAGCAGCAGTGCCGTGGCGTTGATCAGGGTGCCGGCATGGCCGGCGACGGTTTGCAGGAAATTCTCGGCCGCTACCGGCTCGAGAGCGGAATCGGCGGCGATGAAATCCACGGCCGCCACCTTGATGCGATCGCCGCGTTTCGTGTCGAGGCCGGCGGCAGAGGCCGCGAGTTGCTCCAGTTCGGCGATCTGGGACGTTATCATCTCGGGTGTTGGCTTGTCGCCCAGGCTCTTGAGGAGCTGAACGCGGTTGACCACCACCGCAACCGAGATCTGATCGATGGCATAACCTTCGGTGGTGGTGGCGATCGACTTGGAATTGATTTCGTAGTTGGTAAGTTCCTCGCGACGGTCCTTCTTTTCGCGGGAGTTGTCGCCAGCGGCTGAAGGCGCGGCCTCCTGCGGCGTGTTCTGCTGCACCGAGACGGGCGAGGTGCTGTTGGTGTTCTGGGCCTCGCCGCTTTCCTTGATGGTGCGGACCGAGCGCTCGACCCGGGAATTGGGATCGAAATTGGTCTCGCTGATTTGGCGACGATCGGTGTTGAGCTTAGTCACCACGCTGATGCGGAAATTGTCGATGCCCAGATAGGGCGTTAGAGTGCGGGAAAGCTTCTGTTCGAGGTCGCCAGAAATGGTACGTTCGAGTCCCACCATTTTTTCGGGTGCTGCCAGAGAGGGATCGTCGGTTGCGGCAAGCAGAGTGCCGTCGGTGCTCATCACCGTCACCTGCTCCGGTGTCAGACCGGGAATGGCGGCCGCCACCAGGTGACGCACCGCCTGAGCGGCGGTGCGGGGTTCGCCGCCATCCATCCGGATGACCACCGAAGCGGTCGGCTGCTGGCTGGCGTCGCGAAACGAACCCTCGTTGCGTAGCGCCAGATGGACGCGGGCCGCCTTGACGCCGTCAATGAGTTGAATGGTGCGGGCCAACTCGCCCTCGAGAGCTCTTACCCGCGTCACCTGCTGCATGAAGGAGGTAAGGCCGAGAGAGCCCATTTTGTCGAACAATTCGTAACCGGAACTATCGCTCTTCGGCAGACCCTTCAGCGCCAGGATCATGCGGGCCTTGGCGGTCTGGCCGTAGTCGACCAAGACGGTGTCGCCGGCGACGTTGACGTCGAAGGCTATGCCCGATTCCTCCAGCGCTGCGCCCATGCGGCTTACGTCCTGGGGGTCGAGATTGGCGTAGAGAACTTCGCGGTCGGGCCGACTTAGGTAGTATCCACTGACGCCGACCAACCCGAAGACCACGAGGCCGGCCAGACCGAGAGCCGCGAGGCGGCGGGCGCCGAGCGCCGCGAGCCCCAGGGCAAGGCGCTTGAAGAACGATACCAACACCGCCACTCACTGCCTCCTTCGTCCTCTGCGACGTGCGGCTTCGACTGTGCGAGCGAAAGCTTGCGCGGGGGTCGCGGCAATCGTGTTATTTGAACAAGGACAAGATGTTCTGGTTGTTCTGGTTGGCAATGCTCAGAGCTTGGACGCCCAGCTGTTGTTGTACCTGTAGGGCCTGCAATTTTGTCGATTCTTCGTTCATGTCGGCATCGACCAGGGTACCGATGCCGCGGCTGATTGCATCCATCAGGGTCCTGACGAAATCCTGCTGCAGATTGACGCGCTGTTTGACGGCGCCAAGATTGGCGGCGGCGGTGGTCATCTTGCCGATGGAACCGTCTACCCAGCCGATCATCTGCTCGAGGTCGGTGAGATCGTTGGCGGAGTCGGTGAGAGACGAGATATCGAGCGTCTTTGTCGAGTAGGTGACGCCGCCGTTGGTTGTAGTATCCTGACTGTCGAGAATGCCCGACTGGTTGGCGGCATCGAACAGCTTGACCGAGGTGATGTCGACGGTGATCGTGCCGATGGCGATGCTGGCGCCGGTCCGTGAAAACGACGATACAATGCTTTGCTGGGCGTTATAGTTGGCGGCGCTCGAATCGACCGACAGCCAATTCTCGCCGGAAAATACCGAGGTGTCGCCGATGCTCTGCAGCTGGCGCTGCAGTTCGGTGACTTCCGGCTGAATTTTGTTGCGGTCGACGCCAGGCTGGCGGGCGGCGACCAATTTGTCCTTGATCGCCTTGGTGGCCTCGATGGCGCTGTTCAGGCCCGTATAGGCTACGTCGATGGTAGCAGCACCGAGACCGAGAGCGTCGCGGACGGTGGAGAGGGCACTATTGTCGGAGCGCATCGTCGTGGCGATTGACCAGTAGGCTGCATTGTCTTCGGCGCTGCCCACCCGATAGCCGGTGGAAATGTGCGTCTGTGTCCGATCAAGACTCTTGAGTGTTGCATTGAGGCTCCGCAATGCCGTCATTGCGGACACGTTGGTCATGATACTGGCCATGAAAATAATCCCTGCTGACTTGGCGCATGCTGGCTTGAGACAGGCCGGGCCGGAACCGGGACAAGGACTGGCGTAATAC
The DNA here is from genome assembly GCA_016185245.1 of Hyphomicrobiales bacterium. GTDB lineage: Bacteria > Pseudomonadota > Alphaproteobacteria > Rhizobiales > Aestuariivirgaceae > Aestuariivirga. Next base: position 161,164 of record JACPNZ010000042.1, on the reverse strand, counting down.
CGGGGCCAGCGCGGGGTGGCTCTTCCTTGTGCCAGCAGAATTATCGAATTATGGCTAATAAGTGGTTAATGGCGTACTGCGAAGACGCGAGCCGCGCCGGAGTTCCGGCGCGGCTCGGGTGAAGTGGCGGGTAGGTGCCTAGCGGAACAACGACAGAATCGTCTGGTTATTCTGGTTGGCGATGCTGAGCGCCTGTACGCCGAGTTGCTGCTGTACCTGCAGGGCCTGGAGTCTGGTCGACTCCTGATTCATGTCGGCGTCGACCAGAGCGCCGATGCCACGATCGATGGCGTCCATCAGCGAACTAACGAAGTCCTTCTGCATGTTGGTGCGCTGTTTGACGGCGCCGAGATTGCTGGCGGCGTTGGTCATGTTGCTGATCGACGTATCGGTCCAGCCGATCATCTGTTCGAGGTCGGCGAGGTCGTTGGCGGAGTCGGTAAGGCTCGAGATGTCAAGCGTCTTCACCGAATAGGCGACGCCGCCGTTGGTGGTGGTGTCCTGGGTATCGAGAATGCCCGACTGGTTGTTGGCGTCGAACAGCTTGATCGTCGAAGTATCGACCGAGATGGTGCCAATGGTAACCGCGCCGCCGGTGCGCGAGAACGAGGCGACAATGCTCTTGGTGGCATTGTAGCCGGCAGCACTCGAATCGACCGACAGCCAATTCTGACCGGAGAACACCGAACTGTCGCCGATGCTCTGCAGCTGATTCTGCAATTCCCCGATTTCCGACTGGATCTTGCCGCGATCGACGCCGGGCTGGCGGGCGGCCACCAGCTTGTTCTTGATTTCCTTGGTGATGTCGATGGCGCTGTTCATGCCGGTATAGGCGACATCGACGGTCGCGGCGCCGAGGCCGAGCGCATCCTTGACGGTGGATAGAGCCGAATTGTCGGAGCGCATGGTGGTGGCGATCGACCAGTAGGCGGCGTTGTCTTCGGCACTGGCGACGCGATAGCCGGTCGAGATGCGGTTCTGGGTGGTAGCGAGTTGCTTATTGGTGGCGTTGAGGCTTTGCAGTGCCGTCATTGCCGACACGTTGGTCATGATACTGGCCATGATGTTCTGTCCCTGGGCTTACGCAATTTTGAACGGGGACATGCCGGATCGGGACCGGAATGGCGGAGCGGCATCATGCCCGGGAGGCGCTTCCGTCTCCCCCTGCCATGGCCCGGTTATAGGCAGCGAAAGGCTACTGCTGGCCTAAGGAAGGCCGTTAATGGAGCGTAAATGAGTTGAGCAGGCTTCCGACAAGCAGGTTCCAGCCGTCGATCAGCACAAAGAACAATACCTTGAAGGGTAGCGAGATAACCGTAGGCGGTAGCATCATCATGCCCATCGACATGGTAAGCGTAGCGACGATCAGATCGATGATCAGGAACGGCAGCGCAATGAGGAAGCCGATTTCGAAGCCGCGCCGCAATTCGGAAATTACGAAGGCAGGCACCAGCGTACGAAGTTCGACGGCCGGTCCCGGCGGCGAAACGCCCGGCAGACCGCGGGCCACATCCTCGAACAGCGTCAGGTCTTTTCCCCGCACGTTCTTCAACATGAAGTCGCGGAAAGGCGCGGTGATCTTGTCGTAGGCTTCGGCTTCGGAAATCTTGTTGTCAATCAGCGGTTGCAGGCCATCCTGCCAGGCCCGGTCGAAGGTCGGAGCCATGATGTAGAAGGTGAGGAACAGGGACAGGGAAACGAGCACCAGATTGGCCGGTGTGCTCTGCAGGCCCAACCCCGAACGCAAGAACGAGAAGGCGATAACGAAGCGGGTGAAACTCGTCACCATGATCAACAGGCTTGGCGCAACCGACAGGATGGTGAGGAGAAGGATCAGTTGGACGATGCGCCCGCTCACCGCCGACTGCCCGGCCGGAATTAACTCGTCGAGACTCGGCGCCTGGGCGTGGGCCGCCAGCGTTGCCAAGACAAGGACGAACGCAGCGATGACGAAGCGCCTCATTCCAGCACCATGGAGCTGATCAGGACGGCGCGCACCTGGCCCTTGGATAGGGTCGACACCACGTCATTGAGGTCTTCGCGCAGATACAGGAAGCCGCTTGGCCCCTCGATCTGGCCGAGCTTCACGGTGCGGAGGTAAGCGACAATCTGCTCGTCGGCTCTTTCGACCAGCTGATCCTGGGACTCCTCAGTCTCCTTCTGCACCAGAACGGCGCCCTCGAGTCTGATCCAGGTTGTCGGCGGGTCGGCGAGGTTGGTGAGTATCGGCGGCAACGGCACAACTGTTGCCGGCGCCGGCGCTTTGGCCACCCCGCCAGGACCGCTGACAGCTGTTTCGGACTGAGGCTTGGTGTCGCCAGGTTTTGCTGGCTCATTCGCGGTCGAAACGGCCGCAGTATCAGCGATGATCGGCGCCGAGGGTGGCGGTGCGCCCAACAGAACTCCTACCGCCACGCCAGCGCCGGCAGCCGCAAGGGTAAGCAGCAGGACAACGATCGCCACCGCGACGAGCGACGGCCTGCCGCCTCTTTCCTGATTGTCGGCCATGGCTCGAACCCTTTCCGGCTAGAACGGCGAGATACGGTCCCAGATCTGCTGGGTCCAGCCGGGTTGCTGCACTTCGGTCAATCGTCCCTTGCCGCCATAGGAGATGCGGGCTTCGGCGATCTTCTCGTAGGAGATGGAATTTTCGGGCGTGATGTCGGTGGGGTGGATGATGCCGGCCACATGCAGGGTGCGTTGCTCGAAATTGACCAGAATCTCCTGGGAGCCCTCGACCACCAGATAACCGTTGGGCAGGACCGAGGTGACAACGGCGGCGATGGCAAGGTCGATCTTTTCGGATCTTGCCGTCGAGCCCTGGCCGGCGCTACTGGTCGAGGAATTGACTTTGCCCGCGCCCTTGACGTCGGCGCCCACCGCGCCGAGCAGGCTGTAGTTGAGACCGAGATCGCCCGCGGCATTGGACTTGCGCGAGCGGTTCGAAGTGTTGTTAAGGGTCGCCTGGTCGTTGATGGCGATGCGCACGGTGATGATGTCGCCCTCCTTGCGGGCCCGGGCATCGCGAAAAAAGTCGGCGCTGCCGCCGGTCCAGCCCTCGTCCCTGGCGGCGAAGGCCGTAACGCCAGCGAGCGAAGATGACGCAGCCCCGGCCCGGATGCCGGAGCCCACCGGCGTGAGCGCCGGTGCCTGGCCGATATCCTGAATATCGGTCGAGCAGGCGGCGAGGAGGAGAGCCACGGCTGCAACGAGAGGCGCCTTCATGTGCCGCCCCCCGGAGGCAAATCCTTGGTCGGGGCGGCGATCATGCGGACCAGGGTAGCGGCGCGCTCGGCGTCCATCACCGCCAGGATGGCGCCGGCGGCGCGGGGGCTGAGCTGACGGAGGATCGAAGTTGCAGTGACCGTTTCGACCTTGGCGAGTTGGGCCGCCGCCGCTTCCGTGTCCATCTTGGCGTAGATGTCGACGAGCTCGCGGCTAGCCGCCTTCACCATGGCGTCGCGCTTGCCCACCCAGTCCTTGAGTTCTGCCTCCCTGGCGTCGAGGGCCGAAAGCTTGGCGGCGACTTCGGTTTCGAGTTTCCTGAGGTTCGCCGTCTGCCAGGCAACGCGGGCATCGGCGGCCTTGTCGGCGATGTTGGCGCAATAGTCGGCGGCCACCGGATCGGCGACGGCAATTCCGGGAGCGGCGAACATTGCCGCTGCGGCGATCGTCCGGGCCAGGCGCGCCATCACTGCACCACCAGATCGGCCTGCAGCGCCCCTGCCGTCTTGATTGCCTGCAGGATGGCGATGATGCCGGGCGGCTTCAGGCCGATGCGGTTGAGGCCGCCGACCAGGGCTTCAAGGCTGGTTCCCTCGAGCACGGCGAAGCGGCCGCCGTCCTGCTTGGCCTGGATGGTGGTCGAAGGCTCGATGGTGGTTTCGCCCTTCGACAGGGGCTGGGGCTGGGAGACGGTCGGCGCTTCGGTAACGCGCACCGTGAGATTGCCGTGAGTGACGGCGACCGGCGAAACCTTGACGCTGGCGCCGATGACGATAGTCCCCGACTTCTCGTCAATGACGATGCGGGCCGGCGCATCGGGTTCGACGGCAAGCTCGCCGATGTCGGCCATTAGTTGCGAGGCGCTGATCTTGTCGGGCCGCTTCACCGCCACGCTGCGGAAATCCTGGGCCGTGGCGATCGCCAAGCCGAAACGCTTGCGGGCAAAGCCGTTGATGGCATCGGCAACGGCGGTCGCGGTCTTGAAATCGGGGTTGCGGACCAGCAAGCGAAGCTCCGGGGCGGAGTTGAAATCGGCGATGAGCTCGCGCTCGATCAGGGCGCCGTTGGGAATGCGGCCGCTGGTCGGAACGCCCTGGGTCAGGCTTTCGGCATTGCCTGAGGAGGCGAAGCCCGAAACCGCAATCGGCCCCTGGGCCACGGCATAGGCCTTGCCGTCGGCGGCAACCAAAGGGGTTAGCACCAGCGTTCCGCCGGCGAGCGAGGAAGCATCGCCCAGCGACGACACGGTGACGTCGATCCTGGCGCCGGTGCCGATGAAGGCCGGCAGGGTGGCGGTCACCACCACTGCCGCGATATTCCGCGAGCGGATGGTTCCCTGTGGGACACCCACTCCCATGCGCTGCAGCATGGAGCGGGCCGACTGCTCGGTAAAGGGCGAATTGCGCATCGAGTCGCCGGTGGCGGCAAGTCCGATCACCAGGCCGTAACCCACCAGCTGATTGTCGCGCACACCCTGCACGTCGGTAATATCCTTGAGGCGGGCGGCCGCGTCGCTCTGGCCGGCGGCGAACACGGCAAGTGCAAGAACGACGGCGAACCGCATCAGCGCTCTTCCACCAGCAGGCTGCCGTCGGCCTGGACTCTCGCATAGATCGTGACGCCGCTATCGGTGTTGCGGGCTTGGATCACTTCACCCGGTCTACCGGACTGCAAAGGCATCAGGATGGTCGAGACAGTGAACCCGGCACTGCGATAGATGGCGGCAATTGGGCGGCCGCGCTCGACAGCGTCGCGCTCCTTGAGCGACGAAATGGCGATGGGCTGTCCGGCAACCAGCGTGCGACGCGCCACCTTGCCAGCGAGTCCGCCGCGATCGAGGACATAATTCGCCCAGGCCGAAGGATCGGCGGTGAAGGATTTCTCGGCGATCTGAGTGTTCCCTAGGGCATCGCCGGGATAGAGCGTCACCAGGGGGACCGGCAGCAGTCGGGTGTCGGCGAAGGCCGGCGAGGCGGCGACGATGCACAGCAGCAAACGTCCTAGGCCGGTAATGCTCATCGCCAGTTACCGGATGCCCTTGCTCACCACGCCGGCCATGTCGTCGGCCGCCTGGATGACCTTGGAGTTCATCTCATAGGCGCGTTGGGCGGAGATGAGCGCGGTAATTTCCTTCACCGGATCGACGTTCGACTGTTCAAGATAGCCCTGTGCAATCGTCCCGAAAGCCGGATCGCCGGGAAGGCCGGTGACCGCCGGGCCTGAGGCTTGACTGGCGCGGTAGCGATTGCCGCCAAGGGCTTCGAGACCCGCCGGATTGGCAAAATTGGCAAGAGTGATCTGGCCGATCTCGGTCACGTCGGACTGGCCGCCCACTTGGGCGAAGACCTGGCCAGTCTGATTGACTTGTACGCCGATGGTGCCGGCGGGAACGGTGATGGCAGGGTCGAGCACATTGCCGTCGGCGGTCACCACCTCGCCCGCTGCATTGGTGTTGAAGGCGCCGGCCCGCGTATAGAGCGTCTCGCCGTCGGTGCCGGTTATCTGGAACCAGCCGGGGCCGTTGATGGCGAGATCGAGTTTGTTGCCGGTTTCGGCGAGCGGCCCCTGGATGTTGAGGGCGCGAATGGCGGTGAGCCTGACACCGAGGCCCAGTTGGGCTCCTTCCGGAACGCCCCCCTGACCGTTCCGGTCGGGAGCGCCGTTGATGCGTTCGATCTGGTACAGGAGGTCGGTGAATTCGGCCCGCGAGCGCTTGAAACCCGTGGTGTTGATGTTGGCAATGTTGTTGGCGATGACCTCGACGTTCAGCTGCTGGGCCGACATTCCGGTTGCCGCGATGGAAAGCGCACGCATGGGGCGATACCTCAGATCTGCATTCGGCTGATTTCGAGAAGGGCGCCGACCAGCTTGTCGCGGATGGCGACGGTCGTCTGCAACGTCCGTTCGGCCTCCAGCACCTGATCGACCACCTGCTGGATTGGCATCGTGCCCTGCATCCCGGCGATACCGGCGGCCTCGCCCTGTTTCAGCGCATCGCTAGCCTGGGAAACCAGGGAGGCGAGCACCGAACCGAAGCCCTGTCCTGCGGCCGGTGAAGCAATTGCCGAAGACACGCCGGCGGGAAGGCCCGCACCTACCAGGCCCGAAACCGGAGCGACGCCGCCGATCATGCTTGTGCCCTCAACAGGTCGATGGTCATGGAAATCATCTCGCGGGCCTGCTTGATCACCTGGAGATTGGCGTCATAGGAGCGATTGGCTTGGCGCATGTCGGCCAATTCGACGATCATGTTGACGTTTGGCAGCTTGACATAGCCACCGGCGTCGGCGGCCGGGTGGCCGGGATCGTACTCGGTACGAAACGGCGATGGATCGGTTCCCACACGCTCTATCTTGACCTCCATGGCACCAGTGAGGCGATCGATCTCCTCGCCGAAAGTCACGGTCTTGCGGCGATAGGGATCGGAGCCCGGAGTCTTTCCGGCCGATTCGATGTTGGCCAGGTTCTCCGAAACGATGCGCAGGCGGAGCGACTGGGCCGCGAGACCGGAGGCTGCCATTTTGAGTGTCGCCGACAGGGGGTCCATTGCGTCAGGCCTTGAGGCTCATCAGGAACATGCGCTGGAAGCTGCGGGTGAGGCCGGCATCGAGAGCTTGCATGCGGCTGTCTTCGCTGACCTTCATCAGTTCTTGTTCGAGCGCCACGGTGTTGCCGGTGGCGGAGACGTCCCAGGGAGCCTCGGGTTCGGTGGCGAGGTTGGTTGCCGCATCCGCCGCCAGACGCATATGGCCAGGATTGGTAGAAGCAAGGGTGAGCTCGGTGCGGGCGAGAACCGTCTCGAAGGGCATGACATCCCTTGCCTTGAATCCCGGCGTGTCCGAGTTGGCGATGTTGGCTGCGGTGACCGATTGCCTGGCAGCCAGCCATCCGGCGTGCTGGGAAGCGAGTTGAAAGATGTACACCGGCGGAAACTCCAGGCCGCGATCACTTAGGTCTGAGGAATATTCCCGCAATCTTGTCCGGGGCTGGAGGTAGTCCGCCCGCCACCCGCGCCTCAAGGTTTGAGCTTGATTTCCGGCACTTTGAGCGCATCGGCAAGGCGCACCTTAGCGCTGCCGGGCTTCATTGGCTGTTGCTGGCTTTGGTGAGGCGACCAGCCGGTGGCCCAGGCGACCTCGAAGGTGGCACGAATGCGCCCGTCGGGATCGGCGAAGTGTTTATGGTAGTGGGCGACGGCCGCTCCCAACAGCCGCTTCGAAACTGGCCGGCGCGAGCGCGCCACCAGGCAGTTGCCCATGCCGAGGCTGCCGATCTCATGGATGAGTGCCAGGGCATCGCGATAGCGCACCATAGTGCGGTCGAGATCGGCGACCGCCAGGGCGAAACCGGCCCGCTGCAGAAGGGCGCCCAGCTCGCGCACGCCGATCATCGGCGCCACACGGGGACTGGCGCCTGCCAAGATCTCGGTCTCGGCGGCCAGCCATGACTGCCGGAGCTCGGTCAACGTCTCGCCGGCGAAGAGTGCCGCCAGAAACAGACCGTCGGGCCGGAGTGCCCGACGCATCTGGGCAAGCTGGCCCGGCACATCGTTAACTGCATGAAGGTCGAGGATCGAGAACAAGGCATCGCAGCTGTCCGGCGCCAGTCCCAGATCGTCAGTATCCGGAATATCGTAGGAAGTCAGATGCTGCGCCCGCCCCGAGGTCCTGACCGCCGCGGCAAGGCGGTCGGCAAAAGGCGAGATGGCGCGGGCCTCGGCGAAGGTTCGCTTGACCAATGCAAGGCGGCTTTCGAGTTCGGCCGCCATGGTTTCGGCAAGGATGTCGGGCCCGCTCCGGCGGGCACGTCGCACACGCGTCACATAGAGTGCCCGGTCAAAAAGTGGCGACAGGCCGGCCGTCATGTCACCAGTGCGCTGCGCAAGGCCTGCCAACTGGCACGGTCCGGGGCCGAAATCATGCCTCCTTCGTGTCGGGTGGGGCGATAGGGCGAGCCGTCAAGGAAGGCCGAATAGCCGCCGGCTTCGGCGTGAATGAGCACGCCTGCCGCATGGTCCCACGGCATCATCTTGTAGTGAAGCCCGAAATGCACCAGCCCGCCGGCCACCAGGCGGTATTCGTAAGCCGAACAGCGATAGTTGAAGGTGGCCCTGACCCTGGCGAGGTTGGCGGCAACCCGGCTGCGCATCGGTTCCGGCATCAGATACCAGGAGCTCGTTCCGGTCATCTCGGAAAGAGCTGCCGGCTGCGCCACCGTCAGGTCGCGGGTGACGCCGGCGGAATCTTCGGCCCAGGCTCCTTCGCCGCGTAGCGCCTTGTGCCAGTCGCGGCCGACCGGATCGTAGATAAGGCCCGCCACCGTTTCTCCATTGGTGACGACCGAAGCCATGACGCCGAACAGCGGCAGGCCCCAGGCGAAATTGCCGGTGCCGTCCACCGGATCGACGACAATCGACAGATCCGCTCCGGAAATCCTGTCAAGCAATGCCGGATCGCGGGCCACTGATTCCTCGCCGACGAACAAGGCGCCCGGGAAGGCCAGGGCGGCGGCATCGCGGATCAGCCATTCGGCCTGTTCGTCGGCGTCGGTCACGAGATCGAGGGAGCTGCTCTTCTGGCGAATATCGCCGGCCGCGAGGCCGCGAAAGCGCGGCATGATCTCGCGCTCGGCGGCGGCAACGAGAATACCGGCGAGGCGGTCGAGATCGGCACGGGTGAACGGCATGGGGTCCTGAAGCTCCAGTCTACCGGTCGGGTTAGACGAATTGGACGGGCAAATCCACGCCATGTTAGGCTTGGCTCCTATGTTTGCCACTCCTGCCAGCCCGGCCGCCAGCCTGGTACGCCGCTTTGTCGATTTCGTGGTTCCGCCTCGCTGCCTGGTGTGCCGGATATCGCTCGATGAACCCTCGAGCTTGTGCCCTGCCTGTTGGTCAAATCTCGCCCAGATCGACGATCCGGTTTGCGAGGTACTTGGTCTGCCTTTTGCCTTTGATCGGGGGGAGGGGGCGGTGAGCGAGGCGGCTTTTGCCAATCCACCTCCCTGGGACCGGGCCAGGGCGGCGGTTGCCTATGACGATGCCTCGCGGCCCATCGTCCATTTGCTCAAGTTTTACGACACGCCAGAGGCGGGGCTGCTGATGGCCCGGCTCATGGCGCGGGCCGGGCGCAAACTCCTGGCCGAGGCCGATCTGATTATCCCCGTGCCGCTACACCGGCTAAAGCTGTGGTGGCGGCGCTTCAATCAGTCAGCCCAACTGGCGACCCGGCTGGCCCGCCAATCGGCAAAGCCATGGCGCGGTGACGTGTTGGTCCGGGTCAAGGCGACAAGGCCCCAGGTCGGGCTCAATGCCGAGACGCGGCGCAGGAATGTGCGTGCCGCCTTCCGGGTGAACGACACAAAGGCTGCAGGGATCGCCGGCCGCAACATCCTGCTCGTCGATGACGTCTTAACCACCGGGGCCACGGCGTCAGCCTGTGCTGCAGCCTTGAAAAAGGCGGGGGCGGGGCGCGTCGATGTCCTGACCTTCGCCCTTGTGGTCAAACCCTATCGACCGCATATATGATTCTGGAAACTTCAATGTCTACGCTCACAATCTATACAATTCCCTGGTGTTCCTATTGCCACGCCGCCAAGGCGCTGCTTACGAGGAAGGGGGTGAAGTTTGACGAAATCGACGTGAGCCACGATCCGGAGGAGCGCCGACGCATGACGGCGCGGGCCAAGGGCCGGCGCACCGTGCCGCAGATGTTCATCGGCGACACCTATCTCGGCGATTGCGATCGTATCCATGATCTCGACGCTGTGGGGAAGCTCGATCCCCTGCTGGCGCTGGTTGAGGCGTGAGCGTCCGCGCCGCCCTGGTCCAGATGCGCTCGGGCCGCGACATGGCCCGTAATGTCGCAGATGCGGTGGCGATGATCCGCGAGGCGCAGGCCCGGGGCGCCCAATTTGTTACCACGCCGGAAATGACCAACATCATCGAACCGGACCGCGGGCGCCTCGTGGCGCTGGCCCGGAAAGAGAGTGAAGACGATTCGGTAGCCGCCTTTGCCGCCTTGGCGAAGGAGCTTGGCCTGTGGCTCAACATCGGGTCACTGGCGCTCAAGGGTGAAGGCGAAAAACTTCGCAACCGCTCGCTGCTCTTTACTCCCGACGGCGCGATTGCCGCCCGCTATGACAAGATCCACATGTTCGACGTCGATCTTCCAACCGGCGAAACGATCCGCGAATCGCGGGCCTTCGAGGGTGGCTCGATCGCCTGCCTTGCCGACCTGCCGTGGATGAGGCTCGGGCTCACCATCTGCTATGACATGCGTTTTGCCGGCCTCTATCGCATGCTGGCGCAGAAGGGTGCGAGCCTCCTGACGGTACCCTCGGCCTTCACGGTGCCGACCGGCATGGCTCATTGGCATGTGCTTCTGCGGGCCCGGGCCATCGAAACCGGGAGCTTCGTGCTGGCGGCCGCCCAGGGCGGGCGCCACGACAGCAGGCGCGAAACCTATGGCCACAGCCTGGCGGTCGGCCCCTGGGGCGAGATACTAGCCGAGGGAGAAGTCGATCCCGTCGTGCTGATGGTCGACATCGACCCCCGCCAGTCGGAACTCGCCCGCAGACGCATCCCGGCGCTTTCTCACGACCGGCCGTTCAGCCTGTTAGCGGGCTTTGCTTGAAACCCGAAGACGCCGTTGCTACCTAATCGCTGCCATGATCAGATATGACCTCATCTGCGACCAGGGACATGAATTCGACGGCTGGTTCCGCGACAGTGCCGCCTATGACAGCCAGTCCCGGCGAGGGCTGCTGAGTTGCGCGGTCTGCGGTTCCGCCAAGATCGATAAGCAGTTGATGGCCCCCGGCATAATGGTGAAATCGAACCGCCGGACGGAAGCACCGCAGAAGATGGTGGCGGGGCCTCTGGACCCGCGGGCCCGGGCGATGCTTGAAGTCATGCGCGAGATGCGCAAGACGGTGGAGGAGAATGCCGAGTATGTCGGCGACCGTTTCGCCGAGGAAGCGCGCCGCATCCACTTTGAGGAGTCCGAAAAGCGTGGCATCTATGGCGAAGCGACCCAGAATGACGCAAGGGCATTGATCGAGGAAGGGATTGAAGTCCACCCTCTGCCCCGGTTGCCGGAAGACGGCAACTGAGGCTTTCCGTCAGCCAGTCGCTTCCTTGAGGAATAGCTCGCGCAGCTTGCGGGTGACCGGTCCCGGCTGCCCTCCGCCGATGCGATGGCTATCTATTTCAGTGATCGGCATGACGAACTGTGAGGCGCTGGTGAGGAAAGCCTCGTCGGCCGCATAAGCCTCGGCTGGGGTGAAGGCCCGTTCCTCGATCACCACGCCGTGCTCCTTTGCCAGCCGGAACAGGGCCCGCCTGGTACAGCCGGCCAGAATGGCGTTGGACAGGCCGCGGGTAATCACCTTGCCATCCTTGACGATATAGGCGTTGGAGGAGGTGCCCTCGGTCACGAAGCCGGCCTCGACCATCCAGCCCTCATGGGCGCCCTTCTCGTAAGCCGCCTGCTTGCCGATCACCGGCGCCAGCAGCATCACCGACTTGATGTCGCGCCGCAGCCAGCGGATGTCCGGCACGGTAACCACGGAGACACCCTTCACTGCGTTGGGATTGTCGACGAGGCTCATCGTCTGAGTAAAGGCGATGAGGGTCGGCTTCACGTCCTTGGGGAACTTGAAGTCGCGATCGGTGGCGCCCCGCGTCACCTGCATGTAGACGATGCCCTCCTTTAGGTCGTTGCGCCTCACCAACTCCTCATGCATGGCGCGAAGCTCGTCCTTGCTGCACGGCCAATCCATGCGCAGTTCGCTCAGTGACCGATCCAGCCGCTCCATGTGCGGGCCGTAGTCGACCAACCGCCCATTGATTACGGCCGTCACCTCGTAGACGCCGTCGGCGAACAGGAAGCCACGATCGAAAATCGAGATCTTCCCCTGTTCCTCCGGGACATAGTCGCCGTTGACGAAGACAGTGCGGCCCATGGTTTTCTCCTCGATTGTGCGGTGCACCGTAGACCAGATTCCGCCGCGAAAATCCATGGGGGTTGTGGAAGCCCCCGGGGCCTGTGCTAGGACAACCCAGGGGCCACCAATCAGAAGGATATCATGCCGCAGCCGATCCGGGACACTGCCATTGCGGCCATGCTGGATCGCGAAGCTCGCCATTTCATCCAGCGCAACCCAAGGTCCCGGGCACTCTCGGAAGAGGCGGCAAAGAACTGGCTGCGTGGCGTTCCGATGCACTGGATGGTCGACTGGGGCACGCCTTTCCCGCTATTTGTGGCTGACGCCAAGGGCGTCGATCTCACCGACGCCGACGGCAATGCTTATATTGATTTTTGCCTGGGCGATACCGGTGCCATGTTCGGTCATTCGCCGCCGCCGGTGGTCGAGACCCTGCAGCGGGAAGGGGCTAGCGGCTTCACTACCATGATACCGTCGGTTGTCGCAGCCGAAGTGGGCAAGCTGCTCGCCGACCGCTTCGGCCTGCCTTTCTGGCAGGTGACGGCGACGGCCTCCGACGCCAACCGCGCAGTGCTGCGCTGGTGCCGCGCCATCACCGGCCGCCAGAAGATCCTCGTCTTCAACCACTGCTATCACGGTGCGGTCGACGAGACTTATGTGACGATTGACGGCGGCACTCCACACGCCGATCCGGCTTTGATCGGCGAACCGCGCGACCTGACGGCCCTGACCAAGGTGGTCGAGTTCAATGACGTGGCAGCGCTCGAGGCCGCGCTTGCACCCAGTGATGTCGCCTGCGTGCTCGCCGAACCGGTCATGACCAATGTCGGCATGGTGCTGCCCGACGAGGGCTATCACACCAGGCTGCGCCAGGCGACGCGCCGCACCGGCACGCTGCTCATCATCGATGAAACCCACTGCATGTCGTCCGGTCCCGGCGGCTACACCCGCGCCCATGGCCTTGAGCCCGATGGGCTGGTGCTCGGAAAGCCCATCGCCGGCGGGCTGCCGGCAGCGGTCTATGGTTTTTCGAGCGCCGTCGCCGAGCGAATTCGCTCTTTCCTGGAGAAACGGACACCGGGACATTCGGGGATCGGTACGACGCTTTCGGGCTCCAAGATCCAACTTGCCCTGATGCGAACCGTAATCGAGACCTATTTCACCGATGCGGCCTTCGCGCCCCTGATTGCGCTGGCGGAGGAGCTTGAACAGGGACTTGCCCAGGTCATCGCCCGGCGTGGCGTTCCTTGGCATGTGGTCAGGGTAGGGGCCCGCGTCGAGTTCATGTGCAGCCCGCGGCGCCCGCGCAATGGGGGTGAGGCGGCCCAGCTGATCCACCGGCCGGCTGACCGGGCCATCCATCACCATCTTCTCAACCGCGGCGTGATCATTACGCCGTTCCATAATATGATGCTCATCTGCCCGGCCACCACCGAGGCGCATGTGGCGCAGCTGGTCGAGGGGGTCGACCGCTGCATCGCAGAATTGACGAGCTGAACCGGAGCAGGGACCATGACGCCCGTATTTCCTTGTCGCGACGCCGAAGCGCGCGCCTTCCTCGATGCCAATGCCGATATCCAGAGCGTCCACGTGGTGTGGACCGATATCTGCGGTGTCGCCCGCGGCAAGATACTTCGCCGCGACGAAGTTATCCCTGCCTGGAAGGACGGGCGTTTCATGCCGATCTCGGCTCTCGTCCTCGATGTGACGGGCCAGGACGTGCCGGAAACCGGCCTCGTGTTCGACGAGGGCGACCGCGACATGCTGCTGTGGCCGGTGCCGGGCAGCATGGTGCGCGTCCCGTGGATCGACGAACCCTCGGCCCAATATGTCGCTGCGGTTCGCGATCTCGACGGAACACCGCATTATTTCGACCCTCGCAGCGTGCTGGAGAAGATCGTCGACCGTTTCAAGGCCGATCTCAACATGACCCCGGTCGGTGCAGTCGAACTGGAATTCTATCTGATGGACCGCGCGAAGGCGCTGGCAGGCCAGCCCACCGCACCCAAGTCGCTGATCAACGAGTTCCGCCCACAGCACTACCAAGCCTACTACCTGCAGGACCTCGACGACTTCCAACCCTTCTTCAAGGACCTGTATGCCTGGTGCGAAACGCAGGGGCTGCCGGCCAAGACGCTGATCTCGGAATATTCACCGGGTCAGATGGAGATCGTGCTCCGCCACCGGACCGACGTACTCAAGGCCTGCGACGAGGCGATCATGCTGAAGCGCCTGATCAAGGCGGTGGCAGAAAAGCACGGGCTTGCCGCGACTTTCATGGCCAAGCCATATTCGCAATGGACGGGCTCGGGCATGCATGTGCATGTAAGCTTGGCCGATGCCGCCGGCAACAATCTCTTCGCCGCCGCCGATCCCATGGAGAACGAGCTTCTGCTCAATGCCTTGGGGGGCCTGCGGGCCGCCATGGCGGAATCGATGCTGATTTTCGCGCCCAATGCCAATTCTTACCGGCGTTTCCGGCGCAATTCCTACGCCCCCGTTTCGGCTAGCTGGGGCATTAACAACCGCACTGTCTCCTTGCGCATTCCGGCAGGTGCCGCTGCCGCCTGCCACATCGAGCACCGGCCCAGCGGGGCTGACGCCAATCCCTATCTGGTGATGGCGGCGATCATGGCGGGCATGCATCACGGCATCACCGAGAAGGCCGATCCCGGCAATCCGGTCACCGGCAACGGCTACGAGCGCCGCGCCAAGTATATTCCCGGCAACTGGTTCGATGCCATCGATGCCTTCTGGCGAGCCTCAATCCTCAAGGAATATTTCGGCAAGGAATTCGTCGACACCTATTGCACCCTGAAGGAAGTCGAGGCCGACCGCTTCTACGCCGAGCCGACGGCCCGCGACTTCGAGTGGTATCTGCGAACCGTCTAACCGAGGGAACAAGGCCATGCCGCCGGACTTTCTCAACTTCTGGACCGAGGTTGGCATGTTTCTATTCGTGCTCCTGGCAGCCGGGGCCATCGCGCTAGCGATCCAGATGTTATTTCACTGGAACCGGCTAGCGTTGCCGACGTTCGCCGTCTCGATCTCGCTGTTCGAAGTGCACGCCCACGACCGGCCGTTTTTCGGCTATCTCGAGATAACCCCACAGGCCATGTTCGCGGCGGCAAGATGAACGAGACCCCGGCCGTCGATTTCACACAGCACTGGGCGGGCCTGGTCTCGCTTGCTCTGTTTATTGCCGCCTATCTGCTGGTGATCTTCGAAGAGGCGACGGAGCTGCGCAAGTCGAAGCCGGTTCTATTGGCGGCCGGCCTCATCTGGGTGCTGATCGGCATTGCCTATTCCCTGGCGGGAAGGACCGGCGATGTGCAGGCCCTGGCCGGGCAGGTGATCGAGAACTATGGCGAACTGTTCCTATTCCTGTTGGTTGCCATTACCTACGTGAATGTTCTCGAGGAACGGCGGGTCTTTGACGTCCTGCGCGCCAAACTCGTGAGCGGGGGGCTGTCCTACCGCCAGTTGTTCTGGCTCACCGGCACTCTCGCCTTCCTCCTGTCGGGCCTGCTTGACAACCTGACCACGGCGCTCGTCATGGGTGCGGTAGTGCTGGCAGCGGGAGCGCGCTCGCCGCGCTTCGCAACTCTTGGCTGCATTTCGGTCGTCGTGGCAGCCAATGCCGGCGGCGCCTACTCGCCCTTCGGCGACATAACCACGCTGATGGTGTGGCAGCAGGGCAAGCTCGGCTTTTGGAACTTCTTCGCGCTGTTCGTGCCGTCGCTCGTCAACTGGCTGGTGCCGGCGGCAATCATGCATTTCGCCATACCGAAATCGAGGCCAGAACCCAGTTCCGAGCGGGTTTCCACAAAGCCCGGGTCGGCCGGCGTCGTCGTGCTTTTTGCCGCCACCATCGCCACCGCCGTCTCGTTCAGGAATTTCCTCGGCCTGCCGCCGGCGCTGGGCATGATGCTGGGCCTCGGCTATCTGCAAGCATGGTCCTATCTGCTGCAGCGCCTGGGCCGTCGCCGCAACGACCATGACATGGTGCTCGACTCCTTCGCCCAGATCCAGCGGGTCGAATGGGACACCATGCTGTTTTTCTTCGGCATCATCCTTGCGGTTGGTGGCCTTGGCGTGCTGGGTTACCTGGCGCTGGCTTCCGACCTTCTTTATGCTGGGCTGGGGCCGACGTCCGCCAATGTGGCAGTGGGTGTGCTGTCTGCAATCGTCGATAACATTCCGCTGATGTTCGCTGTTCTCACCATGAATCCGCCGATGAGCGAGGGCCAGTGGCTCCTGGTAACGCTCACCGCCGGCGTCGGCGGCTCGCTCCTGTCGATCGGCTCGGCCGCCGGCGTTGCACTCATGGGTCAGGCCCGAGAGCACTACGGGTTTTTGAGCCATCTGAAATGGGCCTGGGCCATCGCACTGGGCTATGGGGCGAGCATCATCGCCCATATGCTGATCAATGCCCGGCTGTTTTGACCGCTACTGGGCGACGGAGGCAGGCTAACATGCGCACCAGCAAAGCGATCGAGATCATCGGCTGCCATGCCGAAGGCGAGGTGGGCGATGTCATCGTCGGCGGCGTTGCGCCGCCGCCGGGGGAAACGGTTTGGGACCAGTCGCGTTTTATCGCCAGCAACGGAAAGCTTCGCGCCTTCGTTCTCAACGAGCCGCGCGGTGGCGTATTCCGCCATGTGAACCTGCTGGTGCCGTCGAAGAATCCGGCCGCCCAGATGGGCTTCATCATCATGGAGCCCGAGGACACTCCTCCCATGTCGGGCTCGAACTGCATCTGTGTGGCGACCGTCCTGCTCGATGCCGGGATAATCCCGATGAGCGAGCCGGAAACGCGCCTGACGCTGGAAGCTCCCGCCGGCCTCATCGAAGTGCGGGCCCACTGCCGGGGCGGCAAAGCGGAAACGATCACCCTACGCAACGTGCCGGCCTTCGCCGACCGGCTCGCCGCCAGGCTGGAGGTCCCGGGCCTCGGCACGCTCACTGTCGATACCGCCTTCGGCGGAGACAGTTTCGTCATGGCCGAGGGCAAGTCCCTGGGCTTCGCCCTGACGCCTGACGAGGCCCGCGACATTGCCGATATTGGACGCCGCATCGTCGCCGCCGCCAATGAGCAGTTGAGCTTTGTTCATCCCACCCTCCCGGGCTGGCGGCACTTCTCCTTTGCTTTTGTCACCGGCCCCCTCGAGCGTGTCGATGGCGATCTTTCAAGCCGCAACGCCTGCGTGATCAAGCCGGGCAAGCTCGACCGGTCGCCCACCGGAACCGGTTGTTCGGCTCTCATGGCAGTGCTCGCCGCCCGCGGCCTAATGGGCGAGGGCGACAAGTTCATCGGCCGCTCGATCATCGAAAGCCGCTTTACCGGCCGCATCGAGGCCTTGACCGAACTCGGCGGCAGGTCCGCCATCGTACCGTCGATTTCCGGCCGCGGCTGGATCACCGGACGTTCGACGCTGATGCTCGATCCCGACGATCCCTGGCCCGATGGCTACCGGATTTCCGACACCTGGCCCCGGGACGCGATTGACCGCTGACATGCACATCTATTCATCATAGATTTCGCCGGAAATCCGGGGAGAGGAACCACCGCCATGAATATTGTGCAGCTCGTCGACCGCAAGGGTAAGCGCCGCGTCGCGATGGTGGAGGGCAACAGGCTTGCCCTTCTCAAGAGAGTCGATAGTACCTTTGAGTTGGCAAATTTTGCCATCAAGCGGGGCCGCAAGCTGGCGGGGCTTGCCAAAGAGCTGGCCGGCGGCGGTGAGGAAGACTATGCGGCGGCCCGCAAGGAGCGCCGCATCCTGGCACCCGTCGACCATCCCGATCCGGCGCACTGTCTCGTCACCGGCACCGGCCTCACCCATCTCGGCTCGGCGACGGCACGCGACAAGATGCACCAGAAGCTGTCGGGCGGCGGCGAAGAGCTCAGCGACAGCCTCAAGATGTTCAAGATGGGCCTTGACGGCGGCAAGCCGAAGCAGGGCGAGGCGGGAGTGCAGCCCGAGTGGTTCTACAAGGGCGATGGCTCCTGGCTGGTGGGTCCAGGCGACGATCTCGAGCGCCCGGCCTTCGCGCTCGATGGCGGCGAGGAGCCGGAGGTCGTGGGCCTCTATCTGATCGGTTCCAACGGCAGACCCTATCGTTTGGGCTTCGCCTTGGGCAATGAATATTCCGACCACGTGATGGAGCGGCAGAACTATCTCTATCTCGCCCATTCGAAACTCCGCCAATGTGCCATCGGGCCGGAGATGATTGCAGGGCCCCTGCCACCGCAGATCGAGGGCACCAGTCGCATTCTGCGGGCCGGCAAGGCCATTTGGGAGAAGCCCTTCCTCACCGGCGAAGCCAACATGTCGCACAGCCTCGCCAACCTCGAATACCATCACTTCAAGTATGAGGGCTTTCGCCGGCCCGGCGACTTGCATGTGCATTTCTTCGGTACCGGCACCCTGTCAATCGCCGACGGCATCGTCACCGAGAATGGAGATGTCTTCGAGATCAGTGCTCCGGCCTTCGGCGCACCGCTGCGCAACCGGCTGAAGGTGGTGCGGGCCCGTTATCGGCCGGACGCAGTGAAGGCGCTGTAGCTTTCGATGTCCGATCGCTTCGTGGCGCTCGACTGGGGGACGACCTCGTTCCGTGCCTATCTGGCAGACGCGGCGGGCCGGGTCGAGAAGACGGTGAGTGCGCCGGAGGGCATCCTCGCGGTGAGCGATGGTGATTTCGATGGCGCGCTTGAACGCCACATCGGCGATTGGGACGCGAGCCTACCGGTGCTCGCCGCCGGCATGATCACCAGCCGGCAGGGCTGGGTCGAGTGCCCCTATGTCGCGACTCCGGCAGGCCTCGCCGATCTGGCAGCCGCACTCCACACCCATGTCTCGAAGCGCGGCCGTCACATCGCTTTCTCCACCGGCCTCAGCTACCGCTCTTCCGACGGCCTGCCCGATGTCATGCGGAGCGAGGAGACCCAGGTATTCGGCAGCTTCGACGAAGCCAATCATTTCGTAACGCCGGGAACCCATTCCAAATGGATCGTGGTGGAAGGTAAACGGGTCACCCGCTTCACCACCTATATGACAGGCGAGGTCTTTGCCGCCCTCAAGGGCCACACGATTTTAGGCCGCCTGATGAAGGACGATCCCGACAATGACGAAGCCTTCGTCCGCGGCGTGACATCGGCGCTTGCCGATCCGGCGGGCTTTTTGCATCGCATCTTTTCGGTTCGCTCGCTCGCTCTCTTCGGCGAGATGGCGCCGGAACATCTTTCGTCCTATCTGTCAGGCCAGGTGATCGGCACGGAAGTCGCTCACGCCACGGCCGCCAACCCGAGGAGCGCCGATTACGTGGTGCTGGCATCGCCTGGCATCGGTGGGCGTTATGTGAGGGCCATGGGACTGGCCGGCCTCAAAGTGCGCCATGGCAACCCGCAGGCGATCGTCAAGGGTTTGGCCCGCATCGCCGTTGCCGCGGGGCTGTTGCATTGAATGAGACGTTGAAAGGATGGCAAATATGAAAGTTGCTCTGGTCACGGGAGCGGGTTCGGGCATCGGCAAGGCGGTGGCGCGAGCGCTGGGCCGCGAGGGTTACGCCGTGGTCCTCGCCGGCCGCCGGCGCGGGGCCCTCCAGGCCACTGCCGGCGAAATCGGCCCCAACAGCCTCCCGGTCGAGACCGACGTCACCGACCCCAAATCGGTCGCGGCGCTGTTCGCCGCCGCCAAGGAACGATATGGCCGGCTCGACGTCCTGTTCAACAATGCCGGAACCGGCGCCCCCGGCACCATCAATCTCGAAGACCTCGCCGTCGAGCAATGGCGGGCGGTGGTCGACACCAATCTCTCCGGCGTCTTCTACTGCATGCAGGAGGCCTTCCGGATCATGAAGGCGCAATCGCCGCGCGGCGGCCGCATCATCAACAACGGCTCGATCTCGGCCCATGTGCCACGGCCCAACTCGGCACCCTATACCGCAACCAAGCACGCCGTTACCGGCCTTACCCGATCGGGCTCCCTCGATGGCCGCAAATACGATATTGCGGTGGGTCAGATCGACATCGGCAATGCCGGCACAGAGATGACCGAAAGGATGAAGACCGGTATGCCGCAGGCCAACGGCAGCGTGGTGCCAGAACCCACCATGGATGTCGAAAACGTGGCGCGCTCGGTCGTCTATATGGCCAGCCTGCCGCTTGACGCCAATGTGCAGTTCCTGACGGTGATGGCGACCAAGATGCCGTTCATCGGTCGCGGATAAGGTCGGCCGCCTTTTCGGCGATCACGATGGTCGGTCTTGGTGCAATCCCCGGCCGTCATCCCCGTCCCCATAATAGTCGGCGGCGCTGTAAGTGACCAAAGGAAGCTCGGCTCGGGGTCCCGGGCCGTCAAGGCGCCGGATCCAGGCGAGCAGGGCCCGATTGACGGCGGGTGGGTCGGCAGCGCGCTCGATATCGATGAGAAGACTGTTTGAAGGAGCAAGGTCACGAAGGCGCTCGGCCTGGGCGCCAAGATCGAAGGCGGCGACGGGATATCCCGCATCAAGGAGACCCGACAGCACATAACTATATGTCTCGGGCCACACCGACGAGAAGAACGCCGCATGGGCCTCTTGGGCAGCGCAGAGTTCCAGAAGGTCGGCATCATCGTAGCGGCCGGTCATGGTAACATTGGTGTAACTGGCAAAGGCGCTGTCGCGATCGGTGTGGCCGACGATGATAAAAGCGATGGGGAGTTTGCGGCGCTGGGCATCTTCGGCCATGGCAGCAAGAAGTCGCGCGCCCTTCGCTTCGTTGATGCCGCCGACAATGAGCAGGCGCAGCGTGTCGCCCGGCTTCCACGGCCGGGTCAGGCGCTCGACTGCCGTCGGACTGTAGGGATGCGGGCGATAGAGCACGTCGCGGCCATCGAGATAGCGCGAGACCCGCATGCAAGCATCGCGACTGGGCGCTATGATCCGGTCGGCGCCGTCGAGCAGGTAACGGAACTGCTGGCGCCACTCGGTTGCGTTGACCCGGCCGAACGGCGTGCCGTTCAACGCGATGCAGCGATGGCAGGTGGCAAGGCCCTTTTCCCCGCAATAGCGGCCGCTGCCGTCGACGAAGGTGAGGCGGGGGCAGAAAGCCATGTAGTCGTGTACGCTGAAGGCATAGGGAAGCCTTGCCAGTTCGGCCAGCTTACGCAGCGAAGCGGCTGCCTCGATGGCCCATCCGGCCAGGCTGTGCACATGGATGCGCTCGACCCCGAGGAGCTTCAGAAGTTCGGCCATTTCCTCAGGTTCGGCGACGATGTCGAGACGCTGCAGGTTGGGGAGGTGGAGGTCGTCGACGGTATGCAGGCTGACCAAAGGCCTGCCCCGGTCGGGAGCGATCATCAGCAATCCGCCGAGACCGTCGGCGGCCAGCAATTGCATCAGGCTTTGGACATGGCGACCCACGCCCCCGCCCCAGTTATGCGAGACATGCAGCACGCTGCGGGATCCAACCCGCTGGCGCAGCCTGGCGATGTCGATCCGGCGCCGCAATCGTGCAGAAGGATCATTGGCGATGTGGTTGCGCACGACGCTCATGTAGTCGGGATGCTTGCGGAGCAGGGCCTGCATGGCGCCAGCGCTGGCGGCACTCGTTTCCTCGGCGAAGGAGACGGACCCGGTGTGGCGGACAAAGACGTCGGCGGCGAGGATGTTGCGCCAGCCGCGGCCCACGGCGCGGCGACAAAAATCGTTTTCCTCGCCATAGCCCCGGCCGAAAGTCTCGACGTCGAACAGGCCGACGTCGGCGATGCAGTCGCGGCGCACATACATGCAGAAACCGACGGCGGTGGGAATATCGACGAAGCGCCCGGCATTGGCGCCGGCCGCCAGGCGGTCGATCGTTTCGTAGCCGGTCTCAAGTTCCTCGGGGTTGTCGCGCAGGGTGGTCGGATAGCTGCAGATGGTGGCGTTGGTCGAGAACGGCGTCGCCGTGCCGACATGGGGCCGGCGGGCCTGGGCTCGCAGCCGGTCGAGCCAATCGTTGTAGACCACAGTATCGGAGTTGAGCAGGATCACGTCGCGCTCGCCGTGCAGCGCCATGCCGCGGTTGGCGGTTGCGACAAAGCCGAGGTTGCTCTCGTTGACCAGAAGCGTGAAGAGACCGAGACCGGCAAGTTCGCGGAGCTTGGCGGAAAGTTGCGGGTCGGGACTGCAGTCGTCGATGACGACCAGTTCGAAGGCGGTTGTGACCGGGCTGGAGAGAACCGAATGGATACAGGCGAGTGTGTCGTCATAACCGCGATAGACCGGCACCACCACGTCGACGGATTTCGGTGGGGAAAGGTCGGCAGGTTTGAGCTTGACCCACTCGGCCTCGAGCGGGGCAGCGGGCCGTGCCGCGGCCGGCCGACTGCGCTGGGTGACCCGGCCCTCCTTGGCGCCGTGGCGGAGATAGTGGGCAAGCGGATGAACGCCGGCTGCTGCGACATCGGGATGACGCTCGAGATAATAGGCGGTGTCGAAGCGCGGCGAGGCCCAGAGTTTCTCGGCAATGCCGTTCTCGAGATAGTGGATTAGCGGATTCATTCCGCCATGGGCGACTTCCGGATAGGTCTCGAAGTACCAGCGCCCGTCGAAGATCGGATTGGGATTGCGACCCTCGGGTCCGCCAATCAGGATGTAGTGAACAGCCGGATCGAGGCCGGAGCGCTGGATATCCGGGTACTGCGAGACATACCAGGCTTCGTCGAACAGACGCGAGCGGCGGAGAATTCTCACCTGGTTGCGCAGCCAGGGGGGCTGGGGGTTGAAAAGTTCCGGTAGCCGCGCCAGGCCAGCGCGGCGCTTGGGGGCGATCGCCTCGATGGCGGCGCGGAAATAGAGCCGGAGGCGGCTTGCCTCGCGCTCCAGGCGGCCCAGTTCGGCGCGCAGGCGCTCGATGTCGTCGAGGGATTGGCCGGCAATGGACTGAGTCGGCAGCTCGTGGTGTGGCGGCGCGGTCTTCTCGCCCGTTTGGCTGCGTCGACGCCCCGCCGCGCGCCAGGGCGGCAGGTTCTTGCGTTCTCTCGGAGGAGGCCTGACCATGGCTCTAGTCTGCCATGAAGAACGGCGTCCGGTCCAAGGACTTTCGTCGACCCCTGTCAGGCATCCAGTTTGACTTTGTCGGCATCGACCATAGCAGAAATCATAGCACCGGCTTATTGGGCTGGAGTGGCTTGGCGCGGTGGCAGGTTACATGTTCGGTCGGCGAGTTCCTCCAGTGCGGCGTTGGTTTCAGGTGGAACATCGAGCGTGTCGGCTTCACGGCGGATGGCGCCCGGCTCTTCACCCGACGGTTCGGTAAAGGAATCGCCGAGCCGATTCTCGATCCAAGCAATACCGCGACGATTGGCATCGATCGCTGGCTGGATCGCCTCGGTAGAGAGGTAGAATCTTTTCCCGAGCAGGGCCAAAATGGCTTTGGCAACAATGTCCGGCATTCTTGATACGGGTCGCTCAGCCGCCAGCGGCCCGCCATACTTGTGGCAGGCACAAAGGATATTCACCGCCAATGCATTCATGGATTCATTTAGCCGGTGGGTGACTCGCGGAGTTGAAATGTGGAAAACTTCGAAGAAATGCCCCACCACATCACCGCGGGTGAATCATTCGGGGGCGAACTTTTAGAGTCTGGCATTGTCCCGGTCGAATACTCGATAGATTTTTCGAATCGGCTGCAGTGGCATGGATAGAGTTGGGACAGGTCGGGGTCGACCATCTGTTTCTTGATGGCCCGTTGCGCTAGATTGACGACGAGCCGGTCTTGTGAGACCAGATGTGAACGATACGAGCGCCTCGTCATGCCGAGGACTCCGATCGGCGTCGTCGATTTGCGTCCTGCTTCATGGTTGTCCCGAACATTCGTAGCGAAGCGTTCTCCGGGTCCAGCCATCCGGAGATCGATGCGGTCGGCGGACTACAATCAAGCCGGTACCCGGTGACGGGGCCTCGGCGGGGTACTTTTTCAAGTCAATCGACATGGGCGTGTGACGGGACCGGTCAGTCAGGTTTCGGCTGCCATCGTCAACTTGGCGTCGTTGATCAGTTGTTCGATGTCGACGTCACCTTCCGCATCACCTACGCCACTGGATAGCACCGCGTTGGCCATAGGCCAATTGTATCGGCCGGGGTTGAGGTTGAGATGAGTCAATAGGTCGGTCAAAGCCTCTTGCGGTTTGTCGATCACCGAATTGAGTTCGACGGCCACGCCGAGGTGTGGGAACCGTCCAAGAAAGTTCTCGTGGACCTGCGAGTGGTCACGAGCCTCTTTGAATAGCCTGTACACCAGCCGCTGTCTTTCTTCCCGTGTCATTGATGACCAGTGTTGGTCCCTACGGAGGGCCTCGACTTTGCTGCGCACCACCTCCGTTGTCTCGCGGCGGACGAAGACAAAGCGGCCCCGTGGATAGAGCTCTCGAATCATGCGCAGCGTCGGCGTGTTGTTATATGAGGATTCCGCAAACCCCCAGCGCATGCCGGGTTCCAATCGCTTGCAGAAGTAGTCGTCGACAAAGGCGCGAATCTGGTCGCTCAGCTCCGGCAGCGATTGTGGAGTACCCCTCCCTGCTGTAGCTTCCGGATTGTGCAGGACGGGTGCGAGCTGTCGGCCCTGACCGTCGGGCACCGTGCCGGGGGTCCGGTTGAGCTTCTGGTTGCTCATGCGCTGATAAGGCGAAACAAAGCCATTCAGAATGCCGTCGTGGGCCCCCGAAATCGCAATGTCGAGGTGGCAGTTCAACAACCTCTGCATCATGGCACAAGCCGGCTGGCAGCGCGAGATGACGAAGACCGGTGCGCCGCGGGTCGGCCGTTCGTCGCGATCACGCGTCAGGGAGTCGGTGCCGGTAGTGTTTCCAGTTATCCGGCTATCCAACGCCGGGCGTGCCCCACCCTCTGCCAGCCTCTCTTCCAGCCGCTTGATCCGCAAGGACTGCTTCATGACAATCTGAGAAACGGCGGTCAGCAGCTTGGCGGTGTCCACCGTAGGTGCCTTTGTTTCGA
Organism: Hyphomicrobiales bacterium; assembly: GCA_016185245.1. Taxonomy (GTDB): domain Bacteria; phylum Pseudomonadota; class Alphaproteobacteria; order Rhizobiales; family Aestuariivirgaceae; genus Aestuariivirga. The sequence continues at coordinate 136,006 of JACPNZ010000042.1, read as the reverse complement.
GGGGAGAAGTTTCGACCGGAGCGGCTCCGCAGGCGCGCAATAGAACGTCAAGCATGAGACGGTCGGTTTCCGAAGCGTCAGCCACGGCCTTGAGATCGTCCTCGTCGGGCAACAAAGCCGACAGCCATTGGGTGGGAGTGAGGTCAAACCGCAGATCGGGAACTTGCATGGCGCCATCGAACACCTCCGGCAACGCCTTCTCCTCGATGCCGGTATTGAACATCGCCCTAAGCGCCAATTCCTCGCCCGTTGGCGTGTCGTTGAAGCGCTGCTTTTCGATTCCATCAATACTCAGTCCGGTCACGGCGAAGAAATCGTCGACGACATCGCCGACTTCGTCGAGGTTGCGTATGATCAAACGCTCACCGAACGCGTCATACCAATCTGCCAAGTGCTTTCCGAAAAGTACTGGACGCTTCTTGCGAAATTCGGCGTACCCGAGAAGCGGCCCGTGATAGGTCTTATGCTTGATCCCCCATTGAATATAGCTTGAGCGGGCCCAGGCGTCGTACCGGCGGATGTAGGCAACGATTAGAATGGTCACGCCGTCGGCGGCGAGTTCGGTCAAGCAGGCCGCAGTGGCGTTCTTGCGATCCAGCAAAGACTCGTTGCTCCAAACTGCCTGAGAATAACCCGCCTCGACGCAGCTGCGAATCGCATTTTGCAAACAGTCGAATAGCTCAATCTTGCCTTGTTCGGCGCCCAGAGCATGAAACTCCTCCGAGCCGTCCGGCCGCTGCCACGAAAAGCGCGGGTCCGGGGCATGCTCCAGATTGAGGCCGAGATAGAGTGTTTTCCCTTTCCTGAGTTTGCTGGAGCCGAAGAACAAGGTCTTCTGAATTGACGATGTGCCAGTCTTGCCGGCGCCAATGTGAACGATGAGGCGGAAGGGGCGCGTGCTGGGCTCGGCGCCGCCAGCGATGTCCGAGGGACCATTCATACGGCAATTCCCTGTCCAATCGATTCGTAGAGATCGAGGTGCTGCCGGGTTATCGCTCGCAGCGCCGGATATGGCGGCAGGGTCCGACACAGGCGGTCGAACAGCGCCGCATCGGCGAGAATGCGCTTGATCAGCGCCGCCAGCGAAACGCTGTCGCGGGCGCGGTAGGTAAGGCCGCCGACGCCGTCCACCACCTTCTCCGCCATGCCGCCGATATCGGGGCAAATGACCGGTCGGCCGAACTTGTAGGCCTCCTGGATGACCAGCGGCGAGTTCTCCCACCAGATGGAGCCCATCACCACCCAGTCGACCTCACGCATCAGCCGGCCGATCTCGGCCGGATCGTAGACGCCATGCAGGTGCACCGTATTGCCGCAGGCCGCCAGCAGTGTTTCCACCTTCTGCCGGAAAGCCTCCGGCTGATATTCCAGGCTGCCGCCGAAGATATCGAGCGACATCGACTTGCGGCTCGCCTTGGGCAGCCCGGCAATTGCCTCGAGGATCACGTCGACGCCTTTGTAGGGATTGATCTGGCCAAAATAGGCGAAGCGGCCGCGCGGTTCGCCATCGGCCAAGGTGCGCGGCGGCACTCGGTCATCCTCCGGCAGGCCGTTCTCGATCACCTCGAAATGCCGTGTTTCGAGTCCCCAGTCGAGATAGCGCCGGCGCAGAAAATCGCTGGGCGAGATGAAGGCATCGGCCAGGGCGAAGAAACTCTTGATGTAGCGCTCGCGCAGAAAGAAGTCCTCCGGCTTGAGGTGGCGGAAACACAGGTTGCATTCGCGCGGGCTGTAGTGAAAGCACAACCGGCCGTCGGTCTTCACCATCTGCCCGTTGTTGACGCAGATGGCGATGAATTCGTGCAGGGTCATAACGATGCGGGCGCGCGGGCAGGCATTTCTGACGACCCGCAGAAGTTCGATGCCGAGATGCACATAGTGGTGGAAATGGACAACGTCGGGATCGATCTGGCGCAGCAGTTCGGCGAAATCGGAATCGGCCCCCAGCGGCGTGGTGGCGGTCAAATCGGCGATGATCGCATTGCCACCGATCAGGTAGTCACGCTCGCCCATTACTGCCAGCGTGCTGAAGGAATGGAGCGCTTCCGGGTGGGCGCGGCCGACGAACCAAGCCTCAACCCCCGGCTCGCGGTTGAGGCCCTGCCACAGATAATAGGCTGCGTATTCTCCGCCCCCCTTGCTGAATACCGGATGACCATGGCTCAGGACGACCACCTTCATCGGCCGATTTCCACGGTTCTGGGATCGACCAGCCCGCCCTTGCGGATCTTGGTCATGTAGCGCCAGGCGTTGTAGAGAGTGATCATTTGGCGGTTGCCGGCCAGGCCATCGAGGTTCTGCGATTGGCGCTCGAGATGCCAAAGCTTGGCTTCCGGCACGAGATAGAGTCTCTTGCCATAACGGCGCAGCCGCAGGCACAGATCGGAATCCTCGAAGTCGCCGATCACGTAATTCTCGTCGAAACCGCCCAGCGCCCGATAGTCGGCGGTGCGCAGCATCAGGCAGGCGGCGGTCAGCATCGGATGCTCGCTAGGGCCATCGCCGCCCGTCCAGGCGATCCCCATGTGGCGGTGGGAATTGAGAAGGAAGCCGGGCCAGGTCGCGTCGGTCTTGGGATACATGCCAGCATGCTGGATTGACCCGTCACCGAACTGCAAAAGTGGGCCCACGGCGCCGGCGGCGGGAAGTTTCTCGAGGGCGCGGGCAAGGATGGCAAGCCAACCACCGTGTTGCGGCAGCACGTCGGAATTTAGCAGTACCATGTCCTGGCCTCGGGCCAGGTCGGCACCAATGTTGTTGGCGCCGGCATAGCCTCGGTTCTCGCCGTACCAGACAAGGCGTAGCGGTACGCCGAAAACTTCGTGATAGCGGGCGGCGAGGTCCAAGGCCTCGGTGATGATGGCCGGATCGTCGACGACATAGATGAGTTCGGCTGTGCGGAAGTCCGGATCGTCGGCAAAATGGGCCAGCTGGTGGCGGACGAAATCGCAGCGCCCGTACAGTGGAACGATGACCGAATAGCGGGGCTCGGCGGGAGCGGTTCCAAACTGCAGGATGTCGATCCGTTTTTTCACCGGCGGCCGGGCGGCGATCACGGTTTCGATTGCTTTGCCGAGCGATGTGTCGAATATCTCGAACAGTCGGGTGCGCACTCGGGCGGGATCGGCGATCACGCCCAGCATGTCCTTGGCCAGGGTCAGGCCCTCGGATGCGGTCTTGTCGCTCGGAATTTTCAACCAGGTTTCGCCGAACTCGCCGAAATCGAAACAGAGGGCGCGTGGTTCGCCGCCGTAGGTCGGGATGGGCGCCAGGCAAACAAAGCCGCACATCTCGTCGACATTGTGGAAGCGCGAACGATAGGCCGACACCACGTCGAGGCGGGATATGGGAGCCATGCGATCGGCCACCTGAACCTGGTTGCCAAACTCGTCGCAGACCGAGATTCCCTTGGGCCGTTGCTTGGGCGTGAGGTACCAGCCGAAGAACAAAAAGCCGGCCTGGCCCAGCGGATAACCGCGGTCGATCGAGACCAGTACCGTTTCCGGTTTCTCGATGTTGGTCGGCAGCTGCGACAGGTCGTTGAGCACCGCTCCCATACGGCCCTGGGCACGTTTTACCACTCTGGCAAACACCGATTTCACCGGGCTTGCGCCACTCGATGCGAGTTGCGACTCTGCCGGCATGTCGCGAACCAGAGCAAACAGGGGATGCTCGTCGCCAAGCCCAGCCCGCACCGCCGCAAGGAGAGTGGATTGTGGCAGGCTGCTGACCTGCCGGAGGCCCGCGACGATGTCGCCGGGCGTTCTCACCCAACGGCAATTGAGCAAGACATAGCGGTCATCTGTAAGTTCGATCGCCAGCACCGGTTCTTCGCTGGGCGGAACCGGCGTGGTGAGAATGAAGCCGTGCATGTCGCGGCCGGCGCCGGGCGTCTGATTCATTGCCGCCGAAACGTCAGACCGTTCTACCCGCACCAGTTGGGTACCGTCGACGCCATGGACTAGCGGATGCCGTATGAATTGCCGATGATCGCGCCCGTTGCGTTTCAATCCCTTGGACAACCAGCCGAACCGGGCTTCCGTATCCCCACCCCACGCTTTGCCGTCGCCCGGACTCAGCCTTGCCATGCCGCGGGATTTGTCAAGCGGATCGAAAATCCAGCCAATAACCACAGCATAGCCGCCTTCTGTGGCAATGGCGAGATCGACGAAACTGCGCAGACTGTCAAATTTGGCAGAGGCAACGATACTGGCGCCGGTGACCTTATCCAGGACTTGGGGGTGCGATTCTGTCATCGTGGAAAGGCGTAGTCTCCGACTTGACGCAAATCGAGATCCGACGAATCGGTGCGGTAAATTAGCCCCCTGGCTGACCTCATGGCCAGTGATATTTTGGCTTTGCCGGCTCCCGGGGGTCGGCCAGGCACTGTTGAATCGGCACGATTTTGCCGCCATCATGGACCCATGGAAATGTCGCGCGGCAAGCCGCCGATTGCCGTCGTGCTCGCCGTTCACCAGCCGGATCCGGCGCACCTGAGAGAGCAGCTCGATAGCATCGTCGGACAGGAGGACGTGAAGGTGAATCTTCACGCCGTCATTGACGGCGACGAGGCAGGCGATGCGGCGATTCGTGCAATGCTTGCGGTAGCCAAGGCGCAAATCCTGGTGAATCCGGCCCGCCTCGGAATCCGCCGCACCTTTGCCGAAGGTCTCCGTGCCGCTCTCGCCGATTCAGAGGCTCCGACGCTCCGGGCCTACTGCTTCGCCGACCAGGATGATATCTGGCAACCGCGAAAGCTCAGCCTGTCGCTCGCCGAACTGGAGTGCAGCGGCGCAAGTCTGGTCCATTGCGATGCCCGCCTCCTCGCAGCCGGCGGCCAGGTGGTGGACTCGTCGCTGCACCGTCACGAAGGGCGCGAGGAAGGCAACTCGCTCCTCGATCATCTGCTTCTCAATACGGTGACCGGCATGACAGCGATGCTCACGCCGCAAACGGCCCGACTGGCGCTGCGCCTGATGGACGAGATCGGCTCGGTAATGCTGCACGATCATGTGGCGGCATGTGCCGCGGCGGCGATCGGGTCAGTCAGGCACCTCGACTTGGCCCTGGTCGACTACCGCCAGCATGAGGGCAACTACATGGGGGCAGCACCGGCTCCTGGCTGGATAAGGGCGCAGCGTGGCTGGCTCACGCAAATCGGCGCCTATCGGCAGGCCTCGGCGGCGATTTTCGCTGACCGGCGGGAGCTCCTTGCCGCCCTCTCCCGGCAGATGGCGGTTGCCGATGATGTGGCCCAAATGTTCCTGCTAGGCGGCGAGGTTGGTAGATCGAGACTGATCGGCCTCTATGCGGCGGCCATGTTTCGCTTTTTGCGCAAGGGCCAGCGACGGCGCGCCAGAATTTGCCTGCGGTTGCTCGATGCCGCCCTGGCCCATGCCAATAGACCGCACAGAGTACCGCAGCGGATACGATAGCATGCCGAATCCGGTTAGTTCTTTTCGGCCCTAAGAGCGATTTGGAGGGCTTTTCGTTCCTCGACCAATCGGCCAAGCTCGGCGCGCACCTCAGCCAATCTGATTTTCAAGTAGATCATGCGATGGCACGGCGAAATCTCGGCCTCGCTTGCCTTCGCCGTCGCAGTCCTTATGGGGGCCATCGACATAGCAACATCCCTTCTTGATCCGGGGCTGCATGGTGATGGCTACGCATTGCCAAGGCAACCCATCGTCAGGCGAACGCCCGCAATTCTTCGAGAATGGCCGCGCCCATCTGCGTGGTGCTGGCATTGGCCGGGCGGTCGCCGGCGATGTCGCGGGTTCGCACACCCTTGGCGAGGACGATGGCAATGGCCTGGTCGATCCGGTCGGCCCAGTCGCCCAGATCGAAGGAATAGCGCAGCGCCATGCCGAAGCTGGCGATCATGGCGATCGGGTTCGCAGCACCCGTGCCGGCGATATCGGGAGCCGAGCCATGCACCGGTTCGTAGAGCGCCTTGCGCCGTCCGGTCTTACCGTCGGGAGCGCCGAGCGAAGCAGAGGGCAGCATGCCGAGGGAGCCGGTCAACATCGCCGCCACGTCGGAGAGGACGTCACCGAACAGATTGTCGGTGACGATCACGTCGAACTGCTTGGGCCAGCGCACCAGCTGCATCGCACAGTTGTCGGCCAGCACATGTTCGAGCTGCACGTCGGCGTAGCTCTCCTGGTGAATGCGAGTCACCACTTCGTGCCACAGCACGCCCGATTTCATCACATTGCGCTTCTCGGCCGAAGACACTTTCTTGCGCCGGGTACGGGCAAGATCGAAGGCGACCCTGGCGATGCGGTCGATCTCGTAGGTGTCATAGACCTGGGTGTCGATCGCCCGCTTCTGGCCGTTGCCAAGATCGGTGATGGTCTTGGGTTCGCCAAAATAGACGCCACCCGTCAGTTCACGGACAATCAGAATGTCGAGGCCCTCAACCACTTCGCGCTTCAGCGAAGAGGCATCGGCCAGCGCCGGGTAGCACAGGGCGGGGCGCAGGTTGGCGAAGAGGCCAAGATCCTTGCGGAGCCGCAACAGTCCCGCCTCGGGCCTGGCGTCGTAAGGTACCTTGTCCCACTGCGGTCCGCCGACGGCGCCGAAGAGCACCGCGTCCGCCGTCATGGCCCTGGCCATGTGTTCTTCCGAAATGGCCTTGCCATGGGCGTCATAGGCGCAGCCGCCGACCAGGCCGCGGTCGATCTCGAATCTGGCGATTCCCTGGGCACTGAACCAGGCGAGGATATTCTCGACTTCTGTCATGACTTCCGGGCCGATGCCGTCGCCCGGAAGCAGGAACAAATTGTAGGACGCCATAGGAATTCCGTGAGTTAGTTGGGGCCGGGCGCGATGGGTAGCGGGAGTACTGTCCGGTGGCAAGGAAGAAACGCGCCGGCTGCGACCTTAGTCGGACTCGGATTTCCCGGGGCGATAGGCCTGAAAGGTCAAAAGGCAGCCGATCGCAAAGAGAACGGCAAACAAAGCATAGATAGCCCAGCCTTCTGCCGCCCGTGGCGCTTCGGGTGCAAACATCCGGTAGAGTCCGCCCAATAGAAGGATCCATCCGGTAAGTATAATCAGCACTGGCCACCCGGCGATCCAGACGTTATGAATGCGGACAATAGCCAGGCCGGCCAGCAGCAGCGTACCGTTGAGATAGACGATGGCGGCAATGCTGCTTGCCCAGATGTGGAAGTTGAGCGTTTCGCTGGCGCCGAGCGTGATCGTCATCGGCTCCATCAGACTGGCGATTTGCCTTGAGTAAGCCATGGCTGCCTCCATGCGCCTGTCAGCGTTGCCGGCAGAGGCGCCGGCAGCCTAGATATTCTGTACGCGCACCACCCTGAAAGTGCGAAGTTGGCCTTCTTCCTTTACCGAGACATACTCCCCGGGAAGGAAGGCATGATCGGCGAAGCGGTAGCCCGACTCGTCATCTTCCTCGTCGCTGGCGATGTCATAGTGGAAGGCCCAGGAGCCGCCGGGCCGGCGCACCAGGTGACCAATATCGTCGGCTTCGCCCGGGCGGAAGCGGCGCACCCGGCAGTGCTCGCGCTGCTTGTGCCATTCGCCGGCGTCGATGTGGCCGCGTTCGTCGAGAGGCGCGGCAAACTCGTAACCGTGGGCGCGGGAGCCTTCAGGGAAATCGTGGTCGCGCGCCAGTTCAAGCCTGATTTTCTTGAGCATGGGGGAGGTCCTAATGGGACATCAGCACCGGGCGATTGAGCCTGGTCAGCACGAAGCGCGTTGCCCCGCCAAAGATGAATTCGGTCAAGCGGCTGTGGCCATAGGCCCCCATGACGATGAGGCCGGCGCCACAATCGTCGGCACAGCGCATCAGCGCTTGGCCGGCGTCGTAACCCTCGGTGGGGAAGCCCTGGGTTTCCGATTTTACGCCATGGCGGGCCAGCGTCTCGGCGAGATCGGCGCCGGGGACGGCCCCGCGCAGACTTGGATCCTTTTGCGGATCGGCGCGGACGATGCGCACCGTCTTGGCCGCCTTGAGCAACGGCAGGGCGTCAAAGGCGGCGCGGGCCGCTTCCCGGCCACCATCCCAGCCGACGACGATGTCGGAAAGCAGCAGCTTCACTTCGCCCTTGGCCGGCAGGATGATGACCGGCCGGCCGGCGCCCATGATCACCTGCTCGACGAAGTCGCGTTCGACGCCGGTCACTTCGTCGGGATTGGTGGCCGAGACGAGGATCGCATCGGCGCTCCGCCCCGAGGCAATCACCTCGTCGGCAATGAGGGGTGTGCGGGCGTCGATTGCGTGGAAGTCGGAGTTCAGCCCGTCGCGTTTCATCGCCACCTCGAAAGCCTCGCGCACCTTGGCGGCATTATCCTTGAAGAAGGTTCGATTGCCCTCGAAGACCTGGGGTGCTGCCTCGAAACCCACCGACGGATAGACCTGGACCGCCGGTATCACATACAGACCGGAGATATGGGCCCCCATGCTTCGCCCCAGTTCGCTCGCCGCCGCCACTACCTGCGACAGCCGTCCGATCTCGTTCAGCGAGACGAGAATGGTCTTGTAGGTCATTGGTATCCTCCAGTACTGTCGCGCTGCCGTAACAATGGGCAATCCGGGCAGGCCGGTCCTTGATGCCGATCAATAGTGCCCAAGCTCTTGCCCGGCCGCCGTCGCCAGCCGGTCAATGTCGGGCACGGCGATCAGCCGGTTGGAGTGGAGCTTGATGACGTTGGCGGTCTTGAGCCGGGTGAGCTGGCGGCTGACGGTTTCGATGGTGAGGCCCAGATAGTCGGCCATGTCGGCCCGGGTCAGCGGCAGCTCGAAGCTCGCAACACTTGCCGAGCCGGTATGCTGGCAGCCGATCATCAGGCTGCGCCTTGCCAGCATCAGAAGGAAGCTCGCGACCTTCTCCTCGGCGGTCTTGCGGCCGAGGAGCAGCATCCAGTCGCGGGCCGCGTCAAGCTCGTCGAGGGTGTGTTGGAACAGGCGTTGCTGCAGGCCCGGAAACTCGCTTGCCAGACGCTCGAAGGCGGTGTTGGGAAAACAGCAGATTTCCACCTCTGTCGCCGCCTCGGCCGAATAGGGATTGCTCTTGCTGTAGGCGCGACCGAGGAAATCCGGCGCGAACAGGAGGCCGACGATCTGCTGGCGGCCGTCGGGCAGGGTCTTGGTAAGCTTGATGGCGCCGGAGATCACGTTGGCGAAGAAATCGACGGGTTCCTCATCGGAGATGATGGTCTGACCGGGTACCATCCTCTTGCGATGGGCGATCTGCGAGAGCTTGCGGATTTGCACCTCGTCCATGGCTCCGCATACCGCCTGATGGCGCACCGGACAGTGGTCGCAGCGCTGCAGGACATCCGGCAGGCCCGTGGAGGCAGCTCCGTGCATGGCTGACTTTCCCCTCTTGCAGCGTCAATTGCAAGAGATAGTCATTCGGCGCCAATTCCGCCTGCGTCGGATCGTCCCGGTATGCATCCAGCGAATGGCTATTCCGCGGCCTTCAGGGCCATGGGGTTGTTGGGATGGGTGGTCCAGTTGGCATAGTGGCTGTCGATCTTCCGGCCGGTCCGGGGATCGACGCCGTTGGTCAAGTGCACCATGGTGATGCAATTGTCGACCGGACAGACCTCTACACATAGGTTGCAGGCCACGCATTCGGCGTCGTTGACCTCAAAATGGCGTTTGCCATCCTTCTCCGCCGTGATCGCCTGGTGCGAGGTGTCCTCGCAGGCGGCATAGCAGCGGCCGCATTTGATGCAGAGATCCTGGTCGATTTTCGCCTTGGTCACATAATTGAGGTTGAGATACTGCCAGTCGGTGACATTGGGCACGGCGCGGCCGCGGAAATCCTCGATCCCGGCACAACCCTTTTCGTCCATCCAGTTCGCCAGACCCGCCTTCATTTCCTCGACAATGCGGAAGCCATAGGTCATGGCGGCGGTGCACACCTGCACCGTGCCGCAGCCGAGGCTCACGAATTCCGCCGCATCGCGCCAGGTGGTGATGCCGCCGATGCCCGAGATCGGTAGCCCTCTGGTCTCGGCATCGCGGGCGATTTCGGCCACCATATGCAGCGCCATGGGTTTCACCGCGGGCCCACAGTAACCACCATGGGAACCTTTGCCGTCGATCGTGGGCATGGGCGCGAAATTGTCGAGATCGATAGAGACGATGGAGTTGACCGTGTTGATCAGGGAGACCGCGTCGGCGCCACCGCGTTTCGCCGCCTGGGCGGGATGGCGGATGTTGGTGATGTTGGGCGTCAGCTTGACGATCACCGGCATGCGGGTGTGCTGCTTGCACCAGCGCGCCACCATCTCGATGTATTCAGGCACCTGGCCGACGGCGGCGCCCATGCCGCGCTCGCTCATGCCATGGGGGCAGCCGAAATTCAGCTCGACGGCATCGGCGTCGGTTTCCTCGACGCGCTTGAGGATTTTCCGCCAGGGCTCCTCCTGGCAGGGCACCATGAGGGACACGACCATGGCCCGGTCGGGCCAGTCGCGCTTCACCTTCTTGATTTCGCGCAGGTTGATTTCGAGATCGCGGTCGGTGATCAGTTCGATGTTGTTGAGGCCGAGAAGCCTGCGGTCGGCGCCGTGGATGGCGCCGTAGCGGGGCCCGTTGACATTTACGATGGGCGGGCCTTCTTCGCCCAGGGTCTTCCAGACGACACCGCCCCAGCCGGCCTTGAAGGCGCGCACCACATTGTATTCCTTGTCGGTGGGGGGTGCCGACGCCAGCCAGAACGGGTTGGGCGACTTGATGCCGGCGAAATTCGAGCGAAGGTCAGCCATGGATCGTCTCCTCACGTCTTGAGGTATGCGTTGATCGATTCGGCAGCGCGGCGGCCGTCGTCGACGGCGGCGACGGTCAGGTCCTTGCCGCCGGCCGCGCAGTCGCCGCCCGCCCAAATTCCCTTGACCGAGCTGCGCCGCTCGGCATCGACCCGGATGCGGCCGCCCTCCAGCGCCAAGACTCCGCCGGTTGCATCGACATAGGTCTGGCCAATGGCCTTGAAGATCATGTCGGCAGGAAAATCGAAGGTCTCGCCGGTGCCGGCGAGCTTGCCCTTCACCTCATGGGTGTATTCGCAAGCCAGTCCAATGGCCTTGCCCTTCCTGACCAGCACCTTCTTCGGCATCACCCAATGCTTGATCTTGACACCTCGCGTCTGGGCTAGTTCCTGTTCGTAGGCGCTGGCCTTCATCTGAGCGGCACCGCGGCGGTAGAGGATGGTCACGTCTTCGGCGCCGAGAAGCTTGGACTGGATGGCGATGTCGATCGCCGTCATGCCGCCGCCGATCACCAGCACGCGCCGGCCGATCGGCAATTTGCCAAGGTCCCTGGCCTGGCGCAGCTCGGCGATGTAACCAATGGCGTCCTCGATACCGTCGACGTCCTCATTCTTCGCCCCCAGAGCATTGACGCCGGCGAGGCCCAGGCCGAGGAACACCGCGTCATAGCCGCGCTGCAAGTCGGCGAGCTTGAGCTTCTTCCCAAGTATCTTGCCATGTTCGACGGTAATGCCGCCGATCGCCAGCACGAAGTCCACTTCCTTGCGGGCAAAATCGTCCACCGTCTTGTAGGCGGCGATGCCGAATTCGTTGAGGCCGCCGGGTTTCTTGCGGGCTTCGAAGATGGTGACCTCGTGTCCGTGCATGGCCAGACGGTGAGCGCAGGCAAGCCCGGCCGGCCCCGCTCCCACAACCGCCACCCGCTTGCCGGTCTTCCGGGCCCGGCCATAGGGGTGCTTCGGTTCGGCCATCAGCAGGTCGGTGGCATAACGCTGCAGTTGCCCGATCTTGACGGGCTTGCCTTCCGCCGCCTGGCGTACGCAGGCTTCCTCGCACAGGGTTTCGGTGGGGCAGACCCTGGCGCACATGCCGCCCAGGATGTTCTGGTCGAAGATCGTCCGGGCGGCACTCTTGGGGTGGCCGGCGGCGATCTCGCGGATAAACATCGGAATATCGATGGAGGTGGGGCAGGCTCGCATGCAGGGAGCATCGTGACAGAAGTAGCAGCGATCGCTCTCGACCAGCGCCTCGTGATCGTCCAGACGCGGATGCAGGTCGGCGAAATTGGCCGCATATTGGGACTTGGTGAGGCGCTTGCCCGCAATGTCGGGCCCCTTCCTTGCCGCCATCGGTGCTCCCTCCTGAAGCGTTGTTCTTGTGATTGGGGCGAGCATGCCAGATTTTGTTCAAATGGTCAAATTTTGCAATCGATCGCATGGCATTGTCGCGTCGGCACTAACCGCACCTTAACCAAGATAGTGTTTGTTAGGACTACGGGCGATTGTAAAAGGATCGCCGATTCGTGCGGTATGCCGAAGACCAGACACGGCATGATGCCGAAGCGGGCCGGACGCGAAATGGGTGCTTAATTCATGACGAACGCGCGCGCCGAGGCCGCAAAGTATTTCGACGAACAGTTCTATCTAGCCCAATACCCCGAGGTCGCCGCAGCGGGGGTGGAGCCGCTGGGCCATTATCTCGAGAAAGGCTGGATCGACAATAAGGATCCCTCGCCGGAGTTTTCCACTTCCGATTATCTGTCGCTCTACCCGGATGTCCGCGATCTGGGAATGAATCCGCTTGTCCACTTCGCCCTTCATGGCCATGCCGAGGGTCGCCAGCCGAAGCGCGGCGTTTACAAGCTCAAGCAGGCAAGCAGCGCAAGGCTCGAGATCGACAAGGCCCTGCATGCGGGCTTTGACGAAGAATACTACCTTAAGTGCTATCCGGAAGTGCGTCGCAGCGAACTTTCTCCTTTCGACCATTTCATGCAGTTGGGCTGGCAAGAGGGGCGCAATCCGTCACGCGACTTCGATACCAACTATTATCTCGCCAGCCACGAGGACGTGCGCAAGTCCGGCATCAATCCGTACTTTCACTACATTGCCTTCGGGCGGAGCGAGGCCCGCAAGCCGACGGCCCGCTGGCGCCGCCTCAAGGCGTCCGAGAAGCCTGCCGCCGAAACGCCGCCATCTCCCGTCCAGGCCCTGCGCCAGGACGTCGAATTGCGGCTGATCCGCGGCACCGGGCTGTTCGATGCGCGCTATTATGCTGCGGCCAACAAGGATCTGGCAGCGCTCAGCGACGACAAGCTCCTCGACCATTACTATTTCAATGGCTGGCGCGAGGGGCGCAGCCCGAGTTTCGTTTTCGACACCAAGTGGTATCTGGACGAGTCCGGCCTTACGAGCACCGGCGCGGTCAATCCGCTGGTGCACTATATCGAGGAAGGGGCGAGGAAGGGGCTGCGCCCGGCACCCTGGTTCGACGCCCGCTGGTATGCCAAGCGCTACAAGATCGCCCCCAATTCACAACCGGCGCTACAGCACTACATGCAGGTTGGCGCCCGGCAGTTCAACGCGCCCAATGCGGTGTTCGATAGCCTCTATTATCTGAACAACAATCCGGACGTGAAGTCCGAGGGTGCCGATCCGACGGTTCACTACTTCACCCGCGGCTATCTCGAACGCCGCAAGCCCAGTGCCGTCTTCGATTCGGTCTTCTATTGCGGCAATTACGGCCTTGCCGCCAGCGAGGATCCGGTCATCCACTACCTGTTGATCGGCCGGGCCCGCGGCTATCGCATCAATGCCGACATGGAGCCGGGCGCCGGCGGTGTCTACGAGACGGCCGCGCTATCGACAAGGCCGTCGCCGGCCCATGAGGAGCGCAATACGTCGGTAGGCGAAGGACGCATCAAGCGGGCCCGGGCCATCGCCTTCTATCTGCCGCAGTTCCACCCGATCGCCGAAAACGACGTGGCCTGGGGCCGCGGTTTCACCGAATGGCGCAACACTTCGCGCGGCTTGCCGCGCTTCGAGGGCCATTATCAGCCGCGTATTCCCGAAGAGCTCGGTTATTACGATCTCGAACAGTCCGACACCATGGCCCGGCAGATCGCCATGGCCAAGGCCGCCGGCCTTGAAGGTTTCTGCTTCTACTACTACTGGTTCAACGGCAAGCGGGTGCTGGAAAAGCCGGTCGATCGCTTCCTTGCCGATCGGTCGCTCGACATGCCTTTCGCCATCATGTGGGCCAACGAGAACTGGACCAGGCGCTGGGACGGTCTCGACACCGAGATCGTGTTGCACCAGGATTATCGGCACGAGGACGAGGCGGCACTTATCGACGATCTGCAGCGCCACTTCGCTGATCCTCGCTACATCCGGGTCACGGGCCGGCCGTTGTTTATCATCTATCGTCCCGGCATCGTGCCCGAGGCGCGCAAGACATTCGCGCGCTGGCGCGCCCTGTGGCAGAGCCGGCACGGTGAAAATCCCCTGATCCTGATGGTCCAGGCCTTCGACGATTACGACCCGCGAGTCTACGATCTCGATGGCGCCGTCGAGTTTCCGCCCCACAAGGTGGCAGCCGGATTGACCTCGATCATCGACAGCGTCACCGTGCTCGACAGCGAATTCGCGCGCAAAGGAATGGTGCTATCGTACGATCAACTGGTCGGGCGATCCGTGTCGGTCGCGCCACCCGCCTTCCCGCTGCTGCGCGGCGTCATGCCATCTTGGGACAATGAAGCCCGCCGGCGCGGTCGCGGTGTCGTCTATCATGGATCGACGCCACGCAAATACGAGGACTGGCTCAGGCGAATGTCGTGCTTTGCCCGCCAGCATCCCTTTCACGGCGAGCCGATGGTTTTCGTCAATGCCTGGAACGAATGGGCAGAAGCGGCCTATCTCGAACCCGACTTGCATTTCGGCGCGGCCTATCTTAACGCCACGGCGCGGGCCCTTACCCACAACGCAGCACGCTCCGCCAAGGAGAAGGTGCTGGTCATCAGCCATGATGCTCATCCGCATGGCGCCCAGATCAATGCCATGCATATGGCGATGGTGCTCGACAAGCAGTTCGGCCTGGAAACCGTAATCCTGTCCCTTGGCGACGGGTCAATGCTGCCGAAGTTCGGCGAGGTGACCGAGACCCATCAGGCCTCCCCGAGGAGTTCCGATTTCGAACGCCTGGTTGCCGAGCTGGCGGACCGCGGCTTCAATCTGGCGCTGGCCAATACTACGGTTTCAGGCCCGGCTATTCCGACGCTGAAGCGGCATGGCTTCCGTGTCGTCTCGCTGGTGCACGAGCTGCCCCGGCTCATGCGCGACTATCGCCTTGAGGAGGCTGCCACAACCATCTCCGCCGAGGCCGACCGCATCGTCTTCGCGGCCCGCGAGGTGCGCGACGGATTTGCCAGCGTGGCGAGCGAGTCGGCTGCCGACAAGTTTGTCATCCGTCCGCAAGGCAACTATCGCACCTGGCTGTCGCGGCCGGCGGAATCGCGGGCGCTGCGCCGGAGCCTCGGCCTGACGGCCAATGACAAACTGGTCATCAATGTCGGCTACGCCGATGCCCGCAAGGGTTTCGATATCTTCCTCAATGCCGCCAAAATCGTCATCGCGAAACGCAATGATGTGCATTTCCTCTGGGTTGGCGGCGGCACGCCGGACGTACAGACCTGGCTTACCGACGATATTGCCGCCGATCCGCAATTGGCGAGGCGTTTCAATCTGCGGCCCTTCGTCGACGATGTCGTGCCGTATTTCGAGGCCGGCGACTTGTTCTTCCTGTCGTCGCGCGAGGACCCATTCCCGACGGCGGTCCTGGAAGCGATGCGCGCCGGTCTGCCGCTAGTCGGTCTTTCCGGCTCCGGCGGTTCGGTCGGGTTGATCGCGCGGCACGGCATTCTCGCCGACCGATCGGATATGGTGGCGATCGTCCAGGCCATCGAAACCCTGCTCGATGCTCCCGCCGCCGAGCGCCAGGCCTGGGCCCGCGACAGCGTCGCCACGATCGAACGAGACTTCCGTTTCGACGACTACGTCTACGATCTCACGCAACTTCTCGGCGTCGGCCAGGCGAAGGTGACGGCGATCGTACCCAACTACAACTACGGCTCCTTCATTTCGTCGCGCCTCGATTCGATCTACGCCCAGACTCACCCGCTGTTCGAAACCATCGTCCTCGACGACAAGTCGACCGACGACAGCCGCGAGCAGATCGATGCTTATGCCTTCCGCACCGGGCGGCAGTTCCGGGTCGAGGTCAACGACAGCAATTCGGGCAGCGGCTACCGGCAGTGGGAAAAGGGAGCCGCGCTGGCCCGCGGCGACTATGTGTGGATCGCCGAGGCCGACGATCTCAGCGATCCGACCTTTCTCGACTGCGCCATGTCGGTGCTGGAGAATTCCAAGGCCGCCTTGGTGTTCACTGACTCGCATCAGATCGACGAGACCGGCGCCTCTCTCGCCCATAGCTACCACTACTACTACAAGGACCTCGGTGAGGACGCGCTGACCAGCGATGCCATCATCGATGGCGCCGAATTCGTCAGGCGCTATCTCGCGGTGAAGAATGTCATCCTCAATGTCAGTAGCGTGGTGTGGCGGCGCGAGGCGCTGTTGCACGTCTTGGAGATAACCCGCGCCGATCATCTCACCATGCGGGTCGCCTGCGACTGGAAGATGTATGCCCTTGCCGCCCTCGAATGCGGACCGGTCGGTTTCATTGCTGCTCCCCTCAATGTGCATCGCCGCCATTCGCAGAGTGTCACCCACGCCCGCAAGGCGGACGCCCATTATCAGGAGATCGTCGCGGTTCAGGAGTTCATCGCCGCGCGGGTCGAGCTCGATGACGCTACACTCGTCAGGCGCGAGGCCTACCGGAAGGAAGTCAAGGACTATCTGGAGCGCCAGGCCGCACCGCTGCCGGTCATCGCGCCAGCCAAGGGGCGCGACGCATCGGGTAGTCCCCGCGTTGTTCCGATCGGCCGCCGCAAGGCACGGCGCTAGGCCGATCGCTACATTTGGCTGGCTGGCCTCGCTTAGAACAGGCTGAAATAGTACTGGACGCGGGTATAGAGGGAAGCGACGCCGTTGGTGGTGTTGACCAGCACCGGCACCAGGGCAATGCCGAGAATCGAGGCAATCAGCGCGTATTCGATGGCGGTCGCGCCTTGGTCTTCCCGAAATAGGCGGTTCAAAATGTTGGCGGCAAATCGCACGGCCATTGCGCTCCTCTCGACCGGGGCCATCCTCCAGTCCTGTTGCCACTAGACCACAGGGGGCTTCAAAGAGTTGTTAATCTGCCCTCTCGGATTTGATGCAACGATGAACAGGCGTCGGTATCTTCTCCATCGAAAGTTCACTAGAATTGTGATGTAAGTACGGCTATTTGGGTAGATTCACCGAGTTATGCAGAAGGCTATGCCCTACGCCGTGGGCGGTTGGCCGCGATGGTGCAGAGATCACGTCAACCCAACTTTAACCACCTTTACAACCACAAAGATGTCTGCCCAATCTGACTGCGACCTGCGGCCGACTGGGACAGCGAGTACACGGCACTGATATTCGCGGGCGAAGATGTAGCAATGGAGTCTTCGGGATGTTGCACAAGATCGGACGGCGCGGGTTTATCGCCGGCGGGGTAGCCATTGCGGGACTCGCAGGAGTGGGAATGCTGGCGACGCGGGCCGCGACCGCGGCGCGTCTGAGGATCGATACCCGCATCCTCGAGGTGAGTGGCAGGGCGGCGAAGGTTTTCACCATCGTCGGGCCTGACGGCAGACCGGGCATCGATACCGTGCTGGGCCAACCCTTCAGATATCTGCTCGAGAACGCCAGCGACGAGGATGCGCTGATCCACTGGCATGGCCTTAAACCGCCCTCCGAACTGGATGGCGTACCGGTACTGTCCCAGGCGGCACTGCCCGATGGCGCCAGTTTCCTCTACGATTTCGTCAATACCCGGTCCGGCACCCACTGGATGCATTCGCATGTGGGCCTGCAGGAGCAGCGCCTGATGGCTGCACCCCTGATCGTTCGCGAGACGGCGGAGCCGGTCTTCGACGAGCGGGAACACGTCGTCATGGTGCACGACTTCACTTTCCGTGACCCGGCCGAAATCTTCGCCGAGCTCAAGTCCGGCGGCGGCGCCCATGCGGGGCACACGACAGGTGGCATGGATAATTCCAAGATGGACATGTCGACGATGGACATGGGCGGTACGCTCAACGACGTGGCCTTCGACGCCTATCTGGCCAATGACCGGACCCTCGACGACCCGGAAGTGGTCACCGTCGAGAAGGGCGGGAAGGTCCGGCTCCGCATCATCAATGCCGCCGCCGCCAGCAATCTGTGGATCGATCTCGGCGGCATCGAGGGTGAACTGGTGGCGGTCGACGGCAATCCGGTGCACGCCATGCCCGGCCAGCGCTTTCCCCTGGCGATCGCCCAGCGCGCCGACATTCGCCTGCAGATACCGGCGGGGGGCGGCGTCTTCCCCATCCTGTTCCGACCCGAAGGCGTTGCCCGGCAGACCGGCATTCTATTGGCCAGCAAAGGAGCTGCCGTAAGCCGCATGGCTTCCGAGGCCGAGGCGCTACCGGGGCTCGATCTCGAACTCGAGAGCCGGCTGCGGCCGGTGGGCAGCCTTGCGGACGAGCCGGTCACACGTACCGAAACGGTGATGCTGACCGGCGGCGGTGCCGATTACCTCTGGGGCCTCAATGGCGTGTCGTCCGCGCATCAGACCATTTTCACGGTGCGGCGCGGCGAGCGCCTGGCTGTGATGCTGCACAACATGACCGGCATGGCACACCCCATGCATCTCCACGGCCATTACTTCAAGGTGACGGCGATCGACGGGAGAGCGATCGACGGGGCATTACGCGACACCGTGCTGGTGCCGCCGAAGACCACCGTCACCATCCAGTTCGACGCCGACAATCCCGGCACCTGGGCCTTCCACTGCCACCACATCTATCACATGAATTCCGGCATGATGGGAGCGATCGCCTATTCCAGCACGGCGTGAGAGCTACCCGTCACTTGACCATGCAGGCCCAGGTTCCATCGGCGTATTTGCGCACGTTGACCATAGTATGGCCCTGGAAATTGGCCTTGCTGCAGGCCGTCCGTGCCTCGGCGGCGTTGCGCGGCTGGATTCGATAGGAGCAGCGCAGGCGGCCATTCTTCAGCACCTCATAGCTGTATACCGTAGGGCCGAAGGCTTTCCTGCAGGCGAGCATCCTCGCATCACCCTTGCCGGTGGCGGCAAAGGAGCTTTCCGCCGCGGGCAACATCATCGCTACTCCCGCCAATAGAATGCCCAAAGCCATTCGGCAGAACGAACCGGCAGTCATAACATGCTGGACATCGGTTTCTATCGTGATTGCACCCCATCCATATTTGATTGTTTCATGGCGCGAATGGCTTCGATCATAATGTTACTTCACTGTGCCCGCGAATCAGGCAAACGCCCCGTGGCAGTGTTTGTACTTCTTGCCGGAGCCGCAGGGGCAGGGGTCGTTGCGGGCGGCCTTGCCCCAGGTGGTGGGGTCCTTCGGATCGACGGCGCCGGCCGCCGGGGCGGCGGCATAGGCGGTGGCAACGGCACCGCCGAAGATCGCACCGACAGCCACGTCGTCGTCGCCGGTGGAGGCGTCGATATGGTGGACGGCCATCGTCGGCAGTTCGTCCTCGCCCGGCAGCATGTCGTCGGAAGGCCTGGTCTGAATCTCCAGCCGCATCATCTGAGCGGTGGTGTTCTCGCGCAGCTTGCCGATCATCGCTTCGAACAGGCTGAAGCCTTCGGTCTTGTACTCGTTGAGCGGGTCGCGCTGGCCGTAACCGCGCAGATGAATGACCTGGCGCAGGTGATCGACGGTGATGATATGATCGCGCCACAGGTTGTCGAGAGTGCGCAGCAGCACCGCCTTCTCGACCTGGATCATCAGCTCGGGCGTATATTTCTCGCGCTTGCTGGCATAGAGATGGTCGGCCGCCTTAGTGATGCGCTCGACGATCTCATCGTCGGCAATGCCTTCTTCCTTGGCCCAGTCCTCGACCGGGAAGTCGATGGCGACCACATCGCGCAGGCGTTGCCGGAGACCGGCGGCATCCCATTGCTCGGCATAGGCGTTCTCGGGGATGTGCTCGCGCACCAGATCCTCGATCACCTGGTGGCGCATGTCGTCGATGGTCTCGGAGACGTCCTCGCCGCGCATGATGCCGATGCGCTGCTCGAAGATCACCTTGCGCTGGTCGTTCATCACGTTGTCGAACTTGAGAAGGTTCTTGCGAATGTCGAAGTTGCGTGCCTCAACCTTCTGCTGGGCCTTTTCCAGGGCCTTGTTAATCCACGGATGGACGATCGCCTCACCCTCCTTGAGGCCAAGCGTCCGCAGCATCGAATCCATGCGCTCGGAGCCGAAGATGCGCATCAGGTCGTCTTCGAGCGACAGGTAGAACAGCGAGCGACCGGGGTCGCCCTGGCGGCCGGAGCGGCCGCGCAGCTGGTTGTCGATGCGCCGGCTCTCGTGGCGCTCGGTGCCGACGACGAACAGGCCGCCGGCCTCCAGCACCTTCCGCTTGTCGTCGTCGATCTCGGCCTTGATCCGGGCGATGCGGCTGTCGCGTTCGGGGCCGGGCGGCAGGTCGGCCAGTTCGGTGGCGATCCGCATTTCAAGGTTGCCGCCGAGCTTGATGTCGGTGCCGCGGCCGGCCATGTTGGTGGCGATGGTGATCGACCCGGGGACGCCGGCCTGGGCGATGATCATCGCCTCCTGCTCGTGGTAGCGGGCGTTCAGCACATTGTGGGTGACGCCCTTGGCCTTGAGCAGGCCGGACAGCACTTCCGATTTCTCGATCGAGGTGGTGCCGACCAGCACCGGCTGGCCCTTGGCCCGCGCCTCGTTGATGGTGTCGATGATCGCCGAATACTTCTCGCGCGCCGTGCGGTAGACCTGATCGTCCTCGTCGAGGCGGGCCACCGCCACGTTGGTCGGAATCTCCAACACGTCGAGCTTGTAGATGTCCATGAACTCGTCGGCCTCGGTCGACGCCGTGCCGGTCATGCCGGCCAGCTTGTCGTAGAGGCGGAAATAGTTTTGGAAGGTGATCGAGGCAAGGGTGACGTTTTCCGGCTGAATGGCCACGTGTTCCTTGGCTTCCAGCGCCTGGTGCAGGCCATCGGAATAGCGCCGGCCCGGCATCATGCGGCCGGTGAACTCGTCGATGATGATGACTTGGTTGTCCTTGACGATATAGTCCTTGTCGCGCTGGAACAGCTTGTGGGCGCGCAGCGCCTGCTGCACGTGATGGATGATGGTGACGTTCTCGGCGTCGTAGAGGTTGGTGCCCTTGAGGAGGCCCGCCGCGCCCAAGACCTGCTCGAGGTGCTCGTTGCCCTTTTCGGTCAGGGTGCAGGAACGCTGCTTCTCGTCGAGCTCATAGTCCTCGGCGACGAGCTGCGGGATATAGTGGTCGACGGCGTTATAAAGATCGGACTTGTCGTCGATCGGGCCGGAAATGATGAGAGGCGTTCTCGCCTCGTCGACCAGAATCGAGTCGACCTCGTCGACGATCGCAAAATTGTGGCCGCGCTGCACCATCTCCTCGAGATGGTATTTCATGTTGTCGCGCAGATAGTCGAAGCCCAGCTCGTTGTTGGTGGCATAGGTAACGTCGCAGGCGTAGGCTGCACGGCGCTCGGCATCGTCGAGGCCATGGACGATTACCCCGGTGGTGAGACCGAGGAAGCCGTAGATCTGGCCCATCCAGGCGGCGTCACGGCGGGCCAGATAGTCGTTGACGGTGACCACATGGACGCCCTGGCCCGACAGGGTGTTGAGGTAGACCGCAAGGGTCGCCACCAGGGTCTTGCCTTCGCCGGTCTTCATTTCGGCGATGCGGCCCTCGTGCAGCGCCATGCCGCCGATCAGCTGCACGTCGAAGTGGCGTTGTCCGAGGGTGCGCTTGGCCGCCTCGCGCACCGTGGCGAAGGCCGGCAGCAGAATGTCATCGAGGCTCTTGCCGCCTTCGATCTCCGCCTTGAACATGGCGGTGCGGGCCTTCAGCGCCTCGTCGGAAAGCGCCGCCACTTCGGTTTCGAGGGCGTTGACGGCGTCAACCCGGCCGCGATACTGGGCGACCTTGCGATCGTTGCTGGTGCCGAAAATCTTCGCGGCGATGGAGCGCAGTCCGAGCATGTGTTCCGTTCCTGGGCGTGGGCGGGGGAAGCCCCGAGGTGTGCCGCTTTCTAGTCAAGTTGCGGGGCGGGGGCAATCAGGCACCTCCCGAATTCCGGCCAGATGGGCCCGGAGCGGCGGCTTTTCAATGTGTTGTATTGCGGCAACAGGCAATCCAATGTCGGCCGAACCCCTTGAAACAGTGCGTGAACACAGCCAATGTGCCGGTCGATTTGACATCCCTCCCACGACGCGGCCGCAGCATATTGTTGCCTTGTTTCGCGATCATTGAGCGCAAGCGTCGGGCTGGACGGTCCGTCAAAAGGACGTTGACACGGTGGACTTGATGCTGCGCATTCGGACGATATTTTCTACGGTGGCTCTGGGACTTGCCTTGGCTCCGGCGGCCCTGTCCCAGACAGCCACCCCGGGCGATGACGTGACCGTGGCCATCGTCAACGGCCACGAGATCAAGGTCTCGGAAGTGCAGATGGCGACCGACGACATCATCGGCCAGCTGCCCGACCTGCCGCCCAAATTACGCTACCCCTTCGTCGTCGAATATCTGGTCGAGCGCCACATGCTGGCCCAGCTGGCGGTCAAGGAAGGGATTGCCGACACCGCGGAATACAAGCGCCGCCTCGCCCTCTACCAGGCCAAGGCGCTGCGCGATGCCTATTTCTTCCAGAAGATCCGCCCGCAGGTAACCGAAGAGCAGATCAAGGCGGCCTATGACGCCGAAGCCGCCAAAGTGGCCCAGACCGAGCGCGTCCGGGCCCGCCAAATTCTGGTGGGCACCGAAAAGGAAGCCAAGGACATCCTCGCGCGCCTGGCCAAGGGCGAGAAGTTCGAGGACCTCGCCAAGAAATACAGTCTCGACGGCTCCAAGGACTATGGTGGCGATCTCGGCTACTTCTCCGCACCCGAAATGGTACCGGAATTTTCCAGGGCAGCCTTCGCTCTCAAGGTGGGGGAGATTTCGCAGCCGGTAAAGACAGATTTCGGGTGGCACATCATCAAGCTGGAGGATCGCAAGACCGGCGCTGCCCAGCCTTATGACCAGGTGAAGTCGGCGATCCGCAATGTGCTCCTGCGCAAGAAGGTGCAGGAGGTCATGGACGGTATCCGCAAGACCTCGAAGATCGAGATCATCGACGAGGATCTCAAGAAATATGCCGACGAAGCG
The DNA here is from genome assembly GCA_016185245.1 of Hyphomicrobiales bacterium. Classification (GTDB taxonomy): domain Bacteria; phylum Pseudomonadota; class Alphaproteobacteria; order Rhizobiales; family Aestuariivirgaceae; genus Aestuariivirga. The sequence goes on along the minus strand of JACPNZ010000042.1, from coordinate 112,877 downwards.
GCCCGGCAGGCCAAAGCCTTCCAGGACCGGCAGAATGGCACACAACCCGCTTCCAGCGATGGTGGCGATGCGAACAGCGGCAAGGGCGATCTGCAGATTCCGCAGCAATGACGATCGGCCATCGGCTCTAGGGGGCTTGAACCATGGCGCATACCGTTTCACCGCTGGCACCGGCGAGTTTTCCCGACATGCCGGTGATCGGCGGCGTCCGACTGGCTTCGGCCGCAACCGGTATCCGCTACAAGAACCGGCCGGACGTGCTGCTGGCCGTGCTCGATCCCGGCACCGCGGTGGCCGGCTGTTTCACCAGGTCCAAATCGCGCTCGGCACCGGTCGACTGGTGCGTCGATGCCCTCAAGGGAGGTATGGCGCGGGCGGTGGTGATCAATGCCGGCAACGCCAATGCCTTCACTGGCAAGGCCGGGGTCAGGACCGTGACGGCGGTGGCAAGTGCTGCGGCCAGGCTCCTCGGCTGCAAGCCTGGTGAAATCTTCCAGGCCTCGACCGGAGTAATCGGCGAGCCGCTCGATCCAGCTCCCATTACCTCTGCTCTTGTCGGCCTTGTCAGGGCGGCAAAGGCGGAAGCCTGGCCAGATGCGGCGCGCGCCATCATGACCACCGATACCTTCGCCAAGGCCGCCACGGTCACGGCGAAGCTCGGCGGTAGGACGGTCACCATCAACGGCATTGCCAAGGGCTCGGGGATGATCGCTCCCGACATGGCGACCATGCTGGTGTCCATCTTCACCGATGCGGCGATCCCGTCAAAGATCTTGCAGAAACTTTTGTCTCGGTCGGTCGATACGAGCTTCAACTGCATCACCGTCGACGGCGACACCTCGACTTCCGACACGGTACTGCTGTTTGCCACCGGCGCTGCCGGTCCCGCATCGAAGGGGATCAAATCGGCGGCAGATGCCCGTCTCAAACCCTTCGCCGAGGCGCTTGACGGTCTGTGTCTCGATCTTGCTCAGCAGGTCGCCAGGGATGGAGAAGGGGCGGAAAAGCTCATCGAAATCGCCGTTACCGGGGCCGAATCGGACCGCGCCGCCCATCGCATCGCCATGTCGGTTGCCAATTCGCCGCTGGTCAAGACGGCGATCGCCGGCGAAGACGCCAACTGGGGCCGCATCGTCATGGCAGTCGGCAAGGCCGGCGAGAAAGCCGTGCGCGACCGACTGCGCATCCGCATCGGCGGCATCACGGTGGCGAAGAACGGCATGCGCGATCCCGCCTACCACGAGGCCGACATCATGTCGCACATGAAAGGCCGGCATATCGTCATTGAAGCCGATGTGGGCGTGGCCAAGGGCAAGGCGCGGGTGTGGACCTGCGACCTCACCCACCGCTACATCGACATCAACGGCTCCTACCGCAGCTGAGCCATGAAGATCGTCCTCGTCGCCGCCGTGGCGCTGATCGATGCCGACGGCCGCGTGCTCCTGTCGCGTCGGCCCGAAGGCAAGGAACTCGGCGGCCTGTGGGAATTTCCCGGCGGCAAAGTCGAGGCAGGCGAGCGCCCGGAAGCGGCGCTGATCCGCGAGTTGCGGGAAGAACTCGGCATCGATGTCGCCGAGTCGTGCCTGGCGCCGCTCACCTTCGCCAGCCACGCCTATGCCAATTTTCATCTACTGATGCCGCTCTATGTATGTCGGCGCTGGAAGGGCCAGGCCGCGGGCCATGAGGGGCAGGAGCTTGCCTGGGTGAGGCCGCTGAGGCTCCGCGACTACGCCATGCCGCCGGCCGACCTTCCCCTCATCCCTCACCTGATCGACCTGCTTTAGCCGCGCCGCCGCACCCGAGGCCGGCCACGCTTGCCCCGACCATGGCGAGGTCAACCGTCCTCGGCTTCATCGGGTGCCCGCTTCAGCGGCGTCACCTTGATCGAGGTGACCTGGTGCTTGCGCTTCTTCAGCACCTCGAACTGAAATCCGTGGAAATTGAAGGTTTGGCCCACGTCAGGAATCATCCGCGCCTCGTGAATAACGAGGCCGGCCAGCGTCGTTGCCTCGTCGTCGGGCAAGTGCCAGTCGAAGGCGCGGTTCAGGTCGCGCACCGGCACGCCGCCGTCGACGGTGAAGGAGCCGTCGGGCTTCTGGCGGACGCCGGTCGCCACCGCGTCGAACTCGTCCTTGATGTCGCCGACGATCTCCTCGATGATGTCTTCCAGGGTGATCAGTCCCTGCAATTCGCCATACTCGTCGACGACGATGGCGAAATGGGTCTTACGCCTGAGGAAGGCGTTGAGCTGGTCGGTCACCGAACGGGTGTCGGGCACGAACCAGGCCGGGCTCAACACATCCTCGATATCGATCTTCTCGGCTTCGCCACCGTGCCTCTGCAGGGCGGCGAACAGGTTCTTGGCGTGCAGCACGCCGACGATGTTGTCGGGCTTGTCCTTCCACACCGGAATGCGGGTGTGGCCGCTCTTCAGCACCTTGGCGACGATCTCGGCCGGGCTTTCGGAGCCATCGATCAGCGTCATCCTGGTGCGGTGGACCATCAGGTCGGAGACGGCAAGATCCTGCAGGTCGAGAATGCCGCCGAGCATGTCGCGGTCCTTCTTGACCACGGCACCCTCCTTGAGGTGCAGGTCGATGGCGCCGCGCAGTTCGTCATGGGCCGACAGCACGTTCTGGGCGATACTGATGTCGACGCCGAACAGCCGGAGCGTCATCTTGACCACCCACTCGACCGCCATGACGACGGGGCCGAAGACGGCGACCAGAACCCGCACCAGAGGTGCGACCGCGATTGCCGAGCGGTCGGGATAGGCAATGGCGTAGGTCTTGGGCAGAACCTCGGCGAAGATCAGAATCAGCACGGTCATGATGACCGAAGCGATGATGGCGCCGCTGTCGCCAAAGATGTCGATGAGCAGGGCGGTGGCCAGCGCCGAGGCGGTGACATTGGCGACGTTGTTGCCGAGCAGCAGGGCCCCGATCAGACGCTCGCGTGTGTTGGTGAGGGCCAGAGCCATGGCGGCCCGGCGGCTGCCGCGCCGCTCGATTTCGTTCAGTCTGGCCCGCGAGGTGGCGGTAAGAGCGGTTTCCGAACCGGAAAAGAATGCCGACATCAGGATCAGCAGCAGGATGGCGGCAATGGTCACTCCGAGATCGAGACTCATCGCTGGTTCAGGTCCTCCTTGAGAAAGGCGGTCACGTCGGTTTCGTCCACGTCGCGGGCGATGAAGGCTTCGCCCACCCCGCGGACGAGAATGAAGGTGAGGCGGCCCGCCAGCGCCTTCTTGTCCTGGCGCATGATCTCCACCAGCCTTTCGGGCGAGGGAAGTTCGCCCGGAATTTGCGAGGCGCGGACCGGCAGGCCGACGCTTGCGAGATGCCGTGCCACGCGCTCGACGGTGCCGGAGGCGCAGAACCCACGGCGCTCGGAAAAGCGAAAAGCCTGCACCATGCCGATGGCGACGCCTTCGCCGTGCAGCAATCTCTGGGAATAGCCGGTCGCCGCTTCGAGGGCATGACCGAAGGTGTGACCGAGATTGAGCAGGGCGCGCGCACCGGTTTCGGTTTCGTCCTCGGCGACGATGCGGGACTTGGCCTCGCAGGATTTGCGGATGGCGTGGATGCGGGCCTGGGCATCGCCGCGCATGATGGCGTCGGCGGCACCCTCGAGCCACTCGAAGAAGGGCGCATCGCCGAGAAGGCCGTATTTTGCGACTTCGGCATAGCCGGCGGCCAGTTCGCGACGCGGCAGGGTGGCAAGGAGCGATGTATCGGCCAGAACCGCCACCGGCTGGTGGAAGGCGCCGATCAGGTTCTTGCCGTGGGCGGCGTTGATGCCGGTCTTGCCGCCAACCGAGGAATCGACCTGGGAGAGCAGGGTGGTCGGAATCTGGATGAAATCGACGCCGCGCCGGAGAATTGCCGCGGCAAAACCGGCAAGATCGCCGATCACCCCACCGCCCAGGGCGATGATCCGGTCGCGTCGCTCGATGCCGGCGGCAAGCAGGCCGTTGCACAACTCTTCCAGGTGGCGAAAGCTCTTGGTCGCTTCGCCGGCCGGCAGCACGATGGGCATCGAACGGATCCCGGCGGCGGTAAGCGATTCCTGCAAGGCTGCGAGATGATGCCGGGCGACGTTCGCGTCGGTGACAATTGCCGTCAGCGGCCGCTTGAACAGCGGCTTGAGGCGGGTCCCCGCTTCAGTGAGCAGACCCTCGCCGATGATGATGTCGTAGCTCCGCCGCCCCAGTTCGACAGGGACAGTCTCGCGCCGCGCATCGGTCGCCGCCTCAGTCATTGTCGAACCGCTTCCAGCCATTCCACTGGGCCAGCGCCCTGATCACGTCGTTCACCATCTGGCCATGCTGCACGTCGCGGCTCTCCACGATGACATCGGCCTCGGCATAGACAGGATAGCGCATTTCGATGAGGCCGCGCATCACCCCTTCCGGATCCTCGGTCTTGAGCAGGGGCCGGTCCTGGCGCTTCATCACCCGCTTCATCAGGAGGTCGATCGGTGCCTTCAGCCATACCGAGACGCCATGCTGGCGGATGCGGGCGCGGGTCTCGCCGTTGATAAAGGCGCCGCCGCCGGTCGCCAGCACCTGGCTGCCCTGGCCGAGGAGCCTGGCGATAACCCGCCGTTCGCCTTCGCGGAAATAGGGCTCGCCATGGTCGGCAAAGAGTTCGGCGATAGTCTTGCCCGCCGCCGCCTCGATCTCATGGTCGGCGTCGACGAAGGGGAGGCCGAGTTTCTCGGCAAGCCGGCGGCCGACGCTCGATTTGCCAGAACCCATCAGCCCGACCAGCACGATGGGGTGATTCCCCAGGCGCTGGCGCAGATTTTCAGCCTCCTTGACGATGGAACGGCGGGCCATGAACTTGGTCCTCTAACGTGACGGCGGTTCTAACGTGAGGCATTGCCTCCGGCAAAGGCTTTCCGAACCGGTTCCGACAGTCTAGATTCGGCGGTGGAGGAGCCTCTCGTGCCGGACAGTATTCGCTTTCTGTTAATCATCGCGTGCTTGGCTGGGGTGGTCTATGGCGCTGCCTGGGGTCTTGCCAACTTCCCCCCCGAGCAGACGGAGATTGTCAGACCGCTGTCCCATGAAATCCTCCGGCAAAAATAAGCGGGTCAAAGGACGGGGCGGAGACGTCCTGACCGAGCGCTTTCTCGAGATGATGGCGGCGGAACGGGGGGCTTCGCGCAACACGCTTGCCGCTTACGGCCGCGACCTCGGCGACTATGAAGCCTTTCTTACTGCCCGCGGCGCCAACCGCAGGACGGCGGGGGCCGATCAGGTGCGCGCTTTTCTTGCCGAAATCGAAGCCCGGGGCCTTGCCCGCAGCAGCGCGGCCCGCAAGCTCTCGGCAGTCCGGCAGTTTCATCGCTTTCTGCTCGGCGAGGGAGTGTCGGCCGGCAATCCCACGACGGCGGTCGAAGGCCCCAGATCGGCCAGGCCGCTGCCCAAAATGATTTCGGAGGCGGTTGTCGCGAAACTCATCGGCCACGCCCGTGCCAGGGCCGAAAGGGCGCGTGGGGCAAGGGCGGTCAGGGCGTGGCGTCTCTACTGCCTGCTTGAGCTCCTCTATGCCACGGGCCTGCGGGTATCCGAACTGGTCGGCCTCACCCGCCAGGCGGCAAACGCGGAGGCCGACTTCATCACTGTCACTGGCAAGGGCGGGCGCCAGAGGCTAGTGCCGGTGTCGTCCGCCGCCCGCCAGGCGATTGCCGCCTACCTCAAGGCCGAGGTGGGCTTGGAGAGAGGCGGGTCCAAGTGGTTGTTTCCCTCTTTTGGCGCCGCCGGCCACTTGACGCGACAGCACTTTTCCCTCGAGCTCAAGGCCCTGGCGGCGGACGCCGGCCTCGCGGCGGATGCCATTTCGCCCCATGTGCTGCGCCATGGTTTCGCCAGCCACCTGCTGGCAGGTGGCGCTGACCTCCGCAGCGTCCAGCAGATGCTGGGCCATGCCGATATCGCAACGACGCAGATCTACACCCATGTCCAGGAAGACCGGTTGCGGCGGGCGGTGGCGGCTTTTCATCCTCTTGCCGAGAAAAGTTGACTTTGCTGCCGGGGGTCGCCACTTTCGCGGCCGTCGCGATGTATCCGAGAGATCATGCACGCCTATCTCGATTTTGAGGCCCCCGTCGCCGAGCTGGAGGGCAAGATCGCCGAGCTCCGGACGCTCGCCGCTGGCGACAAGGCGGTATCGATTTCCGACGAGGTGAAGGCGCTCGAAAGGAAGGCGGCGAAAAGCCTGGCCGATCTCTATGAAAACCTGGCGCCCTGGCAGAAGGCGCAAGTTGCGCGGCATCCGGAGCGGCCGCACGCTCTCGACTACATCGAGACGCTGATTGATGAATTCACGCCGATGGCCGGCGACCGCAAGTTCGCCGAGGATCTTGCCGTGGTCGGCGGTCTTGGCCGATTTCGCGGCGCGCCGGTCATGGTGATCGGCCAGGAAAAGGGCAGCGACACCGCCTCACGCCTCAAGCGCAATTTCGGCATGGCGCGGCCCGAGGGCTACCGCAAGGCGGTGCGTCTGATGGAGACCGCCGATCGCTTCGGGCTGCCGGTCATCACCTTCGTCGATACGGCGGGCGCCTATCCGGGGATCGAAGCCGAAGAGCGCGGCCAGGCTGAAGCAATTGCCCGGTCGACCGACTGCTGTCTGGGCCTTGGCGTACCGCTCGTCGCCGTGATCATCGGCGAGGGAGGCTCCGGCGGAGCGATCGCCATCGCCACCGGCAACACGGTGCTGATGCTGGAGCACGCCATCTATAGCGTCATCTCTCCGGAAGGGGCCGCTTCCATCTTGTGGCACGATTCGACCAGGGCCAAGGATGCCGCCGCCGCCATGCGCATCACCGCCCAGGACTTGAAGAAACTTGGCATCGTCGACGAGATCGTGCGTGAGCCGATGGGTGGCGCTCACCGCGGTCGCGACCAGGCGATCGCCGCCACCGGCGAGGCCATCGCCCGCACGCTGCAAGCCTTCTCCGGGGTTTCGAGCGACGTGCTGCGCACCCAGCGGCGCGAGAAATTCCTGGCGATTGGGCGTGGGCTGTAGTCGCGCGATCCTCCCTAAATGAAGAGGGAGGCCGAAGCCTCCCCCAAGCAAAGCCTGTTCAATTCCTACTTGCGCAGGTTGGTCCAGATCTTGTTGTAGATCTCGACCACGTTGGCCGGGCACGGCGGCACGAATTCCGGCGTCGGCGATCCCGGCGGCGGGTTGAGTTCCGGCGAGGCGGCGAGATCCTTGGTCATGAATTCATGCGAGCCGGTAATGCCGTTGTCGTAGCCGGCGAAATTGGAGGCAAGTGCCGCGTTCTGCGGGTCCATCATGAAATTCTGAAACAACTTGGCGTTTTCCAGGTTCTTGGCGCCCTTGAGCACTGCCACATTGTCCATCCAGCCTTCGATGCCTTCCTTGGTCCAGGCAAAGGCGGCGGTCGGCAGCTGCTGCCGGATGCGGTAGGAATCGCCGTTCCAGTCCTGGGTCACGTCGACATCGCCCGAAACCATCTTGCTTTGGGTGTCGTAGCTGAAGGTCCGCCAATAGGGCTTGGCCGACTGCAGGAGATCGTTGAGCTTCTTGAGATTGGCCTTGTCGTCGCCGCAGCGCGGGATGCCGAGATAGCGCTCGGCTGCATGCATGACCGAGTTGATGTCGTCAAGCATGTTGATGCGACCCTTTAGCTCGTCGGGCGGATTGAACATGATGGCGAGGGTATTGATATCACCCTTGTATTTCGCCGTATTGATGGTGAAGGTCGTCGTGCCGTACTGCCAGGGCACCGTATAGTGCCGGCCCTTGTCCCAATAGACGTCGACGAATTCGGGCCGCACATTTTTGAAATTCGACATGGTGTTGGGCTCGGTCTTTTCGAGCAGGCCCTCGTCGATCATGATCTTGACAGTGTAGTCGGATGGCACCACGATATCATAGCCGGAGTTGCCAGCTCTGACCTTCGACAACATCGTCTCGTTCGAGTCGTAGTCGTCGAGCGTCACCTTGATCTTGTAGGTCTCTTCGAACTTTTTTATCAGTTCGGGGTTGGTGTAGTTGCCCCAGTTGAATATGTGCAGATCGCCCTCGGCGAGGGCGGGCCCCGCAAAGGCTGCAACGGCCATCGCGGAAATGGCCGCAAGTATGGTCTTTCTCATAGCAAGTCTCCCTGTGTTGCCGGTTTCGATTACTTTCGCCGCCGTGCGATCGCGAATGAGCTGGCCACGAAGACGATGGAGACCAACAGCAATATGGTCGATATGGCGTTGATCTCCGGCGTCATTGGCTTGCGGGTCTGGCCCCAGATGAACAGCGGCAGCGTCGTCTGGCCCGGTCCCGCCACCAGTTGGGTGATGGTGAAATCGTCGAATGACGTAATGAAGGCAAGGGCTCCGCCTGAAGCAATGCCGGGGACCAGGAGCGGCAGGGTGATGCGCCGGAAGGCGTTCCACGGCGTAGCATAGAGATCGGCGGCGGCGCTCTCCAACGTCAAGTCCATGTCTTCCAAGCGGGCCCGGATCGGCATGTAGGCGAAGGGCACGCAGAATACCGTGTGCGCCAGGATCAGATTGCCGATCCCGAAGTTGAGGCCCAGGGCCCCGGCGAGGAGGGCAAAGAAGGAAAGGGTGGCGACCGCCGTGATGATTTCCGGTACCATCAGCGGCAGATTGATCACCATGAAAGCCGCGCCGAGCCCACGCCACGGTTTCACCCGCGTGGTGCCGATCGCCGCCAGCGTTGCCAGGATGGTCGAGACGATGGTGGCGAAGACCGTGATGGTGATGGTGTTCCTGGCGGCGCTGTAGAATTCCTTATTCTGCAGTGCGGTGGCGTACCAGCGGAGGCTGACGCCCTGAAACTTGCCGACGGCCTCGCCGGAATTGAGCGACAGGATCATCAACATGATGATCGGGATATAGAGCAGGATGACGCAGATATAGGCGGCCCCGCGGAATCCGGGCTGGGCCTTGATGTCGATGGGCGGGCGCCGCTTAGCCATGCTTCACCTGGCCCGAGGTATTGCGCACATAGAAGTAGAGGGCGATCAACACCACCGCCATGAGGATCAGTGCCTGGGCCGAGCCCAGGGGCCAGTTGCGACCGACGCCGAACTGCTGGGCGATGAGGTCGCCGATCATCAGGTGAATGCCGCCGCCGAGGATGAGCGGAGTCACGTAGGACCCGAGCGCCGGGATGAACACCAGGAGGCAGCCGGCAACGATGCCCGGCATCGACAGGGGAATGATGATCCGCCACAGCACCTGGCGCTTGTTGGCGTAGAGGTCATGGCCCGCTTCGACCATGCGGAAGTCGAGTTTCTCGAGGCTCGCATAGAGCGGCAAAACCATAAAGGGCAGGAAGGAATAGAGCAGGCCCAGCATGATGGCGAAATTCGTATAGAGCATGGTGATCGGCTTGTCGATCACACGCAGCCATATCAGGAGAGCGTTGATCAGGCCCTCGTCGCGGATGATAAACATGATGGCGAGGGTACGCACCAGCAGATTCGACCAGAACGGAATGGTGATCAGCAGCACCCACCAGTTCCTCTGTGCCGGCGGCCTGGTCGCCATGTAGTAGGCGGTGGGATAGCCGACCAGCAGGCAGATCGCCGTCGTGGCGACGGAGTAGATCAAGGTACGCAGATAGATGATCAGATAGTCGGGGGCAAATTGCAGCGAGTCGTCGAAGATGTCGCGCTGGAACAGGAAGTTCAGATAGCCGTCGGTGGAAAACTCCCACACCACTCCGCCGTAGGCGGCGGCCTTGAGGAACGAATAGACGCCGATAATGATCAGCGGCAGGATGCCGAAGACAGTGATGACCGCGAGAGCCGGTGCCGTCAGTAGGCGGTTACGCGAGGTGGCTGCCTGTTCCGCCGCCAGCGCCACGGCCGCCGCTCTGGAGAGCTCGGGCATCATCAATCCCTCAGCACTTGCGCGGCACCTTCTTCGAAGGCGACACCGATGGCTTCGCCGACCTCATGGGTGGTGCCCCCGACCCGGCTGTTCTGGCGGCGCACCACGAACTCGCCGCCGCCGTCGAGCTTTACATGATAGTGGGTGTCGGTGCCGAAATAGACGATGTTGGAGAGGCTGCCCGTCATCGTCGACCTGGCTCGGTCGCCGGTAATATCGGCGTGCTCGGGCCTGACGACCACGGTCACCTTGCCTGACGGCGTGAAGCCTTCGGGTACTCCCGCCGAAATCGCCGCGCCGTTGCTTAGCCTCACCGATGCCTGGCCGTTGGCTGTGCCCGAGACGGTTGCCTCGATGAAATTGGTTTCGCCGATGAAGTTGGCGACGAAGCGTTCCGATGGCCGGTCATAAATGTCATGCGGCGAGCCTACTTGCAGGATCTTGCCCTTCGACATGACGGCGATGCGGTCCGACATGGTGAGGGCTTCTTCCTGGTCATGGGTGACGAAGATGAAGGTAATGCCGGTCTCGTGCTGCAGCCGCTTGAGTTCGATCTGCATGTCCTTGCGCAGCTTGTAGTCGAGCGCCGACAAGGGCTCGTCGAGCAACAGCACCTTGGGTTGCGGCGCCAGCGCCCGGGCCAGGGCCACGCGCTGCTGCTGGCCCCCGGAAATCTGGCTGGTCTTGCGGTTACGCAGTTCCTCCATGCGCACCAGTCGCAGCATCTCGGCGACGCGCGCCTCGATCGCAGGCCTGGGCTTGCCCAGCATCTCGAGACCGAAGCCGATATTCTGCCCTACCGTCATGTGGGGAAACAGGGCGTAGTTCTGGAACACCGTGTTGACCGGCCGCTTGAACGGCGGCAGTGGAGCGATGTCCCGGCCATAGAGCAGGATTTCACCTTCGGTCGGGAAATCGAAGCCGGCGATCAGCCGCAGCAGCGTTGTCTTGCCACACCCCGATGGCCCGAGGAGGGTGAAGAACTCGTTTTCCCGGATGGTGACGGAGACATTGTCAAGCGCTTTGAACGACTGCTGCTCCGCCCCCTGAAATATCTTCGTAACGCCTCTCGCCTCGATGGCGGACTGGCCTGCTGCCAAGATTATACCTCCCGGTGCGCTTCTTCTGTGCGCTGACGGACCATCCTATCCAGAGAATGAGGGGCTTGCCAATAGGGGCGAGGTGCATTTTGAGAAAAGGTCCAGTGGACCCTTTGGCGCCGAACGCCGTGAGCCCGTGGCGCAGGGCCCGGCGCTGCGTCAGACCGACCAGCCGCCGTCGATGACGAAGGTCTGGCCGGTGACGAAGGCCGACTCGTCGCTTGCCAGATAAACTACGAGACTGGCGATTTCCGAGGCGTCGGCCATGCGGCCCATGGGCTGGCGAGCGGTAAAGGCGGCCTTGGTCTTCTCGAAATCGCCCTGGGCCTTCATCCGCTCGAACAGCGACGGGCTTTCAACGGTTCCCGGGCACACGGCATTGACCCTGATGCCCTGGGCCGTGAAGTCGGCCGCCAGCGCCTTGGTCATGCCGATCACCGCCGCCTTGGTAGCGCCATAGGCAAAGCGGTTGGGCACGCCTTTGATCGACGAGGCGGCCGACGCCATGTTGACGATCACGCCACGCCTCCGGGCCAGCCAGCCCGGCATGAAGGCCTTCATCATGCGGAAGTGCGCCTTGACGTTGAGATCGAATGAGAAATCCCAGGCCCGGTCGTCGGTCTCGAGGATGGTGCCGGCATGGACATAGCCGGAACAATTGAACAGGATGTCGGGTGTGCCGACGCGCTTTGCCGCAGCATCGACCTCCGCCTGCTTCAGGACATCGAGCACGAAGGTTTCGATGCCGGGCGCCTCCTTTGCCAGGGTCTCGAGAAGATCGGCACGGATGTCGGTGGCATAGACCTTCGCTCCCTCCCGGTGCATGGCCAGCGCCGACGCCCGACCGATGCCCTGGCCCGCCGCGGTAACGATTGCCGTCTTGCCCTGAAGCCTGCCGCCCATGGACTTGTCTCCCCGTTCCGGTTCACATTGGTGGCCATTCCGTAGCGCCGCCACCCCGAGCCTGTCCATGACCAATGACGACCTCAGCTATCTTTCGGCTACAGCAGCCCTGAAACTGTTCAAGACGCGCAAGCTTTCGCCCCGCGAGCTGCTTGCTGCCCTGATTGCCAGGGCCGAACGGGTCAACCCCGCCATCAACTGTTTCGCCGACCGCTATTTCGACGAGGCGATGGCGAAGGCCACCTTGTCGGAGAAGCGTTACATGAAGCGCGGCGCCAAACTGGCGCCGTTCGAGGGCGTTCCGCTGGCTGTCAAGGACGCCCAGCGGGTGGCGGGCAAGCGCACCACCCATGGCTCGCTCATCTTCAAGGATTCGATCGACAGCCATTCCGATCCGATGATCGAGCGCCTGGAAAAGGCCGGCGCCATTATCTTTGCCCGCACCACCACGCCGGAGTTCTGCCTATCGGGGGTTACCCATTCGCGCATCTGGGGGGTGACGCGCAATCCGTGGAACACCGATTTCACGCCGGGGGGCTCCTCCGGCGGATCGGGCGCGGCCTTGGCCGCAGGCCTTACGACGCTCGCCACCGGCACCGACATCGGTGGCTCGATCCGCATCCCGGCGGCGGCCTCGGGTGTCGTCGGCTTCAAGCCGCCGCACGGCCGCAACCCCGATGGCCCGCCCGCCAACTTCGATCGTTTCAATCACTGCGGCCCGATGACCAGAACCGTGGCCGATGCGGCTCTCATGCAGAACGTGACCTCGGGTCCCCATCCATGCGATCACGATTCACTCCGCGCCCGGGTGAAGCTGCCGCTGGAAGCCGGCTCGATCGAGGGACTGAAGATCGCCTGGTCGATGGATTTCGGCTATGTCGAGGTCGATCCGGAAGTCCGCCAAAACACGCTCGCCGCCCTGGAGGTTTTCTGCCGCCTGGGTGCGCAAGTCGAAGAAGTGAAGCTCGGCTGGACCCTCGACGTCAATCACGATTGCTTCCATTGGTACAATACCATGAATTTCGGCCGCCAGACTGTCTGGCACCGGAAGCGCGATGCCGATCTGATGACCGATTACGCTGTCAAGATGGCTGCGGCGGTCGAGGCCAAGACGGCGATGGACGACGTGCACAAGCCGTGGGCGCGGACCCATGCCATGTATCAGACGCTGGGCCCGGTGCTCGATCGTCACGATGTCTTCGTCTGCCCCACCAACAATTATCCGGCCGTCAAGGCCGATCACGATCCGTGGGACGAGAGCTTCACGGTCAACGGCAGACGCGCCGATCCCGAATATGGCTGGGTAATGACCCATCAGTTCAACATGCTGCACAACTGCCCGGTGCTGGCCGTGCCGTCGGGCCACGCCGCCAACGGCGTGCCGACCGGCATCCAGATTGTCGGCCGCACCTGGGACGACGCTCGCGTGTTCAAGGCCGGCCTTGCCTATGAAAAGGTCCTGGGCGGCTGGTACGCCAGCAAGGGCCGCCGCCCGGTGCTGTAAGGATGCCGATGCCATTTGCAGCAACCATATTGACGCTTTTCCCCGAGATGTTTCCCGGTCCCCTTGGCCTGTCGCTGGCCGGCCGCGCCCTGCGCGAAGGGCTGTGGTCGCTCGAAGCCCGCGACATCCGCGCGTGGGCCACCGACCGCCACCGCACCGTTGACGATGCGCCTGCCGGAGGTGGCCCGGGCATGGTGTTGAAGCCCGATGTGCTGGCCGCCGCCATCGACGCCAGTCGCCATGAAGGTCCGCGCCTGCTGATGAGCCCGCGCGGAACACCTCTCACCCAGTCTCTGGTGCGCGAGTTGGCAGCGGGGCCAGGGTTCCTCGTCGTCTGCGGCCGTTTCGAGGGCGTCGACCAGCGGGTGATCGATGGCCGCGAGCTCTCCGAGATTTCGATCGGCGACTATGTCCTGTCGGGCGGCGAGCCCGCTGCCATGGTTCTGCTCGATGCCGTGGTGAGGCTCCTGCCCGGCGTGATGGGGCGCCCCGACAGCGGTCACGAAGAGAGTTTCGAGGATGGCCTCCTCGAACACCCTCACTATACCAAGCCCAATCTCTGGGAAGGCGCTGAAATTCCAGAGATTCTCCTGTCGGGCGATCATCGCGCCATCGCCCGCTGGAAGCGCCGGCAGCGCGAGGCATTGACGCGGGCCCGCCGCCCCGACCTGTGGCGGGCCTACGAATCGGGAAAGATTTGATTTTTCTGGCGCGAGCGGCTATAGGCGCGCAACCCCAAAAGGAATGACAGCAATGGATATCATCGCACAGCTCGAGCAGGAGCAGGCCGCAGCCGTGGCCGCCAAGCGAGCCGTCCCGGATTTCGGACCCGGCGACACGGTCATCGTCAACGTCCGCGTGGTCGAAGGCGACCGCAGCCGCATTCAGGCCTACGAGGGCGTGGTGATCGGCCGCTCGGGCGGCGGTCTCAACGAGAATTTCACGGTCCGCAAAATCTCCTACGGCGAAGGGGTGGAACGCGTCTTCCCGGTCTATTCGCCGATGATCGACTCGATCAAGGTGGTGCGCCACGGCAAGGTGCGGCGCGCCAAGCTCTATTATCTCCGTGGTCGCACCGGCAAGTCGGCGCGTATCGCCGAAAAGCAGAAAGCCTTCGGGCTGGTGCCGGCGACCGCCGCCAAGGTCACCGAAGCCTGATCGCCGCACATCGAAGACCTCCGCAAAGGGCCGGCTGATGCTGGCCCTTTTTCTTTGTCGCGCCGGAGCCGCCCGGGTCTTTCCTTGTCGGGGCTTGAATTCCGTGTCCTGATCATCTTTACTCGGGATCGAACCGGGGTAGAATTCTCTCGTTGCGATGCGGCGGCGTTTTCGCTTGCAGGGTCTATGCCGAGCCGCTAGGACAGCGCGGCTCCGGACCGGACCGGCCGCCCGGCGGGCGATCTGCAACCGGAGAAGGCAACGGCGGAGCGAGGCATTGAACCGAAGGCGCGGAACGCGTACGGTTCCATGTGGCAGGAGAAGGGGCTCATGACGGTCAACAGAGACGTGAAACAATTCACGCGTTCACCATCGCATTTGCTGAAGCGGGCGGCACAGTTCTCCAATCACATCTATATGGGGGAAGTTGGCAAGTCCGGCCTCACCCATCGCCAGTTCACCGTGCTCCTCGCCGTCGACGCCAACGACGGCAAGAGCCAGACCGATCTCGTCAAGGTCACCGGCATCGACCGCTCGACGCTCGCCGATCTCGTAGCTCGCCTCCTCGCCCAGGGTTATCTGCAACGCCGCCGTACCAAGAACGACGGCCGCACCAACGCAATCCGTATTACGACGATCGGCAAGAAGATACTGAAGACCGCCCAGCCGGGCGCCGAGGAAGTCGACCGCCAACTCATGGCGCTCCTCGCCAACAGCGATCGCAAGGCCTTCGTCGATAACCTCGGCGCGCTTGCCGCCGAAATGGACAAGATCGAGGAACGCGAGCCGGCCAAGCCCGCCCGCAAGCTCAAGAGCCGCCGCCGTAATTGATCCTGCCGGGTCAGCCCCGGCGCTTCCTCGCCGCCAGGGTGCGCAGCCTTAGGGCATTGAGGCGGATGAACCCTGCCGCATCCTTCTGGTCATAGGCGCCGCGGTCGTCCTCGAAGGTGACCAGCGTATCGGAATAGAGCGACTTGCGGCTCTTGCGGCCCACCACCATGACATTGCCCTTGTAGAGCTTGAGCCGCACCGTGCCCTCGACATGCTCCTGCGACTTGTCGATCATCGCCTGCAGCATCTCGCGCTCCGGGCTGAACCAGAAGCCGTAATAGACGAGCTCGGCATATTTGGTGATGAAGCTGTCCTTGAGGTGGGCCGCCTCGCGATCCAGCGTCAACGACTCGATGGCCCGGTGGGCAACCCCCAGAATGGTGCCGCCGGGGGTCTCGTAGACGCCTCGCGACTTCATGCCGATGAAGCGGTTTTCCACCAGATCGAGCCGGCCGATGCCGTTGTCGTGGCCAAGGCGATTCAACTCGATGAACAGTGTCGCCGGCGACATCTCCTTGCCGTCGATGGCGATCGGGTCGCCCTTCAGGAACTCGATCTCGGTATAGGTTGCCTTGTCGGGCGCATCCTCGGGAGCGATGGTGCGCTGATAGACATAGGGCGGCGGCTCCACCCAAGGGTCTTCCAGCACTTTTCCCTCGGAGGAAGAGTGCAGCAAATTGGCGTCGACCGAGAAGGGCGCTTCGCCCCGCTTGTCCTTGGTCACCTGGATCTGGTGAGCCTCGGCGAAGGCGATGAGGTCGGTGCGGCTCTTGAACTGCCATTCGCGCCAGGGAGCGATCACCTTGATGTCGGGGTTGAGCGCGTAAGCCGTGAGCTCGAAGCGCACCTGGTCGTTGCCCTTACCGGTGGCGCCGTGAGCGATGGCGTCGGCACCCGTCTCCTTGGCGATCTCGATCAGACGCTTGGCGATCAACGGCCGGGCAATCGAGGTGCCGAGCAAATAGACGCCCTCATAGATGGCATTGGCCCGGAACATCGGGAAGACGAAGTCGCGGATGAACTCCTCGCGCTGGTCCTCGACATAGATTTGCTTGATGCCGAGCAACTCGGCCTTCTTGCGGGCGGGATCGAGCTCGCCGCCCTGGCCTAGATCGGCGGTGAAGGTCACGACCTCGGCGCCGTATTCGGTTTGCAGCCATTTGAGGATGATCGAGGTATCGAGCCCGCCCGAGTAGGCAAGCACGACTTTCTTCACTTTCTGTTTGGCGGGCATTTCCGGTCGCTTTCGTGGGTCGGGCGCGGCCTATCACGAAGAACGCGGCGCCCGCAAGCCCGCCTTCCGCCCGGCGATGGCCCAGTAGACCAGCCCGGCGACGGCGCCCGCGACAGCAAGCGCTATCGTGGTGCGCAGGCCGAAGCCGGTGCCATGGTCGATCAGCCGCGCCATGCCGGCTCCGAGAAGTCCGCCGAGCAGGAGATGGAGCCACAGGGTCCGCCAGCCGAAGAATTCGGCCAGCACGATGCACAGGGCAGCCGGCAATGCCACCATCACTACCGCGATGCTGCCATAGACAAAACCGAGTGCTGCCGCCTTGCCGAGACTTTCCAGCGCGAAGATGGGCCCCGTCACCAAAACGTCGTAGGCTGAGACAATCAATCCGGCGGCAAGAGCCGCGGCCATGTAGGCAACGACGATGACCGGCGCGCGGATGGCAAGTCGGGACGGCACGATCTTCCTCCAACCGTCGATCTCAAGGGCGCAGAGCTTTGACGCTGCGCCAGTCGCACTCTATCCGCATGGCCTCGCACAAACCAGATGCATCAAACGGTAACTCCCGGCAGCTTCAGTCCCTGTTCCCTCGCACATTGGACCGCGATGTCGTAGCCGGCATCGGCATGGCGCATGACGCCGGTGCCGGGATCGTTCCACAGGACGCGCTCGAGCCTCCTGGCCGCGTCATCGGTGCCGTCGGCGACGACCACCATGCCGGCATGTTGGGAATAGCCGATACCGACGCCGCCGCCATGGTGCAGCGACACCCAGGTGGCTCCGCTCGCGGTGTTGAGGAGAGCATTGAGCAGCGGCCAGTCGGAGACGGCGTCGGAGCCATCCTTCATGGCTTCGGTCTCGCGGTTGGGCGATGCGACCGAGCCGGAATCGAGATGATCGCGGCCGATGACGATGGGGGCTTCCACTTCGCCGCGCTTCACCATTTCGTTGAAGGCCAGGCCAAGCCGGTGGCGCTGGCCCAAACCCACCCAGCAGATACGGGCGGGCAGGCCCTGGAAGGCGATGCGTTCCCGCGCCATGTCGAGCCAGTTGTGCAGGTGCGGATCGTCGGGGATCAGCTCCTTGACGCGTTGGTCGGTCTTGTAGATGTCTTGCGGGTTGCCGGAGAGGGCGGCCCAGCGGAACGGGCCGATGCCGCGGCAGAACAGGGGCCTGATATAGGCCGGCACGAAGCCGGGAAATTCGAAGGCGTTCTGGAGTCCCATCTCGAGGGCCATCTGGCGGATGTTGTTGCCGTAGTCGAGAGTGGGGACACCGCGGTGAAAGAGATCGAGCATGGCCTGCACGTGCACCTTCATCGAGGCCATGGCGGCCGCCTTCACGGCCTGCGGATCGGAGACGCGCTTGTCTTCCCATTCGGCCAGGGTCCAGCCGGCCGGCAGATAGCCGTTGACCGGATCATGGGCCGAGGTCTGGTCAGTGACGGCGTCGGGGTGAATGCCGCGCCTCACAAATTCCGGCAGGAGTTCGGCGGCATTGCCGAGGAGCCCCACCGAGATAGGCTTGCCTACCTGGTGCGAGCGGGAGATGATTTCCAGCGCCTCGTCGATGGTCGCGGCCTTGGTGTCGAGATAGCGGGTGCGCAGCCTGAAATCGATGCGCGACGGCTGGCATTCGATGGCGATCATCGAGGCCCCGGCCATGGTGGCGGCGAGCGGCTGGGCGCCGCCCATGCCGCCGAGCCCGGCGGTCAGGAACCATTTGCCCTTGAGCTTGCCCTCATAGTGCTTGCGGCCCACTTCGGCGAAGGTCTCGTAGGTGCCCTGCACGATGCCCTGGGTGCCAATGTAGATCCATGAGCCGGCCGTCATCTGGCCGTACATCATCAGGCCCTTCTTATCGAGCTCGTTGAAATAGTCCCAGGTGCCCCAGTGCGGCACCAGATTGGAATTGGCGATCAGCACCCGAGGGGCATCCTTGTGGGTGCGGAAGATGCCCACGGGCTTGCCCGATTGCACCAGCAATGTCTCGTCCTCCTCCAGCGAGCGCAAGCTGGCGACGATGCGGTCGAAGGCCTCCCAGTTGCGCGCCGCCCGGCCGATGCCGCCATAGACGACGAGCTCCTCGGGGCGCTCGGCGACGCCCGGATCGAGGTTGTTCATCAGCATGCGGAGCGGCGCTTCGGTGAGCCAGGATTTGGCGCTGATCTGCGTGCCGGTGGGCGACCTGATGACGCGGGAATTGTCGCGGCGGGTGTTCATTCGATTGGCTCCTATTGTGCGATGGTGCCCCGCGCGCTGGTCTTGTAGCGGCTGTAGAGGGCATAGCGGCTGGCGGGATAGGTGAGGGTGGCGAGGGTGACGACATGGCCCCGGCTCCACGAGCGGCGGCGCAAGGCGAGGCACGGTTCGTTGGCCGAAATGCCGAGAAGCTCTTGCTGGGCCGGTTCCGGCATCACCGCCTCGACCGTGTGCTCGAGTTCGTCGACGGGAACGGCGGCGACCAGATAGGCGGTGGGCGTCGTCGCCGAGAAATCCTGAGCCATGAACCGGGGTGCGGCAAAGGGGTTCACGTAACGATCCTCGATCTGTACGGGCACACCGTTTTCCTCATGCACGATGACGATATGAAAAAGCCGCTGCGGCGTTTTCATCTCGAAGTCCTCGGTCAGCGCCGGGGTGGCGGTCACCTCGGCCCGTGCGACGATGCGCGATGAATGGCGATGGCCGCGAGCCTCAATCTCCTCGGCGATGTTGCGCAGCTCCATCAGGCTGCCGCGGGCGGGAGGCTCCTTGACGAAGGTGCCGACGCCGGGAACGCGGGCGACATAGCCCTCGGCATGGAGCTCGCGCAGCGCCCGGTTGGCGGTCATGCGGCTGATGCCGAAGCTTTCCACCAGTTCGTTCTCGGAGGGAACCCGGGCGCCGGGCGCCCAGCTGCCGGAGCGGATCTGAGTGAGGATATGATCCTTGACGCGCGCATAGAGGGGCTGGGCTTCGGTCATGGGAGCGAGCCCCGGATTAGCTCGCCATTGCGGATGACGGCCGCGAGCGGGTTGAACCCGAGCGGGTAGGCGAGGTCGCCGGGGCGTTCGGCGTCCCAGATCGCGAGGTCGGCCCTGCGCCCGGGGGCGATCACGCCCCGGTCCTTGAGGCCCAAGGCGCCGGCGGCATCGGCGGTGACGCCAAGGAGGGCTTCCTCAGGGGTGAGGCCGAACAGCACGCAGGCCATGTTCATCGTCGAGAGCAAAGAGTGAACAGGTGATGATCCTGGGTTGAGATCGGTTGCAATGGCGATCGGAACGTTATTCGAACGAAGTGCTGCCACCGGCGGGTGCTGCTTTTCGCGTAGATAGTAGAAGGCTCCGGGCAGCAGCACGGCGACGGTGCCCGAGGCGGCGATGGCGGAGACGCCATCTTCATCGAGATATTCGATGTGATCGACCGATAGGGCACCATAGCGGGCGGCAAGCTTGGCGCCGCCGAGGTTGGACAACTGCTCGGCATGGAGCTTGACCGGCAGGCCAAGGGCCTTGGCGGCCTTGAACACCAGCTCGGTCTCCGCGACGGAAAAAGCGATACCCTCGCAGAAGGCGTCCACCGCATCCACAAGTCCTTCGGCACGAGCGGCGGGCAGGGCCCGTTCGCAGACCAGCCGCACATAGGCAGCGTGATCGTCCTTGTACTCGGCCGGGAAGGTGTGGGCGCCGAGGAAGGTGGTGATAACGTCCACCGGGTACATCTTCCCGAGGTGGCGGGCAACGCGCAGCATTTTGAGCTCGGTGTCGACGTCGAGGCCATAGCCCGACTTGATTTCGATGGTGGTGACGCCTTCGGCCAGCAGTGTTTCGAGGCGCCTACCGGCGCTGGCGAGGAGATCGGCCTCACTGGCGGTGCGGGTTGCCCTCACGGTCGACATGATGCCGCCGCCGGCCTTGGCAATCTCGGCATAGGGCACGCCGGTGAGGCGCATTTCGAACTCATTGGCCCGGTTGCCGCCATAGACGAGGTGGGTATGACAATCGATCAGCCCGGGCGTGACCAGCCGGCCGCGGCAGTCGACGGTCTCGCCCCCGGGAGCATCGGCCCGGCTCCCGGCCCAGGCGATCCTGCCGTCCTCGATCAGGACAGCACCGTCGGGGATCAGGCCGTAGCCGTTTACCATGGCCGCTAGTGTCAGATTGGTCAGGAGCATGTGCAAAAACCACTTGTATAAGGTTGTCTATACAGTATACTGCGAGCCATGCAAAGCACCAAGTTGCATTTTTCGTCGGCGCTGACGCCGCAGGGCTGGCAAAGGGATGTAACCGTCTCAGTAGGGCCGGACGGTATGACCGATGCGATCGTCGCCGGGTCGGGTGAAGGCGAGCCCATCTCCGGCATCGCCATACCGGCCATACCCAACGTTCATTCCCATGCCCATCAAAGACTTATGCTGGGGTTGGCGGAGCGGGCCGGGCCCGGAGCCGACAGTTTCTGGACCTGGCGCGAGGCAATGTATGGTTTCGCCCTGAGGCTCGGGCCGGAAGACCTCGAGGCGGTCGCTGCCCAGCTCTATGTCGAGATGCTGAAGTCCGGTTTTTCGGTCGTCGGCGAGTTCCAGTACCTGCACCACCAGCCGGACGGCAGCGCTTATGACAATCCCGCCGAACTGTCGCTCCGCTGCCTTGCCGCGGCCGAACAGGCGGGCATCGGCATCACGCTGCTTCCCACCCTCTACGGCTTCAGTGGCTTCGGCGGAAAGGAAGCCATTAGCGGGCAGCGGCGCTTCCTCAACGGCGCCGACCGCTTCCTTCGCATCCACGAAACTCTGCGGAAAGAGATGGCTAACCATCCGCTGGGCCGCCTCGGCATCTCGCCCCA
Organism: Hyphomicrobiales bacterium; assembly: GCA_016185245.1. GTDB lineage: Bacteria > Pseudomonadota > Alphaproteobacteria > Rhizobiales > Aestuariivirgaceae > Aestuariivirga. The sequence continues at coordinate 91,432 of JACPNZ010000042.1, read as the reverse complement.
TAGTTTCCGGGCGGTTACCGCGGAGCTCCTGAGCGAGGTGATCGCCGCCATCGATCCCACCGCCCCCATCCATGTGCATGTGGCCGAGCAAGTGAAGGAAGTGGACGACTGTGTGGCATGGTGCGGCCGCCGCCCGGTCGAGTTTCTGCTCGACAGCTTCGATGTCTCGTCACGCTGGACCGCCATTCACGCCACCCACATGACGGCGGCCGAGACCCTGAGGCTCGCCGAATCGGGGGCGATCGCGGGCCTGTGCCCGACGACGGAAGCCAATCTCGGTGACGGCATCTTTCCGGCGGTCGCCTATCTTGCGGCCCAGGGTGCCATCGCCATCGGCTCCGACAGCCACATTACCGTGTCTCCGGCCGAAGACCTTCGCCTGCTGGAATATTCGCAGCGCCTGCGCGACTTGACCCGCAATGCGCTGGCCGGCGGCCCCGGTCAGTCGACCGGCCGCCGTCTGCTTGACGCAGCACTCGCCGGCGGGGCTCGCTCCATGGACCAGCCGGTCGGCGTCCTTGCGCCGGGCTATCGGGCCGACATCACGGTACTGGACTCCACCCATTCCGCACTCATCGGCCGCTCCGGCGACACCGCGCTCAATACATGGATATTCTCGGCCGGCAACGCCGCCGTTAAAGATGTATTCGTCGCCGGAAAGCATGTCGTACGCGACCGCCGCCACTACAATGAGGATGCAATCGCCGCCCGCTTCCGTTCCGCTGTCGAAAGGCTCACCCCATGATTGCCCTTGCCGAAGGCCCCCTTGCTCTCGACCATGTCCGTGCCGCTCTCGCCGGACCCATCAAGGTCGAATTGACCACCAAGGCCCGCGCCCAGATCGAGCGGAGCTCCGCCACGGTGACACGTCTTCTTGGCACCGGCGAAGCGATCTACGGCGTCAACACCGGCTTCGGCAAGCTCGCCAAGACCCGCATCGCCGCCGCCGACCTCAACGCCCTGCAAATCAATATCGTGCGCTCGCACGCGGCGGGCGTGGGCGCCCCACTCGATTCTGCCGTGGTGCGGCTCATCATGCTGCTCAAGATCAATTCTCTGTCGCAGGGGGCTTCCGGTATTTCGCTCCGTGCCATGGAAACACTGGCAGCGCTGATCAATGCCGATGTGCTGCCGGTTGTTCCGGGCCAGGGCTCGGTCGGCGCCTCGGGCGATCTGGCACCTCTCGCCCACATGAGTCTGGTGCTGATCGGCGAGGGCCTTGCCGTTGCCAGGGGGAAACGCGTTTCCGGTGCGGAGGCGCTGAAGCTCGCCGGTGTGACGCCGGTGCGGCTCGGCCCCAAGGAGGGGCTGGCGCTGCTCAATGGCACACAGGTTTCAACCGCGCTGGCGCTTTCCGGCCTTATCGGCGCCGAACGCAATGCCGCCGCCGCCGTGCTGGCGGGCGCCCTCTCGATCGATGCGGTGATGGGCTCGGATACGCCATTCGATCCACGCATCCATGAGCTTCGCCCGCATCCCGGCCAGAAGCTCGCGGCGGCGCACTTCCGCCGGCTGCTCAAGGGCAGCGTCATCCGCGCCTCGCATCTATCGGGCGACGACCGGGTGCAGGACCCCTATTCCTTCCGCTGCCAGCCCCAGGTGATGGGCGCCTGCCTCGACCTGTTGGCCAATGCCGGGCGGACCCTGATGATCGAAGCCAACGGCGTTTCCGATAATCCGCTGGTTTTCGCCGAAGATGGCGCGGTGCTGTCGGGCGGCAATTTCCATGCCGAGCCGGTGGCCTTCGCCGCCGACATGATCGCCATGGCCATCGCCGAAGTGGGCTCGCTCTCCGAGCGCCGCATCGCGGCACTCATCGACAGCTCGATCTCGCTCTTGCCGCCCTTCCTCATCCGCAACCCGGGACTCAACTCGGGGTTCATGATCCCGCAATGCACGGCGGCGGCGCTCATGAGCGAAAACAAGCAGATGTCGCATCCGGCCTCGGTCGATTCGGCCCCCACTTCCGCCAACCAGGAAGACCATGTGTCGATGGCGACCCATGGGGCGCGGCGTCTCGGCCCGATGAACGCCAATCTCGCCCGCATCATCGCCATCGAGTTGATGGCGGCATCGGAAGGAATCGACTTCCGCCGGCCACTCATTTCATCGGAGCTCCTCGAAGCCGCACACGGGCTGATCCGCGGCAAGTCGGCGCGCCGCGACGAGGACCGGGAGTTTTCCACCGATATCGAGGCGGTGGCGGGGCTGGTCGAGGCTGAAACCTTCGCCCGCTTCGTGCCGGGACTTCTCGCCGACCTCGGCTGCCGCTAGTTTCACGGGCATGAAGCTCTTCGATCTCACCGGCCGCGTGGCGGTCATCACCGGAACGAGCCGCGGCATCGGCCGGGAACTGGCCCATGGTTTTGCCGAAGCGGGCGCAATTGTAGTGGGCTGTGCCCGAAGTTACGAAAGGGCCGAGAAAACCGCCGCCGAAATCCGCGCCAGGGGCCACGAGGCGCTGGCGCTCCTCGCCGACGTGACGAAACCGGAGGACTGCGAAGCGCTGATCCAGGGGGCGGTGCGGCGCTATGGCCGGCTCGACATTCTCGTGTGCAATGCCGGGGTGAACGTCAAGAAGCCGGCCATCGACTTCTCCGCTGCCGAATTCGACACGGTCATCGGCGGGAATTTGCGAGCCTATTTCCTCACCGCCCAGGCGGCGGCCCGGCAGTTCATCCGGCAGGGTGGCGGCGGGGCGATCGTGATGAATTCTTCCAATGCCTCGGTCAGGGCCTTCGAGGACTTGACGCCCTATTGCGCGGCCAAGGGCGGCGTCGACATGCTGGTCAGGTCGCTCGCTGCCGAGTGGGGCCCCATGGGCATCCGGGTCAACGCCTTCAATCCCGGCTATACCAACCATTCGATGACCGACCAGGGGCAGGCTTACCTGGCAGAAGCGCAGCGGGAGATCGTGGCGCGCACCCCGCTTCGCCGCGTGGCCGAGATGCGCGAGATGGTGGGGCCTGCCGTGTTTCTTGCTTCCGATGCAGCCTCTTTCGTCACCGGCACGATCCTTCTGGCCGATGGCGGATGGTGCGCCCTGTGAGCATCGATCATCCCTGGGTCGCACTTGAACATGCGGCCGGAACCTGGCCGGCGGAGGACGCCTTGGTATTTCCACACCAGCAGGCGCGGCTCACGTTCCGGCAATGGCACGACGAGACTCTCGCACTTGCCGGCGCCTTGGCAGCACGGGACCTCCACCGCGGCGATCACATCGCTCTTCTTGCCGAAAACCGCGCCGAATGGCCGGTGGTGCAGATGGCCTGTGCCGCACTGGGTGCGGTGTTCGTTCCCCTCAACACCCACTATCGCAAGGACGATCTCGCCTATGCGCTGAAGCAGTCGGATGCCAAGGCGCTGATCTGCTCGACCAGCTATCGTTCGAATCCCTATCTCGACAACGTAACGGCGCTCAGGCCACAACTGCCGCTGCTTGCTCATGTGTTCACATTGGAACAGGACTATCCGCGACTTGTCGGCGAAGCTCATGCTTTCAACCCGGCTGCGACCGAGTCTGCAGCGGTGGCGGCGCTGCTTTATACCTCTGGCACCACCGGCTTTCCCAAGGGGGCGCTGCTCTCGCACCGGGCCATGATGATGGACGCGCATGGGGCCGCCACCCGGCTCGGTCTTGTTGCCTCCGACCGCTGGACCTCGATCATCCCGCTGTTTCATTGCGCCGGCTGCATCATGAACATACTCGGATCGCTGCAGTTCGGGGCGACCTATGTGGGGGTGCCGAGTTTCGACGCCGAGGGCATGTTCAAGGTGATCGAGGACGAGCGCTGCACTTGTCTTTCGGGAGTGCCCACCTCCTATCTCGCCATGCTCGATCATCCGGCGCGGAAAAACTACGATCTCTCGTCGTTGCGGGCCGGCACTTGCGGCGGGGCCGACTGCAATCCGGAGATTCTGCGGCGCTGCGCGGTTGAATTCCCGATGCCCGGCCTTTGTCAGGTCTATGGCCAGACGGAGGGGGCCACGCTCTTTTCCTGTCCGCGGTTCGACGATCCGCAGCGTTTCGATACGGCGGGCGAGATTCTGCCCGGCTACAAAATCCGCATCGTCGATCCGCAGACGCTCGCGCCCTTGCCTGCCGGTACCATCGGCGAAATCCAGGCGCGCGGGCCCATGGTCATGGAAGGCTACTACAACAAGCCGGAAGAGACGGCCGAGACGATCGTCGATGGCTGGCTGCGCAGCGGCGACCTGGGCTATTTGACCGGGGACGGCCACCTGGCGGTGGCAGGCGGGCGGCTGCGCGACATGATCATCCGGGGGGCTGAGAACATCTATCCGGCCGAGATCGAGAACGTGCTGCAGGGGCATCCGGCCGTGACAGAGATCGCGGTATTCGCCCTCAAGGACGGCTATTATGGCGAGACCGTCGCGGCGGCGGTCAAGCTGACGGGCGAGATAACCGCTGCCGAGCTTCGCGATTTTTGCGCCGAGCGCATCGCCAGGTTCAAGGTTCCCGCCACGCTCTATCGGATCACCCAATTCCCGCTGACGCCGTCGGGCAAGATCCGCAAGGTGGAGCTTCGCCGCCTGGCCGAGGAAAAGCGTCTGGAGTTGCTGCCGTGACCCTGACCTTCTGGTTCGACGTCCATTCGCCGTGGGTCTATCTCGCCTCCCATCGCGTCGGCGACATCGCCCGGGCGCACGGGCACGACCTCATTTGGCGGCCGCTGCACCTGCCGCGCCTGCTCGATGCGATCGGCGGGGTGAAGCCGCTGGAAGCAACACCCGCCCGGGTCCGCTGGTTCAACCAGGATATTCTCGACTGGGCCGAGCTTCAGGGCGTGCCCATCGCCTATCACCCACAGTATCCCTTGCGCAATTCGCGGGCGCTGCGGGCCTGCCAGTACGCAGCCGAGCAGGGAAAGGGGGAAGCTTTCGTGCGGCGGGTGCTGCGCGCCTACTGGTCCGAGGCCGGCGACATCACCGATCTCGATCTTCTCGCCCGCTGGGGCGTCGAATGCGGGCTCGATGGCGAGGCGATCCGCGCCGTGGCCGTCGCCGAGGACTACAAAATGAAGATCGACGCCAACACCGAGGAGGCGATCTCCCGCGGCGTGTTCGGCGTGCCGACGGTCGATACGGGGACCAAGCTCTATTTCGGCAACGACCGGCTCGGGCTTCTCGACCGGCACCTCGCCCGCCTCAGTTCTTGAGCCGATAGCCGGTGCGGAAGATCCAGGCGACGACGCCGAGGCAGACGGCCAGGAAAGCCACGATCACCGCCAGACTGGCGGCGATGCTGACATCGGCCTTGCCGAAAAAGCTCCAGCGCAGGCAGGAGATCAGATAGACCACCGGGTTGAACAGGCTGACCTTCTGCCAGAAGGGCGGCAGCATGTCGATCGAGTAGAAGCTGCCGCCGAGAAAGGTCAGCGGCGTCACCACGAGCTGCGGCACCAGTTCCAGGCGCTCCCAGCTTTCGGCCCAGATGCCGATGATGAAGCCCAGGAGACTGAAGGTGAAGGCGCTGAGCACGATGAACACCACCATCCAGAATGGATGCACAATGGTCATCGGCACGAATAACAGCGAGGTGACCAGGATGACCAGGCCGAGCATGACCGACTTGGAGGCGGCGGCGCCGACATAGGCAATCACCGCTTCGAGGGAGGAAATGGGGGCCGAGAGCACCTCGTAGATCGTGCCGGAGAAGCGCGGCATGTAAATGCCGAAGGCGGCATTGGAGATGCTCTGGGTCAGGAGCGATAGCATGATCAGGCCCGGCACGATGAAGGAACCGTAGTTCACCCCGCCGATTTCCTGGATGCGCGAGCCGATGGCCGAGCCGAACACTACGAAATAGAGTGAGGTCGAAATGACCGGCGAGACGATGCTCTGGGTCGGCGTGCGCAAGGTGCGCGCCATCTCGAAACGGTAAAGGGTGCGTATGGCCTCGATGTTCATGACCGTTCCTTCAGGAGCCCGACGAAAATCTCCTCGAGCGAGCTTTGCCTTGTGTGTACGTCCTTGAGCAGGATACCGGCGGCGGCGAGATCGCCGAACAGGGCGGCAATGCCGTCGCGCTCGGTGGCGCTGTCATAGGTGAAGACGAGCTCTCTTCCGCCATTGGCCAGCGCCAGCCGGTGGCCGGCAAGCGGTGCCGGCACGGTTGCGAGCGCGTCCTTGAGATGCAGCGTCATCTCCTTGCGGCCGAGCTTGCGCATCAGTTCCGCCTTGTCCTCGGTCAGGATGATCTCGCCCTTGCTGATAATGCCAATGCGGTCGGCCATCTCTTCGGCTTCCTCGATGTAATGGGTGGTGAGGATGATGGTGACGCCTTCGTCGCGCAGCCGCCTGACCTGGCTCCACATGTCGCGGCGCAGTTCGACATCGACCCCCGCCGTGGGTTCGTCGAGGAACAGGATCTTGGGCTCGTGGGCCAGCGCCTTGGCGATCAGCACCCGGCGCTTCATGCCGCCCGAGAGCGTCATGACGGGCGAGTCCTTCTTGTCCCACAGGGACAGGTCCTTCAGCACTTTCTCGATGCGGGCGGGATCGGGCGCCAGGCCGAACAGGCCGCGGCTCATGGCGACATTGGCCGAGACAGTCTCGAAATAGGAGGTGAAGAGTTCCTGCGGCACCAGGCCGATCAGCGAGCGGGCGGCGCGGTAGTCGCGAATGATGTCGTGGCCGCCCACGGTGATCGAGCCCTCGCCCGGACGGACGATGCCGCAGACAATGCCGATGAGCGTCGTCTTGCCCGCCCCGTTGGGCCCAAGGAGGGCGAAGATTTCACCTTGCCGGATATCGAGGTTGACACCTTTCAGGGCCTGAAAGCCCGAGGCATAGGTCTTGGTCAGATTCTTGATCGAGATAATGGGCACCATACCTTACAGTGTATGGCGAAGGTCTCCGGGAAAATCAAGGGGCGGGACTTCAAACTTGTGTCAACGGTCCGGCGCTAGCGCATATGGGTCATGTTGTCGGCAAGCATCTGGGCGGCGTAACGCGACTGGGCATTGCCATTGGCCCAGTCGGCGAAGTTGCCAGAAAGCTTGAAGCCCGGAAGGGAGAAGATCATCACGGCAGCAGCGGCAAGACCGAGAAGCGATTTCATGGGCATTCTCCTTCGCTTGAATTAATCGACGTTTAATTATTAGCATTGAAATTGATCGTCGGTCAATATAATTCTTGCGTCATGGCCAGGCGTTCCGATCACAGCCGCGATGAGCTGACCCGCATGGCGCTGGCCGCGGCGCGTAAGATCATTGCAAAACAAGGGCTTCGCGGACTGTCCACGCGGCAGATCGCAGCCGGCATCGGCTATTCTCCCGGCACCCTCTACCAGCTGTTTGAGGATCTCGACGACCTGATCCTGCATATCAACGCGGCAACCCTCGATGGCCTGATCGAGGCCTGCCGCGATGTTGATCTCGCAGCCGGACCCGAGGCGGCGCTCGAGGAACTGGCGCGCCGCTACATCTCCTATGTCGGCAACAATCGCGGATTGTGGAACGCAGTCTTCGAACATAGCCTGCCCGAAGGGCGTATAGCCCCGGACTGGCTGCGCGAGCGAACCCGCAGCCTCTTGGGTCTTGCCGAACGGGCGATTGCGCCGCTGTTCCAGGAGAGCGAAGAGGCGGCGCGCCGCCACGAGGCCCAGGTTCTCTGGGCCAGCCTCTACGGCATTGCCGCGTTGGCCACGGCTGGGAAACTGCCGCCCGGAGAGTCGCCCGAGACCATGGTGCAGTCGCTGGTGCAAAACTCCGTGGCCGGCCTCAGGTCTAGACGAGCGCGGCCGTAAGGCCGGTGCTTCAGGCCTTGCTGAGACGGCCCTTCTCGGCAAGATAGGCGACGATTCCCTCGGCTGCGGCTTCGGATGGGAGGCTTACCGTATCGATGCGGATTTCCGGGTTTTCCGGTTTCTCGTAGGGCGAGGAAATGCCGGTGAAGTGCATGATCTCGCCACGCCGCGCCTTGGCATAGAGGCCCTTCACGTCGCGCTTCTCGGCTTCCGCCAGCGAGGTATCGACAAACACCTCGATGAACTCGCCGGGGTCCAGCATTTCGCGCGCCATCAGGCGTTCGGAGCGGAACGGCGAGATGAAGGAGACGAGCACGATGAGGCCGGCGTCGACCATCAGCCGCGAGACCTCGGCGACACGGCGGATGTTTTCCACCCGGTCGGCGTCGGTGAATCCCAGATCGCGGTTGAGGCCGTGGCGGATGTTGTCGCCGTCGAGCAGGTAGGTCATGTGGCCCAGGGCGTGAAGTTTCTTCTCGACCAGATTGGCGATCGTCGACTTGCCCGCTCCCGACAGGCCGGTGAACCACAAGACCGCCGGCTTCTGGCCGGCAAGTCTGGCACGCGCCGCTTTGTGCACATCGACCGCCTGCCAGTGAATGTTGGCGGCGCGGCGCAAGGCAAAGCGCATGAGCCCCATGCCGACCGTGGTATTGAAAAAACGGTCGATGACGATGAACGAACCGAGATGCCGGTTCTCGGCATAGGGCGCAAAGGCGATGGCCCGATCGAGTTCCAGGTTGCACACGCCGATCTCGTTGAGAGCAAGGCTCTTGGCCGCCACATGCTCCATGGTGTTGACGTTGACCTTGTACTTCAGTTCCTCGAGCGAGCCCGGCACGGTGGCGGCGCCGGCCTTGATGACATAGGAGCGGCCCGGCAACATGGGCTCGTCGCCCATCCACAGGATCTCGACCTCGAACTGGTCCGAGACTTCCACCGGATCGCCGCCGGCGCACAGGACGTCGCCACGGCTCACGTCGATCTCGTCGGCAAGGGTCACGGTGAGCGATTGTCCGGCGACGCCTTCGGGGAGTTCGCCGTCGTAAGTGACGACGCGGGCGACGGTGGAGGTGCGGGCCGACGGCATGACCGTGATCGGATCGCCAGGCTTCACCGAACCCGATACGACGGTGCCGGAAAAGCCGCGGAAATTCTGGTCCGGGCGGTTCACCCACTGCACCGGCAGGCGGAACGGCTGGCTATCCAGGGTGTCGCCGACCGGCACGGTTTCGAGATGGGCCATGAGGGTTGAGCCGTGATACCAGGCCATGTTGGCCGAGCGGGCGATGACATTGTCGCCGGCCAATGCCGAAATTGGTATGACCGTGATGTCGGTGGCGCCGAGCGAGCGGGCGAAACTACGGTAGTCCTCGTCGACCCGGGCGAAGACATCCTGGCGGTAATCCATCAGGTCCATCTTGTTGACGGCGACGACTAGATGCCGGATGCCGAGAAGAGTGCAAATGAACGTGTGGCGGCGGGTCTGGGTCAGAACTCCCTTGCGGGCGTCGATCAGGATGATGGCGAGGTCGGCGGTCGAAGCCCCGGTTGCCATGTTGCGGGTATATTGCTCGTGGCCCGGCGTATCGGCGACGATGAACTTGCGCTTGTCGGTGGTGAAGGCGCGATAGGCCACATCGATGGTGATGCCTTGCTCGCGTTCGGCGGCAAGCCCGTCGACCAGCAGGGCGAAATCGAGATTGCCTCCTTGCGTGCCCATCTTCTTCGAATCGGCCTCAAGGGCGGTGAGTTGGTCCTCGAACAGCATCTTGGCCTCGTAGAGAAGCCGGCCGATGAGGGTCGACTTGCCGTCGTCGACCGAGCCGCAGGTGATGAAGCGCAGCAGGTCTTTCTTCTCCTGGGACTGCAGATAGGCCTCGACGTCGCCGCCGGTGAACTCGATGAAACGGGCCATCAGAAATATCCTTCCTGCTTCTTCTTCTCCATCGAGGCCGACTGGTCCTTGTCGATCACCCGGCCCTGGCGCTCGGAGGAGGTGGCGACCAGCATTTCCTCGACGATATCGAGAAGCGAGGTGGCGTTCGATTCGATAGCGCCGGTCAGCGGATAGCAGCCGAGCGTGCGGAAGCGGATCTTTTTCATCTCCGGCTTTTCGCCGCGATTGAGTCGCATCCGCTCGTCGTCAACCATGATGAGCTGGCCGTCGCGCATCACCACCGGCCGTTCGGCGGCAAAGTACAGGGGCACGATTTCGATCGCCTCGCGGTGGATATATTGCCAGATGTCGAGCTCGGTCCAGTTTGATAGCGGGAAGACGCGGATCGACTCGCCCTTGTTCTTGCGGGCATTGTAGAGGTTCCACAGTTCCGGGCGCTGGTTCTTGGGGTCCCAGCGGTGGCGCTGGTCGCGGAAGGAGAAGATGCGCTCCTTGGCGCGGCTCTTTTCTTCGTCGCGCCGGGCTCCGCCGAAGGCCGCGTCGAAGCCGTACTGGTCGAGGGCCTGCTTCAGCGCATCGGTCTTCATGATCTGGGTGTGAAGAGCCGAGCCGTGGTCGAAGGGGTTGACGTTTTTGGCCACCCCTTCCGGGTTCTTGTAGACAATGAGGTCCCAGCCGTATTTCCGGGCGGTGGCATCGCGCAGTTCGTACATGTCGCGGAACTTCCAGCCGGTATCGACATGCATCAGCGGGAAGGGCGGCTTGGAGGGAAAGAACGCCTTGATAGCGAGATGCAGCATCACCGCCGAATCCTTGCCAATCGAATAGAGCATCACCGGCTTCTCGCACTCGGCCGCGACCTCGCGGATGATATGGATCGACTCGGCCTCGAGGCGCTCGAGATGGGTGAGGCGGCGAGACAGGGCATCGGTCACGGCGGGTCCTCCGGCGGTGGCGAGGGGTTGGGTCGGGGCTGATTGCGGCTGGGCCGGCGCGGATCTCTGTTGGGTCATCCAGGCGCGCACCTTGTCCATGGTGCGGGCCGAGGGCGAACGGCCTTTCCGCAGATCGAAGACGAAGGACGGATCGCCGATCGCCTGCTTGCCGAGCCGGGTGGCGTCCAGTTTCGAGGTAGCGAGAAAGCGCTCGATGTCGGTCAGGAAGCTCTTGGCAATAGTATCCATGAAGGCTTCTTAGTTGCGGAAGCATCATTTGTCGAGAGGATTTGTCCTATTTTATTAGAAAAATAGGATCACCAAACGGTAAAAACCTATCAAACTTTGGCCTCGCGCCTGTTGTCGACTTCGTCTAGGCGGAATATGGTTTTCCTCGGAGGAAAAACTTGGACAAGCGACAGACGGCAAAAACACGTGCGAAGGGCGGGCTTCCTTACCAGGAGCCCCATGGTACCCGCGCCGGCGCCAGTGGCAAGTTTCTCGAGGAAGCCATCGGCCGCGAAGTCAAGCGCTTCCGCGAGAAGCTCAACATCACCATTTCCGAGCTCGCCAAGGCGGCCGGCATGTCGGCCGGCATGCTGTCGAAGATCGAAAACGGCGCCACTTCGCCGTCGCTCGCCTCGCTGCAGGCCCTGGGCAAGGCGTTGCAGGTGCCGGTGACGGCCCTGTTCCGCAGTTTCGAGGAAACCCGCGATGCGAGCTTCGTCAAGTCGGGCCAGGGCCTCACCATCGAGCGGCGCGGCACGCGGGCCGGCCACCAGTATCAGCTCCTCGGCCACAGCCCGCATGGCCCGGTGGTGGTCGAGCCCTACATGATCACCCTGACCCATGAGTCGGACGTGTTTCCGACCTTCCAGCACGCCGGCCTCGAGTTCCTCTACATGATCGAAGGCAATGTCATCTACCGGCACGGCGACAAAACCTACGACATGCACCCGGGCGATTCGCTGTTCTTCGATGCCGATGCGCCGCACGGGCCCGAGGAGCTGGGCAAGCTGCCTATCCGCTATCTGTCGGTGATCAGCTACCGTCGCGAGGAATGATGTCCATGACTTGCGCCCTTTGGCGGCGGAGCGTCGTTGCCATCGCCTGTCTCGCCGGGCTTGCGACGATGGCGTCGGCCGAGGGCCGCCAACCCTTCTATGTGCTAGCCCTCTCGTGGGAGCCGGCCTTCTGCGAAGGCTTCCCGGACAAGCCCGAATGCCGGGCCGAGACACCGGGCGGGTTCGATGCCACGCACCTCAGCCTGCACGGGCTGTGGCCGCAGCCGCGCAGCAGGGAATTGTGCGGCGTCGATGCGACGCTGAAGGCCGCCGACGATGCTCACCGCTGGCAGGACCTGCCGGAACCCGAACTCACGCCTGCTACCAGGGCAGCGCTGGATCGCGTCATGCCGGGAACCCGGTCTCTGCTCGAACGCCACGAATGGATCAAGCATGGCACCTGCTATCCGGGACGCAATGCGGATACCTATTTCAAGGACGCGGTACGATTGATCGATGCCGTCAATGTTTCGCCGGTGCAGGCCTTCCTCGCCGCCAACGTCGGAAAATCCGTTACGACCGCCGACCTCCGCGCCAGCTTCGATGCGGCCTTCGGCGCCGGTGCGGGCGAGCGCCTGCGGATTGCCTGCAAGGACGACGGCAACCGCCGGCTGATCGCCGAGATGACTCTCGGCCTCCGAGGGGACATTTCTGCGGGAACTTCCGTAGCGGCGCTGGTCGCCGCTGCCCCGCCCACCTCTGCCGGCTGTCCCGGCGGAATCGTCGATCCGGTAGGGCTGCAGTAGGCCGGCGCCTGCGGCATTCCTGCGATGAAAAAATAGTTCCCGATGGTTGAGACGCCACCGAAGCCCTGCTAGGCTTCAGACTAAGACCACAAGAACCCCAGGGGAGAAAACGGAATCATGGGCGACCTTGCGAAGTATGCCAAAGACAACGGCATAAAGTTCTTCCTGTTCAATTTCACCGACTTGTTCGGCACCCAGCGGGCCAAGCTCGTCCCCGCCGAGGCGGCGGGCAAGATGCAGAAGGCAGGTGCTGGCTTTGCCGGCTTCGCCACCTGGCTCGACCAGACGCCGGCCCACCCCGATATCCTGGTGATGCCCGACACCAATGCCATCATCCCGCTGCCCTGGCGGCCGGATGTGGCCTGGGTGGCGGGCGAGCCGTGGATGAACGGCGAGCCCCTGGCCCAGGCGCCGCGCGTGGCGCTGCGCAATCTCATGGAAACGACCACCAAGAAGAACATGAAGCTGATGGCCGGTGTCGAACCCGAGTTCCATCTGATCAACGCCGACGGCACGGCGATCTCCGACCATCGCGATACCCAGGAAAAGCCCTGTTACGATCAGGCGGCGATCATGCGCCGGCTCGATGTCATCACCGAGATCTGCACAACCATGGTGAAGCTCGGCTGGGGCCCCTACCAGAACGATCATGAGGACGCCAACGGCCAGTTCGAGATCAACTGGAACTTCAGCGATGCACTGACCACCGCCGATCAGCTCGCCTTCTTCAAGTTCATGGTGAAATCGATCGCCGAGAAGCATGGCCTTCGCGCCACCTTCATGCCGAAGCCGTTCATCAACCTCACCGGCAACGGCTGCCACGTGCATCTGTCGGTGTGGGACAACGAGCGCAAGAAGAACCTGTTCCACAGCGACAAGGACGAGATGGGACTGTCGGCGCTCGCCTACAACTTCCTGGGCGGCCTCATGCACCATGCCGATTCGCTGGTCGCCATCACCAATCCGACGGTCAACAGCTACAAGCGCATCAACGCGCCGCGCACCGTCTCGGGCGCCACCTGGTCGCCCAACACGGTCACCTTCGGCGGCAACAACCGCACCCACATGGTGCGCATCCCCGATGCCGGACGCACCGAGTTCCGTCTGCCGGATGGCGCCGCCAACCCCTATCTGATGATGGCGGGCATTCTGGTGGCGGGCCTGCACGGGATCGATGAGAAGATGAGCCCCGGCAAGCGCCTCGACATCGACATGTATGCCGAGGGCCACACGGTCAAGAACGCCAAGAAGCTGCCGCTCAACCTGCTCGATGCGCTGCGCAACTTCGAAAAGGACAAGTATTTGCGCGACAGCATCGGCGGTGAAGTCACCGCCGCCTATCTGAAGCTCAAGCACAACGAGTGGAATCAATATTGCCGCCATCTCACCCAGTGGGAGCGCGACACGACGCTGGATTGTTAGTTGGTGGCGCCGGATTCCCCACTTTCCGTCACCCCAGCGCAAGCTGGGGTTCCGCTTCTCGGTGTCACGGCCGCCAGCATTTGCGCGCAACAAAGCGGGATTCCGGCTTTGGCCGGAATGACGGGGTAGGAAGGCAAAATGAAGTATTCCGTCTTCTCGCTTATCAGGAACACCCTCTCGGGCCACCGGAACTGGGCACCCGCCTGGCGTGCGCCCGAGCCGAAGACGTCCTATGACGTGGTCATTGTCGGCGGTGGCGGGCACGGGCTGTCGACCGCCTATTACCTCGCCAAAGAGCATGGGCTAACCAATGTGGCGGTGCTGGAGAAGGGCTGGCTCGGCTCCGGCAACATCGGCCGCAACACCACCATCATCCGCTCCAACTACATGCTGCCGGGCAACAATCCCTTTTACGAATGGTCGATGAAGTTGTGGGAGGGCCTGGAACAGGACTTCAACTTCAACGCCATGGTGTCGCAGCGCGGCGTGCTCAATCTCTGCCACACCGACGCCCAACGCGATGCCTTCGCGCGGCGCGGCAACGCCATGCGGATCGACGGGGTCGATGCCGAACTTCTCGATGCACAGGACGTGCGCGAGATGTATCCGTTCTTCGATTTCGACAGCCCGCGCTTTCCGATCAAGGGCGGGTTGCTGCAACGGCGCGGCGGCACGGTGCGCCACGACGCGGTGGCCTGGGGCTACGCGCGCGGTGCCGATAGCCGTGGCGTCGATATCATCCAGAACTGCGAAGTGACCGGCATCAGGATCGACAACGGCAAGGTTACCGGCGTCGATACCAGCCGGGGCTTCATCGGTTGCAGCAAACTGGGCCTTGCGGCGGCCGGCAATTCCTCGGAAGTGGCCGCCCTGGCCGGCATGAAGCTGCCGATCGAGAGCCATGTACTGCAGGCTTTCGTGTCGGAGGGACTCAAGCCCTACATCGACGGCGTCGTCACCTTCGGAGCCGGGCATTTCTATGTGTCGCAGTCGGACAAGGGCGGGCTCGTCTTCGGCGGCGATCTCGACGGCTACAACTCCTATGCCCGCCGCGGCAACCTGCCAATGGTCGAACATGTTATCGAGGCGGGTGTCGCCATGATCCCGGGGCTCGCCCGGGTGCGGGTTTTGCGTTCCTGGGGCGGCATCATGGACATGTCGATGGACGGTTCGCCGATCATCGACAAGACCCATATCGATGGGCTCTATCTCAATTGCGGCTGGTGCTACGGCGGCTTCAAGGCAACACCGGCGTCGGGCTGGTGTTTCGCCCACACCATCGCCCGGGACGAGGCGCACGGGCTCAATGCCGCTTTTCGTCTCAACCGCTTCCGGCGCGGCTATATGATCGACGAAAAAGGCCAGGGCGCCACGCCCAATTTGCACTGAGGGTATTCCGCATGCTGATCAAATGTCCTCATTGCGGAGCCAGGCCGGTGGAGGAGTACACTTTCCTCGGCGATGCCAGGCCACAGCGGCCCACCTCCAACGATCCGTCGACCATGGAGCAATGGTTCGACTACGTCTATTTGCGCGACAATCCGAAGGGCCGCTTCGACGAATATGTGCAGCACTCGGGTGGGTGCCGGGCCTGGCTCGTCGTCTCGCGCAATACCGCGACCCACGAAATTCATGGCACGGTGACGGCGCGCGACTGGACCAAGTCGCGCCAGGGGGCGAAGGCATGACCTCCTTCCGTCTCGAAAAAGGCGGCCTGATCGATCGCGCCGCTTCGCTCTCCTTCAGCTTCGATGGGAAGGGCTTCACCGGGCATCCCGGCGACACGCTGGCTTCGGCGCTGATCGCCAATGGCGTTCACCTGATGGGCCGGTCGTTCAAGTATCACCGGCCGCGCGGCGTCATTTCGGCAGGCAGCTCGGAGCCCAATGCCCTGGTCGAATTGCGCGAGGGCGCCCGCCAGGAGGCCAATACGCGGGCCACCATGATCGAGCTCTATGAGGGCCTGGTGGCGAAGAGCCAGAACCGCTGGCCTTCGCTCGCCTTCGACGTGGGGGCGATCAACTCGCTGGCCGCGTCGATGTTCGTGGCGGGCTTCTACTACAAGACCTTCATGTGGCCGAAGAGTTTCTGGGAGAAGATTTACGAGCCATTGATCCGCCGCGCCGCGGGGCTGGGTTCGGCGGCCAAGGAAGCCGATCCCGACAAGTACGAGAAGGCCTATGCCCATGGCGACCTGCTGGTGATCGGCTCTGGCCCCGCCGGTCTCATGGCGGCGCTGACGGCGGCGCGGTTGGGGGCGCGGGTCATTCTTGCCGACGAGGGCACCCGGCTCGGCGGCTCGCTCCTCTTCGAAAACGAGGAAATCGACGGAAAGAGTGGGCTCGATTGGGCCAATAGCGCGATCGCCGAACTGGCGTCGATGCCGAACGTGACTCTCATGCCGCGCACCACCGTGTTCGGCTGGTATGACGGCAACATCTTCGGTGCTGTCGAGCGGGTCAACGATCACGTTTTAGCACCCAGCCCTTACGAGCCTCGGCAGCGCTATTGGCGGGTGATCGCCAAGCGGGCGGTGCTGGCGGTGGGAGCCGAGGAGCGCCCTATCGTTTTCGGCGGCAACGACGTGCCGGGTGTCATGCTGGCCTCGGCCATGCGGGCCTACGCCAACCGCTATGCAGCGGCGGCGGGGAAGGCGGCCGTCGTCTTCACCAACAACGATTCCGGTTACCGCACGGCACGCGACATGAGGACCCATGGCGTGCGTGTCGAGGTGATCGTTGACAGTCGCGCCGACAGCCGGGTGGAAGCTGGTGGCGTACCGGTGATCCGTGGACGGAAGATCGTCGATGTCAAGGGCGGCAAGGGGGTTGCCGGCATCGAACTCGACGACCACATGCATATCGGCTGCGACACGGTCGCCATGTCGGGCGGTTGGTCGCCGATCGTCAACCTTGCCTGTCATCGCGGCGCCAGGCCGAAATGGGATGCCACGATCGCCGGCTTCGTTCCCCCGGACACGGGCGAGAGCTTCGTTGCGGCGGGTTCCGCAGCCGGCAGGATGCTGCTCTCGGAGTGCCTCGCCGACGGTGCGGCGAAGGGTGGCGGTAAACCATCGGATGCGCCGAAGTGCCGCGACGAGACCTATGCCATCAAGGCCCTGTGGTGGGTGAAAGAGTCGAAGACCAAAGCCTTCGTCGACTACCAGAACGACGTCTCGGTCAAGGACCTGCCGCTGGCGGCGCGCGAAGGCTACAGCGACATCGAGCTGGTCAAACGCTATACCACCACCGGCATGGCGACCGACCAGGGCAAGCTCGGCAACGTCAATGCCATCGCCATCCTGGCCGAGGCGACGGGCAAGACCATCGAGCAGGTTGGCACCACCACCTTTCGGCCCTATTACACCCCGGTAGCCTTCGGCGCCTTCGCCGGTCCTTTCGTCGGCCGCCATTTTCAGCCGACGCGCAAGACCCCGCTCAGCGACTGGGCCGAGGAGCAGGGGGCGGTCTTCGTCGAGACCGGGTTGTGGATGCGCTCGTCGTGGTTTCCGCGAGCGGACGAGGACTGGCTGGCGAGTGCGACGCGCGAGGTGCTGGCGACACGTAGCGGCGTTGGCATCTGCGATGTCTCGACGCTGGGCAAGATCGACGTGCAGGGCAAGGATGCGGGCGCCTTCCTCGACAAGCTCTATTGCAATACTTTTTCGACGCTGCCGGTGGGCAAGGCCCGCTATGGGCTGATGCTGCGCGAGGATGGCATCGTGTTCGACGACGGCACCACCTCGCGGCTTGCCGACGACCACTTTCTGATGACCACGACGACGGCCAATGCGGCGCGCGTGATGAGCCACATGGAGTTCTGCCACCAGGCCCTGTGGCCCGATCTCGACGTGCAATATGTCTCGGTTACCGAGCAGTGGGGCCAGATGGCGGTGGCGGGGCCAAGATCGCGGGCCACGCTGCAGAAGATCGTCGACGGCGTCACGCTCAACGATGAGACGGTTCCCTATATGGCGGCGAAGGAGTTGACAATTCTCGGCGGCATTCCGGCGCGGCTGTTCCGCATTTCGTTCTCGGGCGAACATGCCTATGAATTGGCGGTGCCGGCCGACTATGCCAACATGGCGGCCCGGGCACTCATGCAGGCGGGCGAGGAATTCGGCATCGTGCCCTATGGCGTCGAGGCGCTCTCCATCATGCGGATCGAAAAGGGCCATGTGGCGGGCGGCGAGTTGAACGGCACCACCACGGCGGCCGATCTTGGCCTTGGCAAGATGATGTCGACCAAGAAGGACTACATCGGCCGCATGATGGCGATGCGCGAAGGCCTCACCGACGCAAACCGGCAATGTGTCGTCGGCATCAGGCCCTTCCACCGCAGCGACCGCCTGCGGTCGGGATCGCATTTTCTGAAACGCGGCGATGCCCCATCCATCGCCAATGACCAGGGCTATATCACTTCGGTTGCCTTCTCGCCGATGCTTGGCCAGTGGGTAGGCCTCGCCCTTCTCGCCAATGGCCGCGCACGGATCGGTGAGATGGTGAAGATCTTCGATGGGCTGCGCGGCATTCATCAATACGGCGTGATCTGCGAGCCCATGCACTTCGACCGGGAGAACGCGAGGCTCCATGCGTGAAGGTTTCCATCGCATTTCACCGCTGGCCGATGTGGCTATCCAGGGCCGTTTCGGCGCCGACAAGGGTGCGCCCGGTGTCGAGCTTTCGGTGCGCCATCCTTTGTCAATCGTCACCGTTATTGCGCGAAAGGACAAGGCCGAGGCGCTGTCGGCGGCTCTTGCCGGTCTCAAGGGATGCGTCGTGCAATGGGCCGGTGCGGACCAGTACTATGCCGTGTCCGAAACTTACGCCGAGGGCGCTCTCTATCGCGAACTGAGGGAGAAGCTGGCGGGACTCGCCTCGCTGTCGGACCAGAGCCACGGCCGCATCGTCATCCGCATCGCCGGTCCCAAGGCGCGGGCGGTTCTGGCCAAAGGCACGCCGGTCGACCTGCATCCAAATGAATTTCTGCGCGGCAAGAGTGCCGTCACCCAGATGGCCCATGTCGGCGTCCATCTCACCCGCACCGGCGAAGATGCCTTCGAGCTCTCGGTGTTCCGCGGCTTCTCGGAAAACTTCTGGGAATGGCTCACCGGGCAGGCGGAAGAATTCGGCTATCAAGTAAGTTAAGAGAATTTATTTAATCTTCCATTTGCCATGAGCCGGTGATTGTCGTTTAATGCTGCCGTGGCGTGATAGGCTGGCACGATGCCACTCACGAGAATCGAATTCATGCCTCACACTTGTCGTCGGTTGCGACCGATCCGGTTTGCTGTTGGGCTTCTTCTTGCCTGGGCGACGCTTTCTTGGCCCGCCCGTGCCGACGATGCGCAGATGACCGAACTCCGCAACCTGCTGGCCGACGCGGTGCAGTTGGGCAGCGGTGACTCCGCTCCGGCAGTGGTGGCGCGCATGTTCGCCGAATTAGACCGCAACGGCGACGGCATCACCCAGGACGAAATCGATCTGGCGAGGACCATCCGTTTGGCGCAGTCGCGCGGCCAGCGGGCGGCCGGACTGCTGCGCTACGATCTCAATGGCGATCTTGCGATCAGCAGCGACGAGGTGGAGCAGGCGGTGCGCTTCGAGATGGGCCGCCGCGGCACGGCCAGCAATGCGGTGCCGGAAGAGCGGCTCAAGCGCGAGATTGGCCGCCTGGCAGACCGGGTGATGCAGCGCGATGCCGATGGCAACGGCAAGATCGAGGGCAGCGAAATCTATGTTGCGGATCCGCAACAGGACGGCGACCGGCGCTTGGATCAGTGGGGAGACCTGCCGCAGGCGGCGCTCAGGGCCGATCCCGACGGCGATGGCCGCCTGACCGAAGCCGAGGCCATGGTGTTGTTTGCGAAGGTTCTCGGCGATGCCGGCAATATCGCCCCGTTGGTTGCCCAAAAGAAGCTGGTGAACCAAAGCGGCACGGCCCAGCCGGGTGCCGGCTGCCCGGCGATGACGGTGCCGGACGGAGCAAAGCTCATCGTGCTCGGTGGTTATGAAGGTGAGGCACTGTCGAGCGTCAGCGTTGCTGGACAAGACGGGGAGACGTCGTCGGCCACGGTCACCATTGAGGACGGTAGTGAACCGCTGGCTCTCGTGCTCACCTCCTACGACGCTATTGTCTGGCAATTTGCCGGAGCCACCCAACGCGTGGCCAAGGTCTATGCCGGATCGCTCCAGACCAATGCCGGGGACGGCAAACCGGCGGTCGGCATCACCGGCGTCGCCCGCGACAAAGTGACATTCTTCGGTTCCCAGCGCTGCTTCAATTCATTCGGGCGCAGCGACGGATCCGACCCGAATTTGGCGGCGACAGTAGTCGAGCGGCTGACAGGCCGTAAGACCGACGCAACATTCGGCCAATATGCCATCCGCGTGGTGGCGCTGCCATCCGGCACCTTCACACCGGCCCGGGACAAGAATACCAGCCGGGGCTCGCCGACCATCATTATCGGCGACAAGAAAATCGTGATCCAGCCCGACGGCACTACGAAAGTCGAAGGTATTGCCACAAGTTCCACCGGCGGCCTGGCCGAGCTGACGGCCGATTTCAACCACTTCAATCCGGCAGGCATCGCCACAATCGATGCCGCCAAGGTGGTGAGTGATACCAAGGCCGAGGCCTATGAAGTGCTGCCGCAGCAGGCCGGCCTTCTTCAGCTGGTCAAAGCCGGGATACTGGAGATCACTGGACCGGGCAAATACCGCATTTTGGGCAAGATGCGCTATCCCGCAGGCCTCGCCGGTGCCCATTCGGTTCGCTTCGCGCTAGCCAAGGGAGTGCCGGCACCGAGCGGTGATCCGGGCCACTCCTGCGTTGTATCGGAGGAGACGGGTAAGCCGATCGACGGCAACTGTCCCTGATATTTACAGCCGCTCCGCCAGCCGCGCGATCCGCTTGCAGGCTTCGCTGATCTCATCCTCGTCGACGGTGAGCGCCACGCGCAAATGTCCCGCGCCGCCGGCGCCGAAGCTTTCGCCGGGCATGGTGACGACCGCTTCCTCAGCTAGCAGCCGGCGGGCGAAGTCCTCGCCCGAGAGCCCGGTCTTGCGCACATCGACCATGACGAACATGCCGCCCTCCGGCATGCGGGCCGACACGGTCCTGGATTGTTTGAGCCCCGCCACCAGCGCGCGCGCCCGGCGCTCGTAGCTTTGCTTCATGGCATCGATTTCGGGAAAATGGTTGTCGATGGCGAAGGCGGTGGCATCCTCGAGAAAGGGCTGGGAGCCGAACAGCATGGTCTCGGTCACCGGGGCGGCATGATCGCAGAATTCCTCCGAGGCGGCGATCCAGCCGCAGCGGAATCCCGGCATGGCGTGCGATTTGGAAATCGACGAGACGACGACGGTGCGCTTCTCGAATTCGGCCACGTCAAAGGGTGAAGCGAAGACCGTGTTGCCGTAGGTGAGGGTGGCATAGACCTCGTCGGAAACGATCCACAGATCGTGCTTGTCGCACAGCTTGCCGATCTTCTCGATCTCGCTGCGGGTGAACACGGCGCCGGTCGGGTTGCTCGGCGTGTTCATCAGGAGAACGCGCGAACGCGGCGTGATGGCCTTCTCGAGGTCGCTGGCCTTGAGGTGGAAGCCGTGGTCGGGATCGACCCGCACTGGCACGGTGACGCCGCCCGCCGCAGCGATCACCCCCTCGTAGGTGGCATAATAGGGATCGGCCATCAGCACCTCGTCGCCCTCGTCGACGAGACTCAGCATGGCGGCGAAAAGGGCCGTCTGGGTGCCGGGGAGAAAGATGAACTGTCGGGTTGAAACGGTCCTCCCGGTGCGCTCGGTGTAGAGACGAGCGAGGGCGTTCAGCACCTCCGGCTCGCCGCGGCCGGCGGCATAGCGGGTGCGGCCGGCCCGCATCCGGTCGTTGACCATATCGAGAACGGCGGTGGGCGGTGGAGCGTCGGGCTCGCCGATCGACAGGAAGATCAGGCTCTCGCCGCTCGCGGCACGCTTGCGGCCTTCCAGGTGGATGGCCCATTTTTCCGAGCCCAGACCCTCGAGCCGGCCGCAGACTTTCGCAAATTTCATTTGATTTACCGGGTTGCGGCCTGCTTCTAGGGCATGTGCGGGATGCGGTCGAGAGGCCGCAGGGGGCTTTACAAATTCAAATCCTTAGCTATTCATGCTGCGCTGCAACAAGGGGTGCCGGGTCTCAGCCATGAACGTGACACGCCGTGGACTGCTCGAGGGGGCGGCGAAGCTCGCCGCCGTGGCCGTCGCTGCCCGTGGCGGCAACTTGCCGGCCCTGGCCGCCGCCCCGGAGCTGTTCGAGACGGCCACCGCCTTTGGCGGCGATACCGTCCAGAACCTTGCCAGGGAGCTCGCCGCCAAGCCCTTCGTGCTGGAAAAGATCGCCATGCCGAAGGGCTTCGACACCCTCACCTACGACCAGTACCGCGACATCCGCTTCAACCCGGAAAAATCCTTTTGGAAGGATGAGCCGCACGGGTTTTCCTTCGACGTGTTCCATTCTGGCTTTCTGTTCACCTCGCCGGTCGACATTTATGTGGTGGACGGCGACCAACAGGCGCGACTCAGATACATCCCGGACCTGTTCGTGTTCGGGCCCAAGGCGCCCAAACCCGACGGCAAGACCGACCTGCACTATTCCGGATTCCGCCTACGCTACCCTCTGAACAGCAAAGACGTGATGGACGAGTTCGCGGTGTTCCAGGGCGCTTCCTATTTCCGCGCCGTGGGCAAGGGCCTGCTCTACGGGCTTTCGGCGCGCGGACTCGCCATCGACACGGGCCAGCCCTCGGGCGAGGAATTTCCGTTTTTCCGGTCCTTTTGGATCAAGCGGCCGGAGGCGGCGGCCGGCGTCGTCGTGGTCGAGGCCCTCCTCGACAGCCCGTCGGCGACGGGCGCCTATCGCTTCTCGATCAAGCCTGGCGCCGACACTCAGATGGATGTGGAAATGACCCTGTTTCCGCGCCGCGATCTGGCGCACGCCGGGATTGCGCCGCTGACCAGCATGTATCTGTTCGATGCCATGGGTCGGCCGGTCGAGGACTACCGCAATGCCGTCCATGACAGCGATGGATTGATGATGCTGACGGGACGCGGCGAATGGCTGTGGCGGCCACTCGCCAATCACAAGGCCCTGCAGGTGAGCGCCTTCCAGGACATGAGCCCGCGCGGCTTCGGCCTGATGCAGCGCAAGCGACGCTACGAAGACTTCCTCGACCTCGAATCGCGTTACGAGCGCCGGCCGAGCCTGTGGGTCGAACCGATCGGCGACTGGGGCCCGGGCGACGTCGAACTCTATGAAATTCCAACGCTGCTCGAAACCAACGATAACATCGTGGCGTTTTGGCACCCCAAGGACGTGATGAAGCAGGGCGAAGCCCACTCCTTCGTCTATCGCCTGCACTGGTGCGAGAAGTGTCCGGCCGAACAGCAGGCGCAGGTGGCATTGGTGAGCTTTTCCGGCTCGGGTGCCGGACCCAACTACGCCGCGAATCCGCCCCAATACGACCCGAGTTTCCGCCTCTACGTCGTCGAGTTCAGCGGCGGCGATCTGGCCGGCGACATCAAGGCTGATGTTTCGGCAAGCGCCGGAAAGATCACCACATTCGTAGTCTATCCCAACGACATCAGCAAACGCATGCGGCTATCTTTCGAGCATGACGCAACCGGCGTGGACGTCGCCGAACTGCGGGCCGTGCTGAAGCGCGGCGATGCCACTGTGAGCGAAACCTGGTTGTATAGATGGACAAGATCCTGATATCGGCCCCGGCCGAACGGCCCCTCGACATGCCGGTCCAGGCCTTGCGCCTCTGGGCGGGCAAGCGCGCTTCGGCCGGAGGCCTTCGCGGCGTGTCGGCGGCACGCATCTTCGTGTTCGGGCTCACGGCGCTTCTCACCGGGCTCGGCACCTATGGCATGTACCAGGTGATCAGCCCGGTGAATGTCACCTCGCTGCAGGTGATTTTCGCTGCACTGTTCGCCCTCACCTTCACTTGGATTTCCTTCTCCTGCGCCAGCGCCTGCTTTGGCTTCGTCAAGCTGCTGCTCGGCCAGCACCGCATGCCGTGTCTGGCGCCTCTCACGGAATCCGGACGCACGGCGCTCTTGATGCCGGTTTACAACGAGGATCCGCAGCGGGTGTTCGCCACACTCTGGCGCATGGGCGAAGCGCTGATCGGCCAGGGGGCCGGCAGCCAGTTCGACATTTTTGTGCTGAGCGATACACGCAAGGACGAAGTGGCAAGGCTCGAGGAGCAGGAATTCCGCGCACTAGCCCGGAACTTGGCCGGCCGACTGGGTGTATTCTACCGGCGCCGGGCCGAGAACCGCCATCGCAAGGCCGGCAACATCGCCGACTTCGTCACCCGCTGGGGCGGCGCCTATGAGCACATGATCGTTCTCGACGCCGACAGCGACATGTCGGGCGAGACCCTGGTGACGCTCGCCCGCACCATGGCGGCCGATCCCAAGGCCGGCATCATCCAGACCCTGCCGCTTCTGCGCAACCGCTGGACGCCCTATGCCCGCATGATGCAATTTGCCGGCCGGGTCTATGGCCCGGTCATTGCCGCCGGGCTTGCCGCCTGGCATGGCCGTGACGGAAATTACTGGGGCCATAACGCCATCATCCGCACCCGCGCCTTTGCCGAGGCCGCAGGGCTTCCCGAACTCACCGGCCGCAAGCCTTTCGGCGGCCATATCCTCAGCCATGATTTCATCGAGGCGGCCTTGATGCGGCGGGCCGGCTGGGCCGTCTACATGCTGCCCTGTCTCGGCGGTTCCTATGAGGAAACGCCGCCGTCGCTCATCGATCTTGCGGCCCGCGACCGGCGCTGGGCGCAAGGCAATTTGCAGCACATCAAGATCGTCGGGGCGCGCGGGCTCCATTGGGCAAGCCGGGTGCATCTCGTCCAGGGCGTCATGTCCTACCTCGCCTCGCCCCTGTGGCTGCTCCTGCTGGTGGCGGGCCTGGGGCTTGCCACGGTTGCCCGCTACGCCGAGCCCAACTACTTCCCCACCGGCTTCTCGCTGTTCCCGGCCTGGCCGGTGTTCGATCCGGCACTGGCGCTCCGGCTCCTGGGCGTCACCATGGTGGTGCTCTATCTGCCGAAGCTGCTTGGCCTGATTCTGGCGTTCAGGGATCCTGAGTTGCGGGCGGGTTGCGGCGGCGTTGCCGGGCTGATCAAGAGTGTCGCCGCCGAAACGCTGCTCTCCATGCTGCTGTCGCCGGTGATGATGATGATCCAGTCGCGCTTCGTGGCCGATGTGCTGCTCGGTCGCGATTCCGGTTGGAACAGCCAGAACCGCGACGATGCGGCCATTCCGTTCAGGACGGTGCTGCGCCGGCATATCGCCCATGTGGCGGCGGGTGCGGCCTTCGGCGCGGTCGCCTTCATCACCGGCTGGACCACCTTCCTGTGGTTCCTGCCGATCGTCACCGGGCTGGTGGCGGCGCCGCTCGTCTCCTGGACCACGGGACTTCCGGGCCTCGGGCACTGGCTGTGGCGGATCAATGTGTTCCGCATCCCCGAGGAACACGCTGCGGCGGTTCCAGAGCCTTCGGTCGAGGACGAGCTGGAGACCTTCCTGCAGGCGGCGGAATAATCAGGCCGGCGTGATGGTACCGTCGGCCGCGATCCGCAACCGGATTTCACCACCGAGACGCTCGAACTCGGCCTCGCTTACCGTCACGATCGGACAGGCCTTGCCGTAGAGTTCTGTGGCGACGGTTGCCCCGACAGCGAGATTGATGTCGGGGGCGACGAGCACGATGCCGGCGGGTGCGGTTCCGAGCCGGATCGCTTCGGCTATGGCACCGGGAGCCGAGCCCGATCCCTTGCTCTCGCGCATCAGCAGGATGACACGGGCGAGGTTGGCGCCACGCTGCGGGTGATGCACGTCGATGATCAATCCGGTCTGCGGATCGAATGCGCCCCAGAAGCTCAGGGGCACGTCGAGCCGGAGCACTGGCCCTTCTGCTGCACCTTCGCTGAGAATGGTGGCGCGGATCACGGCATCACCCATAGGTCCGGATCGCGCCAGACCTCGCCGCGTATGGCACTTTCGACGCATTCGCGCAGCGATCCGAAGATCACCTCGACGCCCAGCATACCCGGCGCGTAATAGGCCCATTTGGCGGCATTGGTCATGACGCGCCCCCGGAGTTCCGGAATGCGCGGCGAATAATAGGTGCAGACATCGACCGGCACGCGGACGCCACCGCCCTCGAGGATCGCCAGCCAGCCCCTTGCCGCGATCAGTTCACGCACGCCGCGACTGGTCGAGATCAGCACCGGCAGACCCGTCTTCACGGCACGGCCATCGAGCAGACGCACTATCTCGGCGAATTCCCGGAACGAGAAGTGCGGCGTGCCCAGCGCCACGGCATCGAGCGGACCGTCGCGAGCGGTCGTTAGGTCGGCATGGGCACGGCGCAGCGCATCCGCCGTGACGGCGACGGTTTCGCCGCCGGCAAAGACACTGGCAAGGTCTGCTGCTTCCGGAGTGACCCCCACCCCGTGCCACAGCTCGACGCCGCCCGAGGCCGCCGCCGCCGCGCTGATGGCCTTGAGTCCATCCTTCGGTGTAGCTGCGGGCAATCCCGAAATCGCCGGGATTCGGCGGCCGGCGATGGGACCGATGTGGTGACCCAGGAGCTGTGGGAAAATGTCGCTCGCCCGCCAGGCTTCTGGCAAGGCTGTCGCGTCGAAATGCACCTGCGCCTTGCGGCCTTCGTCGGTATGGAGTCCGGCGAAGGGCACCTTTCCGGTAATGGCGCAGGCGACATCGAGATAGTCGCCATACTTGTTGGTACGGGCGCCGACCACCGAATTGTAATAGGCAACCGCATTGGATTCTCCCACCGCGATGTGATCGCCGAAGCGGGGACCGCCAGCGAGCTGGTAGGGAGCGCAGGTCCAGGTCGGCCGGCAGCCGAGCTCGGCATAGAGCTGCATCAGTTTCCGTGCTTCGCTCACCATCTTCGGCGCTTGGGCCTCGGGACGGAGTTCCGGATCGGCGAGGCTCACCACGCCATTGTTGGTCCAGGCGGGAACCGCAAGGCGCGCGCCATTGTCGAGCAGAAAGCGGACGAAATCGACGTGCGACTGGCCGGTATAGAAGCAGGCGTCGATATGGGCGAAGCTGATGGGAATGAGACGCGGCGCGTTCAAGATCCTCGCTGCCTGCACCACCAGGCGCATGGCCAGCTGCATGGCCTTGCCTTCGCTGCCGGCGAGTAGCGTCTGGTCGCGGGGTTCGAGCTCGAGGCTCAAGGCTTGACCTGCTCGCTGGCCAGGCGATTGAGGGTCACGTAGTCGGTCTTGCCGGAACCAAGCACCGGCAACTCCTTCATGGCAAAGACATTGCGCGGGATCATCAGCTCGGAAACGCCGGCGGCCTTCAGCGCCTCATTGACCCGGGCCCGGTCAAGTGATTCATCGGTGGTAAAAAGCACTAACTGCTCGCCCTTCCTGGCATCGGGGACAGCGACGACGGCGTGCTCGTGCTCGGGGAAGGCCGCATGCATGCGACCCTCGACCGCCGACAGAGATACCATTTCGCCGGCGATCTTGGAAAAACGCTTGGCCCGGCCGAGAATGGTGACGAAGCCGTGGTCATCGATCTTGACGATATCGCCGGTGTCATACCAGCCGTCGGTGGGCGGCTCGATGACGCCGGGATTATCGGCGCGCAGATAGCCCAGCATGATGTTGGGGCCGCGCACGAAGAGACGGCCGCCGTCCTCGATCCCCGGCACCGGATCGAGACGGTATTCGATGCGGTCGAGCAGGCGGCCCACGGTCCCCGTCTTGAAATGCATCGGCGTGTTGACGGCAAGCACCGGCGAACATTCGGTGGCGCCATAGCCTTCGAGGATGCGCAGGCCGAACTTCTCGATCCAGATGTCGCGGGTCTCGGGCTTCACCCGTTCGGCGCCGGCGACGACCAGGCGGGTGTTGAAGAAATCATAAGGATGAGCATTGCGGGCATAACCCATCAGGAAAGTATCGGTGCCGAAAACGATCGAGGCATTGGTGTCATAACAAAGTTCCGGCACGACCTTGTAATGCAGCGGCGAGGGATAGAGGAACACCCTGACGCCCGCCAGAACCGGAAGCAGGGTGCCGCCGGTGAGGCCGAAGGAATGGAACATGGGGAGCGCATTGAACACGATGTCCTGGGCGGTGAAGGCAATGCGGGCGCCGGCTTGGTGGCGATTGGCGTGCAAATTGCGATGCGACAGTACCACACCCTTGGGCACGCCCTCGGAACCCGAGGTGAACAGGATCGCGGCGGGAGAATTGGGATCGCGGTTGGCGCCTGCCCGGGTGAGGGCCCATTTCGGGAAGGTCCTGGCGACAAGGCCATAGAGTTTGTCATAGAGGCCCACGGCCTCACGCAAGTCCTCGAGATAGATCACCTTGCGGCCACGGCCGAGAAGCTCCAGGTCGGCCTCCATGTTGCCCGCCTCGATGAAGCGGCGCGAGGTGACGATGGTCGAAACCTGTGCCGCGATGCAGGCCGCCGCCATGTTGGTGGCGCCGGTGGAGAAATTGAGCATCGCCGGCACCCGGCCGAAGGCGTGCAGGCCGAAGATCGTCAGCAGGCAGCCGATGGCGTTTGGCAACAGCACGGCAACATTGGTCTCGCCCCTGGTCAAGGCAGCGATGCGGCGGCCGAGGATAAAGCTTCCCGCTACCAGCCGGTCATAGCCCACGGCCTGGCGTTGGATGTCCTCGACGATCGGATGCTTGCCGCCGTGGGTGGCTCTGGCATCGAGCAGGGCCTCGAACAGGGTCTGGTCGATATTCGAGGTGCGGAACACCATGTCGGTCATCACGTCGTAGAGCTTGTCGGCCTGGTAATGGCGCAGTGCCGAGCCGCGCAGGCCTTCGGGCGCATTGAACTCGACCGGCGCCAGGAAGGTGAGAGCGATCTTCGGAAACCAGCGCAGCCTGAGCTTGCCGCGCATGCGCGAGAAGATGGTGTATTGGGCTCCTTCGATCCTGACCGGCAGAACCTTGGCGCCGGCCATCTCGGCGATGGCGCCGGGGCCTTCGTAGACCTTCATCAGGGCGCCGGTGACGGTGAGGCGGCCTTCCGGGAAGATGACGATCTTCTTGCCTTTCTTCAACTCGTCGACGAGGCTGCGTAGCGCCATCGGATTGGTGGGGTCGATGGGAATCATGTCGAAGAGATGGAAGGCGGGCCTCGCCCACCGACGCTGCGATACGAAGGTGTTGATGGCAAAACTCGCGCGCTCCGGCAGGAAGGCCGAAAGCAGTGGCCCGTCGAGGTGCGACACGTGGTTCGCTATGATCACCGCCTTGCGCCCGGCGGCATGGAAATTTTCGATGCCCTTCACCTCGACCCGGTAGACGAGGCGGAAGATCTGGCGCGACACATAGGCCACGAATTCCTGGGGCAGCAGGCGGCAGATGAGGATCGCCGCCACGCCATTGGCGATGGCCAGGGCCAGGAACAGACCGCGTTGCGAGACGCCGAGGACTTCCAGCAGCAGCACCGAGAAAACCGTCGCCATGATCATGAAGATGGCGTTCACCACATTGTTGGCGGCGATCACCCGCGAGCGCTTCGGCGGGCTCGCCCGGTTCTGCATGATGGCGTTGAGCGGTACGGCATAGAGGCCGCCGGCGAAGGCGACGCCGAATAGGTCGCCGATGGCGCGCCAGCCGGCCAACATGGAGAAAAAGGCTCCTAGCCCGTTGTCCGCCGTTCCTGCGAAGGTCGCGTGGATCGTTCCCGAGGTGAAGTAGAAATCGATAAGGAACACGGTCATCAGGATCGCCGCGACGGGCACGTATTTGGCGGAAATCTCGCCCTTGAGCAGGGTGTTGGTAAGAAGCGACCCGGCGCCAACGCCAACCGTGAAGGTGGCGTTGAAAAAATTGAACACGTCCGGGTTGGAGAGCAGCACGTCGCGGGTGAAGACCGGCAGTTGGTTGAGGATGGCAAGTCCGAGAAACCAGAACCACGAGGCGCCGAGGACCGCATAGAACACATCCCAGCGCTCGCGCGCCTGGCCGATGATCTTCAGCGTCTGGCGCGGCACGTTCCAGTCGATCTTGAAGTCGGGCGCCATGGCGGGAGCGGCGGGCATGCGCATGGCGGCAAGGAGGGCAATGACCGCAAGGGCTGCAACCGACAGGGACAAGACCGAGCGCGCCACAGGATCGAGCACCAACACGCCGCCGAAGATGGTTCCCAGCAGAATGGCGACGAAGGTGCCCATCTCGATCAGGGCGTTGCCGGCGATGAGCTGGTCCTGCCTCAGATATTGCGGCAGGATGCCGTATTTCACCGGCCCGAAAAAAGCCGCGAGCGTTCCCGCCAGGAACAGGGCGAAAAGATCGATAAAGGCGTTGTCGAACCACAGGGCGGCGGCACCGAAGGCCATGACGGCGACTTCCGCCATCTTGACCTTTCTCGCCATCGCCGCCTTGTCGAGCTTGTCGGCGAGCTGGCCGGCGATCGCCGAGAAGAGAAGATAGGGCAAGACGAACAGAGCGGAGCCCGCCTGGACGAAGAGGGTGGGGTTCCAGCCCTGCTTGGCAGCGAGGTCGAAGGTGATCAGCACGGCGATGCCGTTGCGCAACGCATTGTCGGTGAAGGCCCCGATCGCCTGGGTGACGAACAGCGGCAGGAAGTTGCGGGTCTTGAGCAGCGACAGCTGGCCGGTTTCGGTCATGGGAGACCTCAGTATCAGAGCGGACCGGATGGAGAAAGGGTCAGCCGGCCACCATGCGCGGCGTCATCTCGATGAGGGTCGGACCGTCGGCCTTGAGTGCCGCCTTGATTGCCGTGGCCAATGCCTTGAGCGAGGCAGGCTTCTCGGCGTGGGCGCCATAAGCGCGGGCCAGCGCCTGGAAATCGGGGTTCTTCAGGGTCACGGCATTGGGCTGGATGCCCTTTTTCACCATGTCGTCGTGGATGGCGCTGAGAAGTTCGTTGTTCCACAGCAGAATGGGCAGGGGCAGTTTGTGCTCGGCGGCGGTGCCCAATTCGTTGATGGTGTACTGGATGCCATAATCGCCGATGATGACCGCCGCCGGCATTTCGCCCACGCCGAACTTGGCGCCGATGCCGGCGGGAAGCGCAAACCCCAAGGTGCCGAAGCCCACCGGGTGAAGCCAGGTGCGCGGGCGTTGGATCGGCAACAGCTCGTTCGCCATATAAGCTATCTGGGTCATGTCGGAGACGATGCAGGTCTCCTCCGGCAGCGCCTGGCGAATCGCCGCCAGGACCTGCGCCAGTTTGGACCTGTCGCCCTCGGGCTTACCAATCGTCATGGGTGTGGGAGGGGGCACCTTGCGCTCTTTGAGTTTCCCGTCGATCCCGGCAAGCGCCTGCGCCGCATCGCCGAGGATGGCGATCTCCGCCGCGTGGGGCCTTGCCAGCACATCGGGATCGAGGTCGATGCGGATCAAGTTGCGCTCGATCACCACGTTGTTCCAGAAGTCGGTCTCCGAGAGTTCCGAGCCGGCCACCAGAATCGCATCGGAGGCGGCCAGCATCTTCCAAATTTCGGGATGGGCAAGGCGATAGCCGAGACAGAGAGGATGGTCGGCGCGCACCGCGCCCTTGCCGGCGGTGGTTGTAAGGATCGGCGCCTTCAGCTTTTCGGCGATCGCCGTGGCCGGGGTTCCGGCGGCGAGCGCGCCACCGCCGAGGACGATGAGAGGATGCTCCGCCCGTTGCAGCTTCTTGGCCGCGGCCTCGATCAGCCTGGCATCGGGGGACGGAGGAAGCGGAATGGCGCGGGGGCACCAGCCCTCGCCCGCCGGTTCCTTCAGGAGATCGAGCGGGATTTCGAGATAGGCCGGGCGCGGCCTCCGGCTGGCGAAATTGGCGAAGGCGCGCGCCACCCCATCGCGTACGTCCTTGGGCGTATAGGCGCGCATGGCGAGGTTTGTGACCGAAGCCGCGGCACCGTGTTGGTCAATCATTTCATGCAGGCGGCCGCGGCCCTGGGCGCTGTCGCCGATGTCGAGGGACGAGGAAATGACCAGCATCGGGATCGAATCCGACCAGGCCTGGCCCATAGGCGTGAGAATGTTGGTGAGGCCGGGGCCGGTAATGGTGAAGCACACGCCGGGCTTGCCGGTCGCCCGGGCATAGCCGTCGGCCATGAACCCTGCGCCCTGTTCGTGGCGCGTCAGGATATGCCTGATTTTCGAGCGCGGCAGGGCCCGGTACATTTCGACATTGTGGACTCCGGGGATGCCGAAGATCGTGGCGACGCCGTAGGCTTCGAGGAGACCGACGAGGGCTTCGCCAGTCGAGAGTTCGGCACGTGTCGGCATGTCAGGCGGCTCTCGATTGCTGCTCCGGTGGATTGACGGCGTGGCATGCCACAAGGTTCGGGCCATGGGCAAGCAGCGCCGGGTTGCGGCTGCGGCATATTTCCATGGCGATCGGGCAACGCGGATGGAAGGTGCAGCCCGAGGGCGGCGCCAGCGGCGAGGGCAGCTCGCCCTTGAGCACGATGCGATCGCGCTTGCGGCTCGGATCGGGTTGCGGCGTGGCCGAAAGAAGTGCCTGGGTGTAGGGGTGCTGGGGCGTGTCGAATATCGCCTGACGCGGGCCCTGCTCGACCACCCGGCCGAGATACATGACCATCACATCGTTGGCGATGTGCTTCACCACCGACAGGTCGTGGCTGATGAACAGATAGGCGAGTTGCAGCCGGTCCTGCAGTTCGGCGATGAGATTGAGCACCTGGGCCTGGATCGACACATCGAGCGCCGAGACCGGCTCGTCGAGTACCAGCACTTCGGGATCGAGCATGAGCGCCCGGGCGATGGCGATGCGCTGGCGCTGGCCGCCGGAGAACATGTGCGGGTAGCGGTCGTAGTGCTCGGGGCGGAGACCGACGCTCGCCATCATGGCGCGGGCCTTGGCGGTGCGTTCGACCCGGCCCATGGCGGTATTGACCAGCAACGGCTCCTCCAGCGCATGGCCGATCTTCTGGCGCGGATTGAGCGAGCCGTAGGGGTTTTGGAAAACGATCTGCACCTTTGGCCGCAGCACCCTGAGGGTTGCCGCCGAAGCGCCGACGATTTCTTCGCCGGCGATGGCGAGCGAGCCGGACGTCGGTTGCTCGATCATGGTGACGAGGCGGGCCAGCGTCGACTTGCCGCAACCGGATTCTCCGACGACCGCCAGGGTCTTGCCGCGGTCGAGGGTGAAGCTCGCGCCGTCGAGGGCCTTGAGGGTTGCAGGCTGCGCAAAGGCGCCGCGCGAGACGCTGTAATAGCGGGCGAGATTGCGGGCAGTGAGAACCATGCTCATGCGACCTTCTCCATGCCACCGGGATGGCTGTCGGGAATGCCCTGGTGCAGCGGATAGTGGCACAGCGTCCCTTCACGGCGCATCGGCATGGCGGTGCGGCAGAGATCGGTGGCAAAGCGGCAGCGCGGCGCGAACAGGCATCCCTTGGGACGGTTGAACTGGCCGGGCACGACGCCGGGGATCGATGGCAACTGGCGGGCCGTGGCGCGCTCGGGCAGGGCCGCCAGCAGGGCCGCCGTATAGGGATGGTGCGGATCGGCAAAGAGCCCGGCGGCGGGCCGCTCCTCGACCTTCTGCCCGGCATATTGCACGCAGACCCGTTCGGCCGTCTCCGCCACCACCCCCATGGAATGGGTGATCAGCACCAGGCCCATGCCCGTCTCCTTCTGCAGCCGCATCAGCAAATCGAGAATCTGTGCCTGGATGGTGACGTCGAGCGCGGTCGTGGGCTCGTCGGCGATCAACAGCTTGGGTTTGCAGGCAATCGCCATGGCGATCATCACCCGCTGGTTCATGCCGCCCGACATCTGGTGCGGGAAGGCCGAAAGCCG
The DNA here is from genome assembly GCA_016185245.1 of Hyphomicrobiales bacterium. Taxonomy (GTDB): domain Bacteria; phylum Pseudomonadota; class Alphaproteobacteria; order Rhizobiales; family Aestuariivirgaceae; genus Aestuariivirga. The sequence goes on along the minus strand of JACPNZ010000042.1, from coordinate 57,733 downwards.
CTGTTCGGGGGAGGGGATGCCGACGCTGTCGAGCAGTTCGACGGCACGGGCGCGCCTCGCCGCGCGGTCCATGTCCATGTGCGTCTGCAGCGTCTCGGTCAACTGGAAGCCCACGGTGAAGCAGGGATTGAGGCTGGTCGCCGGCTCCTGGAAGATCATGGCGATGTCCTTGCCGATGATCTTGCGGCGTTCCCTCGCCCCCATGGCGAGAAGCGGCTTGCCGTCGAACTCCAGGCGGGTGGCGGTTACCCGCGCCGTCCAGGGCAGGAGGCCCATGACCGCCAACATGGCGACCGACTTGCCGGACCCCGATTCGCCGACGATGGCCAGAACCTCGGAAGGGTTGACGATGAGCGACACGCCGTCGACGGCGCGGAACCAGCCGGAGCCGGTCTTGAACTCGACGGTCAGGTTTTCGATGGCGAGAAGGGACATGGAAATTCCTGCGAATTCGCCTATATTAGGAAGCGGGCGCCGGTGGCTTGCACCGTGCCTGAGGTTTTAATGACGGGTCCAATCGTTCCGATTTCTTGAAGATGGTCTTGAAGTCGTGGCGCGCCTGCTCGATCAGGGCGGCGGCGCGGCGCTCGTTGGCATTGAGGTCGAGGCCGTGGGCCACGGCAAAATCCGCCAGATCCTTGATCGCCGCCTCGCCGAGAAGTTTCTGCAATTCCACGATCTGCAGGAGGAGCGCTATGATACGGCGCTTCTCGGCCGGCGTTTGCGACAGGAAATAGGGATCGCGCAGGTCGCGGGTCAACAGGTTCGACTGGCGGGCGGCGCGGTAATATTGCACCACGGCATGGATGACCTCGGCCGGCAGGATCGACAGGTCGCCCTTCACCGAATCGAAGACGAAATCGGTTTCGTCGGCGGTGGCGAAGGGGGTTTCCTGGTGCATGGCATAGTCGGCCTCGTCGGCGGTGAGCTGGCGCCGGTTGGCGACGATGCCGGCGAGAATTTCCGAGTGCAGCGCCACCACCAGGTCGAGGACGCGCTGGTCGCGCTGCAGCGCGTCGGCCCGGCGCTGGGCGTCGCGATCGTCGCGCTCGCGCCGGCGGTCGGCACTTGAAGCGAGATACCAGGTGAGCACGCCGACGAAGGCGGCCGCTATGGTTCCGAGCGCGCCGATGACCGCGTCGGTCATGGGTCAGCTCCGCCGCAAGCGCGGGTCGAGGGCGTCGCGCAGGCCGTCGCCCATCAGGTTGATCGACAGGACGGTGATCAGAATGGCGAGGCCGGGCGAGGCCATGATCCACGGGGCGGCGGTGATGAATTCGCGGCTGTCGGCCAGCATGGCGCCCCATTCCGGCGTCGGCGGCTGGGCCCCGAGCCCCAGGAAGCCCAAACCGGCCGCTTCGAGAATGGCATCGGAAATGCCAAGGGCTGCCTGCACGATGAGGGGGGCGAGGCAGTTGGGCAGAACGGTCACGGTCATCAGGCGGAAATTGCCGACGCCCGCCACCTTCGCCGCCGTCACATAGTCCTTGGTCAGCTCGGTCATGGCGGAAGCGCGCATCAGGCGGACATATTTCGGCAGGCCCACCACGGTGACGGCGACGATGGTGTTGGTGAGATTGGGGCCGATTATGGCGATGATCAGGATGGCCAGCACCAGGCTGGGGATCGACATGATGAGGTCCATCATACGCAGGATCACCACGTCGACGAGGCCGCCGAGGCGGGCCGCGAGAAGTCCCAGCAAGACGCCGAAGACCATCGACACGACCATCACCGAGAAGCCGATGAACAGCGAGATGCGGGCGCCGACCATTAGGCGCGAAAGCATGTCGCGGCCAAGCGCGTCGGTGCCGAGAATGTAATTCCAGTTGCCGCCCTCGACAAAGGCCGGCGGCAGTTTGGTGAAGGCGCGATACTGTTCGAGAGGATTATATGGAGTGATCACTTCGGCGACGACAGCGACGACGATGATGACGGTGACCACGACGAGGCCCATGACAGCGCCGCGGTTCTCGCGGAAGGCATTCCAGAAGGCCCTGAGCGGCCCCGGTAGCGCGGCGGCGGCCGATGAAGTGACGGTGATTGCCGCGTCAGTGGCCATGGCGGATCCGCGGATTGATCAGGCCGTAGAGCAGGTCGACGATGAGATTGACGACGATCACCATGGTCGAGATCAGCATGATGCCGCCCTGCAGGGCGGGATAGTCGCGCCGGCCGATCGATTCGATCAGCCACTTGCCGACTCCCGGCCAGGAGAAGATGGTTTCGGTGAGGACGGCGCCGGCCAGGAGTCCGCCGATCGACAGGCCGATCACTGTCACCACCGGGATCAAGGCGTTGCGTAGGGCGTGCAGGCCGATCACCCGCCAGACGGCCAGGCCCTTGGCACGGGCGGTGCGAATATAGTCCTCTTCGAGAACTTCCAGCATGGCCGAGCGGGTCATGCGGGCAATGACCGCCAGCGGCACGGTGCCGAGCACGATCGTGGGCAAGACGAGATGTCGCGCGGCATCGAGGACGGCGCCCTTCTGGCCGGAGAGGGCCGCATCGATCAGCATGAAGCCGGTGACCGGCTCGAAGTAGTATTTCACCAGGTCGATGCGGCCCGACACCGGCGTCAGTTGGAGAGTGTTCGACATGAGGAGGATCAGCATCAATCCCCACCAGAAGATCGGCATGGAATAGCCGGTGAGCGCCAGTCCCATCAGGGTCTGGTCGTAGACGCCGCCGCGCCGCGAGGCGGCGATGACGCCGGCCGGAATGCCGAGAATGATGGCGAACAGCATGGCGCAGAAGGCGAGCTCGAGGGTGGCCGGGAACAGGGTCAGGAATTCGTTGATCACCGGCGTCTTGGAGATGATCGAGGTGCCGAAATCGCCGTGCATCAGGCCCCAGGCGTAATCGGCGAACTGCTTCCACACCGGCTGGTCGAGGCCCATCTCGTGGCGGAGTTCCGCCAGGCGTTCGGGACTGATGCCGCGCTCGCCGCGCCTCACTTCGATGGGATCGCCCGGCACCAGGCGGATCATCATGAAGGTGATGACCATCAAAGCGAAGAAGGTGGGCAGCGTCAGGGCCAGACGTTTGAGAAGAAAGCGGAACATGGGTCGTAAACCTCTTCCTTCTCCCCGCTGCGGGAGAAGGTCCGGCGAAGCCGGGGATGAGGGGTCTGTCCGTGTGGCAGGCACCCCCTCATCCGGCGCTACGCGCCCCCTTCCCCCGCGAGGGGGAAGGGGCGATGGGATTCTTACTCCGCCACGTCCACGTCCTGGAACTCGTGGGCGCCGAGCGGGCTGACCTTGTAGCCCGAGACCGACTTGCGGATCGGTTCGAAGACGGTCGAATGGGCGATGTTCAGCCAGGGCACCTGGTCGGCCACGATCTTCTGGGCATCCTTGTAGAGCTTGGTGCGCTCGGCGATGTCGGAGATCTCCGCCGCCTTGGTGATGTCCTCCTGGAACTTGGCGTCACACCACTTCGGGATGTTGTTGGCGTTCGGCTTGCCGTCCTTGTCGCAGCCGAGAAGGACCGCGAGAAAGTTGTCCGGGTCGCCGTTGTCGCCGGTCCAGCCGAGGAAGCCCATCTGGTACTCGCCGGCCTGCATACGCTTGCGGTATTCGCCCCACTCGTAGGTCACGAGTTTGGCGTTGATGCCCACCTTGGCAAGGTCGGCCTGAATCATTTCCCCCATGCGCTTGGCGTTTGGGTTATAGGGGCGCTGCACCGGCATGTACCACAAGTCGGTGTCGAGCGAGGTAACGCCCGCCGCCTTCAGCATCTCGGCCGCCTTGGCGGGATCGTAAGGATAATCGACGGTCGAATCGTCGTAGGACCACATGGTCGGCGGGATCGGGTTCTTGGCCTTCTGGCCGGCACCTTGATAGACCTCCTTCAGGATGGCATCCCGGTCGACGGCCATGGCGATGGCCTGGCGGACTTCGACCTTGTCGAAGGGCGGCTTCTGCACGTTCATGGCCATGTAGCCGATGTTGAGGCCGGCCTGCGACAGGAGGTTCACGTCGGGATTGTTCTTTATTTCGGCGAGATCGGCCGGGTTCGGCGCGAACATCACCTGACACTCATTGGCCTTCAGCTTGGCATAGCGCGAGGTGGCGTCCGGCGTGATGGCGTAAACCAGATCGTCGATCTTGGGCTTGCCGCCCCAGTAATCCGGGTTGGCCTTGAAGCGGATCACCGCGTCCTTCTGGTAGGCGACGAAGATGAAGGCGCCGGTGCCCACTGGAATCTGGTCGAACTGTTCGGGCGTTCCCTTCTTCATCAGATAGTCGGCATATTCGGCCGACTGGATGGTGGCGAAGTCCATGGCCAGATTGGCGAGGATCGGCGCGTTGGGCTTCTTGAGCTTCATCACGACCGTCGAGTCGTCGGTCTTGGTGATTGAATCGAGCAGGTCGGGCATGCCCATGTCGTTGAAATAGTCATAGGCGCCGCCGGACACCTTGGCGTAGGGATGCTGGGGCTTCCACTGGCGCTCAAAGGACCAGATCACGTCGTCAGCGTTGAAATCGCGGGTGGGCGTGAAGCCGTTTACGCCGGAGTGGAACTTGACCCCCTTGCGTAGATGGAACGTGAGGGTCTTGCCATCGGCCGAGACATCGTAGGATTCGGCAAGGCCAGGTTCAACCTTCGTAGTGCCGGGCTCGAATTGTACGAGTTTGTTGTAGACCGGCCGCGCCGCATCGAGGCTGGTGCCAGTGGTGTTCATGGCGGGGGTGAAGTTTTCCGGCGACCCCTCCGAGCAATAGACCAGCGACTTCGCTTGCGCCACGCCCGCACCCAAGACGGTGGAAGCGAGCAGAGCTGCGGCGAAGAGTGTCTTGAATTTCATGATTATCTCCCTGATAGGCTTTTTTGAACGCCCCGCCGGGGCGTTCCGCATCTAAGCATGTTTCTTCCGGATGATCAAAATTCCGATGTTCGATGCCAAAACCGGCTGGCGCGATCGCTGTAGGCCGTTCTATTCTGTCGTTTACAGGAGTGCATTATGGTCAAAATCGCCCCCGAAGCCGTCGAATCCTTTTGCCGCGACGGTGCCTGTGTGCTGCGCGGGCCGTTCACCGACTGGATCGAGACGCTGCGGGCGGGCGTTGCCCGCAACATGACGGAACCCAGCGCCGACGTGAAAATCTACCAGGGCCAAAACGGCCAGGGGCGGTTTTTCGGCGACTACTGCAACTGGGACCGCATCGCCGAATATCGCGATTTCATCTTCAACTCCCCTGCCGCGGCGGTTGGCCGGGCTCTTATGGGCACCAAGACGGTGCGGCTGTTCCACGAGCATGTCCTGGTGAAGGAACCGGGCGCCGACGTGCCCACCCCCTGGCACCAGGACCAGCCCTATTACTGCGTCGATGGCGGCGACACGGTTTCCCTGTGGATTCCGCTCGACCGGGTGCCGCGCGAGCGCACCCTGGAATTCGTCGGCGGCTCGCACAAGTGGGGCAAATATTTCCGCCCCGAGCGCTTCAACAAGACCGCACTCAACGAGAACGACGGGCTGGAACCGGTGCCCGATATCAACGGCCACCGCGACCGGTACAACATCCTCGGCTGGGCTTTGGAGCCGGGGGATGCCGTCGCCTTCAACTACCTGACGCTCCATGGCGCGCCCGCCAACACCTCGCAAAGCGAGCAGCGCCGCGCTTTCTCGTTCCGGCTCATGGGTGACGATGTGCGCTTCGCCCGGCGCGATGGCATCAACACCTCGCCGCCGTTTCGCGGTGTGAGGCTGGCCCATGGCGCGGTCATGGAGGCGCCCGAGTTCCCGCTCCTGGCGGGCTGAGCCACCATGGACACTGGACTTTTTTACCATCTGGTCTAATTTACCCGGGCGGCGGCTTGTGGCGTCATCACCGCCGGTAATGAACAAGAACTGGATCCAGGTGGAGGACAAGATGTCGGACAGGAACAATTCGACGGGCGTGGTGACACGCCGGTCATTGCTGGCCACGGCGGCGGCGGCCGCGGCGACGGGGCTTTCGGCGGGCGGTGCCGAGGCGGCCAAACTCAAGGTCGCGTCGATCTTTGCAACGCCCATCGAGGAGCCGTGGGACAACCAGATTCATGTGGCCCTGCAGAAGGCGGTCAAGGAACTGGGCATCGAGTACAAGTGGTCGGAAAAGGTCGAGGCTGCCGACTTTAGCCGGGTCATGACGGAATATGCCAAGGGTGGCTACCAGTTGGTGCTGGGCGATGCCTTCGCCGCCGAGCGCGAGTCGCGCCGCACCGCCAAGCAGTTCCCCAAGACGGCCTTCCTGTTCGGCTCGGGCTCCGGCCCGGCCGAGCCCAATTTCGGCGTCTTCGACAACTGGATTCACGAGCCCGCTTATCTTTCCGGCCTGATTGCCGGCAAGATGTCGAAGTCGGGCGTCGTCGGTGCGGTTGCCGCCATGGGCATTCCGGAAGTGAATCGGCTGGTCAATGCCTTCTTCGCCGGAGCCAGGGAAGCCAACCCCAAGGTGAAAAAGAAGGTTGCCTTCATCGGCTCGTTCTTCGATCCGCCCAAGGCCAAGGAAGCGGCGATCGCCCAGATCGACGCCGGTGTCGATGTAATCTACGCCGAGCGCTTCGGCGTCATCGAGGCGGCCAAGGAGAAGGGCAAGCTCGCCATCTCCAACATGTCGGACCAGTCGAGCCTCGCCCCCGACACGGTGATCACCGGACCCGTCTGGGACATGTATCCGACGGTCCATCAGGCGATCAAGCTGGTCAAGGCCGGGGTGTTCACCGCCATGGACTACGGCGACTTCTCGCGCATGGTGAAGGGCGGCTCCTACCTCGCCCCCTACCACAAATTCGAGACCATCCTTCCCGCCGAGGTGAAGGACATGGTGGAGAAGAAGAAGGCGGAGATCCTCGACGGCAACTTCCGCGTCGACGTCGACGAAAACACGCCGGTCTCGGACTGAGGCCTTCGCTCCAATCTCTCCATGGCCGCCCGTGAGGCGGCCATCCAGCCTTTGCCACGCGCTGCTGGATGGCCGGGTCGGGCCCGGCCATGGAGAGAGATCGGGAATTGCATGGCCGTCGAGATGAATTCCACCCCGCCCCTGGTAGAGATGCGCGGCATCTCGAAGCGCTTCGGCGCCGTCCTCGCCAATGACGGGGTGAGCCTGTCGGTGGCGCCGGGCGAGATTCTCGGCCTCCTCGGCGAGAACGGGGCCGGCAAGACGACGCTGATGAACATTCTGTTCGGCGCCTATGCCCAGGCTCAGCGTGCTCGACAACCTGCTGGTCGGCATGCCCGGCAAGGGCGGACGGCTCGATGCCGCGGGCGGGCGCCAGCGGCTCGCCGAAATCGGCCGCAGCTTTGGCCTGAAGCTCGATCCCAACCGGCTGGTTTCGTCGCTGGCGGTGGGCGAGCAGCAGCGCCTGGAAATCATCAAGGCGTTGTTCCGCGGCGCCAGGCTTCTCATCCTCGACGAGCCGACGGCGGTGCTGGCGCCGCAGGATGTGGAAGGACTGTTCGCCGCCCTTCGCGCCATCGCCGGCAAGGGCCTCGGCATCATCTTCATCTCCCACAAGCTCAATGAAGTGCGGGCCCTCACCAGCCGTTGCGTGGTGCTGCGCCACGGCAGGCTGGCCGGCGACATTGCCGATCCGGCTGCCACCGCTGCCCGCGAAATGGCTCGTCTCATGTGCGGCCAGGAAATCGTCACGCCATCGCGTCCGAAGGTCACGGCGGGCCGTGTGGTGCTCGAGCTTGACGGCGTCGCCACAAACGGCCATCCCGGCATGGCGCTGAAGGACGTGAACCTCGCGGTGCGCGAAAGCGAGATCGTCGGCGTGGCCGGCGTTTCGGGCAACGGCCAGCGGGCGCTTGCCGATGTGATCGCCGGCATGCTGGTGCCGACACGTGGCAAGCTACGGATCGGCGGCGAAGAGGTGCGCGATCGTTCGCCGCGCGGCGTGCAGGCCAAGGGGCTCGGGCGCATTCCGGAAGACCGGCTGGCCTCGGGCCTCGTCGGCGCCCTGCCGCTTGCCGACAGCATGGCGCTGCCGCGCATCGGCCAGGCGCCGTTCAGCCGCAACGGACTGCTGCAGCCGGCGGCGATCGCCGATTTCGCCACAGCCCAAATCAAGGAATTCGACATCCGCTGCCAGGGGCCGCAGGCCCGCACCGGCACGCTCTCCGGCGGCAATCTGCAGAAAGCATTGCTGGCGCGCGAACTCGCCTTTCATCCAAGAGTGCTGATCGCCGCCCAGCCGACCCGCGGTCTCGACATCGGGGCAACGCGCTTCGTCCACGAGAAGTTCCTGGGGCTGCGGTCGGCGGGTTGCGGGCTTCTGGTTATCAGCGAGGACCTCGAAGAGCTTCTCACGCTCTCGGACCGCATCGCCGTCATGTATGAAGGCGCCATTGCCGGCATCGTCGATGCCGCAGACGCGACGGTCGCCCGCCTCGGTCTCCTCATGAGCGGAGCCAGGGAGCGCGCTGCATGATCAGGCTGGAAGCGAGAAGCTCGACGCCGGCCTGGTTCAACCTGGCCCTGCCGCTGGCGGCCATCCTTGCCACCCTCATTCTGTGCAGTGGACTCATCGCCATCGCCGGGGCCTCGATCTTCGAGTCCTATGGCATCATGCTGCAGGCGGCGTTCGGCGACCTTCAGGCGCTGCGTGAGGGTGATTTCTACGCCATCACCGAGACCCTGGTGCGGGCCGCACCGATGATCTTCACCGGACTTGCCGTGGCAGTCGCCTTCCGCGCCAAGTTCTGGAACATCGGCGCCGAGGGCCAGCTCCTTGCCGGAGCGATCGCCGGCGGCGTGGTGGGGACCATCCCCATGCCGGGAGCGCTCGCCATGCTGGCGATGGCGGCCGCTGGCGGCATCGCCGGCGGCGCGGTAGCGCTGGTTCCGGCCTGGCTCCGGGTCCGGCTCAAGGTCGACGATGTGGTGAGTTCGCTGCTTCTCAACTCCGTCGTCTATTACGGCCTGATGGCGCTGATCGAGGGTCCGTGGAAGGATCCCCTGAGCGGTTATCCGATTTCGCCGCCCATCCAGGATAGCGCCAACTTTCCGGTCTTTCTCGAAGGTACCAGGCTGCATCTCGGGGTGATCGTGGCGCTTCTGGCAGCGCCAATAGTGTGGTTTGTCATCGCCCGCACGGTGCTCGGCTTCTCCATCCGGGTCACTGGCGAAAATCCTGAAGCCGCCCGCTATGCCGGCATCCGAGTCGAGCGCGTGCTGCTGTCGACGGCGCTCTTGTCGGGGGCGCTCGCAGGCCTTGCCGGCGTGGGCGAGGTGGGCGGCGTGCATTACCAGGTGATGAGCGAGATTTCGCCGGGCTTCGGCTATTCGGGGATCGTCATCGCCATGCTGGCACGGCTCAATCCCCTGGGTGTCGTCCCGGCGGCTATTTTCCTGTCGGCGGTGATGACCGGCTCCGCCGCCATGTCGCGGGCAACCGGAGTTCCGACCTTTCTCGGTGACGTCATTCAGGGAACCGCACTGCTTATGATGCTGGTGGCGCTGCTGTTCACCGGCTACCGGCTGCGTTTCAGCGGGGCGGGGCGATGAACGCCGTCCTCGAACAATTGCTGCAAGTGGGTTTTTTTGCGGCGATCATCCGCATCGCGACGCCGCTGGCGCTGGCGACCCTGGGCGAGATGATTTCCGAACGTTCCGGTGTTCTCAACCTCGGCATCGAGGGCATCATGCTGCTCTCGGCGATGACCGGCTTCACCGCCGCCTATTATTCGGGAAACCTGTGGCTGGGGGTCCTGGCCGCGGCGGCGACGGGCGCGGCGATGGCCGCACTGCATGCCCTGTTCACCGTCGGGCTGGGCCTGAGCCAGCATGTCTGCGGCATCGGCATTACGCTCTTCTGCACCGGGCTGGCCTTCTTCTTCTTCCGCCTGATCTTCGTCGATTCCTCCCGTCCGCCGACGGTCGAAAGCTTCGCCGCAGTGAGTCTGCCGCTTCTTTCCGCCATTCCGATCCTCGGGCCGGTGTTGTTCAACCAGTTTACTCTTACTTATCTCACGGTGATCGCCGTGCCGGTCATCGCCGTCGTCCTGTACCGCACGCCCTGGGGGCTCAATCTGCGCATGGCGGGGGAAAATCCGCGGGCCGCCGACGCGGCCGGGGTCAGCGTGATGGCCACGCGCTTCCAGGCGGTGATCCTGGGCGGCGCGCTGATGGGAGTGGCCGGCGCCTTTCTCACCATGGCCCAGTTCAACACCTTCACCTTCGGGGTGATCTCGGGGCGCGGCTGGATCGCCATTGCGCTGGTGGTGTTCGGACGCTGGGATCCCTGGCGCTGCGCCGGAGCAGCCCTGCTTTTCGCTTTCGTCGATGCGGTGCAGCTCAGACTGCAGGCGGCCGGCATCGGCCACATCCCCTATGAGGCCTTCCTCGTCCTGCCCTTCGTCTTCACCATTGCCGCCATGGCGGTGATGTCGCGCAACGCCGCCGCCCCGCCGGCGCTGCTCAAGCCGTTCCGCAAGGAGGAACGCTGATCCTCATGGCGCGGCGCGGGCCATCCAGCGGCCGCCGAAAATCGAGATGATGACGGCGCCGACGATGATGGTGCCGCCGATGAAAGCCGCACGGTTCGGCGTTTCGCCGAGGAAGAGCCATGGCCACAGGGGGTTCAAAACCGCATCGAGCATGACGATCAGCGAAATGGTCACCGCCGGCACCGATTTGGCGCCACGGGCATAGTAGATGAGCGGCACGGCGAGCTGGACCGGTCCCATCACCGCCAGCAGGGCCAGATTGCCGGGCGAAACCTCGAAGCCGCCGCCGGCATGGCCTCCCGCCACGAAGCCCAGAATGCCGGCGATGAAGAAGGTGGCAAAGCCGCCGACGCAGATCGCCGGCACCATGTCGTAACCGCGGTAGCGGCGCAGCGTCAGGGTCTGGCCGGCGAAGGATATGGGAACGAATACCGATACCACAATGCCGATAAGCTTGCCCGCCTCGAGGCCATCCCAGGCAATGATGCCGACACCCAGCATGGCGAGAAGAGCGGCCCCCCAGGCGGCAAGCCCCGGCCGCTCGCCGGTGATCCACGGGCTCAAGAGGCCGGTGAAGATCGGCGAAGAGGCGCCGATCACCGAGATGGTGGCGGTGCTGACCAGGGTGAGCGAGGTGACATAGAGGGTTGAGCCGAGGGCAAAGAATCCGGCCGAGGTAATCAGCGCCACCAGCGGGATTTCGGCGAATTTGCCGGTCGTATCGCGGCCATAGCGGGCGATCAGGTAGCAGAGGAGGGCTACCGACATCCAGTAGCCGCGCCAGGTGTTGATCTGCCAGCCGTCGAGACCGGGCATCAGGCGGACGAAGAGGCCCGAGAGACTCCAGCCCAGTTCGGCGAGGAGCACATAGAGTACTCCCGCCGAATAGCTCTGTTCCGCAGGTTTCATCGATTCGCCGTCCTGCCCCGCAATGGGTCCGGCACTCATAACCGGTCGGTAAATCCCTGGGAAGGCAAATGAAATTTCAGCGCGGCAGCACCGCCCAGTAGTCGAGTTCGAGGATGACGCCCGGGGTTTCGACGGTGCCGTCGGTCACGGGATGCTCCGTACACGGCAGATTGCGCGTCGCCCTGGTCACGATGCGCAAGGCGCCGACATCGTCGCGGCCGGCAATCTCGGCCTTGCCCACGACCTCCGACCAGGCGAATACCGTGCCGCCGGCAAACAGCGGCGCCACATGGCGGCCGGAGTTGATGGCGGCGATATGAAAGGCGTTGCCCAGCCCGTTGAAGGACAAGGCGCGGGCCAGCGACATTGCATGCCCGCCATAGACGAGCCGCCTGCCGAAGCGGCCGGTGGCCTCGGCGAAGGCATTGAAATGGACTCTCGCGGTATTCTGGTAGAGGCGGGTCGCCAGCTGATGCTCGGTCTCCTCGACGGTCATGCCGTCGACGTGGTCGATCCTTTCGCCGATGCGATAATCGCCGAACCGGTAGGGCGAGCCGGCAAGGGCGTTGTCCCATGCCGCGAGCGCCAGCCACGGCACAGCGCGCCCGAGCCCGCGCGGGTCGACGTGCTTCGGCAAGTGCGGAACCGCCGCATCGGGGGCAGGGGACGCTTCGTTGCGCTTTTTCACCATCACCCAGCGCACGAAGGAGAGCACCTCCTCGCCACGCTGGTTGAAGCCGGTCGAACGCACATAGACGGTCCCGGTCTTGCCTGTGGAGTTCTCCTTGAGGCCGATCGCCTCGGAGACGGTCGACAGCGTATCGCCCGGATAGACGGCAGCGAGAAACCGGCAATCGGCATAGCCGAGATTGGCCACGGCGTTGAGCGAGACGTCGGGCACCGTCTTGCCGAACACCATGTGGAAGACCAGGAGATCGTCGAGCGGGGCGCGCGGGTAGCCCAGGCCTTGCGCAAAGCTGTCGGCCGACTGCACCGCGAAACGCGAGCCATAGAGGGCGGCGTAGAGCGCCTGGTCGCCGGCTGTAACGGTGCGCGGCGTGGCATGGCGCAACACCTGGCCCAGGCGGAAATCCTCGAAGAAGTTTCCGGCTGTCGCCTTGCTCATGGGGCGATCGCCTCGGCGATGGCGACCATCCGCTCGGCCATGGCCAAATGCAGCCGCTCGACCATGCGGCCTTCGACGGTGATGACACCCTTGCCGGCATGTTCCGGCCGGGCAAAGGCCTCGATCACCTTGCGCGACCAGGCGACTTCCTCGGGCGCGGGCGAGAACAGTTCGTTGCACACCGCCACCTGCGAGGGATGGATTAGGGTCTTGCCGTCCATGCCGAGGGTGCGGCCCTGCTCGCATTCGGCGCGGAAGCCCGCCTCGTCGCGGAAATCATTGTACACTCCGTCGATCACGTCGAGGCCATAGGCACGCGCTGCCAGCAGCGTTATCGACAGCCACGACAGGATGGCAAAGCGCCCGCCCGAGGCGCGGGCCCGCGATTCCTTCAGGAGATCGTTGGTGCCGAGCACCAGACACGCCAGTCTCGCCACCTCATGCACCGAGGCGATCTCGCGCACGTTGAAGATGGCGATGGGGGTTTCCATCATCGCCCACATGCGGGTGGCGGGCGCTCCGCCCAGGCCGCCGTAGATGCGCGACACGCCGATGATATCGCCGGGCCGCGCCACCTTGGGCACCAGCACCGCATGGGGCGACACCTGGGCCGCCATCTTGAGATCGTCCACCCCCCAGGGCGTGTCGAGCCCGTTGATGCGGATCACCAGTTCGCGGCCGCCATAGCCGCCCGAGCCGATCGCCTCGGCCACATTGGCGCGGGCTTCGGCCTTGGCGTCGGGGGCAACCGAATCCTCGAGGTCGAGAATCAGGGCATCGGCGGCGATGGATTTGGCCTTCTCGAGGGCGCGCGCATTGGCGCCCGGCATGTAGAGAACGCTGCGGCGTGGACGTATGGTCATGGAACCCTCTCATGGCGGACCGCGAAGCTAGCTTGTGCGCTGCAACATGTGAAGCCCACTTCTGCCTGAGCCCTTGTCGGGATGTGGGGGGTTAGGCATTGTGCGGCCACCATGCAGCATTTTGACGTGATCATCGCCGGCGGCGGCGTCGTCGGTTCCGCCACCGCCTATTACCTGCAGAAGCACGGTTTCACCGGTTCGATCGCCATCGTCGAGAAAGACACGACCTACCAGTTCTCCTGCACGGCGCGCTCGGCCGGCGGCATCCGCCAGCAGTTCTCGACACCCGAAAATATCGCCCTCTCGATGTTCGGCCTGAGGCTCATCCGCAACCTTACAGCGGAATTCGGTACGGGTGCCGATGTCGGCTTCAGGGAGCAGGGCTACCTCATTCTCGCTTCCGAACAGGGCCTGCCGATCCTGGCCGAAAATCACCGCACCCAGCTCGCCAACGGCGCCGACAATGTGCTTCTGCAAGGAAGCGACCTCGCGGCACGGTTTCCCTGGCTCACGGGCGACGGTCTGGCCGGCGGCTGCTTCGGCCTTTCCGGCGAAGGCTGGCTCGATCCCTATTCGCTGATGAGCCTGTTCCGCAAGGCGGCGGCGGCGAGGGGTGCGACGATCGTCCGCGGCGAAATCGTCGGGATCGGGATATCGGCGTCGGCGGTGAATTCGGTGAGTCTCGCCACGGGTGAGAGACTTGGCTGCGGCAGTCTCGTCAATGCGGCGGGATCCGGGGCCGGTGCGCTTGCCGCGCTTGCCGGCATTTCCCTGCCGGTGGGTCCCGCCAAGCGCTATGTCTATGTGCTCGACTGCCCGGCGGCCGGCGAGGCTATGCATCTCGCGCCCCTTACGGTGGAGCCCACCGGTGTCTATTTCCGCCCCGAAGGTCGGCACTTCATCTGCGGCCTGTCGCCCGAAGAACACGAGGAGCCGCAGGTCATGGACTGGGAGGTCGACTACAACTGGTTCGAAGAGCGCATCTGGCCGGTGCTGGCCGAGCGGGTGCCCGCCTTCGAGGCGATCAAGGTGATCAACGCCTGGGTCGGCCACTATGACTACAACACCCTCGACCAGAACGCGGTGATCGGACCTCATCCCGAAATCGGCAACTTCTATTTCGCCAACGGTTTCTCCGGCCATGGGTTGCAGCAGGGCCCGGCGGCCGGCAATGCCATTGCCGAGCTGATCGTTCACGGCGGCTATCGGACCATCGATCTGGTGCGCTTCGGCTATGGTCGCATCGTTGCCAAGGCGCCATTGTTCGAGAAGAACGTGATCTGACATGGCGCGCATCCTCGCCGTCTCCTCTCAGGTGGCCTATGGGCCGGTGGGCAACAGTGCCGCGGTGCCGGCGCTGCAGGCCAGGGGCCACGAGGTGCTGGCGGTGCCGACGGTCACGCTCTCCAATCACCCGGGGCATGGGGCGCCGGCCGGCTTCCGAACCGAGCCTTCGGATCTCGCGGCGATCCTGCGGCGGCTCGAAACTCTTGGCGTGCTCGGGCGTTGTAGCGCAGTGATGACGGGCTACTTCGCCACTCCCGAGCAGGTCGAAATCACCGCCCGCACGATCCGGTCGATGAAGGCCGCCAACTCCGGCCTCTACGTTCTCGTCGATCCGGTCATCGGCGACGGCGATCGCCTCTATGTGCCCCAGGCGGTGGCCGAAGCGATCCGCGACCATCTGGTTCCCTTGGCCGATTGCCTGACGCCCAATCGCTTCGAGCTCGAATGGCTGTCGGGCTTGCGGGCCGGCACCATCGAGGCGGGCGTTGCGGCGGCCCGCCGCCTTCCGGTTCCGGAAGTTCTGGCGACATCGATTCCGGCTGGCGAGGGCAAGCTCGCCACGCTGGCGATCGCGGCGGACACTGTTTCATCGTCCGTCACGCCATTGCGCCCGACTGTCCCGCACGGCACCGGAGATTTTCTTGCTGGCCTCTATCTGGCGGAGCGCCTCGCCCACCCACCCGCCGAGGCATTGCCCGCCACCATGCTCATCCTGCGGGATGCCATTGAGGCAAGTGCCGGCTCTACCGTGCTCGATATTGCCGGGACCTTGCATAGCTGGGGGAATTTCCGCCTATGACGATTACTCGCCAGGCCATAGCCGCAGCCGCCCAGCGTATTGCCCCATATATCAGGCGGACGCCAGTCATCGGCATTTCAGTCGACGGCGTCGGCAGGCCGGTCACCTTGAAGCTCGAACTCTTGCAACACTCCGGCAGCTTCAAGCCGCGCGGCGCTTTCAACAATCTGGTGGGACGCAACCCCGCCGGGCCGGGTGTGGCGGCGGCCTCGGGCGGCAACCATGGCGCGGCGGTCGCCTTTGCCGCCCAGGCCCTGGGTCACCGGGCGCGCATTTTCGTTCCGGAAACTGCCTCGCCCGCCAAGGTCGCGCGCATCGCCTCCTACGGTGCTGCGATCGTGCAGAAGGGCGCCAACTACTACGAGGCCCTGGCGCACTGCGAGGCTCACATCGCCGCAACTGGTGCGCTCGGCGTTCACGCCTATGACGCCATCGAAACCCTCGAAGGCCAGGGCACGCTCGGCCGCGAGATCGAGGACCAGGCGCCAGACCTCGATACGCTTCTTGTCGCGGTTGGCGGCGGCGGATTGATCGGCGGCATCGCCGCCTGGTACCAGTCGAGCATCAAGATCGTGGGTATCGAGCCCGAGACCTGCAACACCCTGCATGCAGCCCTCGCCGCCGGAGACCGTGTTGGGGTCAAGCCGTCGGGCGTTGCTGTCGATTCCCTTGGGGCCAGCATGGTGGGAAGCCTCATGTTCCCGATCGCCCGGGCCCATGTCGATCATGTGGCGCTGGTCGGCGACGAGGATATCGGCGCGGCCCAGCGCTACCTGTGGCACAGGCTGCAGCTTGTCACCGAACCGGGCGGAGCCACCGCTTTCGCGGCACTTCTCTCCGGCGCCTATCGTCCGGAAAAGGATGAGCGCGTCGGCGTGCTTCTATGCGGCGCCAATACCACGCTCGAGGCTTTCTCGGCCCTGTTCGCCTGAAATCGACCAGCCGAACGAAGACGCCGGGCGAACAGCCCGGCGTCGTGGAATTCATGTGGATCGACGACTCAGTTCGGCGTGGTCGTCGCCTTGCCGCCATTGATCGCCGGATTGGTGTCCTTGGGCTTGGCGTTGGACACGACCTTGACGCCATGCAGAAGGTCGACCGCCGCCTTGAGCTGGAGATCCTTGGACTTGTCTTCGGGCACATAGGCCGACGAACCGCCGCCCTCGGTACCGCCCGTCTCGTTGCTGAGGTGACCTCTTAGGCTCGCCTCGCCTTCGGTCGAGACGTTCTTGCCCTGCAGTTCCGGCGGCAACTCTTCCTCGATCACGATGTCGGCGTCGATACCCTTGGCCTGGATCGAGCGGCCGGACGGCGTATAGTAGCGCGCCGTGGTCAGCCTGAGCGCGCCCTGGCCGGAGAGCGGAATGATGGTCTGCACCGAACCCTTGCCGAAGCTCCGTGTACCGATCAATGTGGCGCGCTTCTGGTCCTGCAAGGCGCCGGCGACGATTTCCGAAGCCGAGGCCGAACCGCCGTTGATCAGCACCACCACCGGCTTGCCGTTGGCCAGGTCGCCCTTCTGGGCGGTGAAGCGCTGGGTCTCGTCGGCACGGCGGCCGCGGGTCGAGACGATCTCGCCGCGGTCGAGGAAGCTGTCGGAAACCGAGATCGCCATGTCGAGCAGACCGCCCGGATCGTTGCGCAGGTCGAGGATATAGCCCTTGACCTTGTCGCCGAGCTTGGCGCGGAAATCCGCTATGGCCTTATCCAGGCCTTCCTGGGTCTGTTCGGTGAAGGATGAAATGCGGATATAGCCGATGTCGGTGCTCTCGACGCTGGATTTTACCGACTGCACTTTGATCCGGTCGCGGTTGAGCTTGACGTCGAAGGGGTCCTTGTTGTCGCGCTGGATGGTGAGAACGATAGGGGCGCCGATCTTGCCGCGCATCTTGTCGACCGCTTCATTGAGCGTCATGCCCTGCACCTGCTGGCCGTCGAGCTTGACGATCAGGTCGTTGGCCATGAGGCCGGCCTTGGCGGCGGGCGTATCGTCGATCGGCGAGACCACCTTGATCAGGCCATTCTCCATGGTCACTTCGATGCCGAGGCCACCGAACTCGCCCTTGGTCTGAACGCTCATCTCTTCGTACTGCTTGGCATTCATGTAGCTCGAATGGGGGTCGAGCGAGGCCAGCATGCCGTTGATCGCGGCTTCGATCATCTGTTGTTCGTTGGGCTGCTCGACATAGTCGGCCCTGACCCGGTCGAACACGTCGCCGAACAGGTTGAGAACCTTGTAGGTATCGGCATTGGAGGCCGCACCGGCGGAGCCGAAAGCGTGCCACAGAACGGTCGCCGAGACGGCGCCCGCCAGAACCAGGCCAACATTACGTACTTGCGTCTTCATCGTCATCCACGTGCCTCTTTTGTGCCGCCGATCCACCATGGCGCCGAATCGATAGCCTCGGTGTTGTTACGGAATTCTATATATAGGACCGGGCGGCTGTCCTGTATCAAATCACCCAAAAGTGTGACCGAAGAGGGGCCGTTTCCCATCTGGCCCACAGGTTCACCGGCCCGCAGGAATTCGCCGGTTCCAGCGGTAATGGTGCCCATCCCCGCCAGAAGAATACGATAGCCGCCGCCGGGATTGAGGATCACCACCTGGCCGTAGGAGCGGAAAGGGCCGGCGAACTCGACCCGGGCGTCGGAGGGGGCGGTCACCTGGGCCTCTTGGCGGGTAGCGATAACGGTCCCTTGAACAGTGCCGCCAAGCCCGTCATCATCCCCAAAACGTTTGAGAATCTGGCCCTGGGCCGGATAGGCGAGGCGGCCCCTGGTGTCGCTGAAGGCGAGCCTTGGTTGCTGCGCCAGGGCTTCGCGCCGGTGGCGCTCGGTTTCCGCCAAGGCAGTCTGCTTTGCCTGTTCGGCTTCGGTGCGCTGGCGCTCGGCCGTCAAGGCGGCCATCAGCTGCTTGAGGCTCTGGGCCCTGGCCGCGAGATCGGCGGCGCGCTGGCGCTCCTGGCCGAGCCGGGCGTTTCCTTCGACCAGCGTTGCCTTCTTGCGGTCGATGAGCCGCGCCAGCTCGGTGCGGGCAGCAGCGAGCCGGGCGATATCGGCGGCGATGGCCTTCCGGTTCGCCTGAATGCCGGCGCTCAGCCGGTCGAGGCGGGCGAGATCGGCGGCGAGCCTATCGGCCTCGTCGCGCAGTTCCGGCACGATGACGCCGAACATCATGGCGCCGCGCAGTGCCGCCAGTACGTCGCTGGGCTCCACCACCAGGGCTGGCGGCGGGTCCTGCTCGAGGCGCTGCAGGCCGGCAAGGAGCTCGGAGATCACATCCTGCTTTTCGGCCAGGCGAGCGAGGATGGTGACCTTCTCCTTGCCGAGCTTGGCGAGTTTGCCCTCGCTGCCGGAAATGGCGGCCTCGGCGGACTGGATCTTCTGCGACAGGTCGACCAGGCGGGCAGCAATGTCGTCCTGTTCATTCCGGGTGGCGGCGAGATCGGCGCTGATGCGGTCTTGGGCCGATTGCGACGACTGCAGCTCCTGCTCGACGGTCGACAGTTCCTGGCTCCGGTCGGCGTTGCCGGCGCGGGCCGGCGGGCCTGCCAGCGTCAGGACGGCAAGCAAGAGGGCCAAGCTCGAACAGCGGGTGAGAAGCATCGGAACCGGTGGTTAGCGGCGTTCGGTGGTCGAATTGCGGCCGGGACTGCCGCGCCGGTCAGGCCCGGTGATAGGGATGATTAACCATAATCGTCACCGCCCGGTAAATTTGTTCAAGCAGCATGACGCGCACCAGCCGGTGCGGCCAGGTCATGGGCCCCAGGGAGAGGAGAAGTCCGGCCGGCTTGCGGGTTTCCTCGGCATGGCCATCGGGTCCGCCGATCAGGAAGGCCATGTCGGCGGTGCCGCTGTCGATATGGCGGCGCAGAAAGTCGGCGAGCGCGGCACTCGAGAATTCCTTGCCGCGCTCGTCGAGGACCACGGTGAAGGCCCGGGGCGGCAGATGGCGCGCGAAGAAACGGGCTTCCTCGATCTGGCGGGCCGCCGCTGCAGCGGCCGGCGATTCGGCCCGTTCGGAAACGGTGAGGCGGGTGATACCGGCCCGCTGGCCAAGCCCCGCGGCACGCGATTGGTAATCCTCGGCCAGAATCTTTTCGGGGCCGGGTTTCAGCCGGCCGACGGCGAGGATGGCGACCTTCATCGTCTAGCGCAACGGGCCCTCAAGTGGAATCCACTTGCGGGCGAAAAGTTGCGCCAGTTCATTTGCTTGAGCATCGGATTCTTCCCAAAAGCGGTGTCCACTTTTGGGTCCGATGCTCTAGACCGCGAGGCGCTCCTGGGGCGCATGTTCCGACCACAGCTTCTCGAGATTGTAGAAGCTCCTGACCTCGGGGCGGAAGACATGCACCACTACGTCGCCGGCGTCGACCAGCACCCAGTCGCATTGCGGCAGGCCTTCGACCCGAAGATTGCGATGGCCCGCCGCCTTGAGTTTCTCGACCAGTTGGTCGGCGATGGCGCCGACATGACGGTTGGAGCGGCCGGAGGCGACCACCATGGTGTCGGCGATCGCCGCCTTGCCGTCGAGGCTGATGGTGACGATGGCTTCCGCCTTGGCGTCATCGAGCTGGTCGAGGACGGCCTTGAGCAGGTCTGGCTTCACGGGTTTCGAGGTTCGGGCGCTTCTGGCCCTCGCCGGTTTTTTCGTCGCGGTTGCCGCATCGTTGGCGGCAGCCTTCGGCTTCGCTGCGGCTTTAGGCGCAGCGGCTTTCTTCGCTGGTGCTTTCAGGGGGTCTGTCCTTCTGTGTCAGGCACGTCTGCATCAGACTGCTGGTCAAGTCCCTTTGGTATGACAACGGCTTAAACTAGGGCTTTTGGCCCCTCTCTTCAAGGGGACTTGCGTGTCATGACGATTACGTCGCGGCGACGGCGGATTGCCGTCGAACTTTCGGGGCGCAGCGGCATGGGGATGAAGGCCCAGGCCGGTGGGGTGCGGGTGAGGAGCGATGGGGCGACGGCGGCCGGGACCTGGAAGTCGTCCAAGCGGGTGGCGGCAGGGCCGTTGAGGGCGCGCAGCGAATAGCCGGGCCGCGCCAGGATGGCAAGCGGCAAGGTCTCGGGGATTTCCAGCCAGTCATGCCAATGATGCAGATTGGCGAAACTGTCGGCTCCCATGATCCAGACGAAATGGGCCCGCGCCAGCACCGGCTTCAGGCGGCGAAGAGTCTCGGCCGTGGTGCGCGAGCCGACCTGTTGCTCGAGGTCGCTGACGACGAAGCGCGGATGGCGGGCAATCTTCCCGGTGAATGCCAGCCTCGTAGCGTACTCGCCAGTTTCGGAAGGGTCCTTCAGCGGATTCTGCGGCGAAACGAGCCACCACACCCAGTCGAGTTTCAGGTTTTTCAGGGCAAATAGCGCCACCATGTAGTGGCCGCGATGGGCCGGATTGAACGACCCGCCGAACAGCCCGA
Organism: Hyphomicrobiales bacterium; assembly: GCA_016185245.1. GTDB lineage: Bacteria > Pseudomonadota > Alphaproteobacteria > Rhizobiales > Aestuariivirgaceae > Aestuariivirga. Next base: position 36,891 of record JACPNZ010000042.1, on the reverse strand, counting down.
TCCGCTGACCGTCACCGAAGGGCGGGGGACGGATCACGGGCGAGTCTGCCCCGTGCCGCGCACCTGGTACTTGAAGGTGGTGAGCTGTTCGAGTCCGACGGGTCCCCTGGCATGGAGCTTTCCCGTGGCGATGCCGATCTCGGCGCCGAAACCGAACTCGCCACCATCGGCGAATTGCGTCGAGGCATTGTGCAGCACGATGGCGCTGTCGACCTCGCTCAAGAAGCGTTCGGCGGCGGCGCGATCCTCGGTGACAATGGCGTCGGTGTGCTGCGAGCCATAAGTCGCGATATGGCGCATGGCTTCATCGACGCCATCGACGAGGCGCAACGAGACGATGGCATCGAGGTATTCGGTGGACCAATCCGCTTCGCGAGCCGGCTTGACGCGAAGGTCGGCAGCCTGGGCGGCGGCGTCGCCGCGCACTTCGCAGCCGGCGTCGATCAGCGTACCGATGATCGGCCTGAGGTTCGCCGCCGCGCCGGCCCGGTCGATGAGGATCGTTTCGGCCGCCCCGCAGACGCCGGTACGCCGCATCTTGGCGTTGAGCACGATCTTCTTTGCCATCTCGAGATCGGCGGCCCGGTCGACATAGACATGGCAAACGCCTTCCAGGTGGCTGAATACCGGGACGCGCGCTTCGCTCCGCACCCGGCCGACGAGGTTCTTGCCGCCACGCGGCACGATCAGGTCGATGGTGCCGCCGAGCCCTTCGAGCATCAGCCCGACGCTGTCGCGGTCGGTGGTGGGCGCCATCTGAATTGCTGTTTCAGGAAGACCGGCCGCCGCCAGGCCCCTTTGCAGGCAGGCGGCGATCGCGGCGGAGGAGCGGAAGCCGTCGGAACCGCCGCGCAGGATCGCGGCATTGCCGGATTTCATGCACAGGGCTCCCGCATCCGCCGTCACGTTGGGCCGGCTTTCGTAGATGATACCGATGACGCCGATCGGAACCCTGACCCGCGAAATCACCATGCCGTTGGGCCTGGCCCATTGCGCCATGACCGCCCCCACCGGATCGGGCAGGGCGGCGATGTCTTCGAGGCCCTTGGCCATGGCCTCGATGTGCGCCGGCGTCAGGGTCAGCCGGTCGATGAAGCTGTCCTTCAGGTTCTTGGCCCTTGCCGCATCGACATCGGTGGCATTTTCCGATGCGATTTCGTTCGCATGCTTGCGAATGTCGGCCGCCATGGCGTGGAGGGCGGCGTTCTTCTGCCCGGTCGCCGCCAGCGCCAGCGCCCGTGCCGCCCGGCGCGCCGCCTGGCCCAGTGCCAGCATGACCTGGCGATTGTCGCTTGTCGCAGGCTTCACCGTTCGCCTCCCACCAGCACCATGTCGTCGCGATGCACGAGTTCGTCGCGGCCGCGAAAACCCAGAACTTTCTCGATGTCGGCCGACTTGAGGCCGGCGATGCGGGCGGCATCCGCCGCGTCATAGGTGACAAGCCCGCGGGCAATCTCCCGGCCTCTTGCCGTTACGATGCTCACCGTATCGCCGCGCGAAAATGCGCCCTCGATGCGCTTGACCCCGGCCGGCAAGAGGCTCTTGCCCCGGGCAAGCGCGGCCACGGCTCCCTCGTCAACGACGAGATGACCGATGGGCTGAAGCGTCCCGGCGATCCAGCGCTTGCGCGACTGTAGCGCCGAGGCGGGTGCCACAAACCAGGTGCAGCGCTCGCCCTCGATCACCCGGCGCAGGGGATGCATGTCGTGGCCCGAGGCGATCACCATGTTGCAGCCGGCCCCCACGGCGATCTTCGCCGCCTCGATCTTGGTGATCATGCCGCCGGAACCCAGTCCCGATATGGGTCTTCCCGCCATTGCTTCGATCGCGGGCGTCACCTCGCGCACCTCGGGGATGAAGATAGCGTCCTTGCGGGTGGGTGGTGCGGTATAGAGCCCGTCGATATCGGAGAGCAGCACCAGACAATCGGCCGACATCATCGAGGCGACGCGGGCCGCCAGCCGATCATTGTCGCCGTAGCGGATTTCCGAGGTCGCCACCGTGTCGTTCTCGTTGATGACCGGTACGGCGCCCTCGGCCAGCAGCGTCGAAAGGGTGGCCCGGGCGTTGAGATAGCGCCGGCGTTCCTCGGTATCGGTCAAGGTCACCAGCACCTGGGCGGCGACTATGTTGCGCGTACGGAGTGCTTCGCTCCAGGCCTGGGCGAGGGCAATCTGACCCACTGCCGCGGCGGCCTGGCTCTGTTCGAGCTTGAGCTTGCCTTTGGCAAGGCCAAGCGTGCGCCGGCCGAGCGCTATGGCGCCGGAGGAGACCACCACCACTTCGGCGCCCCGCACCTTGGCATCGGCCAGGTCGTCGATCAGGGAGGCAAGCCACGAGGCCTTGATGGCGCCGGTCTTGCCGTCGACCAGGAGCGCCGAACCGATCTTGACCACGATGCGCCGGGCCTTGGCGAGGCGGTCGCTCACGGATGCCATTCCTCGGCCACGACACCGGGGCTTTCGACACCTTGGCGCGCCGCGGCGATCACCGTGAGCAGCTTCTTCATCGCTTCGTCGACACCCTTGCCGGTGGCGCCCGAGATCGGCAATGGCGTCTTGCGGATGCGCTTCTTGAAATCGGCGAGCTTCGCCGCAAGGTCGCCCGCCTCGGCCACGTCGATCTTGTTGAAGGCGACGATCTCGGGCTTTGCGGCCAGGGCTGCGCTGTAGGCCTTGAGCTCCTTGCGGATCACCCGATAGGCCTTGACCGGATCGTCACCGGTCACATCGATCAGATGCAGCAGCACGGCGCAGCGCTCGACGTGACCCAGGAACCTGGTGCCCAGCCCGTGCCCCTCATGGGCTCCTTCGATGAGGCCGGGAATATCGGCCAGCACGAAACTCGATCCGCCGGCGCGCACCACACCCAGTTGCGGATGCAGCGTCGTGAACGGATAGTCGGCGATCTTCGGCTTGGCCGCCGAGACGGCCGCCAGCAGTGTCGATTTGCCGGCATTGGGCAGCCCCACCAGTCCGGCATCGGCGATGAGCTTGAGCCTGAGCCATATCCAGCGCTCCTCGCCCTCCTGGCCCGGATTGGCATGGCGGGGGCTGCGGTTGGTGGCCGACTTGAAATAGGCGTTGCCGAAACCGCCATTGCCGCCTTTGGCGATCCGCACCTTCTGGCCGGCCTTCGGCAGATCGGCGATCAGGGATTCGTTGTCGTCTTCGAAAATCTGGGTTCCGGCCGGAACCTTGAGCACGATATCATCGGAGTTGGCACCGGCCCGCAGGCGGCCCATGCCATGGCCGCCGGTCGCCGCCTTGAAATGCTGCTGGTAGCGGTAGTCGATCAGGGTGTTGAGTCCGTCGACCGCTTCCACCCAAATATCGCCGCCCTTGCCGCCGTCGCCGCCATCGGGGCCGCCCATCTCGATGAATTTTTCACGTCGGAACGACACCGCGCCGGCCCCGCCATCGCCGGAGCGGACATAAACCTTTGCCTGGTCGAGAAATTTCATCGCCCGTCCTGTCTAGCCCCGGGGCTTGCCGCCACGCAACCGCAAGCGTTTCCAGTTGCAATGCACAATTTCCCCTTATTGAGACCACATTCCGCAAGTTTATCGCGGGCCTTCGCCCTGACATCGGCGGTCGTGTGAAGTTGAGTTCCGGTCAACTGGAAGTCATGGAGCGCCCGCTCACAGCATAAGGAAGGATTGTCATGAAGAAGATGCTCTTTGCAGGGATTACATGTCTTGGCTTGTCTGGTGCTGTATTTGCTGGCCCGGCACAAGCTAGCTGCGGCGACAACGATAGCTGCAGGATTCAGACCCTCCACCGGCAATCGGCTGCCAAAGGTGCGCACTCGGTCCGTCGGCAACGGGCCGTGGCGGCGGCTCCGTCCGGGGCCCAGCAGGGCAACGTGGTGGCGTTGATCTCGTCCATGGCGCCGCGCTACGGGGTTCCCACCTGGTTTGCGCTGCGCATCGCCAAGATCGAGTCGGGCTACAATCCGCGGGCCCGCGGCAGCCAGGGCGAGTTGGGCGTGTTCCAGGTGAAGTGCCAGACGGCCCGCGGTATCGGCTACCGCGGCCCCTGCGACGGCCTGCTCAACGCCTCGACCGGGGTTGAAGTGGGGCTGCGGCATCTGCAGCTGGCAATCCGTTCTTCCGCCGGCAATCTGCGGCTTGCCGCTTCCAAGCACAATGGCGGGCTCGGCCGGCGCAGCCTGGTGCCAAGCTACGTGGCCGCGGTGTTCTGAGGAGGCGTTTGCGGTTATCGTGGCCATGGCAATTGCCCAAATGAAAGCGGAGAGGTGGCGTCCCACCTCTCCGCTTCAATTTTCATGTGCCGGATCGATGGGTCCGGCGGTGATGTCGAGAGCCCGCCGCTACTCCGCGACGGCCGGCGGGACGACGGAAACGGTCTGCCGGTCGTCTTTGGTCTTGCGGAAGGTGACGGTGCCGGCGACGGTTGCGAAGATCGTGTGATCGCGGCCGAGGCCGACGCCCTTGCCGGGATGAACGACCGTGCCGCGCTGGCGCACGATGATGTTGCCGGGGATGACGGACTCACCACCGAAATGCTTGACGCCGAGACGGCGGCCCGCCGTGTCGCGTCCGTTGCGGGATGATCCGCCTGCTTTCTTGTGGGCCATGGGTCTTACTCCTTGTCGGCGTCGGTGGTCTTGGCCTTGCGCGGCTTGGCGGGGGCCTTCTTCGGCTTGGCGTCTGCCGGCGCGGCGGCGACAGCTTCGGGTTCCGTTTCCGCCGTCTTGGCGGACTTGGCGCCGCCGGTGAGGATTTCGCGGATGGTGACCGAGGTCAAGTCCTGGCGGTGGCCGTTGCGCCGGCGGTAGTGCTTGCGGCGGCGCTTCTTGAAGATGATGATGTGGGGACCGCGGTCCTGGGAGGCGATTTCGCCCACTACCGTGGCGCCGGCCACGAAGGGGGCGCCGACGTCGATCGTGCCGTCGTTCGACACCATCAGAACGTCGGTGAACTCGACCTGGTCGCCGGGCGCGCCGGTGAGCTTCTCGATCTGGATTTTCTGGTCGGCGGCAACGCGGTACTGCTTGCCGCCGGTCTTGATGACTGCGTACATGTGTTTCGTCCTTGTTATGCCGCGCCCTGTGGCGCCGCTGGAAACTCGCTCAACCAGCGGACTTTAAGCGTCTGATAAATCAGACGAATTCGAGTTGCCTCGGACAGCGCAAAACGCGCGAAAATAAATGTTCCACGCGGCTGGCGGGTTCTAGGGAAATGCCGGGGAGGTGTCAAGCCTACAGGTGCTCCTTTTCTTCTTCGGCACAGGAACGCCCGGCGGCGGCGAGACCTTCCTCGAGGAATTCCGAGATAAGCGGCATGCCGAGGAGATAATCGGCGGTGGGGGTAGAGCGTGCTGCTTCGGCTTCGGCTCGGGCCTCGTCCCATTCGTCGATGTCGAAATCGCCGCGCCCCACCCAGGCGAGCGCCACCAGGTCGATCTGCTGGTCCACATCCAAAGCATTGATGAAGCTCCGCAGCTCGTCGAAGACCGGATCGTCGCGGCGGGATTCGAGTACCGCGATCATGTTGTCGTCGGCACTGTTGGAGCCGTCCTGTAGCCCCGCCGGCCAGTCCTTGGCTTCGAACTCGCGGGCCTTGACGATGATGAAGCAGACCTGATCGGTGGCAATCGAAAGCTCAACTTCTAAGGGCTCGCGCTTGACCATGGCCGTCCTCCAATCGACATGATCATTAAGTATTCAAATGGGAAGCGGCCTTGATCGCCGTCAATGGGGCGATTTGACTTTGCCCGGCCTTTCGCCTATCTCGCCTGCCATTACCTGAGACGCTTGAACGCTCTCGGGCCACCGTACACATGGGTATCTTCCCGGGAGGTGCGGCGGCCAGCATCCGGCAGCGAGTTTCGCCCCCGGGTGCGATTGGCGTTTGGGCGGTGACAATGCGAGTTGTCATCCCCGGGCTTGACCCGGGGAACCAGCAAGGAAGGAATTGATGTTCGATAGCTTAAGCGAGCGCCTCGCCGGCATTCTGGACAAGATCACCGGTCGCGGTGCCCTGTCGGACGCCGACGTCGACGAGGCGCTCCGCGAGGTTCGCCGGGCCCTGCTCGAGGCCGATGTGGCCCTCGACGTGGTGCGGAGCTTTACCGACAAGGTCAAAGCCAGAGCGGTGGGGGCTGAGATCGTCAAGTCGATCAAGCCCGGCCAGATGGTGGTGAAGATCGTCCATGACGTGTTGGTCGAGACTCTGGGTTCCGATGCCATTGGGCTGAACCTGCGGGCTTCGCCACCGGTGCCGATCCTGATGGTTGGTCTGCAGGGTTCGGGCAAAACCACCACCACCGCCAAGCTCGCCAAGCGCCTCACCGAGCGCGACAAGCGCAAGGTTCTGATGGCCTCGCTCGACACCAGGCGGCCCGCCGCCCAGGAACAGCTCGCCATCCTCGGCAAGCAGGTGAAGGTCGACACCCTTGCCATCGTTGCCGGCGAAACGCCACCGCAGATCGCCCGCCGCGCCATGTCGGAAGCGCGGAAGGGCGGCTATGACGTGGTCATGCTCGACACGGCGGGGCGGCTTCACATCGACGAAGAGCTTTTGGCCGAGGCGGCCGCAGTGCGCGACATCGCCAAGCCCAACGAGACGCTCTTGGTGGCCGATGCCTTGACCGGCCAGGATGCCGTCAACCTCGCTCGCGCCTTCGACGAGAAGATCGGCATTTCCGGCATCGTGCTGACCCGCATCGACGGCGACGGGCGTGGTGGTGCCGCACTTTCCATGCGGGCCGTCACCGGCAAGCCGATCAAGCTGATGGGGACCGGCGAAAAGCTCGACGGGCTCGAGGATTTCCATCCCGAGCGCATCGCCGGCCGCATCCTCGGCATGGGCGACGTCGTCGGCCTGGTCGAGAAGGCGGCCCTGGAAATCGATGCCGACAAGGCCAGGAAGATCGCCGAACGGATGCGGAAAGGATCCTTCGACCTCGAGGATCTGGCCGAGCAACTGAAGCAGTTGCAGAAGCTCGGCGGCATGGGCGGCATGATGAATCTGCTGCCCGGCATGGGCAAGATCAAGAAGCAGCTCGAGGGCGCCGACCTCGACAACAAGGTGCTGAAGCGCCAGCTCGCCATCATCCAGTCGCTCACGCCTTATGAGCGGCGCCATCCCAAGGTCTTGAACGCCAGCCGCAAGAAACGCGTGGCGGCGGGCTCCGGCACCAGGGTCGAGGAGATCAATCGCCTGCTCAAGATGCACCTGCAGATGGCCGACATGATGAAGCAGATGGGCCAGGGCAAGGGCCTGTTCGGCAAGATGATGGGCGGCAAAGCGGCCCCCGATGCAGCCGAGATCGAGCGGATGCAGACGGAACTCGCCCGGATGAACCCGGATGCGGTGCCGGAGGAGTTGAAAGAGATGATGAAGGGCAGTGCCGCGCCGCAGCTTCCGGCGGGCGGACTGCCGGGGCTGGGCGGAGCGAAGCTCCCCGGCCGCGGCGGCTTGCCGGGTCTGGGTGGCCAGCCCTTCGGCGGCCTGCCGGGCCTCGGCAGGAAGAAATGAATTAGTCTGCATACGGATCAAAAGGAGAAAGACATGGCCGTGAAGATGAGGCTCGCCCGGGCGGGCACCAAGAAGCGCCCCTATTATCATATCGTGATCGCCGATGCGGGTTCGCCCCGCGACGGCAAGTTCATCGACGTGGTGGGCTCGTTCAACCCGATGCTGGGCAAGGCCGACGAAAAGCGCGTCCAGCTCGACGCCGAGAAGGCCGCTGCCTGGCTCAAGAAGGGCGCCCAGGCAACCGACCGGGTGCTGCGCTTCCTCGACAAGGCAGGACTGGCCAAGCGCGAGGCCCGTAACAATCCGATCAAGGCGCTGCCCGGCAAGAAGCGTCTGGAGCGCGAGAAGGCCGCCGCCGCCAAGGCCGCGGTCTAGGGGTCGGGGGGCCATGGCGCGGGACACTCCGGTCCGCGTCGGCGTCATTGCCGGCGCCCATGGCATCAAGGGCGAGGTGAAGCTCTTGAGCTTCACCGCCGAGCCCGCGGCGATCGCGTCCTACTCGCCGCTTTCGACCGCGGCGGGCGGCAGGATCGTCATCGTGAAGCTCCGCCCACAGAAGGATCACTTCATCGCCAGTCTCGATGGCGTTGCCGACCGCAATGCCGCCGAGGCACTGAAGGGGGCCGAACTGTTCGTGGCCCGGACGCGATTGCCCGATCCCGCCGCGGGCGAGTTCTATGTGAACGATCTCGTCGGTCTGCCGGTCGTCAGGCCAGACGGCACGATTCTGGGCGAGGTCGCGGGTGTGGCGAACTACGGCGCCGGCGATCTTCTCGACGTGAAGATCGCAGGGCGCCGCGACACCGCACTCATTCCCCTGGCGCCGCCCTTCGTCACGGCGGTGGAAGAGGCCCGCGTGGTGGTCGACCTGCCCGAGGATTATCTCGACGAGGGCGTCAGGCCAGGGGACGCGTAAAGAGCCTGCCCCATTGCGGCATCGCGTCGGCAACGCCAGCCAGACGCAGCGCGTGCCAGGCCATGGCATGATTGGACGAGGTGACGGGCACGCCGATCGCCGCCTCGATCGCCGCTGCCGCCTCGGCAAGCCGCACCGACGTGCAGGAGACGAACACCGCATCGATCGGCGCCTTGGCCATGATTGCCGCAATGCCCTCTTTGATCGAGGCGGGCGCGATGCGGGCGACGATGCCGTCGTCCTGCTCGCTGAATGAGCCGAATACCGGCACCTCGAAACCGCGGGCGCGGATGTAGTCGGCAACGATCCGGTTCACATCCGCCCGATAGGGGGTCAGCACGCCGATGCGCTTGGCGCCGAGTGCCCGGAAAGCGGCGAAGGCGGCGGTAATCGGCGTGGTGCAGCTGACACCGGGGCGCACCGAGCGAATCTTCTCGAACACTTTCTCCTCGCCGATCGCCATGGAGGCCGAAGTGCAGCCATAGGCTACCACGTCGAGAGGGGAGCCCGGCCGGAGCACATCGGTGGCGGCGGCGCTGCGCGGGTCCATGGCGCGCAGCGTCTCAGGGGTGATCTGACTGTCGTTGAGAATGCGGCTTTGATAGAGGGCGACACCGGCAAGTCCCGCCATGATCTGGCGCCATTCGTGCTCGATGGTGAAGTCGGTGGCGAGCACCATGAGCCCGATACGGGCCCGGCTGGCGATGCCGCCGTCGGTCACAAAGGGCAGATGCTCGATGAGAATCATCTCCGGGGCGGGCTTGAGATTGCGCGGGGCTTCATTCATGGGCGTTACTCCCTCGGCTGCGGCTTTTGTACCAGAGAAGCGGCCCGGCACCTATAGTGCCGGTCCGATGATTCGCTTGCTTCAAGACCTGACCGGCTGGCGGCGCGGGCTCGTCGCACTGCTTGCCGGAGCGGTGGCGGCGCTGGCGCTGCCGCCGGTAGATCTGTGGCCTCTTCTTTTTCTGGCGGTGCCGGCCTTCCTCATGGTGCTGGGAAGCGTAACGAGCATGCGCGCCCGTTTCCTGCTCGGCTGGCTGTTCGGCCTCGGCTACTTCATCGTTGCTTTGCACTGGATCGGGGCGGCCTTCTTCGTCGATGCCGCAACCTATCTGTGGATGATGCCCTTCGCGGTGGGAGGGCTCGCCGCCGTTGCGGCCCTCTATTGGGGACTTGCCGCCGCTCTGACCGGATTGATCGCGACCCGCGGCCTCCCGCAGGTGTTGGGCTTTGCTGCTATGTTGGCGGTGGCCGAGGACCTGCGCGGCCGGCTGTTCACCGGCTTTCCATGGGCGGTGCCTGGTCTCGCAGTCGACGGCATGGGTCCCCTGGCGCAGACCGCTTCGCTCATCGGCATGACCGGGCTGACGCTGCTGATCGTGTTGTGGGCGGGCCTGCCGCTGGTGCTGTTCGAGACCGGCGCCTGGCGGCAGCGGCTGGCGGCACTCGGGCTCCTGGCGCTGATGCCGCTGGGCCTGACCTTTGGCATGATGCGGCTCGCCGAACCCATGGGCACCGACGTTGCCGGGGTGAAATTGCGGCTGGTTCAACCCAACATTTCCCAGGACGAGAAATGGCGCGCGGACAATGCCCGCAGCATCTTCGATACCCTCAAGACCCTGTCGGCGGAGCCTGGCGCCGATGGCCGCCCCGGTATCGACAGCGGCGCGGTTGTGATCTGGCCGGAATCGGCGGTGCCGTTCCTGATCGACGAGAGCCCGGTGGCCAAGGAGGAGCTTTCGCGCCTGCTGGCGGGCAAGGCGACGCTGATTACCGGCGCCATCCGTCGCGATGCGAACAAGAAGGACAGCGACGGCGAGCCCCTCGTCTACAATTCGATGATCACCTTCAACGGTGCGGCGCAAGTGGTGGCGCGCTATGACAAGTGGCGGCTGGTGCCGGGCGGGGAATTCCTGCCCTTCGCCTGGCTCCTGGAGCCTCTGGGCTTCCGCAAGGTGGTGATCGTGCCGGGGAGCTTCGCCACCGGTCCGGGCCCGGTCACCATCACCGTGCCGGGAGCGCCAGACGCCGCCATGCTGATCTGCTACGAAGCGATCTTCCCGCACGATCTGATCGAACCGGGCAAGCGCCCCGGCTGGATTATCAACGTCACCAATGACGGCTGGTTCGGCCGCTCGGCCGGTCCCTATCAGCACCTGGCGCAAGCGCGGCTCAGGACGATCGAACAGGGACTGCCGGTCGTCCGCGTGGCCAATACCGGCATCTCGGCGGTCATCGATTCGCGCGGCAAAATCCTGCAGAGCCTGGCGGTGGGCCGGCAGGGCGTGATCGATTCAGGCCTTCCCCCGGCGGGCGAGCCCACGATTTACAGCCGGTTCGGCGACTGGGGGCTGGCGGGACTTGTTCTTCTCGCACTCGCCGGAGCCATGCCGGGGCGGCGGCGCAAAAGGTTCGGGTAAGCATGGTGAGCGTAAAGGTTGAATTCAGTCGCAATTCGTTTGCCTCCTCCCGGCAAACATACTATTGATCACGAAATCGTGAGCTAGTTGCGGAGAGGGTTCGGACCTGCCTTCGTAGCAAGCTTGGCGATGCCCAGACCGGGGGCAGATTGGTCTGAGGAGATTATGGCTAGACGCGATCCGAACTTCATCGATGTCCATGTGGGCAATCGCATCCGCATGCGCCGTCAAATCATTGGCATGAGCCAGGAAAAACTTGGCGAATTGCTCGGCATCACCTTCCAGCAGGTGCAGAAATACGAGAAGGGCTCGAACCGCATCAGTGCCAGCCGTCTCTATTATGCGGCCAAGACGCTGGGCGTTCCGGTGCAGTTCTTCTACGACGATCTGCCGGGCATGGACGAGGCGGCGGGCTTCGGCGAATCGCGCGATTCCGACACCGTGATGGCGGCGCTGATGAATGCCGACGGGGTAACCTTGGCCAAGGCCTTTCGCGATGCCGACAGCAGCGGCAAGCGCAAGCTCATCGCCACGCTGGCCCGGCTGATTGCCGACTCCAAGGGCTAGCCTGGCCGAACCGATCGCCGCCGCTTGACCGGACACGGCTTCGCTGTCAAAAGCGCCGCGGGGTTTATCCGCGCACAAAGGCTCATCCACAATGGCACGCAAACACTATCACTTCACCAGCGAATCCGTGTCCGAAGGTCACCCGGACAAGGTCTGCGACCGAATTTCCGACGAGGTCGTTGACCTCTTTTACCGCGAGGCGCTGGAGCAGGGCTTCGACCCCTCGGCGGTGCGGGTTGCCTGCGAAACCCTTGCCACCACCAACCGGGTGGTGATCGCCGGCGAATACCGCGGGCCCGCCTCGGTCACCACCGCCAAGATCGAGGCGGCGGCCCGTCATGCGATCAAGGCCATCGGCTATGAACAGGCGGGCTTCCACTGGAACACCGCCAAGGTGGAAATCCTGTTGCATGCCCAGTCTGCCGATATCGCCCAGGGTGTGGACGGCGGCGAAAAGAAGGACGAAGGGGCTGGCGACCAGGGCATCATGTTCGGCTATGCCTGCGACGAGACGCCGGAGCTGATGCCGGCGCCGATCTATTATGCGCAGCGCATCCTGAAACTCTTGGCCGAGGCCCGCCACAGCGGCGCCGAGAAGGCGCTCGGCCCCGACTCGAAGAGCCAGGTCACGGTGGAGTATCGCAACGGCAAGCCGGTGGCGGCGACCCAGATCGTCGTCTCGCACCAGCATGTGGACGAGAGCCTCACCTCCAAGGACATGCTCAAGCTGGTCAAGCCCTATGTGAAGAAGGCCCTGCCCAAGGGCTGGATCACCAAACACACGGTCTGGCACGTGAACCCGACCGGCAAGTTCTTCATCGGCGGACCCGACGGCGATGCCGGGCTTACCGGCCGCAAGATCATTGTCGACACCTATGGCGGTGCCGCCCCCCACGGCGGCGGCGCCTTCTCGGGCAAGGACCCGACCAAGGTCGACCGCTCGGCCGCCTACGCGGCGCGCTATCTCGCCAAGAACGTGGTGGCGGCCAAGCTCGCCAAGCGCTGCACCATCCAGCTCTCCTATGCCATCGGCGTGGCCCAGCCGCTCTCGATCTATGTCGACACCCATGGCACCGGCAAAGTGTCCGAGGCAAAGCTCGAGAAGGCCATCGCCAAGGTGATGGACCTCAGCCCCCGCGGCATTCGCAAGCACTTGAACCTCAACCGGCCGATCTATGCCCGCACCTCGGCCTACGGCCATTTCGGCCGCCCGCCCGATCAGGACGGCGGCTTCTCCTGGGAGCGGATCGATCTGGTCAAGGCCCTCAAAGCCGCGGTGAAGTGAATACCCAATTCTCTCCATGGCCGGGCTTGACCCGGCCATCTAACCTGGATGACCGCCTCAAGGGCGGTCATGGAGAGAAAGGGGGAGCGGGTCCGTGAGCGAATCTGAACGGCGGAAGCACCAGTTCTACGGACGGCGCAAGGGACATGCCTTGCGCCGTCACCATTTGCAGCTGATCGAAGACCTGCTGCCCAGGCTGCGTTTCAGCGGAGAGCTGTCCCCGCCGCCGCGCTGGCTGGAAGTGGGTTTCGGCGGCGGCGAACACCTGGCGCAGCAGGCGCAACAGCATCCCGATGTGTCGTTCGTCGGCGCCGAGCCCTTCGTCAACGGTGTCGCCAAGCTGCTTGCGCTCATCGAGGAGAAGAAGCTTTCCAACATCCGCATCCACGACGGCGATGCCCGCGATCTTCTCGAAGCTTTGCCCGATCGCTCCTTCGAGCGCATCTATCTCCTTTATCCCGACCCCTGGCCCAAGGCGCGGCACGCCCGGCGACGCCTGGTGAATGACGAGACGCTGACCCACTTCCACCGCCTGCTGGTTCTGGGAGGACTGTTCCTGTTCGCCAGCGACAGCGCCGACTATGTGGTGTGGACTCGTCAGCACGTCACCGCGCACGGCGGTTTCGCCGAGGAGGGAAACGCCGCCGAACCCTTCGACAACTGGATCGAGACCCGCTACGAAGCCAAGGCCCGCCGCGGGGGGCGGGCGGCGGTTTACCTGCGGTTCCGGCGGCTTCCCTGACCCCCTTGCAGAAGGGCCTTTGCGGGGCTATATCCCCCTCAACTTAGGTTCACTCACATAGCCACTTCGGTGGCCCTCATGAGAGTGGGTCCCAGCCCGGGACCCGCTTTTTTTGTTGCCTGAAAGACCGATGACCGAAGACAGACTGACCCGCGAAACCGGACCCGCCCTGCGGGTTGCCGCCCTTGTCGAGCCAATGCTGGCCGACATGGGTTTCCGGCTGGTGCGGGTCAAATTGAGCGGGCCGACTTTGCAAATCATGGCCGAGCGGCCCGACGGCACCTTTTCGATCGATGACTGCGCCACGGTCAGCCGGCAGATTTCGCCGATGCTCGACGTGGCCGATGTGATCGCCACGCGCTACCATCTCGAAGTCTCTTCGCCGGGGATCGACCGGCCGCTGGTGCGCGCCACCGACTTCGAAAGCTGGGCGGGCCACGAGGTCAAGATCGAGATGGCGGTGCCGGTGGCCGGACGCAAACGCTTCAAGGGCATGCTGGAAGGCTACCACGACGGCGAGGTGCGGCTCTTTATCGAGGACCCGGAAGGGGCCTCGAAGGAACCGGTGCTGGTCGGCGTGCCCTTTGCCGATATCGGCGAGGCGCGCCTCGTCCTGACCGATGAACTGATTGTCGCGGCCCGTGGCCGTCTGCCCCACAAGGGCTATGGCGACGGGGCCGAAATCGACGAAGACAAACTCTCTGTGGAGGACAATGACCATGGCTGAACCGGCAGTGAGCGCCAACAGGATCGAGCTTCTGCAAATCGCCGATGCGGTGGCGCGAGAGAAATCGATCGACAAATCCGTGGTGCTCACCGCCATGGAGGATGCGATTACCCGCGCCGCCAAGGCCCGCTACGGGGCCGAGAACGAAATCCGCGCCGAGATCGATGCCAAGACCGGCGAAACCAGGCTCAACCGCCTGCTTCTGGTGGTCGAGAAGGTCGAGAACGAGGCAACCGAGATCAGCCTGGCCGAGGCCTCGCGCCGCAATCCGGCGGCAACGCTCGGCGACTTCATCGCCGAGCCCCTGCCGCCGGTCGATTTCGGCCGCATCGCCGCCCAGAACGCCAAGCAGGTGATCGTGCAAAAGGTGCGTGATGCCGAGCGCGAGCGCATGTACGAGGAGTACAAGGACCGCATCGGCGAGATCGTCCATGGGGCGGTGAAGCGGGTCGAATACGGCAATGTCATTGTCGATCTGGGCCGCGGCGAAGGCATCGTCAGGCGCGACGAGTCGCTGCCGCGCGAAACTTTCCGGCCCGGCGACCGCATCCGCGCCTATGTCTATGACGTGCGTCGCGAGCAGCGTGGGCCCCAGATCTTCCTCTCCCGCACCCACCCTGAATTCATGGCCCGCCTGTTCGGCCAGGAAGTGCCGGAAATCTATGACGGCGTGGTCGAGGTCGTGTCGGTTGCCCGCGATCCGGGCAGCCGCGCCAAGATCGCCGTCAGATCGAAGGACGGCTCGATCGATCCGGTCGGCGCCTGCGTCGGCATGCGCGGCAGCCGCGTCCAGGCGGTGGTCAACGAGTTGCAGGGCGAGAAGATCGACATCATCCAGTGGTCGCCCGACGTTGCCTCCTTCGTGGTCAATGCCTTGGCTCCCGCCGAAGTCACCAAGGTGGTGCTCGACGAAGAGGCCGAAAGGATCGAGGTGGTGGTTCCCGACGAGCAATTGTCGCTGGCCATCGGCCGGCGCGGCCAGAATGTCCGGCTCGCCTCCCAGCTCAGCGGCTGGGACATCGACATCATGACCGAAGCCGAGGAATCGGAGCGCCGCCAGAAGGAATTCGCCGCCCGCACCCAGCGTTTCATCGAGGCTCTCGACGTCGACGAGACGCTGGCCCAGCTTCTTGCCTCGGAAGGTTTCGTTTCGGTCGAGGAGGTCGCTTATGTCGATGCCCACGAGATCGCCACGATCGGAGGTCTCGACGAGCAGACGGCGGACGAGCTGCAGACAAGGGCCCGCGACTATCTGGATCGCGTGGCGGCCGAACTGGACGCCAGGCGCATCGAGTTGGGCGTCCTCGACGAGATCAAGGAGATCGATGGGCTCAGCCCCGCCATGCTGGTGGCGCTGGGCGAAGCCGGCATCAAGTCGATCGAGGATCTGGCCGGTTGCGCCAGCGACGATCTGATCGGCTGGACCGAGCGCAAGGCCGGCGAGACAGTCAAGCACAAGGGCGCCTTCACCGATCTCGAAATATCGGCCGAGGAAGCCAACGCCCTGATCATGGCGGCCCGCGTCAGGGCCGGCTGGATCGAAGCGCCGGCCGCAGCCGAAGTGGCGGCGGAAGCGCAAGCCGAAGCCGACGCCTGAGGAGAACCCAAGCGTTGACGGAGGACGATACCGAGTTGGCCGAGCGCATGTGCATCGTGACACGCCAGTGCCGCGACGAGGAGGCGCTGATCCGCTTCGTGCGCTCCCCCACCGGTGAGGCGGTGCCCGATCTGGCGCGCAAGCTACCGGGCCGTGGCGTGTGGGTGGGACTGAGCCGCGATCTTGTCGCCGAAGCCCAGTCCCGCCGGCTGTTCTCGAAGGGTTTCGGGATGGAGACCACCGCGCCTGCCGATCTCGCCGACCGGGTGGATGGGCTTCTCCGGCAGGCTGCCCTTTCCTATATCTCCCTGGCGCGCAAGGCGGGCGAGGCGGTGGCCGGCTTCATGAAGGTCGAGGACATGCTGGGCCGCGGCCGGGTAAGCCTGCTCATCCATGCGGTGGAAGCCCAGCCCGACGGCTGCCGGAAGCTCGATCGCATGGTGGCGCCGGAAACCGAGATTGTCCGGGCGTTTCGCGGCGATGAATTGGATTTGGCGTTTGCCCGGGCAAATGTGGTACATGCTGCCGTGGCCAAGGGGGGGCTTGCCGACAAGCTCCGCATTGGCTTGCGGCGGATCGAAACTTACGGGGCCCCGCCGGGGTTCAAGGGTACTGAAGAGAGAGCATGAGCGATACCAACGATAACGACCGAAAGTCCGAAGCCCAGCGGGGCGGCGGTACCCTGACCCTGAAACGGCCGTCGGTCGAACAGAGCAAGGTTAAGCAGAGCTTCGCCCATGGCCGCACCAAGACGGTGGTGGTCGAAACCCGGCGCAAGCGCATGGGCGACGACAAGCCGGCCGCCCCCGAGGCCAAGTCTCAGTTCCATGTGCAGCCCAAGGTTGCAGTCCCGGCGGGGAGCCAGGCTCGTGCCGCCACCCCTCCGGCCGGCCGGTCTGGCGTGGTGCTGCGCACCCTGTCGCCGGAAGAGAAGGAAGCCCGCGACCGGGCCCTTGCCGATTCCCGGGTGCGCGAGGCCGAGGAGCGCAAGCGTCACGAGGTCGAAGCCCGCCGCCGCCAGGATCACGAGGAACAGGAGCACCGCGAGCGCGAGGCCGCCGCCAAGCGCAAGGCCGAGGACGATGCCCGCCACCGGGTCGAGGAGGAAGGCAAGCGCAAGGCCGAGGAAGCCGCCAAGAAGCTCGCTCCCAAGACCGCCGCTCCCACCCTTACGGCGAAGGCCGTCAAGGCCGAGGAGGAAGAAGAAAGTGCGGGCAAGACCATCCGCCTGAAGAGCGGCGTCAAGATTCCCGCTCCCACCCGCGCCAAGGCCGATGTCGACAAGCGCCGCGGCAAGCTGACGCTCGCCAATGCGCTCTCCGACGACGAGAGCGAACGCAGCCGGTCGGTCGCCGCTTTCCGCCGCCGCACCGAGCGCCTGAAGAAGCAGGCCCAGGGCTTCCAGATGCCGACCGAGAAGGTGGCCCGCGAGATTGTCGTGCCCGAGGCGATCACCATCCAGGAACTCGCCAACCGCATGGCCGAGCGCGCCGTCGACATCATCAAGTTTCTGATGAAGCAGGGCGACATGCATACGATCAACGACGTGATCGATGCCGATACCGCTCAGCTGATCGCCGAGGAGATGGGCCACAAGGTCAGGCGCGTCTCCGAATCCGACGTGATCGAGGGCCTGGCCGGCGAAACCGACACGGCGGAGATGCTGCGCAGCCGGCCGCCGGTCGTCACCATCATGGGCCATGTCGACCACGGCAAGACCTCGCTGCTCGACGCCATCCGCAAGACCAATGTGGTCTCGGGCGAAGCCGGCGGCATCACCCAGCACATCGGCGCCTATCAGGTTCTGACCAAGAACGGCCTCATCACCTTCATCGACACGCCGGGCCACGAGGCCTTCACGTCGATGCGGGCCCGCGGCGCCAAGGCCACCGACATCGTGGTCCTGGTGGTCGCCGCCGACGACGGCGTCATGCCGCAGACGGTGGAAGCGATCAATCATGCCCGCGCGGCGCAAGTGCCGATCATCGTGGCGATCAACAAAATCGACAAGCCGGCGGCCGATGCCAACCGGGTGCGGCGCGAGCTTCTGCAGCACGAGATCGTGGTCGAAAGCATGGGCGGCGACACCCTCGATGTCGAAGTCTCGGCGCTGAAGGGCACCAATCTCGACAAGCTGCTCGATACCATTCTGCTGCAGGCGGAAGTGCTCGACCTCAAGGCCAATCCCAACCGCGAGGCGGGCGGCATGGTGGTCGAAGCCCAGCTCGACAAGGGCCGGGGCCCTGTGGCGACAGTGCTGGTGCAGCGCGGCACGCTGCGGCTCGGCGATATCTTTGTGGCCGGTTCGGCCTGGGGCCGGGTCAGGGCGCTGATCGACGACAAGGGCGAGCAGGTGAAGGAAGCCGGTCCCTCGGCGCCGGTCGAGGTGCTGGGTCTCAATTCGGCGCCGGAAGCCGGCGACCAATTCGACGTGGTTCCGAACGAAGCCCGGGCCCGCGAGGTCACCGACTACCGCGAGAGGAAGCGCCGCGACACTCGTGGAACCTCCTCGGGCCGCTCGTCGCTTGAGCAGATGATGGCGCAGATGAAGGAGGGGAACGTCAAGGAGTTCCCGATCCTGGTCAAGGCCGATGTGCAGGGTTCGGCCGAAGCGATCGTCCAGGCGCTGGAAAAGATCGGCAACGCCGAGATCCGCAGCCGTGTCGTTCACTACGCGGTGGGCGGCATCAACGAGAGCGACATCGGTCTTGCCACCGCCTCGGGTGCGGTGGTGCTGGGCTTCAACGTCCGTGCCTCGGGCCAGGCGCGCGACGCGGCCGAGCGGGCCGGCATCGAAGTCCGCTACTACAACATCATTTACGACCTGGTCGATGACATCAAGGCGGCGATGTCGGGCAAGCTCGCGCCGGAACTGCGCGAAACCTTCCTCGGCAACGCCAAGATTCTCGAGATCTTCAATATCACCAAGGTCGGCAAGGTGGCTGGCTGCCAGGTGACCGAAGGCTCGGTGCAGCGCGGCGCCAGGGTGCGGCTCATTCGCGACAATGTGGTGGTCCACGAAGGCACGCTGTCGACTCTCAAGCGCTTCAAGGACGAGGTGAAAGAGGTCCAGGTCGGCCAGGAATGCGGCATGGCCTTCGAGAACTACCAGGACATGCGGGCCGGCGACGTGATCGAGTGCTTCCGGGTGGAGAAGATCCAGCGCAAGCTGGATTGATCGGCGATGGTCACGGCCAAAGGTCCCTCCCAGCGCCAGCTGCGGGCCGGCGAACTGATCCGCCACGCGCTCGCCGACATCTTCATGCGCGGCGAGACCGGCGATCCGGAACTGGAACGCCTGGCCGTCTCGGTGCACGAGGTGCAGGTCTCGCCCGATCTCAAGATTGCCACCGCCTTCGTCCGCACCCTGGTGCAGGGGGCCGATGACAAGGCGCTCAAGGCGATCGACCGCAACAAGAAATACATTCGCGGGCTTCTGGCCCGGAAGGTCGATCTCCGCTTCATGCCCGAGGTCCGCTATCGGATCGACACGGCCCTCGACTACGCCAGCAAGATCGACGAGCTCTTGCACCGGCCGGAAGTGGCGCGGGATTTAAAGCACGAGGATTGAGCTGGACAAATCGGCACCGATGATTACATTGTAATCACATGAAAACAGGTGCTGTCATGGTCAAGACGATGATTTCCGCCCGAATTCCGGAAAAGCTGGGTGAAGAGCTTGAAGCCCTTGCCGAAGCCACCCGCCGTTCCAAGGCCTTCCTGGTGACCGAGGCGCTGGAAGACTATGTCAGGCGCCAGGCTTGGCTGGTCCGGGAAATCGATGCGGCGGTGAAGGAAGCCGACGAGAGCGGCGAGTGGATTTCCCACGAAAGAATGTCGGCATGGCTCTTATCGTGGGGAAAGCCAGATGAATTGCCGCCCCCTGAGCCCGATATTTTCAAGAAGAAGAAATGAAGCTGCGTTGGTCGATGCGGGCGCGCCGCGAATTGAAGCAGATCCGCAGCTACATTTCGAGACGCGACCCTCAGGCCGCCGACCACGTCGTCGCCAGAATCCTCGCCGCGACACGCCGCGTCGAGCAATATCCGAATATCGGGCAGGCATCGGACAGGGCCGGCGTTCGCCTGCTGCAGATCACCGGCCTGCCCTATGTGCTGCCCTACAAGGTCACGGCGAACGATATCGAGATATTTGCGGTATTCGATCAGCGCCGTGACCCGGAGGAACTGTTCTGAAACGGCGCGGCAATCCCGTCCACGGCTGGGTCGCATTGGACAAGCCGCTGGGTATGACCTCGACCCAGGCGGTGGGGAAAATCCGCCGGCTGTTCGACGCCGACAAGGCGGGCCATGGCGGAACTCTCGATCCCCTCGCCACCGGGCTGTTGCCGATCGCTCTCGGCGAGGCGACCAAGACCGTCTCTTATGCCATGGATGGCCGGAAAACCTATCGCTTCACCGTCAAATGGGGCGAGGAGCGTGCCACCGACGATCTGGAAGGCGAGGTGACGCGCAGCTCTGCTGCCCGTCCATCCAAAAACGATATCGAGTCGATACTATCCTGCTTCGAAGGTGAAATTCTCCAGGCGCCGCCGGCCTATTCGGCGATCAAGCTGGCCGGCGAGCGGGCCTATGACCTAGCTCGCGCCGGGCAGGCGGTGGTGCTTCCGCCGCGGCCCGTCTCGATCGAGAAATTGCGCCTTATAGCCATCGCGGACCCCGATCATGCCGATTTCGAGGTCGTGTGCGGCAAGGGCACCTATGTGCGCTCGCTCGCCCGCGACCTGGGGCGGCGGCTATCCTGCCTCGGCCATGTGACGGCGCTCCGCCGCACCGCCGTAGGCCCGTTCACCGAGGACCACATGATTTCACTGGCAATGATCGAGGAGTTGCGCCATAAGGCCGCCGGCGGCAACGCCATGGAAGGGGCTCTGCTCCCGATTGAGACCGTGCTGGACGGCATCCCGGCACTGGCCTTGGACGACGATCAAGCCCAACGCCTGAGGCAGGGACAAGATGTCCTGCTCGGAGGCGCGAACGCTCCCGGTGCACACGATGCGGTTCTGGCCAGTTGGGCGGGAAAGCCCTTGGGCCTCGCCAGCATCAGCGGGGGAACGCTCAAGCCGAAGCGTCTGTTTAACCTGTAACCCCGTTTGGGAGATGGCCGAATGACGATGACTGCGGAGCGCAAGAACGCGCTCGTGAAGGAATATGCCACCAAGGCCGGCGACACAGGCTCGCCGGAAGTTCAGGTCGCGATCCTGACGGAACGCATCAATGGCCTGACCGACCACTTCAAGACCCATAAGAAGGACAATCATTCCCGTCGTGGGCTGCTCACCATGGTGAGCACGCGCCGTACGCTTCTCGACTATCTCAAGTCGAAGGACGAGGCGCGCTACCAGGCGCTGATCAAGCGTCTCGATATCCGCCGGTAGGCGGACACGCAAAGCATGAGCGGGCGGATCACCGAATTGCCGCCCGCGTCCCCGCGACGGAGTCCGGCAATGGGGCCGGGTTTCGACAAGCCCAAAGGGGATGCCGTCCAGGTGTGGTGACGCGATTCAAGCGGCGGCGAAGGGCGAAGAGGATCATCACATGTTCAATATCGACGTCGAAGAAATCGAATGGGGCGGGCAGAAGCTGCGCCTTGAAACCGGCCGCTTGGCAAGACAGGCCGATGGAGCGGTTCTGGCCGCCATTGGCGAAACCACGGTGCTCGCCACCGCCGTTGCCGAACGCGCCGCCAAGCCCGGCATCGACTTCTTTCCGCTGACCGTCAACTACCAGGAAAAAACCTATGCGGCCGGCAAGATTCCCGGCGGCTATTTCAAGCGCGAAGGCCGGCCCACCGAGCGCGAGACGCTGATCTCGCGCCTCATCGACCGGCCGATCCGGCCGTTGTTCCCCCAGGGTTTTCGCAACGAGACCCAGGTGATCGCCACGGTGCTCTCCTATGACCTCGAAAATGACACCGACATCCTGGCGCTGGTCGCCTCCTCGGCGGCGCTCACCCTCTCGGGCATCCCCTTCATGGGACCGGTCGGAGCGGCGCGGGTCGGCTTTATCGACGGCGAATACGTTCTCAACCCTACGATCGAGCAGCAGAAGCTCTCGGCGCTTGATCTCGTTGTCGCCGGTACCCAGGATGCGGTGCTGATGGTCGAATCGGAAGCCAAGGAGCTCTCGGAGGAAATCATGCTGGGGGCCGTGATGTTCGGCCACCGCGGCTTCCAGCCGGTCATTGAGGCGATCATCCGCCTGGCCGAGCGTTCGGCGAGGCC
Organism: Hyphomicrobiales bacterium; assembly: GCA_016185245.1. Lineage (GTDB taxonomy): Bacteria > Pseudomonadota > Alphaproteobacteria > Rhizobiales > Aestuariivirgaceae > Aestuariivirga. Next base: position 14,886 of record JACPNZ010000042.1, on the reverse strand, counting down.
GCCCCGCGACTTCACGCCGCCCGACGATGATGCCCTCTACGCCAAGGTGCAGGCCATTGCCGAGGCGGACGTCCGCACCGGCTATGCCATCCCCACCAAGGAAGCCCGCCACGAGGCGGTGGCCAAGGCCAAGGACAAGGTGCTGGCAGCACTTGTGGTTGCCGACAAGCCCGAAGCGCCGACGCCGGCCAAGATCAACGAGGTGTTCAAGCATCTCGAAAAGGATGTGGTGCGCAATTCGATCCTCGATACCGGTCTGCGCATCGACGGCCGCGACACCAAGACGGTGCGCATGATCGTGGCGGAAGCGAGCGTTCTGCCGCGCACCCACGGCTCGGCCCTGTTCACCCGCGGCGAGACCCAGGCCCTGGTGGTCACCACCCTGGGCACCGGCGAGGACGAGCAGTATATCGACTCCCTCGACGGCACCACCAAGGGAACTTTCCTGCTGCACTACAACTTCCCGCCCTTCTCGGTCGGCGAAACCGGCCGCATGGGAGCAACCGGGCGCCGCGAAATCGGCCACGGCAAGCTCGCCTGGCGGGCCATCCATCCGCTGCTGCCGCCGGCCGACCAGTTTCCCTACACCATCCGCGTCGTCTCGGAGATCACCGAATCGAACGGCTCCTCGTCGATGGCCACGGTGTGTGGCTCGTCGCTCTCCCTGATGGATGCGGGCGTGCCGTTGAAGGCGCCCTGCGCCGGCATCGCCATGGGGCTGATCAAGGAGGGTGAGCGCTTCGCCGTCCTTTCCGATATCCTCGGCGACGAGGACCACCTCGGCGACATGGACTTCAAGGTGGCCGGAACCTCCGAGGGTGTGACTTCGCTGCAGATGGACATCAAGATCACCGGCATCACCGAGGAGATCATGAAGGTCGCCCTGTGGCAGGCCAAGGACGGCCGCATGCACATTCTCGGCAAGATGGCGGAGGCACTCGACAAGTCGCGAACCAGCCTCGGCGAGCACGCCCCGCGCATCGAGACGATCAAGATCCCGACCGACAAGATCCGCGAAGTAATCGGCACCGGCGGCAAGGTGATCCGCGAGATCGTCGAGAAGACCGGCGCCAAGATCGACATCCAGGACGACGGCACGGTGAAGATCGCCTCGGCCTCAGGGACGGCGATCGCCGCGGCGCTCAAATGGATCAAGGGCATCGTCTCCGAGCCCGAGCTTGGCGAAATCTACGAGGGCAAGGTGGTCAAGGTCGTCGACTTCGGCGCCTTCGTCAACTTCTTCGGCGCCAAGGACGGGTTGGTCCATGTCTCGGAACTGGCCCCCCGCCGGGTTAACAAAGTCAGCGACGTGGTCAACGAGGGCGACATCGTCAAGGTGAAGCTCTTGGGCTTCGACAACCGCGGCAAGGTGCGGCTGTCGATGAAGCAGGTCGATCAGGCCACCGGCGAAGACCTGTCGAAGAAGCAGGCGGCGGAAGCCCAGACGGAAGCCGCCGCCCAGGGCGAGTAATCGCTCCGCAGGCTGACGGGTTTGAGGGCGCGGGAAGGAAACTTCCCGCGCCTTTCTTTATCCTCCTCCGCCCCTTGGGGCGGGGGAGGTGGCGCGCGCCGCCTTCGGCGCGTGACGGAGGGGGATCGCTGCACCGCCGGCCCCGGCAATCCAGCCATTGAAAATGTCCGAGGCGCCGGAAATCGAATCGATCGTCGAGGTTATTCCGGGATTGTCGGTGCCGCGATAGGAAATGATCGTGGTGCCCGAAGCGATCTGGTTGTCGCCGGTGCCGACTGTGTCATTGAGGGTGTAGGCGGCGGCGTAGAAGCCGGCCGTTTGCCAGTCTGCTTTCAAATTAGCGTCTTCAGGCATGCCATCAGAAGGCCCTTGAAGGCTCGCCGCACCAATTTGCGTCGCGTCGATGTTGAGGCCCGCGCCGTATCCGTGATTGTAAGAATCCATTGAAAGGATCGCGAGAAACAACTCCTTACTTACAGTCATGTTAGTCGCTCCTCGTGTGATAGGGTGTGATGAAGTATTCGGGGCCAATATTTTCGATCGGCAGGTAGTCCTTGGCGAATTTCTTTTGGGTTGGAATGAGGCGGGTGTGTAACGAGAATATCCACGGCAGCACACTCTCCACTCTGCCCTCGGTCACCGGCTCGTCGGTGATTTCGAGGGTGATGGATTTGAGGGCAAAGCCCGGGCCGAAGCTGGCGGCGAGACGTTGGGGGTGAGGAACGGCTTGCCACTGTTGACATAAACAGCCAGCACCGCCGAGCCAGAACGCTCGCCCGCCGGTGTCACCACCGTGACCGTGAGCTTCTGATGCCAGCTGAAGTCCCGCGTGCAGGCCGATAGGCCGAGGGCGGAAACAATCGACAGCACCACCGCAAGTATGCGGGTCATATGGCCACTTTACCTTTCGGCCAGAAACGCCTCGACCTCGGCGCGCGTGGGTGCGGCGGCGGCGGCGCCTTTTTTGGTGGTCGAGAGCGCCCCGCAGGCGGCGGCGAAGCGGGCGGCTTCGAGAATTGGCAAGCCCCGTTCGAGTGCATTGGCGAGGCCGCCGTTGAAGCAATCTCCCGCCGCAACCGTATCGATGGCCGCGACCTTGAAGGCCTCGATCATGCCTTCGCCGTTCGCCGAAGCAACCGCAAGGCCCCTGGCGCCGAGCTTGACGATGGCCCCGGCAACGCCTGCCCCGCGCAATTCTCGGGCGGCTTTGAGGCCCTCTTGCAAAGTTGAAGGCCGCCAGCCGAGAATTTGTGCGGTTTCGGTTTCATTGGGAGTAATGAGATCGACGGCGGCAAGCGTCTCTCTTGCCAGGCCATTCGCCGGAGCCGGGGCCGGATCGAGGATCACCATGCCGCCGCTTGCACGGGTCACAGCCGCCGCAGCCAGCGAAGCCGCCAGCGGCACCTCGAGCTGCAACAGCAACACCTGCGCCTTCCCCAGGGCGGCGCGCCCGCGCTCCACGTCGCTGGTATCGACCCGCAGGTTGCTGCCGCCGATGAGCGAGATGAAGTTCTCGCCGCTCTCGCCGACATTGATGATGGCGATGCCGGTGGCGCCCCCGGCATCGTTCAGGATCAGCGATCGGTCGACATCGTAGGAGGCCAGTTCGCGAGCGGCGGCGGCGGCGAAATCGTCGGCTCCCAGTCTGGCGATGAAGGCAACTTCGCTGCCGAGCCGGCGGGCCGCCACCGCCTGGTTGGCGCCCTTGCCGCCAAGGCCCAGCTTGTAGTCGCGGCCGTGCAGGGTTTCGCCGGGCTGGGGCAGCCGGTCCATGTAGGCAGTCACATCCATGTTGATGCTGCCGAAGACGGCGACCGTCATGGCCTCACTTGTCCGCGCCGAACCACCGGCTCACAGCCCGGAGGCGGTCTTGCCTAACGAATAGGCGCTCTTCATCGCCGACAGAGTCGTAGCGATGGGTGCGAGCGACCGCAGCCATTCGACCGACGGAGCGTTGGTCACGTAGATGGTGTCGTCGGGCCGCATGCCAAAGGCCTGGGCGAGGAACATGGTCTCGGGCACCGACATGTCGAACTGGAAGATGGCCGGACCCTGCTGCCACTTGTTGCTGCCATCGAGCCAGGCCTTCGGCTCGCGCAGGCGGAAGACGAACACCCCGCGGTTGCTGGAATTGGCATTGTCGAGACCGCCCACCTGGGACAGAGCATCAAGCAGCGTCAGATTGGGCTTGGTGAACTCCACCTGGCCGGTCTTGGTGACGGCGCCGAGGGCATTGAACACTTTCAGGTTGGGTTCGAGCAGAACCTCATCGCCGGCCCGGAGCTGGGCGTTGCGGCCGTCGAGAATCTTGGCGTAGGAAACCCGCATCACCTTGCCGCCGCGGCGGACGATTACATCCTCCTGGTGGGGTGCGCGAACCGGACCGCCGGCGCGGTTCACCGCGTCGATCAGGGTCATCGGCCCGTCCATCATGGAAAACCGGCCCGGCGCCTTGACATCGCCGGCAACCAGCACGCTGGAGCCGCGGTCGGAAACCAGCTCGACATAGACCTGGGGCTGGAAGGTGACGCCGTTGAGCTTGGCCTTGATCTGCTCTCCGACAGCGTTGGGGTCGAGGCCCTCAACCTTGAGCTGTCCGGCGTAGGGCAGCGAAATATTGCCTTTGTAGTCCACCCGCACGTTGGCGAAGGAGGTGCCGCCGGTGGCAAGCGGAGCGAACAGGCCGCCTTCCTTGCTTTCGGCAATCCGCACATTGATCACATCGCCCGGCGATAGCGAAACCCGCGGGGCTCCTGGAATGCCGCCGGTCCCGGCCGAGTCGTTGCTGGCGCTGACCCGGTAATTTGCGACGTTCTCGGCGGTCACCTCGACCAGGGTGAAGCCGGCCAGATCGGCCGATTTGGCGGTAATCGCCATTTCCGCAGGACCGGCGCGAGGAATGCCGGCGCATCCGGCCAACAGCCCCAAGGTGCTGACGAGCAGCAGCCGGCTCAAAAAAGCAGACGTCGCCAAACCCTCGAATCCCCTCTTCGGCCTCGGCCCCCGCCACCCCATCTGCGGAACTCCGGGCAATTCTTACTTGTCGCGAATCACTGGCCGCGCACCGCGGTTCTACTAGTACAGTTTTTGCCCATTTGGCGAAACAAGCGGTTAACATGCTTCAATAGCAAGAATGTGCAATAAATTTGTTCGCTGGCATAGTTAATTGGTAGTGTTTATCTTAACGTAAACGTCAAATCTTTACGCCCAACTCTCGCACCCAGAACTGGCGCACCCTGCCGGGGTCGCCAACATGTTGCGCCAGCTTCTGGGCGCCCGTCGCAAGGTCCCGGGATTGCTGGTAGTTCTGGGCAAGACCGGCAAGCGCATCGCGCCAGGATGCTGGCTCGTTGGGCAGCAGGAGCCCCGACTTTCCCGCCTCGATCAGCCCGGTAAAGGGCGGCTGGCGGCTGTAAATGCCGGCAGCGCCGAAACCGGCATGATCGAGGAGCTTGCTGAACGACCGCGCCCGGTTGAAGCCGGTGTCAAGCGCCGGCGCGATCGCCGCATGAAAGCGGTTACCGGCGGCGAAGCGGCGATAATCCTCCCAGGCCATGGGTGGCAGGTGCCGGACATTGGCGAGGCGCTGTAGCGCCTTCGGCGCGTGGCCACCGAGAAAGGTGGTCAATCGGGCTTCGGGCCGCTTGCGCAGGAACTCCGCAACCCCGCCGGCGACAGCGGCAAGGTCTTCAAGGTGCGAGCGGGTTCCGGAGAAGACTACCTCAAATCTTCCGGCCCCGTCGTGATGCCTAAGGCTCCCGAGGGGGTAGCACTGGGCCGGGTCGAGCCGCAGCCCGATCTTGTCCCCATAGGCCGCGAGAATTTGGTCGGATGGCGCCACCACATGGGTCACCCGGGGCAGCAGTTGGCGCAGGAGCCCGTCGCGGTAGCGAAGCAGCCGCCGGCGATAGTCGGCGGGAAGGCCGTCACCCTCGCCCAGGGCAAAGAGATCGTCATCGATCAGGAAATAGACCCGCCGAAACCGCTGCTCGCCGAACAGATCGAGGTGGCGGCGATCGGCATGGCGCAGGATCACCGCCACGTCGCCACCGGCGAACAGGGCGCCGGCAAGCCTGCGGATCGGCCGGTCCTCGCCGATCAGGTCGGCAAGGGGTCCGGTGAAATACATGGCGGACGTCGGCGTCTGGCCGGGACGCCGCGCGGCAAGCGTCCGAGCGATCCGCGATCCCCACTCGCGCGGGCTAGTCACGATGGCGGCCTGAGGAGCAGATGCACGGTTTCGGCAAGGGCTTCCGGCCAGGGCCGCAAGGCAAAGCCGAAGCTCTGTTCGAAGGCCGCCGTCGACAGTCGCGAATTGGCCGGCCGCCGGGCCGGTGTTGGATAATCCGCCGTGCCGATCGGCTGGAGCTCCGGGCTGGGGCCGCCGAGTTTGCTGCTCACGCTAAATATCTCCCGGGCGAAGCCATACCAGGAGGTATTGCCGGTGCCGGCCAAGTGGTAGGTCTCGGCCCTACCGCCCATTGCCACCAGGCCCGGCGCAATACGCAGAATGGCATCGGCGATATCGAGGGCGCCGGTCGGATTGCCCTGCTGATCGTCGACCACCCGGATCAGCGGGCGCTCGCTGCCAAGGCGCAGCATGGTGCGGACGAAGTTGGCGCCATAGGGGCTGTAGACCCAGGAGGTCCGTAGAACGAGGGCGCGGGCGTGGGCGGCGCGCACCGCTAGCTCGCCGGCAAGCTTCGAGGCGCCATAGACGCCGAGCGGTCCGGTGGCATCGCTCTCGACGTATTCACCCGGCTTGCTGCCGGAATAGACATAGTCGGTCGACAGCTGGACAAGCGGCACGCCAAGGTCAGCGGCCGCGGCGGCAACCGCCCCGGCGCCATCGCAGTTGACGGCGAAGGCGCGGGCCTCGTCGTGCTCGGCCTTGTCGACGGCGGTGTAGGCGGCGGCATTGACCACGATATCGGGCCGGGCGGCAGCGATCGCCGATTTGACTTGCTCCGGTACTTCGAGATCGAGCTCGGGCCGGCCTGCGGCCACGACCTCGATCTCCGGAAAACCGGCAGCCCGGACGGCAAGCGAGGTGGCAACCTGACCGTTCCTGCCGGTGACCAGAAGCCGGATCATCGCCCGAGCGTACCAAGCCGCTGGCCGCCGTAACGGGCTTGGCGCAAGGGCTGCCACCAGTCGCGGTTGGCGAGGTACCATTCGACCGTCTTGCGCAGCCCGGTATCGAAAGTCTCCCTGGCCCGCCAACCGAGTTCGCGCTCGATCTTGCCGGCATCGACGGCATAGCGGAGATCGTGTCCGGGCCGGTCGCCGACAAAGCGGATGAGGGCCCGGCGCGAGCCCGAATTGAGCGGCACCATTTCGTCGAGAAGATCGGCAATGGTTTCGACCACCGCCAGATTGCTGCGCTCGTTGCGGCTGCCGATATTGTAGGACTGGCCGGTCCGGCCCCTGGTCATCACCAAAACGAGCGCCCGGGCGTGGTCCTCCACATGCAGCCAGTCGCGGACGTTCTGGCCGGTGCCATAGACCGGCAATTCCTTGCCCTCGAGACCGTTGATGATCATCAGCGGAATGAGCTTCTCGGGAAAGTGGAAAGGGCCGTAGTTGTTGGAGCAGTTGGACAGCACCACCGGTAGGCCATAGGTCTTGTGCCAGGCCATCGCCAGATGATCGGAGGCGGCTTTCGAGGCCGAATAGGGCGAGGATGGCGCATAGGGCGTGTCCTCGGTGAAAAAGCCACCGTCAAACGGCAGGTCGCCGAACACCTCGTCGGTCGAGATGTGGTGGAAACGGAATTTTGAACGCCGGGGCTCGGCAAGCGAGCCATGATAGGCGCGCGCCGCCTGGAGGAGCGAGAAGGTGCCGAGAATATTGGTCTGGACGAATTCGCCGGGAGCGTCGATCGAGCGATCGACGTGGCTTTCGGCGGCCAGATGCATGACGGCGTCGATCTCTTCCTCGCGCATCGCCCGCAGCATCGCCTCGCGGTCGCAGATGTCGAGGCGGCGGAAGCCGTAGCGCGGATTGCCGGCGATCTCGGCGGTCGAAGCGGCACTCGCCGCATAGGTGAGCTTGTCGACATTGACCACGGCGAAACCCAGATCGCGCACCAGGTGGCGGCAGACGGCCGATCCGATGAAACCCGATCCGCCCGTCACCATCACTTTCATCGCCAGTCTCCGTCAGAACGAGATGTCGCCCGCCTCCGACAGGAGCGGTGCCACGCGGTCCTTGTCGGAGAGGATGGGGGCGCGGTCGCCCACCGGCCAGTCGACGGCGATTGCCGGATCGTCCCAGCGAATCGAGCGGTCGCATTGCTGCGCATAGGGGGCCGAGACCTTGTAGAAGACTTCGGTCGCCGGCTGAAGGGTCAGAAAGCCGTGGGCAAATCCCCTGGGGATCAAGAGCCCGTTCCAGGCTTCCGGCGTCAGCACGCAGGAGACCCAGCGGCCGTAGCTTGGCGAAGCTTGGCGCAGATCGACGGCGACGTCGAAGATCGCCCCGCGCAACACCCGTATGAGCTTGTCCTGGGCGAAAGGTGCCACCTGGAAATGCAGCCCGCGCAGCACGCCGGCCTCGGCCGAGAACGACAAGTTGTCCTGGACCCAGTCGATGGCAAGCCCTGCGGCGGCGAAACTCTTCTTCGACCAGGTCTCGGAGAAAAAGCCCCTTGCGTCGCCGAATTTCTTCGGCACGATTTCGACGACCCCGTCGAGGCCGAGCGGGCGGATGTCCATGGCTCAGGCCCCGCGCTCGGCCACGACGCGGCGCAGATAGGCGGCATAGTCGGTCTTGCCGAGGCTGGCGGCGCGGCGCAGCACCGCGTCTGCGTCGATGAAGCCGCAGTTGAAGGCGATCTCCTCGGGGCAGCAGATCTTCTCGCCGGTGCGGGTTTCGATGGTGCGGATATAGGAACTGGCATCGTGCAGGCTGTCATGGGTGCCGGTGTCGAGCCAGGCGAAGCCCCGCCCCAGCATCTCCACCGACAGGTCGCCGCGCTCCAGATAGGTGCGGTTGACATCGGTGATCTCGAGCTCGCCGCGGGCCGAGGGCCGCACCGCCTTGGCGATCTCGACCACGTCGGCATCGTAGAAATAGAGGCCGGTGACGGCCCAGTTCGATTTGGGTTCCTTCGGCTTTTCCTCGATTGCGGTCGCCCTTCGGTTCTTGTCGAAAGAGACAACGCCATAGCGTTCGGGATCCGACACATGATAGGCGAAGATGGTGGCGCCGCGACTTCGCATCGCCGCCGCCCGGCAACGGTCCTGCAGCTTGTCGCCGTGGAAGATATTGTCGCCGAGTACCAGGGCGCCGGGGCCGCCGTCGAGGAACCTCTCGCCGATCAGGAAAGCCTGGGCCAGGCCACCCGGATGGGGTTGTTCGGCAAAGGACAGGTTGAGGCCGAAGATACTGCCGTCGCCGAGGAGATGGCGGAACAGCGGCAGGTCGTGCGGCGTCGAGATCACCAGGATGTCGCGGATGCCGGCCAGCATCAGCACCGACATCGGATAGTAGATCATCGGCTTGTCGTAGACCGGCAGGAGCTGCTTCGACATCGCCAGGGTGAGCGGATAAAGCCGCGTGCCGCTGCCGCCCGCCAGTATGATTCCGCGCATCGCCTGATCCGTAGCTCACTCCACCCGGCCCGAATAGAATGTCCTGTTTCGCCGGGTTCGGAAGTCCTTGTCAACTCAATAGATGGGACGGGTGCTGTCGGCTAAGCGCAATCAATCCCTGGCCAATTTGCGATGGCCCGGCGCCGTGCGCTACTTGAGCGGCGACTTGGCCTTGTCGATTTCGGTTTTCAAAGTGCCGGCCAGCGCCTCGGGGGTGAGCGGCCCGATCCATTTGAAGCGGATGATGCCCTGGCCATCGACCACGAAGGTCTCGGGCACGCCATAGACGCCCCAGTCGACGGCGGCGCGGCCCTGTTCGTCGGCGACGATTGCCGCGAAAGGATTGCCCAGGGTGCCGAGAAAGCGCCGGGCGTTCTCGGGATCGTCCTTGTAGTTGATGCCGACGAGGCGGATGTCGCCGCGCTTGGCCAGTTCCATGAGCAGGGGATTTTCGGTACGGCACGGCACGCACCAGGAAGCCCAGACGTTGATGACGGTCACGTTCCCGGCCTTGAGGCTGGCGCTGTCGAAAGCGGGTATGTCGGAGCCGGTGATCGGCGGCAGCGTCACTTCCGGGGCGGGCCGGCCGATCAGGGCCGAGGGAATTAGGGAAGGATCGCCCGACAGGCCGCGCCAGAACAACAGCGCCAGGGAGGCAAACAGGATGACCGGCAGGGCGGTGATGATGGCGCGGCCGGGCGACGTCACCGGCGGTGCTCCTCGAGGCGCCGCAGCTCGGCCTTGAGGGCGCGGTCGCGGGTGATCACCTGGATCGTCAGACCGACCAGTGCGATCGCCGACAATGCGTAGGCACCGATCACGAAACTCACATGCGCTGCGGCGAAATCCATTAGCGTTCTCCGATCTCGGCAAGGCGCATCTGACGGATCTTGCGGGCGGTGACCTCGGCCCGGATCGAAACGAGATGCAGCGCCAGGAACAACAGCGTATAGGCGAGCCCCATGACCAGGAGCGGCCACAGCATCGAAGGCGCAATGGTCGGGCCATCGATGCGGAAGACGCTGGCCGGTTGATGGAGCGAGTTCCACCAGGTCACCGAGAACTTGACGATCGGAATGTTGACGAAGCCGACGAGGGCCACGATCCGGGCCACCAGGGCTGCCCGGTGCGGCTCGTCGATCGCCTGCCATACGGCCATGTAGCCGATGTAAAGCAGGAACAGCACGAACATCGAAGTGAGCCTGGCATCCCACACCCACCAGGCGCCCCACATGGGCTTGCCCCACAGCGAGCCGGTAGCCAGCGCAAGGAAAGTGAAGGTGGCGCCGATGGGAGCGGCGGTCTTGGCCGCGACGTCAGCGAGAGGGTGGCGAAAGACGATGGCAACCGCACTGGCCAGCGCCATCACCGTATAGACCATGAGCGCCAGCCAGGCGGCCGGCACATGGACGAACATGATGCGCACCGTCTCTCCCTGCTGATAGTCGGGAGGCGAAGTGACGATGGCGCCATAGAGCCCGATGGCGAAGAGAATGATAGTCGCCACCCAGACGAAGGGCAGCACCGCATTGGCGAGGCCGACGAAGCGGGCGGGGTTGGCGAGGGTCTGCATCGGCTGGGCTTTTATCCGCATGGCTTCACTTGAGATAGGACCTGAGTGCCGCAGCCGCGGCGAGGGGGGAGAGCACCAGGCTGGCCAGCGCCATGGCCGAGAGTATGAGCAACGACGGTGTGGCGATATCGGGGCCGGCGCCTGGGGCGGTCGAGGCGGAGACGCCGAAGATCAGCACCGGCACATAGAGTGGAAGTATCAGAAGCGAGACGAGAAGCCCGCCGCGGCGTAATCCGACGGTCACTGCCGCCCCGATCGAGGCAAGCAGCGACAGGGCGACCGAGCCCAACCCCATGGCAAGCGCCAGCGGCAAGATCGCCGCCGGATCGAGATTGATGAGGAAGCCGAGCAGGGGGGCGGCGACGGCGAGCGGCAGGCTGCTCGCCAGCCAATGGGCAATGGCCTTGGCGAGCGCCACCAGCTCCAGCGGCATCGGCCCCATGGCCATGATGTCGAGGGAGCCATCCTCGTAATCCTGCTGGAAGATGCGGTCGGCCGAGAGCAGCACGGCGAGAAGCAGTGCTATCCACAGGGCGCCGGGCGCCAGCCGCTGCAGGAGCGCCTGGTCGGGGCCGAGGCCAATGGGCAGGAGCACCACGACGGTCAGGAAGAAGCCCAGCGCGGTGCCCACCCCGCCGCCCTGGCGGAAGGCCAGCGTCAGGTCGCGGCGAATGAGCGCCAGGATGAGGCTCATGCCCGTGGCCCCAGATCGAGACGGCGGGCCGGTTCGAGGCCGAGGGCCACATGGGTGGCGGCGATGATCATGCCGCCCTTCGCCAGATGCTCGGTCATCATGCCGGCAAGGCGCTGCTGCGAAGCGGTATCGAGTCCCACGGTCGGTTCGTCGAGCAACCACAGGAGCCGCGGCACCAGCACCAGGCGGGCGAGCGATAGGCGGCGCTTCTGGCCGGCCGAGAGAAGTCCTGCCGGGTAGTGGGCGAGCCGGGTGAGATCGAGAGCGGCAAGGGCGTTGCCGACATCGCCGCCGCCGAGGAAGCCGGCCCAGAAGGCGAGGTTCTCGGCGACCGTCAGGGCCAGCTTCACCGCCTCCTGGTGGGCGATCAGATGGGCCTGCTGGCCGATCGTGAGGTCGGCATGGCCGCCATCGAGGTTGAGCGTTCCCGCCGCCGGATCGTTGAGCCCGGCGATCATACGAAGCAGCGACGACTTGCCCGAGCCGTTGGGGCCGGTGAGTTGCAGAAGCTCATGGCGGTTCACCATGAAGCTCACATCATGAAACACGGTGCGTCCGCCGCGTTCGCAAACGAGATCCTGGCCGATGATCTGCATCGGCGAATAGCGAATAGCGAATGGCGAATAGAATGCAACCATTCGCTATTGGTGGCTTCCTCACGCCATGTACTGGCCGCCATTGGCCGAGAGCGTCGAGCCGGTGATGAAGCCCGCCTCGTCGCTGGCCAGAAACACCACGCAGCGGGCGATTTCCTCGGGCTCGCCCAGGCGGCCCACGGCGATCTGCGGAATGATGTTCTTTTCCCGCACCTCCAGGGGCACCGCCATGACCATTTCGGTGGCGATGTAGCCCGGGCAGATGACGTTGACGGTGATGCCGGACTTGGCACTCTCCTGGGCCAGTGCCTTGGTGAAGCCGATGTCGCCGGCCTTGGAGGCGGAATAATTCGTCTGCCCCATCTGGCCCTTCTGGCCGTTGATCGAGGAGATATTGACGATTCGCCCGAATTTCCTGGCTCGCATGCCCTCGATCACCGGCCGGCACATGTTGAACAGCGAATTGAGATTGGTGTTGATGACCGCATACCATTGCTCCACCGTCATCTTGTGGAACATGCCGTCGCGGGTAATGCCGGCATTGTTGACCAGCACTTCGACGGGACCGAGATCGGCTTCGACCTGCTTGAGACCAGCGATGCAGGCCTCGTAGTTGGAGACATCCCACTTGTAGACCGGAATGCCGGTCTCGGCCTTGAACTTGGCGGCGGCCTCGTCATTGCCGGCATAGATGGCGGCGACCTTGTAGCCCGAAGCCTTCAGGGCCTTCGAGATCGCCGCTCCGATGCCGCGGCTGCCGCCGGTCACCACTGCAACACGTGCCATTCTGGTGTCTCCCGATCTGTCGTTTTAACGTTCGACGCACATGGCGATGCCCATACCGCCACCGATACACAGGGTGGCGAGACCCTTCTTGGCGTTGCGCTTCTGCATCTCGTGCAAGAGCGTGGTCAGCACCCTTGCGCCGGAAGCACCGATCGGATGACCGATGGCGATGGCACCGCCGTTGACGTTGACGATGTCGGGGTTCCAGCCCATGTCCTTGTTGACGGCGCAGGCCTGGGCGGCGAAGGCCTCGTTGGCCTCCACCAGATCGAGGTTCTCGACCTTCCAGCCGGCCTTGGTGAGGGCGGCGCGCGAGGCCGGGATCGGACCCGAGCCCATGATCGCCGGATCGACCCCGACACTTGCCCACGAGGCGATGCGGGCGAGCGGCGTCAGCCCGCGTTTTTCGGCTTCCTTGGCGCTCATCAAAATGACCGCGGCGGCACCGTCATTGATGCCGGACGCATTGGCGGCGGTCACCGAGCCATCCTTGGCGAAGGCGGGCTTGAGCTTGCCGACCTGGTCGAGGGTGACACCCTTCTTGATGTATTCGTCGTCGGCCACCACCACGTCGCCCTTGCGGGTGGCGATGGTCACGGGGACGATCTCGTCCTTGAAGCGGCCAGCACCTTGTGCTTTCTCCGCCTTGTTCTGGGAAGCAACCGCAAAGGCGTCCTGGGTGTCGCGGGTGATTTGCCACTGCTTGGCCACGTTCTCGGCGGTCGCACCCATGTGGTAGCCGTTGAAGGCATCCCACAACCCGTCCTTGATCATGGTGTCGACCAGCGACCAGTCGCCCATCTTCACGCCATCGCGAAGATGCGCCACATGGGGCGCCTTGCTCATCGATTCCTGGCCGCCGGTGGCGACGATTTTGGCGTCGCCATTGACGATCTGCTGCATGCCGAGGGCTACCGCCCGCAGCCCCGAGCCGCACAGCTGGTTCACGCCCCAGGCGGGCGAACCCACCGGAATGCCGGCATTGACGGCGGCCTGGCGGGCCGGGTTCTGGCCCTGGCCGGCGGCGAGCACCTGGCCGAGGATCACCTCGTCGACTTCGGCCGCTTCGACCATGGCTCTCGCCATGGCCGCCTTCAGCGCCACGGTGCCGAGGTAGGAGGCCGGGACAGACGACAGCGATCCATTGAAGGAACCCACTGGTGTGCGCGCCGCGGAAACGACGACAACTCCATTGTGCGAACTGGCCATGATGCCTCCTTCTAACCATTAAGACCGCATATGCCCTCCATAGCACTTTTTGTGCGATGCGACAGAGTTGGCGAGGGGCAGCGCCGAAATTTTTGCACTTGCAATTGTGCACTGCGGAGCGCAAGTTTTTGCATTGCAATTGGAATTTCCGCTTGAGCCCCCGGGGGCAAGCGGAGCGGAATCGAGGAGTGAGCGTTGAGCGAGGACAAGGCAGCGCCCCAGGGCGCGGTGGTCATCAAGAAATACGCCAACCGCCGCCTCTACAACACGTCGACCAGCACCTATGTGACGCTCGACGACCTCGCGACCATGGTCAAGGCCGGTACCGATTTCGTGGTCTATGATGCCAAGAGCGGCGAGGAAATCACCCGCTCGGTTTTGACCCAGATTATCTTCGAGGAGGAGAACAAGGGCACCAATCTGCTGCCGATCAATTTTCTCCGCCAGCTCATCCGCTTCTATGGCGACTCGATGGAGGCCTTCGTGCCCGGCTTCCTGGAATTCTCGCTGGACAATCTCGGCAAGGAGCAGGAGAAGTTCCGCAGTCAGATGCTCGAGGCCTGGGGGGCCGACCCGTTCAAGGCGGTGCAGGATGCGGCCCAGCGCAACATGAGCATGTTCGGCGACGCCATGCGGGTGTTCAACCCCTTCGCCGCCGCCATGGGGGCCGCCGGCCAGAAACCCGCCGCGCCGCAATCGTCCGGGGCGCCGGGCAAGGACGATCTGCAGGCCCTCAAGGACCAGCTCTCCGCCATGCAGCAGAAGCTCGATACCATCGCCAACAAGTAAGCCCGGCCCTTCCCCACTTGCCCTCTTTTCCCCTTGACACTGTTTTCCTATGATGTATATTCGATCCTGTCTCCTTCCCATGGAGGGGCGGTTCGCGAGCCGTCGAAGACCGGGGAAGAAGATGCGGGGCCTGAAGTGGAGAGCGACGGACGCTTTCCTAACCAGGGACCGCT
>JACPNZ010000058.1 GCA_016185245.1 Hyphomicrobiales bacterium | reverse complement strand
GCGGCGAGTCCTGCGCCCAAGAGGCCCAGGGTGGTGCGGCGACCGAAGCGGGTCGAATGAAGCTTGCTCATGATGCCTGCCTGCCTTGTCGTTGGTTGATCAGTAAGCCAGAAGATTGTCGCGGAAGTGCTTGTGCTCGTAGGCGGTGCGCATCAGGCCGCGATCCTGCAGGGCGGGGATCAACCCGTCCTCGATCTCGGCCAGGGTGCGGCGGTTCACATTGGGCATCGAGAACAGGTAACCGTCGCCGCCGACCTCGTCCATGACCTCGCCCATGCGCGCGGCGACGGAGTCGGGCGTGCCGACGAGCTCGATCGAGAGGTCGACGGCGTTGAAGCTCGCCATGGTCTCGCGGATCGACCGGCCGTTGGCCATCTTGCGGAACTGCTCGAGATTGGCCTGATGGCCGTTGGTGGTGACGTGATCGGGCAGGGGCTTGTCGAGATCGAACGTGCCGAAGTCGATGTTGGTCACCTTGCCGAAATGCGCCAGCCGCTCGTCGATCTTCTCGAAGGCGATGGCCTCTCGCTTCTTCTTGCGGTCCTTTGCCTCGTCCATGGTCTCGCCGAGGATGGGATTGATCAGGAACAGCACCTTGCAGTCCGCGGGCTTGCGGCCTTGCGCCACCATGTGCTTGTGCACGTCCTCACGGTAGGCCTTCATCGCCTCGATGCCCTTGGCATGCACGACGATGGTGTCGGCGTGGGCGGCGGCGAACTTGCGGCCGCGCGGCGAGCCGCCGGCCTGGGCGATCACCGGTTGGCCTTGCGGCGCCGGCCCCGAGTTGAGCGGCCCGCGCGTGCTGAAATACTTGCCCTGGTAATTGACGGCGTGGACCTTGGTGTGATCGACCAGCACGCCCGACTGGCGATCGGCGATCAGCGCGCCCGGCTCCCACGAGCCCCACAGGCCGCGGCACACTTCCATGTACTCGTCGGCCATGTCGTAGCGCAGGTCGTGGTCGGGCATGCCCTGCATGCCGAAATTCATAGCCGCAAAATCCGAGCTGCCGGTGACGGCGTTCCAGCCGATGCGCCCACCCGACACCTGGTCGAGCGTCGCCACCAGGCGGGCCAAGAGGTAGGGGTGATAGGCGTATGTTCCGAAAGTCGGAACGATTCCGATGCGCGATGTCACCTGGGTCATCAGCGCGGCCACCACCGAGGGATCCTGGCGCGGCACGGCGATGGCGTTCTTCAGGTAAATCTCGGT
>JACPNZ010000045.1 GCA_016185245.1 Hyphomicrobiales bacterium | reverse complement strand
CCGCTTCCGCATCGAGGGATTCATCGCCTCGTCGGGTATAGCGATATCATTTCGCGATGAGTGAGTACCCTCAAACAGCGCGTCCAGTTGCTTGCCGAGCCAGGTCTCCAGCACCTGGACCTCGGCGTCGGAAACGCGAAGAGAACGCTCGATCTCGAATTCAATCGACCAGCCGGCCTCGTTGTCTGGACTTCTCCGTCCTGTCGCCGTCCTTCGCGGCGGGCGTGTTGCTTTCCGCTCAGCGGCCATGGTCCAACTCGCGGTCACGTGCGCGCGCTCCGGATCGCAGAGCGGCGCGGGCGGCCTCCTGCGCGGCTGGTGGCTTTGTGGGCGGCTGCATCGCCCGATCTGCCGATGGCCGGCCGTGAAGCCGGTCGGCATGTTTCACCGGGAGAGCGGCCTGTTCGATCACAGCGATCGTCGACGTCTTGGCGTGTCCGCTGGACAATCGCCCGGCGAGCTGCGCGCGCCGGTCTTCCGCGGATGCGGGTTCGGCCTGCTGTGTGCGATCCAGCGGCAGACGGGAAGAAAGAAGCGCCTCTATCTGGGAGCGATCGACGACAAGTCGGGTTTCGTCGCGGGCACGGCTTGCGGCTACATAGGCGGCATGGCGATCGAACCGGGGATCGAGCAGGACGACCGCCCGATCGACGGTCATGCCCTGCGCGCCGTGCACGGTGCTTGCGTAGGCCCAGCCGAGCCGGACTCGCCCGCGCTCGTCGGCGATGTCGGCGGGAACAAAGCTGATGCGGCGCCTGTCGATGACCGCTTCGATGCGGGTGTTGCCGGGTGTACTCGGTTCTTTCGACGGATCGAGATGGACGGCGGTCACCGTCGCAACCGTGCCGTTGACGATGCCGAGCTGATCGTTGCGAAGCTGGAAGCGGACTTTGTCGCCGGCCGCGATTTCAAGACGGGTTGTCTGACCTGATGGCGTGACCGCCTCGACGCTGGCCTCCGCGCCGTGAATGACCCCCTCGTGCTTGAGTTCAGCGCGAACCGCCCGCGAGACATCCGCGACCTGTTTGTTGGTCCGGGCGATCAGGAGGGTAGAACTGTCGGGATGCTCGACCCTTGCATGGTTCCAGAGTTCGACGATCCGCTGCAGCGT
>JACPNZ010000009.1 GCA_016185245.1 Hyphomicrobiales bacterium | reverse complement strand
CGCGCCACCTTCTTCCATGCTCCGCACCGGAGAAGGCACTGGACGACTGCCGCAGTCGCTTCTTCGAAGCTCTGGAAAGGTGGCAATGTTTGGCCTTCAAATGCCTTCGCCCGTGCGAAGCATGGAGGAAGGTCCCGAAGGGGGGATGGGCTCTTCTGGCTACACCCCCCGTGCCGCGCCGCTGCCGAACCTGGCCCGGATCCGCTGCACCAGCCGGTCGCGGACGGCGCGATAGGAATCCAATATCTGGTCGCGGCTGCCGGCGGTGACCGAGGGATCGATGGTCGGCCAGTATTCGGCCTCGATCGCCATGGTGCGGGTGAGTTCGAGGGACCGGTGATGGGCCTCGGGGGAGAGCGAGATCACCACGTCGAAGCTCGAATCCTCGATATCGGCGAAGGAGCGCGGGCGATGCCGGCCGACGTCGATCCCCATTTCGTCCATCACCGCGGTGACGAAGGGGTCGCGCTCGCCGGGTTTGACGCCGCAGGACTGCACATAGACCTTGTGGCCGTAGAAATGCTTCATGATCGCTTCCGCCATCACCGAGCGGATGACGTTCGAGGTGCAGACGAAGAGCACAGCACTGGGAAGATCGCCCGACATGGCGCTCCGTCAGCCCCGCCAGTGCAGGACGCAGACGAGGGTGAAGAGCCTCCGGGCCGTGTCGAAGTCGACTTCGACCTTGCCGGCCAGCCGCTCGCGCAACAGTTCGCTCCCTTCATTGTGCAGGCCGCGCCTGGCCATGTCGATCGTTTCGATCTGCGATGGCGTGGCAGTGCGGATCGCGGCGTAGTAGCTCTCGCACACCATAAAATAGTCCTTCACGATGCGGCGGAACGGCGACATGGAAAGGCCGATGAGGGAGAGCCGCGCCTCGGCCTCGCTGAGGATGTCGAACATCAGGCGGCCGTCGGCGGTCGACAGCCGGAGGCGATAGGGCCCGTGCGGATGGGAGAGCAGCGCAAAGCTGTTGTCCTCGACCAGATCGTAGATGGCGACGCGGCGCTCGTGCTCGGCCTCGGGGCTGGGGCCGGCACCGATCGAGCGGTCGAGTTCGACGGCGATCAGGCGCGTCCTGGGTTTGTCGCTCATGGGGCGAGATTAGCCGGGAGACTGCCGGAGTCGCTAGGCCTCTTCCGGATGCCGCGGCGTGTGCGGCGTTTGCCAGGCAGGCCCTAAATCGCTGAGGCTTGCCTCGATGCATTCGACCGCGAGCCGGATGGTGCCGCCGCCGGAAAAGGCAAGCTCGATGGTGCCGGAGGGTTGGGCGTGGCCATCGAAGGTGATGGCCAGGAGCGACACCACCGCCTCGCCGTCGTCGCGGCGGATGTTGTGGGACCTGACCGCGCTCACCCGGTCGAAATGGAGCCCGGTGCGGCGGCGCTGGCGGGCACCGCCGGCATCCCAGGCATAGCGATTGGCGATGAGGGCGAACTGCCGGGTCTTGGGCGACCAGGAGATGTCGCCCACCTTGAGCACCGCATCCTGCATCTGGGCCGAGATGACGGCGAGATCCTCGGCGTCGAGGGCCGCGAGCTTCAGCATGGGGCTCAGTTTCCGGCAATGCGCGTGACGTCGGCCCCGCAGGCGGCGAGCTTCTCCTCCAGCGTCTCGAAGCCGCGGTCGAGATGATAGACCCGGCTGATCATGGTCTCTCCCTCGGCGGCGAGGGCGGCGATGACCAGGGAGACCGAGGCGCGCAGATCCGTCGCCATGACCGGAGCGCCCGTCAGCTTGGCGACGCCGTGCACCTCGGCGGTATCGCCGTGCAGGTGGATGTCGGCGCCGAGACGGACCAGCTCCTGCACATGCATGAAGCGGTTCTCGAAGATCGTCTCGCGGATCGTGCTGGTGCCGCGGGCCATGCTCATCAGCGCCATCAGCTGGGCCTGGCAATCGGTGGGAAAGCCCGGATAGGGCTCGGTGTCGATTCGAATGGGCTCCAGCGCCTGGCCGTTGCGGAGGATGCGCAGACCTTCGTTAGTTTCATCGACCCCGATGCCGATCCGGCGCATCACCGCGATCACTTCGCCCAGCGTGTCGGGGCGCGCGCCCTTCAGCAGGACATCGCCGCCGGTCATGCCGGCGCACATGGCATAGGTGCCGGTCTCGATGCGGTCGGCGATCACCTCATGCTCGGCGCCGGAGAGAGAACTAACGCCGCTGACCTTGAGGGTCGCGGAATGGAGGCCTTCGATCCTGGCTCCCATCTTGATCAGGCACTGGGCGACATCGCCCACTTCCGGTTCACGCGCCGCATTCTCGATAATGGTGTCGCCGCGGGCCAGGACCGAAGCCATGAGGGCGGCGTGGGTGGCGCCAACCGAGACTTTGTCGAATTTGATGTGAGCGCCGCGCAGGCCCTTCGGCGCCGTGGCCACCACATAGCCGCCCTCGATGGCGATCGAGGCGCCGAGCTTCTCCATCGCCATGAGATGGAGATCGACCGGACGCGTACCGATGGCGCAGCCGCCCGGCAGCGACACTTTCGCCTCGCCGCAGCGGGCGAGCAAGGGTCCCAGCACCCAGAAGCTCGCCCGCATCTTGGAGACGAGTTCGTAGGGTGCGGTGGTATCGGCGATGGTCTTGGCCGATAGCTGCTTGGTGTCGCCCTGCTGGCCGTTCTGGCCCGGGCGTTTGCCGGCGATCATGATGTCGACGCCGTGGTTCTGCAGGATGCGTTGCAGAAGACGGACGTCGGCGAGGCGCGGAACATTGGTGAGGGTCAAGGTTTCAGGCGTCAGCAGCGACACGATCATCAGCGGCAGGGCGGCATTCTTGGCGCCGGAAATATTGATGGTGCCGGCGAGCCGGTTGCCGCCGCGGATGCGGATTCGATCCATTGCAGAAACTTCCCTTGTCTCAAGGGGCCCGTTCGGTCAAATCACCCGGGGCCCCACCCCATGCGAATGGGCGCTAACAAGCACAGATGGCCCAATTGCGGCAACCCTCAATCCGGCCCCCGCCGGGGCTTGGGCTTGGCCGCCTTGGCGGCTTGCTTGCGCCGCCCGAGATTGGCCTTCAAGGCCCTGGCAAGACGGGCCTTTCTCGCCTCGGCGGGGGTTTTCCTGGCAGTCATGGAAGAAATCTTAAGAGCTCCATGGCAAGGGTCAAGCCGAGGGTTGCGAAGGGCCCCTGCCTGTGGCATGTGTCCGCCCGCACTGGCAAAGGCTGCCGTAGCTCAGTGGTAGAGCACTCCCTTGGTAAGGGAGAGGTCGTGGGTTCGATTCCCCCTGGCAGCACCAGTCCCATCACCCCAAGAGCGACGCGCTGGCGCGGTGGCCGGGCCTTGCCAATCGCCATGGGCCGGCATACGGAAATCCTTGCGACGGGATGGATTGCGATGGTCATTGCCAGCTGGGAAGATGCGCGCCGACTGGCCAGGCGGCGGTTGCCCAAGATCTTCTTCGATTACATCGATGGCGCCGCCTTCAGCGAGCAGACGGCCCGCGCCAACGTCGATGACTACGATCACTGGCTGCTGAACCAGCGGGTGCTGGCCGGCCATGCCCAGCGCGACAGCTCGACCGCCTATCTGGGAAAGACCAGGCCCCTGCCGTTCATGCTGGGGCCCGTCGGTTTTTCCGGCCTGTTCGCGCCGCAGGGCGAAATCCAGGCGGCCCGCGCCGCCCACGCGGCGGGCATTCCCTTCTGCCTCTCCAATTTCGGCATCACCTCGCTCGAGGATCTGCGCAAGGCGACCGACGGGCCGATCTGGTTCCAGCTCTATGTGATGCGCGACCGGTCGCTGTCGGAACTGTTCATGGCGCGGGCCGAGGCGGCCGGCGTCGAGGCGCTCTGCGTCACCGTCGATACCTCGGTGGGAGGGGTGCGCGATCGCGACATCCGCAACGGCTTCCGCAGCGCCTCGCGACTGACGCCACGTATCGCACTCGGCCTACTGGCCAGGCCAATGTGGTGCCTCAGGATCGCCGCAGGCGGCCCCTTGCGCATCGGCAATCTGCGCGACCAACCGCAATATGGCCGGCGGGTTCTCGAGCAGGCCTCGAAGCTTACCGGCGAACTCGACCCGTCGACCAACTGGGAGGATATGAAGCGCATCCGCCAGCGCTGGAAGGGCCGGCTGGTGATCAAGGGCATTCTGGCGGCGGAGGATGCGCTCCGTTGTGCGGAACTGGGGGCCGACGCCATCGTGGTGTCGAACCACGGCGGGCGCCAGCTCGACTGTTCGCCCTCGACCGTTTCGGTTCTGCCGGAAATCGTTGCCGCCGTCGGCGAAAGACTCGACGTGCTGATCGACGGCGGGGTGCGGCGCGGCAGCCATGTGGTGAAGGCATTGGCGCTGGGCGCCAGGGGCGTGCTGCTCGGCCGCGCCTATGCCTATGCCCTGGGGGCGGCGGGTGAGAAAGGCGTCACCCAGCTGATCGAGGCCATCGCTACCGAGATCGACGTCTGCATCGGCCACATGGGCCTTGCCCGGGCTGACGAACTTTACCGGCGCCGTTCCGAGGTGCTGCGCCGCCATGCAGCGCCGGGGCCATGACCTCGGACACGGGCGACGAAAGAAATTGAACCGCGGAGTGAATATCCTAGAGTGCCGCCCAGGAGGAGGCATGAATCATTGGCGGACATATCATGCCCAGTGGGAGAAGCTCGGGCCGCCGCTTCGCCCCAGCGCCGAGGTGGTGGCAGGAATTCGATCCCTGGTGGGAAGCGCGGACGGCCGGGTATTCCTGCTGGGCGTGACCCCGGAGCTTGCCGGCATGTTCCCTGAGCTTCTGGCCATGGACAAGAACCCGGCGATGATCGCCAATCTCTGGCCGGGCGATACCGGCAGCAAGAAAGCCATCGCCGGCGACTGGCTGGAAATTCGCCAACCGGCCGGCAGCTTCGCGGCGATCGTCGGCGACGGCAGCCTCAACAATATTGCCCACACCGCCGACATCGCCCGCCTGCTAGGGCTTGTTCTCGGCCTGCTGCGGCCGGGGGGCCGTTTTGCCTGCCGGCTATTCGAACGCCCGGCCCGGCCCTTCACGGTGCAGCACCTCATGAAGGTCGCCTGGTCGCCGGCGCCGATCAACTTTCACGCCTTCAAGTGGCAACTGGCCATGCTGATAGGCGCGGAAGAGGGCGCTTCAGTTCCCGTCGCTCGCATCCTCGAGCGCTTCGAGCAGCTGTTCCCCGACCGCGACGGGCTGTCGGAACGGACCGGCTGGCCGCGGCAGGCGATCGACACGATCGACATCTATCGCGGTTCGCCGGTGGTCTATTCGTTTCCCAATCGCGCCGAATTCCTGGGCTGCATTCCCGCCGCGGCCGGCGGCGTCGAATTCCACCCCTGCGGCGGCTATGATCTTGCCGCATGCTGTCCCATCCTCACCTTCGTCAAGCGCCCGGACTGATGGGCATTCTGGGGCAATGACCGGTTACACCCTGATCATCATCCACCGCGGCCCCGAGTATGAGCGCGACTTCAAGGAAATCGCCCAGAAGGTGGTCGACATCGACCCGACGATCAAAGTTTATTATTGCCCGTTTGATGCCGCCGGGCCGATGCCGGCTGCCGCCTGGGAGAAGCCGACCTTGGTGGTCGCCCTGAACCCGACCTTTGCGTTGCCGATCCCGCGGGGCACCGTCCTCAAGAGCTTCGCCATTTCGAAGCTCGCCCAGGCGAAGCGGGTGGCCAATGCCGGCGTGAGGGTGCCGTCTCTCCTGCCGTTCAAGTTCGGCATGAAGCTCGATCCCATCATGTTCGGCCCGTTGGTGATCCTGAAGCCCATGTCGCTCACCTCGAAGGGCACCGGCGTGCATCTGTTCCGGCGGGTGCGGGCGGAGGCCATAGCACCCGGTGATTTTCCGGCCGGTCATCCCATTCACCGGGATCGCGAAGGCTACCTGGCTCAGAAGTTCATCGATACCGGATCGCATATCACCTACAACCGGGTACTGACTTTTCTGGGCGAGCCGATCTATGCGGCGAGCGGCTCGCACACCACGCCCCGCCCGCCGCTCGACTCGCCCGATCCTGTGCTGGAGACGGCGGCGATTGCGGTTCAGGGCGGAACGCTGCGGAGACAATGGGGCGTTGCCGATGACTTGATGGCCATGGCCAGGAAGGTCGGCCAGGAGTTCGCCGAGATTCCGCTCCTGGCCATCGACATCATCACCGAAGCCGCGACCGGAATTCCCTATTTTCTCGAGTGCAATCCCGGCGGCAATACCTGGCATTTCTCGTCCAACCAGGGCGGCGGCATCAAGCTTCGGCTCCTGCTCGGCGATGTCGAAAAGAACGGCCGGAGGAAAGCCCTGGAACTGGGACGTCGCGAGATGATCGACCAGACCGGGGCCTTCGACATCGTTGCCCGGGCGCTGGTCGAAAAAACCCGAGCCCTGGCGTCGTGAGGAACCTACTTGCGCAAAGCCCGGAGATAGGCGGCAAGGCCCGCCGTCGAGCCGTCGAGATCGGCTGTTGCCGCCTTGCCTTCGACCACCGGCTGCAACCCGGTTGCCAGTTCCTTGCCAAGCTCCACCCCCCACTGGTCGAAGGCGTTGATGTCCCAGATGGCGGCCTCGACGAAGACCCGGTGCTCGTAAAGGGCGATGAGCCGGCCGAGCGTAAAGGGATCGAGCTTGCGATAGACGAGCGTCAGCGTCGGGCGGTTGCCGGAGAAGACGCGATGCGGCGCCAGGCGTTTTGCCTCCTCCTTGCCCTTGCCCATGGCGAGGAGCTGGGCTTCCGCTTCCTTGAGCGTGCGGCCCTTCATCAGGGCCTGGGACTGGGCCAGGCAATTGGCCACGAGCAGCGTGTGATGAATGTCCATGCCTTGCTCGTGCGGCTCGGCGGCGATCAGGAATTCCACCGGAATGATGCCGGTGCCCTGGTGCAAGAGTTGGAAGAAGGCGTGCTGACCGTTGGTTCCGGGCTCGCCCCAGACGATGGGGCCGGTCTGGAGCTTTGACCCGGTGCCGTCCTTCCTCACATGCTTGCCGTTCGATTCCATATCGAGCTGTTGCAGATAGGCGGGAAAGCGGGAAAGGCGCTGGTCATAGGGAATGATGGCGCGCGAGGGGTAATTGCAGACATTGCGGTGCCAGATGCCGATGAGGCCCATCAGCATGGGGAGATTTTCGGAGAGAGCCGCCTCGCGGAAATGCCGGTCCATGGCGTGGCCGCCGTCGAGGAAGCGGCCGAAGTTTTCCGGGCCGACGGCGATCATCAGCGGCAGGCCGATGGCCGACCAGATCGAATAGCGTCCGCCCACCCAGTCCCAGAAGCCGAAGATGCGGGACTCTTCGATGCCGAAGGCCTTGACCTTGTCGATCGCCGTTGAGATCGCGGCGAAATGGGCACCCACCGCCCTTTCGCCCAGCCGTCCGGCGATCCAGCTCCTCGCAGTCCTGGCATTGGTCATGGTCTCGATGGTGGTGAAGGTCTTGGACGCGATGAGGAACAGGGTCGATTCGGGATTGAGCGTCTTGAGCGTGTCGGCGATATGGGCGCCGTCGACGTTGGAGACGTAGTGAAGCCGCGGCCCATCGTGATAGGGAGCGAGCGCCAGGGTGGTCATGGCGGGGCCTAGGTCCGAGCCGCCAATGCCGATATTGACCACATCGGTGATGGCACTCGCCCGCACCTCATTGGCAAAGCGGGCCATGGCGGCGAGCACCGCATTGACCTCGGGCATCACGTCCCGGCCGTCGACCTTGACGGGGGTGTTGGCACGGTTGCGCAGTGCCGTGTGGAGAACCGCGCGGTTTTCGGTGGTGTTGATGATGGCGCCGTCAAACATCCGATCACGCTTGCCCGCCACGTCGGCAGCCTTGGCAAGCTGACCGAGCAGCTTCATGGTGCGGGCATTGACGGCGCATTTGGAATAGTCGAGCAGCAGGTCGCCAGCCTTGGCCGAGAAGCTCGCGAAGCGCTTGGGATCACGGACGAAGGCGGCGCGCATGTCGGTGGGCGCACTCTTCTTGCGATGAACGGCGAGTTCAATGAGAACCTTGCGCATGTCGCCGGACTTCGCCTTGGCCATGGGAGACTCCTCCGATTTGCTAGCTGCGCAATATGCCGCCCGTTGCTTTCTGGACGCTGGCGATGATCTTGGCCGAGACGGCGTCGATTTCGGCCTCGGTCAAAGTTTTGTCGCGCGGGCTGAGGGTGATTTCGATGGCCAGCGACTTTTTAGCCCCGTCGAGCTTGAACAGGTCGAACACCGCAACCTCGGTGATCAGCACCCGGTCGGCGCTTTTCGCCGCCTTCACCAGTTTGTCCGCCTCGACCCCATCGTCGACGACGAAGGCGAAGTCGCGGGCAACCGCCATGAGGTCCGAGGCATTGAGGGCGGGGCGCGCGGCACCCTTGGTCTTGGCGCCCGGAATGGCGTTGAGCACCACCTCGAAGGCAACCAGCGGGCCCTTCACATCCATGGCGGCAAGGACGCGGGGGTGAATTTCGCCGAAATGGGCAAGCTTGTTCTGCGGCCCCATCTGGATGGTGCCGGAGCGCCCGGGATGATACCAGGCGGGAGCCTCGGCCACGACCTGCACGGTGGCAATGGGAGCGCCCGCCGCTTCCAACACGGAAAGCGCATCGGCCTTGGCATCGTATGCATCGACGGCGCGGGCCCCACCCTGCCAGTTGCGGGCGACCGCCGCCCCACGACGGAGGCCGGCGGCGCGCAGCGTCTCGTCCTCGGGCCTATCGCCGGCATAGGCGTGGCCCACTTCGAAGAGCGCCAGGTCGGCGAAGCCACGGTCGATGTTGCGGCCCGCCGCGGCGATGAGGTTGGGGATGAGCGAGGGCCGCATGTCGGTCAGTTCCGAGGAGATCGGATTGGCGAGCTTCAAGTCGGGCTGGCCGCCGCCGAACAGCGCCGCATGGGCCTCGGGGATGAAGGACCAGGTGACCGCCTCGTTGAAGCCGCGCGATGCAAGGGTTCGCCTGGCCGCCAGCATGCGCTTCTGCAGGGGATTGAGTACCGGGCGGGCAACGGCATGGCCGCGCTCCATGGCGGCGAACGGGATGTTGTCGAGGCCGACGATGCGGCAGACTTCTTCCACCAGATCGGCCTCGCCATGGACATCGGGCCGCCAGGAGGGAACCGCACAGGAAAGGCCTTCGGCGGTTTCACTGACGCCGAAGCCGAGGGCCGTGAGAATGCGTGATTGCTCGGTCAACGGAACATCGGCCCCGCCCAGGGATTTGACCCGGGCGGCGCGCAGGGTGAAGCTGCGGGAAGTATCGGGCGCGGCGCCGGCGATTTCCAGATGCGAGGCCTCACCGCCGCACAGTTTGAGGATCATGGCGCTAGCGATTTCGGCGCCGGTTTGGGTGAAGGCCGGATCGACGCCGCGCTCGAAGCGGTAGCGGGCATCGGACGCTATGCCGAGCTTGCGCCCCGTGGCGGCGGTGCGCAGAGGATCGAAATAGGCGGCCTCGAGGAATACTTCGGTCGTCGTCTCGGAACAGCCCGAGGGCTCGCCGCCGATCACTCCGGCGATCGCCTCGGGGCCGGCCGCATCGGCGATGACCGTCATGGCGGACGTGAGGTCATAGGTCTTGCCGTCGAGGGCCGCGATGGTTTCGCCGTCGCGGGCCAGTCTTGCACCGATGTTGCCGTTTACTTTCTTCGCATCGAACACATGCAGCGGCCGGCCGTAGGTGAAGGTGATGTAGTTGGTGATGTCGACCAGCACCGAAATGGGCCGGAGGCCGATGACCCGCAGGCGGCGCTTCAGCCAGTCGGGCGAGGGGCCATTCTTCACACCCCGGAAGTAGCGGCCGACGAATAAGGGACAGGGCTTCGTGTCGTTGCCGGGGAAATCGAGGGTCACCTTGATGGGCGATGAGAATGTGCCGACAACCGGCGCGGCTTCGAGCGGCTTGAGCTTGCCCAGGCCCTTTGCCGCCAGATCGCGGGCGATGCCGCGAACGCCAAGCGCGTCGGGGCGGTTGGGTGTGACCTTCAGATAGAGCATCGGATCGTCGAGGCCGAGTGCCTTGACCGCCGGCGTGCCGATGGCCCAGTGGCTCTCCACCTCGATGATGCCGTTGTGCTCGTCGGAAATCAGAAGCTCGCGCTCCGAGCACAGCATGGCCTGGCTTTCCATGCCACGGATCACGCCTTTTTCCAGGGTGACCTTGGTTCCCGGAATATAGGCGCCGGGCAGCGCCACGATGCCCTTCATGCCGGTCCGGGCATTGGGCGCCCCGCAGACGACCTGCTTGACGCCATCGTCGGTTTCGACTGCGCACAGGCGGAGCTTGTCAGCATTGGGATGTTTGACCGCGTCGCGCACATAGGCGACTTTGAACGGCGCCAGCGCCTTCGTCAGGTCCGAGACTTCTTCGACTTCGAGGCCGACGCCGATCAGCCCTTCGACAATCTGATCGAGGCTTGCGGTGGTATCGAGATGATCCTTGAGCCAGGAGAAGGTGAATTTCATGTGAGCCCTCCCGCCAGCGTCGGCACCTGCAGGGCGCGGAAGCCGTAATGGCGGAGCCAGCGCAAATCGGCTTCGAAGAAGGCGCGCAAGTCGGGGATGCCGTATTTCAGCATGGCGATGCGGTCGAGCCCCATGCCGAAGGCGAAGCCCTGGTATTTGCCGGGATCGATGCCGCCGGAGCGGATGACATTCGGGTGCACCATGCCGGAGCCGAGGATTTCCAGCCACGAGTCTCCCTGGCCGATGACCAGCCGGCCACCCTCGCGGGTATAGTTGATGTCGACTTCCATCGAGGGCTCGGTGAACGGGAAATGCGAGGCGCGGAAGCGCATCTTGACATCGTCCACTTCGAAGAAGGCCTTGCAGAATTCGGCCAGCACCCATTTGAGATGGCCGAGATGCGTGATCTCGTCGATCACCAGGCCTTCGATCTGGTTGAACATCGGCGTGTGGGTCATGTCGCTATCGCAGCGATAGGTGCGCCCCGGAGCGATGATGCGGATCGGCGGTTTCGACGCTAGCATGGTGCGGATCTGCACCGGGCTCGTATGGGTGCGCAGCAGCATGCGCGAGCCGTCAGGCTTCTCGTTGAAATAGAAGGTGTCGTGTTCCTGGCGGGCCGGATGCTCGGGCGGAATGTTCAGCGCCGTGAAGTTGTTGAAATCGTCCTCGATATGCGGACCCTCGGCCACGGCGAAGCCCAGATCGCCGAAAATCTGCACGACCTCTTCCCAGACCTGCGACACCGGATGGATGGTGCCCTGGCCTTGCGGGCGGACGGGCAGCGTCACATCGATCTTCTCGGTGAGAAGCCGGGCTTCGAGGGCGGCTTCCTGCAGCGCCATCTTGCGGGCGGCCAGCGCCTCGGCCACCTTGTCCTTGAGGAGATTGAGGGCGGCCCCGGCCTCGCGGCGCTCCTCCGGCCCCATGGCGCCCAAGGACTTCATGCGCTCGGAGATCGAGCCCTTCTTGCCCAGCGTTGCAACGCGCACCGCCTCGAGGGCGGCTTCATCGCTGGCCGCCGCTACCTGGTCCAGCACATCCGCTTCGAGCGATTGCAGTTGCATGGTTCCCTCAAGACTCGAAAAAACCGGGCCCGCCGGGCGTCGCGACGCCAGCATGACCCGGTCAAGGTATCCGGAATATTCCGTGGACGTTCCGCTTACTGAGCGGCTTTGGCCTTCTCGACCAAGGCAGCGAAGCCCGCGGCATCGTTCACGGCAAGATCGGCGAGAACCTTGCGGTCCACCTCGATCCCGGCCTTGGCCAGGCCGTGAATAAATCGGCCGTAGGTCAGGCCAAGATCGCGGGTCGCGGCGTTGATGCGCTGGATCCACAAAGCGCGGAAGTTGCGCTTCTTGGTGCGCCGGTCGCGGTAGCCGTACTGCTCGGCCTTCTCGACCGCCTGCACCGCGACGCGGAAGATGTTCTTGCGCCGGCTGAAATAGCCCGAGGCCTTGGCGATGACCTTCTTGTGCGCCTTGCGGGCGACGGTCCCGCCTTTCGAACGTGGCATGGTTCAGTCTCCCCTTCTAGCGCGCGTAGGGCATGTGGATCTTGATCAGCCGGGCATCGCCAGCGGACAGGATGGTGGTGCCGCGCTGGTTGCGGATCTGCTTCTTGGTGCGCTTGATCATGCCGTGGCGTTTTCCCGCCTGGCCGGCGCGGATCTTGCCGGAAGCGGTGACCTTGAAGCGCTTCTTGGCCGAGGATTTGGTCTTCATCTTGGGCATTTGGCTTTATCCTTTCAAAGCATAGCGAAGCCGCCATGGCATGCCCTTTACAGGCCAGGCGGCTCGAACGGCGCCGGTTTAAGCAAACCTGCGGGAAAATTGCAAGTCCAGCGCATTCTCCCGGAAAGTGGAATTCACTTTCCGGACAAGAGAATGCGCCGGCATATTGGCTTGGAGCATGTTCCGCCAAAGTGCCAGCACTTTGGCGGAACATGCTCTATAGCCGGACGGTCACTTTCAGCCCCCCCAGCTCCGAGGCGCCGTAGTCGATGGTGAAGCCGTAGATGTCGGCGATGTCGGCGACGATCGAGAGGCCGAGGCCGGAGCCCTGCTGGCTCTCGTCGAGGCGGCGGCCGCGCTCGGCGATGCGGCCAAGCTCGGCCTCGGGAACCCCGGGGCCGTCGTCCTCGATGGAGAGGCAGGCCTCGCTATAGGCGATGCGGGCGCGGGCTTTCGCCCATTTGCGGGCATTGTCCATGAGGTTGCCGAGAAGCTCGGTGAGGTCGCCCGCCTCCAGCGGCACGGCAGCGGTGGCAGCGATCCGGATTTCCCAGCGGATGTCCTCGCCGCCCGGCAGGCGCTGCAATGCCGCCTTCACCTTCTCCACCGCCGGCCACAGGAGGGTGGTCGAATGGCTGCGACCGCTCGATAGCCTTGCCCGGGCGAGCGCCTGCTCGACATGGCGGCGCATCGCCTCGGCCTGCTCGTCGATGTCGTCGGCCTGCTTGTCGAGGTTGCGGCGACGCAGTTCGCGGGAAATCGACGACAACACGGTGAGCGGCGTCTTCAGGCCGTGGGCCAGATCGCCGGCCCGGCGC
Source organism: Hyphomicrobiales bacterium (assembly GCA_016185245.1). Taxonomy (GTDB): domain Bacteria; phylum Pseudomonadota; class Alphaproteobacteria; order Rhizobiales; family Aestuariivirgaceae; genus Aestuariivirga. The sequence continues at coordinate 178,924 of JACPNZ010000009.1, read as the reverse complement.
CGCGCCCGGTCGAGGGATTTTTCGCGCATTTCGAGCACGTCGTTGAGTTCGCCGGCAAGGGGCGCCACTTCCGATGGAAAGCGACCGGTGAGCCGGTCGGCAAGGCCCGAACGCACGTCGGCCAGTTGCCAGCGCAGGGTCTTGAGCGGGCTCAAACCCACGGTCACCTGGATCCAGGCGCCGATCAGCAGCACCACGCCCATGAGGGTGAGCGACAGGGTGAGCTGGTCGCGGAGCTGCCCGGTGGGCCGCTGCACTTCATCCTCGTGGGCCGCCGCCAGAAGCCACAGGCCGACCTCCTTGCCGCTGGCGCCGACGCTGATCTGGCGGCTGGCGACGATCAGCTTTTCGCCTTCGGGGCCTACCGGATTGGCGCGGTCGAGATCGGCATCCCACAGGGAACGGGAACGCAAGGGCTCGCGTGGCGCCGGCATTCCGGGAGGGGCGAAATCGATGCGCCAGTAGCGCCCGCCATAGGGCTCGATGAAACGCGGGTCGGCCAGAGCGCGGGCCACCTTCACCGTGCCGTCGGGAGCCACCTCGATGGCGCCGGCGAGCTGCAGCAGGTCGTTGCCGAGATCGACGGTGACCCGCTCGCGGACCTGGCGTTCGAACAGCTGGACGATGGCAAAACCGGTAAGAAACAGCGCCAGTCCGATCGAGGCGGCGGCGGCGGCGAACAGCCTGAGCCGCAGCGAGCCGCTGTTCACGAAGCATCCTGGGCAACGACGTAGCCGAAGCCGCGGCGGGTTTCGATGATATCGGCCTTGAGTTTGCGCCGGAGCCTTCCGACCAGCGCCTCGATGGCGTTGGAATCGCGCTCGCTGTCGTGGGAATAGAGATTGTCGCTGAGTTCCGACTGGGAGATGACCCGGCCGCGGTGGTGAAGGAGATAGTTGAGCAGGCGGAACTCGAGCGGGGTCAGCGCCACCGGCACGCCGCCGACGCTGACCTGGCGGGTCCTCGGATCGAGTGTCACATTGGCCACCGTCATGGCCGGCTGGGCCCGTCCCGACGAGCGCCGGAGCAGCGCCCTCAGCCTCGCCATCAGCTCCTCCATGCGGAAGGGCTTGGGCAGATAGTCGTCGGCACCCGCGTCGATGCCGTCGACCCGTTCGGTCCACGATCCCCGCGCCGTCAGCACCAGGACCGGGGTTGCAACGCCTTCCTGGCGCCAGCGCTTGAGAATGGTGAGGCCATCGATCCTGGGCAGGCCGAGATCGAGGACGATGGCCGCATAGGACTCGGTGCCGCCGCGAAACCAGGCATCCTCGCCGTCGGCCACCACTTCGGCGACGAAGCCGCCGGAGCTTATCGCATCGGCAACATCGGCGGCGATTCGCGCCTCATCCTCGACGACGAGAATGCGCATCATATGCCCTTGACGCTCAAGATGAGTTTCGACTTGGCGCTGACCCGGATCTCGATGAGCCGGTTGTCGGTATCGATCATGCGAATCTTGTAAACCATGCGGTTGGCCGATCCAACCAGGGCAATCGATACCACCTCGCCTTGGTAGTTCTGGCGCACCACCGCCAGGATGTCCTTCAGTGGCTCGGCCGCACCCGACTTGACGGCGTCGCGGATCCGGCTGGTGGAACCGCCGTTGTCATTGTCGTCGCCGCCATCGCCGCCACTGCCTTTGCCGTCGCCGCCACCACCGTCTTTGCCGTCGCCGCCGCCATTGTCATCGGCAAGGGCACTCCCGGCCGGAGCGGCGAGCGCCACCCAGAGCAATGCCAGCAGCAGACTGCGCCGGCCGATTCTCTCGTCGGGAGACGACACCTCGACTACTCGCCATCCGTCATCGCGTCGCCCCCGTCACACGGGCGCAGGACGCTGTCCTGAATACATCACTTAGGACTCGGGGTCTGACAGGCCGGTGAACGGCACTGTCAGCCGATTGTCAGCGGGGCGCCAGAACCATGACGATCTGGCGGCCCTCGAAACGCGGTTCCGACTCGACCTTGGCGAGTTCGCCGGTATCCTTCTTGACCCGGTCGAGCAGCTGCTGGCCGAGCTCCTGGTGGGCCATCTCGCGGCCGCGGAAGCGCAGCGTGATCTTGACCTTGTCGCCCTCCTCGAAGAACCGCCGGATGGCTTTCATCTTCACGTCATAGTCATGATCGTCGATCATCGGGCGCATCTTGATCTCCTTGATCTCGATGACCTTCTGCTTCTTGCGGGCCTCGTTGGCCTTTTTCTGTTCCTGGTATTTGAACTTGCCGTAGTCGAGGATCTTGGCGACCGGCGGCTTGGCGTCCGGCGACACTTCGACCAGGTCGAGATTGGCCTCTTCGGCCATCATCATCGCCTGGCGGATCGGTACGACGCCGACATTGGCACCATCGGCTACGATGAGCCGCACTTCGCGGGCGTCGATGCGATGGTTGATCCGGTGTCCTTCTTCCTTCTGCGGGGGGGCGGCTCCGCGGTTTGTCGATGGCCTCCTGGGGGGTATGCTCAAGTCTCGGTCTTCTCCTCTGATCGGACAGCCGTTACGGCTGCTCCTGGTTAAGGTCCGCTATAGACATTGAACCGGGCCATGGCGTCAAGCGCCGCGTCGCACTCGGGTTAGCGATCCGTGGCGGACCGGTAGCTCGGCAGGCTACCAAGTGGTTCGGCCTCCCAGATGGCCCGGCCGATGGCGCGAGCCAGGGTTTCCGCAGCGAGACCACCGAGGCGGGCCAGGTCAAGGGGCCGGTTGGACCCGAGTTCGCGCCGTCCGGTCGCCGCGGCGAAGACCGTGTCGCCGTCGAAGGGCGTGTGCGCAGGACGGATGGCGCGGGCAAGCCCGTCGCCCGCCATGATGGCAAGGCGCAACGCTTCGGCCTTGTCGAGCCTGGCATCGGTGGCGACCACGGCGATGGTGGTGTTGGCGCCGGGCCGGGCGAACTCCGGCAGGCGGTCGAGCTTGCTCAAGGCCAGGGTTATGGAGACCGAAGACGGAAGGGGTTCGCAGGGTCCCATCTCGTCGCCGACGGCCGAGCCGATGCTCCACGGCAGGCCGGTTGCGCCATCGATGCACGAGCCGACGCTGTTGACGGCGACGAGGGCGCCGACGGTGAAGCCGTTCCAGGTGGAAGACGCGCTGCCGAGCCCGCCCTTGAGGGCGCCGGCGATTGCTCCGGTTCCCGCCCCACGGCAACCCAACGCGAAGCCCCGACCCGCCGTGGCCAATGCATCGCGGCCGAGCCGAGCGTAGGGCGGCTCGGCCCCCCAGGCCTTGTCCGCCCCAGTGGCGAGATCGAAGAGGATGGCGGCCGGCACCACCGGGCAGGGCCAGGCTTGTGCCCCGAAGCGGAAGCCGACACCACGCTTGGCCAGTTCCCAGGTGACGGCCGAGGCCGCATCGAGACCGAACACCGAGCCGCCGGCAAGAACGATCGAATGGATTTCGGTGACCAGGTTTTCCGGCGCCAGCGTGGGCGTTTCGCGCGTTCCGGGCGCGCCGCCGCGAATATCGGCGGCCGCCACCATGGCGGGATTGGCGACGATGACCGTGACCCCGGTCGCCAGGCGGCGATCCTCGGCATTGCCGACCAGGACACCTTCGACATCGGTAATGAGGTTGCGCCGGCCAGCCATCGTCACCATGGTCAGGCGTCGGCGGGCCGGCGCTCGCCGCGCCGTCCGGTCCTGAGTTCCGCCACCGTGTCGGGCAAAGTGACGACGAAGCTGGTGCCCTCGGGGCCGGTGGTCGCAAGCGAAATCTCGCCGCCATGGGCCCGGACCAGCTCGGCCGCGATGGCCAACCCCAGACCGGTTCCGCCGGAACGCGCCGCACTCTGAAAGGGTTCGAACAGCCTCGGCCTGATCCGCTCCGGAATGCCCGGGCCATTGTCGCGGATTTCGATGGCGACGACGCTGCCGTCGCGCCGTGCCGTGACCGTCACCGCACCCTCGCGGGCCCCGGGATCTTCGGCCTGGGCCGTCTCGATGGCCTGTATGGCATTGCGCAGCAAATTGGTGAGCACCCGGTTCAACTGGTCGCGGTCGGCGTCGGCGACGATGCTCTGCGCCACGTTATTGTAGAGGACGATGCGGCTCGAAGTGCGCAGCACGGCGTTCTCGATCACTTCGTCGACCAAGGCCTTCAACGCCACCTTCTCGCGCATCGGCGGCGGTTCCTGGGCCCGCCCGAACTTGAGGGTCTGGGTGAGAAAGCCGATGGCCCGGTCGAGCGAGGCGATGAGCTTGGGGGCGAAGCGCTGCACCGTCGGGTCTTCGACGCCGGACAGGCGATCGGAGATGAGCTGGGCCGAAGACAGCATGTTGCGCAGATCGTGGCTGACCTTGGATACGGCGAGTCCGAGGGCGGCAAGCCGGTTCTTCTGCTGCAGCATCGACAGGAGCTCGCCCTGCATGGCGTGCAGTTCGCGCTCGGCGATGCCGATCTCGTCGCGCCGGGCCGACGGCCCGATGATGCGCGAGGCGTCTTCCGGATTGCGGCCGAAGGCCACCATGTTGAGGGTGAGCCGCTGCATCGGCCGCACCAGCACCCGGTTGAGGGCGACGAACACAACGAGCCCGACCAAGAGCGACAGGCCGACCGAGATCAGCAGGATGTTGAGACCGTAGCCGCGCAGGGCCTGGCGCAAGGGTTCCTCGTCGAGAGCGATCTCGATCAGGTCGCCCGACATGTTGGGCGGTTTGTCGACCACCCCGATGATGCGCGGGCCCGTCGCCAGCATGGCGGCACCGGCGTCGGCGATCTGCGGCAGCCACATGGTCTCGCGCAAATCGTAGCTGGCTTCGATCATCTGATCGCCGTCGCTGCGCAGGATGAGCTGGCGCTTCTGGTCCTTGCTGAGCGAGACAACCAGAACGCCGGCGCCTTTGAGGATTTCGCTGCGCAGATCGCTCGACAGAATCTGGTCGGGCGCTGCCTCGGCCGCCAGTGCGGCGATCTCCGCCTGGGCTATCCGGCCTTTCAGCCACTGGATGCGGAAATTGGCGATGGCCGGCAGGAAGATCAGCACCTCGCCGAGCATGACGAACAGCACGGTGAGGACCAGGACCTTGCCCGATAATCCGCGCAGCAGGCCGGGCGTTGATTCGTCGCCGCTCTTTCTCGCCGTTTCGGCCATGCCCACCCTGTTTCGATCGCTGCGCAGAACTATAACGGCTTCCAGCGGTATTTAGGTTGCGCGCGGCAAAAAAAAGCCATCGGGCCGGCGATAGGCAAATGCCGGCGGCTCGTTGACTTTCCCGGGGATTTAACCGTATATGCGCCGCCAATTCCCGAAACCCCGGCTAGAACCATTCGGGCGCTGCCTCAAGGCCCCTGCGGCATTGAGCCAAACCATTGAAAACAATGGCCGCCCAAGCGAATACGGAGACCTGACGTGAAGCGTACCTACCAGCCCTCGAAACTCGTCCGCAAGCGTCGGCACGGCTTCCGTTCGCGCATGGCCACCGTTGGCGGCCGCAATGTGCTGGCCCGCCGCCGCGCCAAGGGCCGCAAGCGTCTGTCGGCCTGACGGCCGGATTGCGAGCGAGATGGAACGGCTCAGGCGTCGACAGGACTTTGTCGCCGCCGCGCGGGCTCTCCATGCGGCCATGCCCGGCATGGTGGTGCAGGCCCGCGACCGCAGCGATGCCGCCGCCCCGCGGGTCGGTTTCACCGCCACCAAGAAGCTCGGCAATGCGGTTGTCCGCAACCGCGTCAAGCGGCGCTTGCGTGCCGCCGCAAGGCTGGTGCTGAGCTTGGAGGCCAGGCCCGGCTTCGACTATGTGCTGATCGGCCGGGCGCCCACCGTGGGCCGCAGCTTCGCCGATCTCGAGAAAGATCTGCGCCACGCCTTGCAACGGCTGCATCGCATGCCACATGACACGGCGGACAGGGAACGCCCATGAATTACGACAGCAAGAATTTCATCGTCTTCATCGTGCTCGCCATGGCGATCATGCTCGGCTGGCAGTTCTTCTATGTGCAGCCGCGGCTGCCCAAGGAGACGGTGCAGACCGGCACCACCACCACGACGACCGCCACCACCCCGACGACACCGGCCACCGGCTCAGCCACGCTAAGCCGCGACGCGACCCTCAAGGCCAGCCCGCGCCTTGCCATCAAGTCGGACTATGTCGAGGGTTCGATCAATCTGCAGGGCGCCCAGCTCGACGACCTGCACCTGGTCAAGTACCGGGAGACCATCGATCCGCAAAGCCCGACCATCGCCTTCCTGTCGCCGTCGGGCACGAAGGGCGCTCTCTTCGCCGAACAGGGATTTGTGGCGGGTGCGGGCACCGCGGCGAAACTGCCCGATTCGAAGACCCTGTGGACGGTTCCGGCAGGTAGCGAACTTTCGCCCGGCAAGCCGGTGACGCTCTCCTGGGACAATGGCGCCGGCCTCGTCTTCACCCGCACCATTGCGCTCGATGACGAGTATCTCTTCACCATCACCCAGTCGGTGCAGAACAATACCGCGGCCGAGGTGAAGCTCATTCCCTATGCCCGCGTGCAGCGCCACGATACGCCGGCGATCGCCGGCTACTGGGTGTTCTATGAAGGCATGCTCGGCGTTCTCGGCAGCGGCTCGACCGAAGTCAAGTACAAGGACGCCGCCAAGGCTACCGAACCCACCGCGGTTGCCAGCGACAAGGGCGGCTGGCTCGGCTTCACCGACAAGTATTGGGCGGCGGTCGTCATCCCCAACCAGGAGGCGGCGGTGACCGGCACCTTCCGCTATCTGAAGCTCGGCGAGCGCGACGGCTACCAGACCGATTACAGCGCCAAGGACCCCATTGTTGCCGCACCCGGTGCGTCGGCTTCCTATCGCGACCAGTTCTTCGCCGGCGCCAAGGTGGTCGCCACCATCAATGCGATCGGCGAGAAATACCGCATCCGCCAGTTCGACCTGATGATCGACTGGGGCTGGTTCAAGCCCCTGACCAAGCCGATGTTCTATCTGCTCGAATGGCTGAAGAGCCTGGTCGGCAATTTCGGCATCGCCATCCTGCTGGCGACCGTGCTGGTCAAGGCGGCGGTATTCCCGCTGGCCAACAAGTCCTACGCCTCGATGAGCAAGATGAAGAAGTTGCAGCCGGAGATCGCCAAACTCAAGGAGCTCTACCCGGACGACCGGGTGAAGCAGCAGCAGGGCATGATGGAGCTCTACAAGCGCGAGAAGGTCTCGCCGCTCTCGGGCTGTCTCCCGGTGCTGGTGCAGGTGCCGGTGTTCTTCTCGCTCTATAAGGTGATCCTCACCTCGATCGAGCTGCGCCAGGCGCCGTTCTACGGCTGGATCCACGATCTCTCGGCACCCGATCCCACGAGCTTCGCCAATCTCTTCGGGCTGTTGCCGTTCACGCCCCCCGCCATGCTGATGATCGGCGTCTGGCCGCTGCTCATGGGCATTACCATGTGGCTGCAGATGCGGCTCAATCCCACCCCGCCCGATCCGGTGCAGGCGAGCCTGTTTAACTGGATGCCGGTCATTTTCACCTTCATGCTGGGAACCTTCCCGGTGGGTCTGGTCATCTACTGGGCCTGGAGCAACACCCTCTCGGTCATCCAGCAGTCGATCATCATGCGGCGCCACGGGGTCGAGGTGAACTTCCTCGGCAACATCCGCGCCAGCCTGCCCTTCCTCAACAAGAAACCGGCGGCGTGAGCCAGGCCTTCGCGGTCGAGGCGATCGATGCCGGGCGCAGACTGTTCGGCGGCCCGCATAGTTTCCGGCTGGGGGTCGCGAAACTCGACCAGTTGCCGCCGGTCAAGGGTGTCGAGATCGCCTTCGCCGGCCGCTCCAATGTCGGCAAGTCGTCGCTGATCAACGCCCTCACTGGAGTGAATGGTCTGGCCCGCGCCTCGAATACGCCGGGCCGCACCCGCGAACTCAATTTCTTCGATATCGGCCAGCGACTGACCCTGATCGACATGCCGGGCTACGGCTATGCCAAGGCGGCGAAAAAGGACGTCAAGCAGTGGCAGTCGATGCTGCGTGGCTATCTGCGCGGACGACCCGGCCTCACCCGGGCCTTCGTGCTGATCGATGCCCGCCACGGTGTCCTTGCCGCCGATGAGGAGATGTTCGATCTGCTTGACGAGTGCGCCGTCGCCTTCCAGCTGGTGCTGACCAAGATCGACAAGCTGAAGCCGGGCGAGGTCGAGACGGTCAGAGCCGCCACCGAGGCCGTGGCCCGCAAGCGGCCGGCGGCCTTTCCTCTCATTCATGCGACATCGAGCGAGAACGGCGCTGGCCTGCCGGAACTGCGGGCCGAGATCGCCGGACTGTTGTGAGGCTCTTGGCAAGGCCGGGCAATGGCCTATAAGGCGGCCAAACACCGGGACCCCGCCCATGACCGACCTTCCGATCAGCGAGACCGCCCGCATCCTGTCCGAGGCGCTACCCTTCCTGCAGCGCTATGACGACCAGACCATCGTGGTGAAATACGGCGGCCACGCCATGGTCGATCCCAAACTCGCCCAGCAGTTTGCCCGCGACATGGTGATGCTGAAGGTGTGCGGCCTCAACCCCGTGGTGGTGCATGGCGGCGGCCCGCAGATCAACAAGATGCTCGACAAGCTGGCGGTCAAGGCGGAGTTTCGCGACGGGCTAAGGGTGACCGATGCCGAGACCATGAGCGTGGTCGAGATGGTGCTGGCCGGCTCGATCAACAAGGCGATCGTCGCCTCGATCCAGCGGGCCGGCGGCCGCGCCGTCGGCATTTCCGGCAAGGACGGCGACCTGATGGTGGCCGAGCGCTTCGTCAAGAAGAAGACCGATCCCGCATCCGGCAAGACCGAGACCATCGACTTCGGCTTCGTCGGCGAGCCGGCAAGGGTCAATATCGAGATCCTGCAAACGATCATCAGGAGCGACGCCATTCCGGTCATTGCCCCCATCGCTGCCGGCTGGGAGGGCGAGACCTACAATATCAACGCCGATACCGCCGCCGGCGCCATCGCCACCGCCATGCAGGCCAAGCGCCTCTTGCTCCTCACCGATGTCGCCGGCGTCCTCGACAAGGACAAGAACCTGATCAGTGAACTGAAGATTTCCGAGATAGCCCGCCTCATCGCCAACGGCACCATCACCGGCGGCATGATCCCCAAGGTGGAAAGTGCCGCAAGCGTGGTCGAATCCGGCGTCGAAGGCGTCATCATCCTCGATGGCCGGGTGCCGCACTCGGTGCTGCTCGAACTCCTCACCCCGCATGGTGTGGGTACGCGCGTGTCGCGGACCGGCGTATGAAGGGCTTCGCCCACGTCGACACCTGGGTCTTCGACCTCGACAACACACTCTATCCCGCCTCCTGCCGCCTGTTCGACCAGATCGACGTGAAGATGGGCGAGTTCGTGGCAAGCCTCCTCAAGGTCGATTTTGCCGAGGCCAAGCTGCGCCAGAAGCGGCTCTTCTACGAGTATGGCACGACGCTGCGCGGCTTGATGGTCGAGCATGGCGTCAACCCCGACGGCTTTCTCGACTATGTGCACGATATCGACCACTCGCCGGTGCCCGCCGATCCCCGGCTCGATGCGGCACTGCATGGGCTTCCCGGCCGCAAGCTCATTTTCACCAATGGCACCGTGGCGCATGCCGAAAAGGTGCTGGCGCGATTGGGCGTCACCCACCATTTCGGCGACATCTTCGACATCGTGCATTCGGATTTCATCCCCAAGCCCGAGATGGAGCCCTACCGCAAGTTCGTCAGCGACACCGGCATCCGGCCGGAGAGCGCGGCGATGTTCGAGGACATCGCTCGCAACCTCGAGGCGCCGCATGCGCTGGGCATGACCACGGTGCTGGTGGTCGCACCGGAAAATCGCGACGCCGAGCATCTCAACAAGGCGACCGGCGGGATCGCGCAGCCCCATATTCATCACCTGACCGACGATCTGCCGGGGTTCCTGGCGGGCCTGGCGGAGCGGCCGCGGTAGTTACTTCGGGGCGCGCTTGGCGAGGATGCGCTGCAGGGTGCGGCGGTGCATGTTGAGGCGGCGGGCGGTTTCCGAGACATTGCGGTTGCACAGCTCGTAGACCCGCTGGATGTGTTCCCAGCGCACCCGGTCGGCCGACATGGGATTGTCGGGGAGTGCCGCCCGGCTGTCGCCGTCGCCAATCAAGGCGCCGTAGACCGCGTCGGCGTCGGCGGGCTTGGCCAGATAGTCGATGGCGCCGAGCTTGACCGCGGTCACCGCCGTGGCGATGTTGCCGTAGCCCGTGAGCACCACGACGCGGGCCTCGGGCCTGGCATGATGCAAGGCCTCGATCACGTCGAGGCCGTTGCCGTCGGCGAGCCGGAGGTCGACCACGGCGTAGCCAGGGGCTTCCTTCTTCACCTGGATCACACCTTCGGCCACCGACTCGGCCATGCGTACCTCGAAGCCGCGGGCCTCCATGGCACGGGCCAGCCGGGTCAGAAACGGCTTGTCGTCATCGACAAGCAGCAGCGTCTTGTCGGGCGGCAAATTGATCGCGGTCATCGGGTTGCGGCACTCGTTCCCATACGGAATAAGCTCTAGACCGGTCGCGGCGGCGGTTCAACCTTTGCCGACATCGACAGCAGGCCGCGGCCAGACCACTTGCACCACCGCCCCGTGACCGGGGGCCGGCCGGTTGGCGAGCAAGACGGCGGCGCCCGAACGCTCGAGCAGGGTCTTGGCGATGAAGAAACCGAGCCCCATGCCTTCGTGGCCGCCGGCATTGTCGTTCTCGGCACCATAGCCGGGCCTCGTCGTAACGAAGGGATCGCCGAGACGGTCGAAGATCGCCTGGTGGAAGCCCGGGCCGTCGTCGCCCACCGTGATGGCAACCGTCGCCGGCGTCCAGCGGGCCTCGATCTCGACCCGCTTCTCGGCGAAATCGACGGCATTCTCCAGGAGATTGCCGAGGCCATAGGCAATCGCCGGATTGCGCCGGAACACCGGTTCGGGAGCCGCAGAGCTGGCGCCATTGTCGCTGACCGCGATGTCGATGTCGGCGCCGCGCAAGGGTGCCACCAGGTCCTCGATCATCACTAGCATCTTGGTGCGCTGGTAGACCTCGTCGGTCTCCGATTCGCGGTTGGCGAGCCGCGCCAGAATCTCGCGGCAGCGCCCGGCCTGGCTGATCAGGAGGTCGATGTCGTCGCCGTGCGGAGCGCCCGGCGGCAGCTCGCGCTTCAGTTCCTTGGCCACCAGCGCAATGGTGGCGAGCGGGGTTCCCAGCTCGTGGGCGGCGGCGGCGGCGAGACCGTCGAGCGCCGACAGCCGCTGCTCGCGGGCCAGCACCATCTCGGCCGCCGACAAAGCCGTCGACATCTGCCGCGCCTCTTCGGTGATGCGCCGCGCGTAAAAGGCCGAGAACACCACACCGCACAGGATCGCCACCCACATGCCGGCGATATAGACATCGGGCAGGAAGAGGGGCGCGCCGGGAGTCCACGGCAGCGGCAGGTGGTAGCGCGCCAGCACCGTGGCGAAGAAGAAGGCGGCGGCCCCCAGCCCGAGAGTCCATTTGAGCGGCAGCGAGGTGGCCGAAATCGTCACCGGCACCAGGAACAGGAAAGAGAAGGGGTTTTCCAGGCCGCCGGTAAGATAGAGCAGGACGGCAAGCTGCAGCACATCATAGGCGAGCAGGATGCCGGCCTGTGCCGGCCGCAGCCGGACGGTCCTCCGCCAACGGATGGTGAGGAAGATGTTGAGCCAGGCGCTGAGTGCTATTGCCGCAAGGCTAAGGCCGATGGGCAGCGGAAAGCCGAGGAGCGCGTAGACGCCGATCACCGCCGCGGTCTGACCGGCGACGGCAAGCCAGCGCAGCCTAACCAGGGTGCGCAGCCGCAAGACGCCGAGCTCGCCGTCGCTGCGGGGTTTCACCAGGCCGTCCATGGAGAGAGATGACATATGCGTTTTTGCGTGGCAGCCTTGCGTTGAAGGCGCCCCAGATTAGGCCTATGTCACGGCAAAATGAAAGATACTCGCAATGCCGTCGCGCCGCACTGCTCTGCTCGCCGCCGCCATACTGGCGATGGCCGCCCTACTTGGGATGGCGGCCTATCTGTCGGGTTTGACCGGCCGTGTCCCGGTGAGCATCGGCGTGGCCGATGTCGGCGGTCCCTTCAGTCTGGTCGACCAGGACGGCAAGCGGGTGACCGAGAAAGACTTTCGCGGCCGCTACATGCTGGTGTTCTTCGGCTACACCTCTTGCCCCGACGTCTGCCCGGCCGAACTGCAGGTGATGACCCAGGCGGTCGAGGCCATGGGTGAAAAGAGCCGGGCTATACAGCCGATCTTTGTTACCATCGACCCGGAACGTGATTCGCCGGCAACACTCAAGGCCTATGTCGGAAATTTCGGTGCCGGGCTGGTCGGCCTGACCGGTAGTGCCGAGGACGTTGCCGCGGCGGCCAAGGCCTACCGGGTCTATTACCGCAAGGTCGACCAGGGCGGGGCCAAGACCTACGCGATGGACCATTCGAGCATTATCTATCTCATGGCCCCCGACGGCAGCTTCGTGAAGTTCTTCACCTATTCGACCGACACCGGCAAACTGGCCAAGGAACTTGCCGTAGCGATGTCTGGTTAATCTTTAGGCAGCCTGAATAGATTGGTTGCCGTCCGTTTACGGAGTAGTTACCTTTGTGTCGCAAAATGGGGCGGTTGGGGTCGAGTCGGAATGCTGTACTATCTCTTTGAGATGAACCACGCAGTCCTGGCGCCGTTGCGGGCCGCTGCCGACGCCGGACTGTCGTTCTGGACCAGCCCGCAAAATCCGCTGGCCGGCACCCAGCTGGCCCGCTCGGTTGCCGCGTCGCTGGAAATGTTCGAGCGCGGCACCAGGCGCTACGGCAAGCCCAGTTTCGGTATCACCGACACCATCGACGGCGACGATCTGGTGCCGGTCGCCGAGACGGTGGCGCTGCAGAAGACCTTCTGCAGCCTGCTCCACTTCCGCAAGGACCGCGCCGCGGGCGCGCCGGCCCAGCCGAAACTCCTTATCGTGGCGCCGATGTCCGGCCACTACGCCACACTGTTGCGCGGCACGGTCGAAGCCATGCTGCCCCATTGCGACGTCTACATCACCGATTGGGCCGACGCCCGCACCGTGCCGCTGGCCCGCGGTCCCTTCGATCTCGACGACTACATCGATTATGTGATCGAGATGCTGCAGTTCCTGGGACCGGGCACCAACGTCATGGCGGTGTGCCAGCCTTCGGTTCCGGTGCTGGCCGCCGTGTCGCTGATGAACGCCGCCAAGGATCGTGCCACGCCGCGCAGCATGATCCTGATGGGCGGCCCCATCGATACCCGCCGCAACCCGACACAGGTCAATCGCATGGCCGAGGAAAGGGGTGCGGACTGGTTCCGCCGCGGCGTCATCATGCAGGTGCCGATGCCCCATGCCGGCGCCATGCGCCATGTCTATCCGGGCTTCTTGCAGCTCGGCGGCTTCATGACGATGAATCTCGATCGTCATATCGATGCCCACCGGGAACTGTTCTGGCATCTGGTCGAGGGCGACGGCGATTCGGCCGAGAAGCACCGCGACTTCTATGACGAATACATGTCGGTGATGGATCTGACCGCCGAGTTCTATCTGCAGACGGTGGAGAAAGTCTTCGTCAATCACGATCTGCCGCGCGGCACCTTCACCCATCGCAACCGCCGGGTCGATCCCGCCGCGATCACCAGAACGGCGCTGATGACGGTCGAGGGCGAGCGCGACGATATTTCCGGCGTCGGCCAGACCGGGGCGGCCCACGATCTGTGCACCGCCCTGCCGGCGGCGAAGAAGCAGCACCACTTGCAGATGGGCGTCGGCCATTATGGCGTGTTCAACGGCACCCGTTTCCGCCGCGAGATCGTGCCGCGCATCGTTTCCTTTATCAACGCCAGCGCCTGATGGCGGGCGGGCTCGGCCGTTTTGCCCGGGTGTGGTCGCCGAAATCGCTCGATCCGGCCCTGCTGGCGATTGCCGGGACCGCGATCGCCGTCCGGTTCCGCCGCCATGCCGGGGCCAGGCGGCTGGTGCTGCGCTTGAGTTCCGACGGCACGGCGGCCCTGGTAACGGTGCCCAAGGGCGTTTCCCGCAATCAGGCGCTGGATTTCGTACGCCGCTCCGAGATCTGGCTCGCCGAACACCTCGGCCAGCGCGGCGAAACGATCCGCCTGGCCCCCGGCCAGGTCATTCCGCTGCGTGGGCTCGACCATGAAATCCGCCATGTCGCCTCGCGCCGCGGCACGGTCGTCGCCGACCCCGGGGCGAGCCTCATCCATGTTGCAGGTTCGCCCGAGCACGTTGCGCGGCGCCTGCTCGACTGGCTGAAGACGGCGGCGCGCGCCGAACTGTCGCGCGCTTCGCGCAAATATGCCGAAGCCATGCAAGTGAAGTATCGCCGGCTGAGCATCCGCGACCAGAGAAGCCGCTGGGGCTCGTGCTCGGCTTCGGGCGATCTCTCCTATTCCTGGCGGCTGATCCTGGCGCCCGCCTATGTTCTCGACTATGTGGCGGCCCACGAGGTTGCCCACCTCAGGCATCTCAACCACGGTCCGGCCTTCTGGCGCATGGTGCTCACCCACTGTCCGGAAGCCTCGCGCGCTAAGAAATGGCTCAAGCTCCATGGCCAGAGCGTGCACCGGGTCGTTACCTGATCATTTATCGCGGGGCTGCTTCATGCGCTGGAACGCCGTGGGGCTATTGCCCTGGCCGTCATCGGCCCCGCTGCTGCGGAACAGATTGCCCAGATCCTCAAAGAAACCGCTTTCCTGGCTTGGCGAAACCGACCTGCCGTCTTCGCCCGGGAGTTGGGTAACATTGCTGTAGCGGGTCGCGCCGCCGGGCAAGGGTTCCGGCACCAGGCCGGCGTGGGCCGGCTCCATGGCGTCGCGCCAGATTTCCGCCGGGATCAAGCCGCCGGTCACCTTGAGGGTCGGCGAATTGTCGTCATTGCCGACCCACACCCCGGCGACCAGGTAGCTGGTGTAGCCGATGAACCAGGCATCGCGATAGTCCTGGCTGGTGCCGTTCTTGCCGGCGATCATGAAGTCGCCGAACTGCGCCTTGCGCGCCGTCCCCTCGGTGACCACGGCGCGCAGCATGTCGTTCATGTCGCCGAGATCGCCGGGAGCGATCGCCGTATCGAAGCCGCTGCCGCTCCGCTGATAGAGCACACGGCCGTCGCGGGCGGTGATGCGGGTGATGGCGTAGGGCACGACCGGCCGGCCGCCATTGGCGAAGGGCACGAAGGCCGAGGTGAGTTCGAGAGGTGTCACCACGGAGGTGCCGAGCGCCAGCGAATCGTCCTGGCCGAGGGCCGAGACGATGCCGAGCCGGCGGGCCACGCCCGCCACCGCGGCGGGCCCCACCTTGGCAATCAGCCGGACGGCGACGGTGTTGAGCGACATGGCGAGTGCGGTTCTGAGCGTCACCGGGCCCAGGTATTTCTGCTTGTAGTTTTCCGGCGACCAGCCACCGATCGTCACCGGCCCGTCGACCTCGACCGAGTCGGGGGTGAAGCCCTTTTCGAGTGCCGCGAGATAGAGGAACGGCTTGAAGGCCGAGCCCGGCTGGCGTTTCGCCTTGCTCACCCGGTTGAACTGGCTGCGCCGGTAGGACTTGCCGCCGACCATGGCCTTGATGGCGCCGGAGGTATCCAGCGCCACGAAGGCGCCCTGGCTGGCGCCGAGCTTGGCGCCTTCCGTATTGAGGCGCTTGCGCAGCGACTTCTCGGCATTGGCTTGCAGCGCGGGATCGATGGTGGTCTCGACCACGATCGACTGGGAATTGTCTTTGACCAGGTCGGGAAGCTGCTCGCTCACCCAGTCGAGGATGTACTGGGTGGCGGGAACATAGTCGGAGGCAACCACGGCGGCCGGCGCATCGATGGCGTTCTGGGCTTCCTCAGGCGTGATGGCGCCGGTATCGACCATGCTGTTGAGGACCAGCCGCATGCGTTCGGCGGCAGCCTCGGGATGGAGCACCGGGCTGTAGCTGGTGGGCGCCTTGAGGAGGCCGGCAAGCGTGGCCGCCTCGGCGATGGTGAGCTCGCGGGCCGGCTTGCGATAATAGGCCTCGGCCGCCTTCTCGATCCCCACGGCACCACCGCCGAAATAGACGCGGTTGAGATAGAGCTGGAGGATTTCCGCCTTGGAATAGCGGGTCTCGAGCCACACCGCCAGAACCACTTCCTGCAGCTTGCGTTCGAGGGTGCGCTCCGGCGTCAGAAACAGGTTCTTGGCCAACTGCTGGGTGAGGGTGGAGCCGCCCTGCACCAGACGGCCGGAGCGGAAATTGGTGACGATCGCCCGGGTGAGGCCGATCGGATCGACGCCGTAATGCAGATAGAAGCGGCGGTCTTCGATGGCGATGATGGCATTGGGGACATAATCGGGAAGTTCGGCCAGGCGCACGTCGTCGCCGAAGAAGGAGCCCTGTTCGGCGAGCCTGGTGCCGTCGGCGGCGAGCACCATGACGCCGGGCTCGCGGTCGGGAATCTTGAGGAGCCCTTTCTGGTCGAGGGAGAACCAGATATAGCCGAACAGGAGCGCAAGCATGAGAGTGCCGGCCAGTCCGAGCTTAAGTGTCCAGCCGAGGATGAAACTTTTGATGCCGCGGCGCGGCCGCGCCGGCTGGCGCGGCGCCGCCCGGCTGCGTTCTTCGCCGGCAAACAGGCGCGGCTCGACCCGGGGCCGCCGGCCTCGCCCCTTGCTGCTCTTTTTGCGTTTCGAGAAAGGTCCCATTCGTGCCCCGATGCCGGAGCCGGGCTTGGCCGACAATGATGGTCCAAAGATGACTGGCGGACGCTACATGGTGGCGCCGACCTGCCAGGGCACGAACTCGTTGTCGCCGTAGCCCAGGACTTCCGACTTGCTGCGTGTCCCCGAGGCCACGGCCAGCATCCGGCTGAAGATTTCCGTGGCCTTGTCGGCCATGGCAACGCCGTCGAGCAAGTCGCCGCAATTGATGTCCATGTCGTCGACCATGCGGCGGTAGGTGTCGGAATTGGTGGCAAGCTTGATCGACGGCACCGGCTTGTTGCCATAGGCCGAGCCGCGCCCGGTGGTGAAGCAGATGAGATTGGCGCCACCCGCCACCTGGCCGGTGGCCGAAACCGGATCGTAGCCCGGCGTATCCATGAAGACGAAGCCCTTGCCGGTCACTGGCTCGGCATAGCGGTAGACATGGCGAAGCGTCGTGGTGCCGCCCTTGGCCGCAGCACCCAGTGACTTCTCGAGGATCGTGGTGAGCCCGCCCAGCTTGTTGCCGGGTGAAGGATTGTTGTTCATTTCCATGAGGTTGCGCTTGGTGTAGTCCTCCCACCAGTGGATGATCTCAATGAGCTTCTCGCCCACCTCGGGGGTTGCGGCGCGGCGCGTGAGGAGATGCTCGGCGCCGTAGATTTCTGGCGTTTCCGACAGGATGCCGGTGCCGCCGTTCTTGACCAGGATATCGACGGCGGCTCCCAGCGCCGGATTGGCGGTGATGCCGGAATAGCCATCCGAGCCGCCGCATTGCAGCGCCACGACGAGATCGGAAGCCGGGCAGGCGACGCGCTTCACGTCGTTGACGTGCGCCAGCATCTCTTTGACCGCCGCCACCCCGGCGGCCACCGTCTTGCGGGTTCCGCCGGTCTCCTGGATGGTCATGGTGCGGAAGGTGTTGCCCTCGACGATGCCATAGGCCTCCTTGAAGCGTGGAATCTGGAAGCCCTCGCAGCCGAGGCCGACCATCAGGACGCCGCCCATGTTGGGATTGGTGGCATAGCCCCAGGAGGTGCGCTTGAGGATGTCGAAGATGGCGCCGCGATAGTCGATGACGCAGCCATTGTCCTGTTTGAGCGCCACCACCCCGTCGATATTTGGGTAATCCTTGAGGATGCCGGAGGCATTGAGTTCCTGGGCGATGAAGCCCGCAACCGTCGCCGAGCAGTTCACCGAGGTCATGATGCCGATATAGTTGCGCGTGCCGACCTTGCCGTTGGCTCGCCGGTAGCCCTGGAAGGTGGCGCGTTGTTCAACCGGCAGGATATCCTCGGGGTGGGCATCGCGGGCGAAGGCGTAATCCCTGGCGAAGTCGTGCACGCCGACATTGTGTTCGTGCACCCAGTCGCCGGCGGCGATGTCCTTGCTGGCGAAGCCGATGATCTGGCCGACCTTGAGAATCGGTGCGCCGGCGGCGATGGCGGTTGCCGCCATCTTGTGGCCCTTCATGATGCGTTCGCGCGCCACCATATTCTCGGGCGTGGTTGCGCCCTTATCCACCGCGTCGACGGCGACCAGGACGTTATCGGTTGGGTGAAGCCGCAGCATGCGCGGCGGTTTCGTCGCTGTGCTTGTCATTTTTCCGTCTTTCGCCGGCGCCAATTTGGCCTTTGTCGGCCACTAAATTCATACTAACATGTTAGCATGTTAGTTGCCGACGTCACCTATGATTTTCTCGATGGCAGCCTGGCGCCGGGCAAGGGCGGCGCTACGGCCCGGGTGCATGCGGCACTCCGCCAGGCGATTGTCAGCCTGGAACTGAAGCCCGGCGAAATTCTCGACAAGCCGGCGATCGCCGCCAGGCTGGGCGTATCGCGCTTTCCGGTGGGCGAGGCCTTGAACCGCCTGGCCAGCGAGGGCCTGGTCGACATCGTGCCGCAGAGTGCCTCCCGGGTCGCTCTGGTCAGGATCGCCGATGCCCGCGAAAACATGTTCGTGCGGCGGGCGATCGAGATCGAAGCGATCCGTACACTGACCAAAACCTGGAGCGCCGACCGGGTCTACGACATGGCCCAGAACCTGCGCTATCAGGAAGCGGCGGTCGCTTCCGGCGACCGCGAGGGCTTCTACCGCTTCGACGTGCAATTCCACGCCATCATCCTCGACGGCCTCGGCTTCGAGCGGGTAAAACAGGCGGCCGAAACCGCCAGGCTCGGCCTTGAGCGGGTGCGCCGCATGCTCAATTCCCGGCGTCGCCAGGAACTGACCCTCGACGAGCACCGCCAGATCGTCGAAGCGTTGCGCCGGCGCGATACACAGGCCGCGGCGCGCGCCATGGAGTCCCATCTGGCGGCGGTGATGACCGAACTCGAAGCCTTCGCCGGCGAGCGCCCGGAACTGTTCGCCGATCTCATTTCCAGCGGAGACAGGAAAGCATGAAGAAGCGCAATTTCACCGCCCCGTCGGGTGCCACCATCGCCTTTACCGAACTGGGCTTCGGCACGGCACCGCTGGGCAATCTGTTCCGGCCGCTCACCGAGAAGGACGCGCAAGCGACCCTCGATGCCGCCTGGAAGGCGGGACTGCGTTATTACGATACGGCTCCGCTCTATGGCCTGGGTCTTTCCGAAACCCGTCTCAATCATTTCCTGCGCGGCAAGAAGCGCCAGGATTATGCGATCTCCACCAAGGTCGGCAGGTTGCTGAGCCCTTGTGCGCCCGACGAGCGCACCGGCATCGGCAAGTTCTTCGACACGCCGTCGCGCCGCGAGGTTTTTGATTACACCTATGATGGCATCATGCGCTCGCTGGAATTTTCCCTCGAGCGCCTCGGCATCGATTCGGTCGACATTCTCTTCGTCCACGACATCGACGTGTTTACCCACAAATCCGTCGAGGCCCGCGACGCCCATGTCAGGACGCTGATGGAGCACGGCTACCGGGCGCTCATCCGGCTGCGCGACGAGAAGGTGATCAAGGCCTTCGGCGCCGGCATTAACGAATGGCAGGTGGCCGAGACCCTGACCCGGGCCGGCGACTTCGACATCTTCCTGCTGGCCGGGCGCTATACGCTGCTCGAACAGGAGGCGCTCAACTCCTTCCTGCCGCTCTGCCAGGAGCGCGGCGTCGGCATCGTGCTGGGCGGGCCCTATAATTCCGGCATTCTCGCCACCGGAGCGAAGCCCGGTGCCATGTACAACTACGAGGCGGCGCCCAAGGCTATTCTCGACCGGGTGAAGAAGATCGAGGCGATATGCGCCCGCCACAAGGTGAAGCTCGCTCAGGCGGCGTTGCGTTTCCCGCTCACCCATCCGTCGGTTGTCTCGGTCATTCCGGGTGCGGTAGCACCCAAGGAAGTGGCGCTCAACATCAAGACCATGAGTTCCAAGATCCCCAAGGCCCTGTGGCGCGACCTCAAGGCCGAGGGCCTGATGCACAAGGACGCGCCAGTGCCGAGGTAGGTGTGGCGGCCGAGGCTGTCGATCTGGTTCAGCACCTTGATGCGCAGCCCCGGCGATACCTCGGTCCATTCTCCGCTTGCGGCCCGGTAGTCTTGGCGGAGCGACGCCAGGCAGCGCTGCAGGCCGCTCGTGTCGGTGGCCGGCAGCACGGTGAGCGCCATGGGTTCCGTCAGCGCCGCTTCGTCGAGATCGACGGCCGGCCGGCGGGTGCGCCGCAGCCGGTCGAGGGCACAGTGCCGGGTCAGCGTCGAAAGCCACGCCAGGGCTTCGCCGCGGCCCGGGTCGAACTGCCAGGACCGCTCCCAAACCATTGTTAATGCTTCCTGAAACACGTCATCCGCCCGATCTCTCGCCTTCATCATGCGAAGCGTGATGGCAAACATCCGGGGGCCCGCTTCGGCATAAAGCACCCGAAACGCGGCATGATCGCCGGAAGCGACGCGCACCAGCAGGTTTGCTACGGATACGGGGGCGGTCGGGGCCATGGATGCAGGAGGTGACAATTTGGGGACGAGTCCGACCCATGGCTAGCGACCTTGCGTAATATTCTCAAGCCTTTGGCCACGAAATTGACCCATCCGGCAAATAATTGTCTGCTCTGCCGCGCGACGACCGAATCAGGAGTTGAAGATGATGAACCGACGGCGCCTCGCCGCGGCTGCGAGCCTACTGCTACTCACGACCGGGGCGGCGTCGGCCGCCAGCTGCGGCAACAGTGCCGCGGGCTTTGACGATTTTCTGAAGGGGGTGCGCAAGGAGGCCGCCGCCAACGGCATTTCGAAAGTGGCGCTCGCCGCCCTCGACCGGGTTTCCTACGATCCTGCGATCGTCAAGCGCGACCGGGCCCAGAGCGTGTTCTCGCAAAGCTTCCTCGAATTCTCCACCCGCATGGTGTCGGACTACCGCATCAAGCAGGGCACCGCCCTCATTCAGAAATATCGGCCGGTCTTCGACCGGGTGGAAAAGCAGTTCGGTGTGCCGGCTCCGGTGATCGTCGCCTTCTGGGCCCTGGAGACCGATTTCGGCGCCAATATCGGCGACTCGCCGACGTTGCAGGCGCTCGCCACCTTGTCGTGGGACTGCCGCCGGCCGGAGAAATTCCGCCCGCAGCTGTTGTCGGCCCTCGATCTGATCAGCCGGGGCGATCTCACGCCGGAGGAGATGCGCGGCGCCTGGGCCGGCGAGATCGGCCAGACCCAGTTCCTGCCCCAGGACTATGACGAGAGCGCCGTCGACTTCGACGGCGACGGAAGGCGCGATTTGCGGACCAGCATTCCCGACGTGCTTGCCTCGACGGCGAACCTGTTGCGCAAGCATGGCTGGCAGCCGGGCCAGCCCTGGCTCCAGGAAGTGCAGGTGCCAAGTAATATGCCGTGGGCCGAGGCCGATATCGCCATCGCCTATCCGCGCTCGCAATGGGTGAAGTGGGGGGTGAAGGGGACGGTCAAGCCGCTGAAGGCCGACAAGTTCCCGGCCGCCCTGCTCTTGCCCATGGGCCGCAATGGCCCGGCCTTCCTCGCCTATGAAAATTTCACCACCGCCTATCTCAAGTGGAACGAGTCGCTGATCTATTCGGCGACCGCCGCCTATCTGGCAACCAGGCTCGCGGGCGCTCCCACGGTGAGCCCCGGCAATGGCCAGGTGGTGCCGCTCGCCTACAAGGAGATTCTGCAGTTGCAGAAAATTTTGGTGGCCAAGGGCTATGATGTGGGCGAGGTTGACGGCAAGCTGGGAAAAAGCACCCGCGCCGCGGTGAAGGCTGTGCAGATCAAGATGGGCCTGCCCGCCGACAGCTACCCTGACGCCGCTTTTCTGGCGGCACTGCGGTAAGGCGCTCCTACTTCACCCCGGGGTCAGCACTTCGGTGCCGTTGCCTTCCTGGCCGGCGATGGTCCACAGCCCGTTGAGGGTGCCGTCGGCCATCAACTTGTAGATGACCAGGCCGATCTTGTCGCCGATCACATAGCCCGCCGCGAAGCTGTCGTCGTTGCGCATGCAGATGCCGGAGGATTCGGTTGAGCCCGTCGTCCACTTGATTTCGCAGGTGGTCTGCGAGGTGAGCGCGATGTCGGCCTCGCCGGAATAGGGCGCGCCGTCGAAATTTGTGCCGGCCACCTTGTAGTGGCCGCCGATCGACTGGGCCGCGGCCGGCGTGGCGAGGGCGGCGGCAAAAAATGCGGCGATGACGACGAATTTCATGCTGGTGTTCCCTGGTGGACCTCGATGCGGACGCTAGGTGAGTCGCGGCCCCAAGTAAATTACCAGGCCTTGCCCGAAGCTAGTGGCACGATGCCAAGGTGGCGGGCGAGGCTTTGGCCGATGTCGGCGAAGCTGGCGCGGGCGCCAAGCGCTCGCGGCTTGAGGCCCGGGCCAAAACCCAGGATGGGAACCTGCTCGCGGGTGTGATCGGTGCCCTGCCAGGTCGGATCGTTGCCGTGATCGGCGGTGAGAATGAGAAGATCGCCCGGCCGCAGGCGGTCGAAGACCATGGGCAGCATCGCATCGAAACGCTCCAGCGCCCGGCCATAGCCTGTGGCATCGCGGCGGTGGCCGAAGTTGGTGTCGAAATCGACGAAGTTGGTCATCACCAGGCCGTCGTCGGGCAAGGCCTCGATGGCTTCCAGCGAGGCCTGCATCAGCGCCTCGTGGCCGGCGACCTTGATTTCGCGGCCGGTGCCGGAATGGGCGAAGATGTCGCCGATCTTGCCGACCGAGACGACGGCGCGACCGGCCGAGGTCAAGCAATCGAGGAGCGTCGGCGACGGCGGCAACACGGCGTAGTCCTTGCGGTTGCCGGTGCGGGTGAAGTCGGCAGCCACGGTTCCGACGAAGGGCCGGGCGATGACCCGGCCGATGTTCATGGGATAGGAAAGTTCGCGCGCCACCTGGCACACCTCATAGAGGCGCTGCAGGCCGAAGCTTTCCTCGTGGGCGGCGATCTGAATGACCGAGTCGGCGCTAGTGTAGACGATCGGCTTGCCGCTCGCGAGATGCTCTTCGCCATAGTCCTCGATCACCGCCGTGCCGGAAGCATGTCTCAGGGCGAGGAGGCCGGGAAGGCCGCAGCGGGCGATCAGCGCCTCGGTGAAATCCGCCGGGAAGGCCGGAATGGTGTGGGGAAGATAGCCCCAGTCGAACGGCACCGGCACGCCGGCGATCTCCCAATGGCCGGTGATGGTGTCCTTGCCGTTGGAAACCTCGCGGGCGTGGCCCCATTGCCCCTTGAGGACCGTGGGCGCCAGCGGATTGCGGCCCGACACCGCTTCTATGGCCAGCCCGAGTCCGAGCGCCGACAGGTTGGGGAGCTTCAGTGTCATCCGCTCGGCGATGTGGAGGAGCGTGTTGGCGCCCTCATCGCCGAACTTCGCCGCATCGGGAGCTCCGCCGATGCCGCAACTGTCGAGGACGAAGAGAATGGCGCGGGCCATGTCAGGAACCGATGCGGGCGATGACGGCGGGAGTTACCGGCGGCGGATCGCCGAGACGGTAAGAGGCCTTCACCAGGGCGGCGGCCCGGGCGAAGGAGGCATCGTCGGCCGCATGGACGAGGCAGAGCGGCGTTTCGCCGTCGGCGCGCTGGCCCTTGCCCAGGAGGTGGGACAAGCCGACCCGGTGGTCGATCTTATCCGTGGCGATGCGCCGGCCGCCGCCGAGCTCGATGACGGCGAGACCGAGATCGCGCGTGGCGATCGACGAGACGATGCCGGTGTCGTCGGCATGGACCGGCCGGACGAGCGGGGCAGCCCCGAGGTGGCTGCCGGCATGGCCCAGGAAATCTTTGGGACCGCCGAGCAGCGCCACCATGCGGTCGAAGCGTTCGGCGGCGGCACCGGAGGAGAGCGACCGCTGCAGCCGCGTCGTGGCATCCTCGGTCGTGACCGCGACCTTGGCGCTCACCAGAAGCTCGGCACCGAGCGCCAATGTGACATCCATGAGCCGGCGGTCGGCGCGGGCGTTAAGCAGGAAGTCCGCGGCGCTCTTCACTTCAAGCGCGTTGCCGGCGCAGGAAGCGAGCGGCTCGTCCATGTCGGTGATGAGGGCGGTGGTCGCAAGGCCCGCACCATTGGCGACACTGACCAGCGACTGCGCCAGCTCGCGCGCCTTGGCTTCCGTCTCCATGAAGGCGCCGTTGCCGGTTTTCGCGTCGAGCACCAGATAGCCGAGGCCGGCGGCGAGCTTCTTCGACAGGATCGAGGCGGTGATCAGCGGCACGCTTTCGACCGTGGCGGTGACATCGCGGATGCCGTAGAAGCGCCGGTCGGCGGGAGCCAGATCGGCGGTCTGGCCGATGATGGCGCAGCCAGCCTGGCGCACCGCTCTACGGAACAGGTCGAGGTCGGGTTGCGTACGATAACCCGGAATCGAGTCGAGCTTGTCGAGGGTGCCGCCGGTGTGGCCCAGGCCCCGGCCGGAGATCATCGGCACGTAGAGCCCGCAGGCCGCCAGCATCGGCGCCAGCATGAGGGACACATTGTCGCCGATGCCGCCGGTCGAATGCTTGTCGGCGACCGGACCGGGGAGGTCCCATTGCAGAACCGTGCCGCTATCGCGCATGGCCAGCGTCAGACCCACCGCTTCTTCCGGTCCCATGCCGCGGAAGAAGACCGCCATGGCGAAGGCCGCCACCTGGCCTTCCGATATCGTTCCATCCGTCAGTCCACGGATGAAACCGCCGACCTCGTCGCGGGAGAGACTGCCGCCATCGCGCTTCCGGCGGATCAGCTCCTGCGCCAGCATGTCAGGTACCTGCAAAGTAGCGGGCCAGCAGCCGTTTCATGTGGCCGACGGCCTTGGCGCCCTCGCTCTTGGTCTCTTCGTGGCTCGGATTGGCGCCCTCGATGCCGGCGGCGAGATTGGTGATGACCGAGAGGCCGGCAACCTTGAGGCCGAGGCGGCGGGCGATGATGGTCTCCGGCACCGTCGACATGCCGACGGCGGCGGCACCGATCATCTGGAACATGCGGATTTCGGCCGGCGTTTCGAAGGACGGGCCGGAAAACCACACATAGACGCCCTGCTCAAGCGCAATATCCTCGGCCCGGGCGGCGGCGATGAAACGCTTGCGCAGAGCCGGGTCGTAGGCATCGGTCAGGGACACGAAGTTTTCATCGCCATGCTGGCCGATCAGCGGGTTCATGCCGGAATAGTTGATGTGGTCGGTGATCAGCATGAGCGAGCCCGCCCGGATGGCGGGCTTGAGCGAACCCGCCGCATTGGTGAGGATGAGGGTCTCGATCCCCGCACCTTTCAGCATTTCGATGGCCGGCCGCATCACCGCCGCATTGCCGCTTTCGTAAGGATGGGCCCGGCCCTGCAGCACCGCGACCTCGGCGCCGCCGAGCCGGCCGACGACGATCCGCCCGGCATGGCCCGAAACCCGCGGCACCGGGAAATCGGGAAGATCAGTATACGGAATAATCAGCGGATCGCCGACCGCCGCGGCCACCGGCCCAAGGCTCGAGCCGAGGATGATGGCGGTCTTCGGAGCGCGGCGGCCGAGGCGGAGTTTCAAGTGGTTCATCTACAGTGCGCTCATTGGCGATCGATACGGACAGCGCGCCTGTTGCGAAGGTTAGTCAGAAGCGCGTGTGCGACTTGGGTGATGAAGGGCCTGCTGAATCGCCCCAAAGGTCCTGCTGCGGGATTATAGTAAAGAGAGTCGGGCGTTTGATCGACGTTGTATTCGGCGAGATGAACATAGGCTGGGCGAAACTCACTCAATCCCGCCCGGCGCTTTTCGGTATCGGGGATCTCGATGCAAGTGCCGCTCGCGCTGTCGCCCATGTCGCTGATTGCCAGGATAACCACGTGGGTTTTTGTCAGCCCTTTCATCTTCATAATCAAGCAAGCTGCGCGGTCCTTCGGGACGAATTCGGGCAGAGCCGACTGATGCAGCCAAAGGTAGGGGTATTTTAGAACGGTTCCTTCCGGATGTGATTCATTCCTCATCGTCGAAGTCGCCGGCGGCAATGCGATCCAGGCCCGGCAGGAGCCACTCCGCCACTTCATCGGGCGTGTCTTCGACGCTGTAGGCCCGCTGGGGATTCAACCGCTGGAAAGTCTCGAAACTCATCAGCACGTAACGGGGCTTCCTGTGCTGGGTAATGGCGATGGGCGCCTTCGAAGCGGCGTGAGTGACATCCCCGACCTTGCGGGCCAGTTCGGCGGTGGAAAATGTTTTCATTGGACACCTATACGCATTTTCCGCATATTACAGAATATTCGTATATTCCGCAAGATCTATCGTAAATGCTCCGGGCCGAAGGAGAAGGGCAGGAGTTCGTCGAGGGTGAAGCTGCGGCGGATGGCACCGTCCTCGCCGCAGACGTGGATCTTGACATCCGGGCTGGCGAATTCGCGGATCTTCTGGCGACAGCCGCCGCAGGGGGTGACGAGGCCGTCGCCGACGACCGCCACCTCGGTGATCTTCCGGCCGCCGGCCATCACCAGGGCGGCGATCGCCGAGGTCTCGGCGCACCAGCCCTGCGGATAGGCGGCGTTCTCGACATTGCAGCCGCCGAACACCCGGCCCCGTTCGTCGCGCACCGCCGCCCCGACAAGGAATTTCGAGTAGGGCGCGTGCGCCTTCAGGCGGGCCGCCCTGGCGGCGGCGACCAGATCGTCCATCTCAGCGGTCCTTGGTATAGGGGATGCCGGAGGCGCGCGGCGGAATCGACTTGCCGATGAATCCCGCCAGCAGCACCACGGTCATCAGGTAGGGCAGCGTGTTGAAGAACTGCACCGGAATTTCGAATTGCCCGATGCGGGCGCCTTGCATGAAATTGCCGATCGCCTGCAGGAAGCCGAACAGCAGGCAGGTGTAAAGCGCCGGCCAGGCCCGCCAATTGGCGAAGATCAGGGCCGCCAGCGCCATGAAGCCGCGGCCCGCCGACATGTCGCGCACGAAGCTCGCCGACAAAGAGGTCGAGATATAGGCCCCGGCGATGCCGCAGAGGACGCCGGCGATGATCACCGCCTGGTAGCGCAGCCGTGCCACCGAAATGCCCGCCGTATCGACCGCATGGGGATTTTCGCCGACCGCCCGGAGTCTCAGGCCGAAGCGCGTCCGGGCCAGGGCCCAGGCCGAAAGCGGCACCAGCGCCAAAGCGAGATAGGTGAGCAGCGAATGGCCCGACACGATTTTGGCGAGGCCGGCGAGGACCGGAATGTCGGCGAGTGCTGTGGCCCCCGGCAGATCGATCGGCATGAAGCGCATGGCCTCGGAAAGCGCAGGCGTCCGACCGCCCTCCTTGAACCAGGTATTGCCCAGAACCACCGCCAGCCCTGCCGCCAGCATGTTGATAGCCACCCCCGAAACCACCTGATTGCCGCGCTGATTGATCGAGGCATAGCCATGGACCAGCGCCATGGCGAGCGACACCAGAATGGCGATGAAAAGCCCGGCCCAGGCCGACTGAAAGTAAAAGGACGCCGAGGCCGCCGCAAAGGCCGCCGCCAGCATCTTGCCTTCAAGCCCGATGTCGACGATGCCGGAACGCTCCGACCACAGCCCCGCCAGGCTGGCGAGGATCAAGGGCACCGCCATGCGGATCGACGAGGCGAGGATTTCGGGAATGAGCGACGGGTCCATGACTCAATCCTCCGGCTTGAAGAACAGGGCTGCCATCCACGGCCGGAAGGCATATTCGAGCGCCCCCATGAACAGGATGACCAGGCCCTGGATCACCACGATCATGTCGCGCGAGATCAGTGGCCTGGCAAAAGACAGTTCGGTGCCGCCCTGGTAAAGGAGGCCGAACAGCATGGCGGCGAGCACGATGCCCACCGGGTGCGAGCGCCCCATGAGAGCAACCGCGATGCCGACGAAGCCGGCGCCGCCGGCGAATTCCAGGAGCAGGCGGTGCTGCACGCCGAGGACCTCGTTGACCGAGAGCAGGCCGGCGAGTGCGCCGGAGATCGCCATGGAGACGGTGATGATGCGGGCCTGGTCGATGCCGGCATAGGCAGCGGCCTCCGGATTGGCGCCGACGGTACGGATTTCATAACCGAGCTTGGTGCGCCACAACAGGTACCAGACTCCCCAGGCCGCGAGGAACGCCAGAAATATCGTCGGATTGAGCGGCGTCGATGGCAGCTTCCAGCCGATGAGCCGGCCGAGTTCGCGGAAGTTCAGAATATAGGCGCCGGTAATTTCGCGGCTTTCCACCGCCATGCGGCCGACCGGGCGGAACACGTTGTTGATCAGATAGACCATCAGGCTGGCGGCGATGAAATTGAACATGATGGTGGTGATGACGATGTGGCTGCCGCGCTTGGCCTGCAAGACGCCCGGCACCCAGGCCCAGAAGGCGCCGAAACCCGCACTCGCCAGGACGGCCAGCGGAATGACGATGGGCCAGGGCAGAAATTCGAGGTTGAGGCCGACGATCGCCGCACCCAGTCCGGCGAAATAGGCCTGGCCCTCGCCACCGATGTTGAACAGGCCGGCATGGAAGGCCACCGCCACGGCCAGCCCGGTGAAGGTGAAATTGGTGGTGTAGTAGAAGAGATAGCTCCAGCCCTTGAACGACCCGAGCGCGCCGTTGAGCATGATCCCTAAGGCCTGCAGCGGATTTTCCCCGATGATCACCACGACCAGGCCGGCGACGATCAGCGCCACCGCCAGATTGAGCAGCGGAATGAGGCCGATATCGACCCAGGCCGGAAGCTCGCTGCGCGGGGCAGCCATCAGGCAGCCTCCTTGGCGACTCCGGCCATCAGGAGGCCGAGCTCGCGTTCGTCGGCGGACGCATCGCGCTCGCCCATGATCTTGCCGGCGAACATCACCAGGATGCGGTCGGAGAGCGAGCGGATCTCGTCGAGCTCGACCGAGACGAGAAGGATCGCCTTGCCCTGGTCGCGGAGCGCGATGAGGCGCTTGTGGATGAACTCGATGGCGCCGATGTCGACGCCGCGGGTCGGCTGGCCGACGATCAACAGATCGGGATCGCGCGAGATTTCGCGGGCCAGGATGATCTTCTGCTGATTGCCGCCGGAAAACTTGGCGCTCTTCAGATAGGGATCGGCAGGGCGCACGTCGAAGTCCTGCATTTCGTGGCGGCAGCGCTCGACCACCGCCCGGCGGTCGAGGTGGAAGCCCCGGCCCAGCGTCTCCTCGAAATGCCAGCCGAGAATGCTCGATTCCGAGGCATCGAAGGAATTGACCAGCCCGCGATGCTGACGATCTTCCGGCACGTGGGCCACACCCTCGCGGCGCAGATAGCGCGGATCGGCGAGTGCGCCGATGCTCTTGCCTTCGAAGACGATCTCGCCGGAGGTGGCGCGCGCGATGCCGGCGATCACGTCGAGCAGCTCCGATTGGCCGTTGCCCGAGACCCCGGCGATGCCGACGATCTCGCCCTTCCTGACGTTGAACGAGACATTGTCGACCCGCGCCGTGCCCTTGCGGTCGCGCCAGGTCAGGTTCTTCACTTCGAGCACCGTTTCGCCCGGATTGGCCTCGCCCTTTTCGACCCGGAGCAGCACCCGGCGGCCGACCATCATCTCGGCCAGTTCCTCGACCGAGGTCTGTTTGGTCTCCTTGGTGCCGACCATTTCGCCGCGGCGCATCACCGAGACGCGATCGGTGATCGCCATGATCTCGCGCAGCTTGTGGGTGATGAGAATGACGGTCTTGCCCTGGTCGCGCAGCGTCCCCAGGATGCGGAACAACTGGTCGGCCTCGTCGGGGGTCAAGACGCCGGTCGGCTCGTCGAGAATGAGGACTTCCGCGCCCTTGAACAGGGCTTTGAGGATTTCCACCCGCTGCTGCAGGCCGACCGGAAGCTCGCCGATGGTGGCATCGGGATCGACGTCGAGTTCGTAATTATGGGCGAGATGCTCGAGCTCGGCCCGGGCCCTGGCGAGCGCCGGTCCGATGAGGGCCGCACCTTCCGCGCCCAGCACGACATTCTCGAGAACCGTGAAGGGTTCGACCAGCATGAAGTGTTGATGCACCATGCCGACGCCGTGGGCGATGGCGTCGGCCGACGACTTGATCTTCACCGGCTTGCCACCCACACGGATTTCGCCCTTGTCGGCATGATAGAAGCCGAAGAGGATCGACATCAGCGTCGACTTGCCGGCCCCGTTCTCGCCGATGATGCCGTGGATCGAGCCCTTGCCGATCGCCAGCGACACGTCCTTGTTGGCGTGCACCGAGCCGAAACGCTTGTCGATGCCGATGAGTTCGATGGCGGGAGTCATGATGCCCCGGTGCCGCTGCCCCCTTGTTCCTCCCCCTTCACGGGGAGGGTCGCTCCGAAGGAGCCGGGTAGGGGTGACGCGATCACCCCACCCGGCTCGACCTTCGGTCTCGCCACCCTCCCCGTGAAGGGAGGGATAAAGAGCATCCTTACTCAGCCGGGCACTTGTTGTCGGCGGTGTAGTCGTGCACCTGGATCTTGCCGGCGATGATGCCGGCCTTGGCGGCTTCCACCTTGGCCTGCATGTCGGCGGTGACCAAGGGCTTGTTGTAGTCGTCCATGGCGTAACCCACGCCGTCTTGGGCCAGGCCGAGCTCCTGGATGCCGGACTTGAAGGTGCCGTCCTTGCCCGACTTCATGGCGTTGTAGACGGCGACGTCGACCCGCTTCATCATCGAGGTCAGGACCTTGCCGGGATGCAGGTAGTTCTGGTTGGCGTCGACGCCGATCGACAAGGCGCCGCCGTCGGCAGCCGCCTGCAGCACGCCAAGCCCGGTGGCGCCGGCTGCGGCATAGACCACATCCGCTCCCTGGGCCATCTGGCCTTTGGTGATTTCGCCGCCCTTCACCGGATCGTTCCAGGCCGCCCCCGTGTCGCCGGTCATGTTCTGGAACACCGTGGCGTCGGGCCGCACCGCCTTCACCCCCTGCACATAGCCGCAGCCGAACTTGCGAATGAGCGGAATATCCATGCCGCCGACAAAACCGACCTTGCCGGTCTTCGACGCCAGGCCGGCCAGCATGCCGACCAGATAGGAGCCCTCCTGCTCCTTGAACACGATCGACTGCACGTTGGGAAGGTCCACCACCATGTCGACGATGGCGAACTTGAGATCGGGATATTCCTTGGCGACCTTCTCGACGGCGGCGGCCTGGGCGAAACCCGCCGCGATGATTGGGCTATAGCCCTGGTCGGCGAAATTGCGGATCGCCTGTTCGCGCTGGGCCTCGTTGGCGATCTCAAACTCGCCGTACTGGATGCCGCTCTCCTTCTTGAACCGTTCGGCGCCGTTATACATCGACTCGTTGAAGGATTTGTCGAACTTGCCGCCGATGTCGAAGACGATGGCCGGCTTGTCGTCGGCGGCCAAGGCCGAGACAGCCATCATGGCGAGGCTGGCGGCGGCGGCGAGAAGGGTGCGTTTGTTCATGGATATCTCCCTGGGTTATGCGGCGGGTTGAGCGCCGGGGCCTGTCATCGGCAAGCTCCGGTTTTTTACCACATGATCAAATGGCGCCGCCGCCGTCAAGGGTGCTGGCAGGCGGCTCCGGCAGCGACTGCCAAACCCTTGAATCCGCCCGTACCGGTTTTCATATATGGAACGATGGATGCCGCGGTGCCAAATGGGCCGCGGAACCGGTGCTGCTTGAAAGAGGGCTACGATATGTCGCGCGTACCTATGTTCTCGTCGCCATTGCTTCTGGGTTTCGACGATCTCGAGCGCCTGCTCGAGCGGGCCGTCAAGACCTCGGGCGACGGCTATCCCCCCTACAATATCGAGCGCCTGCCGCGGGCCGAGGGCGAGGCCGAGCGCCTGCGCATCACCCTTGCGGTGGCGGGTTTCGGCCGCGACGAAATCGACGTGACCATCGAGGAAAATCAGCTCATGATCCGCGGTCGCCAGAACGACGACGAGACCCGCGCCTATCTGCACCGCGGCATCGCGGCGCGCCAGTTCGCCCGGGCCTTCGTGTTGGCCGACGGGATGGAGGTGCGGAGCGCCCGGCTGACCAGCGGCCTTCTCGAAATAAATCTCGAGCGGCCGGAACCGAAACGCCTGGTGCGCCGTATCGAGATTGGAGGATAGGACCATGAACGCCGAGAACGTCAAGAAGACCCTGGAGATTTCCCAGCAGGATTTCGCCCGCCTGGGCGGCGGCGCCCTGGCCTATATCCGCGAGATCGAGACTGACGAGGCCGTCCGCCTCCTGGGCAGCCCGCCGGCGATGGCACCCAATACCAAGCTGTTCTGTCTCTACAACGCCGACGGCAGCCCGGTATCGATCTCAGGCAGCCGCGAAGCCGCGATCGGCTCGGCTTTCGAGCACGAGCTCCTGCCGATGAGCGTGCATTGAGGGCGAATAGGGAGTAGCGAATAGCGAGTAGTGGGGCATAGCTACTCGCTCCCTTCACGCCGCACTTGCATTGGCCGAAGCCGATGGCTCCGTCAGAATGGCGTAGAGGCCTTCGGCGGTTTCGGTGCCGCGCAATTTCGTCACCGCCGCCGGATCGCGCAAGAGCCGCGAGATGCGGGCCAGCGCCTTGAGATGATCGGCTCCGGCGTGATCGGGCGCCAGCAGCACGAACACCAGATCGACCGGCTGGCCGTCGACGGCCTCGAAATCGACCGGCTGGGCAAGCTTGGCGAAGATGCCATGAACGCGATTGAGCGTGGCCATTTTGCCATGTGGAATGGCGATGCCCTGGCCGATGCCGGTGGAGCCAAGCTTCTCGCGAGTCATCAGGGTCTCGAAGACCAGGCGGTAATCGACCGCCAGGCGCTTGGCCAGCGCCTGCGACAGTTCCTGCAGGAGCTGCTTCTTGTTCTGCACCTTGAGATTGGCGAGAACCGACTGGGCGTCGATGATGTGGTCGAGCGTCATGGCAGCGTCCTGGTGAGCAATTCCTGGGAGATCATCACTGCGCCATCGGCCGGGCATCGACCCAGCCGATATTGCCGTCATGCCGGCGGTAGACAACGTTCAGCGCCCCATGGCCGCTGTTGCGGAACAAGACGAAGGGAACGCTCGAGATATCGAGCTGCATCACCGCCTCGCCGACGGTCAGTTCCGGCACGCTGGTGGCGGTCTCGGCGATCACCACCGGATTGAGGTCGGCGGGCTCTTCGGCCCGTTCGTCGGCAGCGCTGATCACATAGGCCTGGGCTGCCTCGCGCCGCACCGGTTCGCGCCGCGATTTGTGATGGTCCTTGAGGCGCTGCTTGTAGCGCTTGAGCTGGCGCTCGAGGTGCTGGGCGGTACCGTCGAAGGCCGGATGGGCCTCGGCCGCGTGCCCGTGGGCCTGCAGCACCAGGCCGGTGGCCAGGTGCAGGGTGCAATCGCAATGGAATCCGGCGCGCTGCTTTTCCACCGTCACGTGGGCATGGACCGTGCCTTCGAAGTATTTCTGCTGGAGTTGTCGGAGGCGGTCCCCGACATGGTCACGTAGCGCGTCACCGATATCGAGGTTCTTTCCGGTGATCTTGATCTGCATGGTCGGGCAAAATCCTCGTTTCGCCGCGCCCTAGAAATGGGCGCTCTCGATTCAAACGTCAACTGGCCTCGAAGCGCTGGGCAATGGCCCTTCGGCGGGCTCGCCCGGCAAATGGAGTCCGGCCTCAGCCGGGATCGCCGGGTGCGGTCGGCCGCTGCCGGCGGCCATCGCTTTAGGGGCCGTACAGGGGCAAGTCAACTGCGCCGCGTCGGCTTGGCGGCGGCTTCGCGCCGGCGCTGGACAGAAGATTGAATGCCAAGCGATTCCCGATATTTGGCGACAGTACGCCGGGCGATGTCAATGCCCGCTCGGTTGAGTTTTTCAACAATCGCATCGTCCGACAGGACGCTTGCCCCCTCCGTCCCGATCAACTCCTTGATGCGGTGGCGCACCGCTTCCGCCGAATGCGATTCGCCCATGGCCTCGGCCGAGGCGATAGCGGTGGTGAAAAAATATTTCAGCTCGAAGATGCCGCGCGGGGTCGCCATGTATTTGTTGGAGGTCACCCGGCTGACGGTCGATTCGTGCATCTCGATCGCTTCCGCCACGGTCTTGAGATTGATCGGCCTGAGATGCTGCACGCCGAGCACCAGGAAGGCGTCCTGCTGGCGGACGATCTCGCGCGCCACCTTGAGAATGGTCTTGGCCCGCTGGTCGAGGCTCTTAACCAGCCAGGAGGCATTGGACTGGCATTCCGAAAGATAGAGGCGGTCCTTGGCGCTCGCCTGCTTCGACACCTTGGCGTGATACTGGTTGTTGATCAGGACCCGCGGCAGGGTGTCGTTGTTGAGCTCGACCAGCCAGGTGCCGTCGGGAGCGGCGCGCACCGTCACGTCGGGAATGACTGGCGGCACCGGCTCCGAGCCGAAGGCATGGCCGGGCTTGGGATTGAGCCGGCGCAGTTCCGCCACCATGTCGCGCAGATCGTCGGCGTCGACCTTGCACAAGCTTCGCAGCTGAACGTAGTCGCGGCGCGCCAGCAGTTCGAGATTGTCGACGAGTGCCGCCATGGCGGGATCGAGGCGGTTGGCTTCCTGGAGCTGCAAGGCCAGGCATTCGCGCAAGTCGCGGGCGAAGACGCCGGGCGGATCGAAGCCTTGCAGCGTGCCGAGAACCTCGGCGATATGGGCCTCGCCGGTGCCGAGTGTCACGGCCACCGTGGCCAGATCGCCGGTGAGATAGCCCGCCTCGTTGACCATGCCGACGAGATGCTGACCGATCAAACGGTCGGCGGGATCGGCAATGGCAAGATTGAGCTGGTCGGTGAGATGCTCGGCCAGCGTCGCGGCCCGGGTCAGGCTGCCGACGAAATCGAGATCGTCGCCATCGAGCGATACGCCGCCGGAGGGCCGGAACGAGGCCCAGCCCGAATCGGTGGGGCCGGGAGCAGTGCGGTTCTCGGCGTCGGCCCGGGCTTCGTGGGTGTAGACATTGTCGAGATCGGTATCCAGCGTCGCCAGCCGCTCCTCGGTGGCGCGCCCGGCCGAAAGTTCCTGCACCATGTCGGCCGCGCCGGCGGCGGGTGCTGCCTCGGGCTTCGGCGCCTCGGCCCGTTCGTCGCGCTCGAGCAGCGGATTGCGCTCGAGTTCGGCGTCGACGAAGCTCTGCAGCTCGATGTTGGACATCTGCAGCAGCTTGATCGCCTGCTGCAATTGCGGCGTCATCACCAGGGACTGTCCCTGGCGCAGCTCCAGCCTCGGTCCCATCGCCATGGTCTAGCTCGCCCTAGCGGCTGAAATCGGCGCCGAGATAATAGCGCCGTACGTCGGGATTGGCGACGATCTCATCGGGCGTGCCAAGGGTCAGGACCTGGCCCTCATGGATGATGAGCGCCTTGTCGATGAGTTCGAGGGTTTCGCGGACGTTGTGATCCGTAATAAGCACCCCGATTCCCCGAGCGGTGAGCTGTCGCACCATTTGGCGAATATCACCGATCGCAATCGGGTCAATTCCGGCGAAGGGTTCGTCGAGGAGCATGAACTGGGGATCGGCGGCAAGGGCGCGGGCGATTTCCACCCGGCGACGCTCGCCGCCAGACAGCGCCACAGCCGGCGTATGGCGAAGATGGGAGATCGAGAATTCATCGAGCAACTCACGCAACACACTTTCGCGCTTGGCCTTCTTCGGCTCGACGAGCTCGAGGACGGCGCGGATATTGTCTTCCACCGTGAGACCGCGGAATATCGAACTCTCCTGGGGCAGATAGCCGATTCCCAGCCTGGCCCGCTGATACATGGGCAGGTGGGTGATATCCACCCCGTCGAGGCCGATCAGACCCTGGTCGGCGGCAATCAGCCCGATGATCATGTAGAACACCGTCGTCTTGCCGGCGCCATTGGGTCCCAACAGTCCCACGGCTTCACCTCGCCTCACGGACAGCGAAACACCCCTGACCACCGGCCGGCCCCGGTAGGATTTCGTTAACCTTTCGGCCACGAGACCCTCGGACTGGCGGAGCTGGGAGGCTGGCTCCGTCGCCTCTGACCCGGGCTGCGGAGCGGGGCTCCGGCGGCCTTCGGACCTAGCGGCAGGAAGCCTTGCCGTGGCCTTCGCGTCTCCGTATTGCGTCACCTGGATTACCGCCCAATTGCTTTAATTTTACCTAAAGCCGTCACTTGCTCTTGGTCGTCGAATTGTTCGCCGGCAGGAAGCTGCCCTTCACCCGTCCGCCGGTCATTTCCATCTTGTTGGTGTCGAGATTGGCGAACAGGTGCTGGCCGCGGATGGTGGTTTGGCCCTGCACCACCACGACCTCGCTGCCGCCCACTTCGAGCTCGTTGGTCTTGGGGTTCATCTTGGCCCATTCGCCGGTGATCTTCTCCTTGGCGGTGGTGATGACCACATTGCCGGTGGCCTCGAGACGGGTGACGTCGTTCTTGCTGGTGCCGTCGGCTTGCTTTACCTCCTCGTAGTCGACGTTGAGGAGATCGGTGTTAAGCGTGACGTCGGACCGCTTGGCGATGACATTGCCGCGGAAGATCGCCTTCTTCTCCTTGTTAAGGACTTCCATCTGGTCCGCTTCGATATCGACCGGCTTGCTGGTCGTCTTGTTCTTGGTCGTATCGGAGGTGGTGCTCGTCGCCGTGGTCTTGGCGGCCTCCTCGGCGAGCGCCGGCGCCACCACGAGGCCGAGCGCCAGGAGGGCCGCCGGGGCAATGGCGATCATGCGCGTCATGGGCTCTTGTCTCCTTTTGCCGGGGCGGACTCGAAATGCGACCTTACCCCATTCAAGAACAGAATGTCGTTGCCGTCATTGGTTATTTTCATGCCATTGGCATCGACCGTGCCGCCGTTGAAAGTGACGGCCACCGCCACGTCGCTGGTCAGGGATTTTTCGGGAACCGCGATATGGACGCGGGCCATGCGGGCGGTGAAGCGCCCCTCCTGGCTCAGCACCACGTCGCCCTCGATATCGAGGCCCTTCGCCTCGGTATCGTAGCGGCCGCTACGGCCGGTCAGCGTGACCGGCTCGCCGGTCGACCTGCGGAAGGTGGCGGCCACCTCCTCGAGATACATGAGCTTGCTGTTGTCCTTGTCCTGCCAGCCGCGCTTGGTCTTGATCTCGTAAGGCTGGCCGTTCTTGTCGCGGCCGACCACGGTCGATCGGTAGGAGGTGATCTGGTACGGGTTCTCGACCGTTGGCGGGGTGATCTTTTCCTGCGGCACCAGGAGGGCGAACAATCCCGCCTGAAGCACGAAGGCCGCCAGGAACGCCAAGCCGACTGCGGCCGCGATCCAGCTCAGCCAGGGGGCGATGGCGGCCCGCAGCGACGCCCGGCGGGCGGCGCGCGCTGTCCGGCCACTGCTCGTTTCAGTGGGCGAAGACATCTTCCTCGGTCCAGCCGCCGAGGTCGAGCGCCGCCCTGACGGCGACGAAATCGAAGCAGGCCCGGGCCAGTCCTGCGCGGCCCTCGCGCTCGAGCATCTGGTCGAGTCTGGCCTTCACCTCGTGCAGGTAGAGAACGTCCTGGGCGGCATATTGCTTCTGGGCGTCGGAGAGCATATGCGCCCCCCAGTCGGAACTCTGCTGCTGCTTGTTGATCTCGACGCCGAGCAGTTCCTTGATCAGGTCCTTGAGGCCGTGCTTGTCGGTATAGGTGCGAGTGAGCCTGGAGGCGATCTTGGTGCAGTAGACGGGGGCGGTGTCGACGCTCAGCCAGTGCTTGATGGTGGCGACGTCGAAGCGGGCGAAATGGAAGATTTTGGTGACCTTCGGATCGGCCATCAAGGCCTTGAGGTTGGGGCAATCGTAGCCGGCGCGGTCGAGTTGCACGATATGGGCATTGCCGTCGCCGGCCGAAAGCTGGACGACGCACAGCTTGTCGCGGCGGGGCACCAGCCCCAGGGTTTCGGTATCGACGGCGACGGTCGCGCCGAAGTCTAGTCCGGCGGGCAGGTCGCCCTTATGAAGCTTGATGGCCATCGGGTTGCCGCCGTTCGGGTTGCTGCTGAATGGTGCCCTGAAGAGGACTCGAACCTCCACGCCTTTCAGCGCTAGTACCTGAAACTAGTGCGTCTACCAATTCCGCCATCAGGGCAAGTGGGCGTCTCCTAGAGGGGTCGGCCTAGCTTGTCAACCGAGGGGGCGGGCAAGGAGCGGTAAGCCTTTGCATCGGCCCGGAGGCGGCGCTAAAAGCCCTGTCCAGTGAACAAGGGACGCTATTCGTGACCGGGCAGGCCTCGCAGAAACTCATCACTCTCATCGGCGGATCGGGCTTCGTCGGGCGCCATGTGGCCCGCGCCCTGGCCAAGCGCGACTACCGCATCCGGGTCGCCTGCCGGAGACCGGACCTCGCCGGCCACGTGCAGCCGCTCGGAACCCCTGGCCAGGTGATGCCGGTGCAGGCCAATGTGCGCTTTCCGGCGTCCCTGGCGGCGGCCTGCGAGGGCGCCTATGCGGTGGTCAATCTGACCGGCGTTCTCTTTTCCCGCCGGGCCCAGAGCTTCGATGCCGTGCATGTCTTCGGCGCCGAGGCCTCGGCCAGGGCAGCGAAGGAGGCAAGAGCGCGGGTCTTCATCCAGATGTCGGCGCTTGGTGCCGATGCGGGCTCGGCCAGTGCTTATGCGAGGTCGAAGGCCGCCGGCGAGGCTCGGGCCAAGGCAAATTTCCCCGGCGCCATGGTGATCCGGCCCTCGGTGATTTTCGGGCCCGAAGACGATTTCTTCAACCGCTTCGCCGGGCTTGCCCGTTTTTCGCCATTTCTGCCGCTGATCGGCGGCGGCGAGACCAAATTCGCGCCGGTCTTTGTCGGCGACGTGGCCGAGGCGATCGCCCGGCTGATCGACCGGGGTGAAGCCGACGGCAAGACCTATGAGTTCGCCGGCCCCGAGGAGCTGAGCTTCAAGGCGCTGCTGTGCTTCACTCTCGCCACCATCGGCCGCCAGCGCCTGCTGTTGCCGGTGCCCTGGAGGATCGCCAAGCTGCTGAGCCTGCTGATGGGCCTTGCCCCCAAGCCGCTCCTCACCGCCGACCAGGTGGAACTGCTGAAGGTCGACAATGTGCTGAGCGAAGCGGCCCACCGCGAGCGGCGCACCCTCGAGGGGCTCGGCATCGCGCCCGCCGCCATCGAAGCGATCGTGCCGACCTATCTGTATCGCTTCCGCAAGGCCGGTCAGTTCACCCCAGCAAGCGGTACGCCCGAATAGATCAGTCCGAGCAGGACAAAGCCCAGCACCACCCGGTAGACGCTGAACGGCAGGAAGCTCATGTGGCGGACCAGCCGCATCAGCACGGTGATGGTGCCGAGTGCAATGAAGAAGGTGAGAACGCCGGTCAGGATCACATCGCCGGAAATGCGTTGGCCGCTTTTCAGCGCATCGCCGATGATGAATATCGAAGCAGCCCCGTTCGCCGGCATCGACAAGAGGAAGGAGAAGCGCGCCGCCTCGGGCCTGACGAAACCCAATCCCCGCGCCGCCGTCATGGTGATGCCGGAGCGGCTGGTGCCGGGGCTGAGCGACAGGGCCTGGGCGCTGCCGATGATCAGCGAGGTCTTCCAGTTCATGTCGGCGACGGTGCGCTGCCACAGGCCATAGAAATCGGCGACATAGAGCAGGACGCCGAAGCCGATGGCGTTGACCGCGACCAGCGTGGCGCTGCGGATGTGCTCGTCAAGCTGGGTATATTTCATCAGGGCGCCGACTGCGAGGATCGGCAAGGTGCCGATCACCACATTGACCACCAGGCGCGAGTCGCGGGTGCGCTCGCCCCGGACGGCATCGACGAGGCCGCGCAGCATGGCCACCACATCGCGCCAGAAATAGACGATGAGGGCGAAGAGCGTGCCGAGATTGGTCACCATGTCGGTGACCACGCCTTGGTCCTTCCAGCCGGTGAGGACCGGCACCAGGATCAAATGGCCGGAGGAGGATATCGGCAGGAATTCGGTGGTGCCCTGGATCAGGGCCAACACGATGATCTGCGCGAGGGTCATGGGCTGGCTGCTCCGGCTGGGCCTTGCGAATCGCTTGCTGCTCCGCGGCCGGCGTTTTATACGGCCCCCAGAACCGGGGCAATTGTGGCCCGAGGCTGGGCCCGATGTTAATTAACATTCGCTAAGGTAGACTGCGCGTCCGATGCCGAGCCTCATCCATTTCGCTCTCGATCCGTTCAGCCGGCGCATGCGGCTGGCGCTCGCCGAATATGGCGTGGCCGTCGATCTGATCGACGAGCCGCCATGGGAGCCGAGCCCCGACCTGTTCGCCCTCAATCCGGCGGGTACGCTTCCCATCCTTGTCGAGGACGGGGCCACCGCCATTTGCGGCATCGAGGCGATCGGCGAATATCTCGAGGAGTCGGTGACCGGCAAGGTCCGGCTCATTCCGGGCGACGTCAAGGGCCGCGCCGAGGTGCGCCGCCTGGTCGGCTGGTTCGACACCAAGTTCTATGCCGAGGTGTCGGAACCGGTCTTGACCGAAAAGGTGATCCGCCGCTTCCTGCCGCGCGAGGCGGGCGGCGGCGCCCCCGACATGGCGCGCGTCCGGCTCGCCATGACCAAGCTCCGCCATCATCTCGACTATGTCGGCCAGCTTGCCGACTACCGCGCCTGGCTGGCCGGCGGCAAGCTGTCGCTCGCCGATCTCGCCGGCGCGGCACACCTGTCGGTCATCGACTTCTTCGGCGATGTTCCGTGGGCCGATTATCCGGTGGCGAAATCCTGGTACCAGCGGTTGAAGTCCAGACCGTCGTTCCGGCCGCTGCTTGCCGATACGGTGCGCGGCCTGCAACCGCCGCCGGCCTACGCCGATCTCGATTTCTGAGCCATGCCCGGGCTGGAGGCGAGCCTCAAGACCCGGGCCCAGGCCGAGGGGTTCGCGTCGGCCCGCGTGACCAGGCTCGCACCCGATCCCCTGATGGCAGCCAGGCTCCGCGGCTTCATCGCGCTGGGGCTTCATGGCGACATGGGCTGGATGGCCGACACGGAGGCCCGCCGCGCCGACCCAACGGCGCTCTGGCCCGCCGCCCGCAGCGCCGTCATGCTGGCAATGAATTACGGCCCCGACAGCGATCCCCTGGCGCGATTGAAAGAGAAGAGCACCGGCGTCATCTCGGTCTATGCCCTGGGCCGCGACTATCACGCGGTGATGAAGGGCAAGCTCAAGCGCCTGGCCCAGTGGCTTGCCCAGGAGAGCGGGGCGGAAGTAAAGATTTTTGTCGATACCGCACCGCTGATGGAAAAGCCGCTGGCCGAGAAAGCCGGACTCGGCTGGCAGGGCAAGCACAGCAATCTCGTGTCGCGCCAACTGGGCTCGTGGATTTTCCTCGGCGCCATATTGACCGGCGCCGAACTGGCCCCCGACGAAGCCGAGACCGACCATTGCGGCTCCTGCCGATCTTGCCTCGACATCTGCCCGACGCGGGCGTTCCCCGCACCCTACCGCCTCGATGCCCGGCGCTGCATTTCCTATCTGACCATCGAACACAAGGGCCACATTGCCCGCGAATTTCGCGAGGCGATGGGCAACCGCATCTATGGCTGCGACGATTGCCTCGCCGTGTGCCCGTGGAACAAGTTCGCGCAGGTTGCCTCCGAGGTGAAGCTCAGGGCCCGCGCCGATCTGGTGGCGCCGCCCTTGGCCGAATTGCTGAGCCTCGACGACGCTGGGTTCCGGGCGAAATTTTCGGGCTCGCCGGTCAAGCGCACCGGCCGCGACCGCTTCATCCGCAATGTGCTGATCGCCGCCGGCAACAGTGATGACATCTCGCTCCTGCCGGCCGTCGAGGCGCGGCTCGCCGACCTCTCGCCGCTGATCAGGGCCATGGCGGTGTGGGCGCTGGCACGATTGGCCGGCGCCGAACGTTT
Organism: Hyphomicrobiales bacterium; assembly: GCA_016185245.1. Classification (GTDB taxonomy): domain Bacteria; phylum Pseudomonadota; class Alphaproteobacteria; order Rhizobiales; family Aestuariivirgaceae; genus Aestuariivirga. Next base: position 137,114 of record JACPNZ010000009.1, on the reverse strand, counting down.
CGACGTCTTGCGCCGGCGTCACGAAGCGGGTGAAACCGATGCTGAAGTCAAAGTGGAGTGGCAATTGCGATGAGCCACCTGTTGTGCTTCGGCCTAGGGTTTTCGGCGATGGTTTTCGCCGCGAGGCTTGCCGCCAAGGGTTTCCGCGTCACCGCCACCAGCCGCAGCCCGGAGGGTGCCGCACGGATCGCGGGGCTAGGCTATCGTGGGCTTATCTTCGGCGGCACGGCACCCCTGCCGCGCGACGCTTTCGATGGTGTCAGCCACCTGCTGATCTCGGCGCCGCCCGATGCGGCGGGCGATCCGGTGCTTCGTCAGCAGACGGAGGATATCGCCGCCAAGGCCCGGCAATTCACCTGGGCGGGCTACCTTTCGACCACCGGCGTCTATGGCGATCACGGCGGCGCCTGGGTTGGCGAGGAAACCCCTCTCACCCCCAATACCGAGCGCGGAGAGCGACGACTTGCCGCCGAACAGGCTTGGTCGACGCTTTACCGCGACCACGGACTGCCCATCCACATCTTCCGGCTTGCCGGCATCTACGGGCCGGGGCGCAACGCCATCCGCTCGCTGCGCCAGGGTACGACCAAGCGCGTGGTGAAACAGGGCCAGGTGTTCAGCCGCATCCATGTCGAGGATATCGCCACGGTGCTCGAAGCTTCGATGGCGAGGCCCAATCCGGGGGCCGCCTACAATGTCTGCGACGACGAACCATGCCCGCCCCAGGAGGTGATCGTCCATGCCGCGCGGCTTCTGGGTATCGATCCGCCGCCGGAGATAGCCTTCGACGGCGCCCAGCTCTCGGCCATGGCGAAAAGCTTCTATGCCGACTCGAAGCGCGTCTCCAACGCTCGCATCAAGCGGGAGCTCGGCGTGCGGCTCGCCTTTCCCACCTATCGCGAAGGGCTGGCTTCTCTGCTCAAGGAGTGATCCCGTCGGCCCGCTGGGCGAGAGCGAGCACCGTTTCACGGATGAGCGAAAGCTGGGTCGGCGACGAGAGCCGGTGATCGCCGCCCTTGATCAGGGTGAGGGTCACGTCGGCCCCCCGCAGCGCGCCGAACAGTTTCGCCGCATGGAAAGCCGGCACGTCCGGGTCCGTATCGCCCTGCAGGATGCGCACCGGACAGGGGCAATCGACGCCGCCCTCGAGCAGGAGATGGCGGGCGCCGTCGGCGATGAGCCGGGCGGTGATCGGGTAGGGTTCGCCATAGAGCGAGGGTCGGTGCCACACCCCGTCGCGCTCGATCGCGGCGCGGGCCTCGGGCGGGAAAATGTCCCACATCAGGTCGGCGGTCATGTCGACGGCGGGGGCGATCAGCACCAGGCCGCCGATCCGGGCGGCGGCCTTGCGGTCCCCAGCTATCAGGCGGCGAAGCAGGAGGAGGGCCAGCCAGCCGCCCATGCTTGAGCCGACGATGATGCGGCGAGTGGGCGCGGTCTGGCCGAACATCGCCAGGGCCTCCTCGAGCCAGCCGGAAATGGTGCCGTCGCTGAAATCTCCCCCCGATCTTCCGTGGCCCGAATAGTCGAAGCGCAGCGCCGGGCGGCGCGTATCGCGGGCCAGCCCCGCCACGGCCTCGGCCTTGGTCCCCTCCATGTCCGACTTGAAGCCGCCGAGCCAGAAGAAGCCGGTCAGGCCCCGGTCGCTGCTGGCGTCCTCGCGGAAGGCGATGGTCCGGCCGGGGAGGCCGGTTTCGAATTGAATTCCCGTCATGCTGGCCTCATATCAGGGGCGAGCGGGCTGAAAAAGGCGGAAAATCCCTCCACGCTGCGGCCACAATTGGCGGGCTTTGCTCGCCCCCGAGACAGGCGACATGAACGTTCAGACCCTTCCCGACCAGGCCGAGATTGCCCGGGCCCTGGGCCTCGATGCCCGCAGCCGGCGCCGCAAATGGCGCGGCCGGCTCCTGTGGCTCGTTCTCCTTGCCGTGGCCACCGCCGCCGGCACCTGGTGGTACCTGGATCAGCAACAGCGCGCCGCCAAGCTGTCCTACGTCACGGCGCCGGCCGCCTACAGCGACATGGTCATCAAGGTCGAGGCCACCGGCAACATCCAGCCGACCACCCAGGTCGACGTGTCGAGCGAGCTGTCGGGGGTCATCCGCACCGTGGCGGTCGATTTCAACAGCGTGGTGAAGAAGGGCGACGTGCTGGCCGAACTCGATGCGGTGAAACTCCGCCGCCAGCTCGGCCGCGCCAAGGCCTCGCTCGCCGCGGCTGAGGCCCAGGTTCTCACCGCCCGGGCCACCGTCGAGGAGACCGATCTCGCCTTCAAGCGGGCCCGGGCGCTCCAGGACAAGGGCATCTCCTCCACCCAGGATCTCAACACCGCCCAGGCCGCCCGCGACCGCGCCACGGCGGGACTCGCGCTCGCCGAGGCCAACGTCAGGGTGGCCGAGGCCGATGTCGCCCTGCAGCAGACCGATGTCGACAAGACCCGCATCGTCTCGCCGGTCGATGGCATCGTGCTGAAACGCAATGCCGAGCCGGGACAGACGGTGGCCTCGTCGCTGCAGGCGCCGGTGCTCTTCACCCTGGCCGAGGACTTGACCCGCATGCAGGTCGAAGCCGCCGTCGACGAGGCCGATATCGGCGCCGTCGCCACCGGCCAGCAGGCGGTCTTCACCGTCGATGCCTATCCGGGCCGCGCCTTTCCGGCGGTGATCCAGATGATCGAGAACTCGCCCAGGCTCACCGAAAATGTGGTGACCTACACGGCAATCCTCGGCGTCGACAATGGCGCGCTCTTGCTTCGCCCCGGCATGACGGCGACGGCCGAGATCGTGGTCAGGCAAATCCCCCACGCCCTGGTGGTGCCCAATGGGGCGCTCCGCTACGAGCCGCCCAAGGCGCCGGACCAGAGGAGCTTCAGCATCACCAGCCTGTTCCTGCCGCGCATCCCGCATTTCGAGCCTTCGGCCAACAAGCCGACCGGCAATGGCGAGCGCACCCTCTACGTACTCGAAAAGGGCCAGCCCGCCGCCGTTGCGGTAAAGACCGGCGCCAGCGACGGGCAGGTCACCGAAGTTCTCTCCGGCGATCTCAAGGAGGGTGACAAGGTGATCGTTTCGGTCAAGACCGGGCAGCCATGAGCGAGGCCGGGCCGCTGGTGTCGCTGGCCGGCGTCGAGCGCCTCTATGGCGAGGGCGGCGGGGCGGTCCGGGCGCTGGCCGGCGTCGATCTCGACATCGCCTCGGGTTCCTTCGTCGCCATCATGGGTCCTTCGGGCTCCGGCAAATCGACCGCCATGAACATCATCGGCTGCCTCGACCGGCCGACCCGCGGCACTTACCGTTTCGCCGGCGTCGATGTGACTGGCCTCGATCGCGACCAGCGCGCCAGGCTGAGACGGAGCTATCTGGGCTTCGTCTTCCAGGGCTACAATCTGCTGGCCCGAACCACCGCGCTCGAGAACGTCGAACTGCCGCTCATCTATCGCGGCCTGCCGCGTGGCCAAAGGCGCCAGCGCGCCGCCGAAGCCATTCGCCTGGTCGGGCTTGAAGGCCGCGAGCACCACACCCCGGCGCAATTGTCGGGCGGCCAGCAGCAGCGCGTCGCCATCGCCCGGGCGATCGTCACCGAGCCCTTGCTGCTGCTCGCCGACGAGCCCACCGGCAATCTCGATACGGCCCGCAGCCACGAGATCATGGACCTGCTGACCGGCCTCAACCGGGAGCGCGGCTTGACCGTCGTCATGGTGACCCACGAGCCCGACATGGCGGCCTATGCCAGCCGCAGTATCCGCTTTGTCGACGGCCACGTCGCCGGCGACGAGACGAGGCGCGCCACCTGATGCTGTGGGAAACCGTCAAGCTCGCCATGCTGTCGATCCGCCGCAACGTGCTGCGCTCGGTCCTGACGCTGCTCGGCATCGTCATCGGCGTCGCCGCGGTGATCGCCATGGTAACGATCGGCTCGGGCACCTCGCAGAAGGTGCAGGACGATCTCTCCAAGCTCGGCAGCAACATGCTGATCGTAAGGCCCGGCCAGAACACTTTCGGTCCGCCGACCGTCAGCGAAGCCCGCTCCTTCAAGGAACGCGATGTCGCGATCCTCCGATCCCAGCTTTCCGGCGTCCGGGCCATGGCGCCATCGGCCAGCAAGACCACGACGGTCGTCTTCGGTGCGCTCAACGACCAGGCCACGGTAACCGGCAGCGACACCGGCTTCTTCACCGTGCAGGACTGGACGTTCGCCGCCGGCCGGCCGTTCGGCGAAGCGGAAGTGCGCGCCGGTGCCGCCGTCTGCGTCATCGGCGAGACAATCCGCAGCACCCTGTTCGGCGGCATCGATCCGATCGGCCAGCGCCTCAGGACCGGCGGCTTCGACTGCCAGGTGGTGGGGCTTCTCGAGGCCAAGGGCCAGTCCGCCTTCGGCACCGACCAGGACAACACGGTGATCATGCCGCTGCGCACCTTTCAGCGCCGCCTGGCCGGCAGCACCCGCATCGCCAACATCTATATCTCGGTGGCCAACCGCGAGGACGTGCCGCGGGTGCAGGCCGACACCGAGCGCATCCTGCGCGAGCTGCGCCGCGTGGCGCCGGGCGCGGAAGACAATTTCACGGTGCGCGACATGACCCAGATCGCCTCGACGCTGGCCGCCACCTCGACGGTGATGACGGCGCTGCTGGGGGCTGTCGCCGCCGTGAGCCTGTTGGTCGGCGGCATCGGCATCATGAACATCATGCTGGTGTCGGTGACCGAGCGCACCCGCGAGATCGGCATCAGGCTGGCGATAGGCGCCTTGGGGCGCCAGGTTCTGACCCAGTTCCTGGTCGAGGCGATCGTGCTTGCGCTGTTCGGCGGCGTGATCGGCATCGCCGTGGGGCTGGGGCTGGCGGGAATGGCCGCCTTCGGCATGGCCATTCCCTTCGCCGCCGACCCGCGGATCGTGGCGCTGGCCTTTGTATTTTCCGGTTTGATCGGGGTGATCTTCGGCTTTTTCCCGGCCAGGCGCGCGGCAAGGCTTGACCCCATCGAAGCGCTGCGTCACGAGTGAGGCCGATGGGCGAGGGCTTCACCGATTGGATCGGGCGCAGCGTAACGCGCAACGATTGCGTGACACCGCGACTGGTGGCCGAGTACGGCGCCGCGCTGGCGCCGTTTCTTCATCGGCCGACGGATGAAAATGCTTGCGCTCCCGGCCTGCACTGGGGGCTGGCTCCGGCGCTGCCGGGCATGGCCGAGCTCGGCCCCGACGGCGCCGAGGCCAAGGGCTTGTTCCTGCCGCCGATCCCGTTGCCCCAGCGGATGTGGGCGGGAGGATCGGTCGAGACCATTGCGCCGTTCCGGCTGGACATGGCGGTTGAGCGCCACTCGACGCTAACCGATCTCAGACAGCGCGACGGCAAGTCGGGGCCATTGTGTTTCGTCACCGTGCGCCACGAATTTCGCAACGCCGGCGTGCTGTTGCTGCGCGAGCGCCAGGACCTGGTATTTCGCGGCGGCAAGTCATCCACGCCCATACCAGTTCCGGCGAAGCTGCCGCCGGCCGATCTGCTGTGGCGGGTCGGGACGTCGGCAGCACTACTGTTCCGCTTTTCGGCTTTCACCTTCAACGCCCACCGCATCCACTACGATCTCGACTTCGCGCGCAACGAGGAAGGCTATGAAGGGATTCTGGTGCACGGGCCCCTGCAGGCGGCCCTGTTGCTCAACCAGATGGCCACGGTACTGGGGCGGGTTCCCGCCCGTTTCGACTATCGCTGCCTGGCGCCGCTGATCGCCGGCCGGGGCGCCATGGTTGCGACGAAGGGCCTTGCCGCCACGATCCGCGATGGCCAGGGCCTCGTCACTTGCGAGGCGACGGCGACCCCTTGAGTTGGCGTTCGAGGAAGAGGAGCAGCATCACCGTCTTGGCGTCGATGATGTCTCCGCCGAGCGCCATGGCAAGAGCCTCGGTGAAGGGCAATTCAATGACCTCGATGTCCTCGCTCTCATGCGGATGGCCGCCGCCGCCGCCGATTTTTGCATCTGTCGAGTAATCGGCGAGGAACAGGGTGAGGCGCTCGGTGACCGCTCCCGGCGTCATGAAGCAGCTCGCCACCTGGCGCAGGTTCGAAACGCGGTAGCCCAGTTCCTCCTCGGCCTCGCGCCTGGCGCAGTCGGCCGGATCGTTGCCGTCGAGCAGGCCGGCGCAGGCTTCGATCATGTCGCCGTCGGCGCCGCTGAGCTGGGGCGGCAGGCGGAACTGGCGGACCAGCAGCACCGTGCCGCGCCCCCTATCATAGGGCAGCACGGCGGCGCCGTGGCCGTGATCGTGCACTTCGCGGACGAGCGTTTCGGTGACACCGTCGCGCCTGGTGTAGGCGATGGTATAGCGTTTGAGATCGGCCCAGCGCTGCGACAGGGCCTCGATCCTTTCGATTGCGATGCGCGGCTTCATCGGCGCCGCTACTTGCCGACGCCGGCAAGGACTGCCTTGCCGAGCGGCGCTTTCGCCAGATCATCGACACTCTTCGAAATGCGCCGGCGCCAGTTGGGCCGTTCCCGGTCGGTGCCGGGAACGTTGAGGGGCTCGGTCTCGCCGGCGAGATCGTCGGCCTGCACCAGCATCACCATGGAGGGAGTGGAGGCAACGAAACGATGGGCGGCAACCGAAGCCGCCTCGGCGGAACCACCGCGCGGCCGGGTCAATCCATCGAGGGCGCGGATTTCCTTGGCGCGGGCCGCGCGCCGCTGCGCTTCGGCCGGCTTGTCGATGTGGCCCAGTTCCCTGTCGATCTCGATATCGCGGGCCTGGCGCCAGCCCATGAAGGTCGGCAGATCGTGCGAGGCGAGACAAGAGAGCGCCAGCCTGGGGTAATGACCGGCGGGCTGGAAGCCGGCGCCGTCGCGTTCGAACCATAACACGCGATAGGAGAGGATTTGTGCGGCGGCGAGCGCCTCGCGCAAGCCATCGGGAATAGTGCCGAGGTCCTCGCCGACGATCAGGCAATCGGCCCGCCGGCTTTCGATGGCAGTCACTGCCAGCAGCGCCTCGAGCGGAAAGCGCACATAGGCGCCGAAACGGCCTTCAAGCCCGCGCGGCACCCAGAACTGGCGCATGAGGCCGAGGATGTGATCGATGCGAAGGGCTGCCGCATGGCGCAGGTTGGCGCGCAAGACCGCCCGCCAGGGAGCAAGCCCTGCGGCTCTCAGCGCCAAGGGCGAATAGGGCGGCAGGTTCCACACCTGGCCGGCCTTCGAGAAGGGATCGGGCGGGGCACCGAGTGATACGCCCACGGCGAAATTTTCCGGCACCTCGGCGATCTCGCCGCCATCGAAGGCCGAGCCAAGCGCCAGGTCGCGATAGAGGTTCTGCAGTTTGCCCGCCTCGGCGAGCTGCCGGTCGGCGAGCCATTGCAGGAAGGCGCGGTAGCGCAGCCGCGAAGGCTCGGCCTTCTCGCCGGCGGCGGCGGTTTCGAAGGCGCAGTGGCGGGCGAGATCGTCATTGCCGGCGCGGATGAAGGCGTCGAGCGCGGCATCGCCAGGAAACTCGGCGAAGGCTTGTTCAAGAATGGCGCTCTTGGCCTGCCACACGGCACCGTAGTCGACGGCGGGCAGACGATCGAGGGCGGCGAAAGCGGCGCGCGAAGAAGCGGCGAGCTTGCGGGTCTTCGAGAAAGGGAAGGCCTCGAGCAGCTTGGCCATGCTGATGTAAATGGGATCGACGAAGCGCCGGTCCGACGGCTGGTAGGGGCTGGCGCGGCTGCGGTCGCCGGCAAAGAGATGATGCAGCGGATTGAGGCCGGCAAAGTGCCCGCCGCAATCGGCGGTGAGTTTGGCGAAGCGTGCAAGCGTCGCGAAATCGCCGATCCCTTCCGAGCCGTTGTGGCGCAGCGAATAGAGATGGGCCGCAAGCCCGAACACGCGGCCCCCGGCGGCGATGTCGCCAGGCACATGGCAGCGGCCGGGGCTGACGATGACCGGCCGTTTGCCGTTCTCATCGCCCTCTAGCCAGCAGTCGTAATAGCCCATGTCGAGACTGGCTGTCGGTTCCCTCCCCGGGGCGATATCGAGGACCTGGGTGCTGCCGTCCTCGCCGGCGATGATGAGGCGGCTGCGGTGGGCAACGGCGGGCCCCAGCACCGTCGGCTCGCCGGCCCGGCCGACGATCGGCTCGCGCGACTTATGGAGACTGGCCAGGGCCGCCTCGGCATCCTCCGCCGTGGCGTGCGGAATGCGCAGGGCGGCGAGTAAGGCGCGAAGCGTTTCCGGCGACACCGCATGATGGGTGCCGTCGACTTCCCACCAGTCGCGCTCGATGCCATGGGCCTCGGCCAGGGCGGCAATCGTTGCATCCGAGATGCCGGCCTGGCCCACGCGGTGTTCGACATGGAGCGATACGGAGTTGGGCGGAAGCCCGTCGCCCGCGGCGGAGCAGAACAGCCGCTCCCAGACGCATCCATCGCGGGGCCTCGGGCGCGGCACTGCCGGGGTGGCGCCGCCATTGATCCAGATGGCGATGCGGCTTGTCCCCTCGGCGAGAATGAGGCCCAGCACCCGACCGGCAGCGTCGCCCCAGCCCATCGGTCCGCCGTCGGCACCCAGCCAGATAGCATCGGCAAGACGGGTGACGGGATCGGTGGCGCCGGTCAGAAACCGGTCGGCCGCAAGCAGCGGATGATCGCGGCGGAGCTTGGCCAGGGCCGCGACAAATTCGATCAGCGCGTTGTCGGCGTTCTTCCAGTCGAGCCAGGTTGTGGCATTGTCCTGGGCATAGGCATTGTTGTTGCCCTTCTGGCTGCGGCCGAACTCATCGCCCGCCGTCAGCATCGGTATGCCGCGGGAGAGGAACAGGGTTGCCAGCAGGGCGCGCGCGTCGCCGCCGGCCCAGGTCGCCTCGTGGCCGTTGCCGTCGCGGTTGCCCTCGCCGTTGGCGCGGTTGTCCTTGGCCGCATAGGTAACGGCATCCTTGAGGGTGAAGCCGTCATGGGCGGCGACGAAATTGATGCCGCAGGAAGGGCGCCGCAGCGGCGCGAAAATGTCGGAGGAGCCGGCAAGCCTGGTGGCCAGCGCGCCGGCCGAGCCCGCGTCACCGCGCCAGAAGTGGCGCACGTCGTCGCGGAACCGGTCGTTCCACTCCAGCCAGCGGCCCGGGAACTGGCCGAGGCGATAGCCATCGGGCCCTACGTCCCACGGCTCGGCGATGAGTGTCAGACCTTTGAGCAGCGGATCCTGCTCGATTGCCGCCAGCAGTGGGGCATCGGCGGAAAAACCCTGTTCGGTGCGGCCCATGACGGTGGCGAGATCGAAGCGGAAGCCGTCGATGCCGGTCTGGGTGACCCAGACTCGCAGAGCATCGAGCGCCAGCCGCATGACGGGAGCGCGGTCAAGCGCCAGGGTGTTGCCGCAGCCCGTGTCGTTGACCAGCGTTCCTCGCGGGTCGTGGCGGTAGTAGAGGGCGTTATCGAGACCGCGCAGCGACAGGGTGGCGCCGCCTGTGTCGCTTTCGCCCGTGTGATTGAGCACCACGTCGAGGATGACGCGGATGCCGGCGGCGTGCAGTGCCGCGACGCTGGCGCGGATTTCGGCGAAGCCGCCCGGCGCCAGCCGCGGGTCGGGCGCCATGAAACTGACCGGGTTGTAGCCCCAGGCGTTGGCAAGTCCCAAGGGCGGCAGGTGGCGTTCGTCGATCCAGGCGGCGAGCGGCATAAGTTCCACCGTGTCGACGCCAAGCTTCACGAGATGATCGAGCAGAACCGGCTGGGCGAGTGCGGCCACCGTGCCGCGCAGCTTTTCGGGCAGTTTGGGATGCAGTTTGCTGAAGGCCTTGACCGGCAGTTCGTAGATGAAAGAGGGCCGGGCTGCCGGCAGGCGCTCGGCCGCCGCCAGCGGCACGGTCACCACACTCTTGGGAACTAGCGCCGCCGTATCGAAGCCGCGCGTCAGCACTTCCTGCCCATGGCGGAACGGCCGGTCGAGGGCGGTGGCGTAGGGGTCGATCAGCAGTTTCTCGGCATCGAAGCGATGAGCCCCATCCCACGGGCCTTCGGCGCGGAAGCCATAGCGGGTGCCGGCGGCAACCCCATGCACGAAGCCGAACCAGGTATCGCCCCAGCGCTGGGGCAGGGTAAAGCGGTAGACTTCCTCCTCGCCCGATGGGTCGAAGAGACAGAAATGCATCCGCGTCGCGTGGCGCGACACAACCGCGACGTTGAGCCCGTCGGCCACCGCCGTGACACCGAGGGGCTCCGGCGCTCCCGCCGTTTTCGACAGTTCCGCCTTCAGGTGATCACCGATGGCTGGGCCCGGCCGGTGCGGGCCTCGATGCCGGCAAGCTGCCGCGACAGGGCGATGAGATCGACAAGGGCTGCTTGAGTCTCGAGCCCGTGCCGTGCCGCATCGGGCTCGAAGCGCTCGATATAGACGCGCAGCGTCGCCCCGGCCGTGCCGGTGCCGGAGAGGCGGTAGACGATGCGCGAGCCATCCTCGAACAGGATGCGGATGCCCTGGCCTTCGGTGCGCGAGCCATCGACCGGATCGTCATAGGCGAAATCGTCCATGGCCTTGATGGCGTGGCTGCCCGGCAAGGTGCCCATGCGGTCGCGCAAGGATTTCATCAGGCCGCTGGCGGCCTCGGCATCGACCTCCTCGTAGTCGTGGCGGGAATAATAGTTGCGGCCAAAGTCGCGCCAGTGCTGGCGCACGATGTCGGCGACGCTCTGGCGGCGCTTCGCCAGGATATTGAGCCAGAGGAGCACCGCCCACAGCCCGTCCTTCTCGCGCACATGATCGGAGCCGGTGCCGGCACTTTCCTCGCCGCAAATGGTGGCCATCCCGGCATCGAGCAGATTGCCGAAGAACTTCCACCCTGTCGGCGTCTCGTAGCACTTGATGCCGAGCTTCGCAGCGACGCGGTCGGCGGCGGCACTGGTTGGCATGGAGCGGGCGATGCCGGCGAGGCCCTTGGCATAACCCGGCGCCAGACGGGCGTTGGCCGCCAGCATGGCGAGCGAATCGGACGGTGTGACGAACTGGTTGCGGCCGATGATCAGATTGCGGTCGCCGTCACCGTCGGAGGCAGCGCCCAGATCGGGCGCGTCCTTCGACATGAGGAGGTCGTAGAGCTCCTTGGCATGGACCAGATTGGGGTCCGGATGGTGACCGCCGAAATCGGGCAAGGGCGTACCGTTGACCACGGTGCCCTTCGCCGCGCCCAAGAGCCCTTCGAGGATCGCCGTGGCATAGGGGCCGGTGATGGCGCTCATGGCATCGAAGCGCATGGCGAAGCCCGACTTGAACAGGGCGCGGATCGCATCGAAGTCGAAGAGCTTCTGCATCAGCCCGGCATAGTCGGCAACCGGATCGATCACCTCGACGGTCATGGCGCCAAGCTTCGAAGAACCGATGCGGCCGATGTCGGGAGCAGGAGACCGCTCGATCCGGTAGGACGTGATGGTCTTGGTCTTGGCGAAGATCGCATCGGTGATCTTCTCCGACGCCGGCCCGCCGTTTGAGGCATTGTACTTGATACCGAAGTCGCCGTCGGGCCCGCCCGGATTGTGCGAGGCCGACAGCACGATGCCGCCGAAGGCCTGGTACTGGCGGATGATGTTGGAGGCAGCCGGCGTCGACAAAAGCCCGTCGCGGCCGACCATCACCCGGCCGAAACCGTTGGCGGCGGCCATGCGGATGGCGGTGCCGATCACCTCGCGATTGTAATAGCGGCCGTCGCCGCCAACGACCAGGGTCTTGCCGGCGAAGCCGTCGAGCCCATCGAAGATCGACTGGATGAAGTTCTCGGCATAGTTCTTCTGCTGGAACACCGGCACTTTCTTGCGCAGTCCCGAGGTGCCGGGCTTCTGCCCGTCGAAGGGCGTGGTGGCGACGGTTTCGATCATGGTTGGCTCATTTCCCGATCAATCCGCGATAGAGGGCGGCATAGGCGTTGGCGCTGCGCTGCCAGGAGACGTCGCTGGCCATGCCGCGCTTCTGCATCCTTGTCCAGGACTCGCGGCTGGCAAAGGCCCGGGCGACGCGGCCCAGCGCATGGTCGAGGCCCGGGCCGTCGACGGGCGAGAACTGGAAGCCGGTGGCAACCCCGGCGGCGAGGGCCGCGTCATTGGCATCGATGATGGTATCGGCCAGGCCGCCGGTGCGCGCCGCCACCGGCACGCAACCATAGCGCAGGCCATAGAGCTGGGTGAGGCCGCAGGGCTCGAAGCGCGACGGGATAACGATGGCATCGGCACCGCCCTGCATCAGATGCGACAGGGCCTCGTCGTAGCCGGTGACCACCCCGACGCGGCCCCGATAGGCCGTGGCGGCGGCGAGAACGGCCATCTCGATCCCCGCCTCGCCGGTGCCGATGAGGGCGAGCCTGGCACCCGAGGCAACGAGCCCGTCGATTGCCTCGGCGAAGATATCCATGCCCTTCTGCCAGGTGAGGCGGCTTACCACGCAATAAAGAAGCCCGTCGCCCTCGTCGAGGTCGAAGCGCTTCTCGATGGCGCGTTTGTTGGCGACCCGCTTGGCCAGGCTGGCCGCGCTGTAGCGGACCGCCAGGTCCTCGTCGGTTTCCGGATTCCACACTTCCGTGTCGATGCCATTGACGATGCCGGAAACCACCCCATGACGGGCCCGTAGGATGCCATCGAGCCCCATGCCGAACTCCGGCGTGCAGATCTCGTTGGCATAGCTGGGGCTCACCGTGGTGATGGCCGAAGCCGTCTGCAGCCCGCCCTTGAGGTAGCAGACCGAGCCGTAATACTCGACGCCGTCGATGGCGAAGGCGGCGGCGGGAAGCCCGAGGGAGCCGAACAGCGAGGCCGGGAACTGGCCCTGGAAGGCGATGTTGTGAACCGTCATCACCGTCCTGGGGCCGCCGCCGAAGCGGATATAGACGGCGGCAAGCGCTGTCTGCCAGTCGTGCAGATGCACGATGTCGGGCCGATAGCCCTTGATGGCGCCGCGGCTGGCATCGGCGGTGGCCCGGGCGAGTGCCGCAAAGCGCTGGCCATTGTCGGGCCAGTCCTTGCCGTCCGGTCCCAGATAGATATTGCCGTTGCGGCTAAAGAGATGCGGCGCATCGACGGCGATCACATCGAGACCGCGCGCCATGCCGGCGATGAGGCGCACCTCGCCGCCGAACAGCTGATCGTAGCGATGCACCAGGCTGCCGCCATCGAGTGCCGCCAGCACCGCCGGATAACCCGGCACCATGGTGCGCACCGCGATGCCGAGGGGCTTCAGCGCCCCGGGAAGGGCGCCCGCCACATCGGCCAGCCCGCCGGTCTTGACCAGTGGATAGATTTCGGAAGCGGCGGCGAGAACCTTCATAGGGCGAGCTTGTCGATCATCGGCTTGGTGATCAGGCAGACACCCATGGCGGTGCGCCGGAAGCGCTTGGCGTCGAGTTCGGGATCGTCGCCCACCACCAGACCCTCGGGGATCGTCACGCCGCGGTCGATCACCACCTTCTTGAGCGACACGTTGCGGCCGACCTGCACCTGCGGCAGCACCACCGCCTCCTCGAGCGAGGAGTAGGAGTTGACCCTGACCCCGGTGAACAAGAGCGAGCGGCGGATCGAGGCCCCCGAAACGATGCAGGCGCCGGAAACCAGCGAGGTCGTGGCGTAGCCGCGGCGGCCCTCCATGTCATGCACGAACTTGGCCGGAGGGGTAACTTCCGAATAGGTCCAGATCGGCCAGCTCTGGTCGTAGAGATCGAGGGCCGGGAGCGTATCGGTCAGGTCGACATTGGCCTCCCAATAGGCATCGACGGTTCCGACATCGCGCCAGTAGGCCTCGGGCTCGTGCTCGGTCCTCACGCACGACTTGGTGAAGCGATGCGCCACCGCCTTGCCGCCCTTGACCAGATACGGAATGATGTCCTTGCCGAAGTCGCGGCTTGAGGATTTGTCGGCGGCATCGCGGCGCAGCTCGTCGGCGAGCAGCTTGGTCTCGAACACATAAATGCCCATCGAGGCCAGGGCCCAGTCGGGACTGCCGGGAATGCCCGGCGGGTCCTTCGGCTTCTCGACAAAATCGACGATGCGGTCGGTCTTGTCGACCGCCATGACGCCGAAGCCCGACGCCTCCAGGCGCGGCACCTCGAGGCAGCCGATGGTGACGTCGGCGCCCGAGTCGACGTGCTGCTGCAGCATCATCTCGTAGTCCATCTTGTAGATGTGGTCGCCGGCCAGGAGCACGATGTAGCGCGGGCCATAGCTCTCGATGATGTCGAGGTTCTGGTAGACCGCGTCCGCCGTGCCGGCATACCACTGGTCCTCGGAGACACGCTGCGAGGCGGGCAATATGTCGAAGCTCTCGTTGCGCTCGGGCCGGAAGAAGTTCCAGCCCTTCTGCATGTGGCGGATCAGGCTGTGGGCCTTGTACTGGGTGGCCACGCCGATGCGGCGGATGCCGGAGTTGAGCGCGTTGGAGAGCGCGAAGTCGATGATCCGCGACTTGCCGCCGAAGGGGACGGCGGGCTTGGCCCGCTTGTCGGTGAGTTCGAGAAGCCGGCTGCCGCGGCCTCCGGCCAGCACATAGGCCATGGCATCGCGGGCCAGTGGGGCGTTTCGGCGCTTGTCGGTCATCGTTGCAACTCCCCTGTTTTAGGCGTCGTCCTCTTATGGTTCGTAGGCCAGATACAAGGTGGCCAGCGGCGGCAGCGCTATGCGGGCCGACGCCGGCTTGCCGTGCGAGCTCTCCGGCCGGGCCACCACGGCGCCCAGATTGCCGTGGCCGCTGCCGCCATAGATGCCCGCATCGGTATTGAGGATTTCACGCCAGCGGCCGGCCCGCGGCAAGGGCAGTAGGTAGTTGTCGCGCGGCACCGGCGTGAAATTGCTGACCACCGCGATGTCGCGATCGTCGCTGCCGGAATGGCGGGCCCAGGCATAGACCGAATTCTCGTGATCGTCGGCGATCAGCCATTCGAAGCCTTCGCCCTCGCAGTCGCGGGCGTGCAGCGCCGGACGCTTGCGGTAGTGACCGTTCAAGTCGCGCACCAGCGACTGCATGCCCTTGTGGGGAGCATGGTCGAGAAGGTGCCAGTCGAGGCTGCCGGCCTCGCTCCACTCGGTCCACGGCGCCATTTCCTGGCCCATGAACAGGAGCTTCTTGCCGGGATAGCCCCACATGAAGGCGTAATAGGCCCGCAAGTTGGCGAACTTCTGCCAGTCGTCGCCGGCCATCTTGGCGAGCAGCGAGCCCTTGCCGTGCACCACCTCGTCGTGGGAGAGCGGCAGCACGAAATTCTCCGAGAAGGCATAGAGGAGGCCAAAGGTCAGCTCGTGGTGATGGTGGCGGCGGTGGACGGGATCGCGCTTCAGATACTCCAGCGTGTCGTGCATGAAGCCCATGTTCCACTTGAAGCCGAAGCCGAGGCCGCCCGCATGGGTGGGCTGCGACACGCCGGGAAAAGCGGTCGATTCCTCGGCGATGGTCATCACTCCCGGCTTCTGGCCATAGGCCTCGTGGTTCATGCGCTGCAGGAAGGCGATCGCTTCGAGGTTCTCGCGGCCGCCGTGACGGTTGGGAATCCACTCGCCTTCCTTGCGCGAATAGTCGAGATAGAGCATCGAGGCCACCGCATCGACCCGCAAGCCATCGAGATGATAGCGGTCGAGCCAGAACAGGGCGTTGTTGATCAGATAGCTCGAAACCTCGCGCCGGCCGAAATTGTAGATCGCCGTGTTCCAGTCCGGGTGATAACCCTGGCGCGGGTCTTCGTGTTCGTAAAGCGCTGTGCCGTCGAAACGGGCAAGCCCGTGTTCGTCGGTGGGGAAATGCGCCGGCACCCAGTCGAGGATGATGCCGATCCCGGCCCGGTGGGCAGCATCGACGAAACGGCTAAAGCCCGCGGGATCGCCGAAGCGGGCGGTCGGCGCATAGAGCCCGGTCGGCTGGTAGCCCCAGGACGGATCGAAGGGATGCTCGGTTACCGGCAAGAGTTCGATATGGCTGAAGCCCATGTCGACGACATAGGGGATGAGCGTCTCGGCCAGCTCGCCATAGCTGAGAAAGGCATTGCCGTCCTTGCGCCGCCACGAGCCCAGATGGACTTCATAGACGCTGATCGGGGTGCGGCGGTGATCCTTGCCGCTGCGGGCCTCGAGATAGGGGGCATCGCTCCAGGCGAAGTTGTCGGTGCGGGCCACCCGCGAGGCGGTCTTGGGGCGCAGCTCCGAGGCAAAGCCGAAGGGATCGGCCTTGAGCGGCAGGAGCTTGCCGCCGGGATCGAGCAGTTCGTATTTGTAGCCCTGGCCCTCGCTGGCTCCGGGCACGAAGATCTCCCACACCCCGATGTCGAGACGCTTCCGCATCACATGGCGGCGGCCGTCCCAGCCGTTGAAGTCGCCGACCACCGAAACGCGGCCCGCATTGGGCGCCCACACGGCGAAATGCACGCCCTCGGCCCCTTCATGGACCATCGGATGGGCGCCGAGCCGGTCATAGAGACGGAGGTGGGTGCCTTCGGCCAGATAGTAGTCGTCGAGCGGCCCCAAGACCGGTCCCAGAACATAGGCGTCGATGAACGACCAGCGGTCGGCGCCGCGGCCCGCCACATAGCGCACCGTGGCGCGTTCCTTGAGCTTCACCCGGCCTTCGAAAAAGCCCGCGTCATGGCGGCGTTCGAGGGTTCCAAGCCCGGTGCCGTCGAGGCTTTCGGCCGAAAGCGTTTCGGCCCCCGGGATGAAGGCCCGGGCAATCCAGCCGCCGGCGACCCGGTGCAGTCCGAGGCGCTTGAACGGATCGCCGTGCCGGCCCGAGACGATGGCCTCGATTTCAGCACCGTCGGTCTTCCACTCGGCCTCGGTCATCACCTGTTCCCTAGCTTGCCGGCACCTTCCAGATGTCGCGCGCGTATTCCCGGATCGTCCGGTCGGAAGAGAACCAGCCCATGTTCACCGTATTGAGGATTGTCTTTTCCGTCCAGTCCGAAGGTCGGCGCCAGATGGCGGCGACATTGCGCTGGGCCTCGGCATAGGCGGCAAAATCGGCCGCAACCATGAACCAGTCGCCGTTGTAGAGGCTGTCGGCGATCGGCCGGTAACGGTTGGGATCGTCGGGCGAGAACAGGCCCGAGGCGAGGCTGTCGAGGGCCCCCTGCAGGTCGGGCGATGCGGCGATCACGGCGCGCGGATCGTGGCCGGTGCGCCGCTTCTTTTCCACCTCCTCGGCGGTGAGCCCGAAGATCGCGATATTGTCGCGGCCCACCCGCTCGAGGATCTCGACATTGGCGCCGTCGAGGGTGCCGATGGTGAGCGCCCCGTTGAGGGCAAATTTCATGTTGCCGGTGCCCGAGGCCTCCATCCCGGCGGTTGAAATCTGCTCGGAGAGATCGGCCGCCGGTACGATGGTTTCGGCCAGGCTCACATTGTAGTTGGGGATGAAGGCGACCTTCAAGAGATCGCGGATGTCGGGGTCGTTGTTGACCACCGCGGCGACATCGTTGGCGAGCTTGATGGTGAGCTTGGCCTGGACGTAGCTCGCCGCCGCCTTGCCGGCGAAGATCTTGACCCGCGGCACCCACGGCCGATCGGGATGGGCGCGGATGCTCTCGTAGAGGGCGATAGTCTCGAGGATGTTGAGGAGCTGGCGCTTGTATTCGTGGATGCGCTTCACCTGCACGTCGAACATGGCGGCGGGATCGACGGAAAATCCCAGGCGCTCGCCGATCAGGTTGGCGAGCGCCACCTTGTTCTGGTGCTTGATCGCGGCAAAGCGATCCTGGAAGGCCTTGTCCTTGGCGAAGGGCCGGGCCTCGCTCAGTGCTGCGGCATCGTCGAGCACCTTGTCGCCCACCGTATCGCGCAATAGCCGCATCAGCCCGGGATTGACGCCGAGAAGCCAGCGCCGGGGGGTTATGCCGTTGGTTTTGTTGTTGATGCGTCCGGGATAAAGCGTGTTGAGGTCGCGGAACACGCTCTCCTTCATCAGCGAGGTGTGCAGCGCCGAAACGCCGTTGATCGAGTGCGAGCCGACGAAGGCGAGCTGGCCCATGCGCAGCCGCCGGCCGCCGTGCTCGTCGATGAGCGACACCGAAGCCAGGAATTCCGGAGTGGAGGAGGGAAGTTCCTGGGCCTCGCCGATGAGCTTGGCGTTGATGGCGTAGACGATCTGCATGTGGCGCGGCAGCAGGCGCTCGAACAGATGCACCGGCCAGCTTTCCAGGGCCTCGGGCAACAGCGTGTGGTTGGTGTAGGAGGTGACCGCCTGGGTGATGTCCCAGGCCTCCTTCCACACCAGACCGTGCACGTCCATGAGCAGCCGCATCAGCTCGGCCACCGCCACGGCGGGATGGGTGTCGTTGAGCTGGATCGCGACCTTTTCGGGTAGTGAATGAACGTCTCCATATTGCTGCAGGTGGCGGCGCAGGATGTCCTGCAGCGACGCCGAGGTGAACAGGAACTCCTGGCGCAGGCGAAGCTCCTGGCCCGCCGGGGTGGAATCCGAAGGATAGAGCACCCGGGTAATGAGTTCCGCCTTGTTGCTTTCGCCAAGCGCCCCGGCATAGTCGCCGCTGTTGAAGGCATCGAGGCGAATGGGATCGATGGCCCGGGCGGTCCACAGCCTGAGCGTGTTCACCCGTTTGCCGCGCCAGCCCACCATGGGGGTGTCGATGGCCACCGCC
Source organism: Hyphomicrobiales bacterium (assembly GCA_016185245.1). Classification (GTDB taxonomy): domain Bacteria; phylum Pseudomonadota; class Alphaproteobacteria; order Rhizobiales; family Aestuariivirgaceae; genus Aestuariivirga. The sequence goes on along the minus strand of JACPNZ010000009.1, from coordinate 118,544 downwards.
AGAAGCGTCTCGGCCGGGCGCCAGTGCCGCCGCTGCTTGCCGTCGGGGGCCGATTCCAGGGCCACGCTGCCGCCGAAGCCCACCTCATAGGCCGCCTCCCGGCGCGGGAACTCCCAGGGGTTGCCGTTCTCCAGCCAGTCTTCCGGCAGTTCCATCTGCCAGCCGTCGACGATCTTCTGGCGAAACAGCCCATGGTCGTAGCGGATGCCGTAGCCATAGGCGGGAATGTCGAGGCTCGCCAGACTCTCCATGAAGCAGGCGGCAAGGCGCCCCAGGCCGCCGTTACCGAGGGCCGCATCGGGCTCCAGCGCCTCGACCAGGTCGAGTCGGACGCCCAGCCCGGCGAGAGCATCCTGGAACGGCTCGGTCAATTCGAGATTGCTGAGCGCATCGCGCAGCAGGCGGCCAATGAGGAATTCCAGCGACAGGTAATAGACCCGCTTGGCCTGGGCCCGGTAGGTCGACCGGGTCGATTCCATCCAGCGGTCGATGACCCGGTCACGCAGCGCCAGGATGGTGGCGGCGAGCCAGTCGTGATCCTTGGCGACGATCGGGTCCTTGCCGATGGCATAGGCCAGCTTTTCGAGGATTTGCGCCTTGATGGTTTCGGCATCGGAGGTGCGCGGAGCGGGTTTCGGCATGGATCCCAAGGGGGTGGTCTCGCTTTTGCTGCGGGGTTTGGATTGGGCGGGAGGGGTCATGCTGAACCACTTTTCTTGTGCGATTATTGCAGATTTGCGGACCCTTGCAAAGAATAAATCAATCAAACTGATTTATTGTCCGGAAGGCTTTAGCCTGTCTATCCCGTCGCCGCCAGCCCGGCAACGCCAAGCACGATCAGGCCGATGCCGGCGCCCTGGCCAAGCGAGACCTTCTCGCCCAGCACCGCCATGCCGAGGATAACCGCCATGGCGCCATAGGCGGAAATGCCGACGGCCGCGAATTCGCGCCCCGGCAGGAGCCCTGAGGCATTGACCGCGACGACGCCGCCGACATCGAGAGCCGCCATGGCCAGCATGGCGAGCCAGTGCCGCGGCTCTATCAGTCCGCCCGACTTGTCGCGCAGCACGAAGGGCACAAGGACTAGGAGGGCGGTGGGCCGGGAAATCCATGCCGCTTCGGTTTCGCCGATGGCGATTGCCGCATCCTGGCCCAGCACCACCGAGGCGCCATAGCCGACGCAGGCGAGCAGGCAGTAGCCGATAAGGGCTGGAATGGCGGCAGGCTCGACCAGGCGGATGCCGCCGTTGGCGGACCCGGTCCGGCCGACGATTGCCGCGCCACCCACGGTGGTGGCAACCAGCGCCCATTGCGGGGCCGTCGGGACCAGGCCCTGGGTCACGCCCCACAGGACGATGAGAACCGGATAGGTGGCGGTGATGGGTGCCACCACCGAGATCGGCGCCATGGCGAAGGCCTTGAACAGTCCGGCAGCGCCAAATCCATAGGCCAGGCCCATCAGCAGCGCCAAGCCAATGCCGGTGCCGGAAGCCTGGGCGATGGTGCCGTTCCAAAGAATGACCCCGGTGAGCAGCACGAAGCCAAGGACCATCACCAGGCCGGCCAGCCGGAAGGGTCCGAGATGGGCCGCCACGCTGCGGGTGATGAGATCGTGCACCGACCAGCAGACGGCGGCGACGACCCCCAGGAGGACCGCCTGCATGGCTCACCCGGACCCGTCGAGCTGGGCGGCATAGAGGAGGCCGCCACCCGCCCGATAGGGGAAGGTGCCCTCGGTCCGGGCGGCATCGCCACGGGAGAGCGTCTGGTTTCCAACCCCGACATTTCCTTCAAGGGCGAAAAGGAGCGTGGTGCCACCGTGGTCGATGATACCCCGGTCGCGCAGCAGTTTTATTTCAGCCCGCCACCGGCCCCGGCGCAGGAACAGGTTGAGGGCCATGCACGGACCGCTGTCGATATGGCAGGAGGTGGCGGCATCGCCGGGAAAGCGGTGCGGAACGAAACGCTCATGGACGGTAAGGGTGCCTTGCCCTTCGACCGTGAGATCGACACCGTTGCCGGCGGTCAGGGTGAAAATCCGGTCGATCCCCGGATAGTGGGAAAAAGGAGCATCGCCGTTGATGCGGGCGATGGCGAAGCGCCAGTCGAAATTGTCGGCGGCAGCCCCCGGCGGTTCGCTGGCGATCTCCCAGGCGAGGCCCTGGCCGTTGCGCCAGCGGGTCTCGGTGAACCGGTCGGCGGGGAAAATGCTGAGCATCGGGCTCCGGAAATGCGGCATGTCGCCCGTCTGGACGCCGCCGGCGAAAGGTGAGAGGTTCGGGCATCGCACAGCCACACCTGGGAGGCAACCATGAACAAGCCGCACGATCCGATCTCGGTCCACAACGCCGCCCTTGGCCGCATGCAGCAGTTCATGACCTCCTCGCCGGTGCCCTCGATCTCGACCGAGCTCCTCGCCACCGCCGACGGCGAACTGAACCGCGAGCTCCACAGCTTCCTGTTCGATCCGCCGTCCAATCCCAATCTGCTGAAGGGCAAGCGCATCGCCATCTGCTGCACCAATGGCGTCGAGGAGGTCGAGGTCACCGGGTCGATGCGCTGGCTCACCGAGCATGGGGCGACCGTACACATCGTGTCGCCGCGCATCGGCGAATTTCCGCCAAGCCTCGGGCTTCGCTTCCCGCCCCAGTGCGCCACCCATGTGCTGGCCATCCGCCTGATGGAGAATGCCGGCTGGCTGAAGATCGACTGTCATCTCGACCAGGCCAGGGTCGCCGACTACGACGCGGTTCTAGCACCCGGCGGCTGCTGGAACCCGGATTTCCTGCGCGCCGACAAGCTGGCCCAGGCCTTCCTGCGCGACATGCATGCGGCGGGAAAACCCACTTGCGCCATCTGTCACGGCCAGTGGGTGATGGTCAGCGCCAAAATGCTCAAGGGCAAGAAGGCGACCGCCGTGTGGAACATCCAGATCGACCTCGAAAACGCCGGGGCGACCGTGCTCGACGAGCCCTGCGTGGTCGACGGCAATCTGATCACGGCGCGCTTTCCCTATGACCTGCCGCGGCTGATCAAGGCCATGGTGGCGCAACTGGTCAAGTAAGGCCCATTGCCGCTGGTCTGCGGCAGCCGATTTGCTAGAAACGTCCCATGCCGCAGCCCGTCGACCCGCTCACTTTCCGTTCGGCCCTTGGCACCTTCGCCACGGGGGTGACCGTCATTACCACCAGAGGCCCCAAGGGCGAGCTTATCGGCAACACCGCGAGTTCGTTCAATTCGGTGTCGCTCGAGCCGCCCTTGGTGCTGTGGAGCCTGTCGCGCACCGCCTACAGCTTCAAGTCCTATCTCGGGGCCGATCATTTCGCCGTCAACGTGCTGCGCGAGGGCCAGGAGGAGCTGTCGGTGCGCTTCGGCAAGTCGCTGGGCGACAAGTGGCAGGGCATCGACTACGAGACCTGGGAGACCGGCTGCCCGATCCTGCCCAATGCCCTGGCGATCTTCGAATGCCGGACGGCCTATACCTATCAGGGCGGCGACCACGTGATCTTCGTCGGCGAAGTCATTAACTTCGACCATGACCCCAAGGGCCGGCCCCTGGTCTTCTGGCGCGGCGGCTATCACCGGGCGGCCCTCTGACAAGATGGACCGGCTTGCCGCCATGGCACCCATCCTCTAGAAGCCCGCCATGACTGCCGACAAGAATTCCCGCCCCAAGGCCCGCCTCGCCAAGGGCTTCCGTGACGTGGCGCCTGAGGAAATCCGCGGGCTTCGCCGCATGCTGGCCAAGATCGAGGCCGTCTACGAAGCCTATGGCTTCGAGCCGGTGGAACAGCCCTTCGTCGAATATACCGATGCCTTGGGAAAATTCCTGCCCGACCAGGATAGGCCCAATGACGGCGTGTTCTCCTTCCAGGACGACGACGAGCAGTGGCTGAGCTTGCGTTATGATCTGACCGCACCGCTCGCCCGCTATGTGGCCGAGAACCAGCAGAAGCTGGCCACCCCCTATCGCAGCTATCGCCAGGGCTGGGTGTTCCGGAACGAAAAGCCGGGGCCGGGCCGCTTCCGCCAGTTCATGCAGTTCGACGCCGACACGGTGGGCAGCGCTTCTCCTGCCGCCGACGCCGAGGTTTGCATGATGGCGGCCGATACGATGGAAGCGCTGGGGATCGAGCGCGGCAAGTATGTGGTCAAAGTCAGCAACCGAAAAATCTTGGATGGCCTGCTAGAGGCAATTTCGATTGGTCAAGCAATTGGTCAGGATAGGCGGCTCCGTGTTCTTCGCGCTACCGATAAACTAGACAGACTTGGTCCGCAGGGGGTCTTCTCTCTCTTGACTGAGGGCCGCAAAGACGAAAGCGGTGATTTCACGGAAGGTGCAAGACTCTCCGACGCACAGGCCGACAACGTTATGCGGTTCTTGGGTTTCAGCAGAAATGTAGAGCGTGGTTATATCAAGGACAATTTGCTTCATGCGAGCGCCAACACCAATCAAGGATGGCTCGAATGGCTCGAGAATCGCGTTGAACTTGGCGTCACCGGAAAAGCCGGTCTCGACGAACTCAAGCAAATTGCCAATCTCGTCGGGGCATCTGGATATGGCGAGCGCGTCCGCATCGACCCAACAGTCGTCCGCGGCCTCGAATATTACACCGGCCCGGTCTTCGAATGCGAATTGCTGATGGAGACCAAGGACGAAGACGGCCACACGGTGCGCTTTGGTTCGGTGGGCGGCGGTGGGCGCTATGACGATCTCGTCGCCCGCTTCACCGGCCAGCCGGTGCCGGCGACCGGATTTTCCATCGGCGTGTCGAGACTTTACTCGGCGCTGAAGCTCGTCGGCAAGGCCGAGGAGCGCGCAACGCTTGCCCCCGTCGTCGTGCTGGTCTTGGACAAGGGCGCCCAAGGCGATTACTGGCGCATGGTGAGTGAGCTCCGTAAGGCAGGCATCCGGGCCGAGATGTATGTCGGCACCGCCGGGATGAAGGCCCAGATGAAATATGCCGACAAGCGGGGAGCTCCCCTCGTCGTCATCCAGGGTGGAGATGAAAAGGCCAAGGGCGAAGTGCAGATCAAGGATTTGCGGCTCGGTGCCGAGCTCGCTTCCGGCATCGCATCCCGCGAGGAATATGCATCGCAAAGACTGGCGCAGGTTTCGGTGCCCGAAGCGGAACTGGTCGCGGCGGTGAAGAAGGCGTTGGCCCGGGAATGAGATGTCTTTATGCATCCCTCCCCCTTGCGGGGAGGGTGGCGCCGAAGGCGCCGGGTGGGGTCGCCGCCGTGGCCCCCACCCGCCTCGCTCGCGCTCGGCACTCTCCCCGCGCTTCGCGGGGGAGGGAGGAAAACTGCCGTGGCCGGTAAATCCCGTCCCGAACGCGAGGCGCTGGAGCGCCAGAACGCCACCATCATGGCGCTGTTCGAGCGCGCCGGCTTCGACCACATCGCCCCCGACATCTTGCAGCCCGCCGATATCTTCCTCGAACGCTCGGGCGAGGATATCCGTGCACGGACTTTTGTGTTCACCGATCCTTCCGGTGCCGAAATGTGCTTGCGGCCCGACCTCACCGTGCCCGCCTGCCGCTATCATCTGAGCCATGCGGCACGGGCAGATCACGAAGCGCGCTACTGTTACTGCGGCCCCGCCTTCCGCTTTCCCGACGAGACCTTGAGTCCCCAGGAATTCACCCAAGTGGGGCTTGAATGGTTCGCCGCCCCCCAGCCCGCCGCCGCCGAGGCCCGCATTCTCAAGCTGGCGATCTCGGCCCTTGAGGCCGCGGGGCTCACGAAGTTCCGCGTCACGCTGGGCGACCTCGGCCTGTTTTCGGCGCTCCTTGCCGATACCGAAATGCCGGAGCGTTGGCGCCGAAGGCTCGGTCATCATTTCTGGCGGCCCGCCGCCTTCCGCGAATTGCTCGATAGTTTCTGTGCCGGCCATAGCCGCTCCCGCACCAGCATTTCCGATCTCGTCGACCGTGTTTCGCAAGGCGCGGTACTCACCACCGTCGAAGCCGAACTCGACGCCCGCAAGCTGCCATTGGTCGGCGGCCGCGAGGTGGCCGAAATCGCCGAACGCCTCGAAGGCAAGGCCGCCGACCGGCGCGAGGCGCCCTTGTCACGCGACAAGGCCCAGCGCCTCAATGCCTATCTCGCCATTGCCGGAGAGGCGGCGGCGGTGGCCAAGGATTTCGCGGGCGTCGGCGGGGCCGGGCGGTTTTCCGCCGCACGCGAACACTTCGACCGGCGCCTCTTCGAAATGGAAGAGCTCGGCCTCAACCCACGCCGCTTCCGCTTCGCCGCCACCTTCGGCCGCGAGATCGAGTATTATACCGGCTTCACCTTCCAGATCGAAGCCGACACGGCCTCGGGCCCTGTGGCCGTAGCGGGCGGCGGGCGCTATGACAATCTGCTCGCCGACATGGGTTCACCGCTGCCGGTGCCGGCGATGGGCTGCGCCATTCACACCGACCGGCTGAAGGCGGTGCTGGCATGAGTGTGCTCACTCTCGCTATTCCCTCCAAAGGCCGCTTGATGGAAGCCGCCGCCGAACGGCTGGCCCGGGCCGGCCTCGCCATCGAGCGGCTGGGTGCCAAGCGCGGCTATCGCGGCAGGCTCGCCGGCCTGGACACCGTCGAGGTGGCCTTCCTCTCCGCCTCGGAGATCGCCCAGAAGCTCAAGGACGGTAAGGTCGATCTCGGCATCACCGGCGCCGACCTTCTGCACGAGACGATCGCCCCCGGCGATCCTTCGACCAAAATCCTCCTGGGACTCGGCTTCGGCCCGGCGAACGTCGTGGTGGCCGTGCCCGAATGCTGGCTCGATGTCGCTTCCATGGCCGATCTCGACGAGGTCTCGGAAAGCTTTTACGAGCGCCATGGGCGAAGGCTGCGGGTCGCCACCAAGTACCACAACCTCACCCGCCGCTTCTTCGCCGAGAAGGGGGTGACCGGCTATCGCATCGTCGAAAGCCTTGGCGCCACCGAAGGCGCTCCCGCCGCGGGGCTTGCCGAGATCATCGTCGACATCACCACCACCGGCTCGACACTCGCCGCCAACCATCTCAAAATTCTCGACGATGGCGTGATCCTCAAGTCGACCGCCGTGTTCGCCGCCACCCGTGCGGCGTCAACCGACCCGCGCGCCGCCCGGATCGCCGCCGCCCTCGAAAGCGCGAATCCGACATAACGCGGCAGTGGTGCTGGAAGTTGCACCGGTGCCTCCACAATTTTCACAAGAACTTGTGATGGCGGCCGCCGCAATGAATTCGAGGTCGCCGCCGGCGCCATTGCCCCTGCCGGCGATGCCACGATCGCCATCAAGCTGTTTCAGTACCAGCCCCAAGTCGCTCGAGGTGAAGGCCGGAGCCACGGTCACCTGGATGAATGGCGACGGCATCGAGCACTCGGTCACCGCCGGTCCGCCGGGCCGGCCCGACGGCGCATTCGATTCCGGATTCTTCGGCAAGGATGTCGGCTTTGCTTTCACTTTCGCCAAGCCCGGCACCTATAGTTATTTCTGCAAGCGCCACCCGAGCATGACGGCAATCGCGGTGGTGACCCAGTAGCGGCCGGGGCGGCCTTTGTAGTTATGCGCGTATCGGTCCGTTTGCTTGGCGCGAATTCGGTTGCTTGCGGCGCGCCGACAGTCTAGTCAATCCCGGATAACTAACGGGGACTGGAAAATGGCGCTGACCAAACGGCAGATCAACCGGCTCGACAAGATCGTCACCTTGCTCAAGGATTTCCAGCGCGAGGCCGAACGGGTGGCGAAGATAGCGGCGAAGGCGGGCCCGGTCCGCCGGCCGGGGGCGCGCACCAGGCGCACCGCGGTCGAGACCAAGCGCATGCGGGCCGAGGTCCTGGCGCTCAGGTCCAAGGGCGTTCCGGCGGCCCGGCTGGCCAAGAAGTTCGGCGTCAGCACCGCCTACATCTACATGATCAAGGACTGACGCTCCGACTACGGCCGAAGGCCATTCGCGTGCCATGCTTTACAAAGCGTGTCGCGCTGATTCGTTACGCGACAACTCATCTTTCACAGGCTTGACTCGTAGGTCGAACCGTCTGCCCGGCAACTCCTTGAAGTGCCGGGGTGGGCGGCGTTGTGACTCAAACTGGCGCATTCGCTTATGGTGCACTTAAGTAGAATTATTGACCTCAACTTAGAGTCTAATTGAATAGAAATTCCGCCGGAGACGGAAGGGGGCCTGGACATGGCGACATGTTTCGGCCGGTTCGGCTCCGTCAACACAGCGTAATAGGAAGTGTCATGCGTAAACTCGTTCTTCCGATCGCCGCCGTGGCGGCGATCGCCAGTGCCTCCGCCGCCGCCGTCGCAGCAACGACGGTCAGCAGCAACTTCAATGCCTCGATCACCATCCAGGCCGAATGCAAGATCCAGTCTCTGGGCAATCTGAACTTCGGCAGCTATGGCGTGCTCGACACGGCCCGCACCGCCTCGGCCGGGCTTGATATCCAATGCACCAACGGCACCGGCTACGCGATCTCGCTGAGCAACAGCGCGACCGTCGGTTCGATCACCGCGGCGATGACCAACGCCGGCAACGGCGAGGATGTGGCCTACACTGCCACACTGTCGTCGACCGGCGGCACCGGCAACGGTAGCGTGCAGAGCTACACGGTTGGTGGCAACGTGCCGGCGCAGAACACGCCGTCGTCTGCCACCTACACCGACACCGAGACCGTCTACGTTACCTACTAAGGTCGTCGCCATGCGTATCTCCGTTGCCGGAACTGTCCTTGTCATGCAATTGCTGGCCGCGGCCGGCGCGGCTTCGGCCGCGTCGCTGCAGGTGGCACCTGTCAACATCGAGGTTCCGGCACCGGGGGCGGCAACGACGCTCACTCTCGAGAATCTGGGCGCGACGGTGGTCAACGCCCAGATTCGCATCTTCCGATGGCAGCAGACGGGCGGCAGGGACGACCTCGTCGCCACCACCGATGCGGTGGTCAGCCCGCCGGCCGTCAGGATGGTGGCCGGACAGAAGTCGGTCATTCGCATCGTCCGCACCACGAAGCAGCCGATCGCCGGCGAGGAAGGCTATCGCCTCGTCGTCGACGAAATTCCGGCCGCCCTCAAGCCCGGCATCAACGGCGTCAACTTCAATGTCCGCTATTCGATCCCAGTGTTCTTCACCACCGCCGGCATAGCACCCGAGATTTCCTGGAGGGCCGAACTCAGCTAGGGTGCCCTCACCCTGTCGGCCGACAATGCCGGGGCCCGCCGCATCAAGCTGTCGGCCCTAAGGGCTGTTGCCCAGTCGGGCTCCGCCGTCAGCTTCGGCGACGGTCTGGCGGGCTATGTGCTCGGCCATTCGGGCCGGCAATGGACCGCCAAGGCCGGCAAGAAACTGGTTCCCGGTACAACCGTCAAAATCATCGCTCAGAGTGACAATGGTCCGATCGAAGCGACAGTGCGGGTGGTTGCGGCGAACTAGCGCGCGGTTGGCCGTTCTGCTTGCCCTGCTTCTGATTCCGCTTGCCGGGCAGGCCGCGACAGCCGAACCTCCGCCGGTTTCCCTGCAACTCGAGGTCCGCCTCAACGGCTATCCGGCGAATGTCATCGCTGCCTTTGCCCTGTTGCCCGATGGCCAGCTCGCCTCGGCCCGCTCGGAACTGACCGACATCGGCATCCTGGTGCCGGGCGACGGCCCGCCCGACGAGCTGATCCGCCTCAACTCGATTGCCGGCGTTACCTATGTCTATGACGAGGCGGCCCAGTCGATCGCCATCGAACTGCCCGATGGGTCCCGCGCCGCCAAGACCATCGACGGCGCCGGCAAGGGCGATCTGCTGATGCCCGCGAGCTCGACCGGAGCGGTCGTCAACTATACCGCCCACGGTTCGGCCAACTACAATATCCCCAACTCGACCACTGCCGTCGATGGCGCCAACCTGTCGCTCGATGCCCGGGCCTTTTCGCGCTTTGGCGCGCTGCGCCAGACCGGCATCGTCGGCACCACCACGTTTTCGGATTTCACCGCCCTTCGCCTCGATACCAATTGGACCTGGTCGGACCCCGGGAGCTTGCGCACCTATCAGTTGGGCGACATCATCAGCGGCGGCCTGGCCTGGACCCGGCCGATCCGCATGGGCGGCATCCAGGTGCGGCGCAACTTCGGCCTGAGGCCCGATCTCATCACCATGCCGCTGCCGCAGATCGACGGCAGCGCCGAGGTGCCCTCGACGGTCAAGGTCTTCGTCGGCGGCATCGAGACCTATTCCAGCGATGTCTCGCCCGGCCCCTTTCGCATCGAGAACCTGCCGGTCTACACCAGTTCCGGGACGGCGCGCGTGGTGCTCACCGACGCGACCGGCCGCGAGATCGACAGCGAACAGGAGTTCTTCACCTCGCCCGATCTGTTGAAGAAGGATCTCTACGATTTCTCCCTTGAGGCGGGCGTGGCCCGCACCGGCTTCGGCAGCGAATCCTTCGGCTATGACAATGCGGCGGCGGCGGCCAGCCTGCGCTATGGTCTGGCCGACATGATGACCGCCGAATTCCACGCCGAAGCCCAGCGCGACCTGATCGACGTGGGCGTCGGCAGCCTCGTCTCGGCCGGACGCTTCGGCCTGTTCAACGCCGCAATCGCCGCCAGCGACTACAAGGGCGACACGGGCCTCTTCGTCCATGCCGGCTGGGAGGCCCGCTTCGGCCGCCTCGGCCTCAACCTGTCGACCAGCCGGGCCTTCGGCGATTTCAACGATCTGGCGGCGGTCACCGCCAGACCCACATCGAACGACAGCCTGTGGTCGGGAGTTCCCAGGGCCCTCGACCAGATCGGCGTCAACTACGGCTTTCCCGAGCTCAAGGCGGGAATTGGCGTCAATTTCGTCCACCAGCTGGCGGCCGATGGCAAGCGCTCGCTGATCGTCAGCGGCAGCTATACCCAGAGCTTCGGCCACAATCTCACCGCCTATGTCAGCGGCTTTTCCGATTTCGGCAGGGCCCGCGACTATGGCGCCTTCGCCGGCTTCTCGATGCCATTGGGCGATGTCTCGATCTCGGCCGGCATCGCCACCGCCGGCAAGAGCTGGACGGCGGTGGCGGAAGCGACCAAGACCAGCGACGGAACCCCCGGCTCCTATGGCTGGACCGTTGCCGACGGCGAGGGCAACACCTCCTACAGTGCTGCCGGTGCCAGCTACCAGACGAGCAATGCCCGCCTCGAGGGCCGCATCATCGAACGCGGCGGCGCGGTCAACGCCAATGTGGCGATCGATGGCGCCGTGGTGGCGGCCAACGGCGGGCTGCTGCTGGGAAATCATATCGCTGACAGTTTCGCCGTCATCGATGCCGGGGCCCCGGGGGTCAAGGTCGAGTATGAAAACCGCTATGCCGGCACCACCGGCGGCGACGGCAAGCTGCTGCTGCCGCAATTGCGCTCTTTCGAACGCAACAAGATCGCCATCAACGTCAACGACCTGCCGCTGGCTGCGGTTGCTCCGCAAGCTGAAGTGGAGATCGTGCCGCGCGAGTTGAGCGGCGTCGTCGTTGATTTTGGGGTCAAGACCGACCAGACAGCGGCCCTGTTGACGCTGAAGGATGGCGACGGCAAGGACCTGACGCCGGGCGCGACCGTCAGCCTCGCCGGATCGCCGGAGACATTCACCATGGGTTATGATGGCCAGGTCTATCTGACGGGAGTGGGTCCGCAGAACGACGTGACGGTGACCGACGGCCCCCGCACCTGCCAGGTCCATTTCGCCTTCAAGCCGGAAGCCTCCGGCCAGGCCAGCATCGGGCCCCTGCCATGCGGTTGAGAGCGCTCGCCCTGGCGGTGGCGTTGCTCGCAATCTCCAGCCAGCCGGCTGGGGCCCAGGCATGCAGCTTCACCAATACCGGCCTCGATTTCGGCAATGTCGGGGTCGCCACCTCCAACAATATCCAGACCACCGGCACCTTCACCGCCACCTGCACCGGCACGCCCAACACCCAGGTGCGCATCTGCGCCAATTTCAATGCCGGCAGTGGCGGCGCCAACAGCGACGGCTCGCTGCGCTACATGCTGCAGGGCGTGACCCGGCTTGCCTACAACATCTATACCAACAATGGCTTCGGCCAGGTGTGGGGGTCCTTCACCGCCCTGTGGAACCGCTCGCCGCGCCCGCCCGGCATGCTGCTGTCGCTCGGCGCCAACGGCACCGGAACGCTTACCCGGACCATCTATGCTCGCCTCGCCAACAATCAGACCGGCATTCCGACCGGCACCTTCCTGTCGTCTTTCGGCGGCAACAACACCCAGATCGCCTACAACTACTCCAATGTGCAGAACTGCCAGCCGGCACCCTTGCCCAATCTCACCCAGGCGCCCTTCATCGTGCGCCTCACCAATGAATCGACCTGCACGGTTTCGGCCACCAACCTGGCCTTCGGCAGCACCGGCACGCTTGCCACGGTCAAGACCACCACCAACAGCATTTCGGTGAACTGCACCTCCGGAACGCTCTACGAGGTAGGCCTGAGCAACGGCTCTTCCGGCGGAACCGGCCCTACGGCGCGGAAGATGAGCAACACCGCCACCACCAGCAAGGTCACCTATGGCATCTACCGGGATGCGGCCATGAGCCAGCCCTGGGGCAGCACCTCCGGCACCGACACCCTCACCGCCACCGGCACGGGTGCCGCGCAAAACTATACGGGCTATGGCCGGGTGCCCGTACAGACGACGCCGCCCCCCATGACCTACACCGACAATGTGGTGGTCACCGTCACCTATTGACGGCGGCTCGGACGGATGCGGCAGCGATGTGGCTGCGACCGCCGGTCACCTCGATGGTAAGCCGCAGCAGTTCCTCTTCCACCGCCCGCCCGCCGATCAGAAGATCGATGCGGCCGCTTTCGACGATCCGCTCCATGTCGATGCCAAGGAAGGCAAAGACATCGGTCGTGAGGGTGAAATGCACCGTCGCCACAGCACCTGGGGCGACGGAGATTTTCTCAAAGCGCTTGAGCAGCATTATGGGCCGCGCCAGGCTGGCCACCGGATCCTGTACATAGAGCATCGCTACGGTGGCCCCTTCGCGGTTGCCGTCGTTCACTACATCGACGCTCACCGTGAGGCTCTGGCCGGGGCCGATCGTGGCGCGGTCAACCTGCGCATTGGCGAAGCGCAACGGCGCATAGCCGAGGCCATGGCCGAAGGCGAATTGCGGCTCGACCGGAATGTCGAGATACTTCGAGGTGTAGTGCTGCCGGGCGTCGGCCGGCCGGCCCGAACGGCGCCGGGCGTAATAGATGGGAATCTGCCCGATGGCGGCGGGCCAGGTGACCGGCAGCCGGCCGCCCGGTTCGCTGTGGCCGTTGAGAACATCGCCGAGTGCGGTTCCCGCCTCGCTGCCGCCGAACCAGGCAACCAGGATGGCGGCGGCCTTGTCGACGAGAACCGGCGGCAGCACGATGGGCCGGCCGCAGCAGATGATGGCGATGACCGGTTTGCCGGTTGCGATGAGTTTGGTTGCCAGCCGGCGTTGGGCGAGGGCCAAGTCGGGCTCGCCGCGCGAATTCGCCTCGCCGCTCATCCGCCGCGTTTCGCCGCCGCAGAAGACGATTGCCTCCGCCTCGCGGGCTAGCGCCATGGTGGCCTTGGCGGAATCGAAGCCGCTGGCCGGTTCATAAAGAATGGTGCGGCCCGGAAATGCGGCGCGGATGCCGTCGAGCAGTGTAACACAATCCTCGGCCCGCCCCGCTCCCGACCAGGGGCCGAGCATGTCATCGGCAGCCTGGGCGAGAGGCCCGATCACCGCGATGGCGCCGCCGGTCGAAGAGAGCGGCAGGGCCTTCGCCTCGTTCTTGAGCAGCACCATGGCCGCGGCCGCAGCCCGCCTCGCTAACCCGCGATGGGCGACACGTGCCGGTTCCGCATCCGGGCCGATGCCGCGATAGGGATCGGCGAAGAGGCCGAGGCGCTCCTTGAGGCGAAGGACCCGCAGAACTGCCGCATCGATTTCGGGCAACGTGACGAGGCCGCGTACCAGCGCCTCCGCCAGCCCGCGCGAGTAGGAGCCGCCCATCATGTCGATGTCGACGCCGGCCCGGAGTGCGAGCGCTGCCGCCTCGGCATGGTCGGCCGCCACCCCATGGACGATGAGCTCGGCAACCGCATTGTAGTCGCTGACAATGATGCCATCGAAGCCCCAGCGCTGGCGGAGGAGGCCGGTGAGCAGCGCGGCGTTGGCCGTCGACGGCAGTCCGGCGATATCGTTGAACGACGGCATGATCGCCGCAACGCCCGCCGCAACGGCGCTGGCGAAGGCCGGAAGCTGGACTTCCGCCATGTCGCTCTCGGAGAGATCGGCACTGGCATAGTCGCGCCCGGCGAGCGTTGCGCCATAGGCGCCGATGTGCTTGGCGGTGGCGGCAAGGCGAGCGGGATCATCGAGCGAGCGTCCCTGGAAGCCCTTGACCTTGGCCACGGCGAAGACTTGGCCGACATAGGGATCCTCGCCCGGCCCCTCGCAGATGCGGCCCCAGCGCGGATCGCGCGCCACATCGAGCATCGGTGCGAAGGTGAGCGAAATGCCGTCGGCTGCGGCTTCCTTCGCCGCCGCCGCCGCCGTCTCCTGCCAGAGTGCCGGATCGAAGCTCGCCGCCTCGCCCAGGGGAATGGGAAACACCGTGCGGTGGCCGTGCACCACGTCGAAGCCGATGATCAGCGGAATGCCGAGGCGGCTTTCCTCGCTGGCGGCGCGCTGGGCCTCGCGCATCGCCTCGGGGCTCCACAGATTGAGAATGCAGCCCGCCGAACCGTCGCGGAAGGTGGCGAGCGACAATGGGTCGGCGCGTGGGCCGGTGACCGCCCAGTGGCCGGTGACCATGGTGAGCTGCCCGATCTTCTCAGGGAGGCTCATGCGGGCGATGAGTGCGGAAAGGTCTGGAGAAGTCCCTGTCGTCATGCGAATCGCGATTCCGCTGTCAGCATGTCACAACCGCGATTGCCGCAAAAGCCGCCGGCCACACTTGTGCGTGATCGGCTTGGCATGCAAACCTCGAACTCGTTCGAGAGGGCCGTGCATGGCGCAGCTTGACTTCAAGACAGTGTCGGCAATTCCCCGCGCCATCTGGGCCCTGGGGCTGGTCTCCATGTTCATGGACATCTCATCCGAGATGATCCACGCGCTGTTGCCCATCTATCTCGTCACCGGGCTCGGCGCCTCGGCCCTGGCGGTGGGCGTGATCGAGGGCATCGCCGAGGCGACCGCGGCGATCACCAAGGTCTTCTCCGGCGCTTTGTCCGACTGGCTCGGCCGGCGCAAGCTGCTGGCGGTGGTGGGTTACGGGCTTGCCGCCTTCACCAAGCCTATTTTTCCGCTCGCCGCCTCGATCGGCTGGCTGGTGGCGGCGCGTTTTATCGACCGGGTCGGCAAGGGCATCCGCGGCGCCCCGCGCGATGCTCTGGTTGCCGATCTCGCTCCGCCTGAGCTGCGCGGGGCGAGCTTCGGGCTCCGCCAGTCGCTGGATACGATCGGCGCCTTCCTCGGGCCGCTCGCGGCAATCGGTCTGATGCTAGCCAGCGCCGGCAATTTCCGTCTGGTGTTCTGGGCCGCCGTGTTGCCGGCCTTCATCTCTTTCGCGCTGATCGCCTTCGCAGTGGCGGAGCCCGCCCGGCCGGCCGGCCTGCGCCAGGTGAAATTCCCGCTGCATCGCTCCGAGATCGGGCGTCTGCCCAAAGCCTACTGGCTGGTGATCGCGGTCGCCACCGCCTTTACGCTGGCCCGTTTCAGCGAGGCCTTTCTCCTGCTCAAGGCCCAGCGGGTGGGGCTGGCGATCGATTTCATCCCGGCCGTCCTGGTGCTGATGAATGTCGTCTATGCGCTTGCCTCCTTTCCCGCCGGCATTCTGGCCGACGGACCGGGCGGCCGCGACCGGGTGCTGGTGGTGGGGCTTGTGCTGCTGGTCGCCGCCGACCTGGTTCTCGCCTTCGCCGATTCGCTCGCCCTGACCGGCCTTGGCGTGGTGCTGTGGGGCCTGCACATGGGCCTCACCCAGGGCCTGCTATCGGCCCTTGTCGCCGATACGGCACCCGCCGAACTGCGTGGCACTGCCTTCGGCATGTTCAACCTGATTACCGGCGTGGCGCTGTTGCTCGCCAGCCTCATCGCCGGCGTCCTGTGGGACTGGCTGGGCCCCGACGCCACCTTCCTCGCCGGGGCCGGTTTCGCCGTCCTGTCGATTGCCGGCTATTTCGCCATCGCCCCGACCAGCGCCAGAAGGCTCTTCAAGAGATCGAGCGGCGCTGGCGGACAACCGGGCACGTGAATGTCGACGGGAACGATGTCGGCCACCCTGCCGGCGCAGGCATAGCTACCGGCGAACACCCCGCAATTGGCCGCGCAGTCGCCCACCGCCACGACGAATTTCGGGTGAGGGGTTGCCGCATAGGTGCGCTCCAGCGCCTCGCGCATGTTCCAGGTGACCGGCCCCGTCACCATCAGCACGTCGGCATGGCGGGGCGAGGCGACAAACTTCACGCCGAAGCGCTCGACGTCATAAACCGGATTGCTGAGGGCGTGGATTTCGAGTTCGCAAGCATTGCACGATCCGGCATCGACCTCGCGGATGGCGAGCGACCGGCCGAGTCTCTGGCGCGTCGTCCGGCCCAGGGCGGCGGCGAGTTCGGCCACCGCCTGCTGATCGGGCCTGGGCGGATCGATGACCGCAACGCCTTCGAGGAGGGAACGCAGGAGGAGGGTGCGCATGTTACATGTCGTGTCCGGAATAGGAGCAGTTGAAGGACTTGTTGCACAGCGGGAAGTCGGCGACGATGTTGCCCTCGACCGCCGCTTCCAGCAGCGGCCACTGGAAGCACGAGGGATCGCGGGCATGGAAGCCGGCGACGCGGGCCTCGCTGTCCATTCTCAGCGCCACCAGCACGTCGCCGCGAAAACTTTCGACCAGCGCGAAACCCTGGCCCTCCGTCGGCGGCACCGGGTTGTGAGTGGGGCCGGGTTCAAGGAGCTTCAGCAATTGCCGGATCAGATCGAAACTTGATCTCACCTCGTCGATCCTGATCCACACCCGGGCATTGACATCGCCCTCGCTGCGCAGCGCTGGCCGGAAGGAAAGTTCGTCATAGGGCGGATAGGGGAAGATGGCACGGGTGTCGAAGGCCCGGCCCGAGCCCCGCCCGACGAAGCCGCCGGCGGCGAAGCGGCGGGCGAGCTCGGGCTTCAGGATGCCGGTGGTGACGGTGCGATCCTGCAGCGACGGCGCCTCGTCATAGACCCGCACGATCTGGCCAAAGCCGGTTTCCACCCGCCGCAGCAGCGCTTCGATTTCGGCCGCCCCTTCGGGCGAAAGGTCGGTGGCAACCCCGCCCGGCACGATCTTGTCCATCATCAGGCGATGGCCGAAGCACCGGACTTGCGTTTGCAGCATGTCCTCGCGAATGATCGTGGCCCGGGCATGCAGCGCCACGACGCTGGCGTCGTTGCAGATGGCGCCGACGTCGTTGACATGATGCGACACGCGCTCGAGCTCGGCCATGATGGCGCGGATGAGCACGGCACGGCGCGGCGGCGTAATTCCCGTCGCCTGTTCGGCGGCCAATGCGAAGGCATAGGAATAGGCCACCGTGCTGTCGCCGGAAATCCGCGCGGCGAGCCGCGCCCCCTGGTCGAGGTTCGCTCCCGTAGCAAGCGCTTCGATGCCCTTGTGCACATAGCCGAGCCGTTCCTCGAGCCTGACCACCGCCTCGCCATTGGCGGTGAAGCGGAAGTGCCCCGGTTCGATGATCCCGGCATGGACCGGCCCTACCGCGATCTGGTGCAGGCCCTCGCCACCGCCGTCGGCGGTGAGGAAGGCATATTGTTTCTCAGGGCTCTGCCAGTGCCGGTGACCGGGAGGCGGTGCCGGCCAGACGCCATGGTCGATCCAGGCCCGTGTGTCGGGAAGATCGAGCGGCGTAACCCCCTTGAGATCGCGGAGCGTCCGTTCAAGTCGCAAGGCCGGCGCATGGAACTGCCCGACCGAAGGATATTCGCCGCGCCCGAGCTTCAGCGCCGCGATGGCAAGGAGCCGCCGCTCGCAATCGGCAAGCGCCATGTGCACGCAATTGCGGTCGACCCACAGTCCCAGAAGATCATGCAGCCCGTCGCGGCAGCCAAGGGCGACGGCCCGCCATACCCGGTCGGTGACGCTCACCCGCGCCACCCCGCCCTCTCCCGGCTTGTCGGCCAGGAGGGCGGCAAGACTCAAAGGTTGCAGGCCGGTCACTTGAGCAGCTCCGAGGCCCGTTCGAGCCAGCCCGCCAGATGCGGCGGCAAATAGAGCCCGGCGATCAGGACGAGCCCCAGATGCAGCACCAGCGGCAGGGACGAGGCCTTCACCCGGTGTGACGGCCCCACCGGCTCGCCGAAGAGCATGTCCTGCAGCCGCAGCAGCATGGCGCCGAAGGCGATGAGCAGTCCGAAGACCGGGAACAGAGCGAGCCAGGGGCTCCGCGCGAAGGTGGTGGTGACGATCAGGAATTCGCTCATGAAGGCGCCGAAGGGCGGCAGGCCTGAAATGGCGAAAACGCCGGCCGCAAGGCCTATGGCAAGGGCCGGATGGCTGACGCTCAAGCCCCGGATGTCGGCGATGCGCTGGGTCTCCTTGGCCTGCGCCACATGGCCGACGGTGAAGAAGATCGCCGACTTGGTGAGACTGTGTATCGCCATGTGCAGGAGCCCGGCGAAATTGGCCAGCATGCCGCCCATGCCGAAGGCGAAGACGATGAGCCCCATGTGCTCGATCGAGGAATAGGCGAAGAGCCGCTTGATGTCGCGCCGCTGGTACAGCATGAAGGCGGCGAAAATGAGCGAGATGAGGCCCATGACGATCATCACCGGGCCGGGATCGATGGCCGCCGGATGGGCCGCCACGATCATCTTGAAGCGCAACAGCGCATAGAGTGCGACATTGAGGAGAAGCCCCGAGAGCACCGCCGATATGGGTGTGGGACCCTCGGCATGGGCGTCGGGCAGCCAGGCATGGAGCGGAGCGAGACCCACCTTGGTGCCGTAGCCGATGAGCAGGAAGATGAAGGCGAGGTTGAGGAGCGAGGCGTCGAGCTTGGCGGCATTGGCCTGCAACAGGCTCCAGGTCATCGCCGGCATGCCTTCGCCGAGCGCTGCCTGGCCGGCGAGATAGATGAGGATGGTGCCGAAGAAGGCCAGCGAGATGCCGACGCTGCCGAGGATGAAGTATTTCCACGCCGCCTCGATCGCCGCCGGGGTGCGGTAGATGCCGACCATCACCACGGTGATCAGGGTGGCGAGCTCCAGGCCCACCCACAGGAGGCCGATGTTGTTGGCGGTGAGCGCCAGGTTCATCGCCCCCATCATGGCGAGGAACATGGCGTGGTAGAAGCGCACGAAGAGGGGCGTGAGCCTCCCGGTCTCGATCTCGTGACCGATGTAGCTGGCGCTGAACACCGAGGTGGTGAAGCCGACGAGCGTGTTGAGGATGACGAACAGGATGTTGACGTCGTCGATGATGAAATAGGTGCCGGCCTCCTGGGTGACGCCGAGCAGCGACAGGCCGGCGGCGAAAGTCGCCCCCATCGCCAGCACATTGCCGAAGGCCGACAGCCGGTAAGAGGGGATGAGCGTCATCACCAGCGCTGCCGCGAAGGGAATGCCGATCACCAGGCTGACAGAAGCGATCATTTGCGGTCGCCCCGCACCTGTTCGAGGGCGTCGATATCGACGCTGTCGAAGCGCTCGCGGATGCGAAACACGAAGACGGCAAAGACGAAGAGTGCGATCAGCACCGAGAAGGCGACGCTCACCTCGACCACTAGCGGCATGCCGCGTGCCCCCGTGGCGGCGAGGATCAGCCCGTTCTCCAGCGACATGAAGCCGACGATCTGGGTGACGGCGTTGCGCCTGGTGATCATCATCAGGAGGCCGAGCAGGATGATGGCCAGCGCCAGGGCCAGGCCCTCGCGGGTGAAGTTTTGGGCCGCCGCCGTCACCTTGAGAACGAGGAGCAGCGACAAGGCGGTGAGCGCCAGCCCGATGAGCAGCGTCTTGCCGACATTCAGGACCTGCTCGACGTCGCGGTGGATGCCGAGCCTGACGATCATCCGGTGCAGCGCCACCGGTATGACGATGCCCTTGAGGATGAGGGCGATGGCCGCGGTGATATAGAGATTGGGCCGCCCCTGACTCCACCCCTCCCAGCCCACCGACATGGCGAGCAGCATGGCCTGGGCGGCGAAGGTGTTGAGCACCGCGAAGATACGGTCCTGGTAGAGAAGCGCGAAGCTTGCCACCAGCATGAGGCCAGCAAGGAGATGCGAGACGTTGTAGGCGTAGTTCATCGCGTCACCTCGCCGGTAAGGAAGGCAAGGAGAATAGCCAGGAAGGCGAAAACGAAGGCGCCACCCAGGAATTCGCTGACCCGGAAGATGCGCATCTTGGCGATGCTCACCTCCCACACGCCGAGAAGCACGGCGGCGAAGACGAGCTTGGCCAGGTAAGTGGCGGCCCCGGCGATCCAGGCGACGACGCCCGCCGTGGCGGGAGCCATGCCGAAGGGCAGGAACAGGCTGGCGATGAGCGAAATATAGAGCACCAGCTTGAGCTGGGCGGCGAGCTCGATCACGGCCAGGTGGCGGCCGGAATATTCCAGCACCATGGCCTCGTGCACCATGGTGAGTTCGAGATGGGTGGCGGGATTGTCGACCGGGATGCGGGCGTTCTCGGCCAGCGCCACCATGGTGAGCGCAGCCAGCGCCAGGGCCAGCGACACCCGGACCGTGATCGGCGCGCCGATGAAGTAGTCGGCGATTTCCGGAAGCCTGGTGGTGTGGGCGGTAAGCGCCATGGTGAGGAGCACCAGCAGCATGGCGGGCTCGGCCAGCGTCGCGATCATCATCTCGCGCGAGGCGCCGATGCCGCCGAAACTGGTGCCGACATCCATGCCGGCGAGCGCCAGGATGGCCCGGGCCGCGCCGAGGAGAGCGACGAGTGCCACCGCGTCGGCCGCCCAGTTGAACATCAGCCCCGAGGCGAAGGTCGGCACCAGGGCCGCCGCCACCCAGGTGAAGGCGAGAATGGCATAGGGCGCGGCGCGAAACAGCCACGAGGCGTTGCCGGCGACCACCGCCTCCTTGCGGAGAAGCTTGAGGAGATCGCGGTAGGGCTGCGCGATGGGGCTCCCACGCCGCCGCATGAAGCGTGCCTTGACCCTTCTCACGATGCCGGTCACCGCCGGCGCCACCAGAATCACCAGGAACATCTGGATCCCTTGCCCCACCAGCAGGATGAGAGTGTTGCCCATCAGAACCACACTGCCGCGATGAGAAGGAGCACGATGAGGGCCGAGAACATCAGCATCAGATAGCGGCGGATCGACAGGAACTGCAGACGGTTGAGCCATTCCGACAGACTGAGCACCATGCCTGCCGGTGCCGCATGCAGGCCCTGCCAGACATAATCGACGAAGCGCACGTCGAGACGCGCCGGCCGTAGATCGCCCGGCTCCGGCATGTCGACGCGCTCGCTCGAGCCGAACATCGCCGTCCCGTAGACCCGGCGCAACGGTTGGGCGAAGCTCGAGGCGGTATATTGCGTGGCGGGCGAGGCGTCGGGAAAGCCGCAGTCCCAGGCGGCGCTGCGCCTGGTGCGCCGCGCCGCCAGCCGGTGCACCGCCATGGTCGTGACGGTTCCCGAAACGATCAGGAACAGCGCGATGATCGGCGCGTCATAGGTGCTGCGCGCCGCGCTGATCGCCACCAGCGAGAAGAAGGTGGGGCCGGCACCCGCGCTCGCCATCGGCATGCCGGCATATTGCACCAGAAGCGGCTGGATGAGAGCGATGGTGAAGACGCTGAACAACCCGCCAAAGAGGCACAGCACGGCGAGCAGCCCCATGGCGGCCAGCTGCGGCCGGTTCGCCTCGCGGGCAACGGCGGCGGCGGGGCTCCTCGGCCGGCCGAGAAACACCGTGCCATAGGCGCGCACGAAACAGGCGGCGGCAAGGGCGGCGGCCAGCGCCAGCATGGCGCCGACGGCGGGCGACAGGAAGCGCAGGATCGGATAGGGGAACTGCGGCCCCGCCAGCACCGCCTGGAACAGCAGCCATTCCGAGACGAAGCCGTTGAACGGCGGAAGTGCCGCGATCGACATGACGCCCACCAGCCACAATGCGGCGGTGACCGGCAGGCGGTGGATGAGGCCGCCCAGTCCGTCGAAGTCGCGCCGCCCGGTGCCATGCAGCACCGCACCGGCACCCAGGAAGAGCAGCGACTTGAACCACGAATGGTTGAGCGAGTGGAGCAGGGCGGCCGACGTCGCGACCGCCGCGGCGGCATCGAGCCCCGACGACTTGAAGGCCAGCGCCAGCCCCAGCCCCACCGATATGATGCCGACGTTTTCCACCGTCGAGTAAGCGAGCATCCGCTTCAGGTCGCGGTCGAGCACCGCATAGAGAAGGCCCATCACCGCCGAGGCCGCCCCCAGCAGCAGGAACGGCAGCGACCACCACCAGGAGGGCGCCCCCAGGAGATCGAAGACGATGCGAATCATTCCGTAGATCGCCACCTTGGTCATGACCCCGCTCATCAGCGCCGAAACATGGCTGGGCGCCGCCGGATGGGCGAGCGGCAGCCAGGCATGGAGCGGTACGAGGCCCGCTTTCGATCCGGCGCCGACGATGGTGCCGGTCAACACCAAAGCGACGACCGTCACCGAGGGATGGGCTTCGCGCATGGCGGCGAAAGAATAGTTGCCGGCGATCCCGGCCAGCCCGCCGAAGACAAAGAGCAGCGCCGTTGTGCCCATCGCCGCCATCACCAGATAGACATGGCCCGCGTGGCGGTTGTCGGCGTCATCGTGGCGCGCCACCACCAGGGCCCAGGAGGCGAGCGACATGAGTTCCCAGGAGAACAGGAAGCTGAAGGCGTCGGCGGCGATCAGCACCAGGTTCATCGCCGCCGCGAAGAGCGCGAAGAAGGGCTCGACGCGGGGGTTGAGACCGTGCTCGCGGTCGAGCCCCAGCCCGTAGATTGCGGCCGCCAGCACGCCGACATTGACGATCAGGCCGAAGAAGGCCGAAAGCCCGTCGAGCCGGAGATGGAGGCCGGTCGCCGGCAGGCCCATCGGCAGTTGCAGCATGGCGTCGCTCTGGCCGACAAGCGCTGCAAGGTCGCCGCCCGCGGCCAGGGCCGCGCCGGCGATGGCGGTAGGATAGACCAGCGCCAAGGCTCGACCGCCAATTGCTCCAGCCAGAAGGGCCGCCAGACCATAGATCGCGATTGCCCCAATGATCGCGGCAAGCAGTGGCGTGGCCATTTCCGGGCTCATCGCGCCGGCACCTTGAAGCGCACGCCGCGGCCGCCGCCGGAACTTGTGGCGTTGTCGCCGATCACTTCGACGCCGGCCCGGTCAAGGGCCTCGAGAACCTTGGTGAGGGTGCCGACCACGCCGCGCACATAGTCGCTGCTGGCTTCCATGCGCTGGATCGTCGGCAGCGACACGCCGGCCATGTCGGCCAGGGTCTGCTGGTCGATGCCGAGCAGCGCCCGGGCTGCCCTCAATTGCGGTGCCGTCAACATGGCTGCATGAGCCCTGCAAGTGGTTACAGACCTAACATCCGTGAAGTCTGATGTCCAGTGCATCAATTATGAGGGAAAATCCCCTAGCCGAGGCCATGGTCGCTTCACCCGCCCTTGCGCGACACTCGCCTTTGCCCCGATAAGGAGCACCCCATGGCAGAGTTGTGGAAGCGATACCGGCGCGACCGGCTGGCGGTCGCAGGACTGGCGGTCATTGTCCTGTTCGTCACCGCCGCCCTGCTGGCGCCGCTGATTTCTCCCTACGATCCCTCCCAGCAATTCTTTGACGGGTTGACGCTTGAAGGCTCGCCCCTGCCGCCGGGTTCGCGTTTCTGGTTCGGCACCGACACCAACGGCCGCGACCAGTTCTCGCGGCTCCTGTTCGGCGCCCGCACTTCGCTGCTGATCGGCATCGTCGCCAACGGGCTGGCCGTCCTTATCGGCACCAGCCTCGGACTGGTGGCCGGCTATGTACGGGGCCTTGCCGGCGCCGCCATCATGCGCTTCACCGATCTGATGATGGCGTTTCCGCCGCTGCTGCTGGCCATTGCACTTGCAGCGATTTTGAAACCCGGCCTCAACATCGTCATTCTGGTAATAGCACTGGTCAACTGGGTGCAGATCGCCCGGGTGATCTATACCGAGACGGTGGCCCTTTCGGAGCGCGAATATATCGAAGCAGCCCGCGCCCTCGGCGCCGGCACGGGCCGCATCCTGGTCCGCCACCTGCTGCCGCATCTCGTGCCCACCGTCATCGTCTATGCGACGCTTGGCATCGCCACCACGGTGCTGCTCGAATCGATGCTGTCCTTCCTCGGCCGCGGCGTGCAGCCGCCAACGCCCGCCTGGGGCATGATGATCTTCGAAAGCCAGTCCTATTTCCTCAACGCCCCGTGGCTCGTATTCGTTCCGGGAGCCGCCATCCTGATCCTGGCGCTGTCCTTCAACCTGGTGGGCGATGGCCTGCGCGACGTGCTCGATCCCACCCAGCGGGGGCGCGGCTGATGCTCGCCTATCTGGCCCGGAGGCTGGCCGCGTCGCTGCTCATTCTTCTGGGCATCAGCGTCGTCACCTTCGGCCTCACCTTCATGATCCCCGCCGATCCGGTGGCGATGATCGCCGGCCGCAACTCGACCGCCGAAGTGCGTGCACAGATCCGCCATCAGCTTGGCCTCGACCGACCGCTCCCCGCGCAGTATGCCAGCTATCTCGGCCGCCTGGTCCAGGGCGATCTCGGCCGCTCCTATGCGCGCAAATCCGATGTCGGACCGCTCATCGTCTCGCGCCTGCCGCCGACGCTGCTGCTCATGCTGGGGGCGATCGTCGCCGAACTGCTGATCGGCCTGCCGGCTGGCATCTATGCCGCCAGCCGCCGGGGCCGCACCGGCGACAAGGTGGCGATGACCCTGTCCTTTGTCAGCGTCTCCACCCCGCAATTCGTGCTGGGCCTGACGCTCATTTATCTCTTCGCCTATCTCTTGAACTGGTTTCCGCTCGGCGGCTATGGCAGCCTCTCGCACCTGATCCTGCCGGCGCTGACCCTGGGGCTGGCCGGCGGCGGCTGGTATTCGCGGATGATGCGCTCCTCGATGATCGAGGTGCTGCGCAACGACTATATCCGCACCGCAAGGGCCAAAGGGATGCCTGAGTGGCGGGTGATTCTCGGCCACGGGTTGCGCAACGCCATTGTGCCGATCGTCGCCATGGTCGGCCTCGACGTCGGCATCTTCATGTCGGGTGTGGTGGTGGTCGAGAACGTCTATGGCTGGCCCGGCATCGGCCAACTCATGTGGCAGGCGATCCAGTCCCTCGACATTCCGATCATCATGGGGGTGACCACGGTTGCCGCTTGCTTCATCGTCCTCGGCAATCTCGTTGCCGACCTCGCGGCCCCCCTCATTGACCCGCGCATCCGCTTGCGCTGATATGCGCCGCCAACGACAAGAGAACGCAAGACAGGGAGAACGACATGAAGCGCTTTCTGATCACCGCCGCCGCCGCCTTGGCCATTCTCGCCGCCGCACCGGTTGCCCTGGCGGCCGCCCCCAAGCAGGGCGGTGCCGCAACCGTCACTTTCAATAACGATCTGACGACACTCGACCCCCAGGTCGGTTACGACTGGCAGAACTGGTCGGTCATCAAGTCGATCTTCGACGGGCTCATGGACTACAAGCCCGGCACCACCGAGCTGGTGCCCGACCTGGCCGAGAGCTACACCGTTGCCGACGACGGCCTCACCTACACCTTCAAGTTGCGCGACGGTGTCAAGTTTCACAACGGCCGCCCGATGACCTCTGCCGACGTCAAGTATTCCTTCGAGCGCGCCGTCAATCCCAAGACCCAGAGCCCGGGCGGCGGCTATTTCAGCGCGATTGCCGGCTACGACGATGTGGCGGGCGGCAAGGCCGAGGCCCTCTCCGGCATCGAGACGCCCGACGCCAAGACGGTAATCTTCAAACTGACCCGGCCCGACGCCACCTTCCTGCATCTGATGGCCATCAACTTCGGCTACATCGTGCCCAAGGAAGAAGTCGAGAAGGCGGGAGCCGACTGGGGCAAGAAGCCGGTGGGCACCGGCGCCTTCAAGTTCGTCGAATGGCTGCCGGGCCAGCGCATCGCGCTGGAACGCAACAAGGATTACTACAAGGCCGGCGTGCCCTATCTCGACAAGCTCACCTTCGAGTTTGGCCAGGACCCGACCGTCGCCGTGCTGCGTCTCAAGAAGGGCGAGATCGACATCGTCGGCGACGGCGTGCCGCCGGCCCAGTTCGCCGAGATCATGGCCGACCCGGCCAACAAGGACCTGATCGCCGCCGGCGACCAGCTCCATACGGGCTACGTCACCATGAACGTGACCCAGCCGCCCTTCGACAATCTCAAGGTTCGCCAGGCGGTCAACATGGCGATCAACAAGGAGCGCATCGTTCGGCTCATCAACAATCGCGGCGTGCCGGCGAGCCAGGCGCTGCCGCCCGCCATGCCCGGCTACAATACGGCGAACAAGGGCTACCCCTACGATCCCGACGGCGCCAAGAAACTCCTTGCCGAGGCGGGTGCAACCGACATTTCGACCGAGCTCTATGCCATGAACGTCGATCCCAATCCGCGCATCGCGCAAGCCATTCAGCAGGACCTTGCAGCGGTCGGCATCAAGGCGGAAATCCGCTCACTGGCCCAGGCCGAGGTCATTGCCGCCGGCGGCTCCGGCAAGGCGCCGATGATCTGGTCGGGCGGCATGGCGTGGATCGCCGACTTCCCCGATCCCGCCAATTTCTATTACGGCATTCTCGGCTGCGTCGGCGCCGTCGAGGGCGGCTGGAACTGGTCGAAGTACTGCAACAAGGACCTCGATGCCCGCGCCGCCAAGGCCGACGCCATGGTCAAGGACGACCAGATGAAGGCCCGCATGGCGGCGTGGAGCGGCATCTTCGACGACGTGCTGAAGGACGCCCCCTGGGCGCCGATCTTCAACGAGAAACGCTTCACTTATCATTCGGCCAGGCTGGGTGGCGATCCTTTGCTTTACACCGACCCGATCCATATTCCGGTGAACTACGACTATATCTACGCCAAGGACGCGCAGTAACCGGCGGCGGGCGTTCCTCCGTCGGCGGAGGAACGCCCGTCTTGGGGTTTCCCATGCACCATCACACCATCCACAAGCACCAGTGCCATTTCGGCTGGAACAACGCCAATCCGCCGGTGGTCAGGATCGCCCCCGGCGAGACGGTCGAGTTCCACCCGGTCGATTCCTCCGGCGGCCAGTTGACCGCAACATCAAGTGTGGCTGATATCGCGAAACTCGACTTCGCCAAGGTCAACCCGGTGGCCGGTCCCGTCTATGTCGATGGGGCCGAGCCCGGCGATGCCATCAAGGTGACGCTCCTGGGCTTTACCCCCTCGGGCTGGGGCTGGACCGCCAATATCCCGGGCTTCGGGCTCCTCGCCGAGCAGTTCAAGGACCCGGCCCTGCACATCTGGAAATACGATCCTGGAACGCTCGCTCCCGCGATGTACGGACCCGGAGGCCGCGTGCCGTTGAAACCCTTCTGCGGGACGATCGGCCTCGCCCCCGCCGAAGCGGGCCTCCACTCCATCGTGCCACCGCGTCGCATGGGCGGCAACATGGATATCCGCGACATGGCGGCGGGCACCGAACTCTACCTGCCGGTCGAGGTGGCGGGCGGGCTGTTCAGCGTCGGCGACACCCATGCAAGCCAGGGCGACGGCGAAGTCTGCGGCACGGCCATCGAGAGCCCGTGCTCGCTCGCCGCGAAATTCGAGCTGGTGAAGGGTGCAAGACTAGCCTTCCCACGCTTCACCACGCCGGGTCCGGTGTCGCGCCATCTCGACGGCAAGGGCTATGAGGCGACAACCGGCATCGGCCCCGACCTGATGGAGGCGGCGAAAGCCGCCGTCTCCGGCATGATCGATCTCCTGTCGAAGCGCCACAACCTTGCGGCGGTCGATGCTTACATGTTGTGCAGCGTCTGCGGCGACCTCAGGATCAGCGAGATCGTCGATCTGCCGAACTGGGTCGTCTCCTTCTATTTCCCGCGCGTCGTTTTCGAATGAGCGCAGAGGCGCTGCTCAGCGTCGAAGGGCTGACCGTCGGCTTCAATACGGAAGAAGGTCCGGTTCGCGTCGTCGAGGACGTGAGCTTTTCGGTTGTCGCCGGCGAGACCCTGGGGCTGGTCGGCGAATCGGGCTGCGGCAAGAGTGTGACGGCCCAGACCATCATGCGGCTTCTGCCCAGCCCGCCGGCCCGCATCGACGGCGGCCGCATCCGCTTCGAGGGCGAGGATCTTGTGGTGCTGCCCGAACCCCGCATGCGCAAGGTCCGCGGCGACCGCATCGGCATGGTCTTCCAGGAGCCGATGACCAGCCTCAATCCCACCCAGCGCATCGGTCGCCAGATCGCCGAGGTGCTGGCGCTGCATCGCGGCATGAACTACACCCAGGCGAAGGAGTCGGTAATCGACGCCTTGCGGAAGGTGGGGATCGGCAATGCCGAGCGCCGCCTCGACCAATACCCCCATGAGCTGTCGGGGGGCCTGCGCCAGCGGGTGATGATCGCCATGGCGATCGTCTGCCGGCCCAAGCTGCTGATCGCCGATGAGCCGACTACGGCGCTCGATGTCACCATCCAGGCGCAGATCATGGAACTGCTGAAGGCGCTGCAGCGCGAGCTGGGCCTTGCCATCCTGCTCATCACCCACGATCTCGGCATGGTGGCCGAAATGTGCCGCTCGCTCGCCGTCATGTATGCCGGCCGCATCGTCGAGACGGGCCCCGCCGCCACCGTCTTCGCGCGCCCCCGCCATCCCTATACGGCGGGGCTTCTTTCCTCCTCGCCGCGTCAGGCAAGAAGAGGCGAAAGGCTTCCCAGCATTCCGGGCCTGGTGCCGCCGCCCGGAAAGCGGAGCACGGGCTGCAGCTTCGCCGACCGCTGCGGCAGGGTCACCGACCGCTGCCGCCGCGAATTGCCGCCGCTTGCGAGTTTCGGCGCGGGCGCCGCCGCCTGCTGGAACCCGGTGCCATGACCGCACTGATCGAGGCCCGGTCGCTTGCCAAGCACTTCCCGTCGCGCGACGGCAAGGCGGTGGTGAAAGCGGTGAGCGAAGTAAGTCTCGCCGTCGCCGAAGGCGAGACGCTCGGCATCGTCGGCGAGTCGGGCTGCGGAAAATCGACTCTCGCCCGCCTCCTGCTCCGCCTCATCGAGCCCACCTCGGGCGACATCCTGTTCCGCGGCGAAAGCCTTATTGACCTTGATGCCGCAGCCCTGCGCAAACGCCGCCGCGACATCCAGATCGTCTTCCAGGACCCCTATGCCTCGCTCGATCCGCGCATGACGATTGCTTCGATCATCGCCGAGCCCCTCGACATTCACGGCATCGGCAGTCGCGCGGAGCGGCGCACGAAAACGCTGGAGCTCCTCGACCTCGTCGGTCTCGATCCTGCCGCCGCCGGCCGCTACCCGCACGAATTTTCCGGCGGCCAGCGCCAGCGCATCGGCATCGCCCGGGCGATAGCGCTGGAGCCCCGGCTGGTGGTGCTGGACGAACCGGTCTCGGCCCTCGATGTCTCGATCCAGTCGCAGATCCTCAATCTCCTCGCCGATCTCAAGGCACGGCTCAGGCTCTCCTACATCTTCATCTCGCACGATCTCTCGGTCGTCGAGCATGTGAGCGATGCGGTGGCGGTCATGTATC
The DNA here is from genome assembly GCA_016185245.1 of Hyphomicrobiales bacterium. GTDB lineage: Bacteria > Pseudomonadota > Alphaproteobacteria > Rhizobiales > Aestuariivirgaceae > Aestuariivirga. Next base: position 88,817 of record JACPNZ010000009.1, on the reverse strand, counting down.
TCGGGCGCATCGTCGAGCATGGCAAGACCGAGGACGTGCTGAGCAACCCGCTTCATCCCTATACCCAGGCGCTCGTCTCGGCCGTGCCGGAGATCGATCCTGCCGCCAAGCGCCAGCGCATCGTGCTTTCGGGCGATCCGCCGAACCCCGAGCATATACCGCCCGGCTGTCCCTTTCATCCCCGCTGCCCCCAGGCCTTCGACACCTGTCGCAACCTGCTTCCGCCTCTCGAAACCGTGCGCGGCCGGCAGATCGCCTGTCATCTCATCCATATTGGCGCTTCCGCCTTGCCACGAAATCCTTGAGAGCGTCGTCGATCGCCGGATCGAGCAGCGGCTTCTGATAATCCGCCAGGAGTTGCTTCCAGATGCGATTGGCCTTTTGCGGAGCGGTATCGCGGCCGCGCTCGACCCAGCTATCGTAATTGTCCCAGTTGGAGAGGAGCGGCTTGTAGAAGGCCGTCTGGTAGCGGGCCAGCGTGTGCGCCGTGCCGAAGAAATGCCCGGCCGGCCCCACATCCCGCACCGCCTCGAGGGCCAGCGTTTCCGGCGTCACCGCGAAGGGTTCGCAATAGGCCTGCATCATCTGCAACAGTTCCGCATCGATGATCAGCTTCTCGAAGGAGGCGGTGAGCCCGCCGTTGAGCCAACCCGCCGCGTGCAGCACCAGATTGGCGCCGCCCATCACCGCCCCCCACAGCGACATCATGCTCTCGTAAGCGGCTTGCGCGTCGACATCGTTGGCCGCCGTCACATTGCTGGAGCGGAACGGCAGCTTGAGGAGCCGGGCGAGTTGGCCCGAGGCCTGGGCGGCCTGGGTATATTCCGGCGTGCCGAAGGCCGGCGCTCCCGACTTCATGTCGACGTTCGAGGTGAAGCCGCCATACATGACCGGCACTCCCGGCCGCACGATCTGGGCGAGTACGATGCCGGCCATCGCCTCGGCATGCTGCTGGGCCAGCGACCCGGCGATGGTCACCGGACTCATGGCGCCGGAGAGCGTGAACGGCGTTATCACATTGCACTGGCCGTGCTCGGCCATGACGATCAGCCCCTCGGCCATGGGAATGTCGAGCTGCAATGGCGAATTGGTGTTGATGACGGTGGTGAACACGCACCTGTCGCGCAAGGCTTCGCGGGTCGTTGCAAACGAGATCGCCGCCATGTCGAGGGCATCGAGCGCCACCCGGGTACCCAGCCCCTGGGGCTGCCAGTTCTTGTCGAGCAGCGTGGCCTGGGCATAGTAGAGATCGAGATGGCGGGTGCGCGGGTCGAGGTCGAGGGCCTCGAAGGGTCCGCCGCCTTCCTGGTGCAGCACGTTGAGGCTCTGCACGAGTTTCAGATAGTCGCACTGCTCGGCATGGGTGCCGGTGCGGCGGCCCTTGTCGAGATCGCACACATAGGCCGGCCCGCCGACCGACGCGAAGATGCAATGTCGTCCGCCGACTTTTACCGCCTTGGCGGGATCGCGGGCGGCGAGGGTGAATTGCGCCGGCGCCTTGCCGATCCACTCCATCAGCATGGCGCGGGAGAAGCGCACCCGGTCCGAGCCCGGCACGACATCGGCCCCGCCTTGCCGGTAGAGCTCGCGGGCCCGCTCGGACAGCACCTTGAATCCCACCTCTTCGAGAATGGTAAGTGCTGCCCGGTGGATCGCCATGATCTGGTCGGCGGAGAGGATTTCGATTGGTCGATAGGTGAGTTCGGTCTGACGGAACGGCCGCTGCATGAGCCCCGTCCCGCCGCGCTCGGCCCGGTTGCTGCGTCTGGTCATGGTTGTGGCCTTTCGCGGCGGGGCGGCGGGATCGAGGGTTGGTCGAACTCGCGGGCAAAGCGATGGCCGGACCACACCGCGTCGGCCACATGGCTGGGCGCCAGGCAGTCGCCGATGCGGGTGACGGGCGGGGCATCGGCGCGTGCCGTCAAATCGGTGTAGAGATGATCGACCGGCTCGTGGCCGGTCACCAGGAGCAGGCTTCCCATGGCGATGGCGATGCTCTCGCGGGACAGCGCCGTTTGAAACACTGCATGATCCGTCTCCACCTTGGCCAGCACATGGCCGACGCGGATATCGATGCCGAGTTCCACCAGCCGCGCCTCCACCGGATATTGCTCGTCGGTCATCTGGGTCCAGGCCGAGACGATGGGTTGGCTGGTCACATAGATTACGGCGCGGCCCTCGCGGGCGAGCTTCTCGGCCAGCGCCCCGCCCATGAAATAATTGTCGTCGTCGTAGATGAGGATGGGATCGCGCAGGCTTTCGAGATCGTCGGGTGTTGCGACCGACGCCGCACTAGCGATGGAAAGGGGCCGCTCGCCGGCCACTCCGATGCCATCCCGCCGCCAGCGGCTCCCCGTCGCCAGCACCACCTGGTCGGCGCCGAACTCGACGATGTCCCGGGCGGTGAGCCGGCTTTCCCGGTAGATCGTGACGTTGGCGAGCTTGGACAGCATGTGCTGGCGATGGTCGCGCACCCTGATCCAGGTGGAAAGCCCGGGAAGCCGCGCCTCGAACAGAAGCCGTCCGCCGAGCTCGCGCCGTTCTTCGGCAAGGACCACCTCATAGCCGCGTGTTCCCAGCGCCAGCGCGGCCTCCAGTCCCGCCGGCCCGCCGCCGACGATCAGAATGCGCCGGTCGCTGGCCTTGCCGGCGATACGCTGCGGATGCCAGCCGCGCCGCCATTCCTCGCCGATCGTCGGGTTCTGGGTGCAGCGGAGCGGCACCGCTTCGTTGTTGGCGGCCCGGCAGATGTTGCAGCCGATGCACTCGCGGATTTCATCGGCGCGGCCATCGCGGATTTTGACCGGCAGGAACGGATCGGCAATCGACGGACGGGCCGCGCCGATGAGATCGAGCACGCCCTCGCGCACCTGGCGCAGCATGGTTTCGGGCGAGGTGAAGCGCCCGACGCCGACCACCGGCTTGCTCGTCAGTGATTTGACGAAAGCGACATAGGATTCCTGGAAACCCTCCTCCGAAAACCGGGCGCTGCGCGAATCGTTGCCAAGCGCCCCGGCGAGGTTCACGTCCCACAAATCCGGCAGTTCGGCCAAGAGTGAAACGATATCGCGGGCTTCGCCATCAAAAGTGATACCCTCGGCTCCATGCAGTTCGTCGACAGCGAAGCGCAATGCGACAGCACAAGCGCCCCCGGTTGCCTGGCGCGTCACCTCGATCATCTCGCGGATGAGGCGGGTGCGGTTCTCCGTCGAGCCGCCATATTCGTCGCTCCGCCGGTTGACCCGCGGCGACAGGAACTGCAAGGGCAGGTAGTCGTGGCCGGCATAGACATAGACGATGTCGGCCCCGGCCCGTTTCGCCCGTTCCGCCGCCGCTCCTTGCCAGCCGAGAAAGGCTCGGATGTCGGCCTTGTCCATGGCCCGGGCCGATCCGGGTCCGAGAAGCTTCAGGCGCTGGCCCGAGGGTGAAAGCGCCGCCTCGCGGGTCATCCGGTTGTTGGTGTGAAAGCCGCCATGCCACAGCTCCACCGCCAGCAGGCTGCCGTGCCGGTGCACCGCCTCGGCGGTAACCGCCAAGGCCCGCACGTCGTCCTCGTCCCACAGCGACAGATAGGCGAAGGGGGAATCGTCCGAGGACGGATGAATGGAGCAGTATTCGGTCGCAACCACCCCCCAGCCGCCCTCCGCCTTGACCTCGCGCAGCGCCGCCGACGCCCTGGGCGCCCGCCAGCCCATGCCGGTGGCATGGGGCGTCTGGTAGAAGCGGTTGGGTGCGGTGACCGGGCCGATCTGCACCGGCTCGAACAGCTTCCGATAGCGGTTTTCCGGCAATGCCATGTTCCCCCGGCGCAGAATGGCCGGGCGGGCGGCAAAGTGCAACGGCGCTGCGGCGCCTGATCCGAGGCGCGGCCCGCCCCTACCGCCCGCGCCAGGCGCGCGTCGCCACCATGCCCGCCGCCGTTGCGGCGACGAACAGAAAAACCTGGGGCTTGAGCGAAACCAGTGCGGCCAGCGCCGGTCCCGGACAGAATCCGGCGAGCCCCCAGCCGAGGCCGAAGAGTGCTGCCCCACCCACCAGCGGCAGATCGACCTGCTTCGCCGTTGGCAAATTGAAACTGCCGCCGGTCAGGCTTGCGCCGCGGGCGAAGACCAGGCGATAGCCGACGAAGGTGGTGGCAAGCGCTCCGCCCATGACGAAGGCCAGCGTCGGGTCCCAGCTTCCTGCCAGGTCGAAGAAGTTCAGAACCCGCGCCGGATTGACCATGTCGGAGAGCGCCAGCCCGGCGCCGAAGACCGTCCCGACAACAAGCGAGAGAAGAACCGGCATCATGGCGCCTGCATCAGATGGCGGAAGATGAAGACGGTGATCGCCGCCACAGCCACAAACGTAATCGTCGCCACCAGCGAGCGCGGCGACAGGCGGGCGAGCCCACATACGCCGTGGCCGCTGGTGCAGCCCGAGCCATAGGTCGTGCCGATGCCGACCAGGAGCCCGGCCACGATGGTCACTGGCACCGAAGCCGGGAACGTGAGCGTACTCCAGTCCTTGAGGCCGAACATCGTCACCAGCAGGGCACCAAGCGGCAGGCCGACCAGGAACGCAAGCCGCCATGGCCGGTTGGCGCTGTCGGCGGGAGCAAGGAGGCCGAAGGAGATGGTGGAGACCCCGGCGATGCGGCCCAAGGTCAGCATCAAGAGTACGGCAGCAAGCCCGATGAGAGCTCCGCCGATCAGGCCGTGGAGCGGCGCGAATTCGGTCATGACTGGTTATCTCTCCACCGGCCCGCCCGCCGCCTTCCAGGCGGCCATGCCGCCCTGGATATGGGTGGTCGAAGTGAGGCCTGCATCCTGGGCCGCCTGCACCGCCATGGCCGAACGCTCGCCATAGGCGCAATAGAAGACGATGCGCTTGCCGCTGCCCAGCGCCCGCAGCAACCCGCCGCTTGCCAGATTATCGCGAAGATTGGGGTAGGGCTCGTGCAGCGCGCCGGGAATGCTGCCATGGCGCTGGCACTCGGTCTTTTCGCGGAGATCGACCAGCGCCACATCGGGCCGTCCGACCAGGCCCAGGGCATCGGCCGCCATCAATGCCCAGCCCTTCTGGGCGACCGCATCCTGAGCCAGCCCGATCTTCATGTTGGCGGGGACGGCCACATCCATCATCTTGGGGTTAGGCAGCTTCAGATTGTTCATCAGCTCGACATAGTCGTCGACCGATTTCACCTGCAGGCGGGGGTTCGAGCGCCGCTCCTCGCCGATGGTGCTCACCGTGTCGCCCTTGTAGTCGTGGGCCGGATAGACCAGCGTCTCGTCGGGCAGCTTGAGCAGGCGGTTGAAGATCGAATCATATTGGGCCCGCGCATTGCCGTTCTGGAAATCGGTGCGCCCCGTGCCGCGGATCAGCAGCGTGTCGCCGGTGAACACCCGATCCGCCATGGTGAAGGAATAGGAATCATCCGTATGGCCCGGCGTGTAGACGACATCGAGGCCGACCCCCTCGATCTCGAGCTTGTCGCCGTCGGCAAGCCGCATGGAGACGACATCGGCCTTGCTATTCTCGCCCATCACGGTGACGCAGCGGGTGCGGTCGCGCAGCGCCCCCAGCCCGGTCACGTGGTCGGCATGGAGATGGGTGTCGACCGCCTTGACCAGGCGCAGATCGAGCTCGTTCATCAGCTGGATATAGCGGTCGACCTTCTCGAGCACCGGATCGATGATCAGCGCCTCGGCCCCCTTGCGGCTGGCGATCAGATAGCTGTAGGTGCCGGACACGCTGTCGAACAGCTGGCGAAAGATCATGGCAACTCTCCGGAATGAACCCCGGCCGTTTGGCGCACCCGACAGGATTCGAACCTGTGACCTCTGCCTTCGGAGGGCAGCACTCTATCCAGCTGAGCTACGGGTGCCTGGGAAGCCCTATAGCCGATGGGCCAAGCCCTACGCAAGGCGCTGGTCCGGGGCTTGCAAGATGGGCTCTCGAGATAGGAACCGTCCCCAATCGGGACAGCCAAGGAGCCCGCCATGCCGCAGACCGCCAGCTCACCCCGCATCGACTGGGTCGACTATGCCAAGGGCATCTGTATCGTCCTGGTGGTGATGATGCATTCGACCCTGGGGGTCGAGAAGGCGGCGGGCGAGCTTTCCGCCCTCAACGGCTTCATCGAATGGGCGCGGCCCTTCCGCATGCCCGACTTCTTCATGATCTCCGGTCTGTTTCTGGCGTCGCGCATCGACAATCCGTGGCGCAGCTATGGCGATTCCAAGGTCCTGCACTTCGTCTATTTCTACCTTCTGTGGATGACCATCCAGTTCGCCACCAAGTCCTGGGGCATCTACCAGACCGAAGGCCTCGCCGGCGTGGCCCAGGCCTTTGGGCTTGCTTTCATCGAGCCCTTCGGCACCTTGTGGTTCATCTACATGCTGGCGGTATTCTTCGTGGTGGCGAAGGCAACCCGTGGGGCTCCGCCGCTTCTGATCTTCGCCGTGGGCGCCCTTCTCGAAATGTCCCATGTGGCGACCGGCTGGCTATTGATCGACGAGTTCGCCGCCCGCTTCGTCTATTTCTATGCGGGCTTCTGGCTGGCGCCCCATATCTTCGCCCTCGCCGCCGGCGTCGGCCGCCGCGACGCGGGTGTGATCCTCGCCGGCCTGTTCGTCTGGGGTTTTGCCAATTACTTCATCGTCGCCCATGGCTGGTCGCGGTTTCCCGGCATCAGTCTGGTCATGGGATTTGTCGGCGCCGGTGCCGTGGTGAGCGCCGGCGTGGCTCTCTCCAAGACCCGGCTTGCCGAGCCGCTGCGCTATTGCGGGGAAAATTCCATCGTCATCTATCTCGCCTTCTTCCTGTTCATGGCGGCCAGCCGCAGCGTTCTGCTCGCCTCGCCACTCGCCGGAAACCTCGCCGCCGTGTCGCTGCTTGTTACGGCCGCAGGCGTGGTGGGACCGGTGCTGCTGTTCTGGAGCGTCCGCCACACCAGGGCCGCCTTCCTGTTCACAAGGCCGCAATGGCTGAGGCTTTCTTCCCGGGGAGCGGGGTGGCATAGTGCGCCCCATGGCGAAATCGCATGCTCTCAAGCCCGGTGACCATCTCTATCTGATCGACGGTTCCGGCTACATCTTCCGTGCCTACCACGCACTGCCGCCCCTGACGCGCAAGTCCGACGGGCTCCCCGTCGGCGCCGTCCAGGGCTTCTGCAACATGCTGTGGAAGCTCCTCAAGGAGACCAACGCCGGCCAGAAGCCCACCCATCTCGCCGTCATCTTCGACAAATCCTCGAAGACCTTTCGCAATGACATCTATCCCGACTACAAGGCCCACCGGCCCGAGCCGCCGGCCGATTTGCGCCCCCAATTCGGCCTGATCAAGCAGGCGACGCGCGCCTTCAACATCGCGGCCATCGAGCAGGACAATTACGAGGCCGACGATCTCATTGCCACCTATGCCAGGCAGGCGGCGGAGGCAGGTGCCACCTGCCGCATCGTTTCCTCCGACAAGGACCTGATGCAACTCGTCCGCCCCGGTGTCGCCCTTTACGACACCATGAAGGACAAGGAGATCGGCGAGGCCGAGGTTCTGGAGAAATTCGGCGTGCCGCCCAACAAGGTGATCGAGGTGCAGGCGCTCTCCGGCGATTCGGTCGACAATATACCAGGCGTGCCGGGGATCGGCATCAAGACTGGGGCCCAGCTTATCAACGAATATGGCGATCTCGAAACCCTGCTCAGCCGCGCCCCCGAGATCAAGCAGCAGAAGCGCCGCGAGAACCTCATCGAATTCGCCGAACAGGCACGGCTGTCGAAGAAGCTTGTGACCCTCGATGACCACGTGCCGGTCGAGCACGATGTCGGCTCCTTCGCCGTCGACCAGCCCAGGGCCCAACAGCTCATCGGCTTTCTCAAGACCCTGGAGTTCTCGAGTTTCACCAAGAAGGTAGCGGGCGAGCTCGATGCCGACATGGCGGCGATCGATCCGGTTCCGGTGGAGATCAAATACTGGCCGCCGGATGATTCGTCCTCTCCCCTTGCCGGAGAGGAAGGGACCCATCGCGTTAGCGATGGGGAGGTGAGGGGCCGGGCGGGCGCGGCTATGGCCCCCTCGTCCCCGGCTTCGCCGGACCTTCTCCCGCAAGGGGAGGAGGGCAATGCCGCTCTCCGCGCCATTCCTATCAACCATGCCGACTACGAGACCGTCACCTCGCTTGACCGGCTCAAGGCCTGGATCGCCGCGGCCTTTGACGAGGGCACCATCGCCGTTGATACCGAAACCGATTCCCTCGATGCCATGCAGGCGGGGCTCGTCGGCGTGTCGCTGGCAGCCGCTCCGGGCAAGGCCTGCTACATTCCGCTGGCCCACCGGGCCGAAGGCGGCGGCTTGTTCGGCGGCGAAGCGATCGCCGGCCAGATCGACCGTGACAAGGCACTCGCCCTCCTCAAGCCGATGCTGGAGGACAGCTCGATCCTCAAGATCGGCCAGAACCTCAAATACGATATCGAGGTCTTTGTCCGCCATGGCATCGACGTCGCCCCCATCGACGACACCATGCTCATCTCCTATGTGCTCGAATCGGGTGACGTGGGCCACGGCATGGACGAATTGTCGGAGCGCCATCTGGGCCACAAGCCCATCGCCTTCAAGGAAGTGGCGGGCTCGGGCAAATCCGCCATCACCTTCGATCGCGTCGCCATCGACCGCGCCACCCGTTATGCCGCCGAGGACGCCGATGTGACCCTCAGGCTGTGGCTGCTGCTCAAGCCGCAGCTTCTCGCCAAACACAAGCTCACCGTCTACGAGACCCTGGAACGGCCGCTGGTGAGCGTCCTCGCGCGCATGGAGCGCCGCGGCATTCTGGTCGATCCGCAAGTGTTGAAGAAGCTCTCCAACGAATTTTCCGCCGCCGCCGCCGCCATCGAAACCAACGTCTACGAGCTCGCCGGCGAGCGCTTCAACATTGCGAGTCCCAAGCAGCTCGGCGACATTCTCTATGGCCGCATGGGGCTGGCGGGCGGCCGCAAGACCGCAACCGGCGCCTGGTCGACCGATTCGGACGCGCTCGAGGATCTCGCCGCGCAAGGCGTCGAACTCGCCCGCCGCGTCCTCGACTGGCGGCAATTGGCCAAGCTCCGCTCGACCTATACCGATGCGCTTCCCGGTTACATCAATCCCGACACCGGCCGGGTGCACACGAGCTATGCCATGGCGGCGACCTCGACCGGGCGTCTCGCCTCCACCGATCCAAACTTGCAGAACATTCCGGTCCGCACCGAGGAGGGCCGCAAGATCAGGCAGGCCTTCATCGCTCCTCCGGGATCGAAGCTCATCAGCGCCGACTACAGCCAGATCGAACTCCGCGTGCTGGCCCATGTCGCCGACATTGCCCAGCTCCGCCAGGCCTTCGCCGACGGCCTCGACATCCACGCCATGACGGCGAGCGAAATGTTCGGGGTGCCGGTCAAGGGCATGGACGCCGCCGTGCGCCGCCGCGCCAAGGCGATCAACTTCGGCATCATCTACGGCATCTCGGCCTTCGGCCTGGCCAACCAGCTGTCGATTTCCCGCGACGAGGCGGGCGACTACATCAGGACCTATTTCAAGCGCTTTCCCGGCATCCGCGACTACATGGAGGCGACCAGGAAATTGGCCCGCGACCAGGGCTATGTCGAGACCATCTTCGGCCGGCGCTGCCATTTCCCGCGCATCAACTCGCCCAACCCGTCGGAGCGCGCCTTCCTCGAGCGCGCCGCCATCAATGCGCCGATCCAGGGGGCCGCCGCCGACGTGATCCGTCGCGCCATGGTGCGCATGGAGGATGCACTTGCGGCGGCCGGCCTTGGCGCCAAGATGCTGCTGCAGGTCCATGACGAGCTGATCTTCGAGTCAGCCGACGCCGAAGTGGAGAAGACCATGACGGTCGTGAAGCACGTCATGGAGAAAGCGCCGGAACCGGCGGTGAAACTCTCCGTGCCCTTGCAGGTCGACGCCCGAGCCGCCCACAATTGGGAAGAGGCCCATTAAGCCCGGTAGGCTCCGCCTCCCGAAGCTGCTAAGGTAGCTCCGGAGGAAGCTACCGGCGGGGGTTACTATGGCCAGATATTCCGGGCGCTGTGCTTGCGGTGCGGTGCATTTCGAGACCGACGCCGAGCCGATGATGGCCGGCCACTGCCAGTGCAGCCGCTGCCAGAAACTGTCGGGGGCGCCGCATTCGAGCTTCGCCGCCTTTCCCGAAGCGGCGGTGAGAATGTCGGGCAAGCTCGCCTCATGGAGCTACACCGCCGACAGCGGCAATGTGGCGACCCGTCACCATTGCCCGACCTGCGGCGCGCCGGTCTATGGCACAACCAAGGGCATGCCGGGGGTCATGGCGATCACCCTGTCGATGCTCGACGATCCGGCGGCGATCGTGCCGAAGATGGCGTTCTTCACCAAGCATGCGGTGCCGTGGGATTTGCTCGACGACAGCCTGGTCGCCTTCCCCGGCATGCCGCCGATGTGAAAGGCGAGCCTCAGTTCACCGCTTCGCCGGGATAGACCCCCCACAACTTGGCCTGCTCGACATAGCCGTCATAGCCGCCGGTGCCGATCTCGCACCATTTGCCGGTGCAGGACGCGATGTCGGCAAGGACGCCCGAGGCAAGTTCGGCGACCGGCGGGCTGTCGCGGTTGGCCTCCCGGCGCAGTGCGATGGTCTTGCCCGGCCGCCACGGGGCCACGACGGCAGTGCGCTTTCCTGTCAGCATGTTCTGCAGGATCCAGCCTTCGGCTCCGTCGCTGTCGCGGATGCGCCGCCAGTTCTCGAATTCGGCGACGATCTCGACCGGCATGCCCTTGCGCTGGAACACCCAGGCCACCGGATGCTCGCTCGACGGGCCTTTCCGCACGTTGATCTTATCGGTCTTGAGCGAGACGAAACGCGGGATGGGGAACCCCGAGGGGCCCAGCGTCTTGGGGCCGGCGTCGAGGGACCCGGTCATTTCCTTGCCGTCGGCGGGCACAGCACTCGCCTGCGAATCGGCCTGTTTGCCGAACACCGACCAGCCGATGCCGCCGGCCACCCCAAGGCAGGCCAAGGCCAGCACGACGGAGCCGATGCGCCGTCTCGCCGCTGTCGTCCTCGCCATGATCGGTCCGAAACCCCTTGTCTTCACCAGGCCTGAGGCCGCAGGGCTCGCCCCGCCCGGCGAACCGGCCTACAACGCCAGTTTACACCATGGGTCCACCCGTGCAACGGATGGACGCCCTGCTGCCCGTGACACGATGGCCCCGGCAGGGTTAAAATTGTGTCAAGAACTGAGCCCATAGGACCCGGAATGACCAAGCGCAAACCTCTCGTCGTCGTCACTCGCAAGCTGCCGGACGTGGTCGAGACGCGGATGATGGAGCTGTTCCATACCAGGCTCAACGCCAGCGACGAGCCCATGGGTCGGGCGGCCCTGGCCGAGGCCATGAAGAGTGCCGAGGTGCTGGTCCCCACCGTCACCGACCGCATCGACAAATCCGTCCTCCTGCAGGCCGGCGACCAGTTGAAGCTCATCGCCAATTTCGGCACCGGCGTCGACAACATCGACGTCGAGACCGCCCTCTCGCGCGGCATCACCGTCACCAACACGCCAGGGGTCTTGACCGAGGATACCGCCGACATGACCATGGCGCTGATCTTGGCGGTGTCGCGCCGCCTGATCGAAGGCGCCAAAGTGATCGGCGCCGACAACAGCTGGGCCGGCTGGTCGCCCACCTGGATGCTCGGCCATAGGATCTGGGGCAAGCGCCTCGGCATCATCGGCATGGGCCGCATCGGCACGGCGGTGGCCCGCCGCGCCAAGGCCTTCGGCCTGCAAATCCATTATCACAATCGCAAGCCCGTTCATGCCAAGGTGGAGGAGGAGCTCGAGGCCACCTACTGGGAAAGCCTCGACCAGATGCTGGCCCGCATGGACATCGTCTCGGTCAACTGCCCGCACACGCCCGCGACCTACCATCTCCTGTCGGCGCGGCGCCTGAAACTCATGAAGCGCGAGGCGATTATCGTCAACACGGCGCGCGGCGAGGTGATCGACGAGAATGCCTTGGCCCGCATGCTGGAGGCGGGCGAACTGGGCGGCGCCGGCCTCGACGTCTTCGAGCACGAACCCGCCGTCAATCCGCGCCTCCTCAAGGCCAAGAAGGCGGTCCTCCTGCCGCACATGGGCTCGGCCACCATCGAAGGCCGCATCGACATGGGCGAGAAGGTCATCATCAACATCAAGACCTGGGTCGACGGCCACAATCCCCCCGATCGCGTGCTGCCAGCGATGCTGTAGGGGCCACCTCATCCCTCTCCGCGCAGCGGGGAGGGTGGCGCGAAGCGCCGGGTGGGGTCTGAGCGGGCACCACCTACAGTATGAATTTCGACAGATCGATGTTGCGGGCGAGATCGCCGACATGGCGCTCGACGTAAGCCCCATCGACAATAGTAGTCTCGCCGCTGCGATCGGTGGCGGCGAAGCTCACCTCGTCGAGCACCCGCTCCAAAACCGTCTGCAACCGCCTCGCGCCGATGTTCTCGATCGCCGCATTGGCGTCGGCGGCGATCCGGGCGATGGCCGCCACGCCGTCCACCGTGAATTCGAGGGCAACACCCTCGGTCGCCAGCAGGGCGGTGTATTGTTTCAGCAGGCTCGCCTCGGGCTCGGTCAGGATGCGCTCGAAATCCTCGCGCACCAGGGCCTTGAGCTCGACCCGGATCGGCAGCCGGCCCTGCAGTTCCGGCAACAGGTCGGACGGCTTGGCGATATGGAAGGCCCCCGACGCGATGAACAATATGTGGTCGGTCTTCACCGGCCCGTGCTTGGTCGAAACCGTGGTGCCCTCGATCAGCGGCAGGAGATCGCGCTGCACGCCTTCGCGGCTCACGTCCGCCCCGCTCCGTTCCGAGCGGGCGCTGATCTTGTCGATCTCGTCGAGAAACACGATACCGTTGTTCTCCACCGCGTCGATCGCCGCGGCGACGATTTCCTCCTGGTCGAGCAGCTTCTCGCCTTCCTCGGCCAGCAGCAGGGCGTGGCTGGCCTTGACCGTCACCCGCCGCGTCTTGGTGCGGCCGCCGAAGGCCTTGCCCAGCATGTCGGAGAGGTTGATGACGCTGGCCGAGGAGCCGGGTATGCCGGGAATGTCGAAGCTCGGGACGCCGCCCGTATCGGCCACTTCGACATCGATCTCCTTGTCGTCAAGCTCGCCCGCTCGCAGCTTGCGGCGGAAGCTGTCGCGGGTCGCCTCCGAGGCATTGGCGCCGACCAGTGCCGTCAGCACCCGGGCCTCGGCATTGAGCTCGGCCTGGGCCTCGACACCGCGCCGCCTGGCCAGCTTGACCATGGCGATGCCGGCTTCGAGGAGATCGCGCACGATCTGGTCGACATCGCGGCCGACATAGCCCACCTCGGTGAACTTGGTTGCCTCCACCTTGAGGAACGGCGCATTGGCGAGGCGGGCGAGACGCCGGGCGATCTCGGTCTTGCCGACGCCGGTGGGGCCGATCAGCAGAATGTTCTTCGGCATCACTTCGTCGCGCAAAGGCCCCTGGAGCTGCTTCCTGCGCCAGCGGTTCCTCAGCGCAATGGCGACGGCGCGCTTGGCCTCCAACTGTCCGACGATATGGCGGTCGAGCTCCGAGACGATCTCGCGGGGGGTCAGTTCGGACATCACAGTTTTTCAATCGTCAGATTGGTGTTGGTGTAGACACAAATCTCGGCGGCGATTGCCATGGCCTTGCGGGCGATCGCTTCGGCATCCATGTCGCTGTCGATGAGCGCCCGGGCGGCGGCGAGCGCATAGTTGCCGCCCGACCCGATGGCCGCCACCCCGCCCTCAGGTTCGAGGACGTCGCCGGTGCCGGTCAAAACCAGCGTCACCGTGCGGTCGGCCACCAGCATCATCGCCTCGAGCCGCCGCAGATAGCGGTCGGTGCGCCAATCCTTGGCCAGATCGACGCAGGCCCGGGCGAGCTGGGAGGGATATTTCTCGAGCTTGCCCTCGAGCCGCTCGAACAGCGTCATGGCATCGGCGGTCGCACCCGCGAAACCGGCGATCACCTGGCCGCCGGTGCCGATCGGCCGCACCTTCCGGGCATTGGCCTTGATGACCGTCTGGCCCAGGCTTACCTGGCCGTCGCCGGCGATCACCACCGAACTGCCCTTGCGCACCGTGAGAATGGTGGTGCCGTGCCACTGTTGCGGGTCTGCCATGGGTATCCTTTCGACTGCCCGCCCCATGTAGGCGAGCGGGACCGGAAAGAAAAGCGGTGGCAGGAAAGCCGTTTCGCCCCGGCGGGGAATGCGGTAAGAGGCCGCCACCGCCCGTTGGCGGCACGAGCAGGGTCCATGCGCAAGGCCAAGATCGACCGGAAGACCAGCGAAACCCAGGTCACCGTCACCGTCGACCTGGACGGCACCGGCAGCTTCGACATAGCCACCGGCGTGGGCTTCCTCGACCACATGCTGGAGCAATTGTCGCGCCATTCGCTGATCGACGTGAAGGTCGAGGCCAAGGGCGACAGCCATATCGATTTCCACCACACCACGGAGGATTGCGGCATTGCGCTAGGCCAGGCGGTGGCCCAGGCACTCGGCGGTCGCAAGGGCATCCGCCGCTATGCCAGCCTCGATCTGGCCATGGATGAAGCGCTTACCCGGGCGGCCATCGATGTCTCCGGCCGGCCTTTTCTGGTATGGAAGACCGTATTCCCCACCTCCAAGATCGGCGATTTCGACACCGAGCTGGTGCGCGAGTGGTTCCAGGCCTTCGTCATCAATGCCGGGGTGACGCTGCATATCGAGACGCTGTATGGGGCCAACAGCCACCACATCGCCGAATCCTGCTTCAAGGCGCTGGCGCGATGCTTGCGCCAGGCCATTGAGATCGACCCCCGCCAGAAGGATCGCATCCCCTCGACCAAGGGAACGCTCAAGGGCTGATGACTGTCTATACCATCCATAGGAAGCCAGGTGCTCCACCGGAAGACGCGGTGTTCGTCGCCGATGGTTTCAGCGGCTGGGCCTTCCTGTTTGGTCCCGTTTGGGCCCTCTGGCACCGCATGTGGGTAGCGGCGGCCATCCTCCTTGCCGTGCAGGCGGCGATTTCCGTCAGTGGACCCCTGGCCGGCTTCGGCGACTTGACCGTCGCCAGCATGGGACTGGCGGCCAGCCTGATCTTCGGCTTCGAGGCACAAGCCTTGCGCATGGCTGCGCTGCGCCGCGCCGGCTGGAAGGAGACGGGACTCGCCACCGGCGCCAGCACCGAGGAAGCCGAACTCAACTATTTTCTCGGCCTCGGCGAGGGACTTGTCAGGGAAGCATCGATTGTGCCTCAGGCTCTCGCCCCGCGCCATTCCGCCGACCCGCTCGGCCTGTTCGGCGCCGGATAGTCTCGCGCCATGAGCGTCGCCATCATCGACTACGGGTCCGGCAATCTGCACTCGGCCGCCAAGGCCTTCGAACGCGCCGCCCGCGACCGTGGGAGCTCCGAGGAGATCATCGTGACCGCCGATCCGGACATGGTGCGCCGCGCCGCGCGCATCGTGCTACCGGGGGTCGGTGCCTTCAAGGATTGCCGCAACGGCCTCAAATCCGTGCCCGGCATGTGGGAAACCCTGGAACACGAGGTCATGGCCCGCGGCAAGCCGTTTCTCGGCATCTGTGTCGGCATGCAGCTGATGGCCCGGCGCGGCCGCGAGCACGATGTATCGGACGGCTTCGACTGGATCGCCGGCGACGTGGTGCGGATCACTCCGGCCGATCCCGCCCTGAAGATTCCGCACATGGGATGGAACACGCTGGAGCCGCACCGGCCGCACCCGCTGCTCGACGGGCTGACGCTGGGCCCCAACGGTCTCCACGCCTATTTCGTCCATTCCTATCATCTCGCCACCGAGGAATCCTCCGACATCGTCGCCACCACGCCCTATGGCATGCCGATCACCGCCATGGTGGGGCGCGATAACATCGCCGGCACCCAGTTCCATCCCGAGAAGAGCCAGGCGCTGGGCCTCGCTCTCATCGGCAACTTCCTGGCGTGGCGGCCATGATCCTGTTCCCTGCGATCGATCTCAAGGACGGGCTCTGCGTGCGCCTGAAGCTCGGCGACATGAACCAGGCGACGGTGTTCAACGACAATCCCGCCGCCCAGGCGAAAGCTTTCGAGCACCAGGGCTTCCGCTGGCTGCATCTTGTCGATCTGAACGGCGCCTTCGCCGGCCAGTCGGTCAATGGTGCCGCCGTCGAGGACATTCTCGAAGCGGTCAACATTCCGGTGCAGTTGGGCGGTGGTATCCGCAATTTGGGACAGATCGAGGACTGGCTCACCTATGGCGTCACCCGGGTGATCCTCGGCACCGTGGCGTTGCGCCAGCCAGAGGTTGTGCGCGAGGCCTGCCGCGAATTTCCTGGCCGCATCGCCGTCGGCATCGATGCGAGGGGCGGCCTTGTGGCAGTCGAGGGCTGGGCCGAAACCTCCGACATGTCGGCCCCGGAGCTGGCCCGGCGTTTCGAGGACGCGGGTGTTGCGGCCATCATCTTCACCGACATCGACCGCGACGGGGTGCTGAAGGGATTGAACATCGAATCGACCCTGGCCTTGGCGCGCAGCACCTCCATTCCGGTCATCGCCTCGGGCGGGCTTGCCTCGATTGCCGATGTCAAGCGCCTGCTCGAACCCGACTGCAAACTGCTCGAGGGTGCAATTTCGGGCCGGGCACTCTACGACGGAAGACTCGACGCGAAAGAAGCATTGCAACTCATAGCAGGGATGCTTGGAACATGAAGGTTCTCGTGGTTAGCGGCGGCGGCCGGGGCATCGGTGCCGCCATTTCGCGCCAGGCGGCTGCACTTGGTTACCTTGTAGCGGTCAACTATGTCTCGGACAAGGAGCGGGCCGAGGCGCTCATCGCCGAAATCGCCGCGGCCGGCGGCAGGGCCATCGCCATTGCCGGCGATGTCAGCCGCGAGGCCGACGTGGTGCATCTCTTCGACGAGGCGGCCCGCCTTCTGGGGCCGGTCACCCATATGGTCAACAATGCCGGCATCACCGGGCCCAGCAGCCGCCTCGACAAGGCCTCGGCCGAAACCATCCGCAGTTGCATCGATATTAATACCACCGGAGCGATCCTGGTGGCGCGCGAGGCGGTGCGCCGCATGTCGCCCCGCCATGGCGGCACGGGCGGTGCCATCGTCAACATTTCTTCGGCGGCGACCACCATCGGCAGCCCCGGCGAATATGTCTGGTATGCGGCGAGCAAGGGCGCCATCGATTCGCTCACCTACGGCATGGCCAAGGAACTGGCCGAGGAGGGGATCAGGGTCAACGCCGTGGCCCCCGGCATGACCGAAACCGAAATCCACGAGCGCTCGACCGGCGATCCGGCCCGGGTCGAGCGCATCCGCCCGTCGATCCCGATGAAGCGCATCGGCCAGCCCGAAGAAATCGCCGAGGCTGTCATGTTTCTACTGAGCGATGCCGCCTCCTACATCACCGGTTCGGTGCTGCGGGTGACGGGAGGCCGCTGAATCATGCTGAAGGTCCGCCTCATTCCCTGTCTCGACGTGAAGGATGGCCGCGTCGTCAAGGGCGTCAATTTTGTGGACCTGCGCGATGCCGGCGACCCCGTCGAGATCGCCAAGGCCTATGACGCGGCCGGCGCCGATGAGCTTTGCTTCCTCGACATCACCGCGACCCACGAGGACCGCGCCATCATCTTCGACGTGGTGGCGCGGACGGCGGAAGCCTGCTTCATGCCGCTGACCGTGGGCGGCGGGGTGCGTACGCTCGACGATATCCGCAAGCTCTTGCTCGCCGGCGCCGACAAGGTGTCGATCAATTCGGCCGCCGTCGCCGACCGCTCATTCGTTGCCCGTGCGGCGGAGAAATTCGGCAGCCAGTGCATCGTCGTCGCCATCGATGCCAAGCAGGTGGGCGAGGGCCGCTGGGAGATCTTCACCCACGGCGGCCGCAAGCCCACCGGCATCGACGCCGTCGACTATGCGCGTGACGTGACGGACCTTGGCGCCGGCGAGATCCTGCTGACCTCCATGGATCGCGACGGCACCGGCAAGGGTTTCGACATTGAGCTGACCCGGGCCGTGGCCGACGCGGTTCCCGTGCCGGTCATCGCCTCGGGCGGCGTCGGCAATCTCGATCATCTGGTCGAAGGCATTCGCGACGGCCATGCGGCGGCCGTCCTGGCCGCTTCGATTTTCCATTTCGGCACCTATTCGATCGGCGAGGCCAAGCGTCATCTTTCCGCCTATGGCGTGGCGGTGCGGCTGTGATAGGTAAGGCCATGGGGGACCACCGGCTGGACATTCTGGCGGAGCTTGCCGACGCGATCGCAAGCCGGCGCGGCGCTTCGCCCGAGACCTCCTATACCGCCAGGCTCTTGTCCCAGGGCGTCGAGAAATGCGCCAAGAAGCTGGGCGAGGAGGCAATCGAGGCGGCCCTTGCGGCGGTCACCGGCGACAAACCCCAGGTGACGGCGGAAGCGGCCGACCTTCTCTACCATCTGCTGGTGCTGCTCGAGGCAACCGAAGTGCCGCTCGCCGCGGTGATGGCGGAACTCGCTCGCCGCAAGGCCGTCAGCGGCATCGCCGAGAAAGCCTCGCGCCGGAAGGACTGACCATGGACGATCTTGCCAAGGAAGTCTCGCCATTCCGGCGATTTTCGCGCGACGAATGGGCGGCACTGCGCGCCGACACGCCGATGACGCTGACCCAGGCCGAC
This sequence comes from Hyphomicrobiales bacterium, assembly GCA_016185245.1. Taxonomy (GTDB): domain Bacteria; phylum Pseudomonadota; class Alphaproteobacteria; order Rhizobiales; family Aestuariivirgaceae; genus Aestuariivirga. The sequence goes on along the minus strand of JACPNZ010000009.1, from coordinate 70,118 downwards.
CTCGACGAGCTGCGCAGCCTCAACGACCGCATCGACTTGGCCGAGGTCGAGACTATTTACCTGCCGCTGTCGCGCCTCCTCAATCTCTATGTGGCGGCGACCCAAGGCCTGTTCCGCGCTACCAACAATTTCCTCCATAGCAACGACCGCAAGGTTCCCTATGTGATCGGCATGGCGGGCAGCGTCGCCGTCGGCAAGAGCACCACGGCGCGCATCCTGCAGCGGCTTCTGGCCCGCTGGCCCAAGCACCCGAAGGTCGATCTCGTCACCACCGACGGCTTCCTCCTGCCCAACGCTGTCCTTGAGCGCGAGGGGCTGATGAACCGGAAAGGCTTCCCCGAGAGCTACGATCTGCCCTCGATCCTGCGCTTTCTTTCCGACATCAAGGCGGGGAACCCGCATGTCACCGCGCCGCTCTATTCGCATCTCTCCTACGACGTCTTGAAGAACGAGCGGGTCAGCATCGACCACCCCGACATCCTGATCGTCGAGGGCCTCAACGTGTTGCAGACCGGGCGGCCGCCGCGCGACGGCCGCGGCATTCCCAATGCCTCCGACTTCTTCGACTTCTCGATCTTTCTCGACGCCGATGTCGACGACCTGCGCCAATGGTACATCGACCGCTTCCTGTCGCTGCGCGACGGCGCCTTCCGCAATCCCAAATCCTATTTTCACCGCTACGCGAATTTAAGCGACGCCGAAGCCCGAGCCACGGCGGCCAGGCTGTGGGAGACGATCAATCTGGTGAATTTGCGCGAGAACCTCTTGCCCACCCGGCCGCGCGCCGATCTCGTCCTGCGCAAGGGTGCTGACCACTTCGTGCGCAGCGTGTTCCTGAGGAAGCTATAACAGCCCCACGGCGCGGGCGTGGGCCTTGAGGTTCACTTCGGGCCGGGCACCGATATGCGAGATGATTTCGGCAGCCGCAAGCGCTCCGAGCTGGGCGCAGTGAGCCAGCGGCCGGTTGGCGGTGAAGCCGAAGAGAAAGCCGGCGGCGAAGAGATCGCCCGCCCCGGTCACATCGATCACCTTGTTGACCGGATAGGCCGGGGCCGAGAGCGTCTCGGAACCTTTCACCACCACGCAGCCGGCAGCCGACCGGGTGAGCACCGCGATCGGGCAATCCTTGCGGATCGCCTGCATGGCGCCATCGAAATTCTGGGTCTGGTACAGCGACTTGATCTCCGACTCGTTGGCAAAGATCAGGTCGATGTCGTTGCGGATCAATTCTAGGAAACTCTCGCGATGGCGCTCGACGCAGAAGGAGTCGGAAAGCGTGATCGAGGTGAGGCGGTCCTGGGCCCGGGCGATCTTGGCGGCGAGCTTGAAGGCCTCCTTGGCCGCCGGCCGGTCCCACAGATAGCCTTCCATGTAGGTGACCTTTGCCGCCGAAACGACGTCCGCATTGATGTCGGCGGTCGTAAGATTCACGCAGGCGCCGAGATAGGTGTTCATGGTGCGCTCGCCCTCGGGCGTCACCAGGATGAAGGAGCGCGCCGTGGCCGGACCCTCGCTTGCCGCGCCTGAATCGAAGCGCACCCCTTGCGCCCGCATGTCGTGCCGGTAGATATGGCCCAACTGGTCGGCCTTGACCTTGCCGAAATAGGCGGCCCTGCCGCCGAAGGAGGCAACACCCGCCGCCGTGTTGCCGGCCGATCCGCCCGACACCTCGATCGCCTGGCCCATGTCGGCATAGAGCAGCTCGGCCCGGACCTCGTCGATCAGGTTCATCGAGCCCTTCACCAGCCCGTGCTTTTCGATGAAGCCTTCGTCGACCCTGGCGATCACATCGACGATGGCGTTGCCGATGCAGAGAACGTCGATGTCAGGCGCGGTCATGCAAACTCCCGTGAAAGGCTCCGCCTGCCGATAGCCGATGGCCCTTGCGCAGGCAAGCCGCCGCCATTAGCTGTGGGAGCCATGATCCCCGCCGCCGTCAAGGCCCTGGCCGACCTCGCCGCGCCCGGCTTCCGAGCCGTGCTGGGCAAGGCCATCGCGCTGACGCTGGCGCTGTTCATCGTGGTCTTCGTCGCCGTCGAAGTCCTGATCGCGGGCCTCACGCTCCTGCCCTGGCCCTGGGCCGAGGCGTTGCTGGCGATCGGCACCGGGGTAGCGCTCGTCGCCGCCTTCTTCTTCCTCATGGCGCCGGTGATTGCGCTGTTCGCCGGGCTCTTTCTCGACGCCATCGCCGCCGAGGTCGAACGCCGGCACTATCCGCGCGACCCGCCGGGCCAGCCGCTCGGCTCCCGCCAGGCCATCGTCATCGCGCTGCGTTTCGGCGCCATGGTGCTCCTGGTCAACCTCGCCGCCCTGCCGCTCGTCTTCACCGGGGTGGGGGCCGCCGCACTGGTGGCAATCAACGCCTATCTTATCGGCCGCGAATATTTCGAAATGGCCGCGATGCGGCACTTGGGCGTTGACGAGGCCCGCGAGTTGCGGCAGCGGAATGGGCCCCTGGTGTTCGCGGCGGGGCTCCTGCCGGCACTCCTGGCGCTGGTGCCGATCCTCAATCTCGCCGTGCCGCTCTTTGCCACCTCCTATTTCGTCCACCTGTTCAAGCGGGTTTCGGCGTCTTCGCGCTGAAGCGGCAGAGGTCGGCGATCGGGCAGCGCCAGCATTCGGGCTTCCTCGCCTTGCACAGATAGCGCCCATGCAGGATGAGCCAGTGATGGGCGTGGCGCAGATATTTCGCCGGCACCGCCTTCATGAGCTTCTGCTCGACCTCGAGCGGCGTCTTGCCGGGAGCCAGCCCGATGCGGTTGCCGAGCCTAAAGATGTGCGTATCGACCGCGATGGTGGGCTCGCCGAAGGCGATATTCAGCACCACATTCGCTGTCTTGCGGCCAACCCCGGGAAGCGCTTCCAGCGCCTCGCGGCTGTCGGGCACCTCGCCACCATGCAGTTCGACCAGGGCCTTCGACAGACCGATCACATTCTTCGCCTTGGCGCGGAATAGACCGATGGTCTTGATCTGCTCGCGCAAACCTTCTTCGCCGAGCGCCAGCATCTTCTGCGGCGTGTCGGCGATCTTGAACAGCGCCCGGGTCGCCTTGTTCACACCCGCATCGGTCGCCTGGGCCGAGAGCACCACCGCCACCAGAAAGGTGAAAGTATTGACCGATTCGAGTTCGCCCTTGGGCTCGGGTTCGGCCGCCTGAAAGCGCCGGAACACCTCTTCGACCTCGGCTTGCGAGAGCCTCCTTGTCCTGGCCATGGAATCCCTGTTGAATTGACGCCTACCAGTAGGACGGGACGATGGAACGAAGCAACCCGAAAAGCTGGGTGGCGACCCTGACGCCGCACCGCTCGCTCACCCGCCATGGCTTCCTGGCGGTGATGGGCCTGATCGTGGCGATGAATCTTATAGCCGGCCTGGTCTTCTTCCTGATCGGCGCCTGGCCGGTGATCGGCTTCTGCGGCCTCGACGTCGCCATCCTGTGGCTGGCGTTCCGGCGCAATTTCGCCGACGGCCGCCGGGCCGAACGGATCGAGATCACCGAGCACGAACTGGTGCTGGAACGGCTGCCCGAGGGCCTGGCCCCGGAGGCGCAGCGTTTCGTCCGCCGCTGGGCGAGGGTCGACCTCGAGATCGACCGGGAGCGCGAGCTGATCGGCCGGCTGTTCATCGCATCCCACGGGCAGCGCACGGAAATCGGCAGCTTTCTCGCCCCCTTCGAGCGCCGGGAGCTGGCCACCGCACTCAAGGCGGCGCTGGCCACGCCCCGCATCTGAGCAAGAATCGGGTGGCGGCGGGCTTTCGCGCCTCCTAAATTCCGGCCCATGAACACGATGCCCCTCGAAACCGCCACTGCCGCCCGCGATTATGACATGGTGCGCCGCAGCCTCGCCTTTCTCACCGAGAACTGGCGCGACCAGCCGTCGCTCGACGAACTGGCCGCGCGCAGCGGCGTCAGCCCCCATCATTTGCAGCGGCTTTTCACCCGCTGGGCCGGCTTGAGCCCCAAGGCCTTCCTGCAGGCGATCACCATTGATCATGCTCGCGAGCTCTTGCGCGATTCCGCCTCGATCCTCGATACGGCCTATGAGGTGGGGCTTTCGGGGCCGGGCCGACTGCACGATTTGTTTGTCACCCACGAGGGCATGTCGCCCGGCACCTACAAGGCCAGGGGCAGGGGGCTCACCGTCTCCTATGGCTTCCACGACTGCCCCTTCGGCCGGGCCCTCGTCATGGTGACGGAGATGGGCCTGTGCGGACTTGCCTTCGCCGATGCGGGCGAGGAGCGTTCGGTACTCGCCGACATGATGGGGCGCTGGCCCGAAGCCGACTATGTCGAGGACCTGGCGGCGACGGCACCCTACGCGGCGCGTATCTTCGACACCAATGCCTGGTCGCCGGACCGGCCACTACGCGTCGTCTTCATCGGTTCGGATTTCGAGATCCGGGTGTGGGAAACGCTTCTGCGCATTCCGCTCGGCAAGGCGACGACCTATTCCGACATCGCCGCCCATCTCGGCAAGGCGAGTGCCGCCCGGGCGGTGGGAACGGCGGTCGGCAAGAATCCCATTTCCTTCGTGGTGCCCTGTCACCGGGTGCTGGGAAAATCCGGCGGGCTCTGCGGCTATCACTGGGGACTTACCCGCAAGCGCGCCATCCTCGGCTGGGAAGCGGGCATCTCGGCCCGCGCCGCCTGATCAGAGCTGCTTATAGAAAATCGCCGTGTCGTCGAGGCGGCCGTCGGGCGAATAGGCATAGCCCGGAATGGTGCCGGCACAGGTGAAACCGAGGCTGCGGTAGAAGGCTTCGGCGGGACTTCCCGCCACCGTGTCGAAGTTGAGGAGCGTCAGGCCCTGCGCCCGGGCCTCCCTCTCGACCGCTTGAAGCAGCAGCTTGCCGATGCCTTTCCGGCGGAATGAGCGATGCACCAGCAACTTGGAGATTTCGCCACGATGGGGCTGGTTCGGCTGCCAGGCCCGTTCGAGAATGACCACTCCGGCGATTTGACCGTCTTGGCTCGCCGCGAAAACCTGCTTCTTCGCAGGATCGACACCGGCCCACCACGCCGCTCCCTCGGCGGCCGAGAAGGGCAGCATGAAGCTCACCCCGGCGCCGCCCACAACCGCATCGGCGAGGATTTCGCCAAGCCGCGGCATGGCGGCGCGAAACTCAGCCGGCGAGAGCAGGGCAACCCGCATCAGGCAAGGGTTTCCACCGAAAGGGGCCGCGAGTCGGCCCCCAGCCGATACACGACAGGCACCCCGGTCTCGAGCTCGCGTTTCAAAATCTGTTCCGGCGTCAGCCCCTCGATCGCCATGATCAGTGAACGGATGGAATTGCCGTGGGCCGAGACCAGCACCCGCTTGCCCGACAAGACATCGGGCTGGATGAGCTTCATGTAGTAAGGCAGCGACCTGGCCAGCGTGTCCTTCAGGCTTTCGCCGCCGGGGGGCGCCACGTCATAGGAGCGGCGCCAGATATGGACCTGCTCCTCGCCCCATTTCTTGCGGGCATCGTCCTTGTTGAGGCCCGTGAGGTCGCCATAATCGCGTTCGTTGAGAGCCTGGTCCCTGATCGTCGGCAACCCCGGCTGGCCGAGCTCTTCGAGCATCAGGGTCAAAGTATGCTGGGCCCGGGAAAGCGCGCTGGTATAGGCCACGTCGAACTGGAAGCCCTTGTCCTTCAGCTTCTTTCCGGCAGCACGCGCTTCGGCGATGCCCTTTTCGGACAGCCCCACGTCGCGCCAGCCGGTGAACAGGTTCTTGAGGTTCCATTCGCTCTGGCCATGGCGGACGAGCACCAGCAGGCGGTCCATGATCACTCCAATCCCAAAACGTCGCTCATCGCATAAAGCCCGGGCTTCTGGTCCATGGCCCACAACGCCGCCCTGACCGCGCCTCTGGCGAAGATGTCGCGGCTTTCCGCCTTGTGGGTGAGCTCGATGCGCTCGGCCGGCCCGGCGAACATCACCGTGTGCTCGCCGACGACCGAGCCGCCACGCAGCGTGGCAAAGCCGATGTCGCCCGCAGGCCTCGCCCCCGTATGTCCATCACGCACCCGGACCGAACGCTGCTTCAGATCGATGCCGCGGCCTTGCGCCGCCGCCTTGCCGAGGAGGAGTGCGGTGCCCGAAGGCGCGTCGATCTTGGCCCGGTGATGCATTTCGAGAACCTCGATATCGAATTCCTCGCCAAGTGCCGCCGCCACCTTCCGCACCATGGCGGCAAGCAGATTGACGCCGAGGCTCATGTTGCCCGACTTGACGATGCAGGCATGGCGGGCGGCAGCCTTGATCGCCGCTTCACCCGCTTCGTCGATGCCGGTCGTGCCGATCACATGGACGATGCGGGCCTGGGCCGAAAGCTCGGCGAACGCCAGGGAGGCGGCGGGCACGGTGAAATCGATGACCCCGTCGATCCTGGTGAAGAGGGCGAGCGGATCGTCGCTGACCGCAATCCCCAGGGCGCCCACGCCGGCGAGCGTTCCGAGATCGGCGCCGATATGGGGCTAGCCCTTGGCCTCGAGGCCGCCCGCCACCTCGGCCCCCGGCGTTTCATGGACGATCCGGGTCAGCACCCGGCCCATGCGGCCTCCGGCCCCGGCGATCGCTAGCTTCATGGGAATTCCCCTTTCGTCGGCAGTCTTAGCAATCGCCAGCCGCCATTGAAAGCGTCACACGCCTTCAACCAGCACCATTTCGACGATGCCGGCGGACTTGCGGTTAGCCTTGGCTGCCTGATATTCGGGCGAGTTGTAGCAGTCGATCGCCGCCTGCAGCGAGGGAAACTCCACCACCACATTGCGCGGCCGGTCTTGGCCTTCCATCTGCCGGTACGCCCCGCCCCGGGCGAGAATGGTGGCGCCATATTTGCGGAAGGCTTCGCCGGCGGCGTCGGCATAGACCTTGTAGCGGTCGGCATCGGTCACCGTCACATGGGCGATCCAATATCCCTTGGGCATGTCATGTCCTCCCTCAGGCGCGGCGAACCCTCAGGCCGCCGCCAGCTCCGCCGGCGGTAGCTTGGCGCCGGTCATGAAGGCGACCGCATCCGACATGGTGAAGTGCTTGGGATCGATGGTGCACAGCCGCCGCCCCAGCCGATGGATATGGACGCGGTCGGCCACCTCGAAAACATGCGGCATGTTGTGCGAAATGAGCACGATCGGCAGGCCGCGCTTCTTCACATCGAGCATCAATTCCAGCACTCGGCGCGATTCCTTCACGCCGAGCGCCGCCGTCGGCTCGTCCATGATCAGCACCTTGGTGCCGAAGGCGGCGGCGCGGGCGACGGCGACACCCTGGCGCTGGCCGCCCGACAGGGTTTCCACCGTCTGGCCGATGTTCTGGATGGTCAGCAGGCCAAGCTCGCTGAGCTTTTCACGCGCCCGCTTCTCCATGGTGGCGCGGTCGAGCATGCGGAAGACCGAGCCAAGCACGCCCGGCACGCGCAACTCACGGCCCATGAACATGTTGTCGGTAATTGACAGCGCCGGCGACAGCGCCAGGTTCTGGTAGACCGTCTCGATGCCGGCGGCACGCGCCTCCATCGGCGAGCGGAAGTGAACCGGCTTGCCCTCGAGGGTGATCTCGCCCTCGTCGGGTGTAACGGCTCCGGCAATGGCCTTGATCAGGGTTGACTTGCCCGCACCGTTGTCGCCGATAACCGCGAGGATCTCGCCGTCGTAGAGTTCGAAGTCGGCGCGGTCCAGGGCGACGACGCGGCCAAAGCGCTTGGTGAGGCCGCGAGTAGTGAGAATGGGCTGGCGCGACATCAGGCCGATACCTTTCTGATCCACTGGTCGATGGCCACGGCGGCGATGATCAAAATGCCGATCAGCAGATAGGTGTACTGGGGATCGGCGCCGAGCAGGCGCAGGCCAAGCGAATAGACACCGACGGTGAGGCCGCCGAAAATCATGCCGAGGATCGAGCCGCGGCCGCCAAACAGCGAGATGCCGCCGATCACCACGGCGGTGATCGATTCGATGTTGGCGTATTCGCCCGAGGTCGGCGACACCGAACCGATGCGGCCGATCAGCACCCAGCCGGCCAGGCCGCAGATCAGGCCAGAGATAGTGTAGGCACCCAGCAGCATGCGCTTGACCGGAACGCCGGATAGCTCGGCCGCGTCGGGATCGTCGCCCACCGCATAGAGCCTGCGGCCCCACGCCGTATAGAAGAGGACGTACCAGAGGAACACGACCAGGAGCACCATGAAGATGACACCAAGGGGGAACACCGCACTTCCGATCTTGTACTGTATGCCGAAGAACTGCAGCAGCGGCGCCTGGGCTTCCACGTCTTGGCCGCGGATCGTCTCGTTCTTGGAGTAGATGTACTTGATCGCGTTGAACACCTGCCAGGTGCCCAGCGTCACAATGAACGGTGGCAGTTTCATCCTTGCCACCAGCCAGCCGTTGATGAAACCGCACAGTGAGCCGGCGCCGAGGCCGCACAGGATCGACAGGGGTACTGGAATTCCATAGCGGAATGTGAACTGCCCCATCACCACCGCCGACAGCACCATGATGGCGCCGACCGAGAGGTCGATGCCGGCGGTGAGCACCACCAAGGTCTGGGCGGCGCCGACGATGCCGGTAATGGCCACTTGCTGGATGATGAGAGTGAGCGAGAAGGCATTGAAGAATTTGACATTGTCGCGCCAGCCCATGGCAATCGGAATGGCGTCAACCAGGATGCCGAAGGCAATCAGCGACAGGATCAGGATGATCAGGGGGGCGGCGGCATTATTGGCGTGCAGGAAATGCTGCAGCCTTTCCAGCGGGCTGCGCGAATGCACGAAGGAGGCAACCGAGGCGTCGCTTTCATCCAGGGCTTTCTCGAATTCCTGCGCGCTGGCCATTCCCTGCTCCCTGGCGACGTCTTGTGCGCCGCTCTCCTGCAAGAATGGGCGGCCGCAACCGCCGCCCATCCGTCGTCTAGTGATCTTCCATCGAAATCAGCGGGAGATCAACCCCAGCACTTGGCCAGACCTTCCTTGGTGTTGATCGAGGGCACACCTTCCACCGGATTGTCGGTGATCAGTGTGACACCGGTGTCGAAGAAGTTCTTGCCGGCAGTAACGCCTGGCTTCTCGCCGGTGTCGGCGAATTTCTTGATGGCTTCGATGCCCATCGAGGCCATCAGCAGCGGATATTGCTGTGAGGTGCCGCCGATGATGCCTTCGGCGACGTTCTTGACACCCGGACAGCCGCCGTCGACCGACATTATCAGCACCTGCTTCTCCTTGCCGACGGCCTTCAGCGCCTCGTAGGCGCCGGCGGCGGCTGGCTCGTTGATGGTGTGGATCACGTTGATGTCGGGATTGATCTGCAGGAGGTTCTCCATGGCCTTGCGGCCGCCTTCCGGATTGCCGTTGGTGTAGTCGTGGCCGACGATGCGCGGATCGGTCTCGTCGCCGATGACGTTCGGGTCCTTCACGTCGATGCCGAAGCCCTTCATGAAGCCCTGGTCGCGCAGCACGTCGACGGTCACCTGCTTGGTGTTGATGTCGAGGAAGCCGACCTTGGCATCCTTGGCCTTGTCGCCGAGCTTGGCCTTGGCATAGGCGCCGATCAGGAAGCCGGCCTGGAAGTTGTCGGTGGCCATGGTCTGGTCGGCGGCGTCGATCGGATCGAGCGGCGTGTCGAGGGCGATCACCAGGATGCCGGCGTCGCGGGCCTTCTTGATGGTCGGCACGATCGCCTTGGTGTCGGAGGGCGTGATCAGGATGCCCTTGGCGCCGTCGGCGATGCAGGTTTCGACAGCGGCCACCTGGCCTTCGTTGTCGCCGTCGTCCTTGCCGGCATAGGCCTTGAGGTCGACGCCGAGCTCCTTGGCCTTGGCGGTGGCACCTTCCTTCATCTTGACGAAGAAGGGATTGGTGTCGGTCTTGGTAATCAGGCAGGCGCCGATACCGGCGGCGAGCGCCGGGGCAGCACCGAATACCGCCATCATGGCGGCGCCGAGCAGGGCCGATTTGAGAACAGTCTTCACGTTTGATCCTCCCATGGATACGTGGCTCCCGCAGGAGCAGGCTTTTACGAGGGTTGCACTTCTGCCGGTGCGGAGGGGAAGCTGGTCGTCCTCCACACTCGATCCTATTCACAGCGCAATTCCCCTCGCGAGTCAATAAATAAATCGGCGTGATTTATTATTGACAGGGACGGGAGGCTGGCGGATGCTCGCCCTCTCCGGTTGCCGGACCGGGCTTCCGGGCAAGGGCGGGGCAGCGCAGGTGGCGAGCGGGACGGATATTTCGGCGGTGGAGCGGGCCCAGGGGAAAGCCCTGTCGCGCGGCACCACCCAGACGGGCGTCAGGCTTTACAATGAGCGCCTCGCCCTGTCGCTGATCCGCCAGCACGGCAGCCTGCCCAAGGCCGAGATCGCCCGGCTCACCGGCCTGTCCGCCCAGACCGTCTCGGTGATCGTGCGTCAGCTTGAAGCCGATGGCCTGCTGGTAAGGCTGAAGCCGCAGCGCGGCAAGGTGGGCCAGCCGCTCGTCCCCTTCGCGCTCGATCCCGACGGAGCCTATTCGATCGGCCTGAAGGTCGGCCGCCGCTCCGGCGACCTGATGCTGATGGACCTGACCGGCGCGGTGCGCAGGACCGTGCACCGGCCCTACCGGTTTCCCGCTCCGCGCGAGCTTCTGGCCTTTGTCAGGAGCGGCCTCGACCAGCTGGTGGCCGATCTCAAGCCGAAGCAGCGCCAGCGCATCCTGGGGCTAGGCATCGCCGCCCCCTTCGAGCTGTGGAACTGGGAGGAGGAGGTCCACGCCCCCCATGAGGTGATGGCGGCCTGGCGCGGCGTCGATCTGGCCGCCGAGATTGCCAGGCTGTGCGACTGGCCGGTCACCCTGTGCAACGACGCCAGTGCCGCCTGTGCCGCCGAGCTCCTCTTCGGCAAGGGCCGCGACTACCGCGACTTCGCCTATTTCTATATCGGCTTCTTTGTCGGCGGCGGCATCGTCATCGATGGCCATCTGCACCAGGGCCGCACCGGCAATGCCGGAGCGCTTGGCTCCTTCCCGGTGCCCACCCCCGGCGGCGGCGGCCAGCAACTGCTCCGCACCGCCTCCTTCTATGTGCTGGAACAGGAGTTGGCGCGCCAGGGCCGCGATCCCGACATGCTGTGGCGCAACGCCGATGACTGGAGCGGCGTCGGCCCCGCCCTTGACCGCTGGATCGAGACCGCCGCCACAGGGCTGGCCCAGGCGAGTGCTGGAGTTGCCGCCGTGACCGAGCCCGCCGCCATGGTGATCGACGGCTCCATGCCGCCCGACGTGAGGGCAAGACTTGCCGCTGCGGTGCGCGCAGCGCTCGCCAAGATCAACCTGCAGGGCATCACGCCGTTCAATGTCTACGAGGGCGCCATCGGCGCCGATGCCCGCGCCATGGGGGCGGCGAGTCTGCCGCTGTTCGCCAATTTCATCATCGACCGCGACGTTCTGTTCAAGGAGACCCAGTGATGCTTAAGGGCTTGGACCCGCTGCTCGGCCCGGAACTGCTGCGGGTGCTGATGGCCATGGGCCACGGCGACGAGATCGCCATCGTCGACGGCAACTACCCGGCCGAGACCGACGCCAGGCGCCTGGTGCGCATGGACGGCCATGGCGCCCCCCGCCTCCTCGATGCCATCCTGTCGGTGATGCCGGTCGACGACATGGTGGCCGACGCCGTCTGGCGCCCCGCCGCCTTCGGCGATTCCAACCGCATGGAGCCGGTGTTCGAGGACTTCACCGCCGTACTCCTCAAGTACGAACCCAAGCAGAAGATCGTCCCCCTCATCGGCGCCGACTTCTACAACAAGGTCAAAGCCTGCTTCGCCCTCGTCGCCTCGGGCGAGAAACGGCTCTACGGCAATATCGTGGTGAAGAAGGGCGTGGTCTATCCGAAGCGTGTGCCGCCCGCGGCTCCCGGCTGAATTGAATGGACCGGACAATTCGCGCCGCTGGGAAACCGCTCCGCCTCAGGGCAATACTGTCACCCGCAAGAAGGTCGCCGGTATCGAGGTGCTGCCGTCGGTTGCCTTGTTCTGTGCCTTCGCCAGTTCCAAAAGCTGGTTGTGCAGCTCCTCCACTTTTCCGCTATTCTTGGCGGCTGCGACGGCGTTCATGGTCGGGCCATAAAACCGTTCGAACAAATCGATGAATTGCGTTGGGCTCTTGTCGGGCGATACGAAATAGTAGGTATCCTTGACCGTCGATATCCTTTCCTTGGGCACTCCGGCCTTGCCGAAACGCTCGACGATGTTCGCATCCACGCCCCACGTCATCGGACTGACGAAGCCTTCCGGCGGTGGCGGCGTGAAGGACGAGCTTATCTTCAGCAACTGCGAGACGAATGAAGTCGGATCGTTGGGGATCCAGTTTCCCATGACAATTCGACCGCCCGGTTTGGTGACCCGGACCATCTCCTTGGCGACATCGAAGGGCCGGGGCGCAAACATGGCGCCGAATATGGATAGGGTCAGATCGAACGAACGGTCGTCGACACCCTCCAGGTTGCAGGCATCTCCCACCTGAAACTTGAGCCGCTTGAGACCTGCCGCCGCGGCTCGTTTGTTGCCGGCGTCGACGAGGTTTTCGGCAATGTCTATGCCAACCACATCGGCCCCCAGGAGGGCCAGAGGAACCGCCGTGGTGCCGTCTCCGCAGCCGAGATCCAGGACCCGCAGCGGGGTTGTTATCCCGATCGACTTGACGACCGCTTCGCCGGATTGGCGCATGAAGGCGGCAATCTGGGTGAAGTCGCCCTTTTCCCACAGTTCCTTGTTGGGGTTCACGGCTGCCTCCGCCAGGGTTCGCTTGGAAAGTTCCTAAGGATCGACTTGGGCCGGATGATCGGCGTAACCGGAGCAAGACTTGCGCAAATCGGCGCCATTGGCAAGACCGGACCTTGGCCATGGTGCCGGCCACGCGGCCAAGCCGTGACGGCGGGCATCGCTCACCCGCGACATCGCCAAGCCGAAGATCGTGCCCCCGGTAGGGGCTGGCGTCTACAATCGAGCGAAAAGCTGCTTCGCCCTCCTCGCCTCGGGCGAGAAGAGGCTCTCCGGCAATATTGTGGTGAAGAAGGGGGTGTATCCGCAGGGGATGTTGCGGAGCAGGTAGCCCATCGCCACTGTAAGACAATCGCTGTTTTCGGTACCGAACGAGTAATGGCCGGAGCGGGACATTGCATCTGCCGACAAGGTTGAGATATCGTCTGTTCGCTTAACGTCGTCAAGATCGCGATAAGCGGTCTATTGCCCAACGCAAGCCAAAAAGGGTCATGCAATGAAACTCATTCCGCCTATCGAACTCATTGTCGAAAACAAAATAGGCACAAACGATAAAACGAAAATTGCGGAAGAATTTGCCGATCTTGGCGAGAAGATGGCGAAGGGTTTGATATCTCAAGGCCAGGTGAAACCAACGTCAAGTGTGCTTGACGTTGGAAGTGGACTCGGTCGGATCACTCGCGGGTTCGTTGATTATATCGATGAAGGGACCTATACTGGTATTGATATAGTCGGGACCTCGGTCGAATGGTGCCAAACTGCCTATAAGGACTATCCTCAGTTTCGGTTCATTCATGCCGATATCTTCAGCAAGTTCTACAATCCAGAAGCGACAACTCAGCCAGAGAACTACCGATTCCCATTTCCCGATGCGTCATTCGATTTCGTATTCTCAATGTCGCTCTTTACACATCTACTACAAGCCGCCGCCGAAAATTATCTCAAGGAAATCGCGCGTGTCTTGAAGCCCGAAAGGCGCACTGTGAACACGTTCTTTCTTCTCGACGATGTAACAAGCCAACGAACTCGTGTCAGTATTCCGCATGATGTCCCCGGTGGTCGTATTCAGTCACTTGAAGCGCCAGAGCATGTATCAGCTCTCTATCTTGACGATCTCAAAGCTGTTCACGCCAAGCATGGGCTTGAAATTGAACGGATCGGCTTGGGGAACTGGTCGGGACGGCCCGATGCGAATGCGGGCTATCAAGATGTTATCATTGCCCGCAAGCACGGCTGAGGACTGCTGTGCTCTCGCTGGTGAGCAGTCCAGCAGTCAGACGTTCATACATGAAGCTGCTTGAATAGGCGATCAGCGCTCGAATTGCTTTGGCAGCGCTTTCGATGCCCACGCTTGTTTGCTATCCAGTCCGAAAGCCGGATTTAAATTGGCTTTCACCCGTAACCGATCCGCAGGCCGGCACGAACGGCAAGCGGGTGTCTGAGTCCCGAACGATAGCCGGCGGGGCATGATTGTTCGGTGCGGGCAAACGTCTTTCGACGCGCCAGCCTCCACCCCACCTTGAAACTAACGCCCGCTACGTTCCCGACGTGATGTGGGTGGCGAGGCTCGAGAATTTGCCGGTGATGGCGGTGGCCAGAAGCGGCATGGCGGCGACCAGCGCCAGGCCCATGGCGGCGGCGATCAGGGCGTATTCGATGGCCGTGGCGCCGGTGTCGTCGTTGAGGTAACGCAGGAAGTTGCTCATCTTCGCTCTCCGTGACTATGGCTCGCGATGGAGAGCCTAGAACGGAGTGATCAATGCCTGCTGAATTCCGGCCCGAAAATTTTAGCGATTGCGCCCGCCGGCTCATGCGGCCGCTAAGCCGCATCGCCGGCGCCGCAACGATTGTCGGTTAGGTACCCGACGTGATGTGGGTCGCCAGGCTCGAGAACTTGCCGGTGATGGCGGTGGCCAGGATCGGCATGACGGTGACGAGGGCAAGGCCCATGGCCGCCGCGATCAGGGCATATTCGATGGCCGTGGCACCCGAATCGTCCCGGACGAAACGCATGAATTTGGTCATTTTCACTCTCCGCGATGGTAGCTCGCGGATCGCAGCCTAGGCCTTGAAGTTCAACCGCCCCCAAACGCAAACCCTACAATTTTAGCGATTTCGCCCGCCGGTCCGCATCATGGTGAGGGCTTAAGGTTACAACGCTACCGATTCTTGAACGCAGGTCTCCGCTTCTCGATGAAGGCCCGCATGCCTTCCTTCTGGTCCTCGGTTGCAAACATGGAGAGGAACAGCCGGCGTTCGAAGCGCACGCCTTCGGCGAGCGTCGTTTCATAGGCGCGGTTCACCGTCTCCTTGGCCATCATCACGATGGGCTGCGAGTAGGAGGCGATCTTCGCGGCGACGGCCAGCGCCTCGTCGAGGAGCTTTTCCGGCGCAACGACTCTTGCGACCAGACCGCAGCGTTCGGCTTCGGCAGCTTCCATCAGGCGGCCGGTCAAGATCATGTCCATGGCCTTGGACTTGCCGATGACGCGCGTCATGCGCTGGGTGCCGCCGGCCCCCGGCATGATGCCCAGCGTGATCTCCGGCTGGCCGAACTTCGCCGTCTCGGCGGCGATAATGAGATCGCACATCATGGCCAGCTCGCAGCCCCCGCCCAGGCAGAAGCCGGCCACCGCCGCGATCACCGGCTTGCGCGCTTCCGTCAGGCCCTGCCAGCCCACCAGAAATTTCCCCAGATAGGCCTCGACATAGCTCTGCTCGGCCATCTCCTTCACGTCCGCCCCCGCCGCGAAGGCCTTGTCGCTGCCGGTGATGATGGTGCAGCCGATCGCCTTGTCGGCCTCGAAACCGGCCAGCGCCTGGTTCAGTTCGGCGACGAGCGCCGCGTTGAGCGCGTTCAGCGCCTTCGGCCGGTTGAGGGTGATGAGGCCCACGGCGCCGCGCGTTTCGACCAGGATATTTTCGTAAGCCATATGCACCGTCCTATTTCTGGCAGCGGCCACAATAGAACGTCGAACGGCCCGATTGCACGATCCTTTTGATCGGCGTTGCACAGCGCGGACAGGGCTCGCCCTCCCGGTCATAGACCTGGAAGCGCTGCTGGAAGGCGCCCTCGGCCCTATCGGTGTGGGCGAAGTCGCTGAGCGTCGAGCCCCCCGCCGCGATCGCCTCCGCCAGCACGGCGCGGATGTGGGCCGCGAGAGATTCGAGCCGGGGATCGATATTCTTTCCCCGCACCAGCGTTCCCGCCTTGCGCTGGGGCGACAGCCCGGCCCGGTGCAGCGCCTCGACCACATAGATGTTGCCGAGGCCCGCCACAATGCGCTGGTCGAGAAGGGCCGCCTTGAGCGGGGCCTTCTTGCCATGAAAGGCCTCGGCGAGCGTTGCCGCGCCGAACACATTGCCCAAGGGCTCGACGCCGAGTCCCTTCAGCAGCCGGTGCTCGGTCTTGAACAAATCCATCACCCCGAAGCGGCGCGGGTCGGTGTAGACGACGGTGGCGCCGTCATCGAGGCTGAAGCTCACATGATCGTGCGGGCCATCACCCTTCGCCCCGTCCTCGAAATAGAATTCGCCGAGGTTGTGGGGCTCACCCTTCGCCGGGAACACGGTGAAGCGGCCGGTCATGCCGAGATGGATGAGCAGGAACTCGCCGCCCTCGATTTCGGCCACGATGTATTTGGCCCGCCGCCGCAACGCCTCGACGCGGCGGCCTTCCAGCCTGCGGGCGAAGCCTTTCGGAAAGGCAAAGCGCAAGCCCTTTCGGCGGAGCGTAACCTTGACGATGCGGCGGCCTTCCAGCACCGGGGCTAGCCCTCGCATCACCGTCTCGACTTCGGGTAATTCCGGCATGTCAGAGGCCTAGCCCGCCCGCCGATCAGGAGCAAGTTGGCGCTTTTCAGGCCGGTATTTTGCGGGCATAAGCCTGCAGTCTTTGGCGAGGGGTTTCTGTATGCCGCATTTCGTTCCACGCGTCTTTTCGGGGATGCAGCCCACCGGCAATCTGCATCTCGGCAATTATCTCGGCGCCATGCTGAACTGGATCGCCATGCAGGAAACCCACGAGTGCATCTATTGCGTGGTCGACATGCATGCGATCACCGTCTGGCAGGAGCCCGCCGAGCTGCGCAAGGCCATCATCGACGTGACCGCCGCCTATCTCGCCTGCGGGCTCGATCCGAAGAAAAGCATCATCTTCAACCAGTCCCAGGTGGCCGAACACGCCGAGCTGGCCTGGATTCTGAGCTGCGTCGCCCGCCTCGGCTGGCTCAACCGCATGACCCAATTCAAGGAGAAGGCCGGCAAGGACAAAGAGGCCGCCTCGGTTGGGCTCTATATCTATCCCAATCTGATGGCCGCCGACATTCTCGCCTATCACGCCACCCACGTGCCGGTGGGCGAGGACCAGAAGCAGCATCTGGAACTCGCCCGCGACATCGCCATCAAGTTCAACAACGACTATGCGTCGGCAATCGATGACGGCATATTCTTCCCGCCGCCCGAGCCCTTCATCACCGGGCCGGCGACGCGGGTGATGTCCTTGCGCGACGGCACCAAGAAAATGTCGAAGTCCGACCCCTCCGATCTGTCGCGGCTCAACTTGACCGACGACGCCGACACGATTGCCCGCAAGATCAGGAAGGCCAAGACCGATCCCGAGGCGCTCCCGTCCGAGGCGGCGGGTCTCAAGGGAAGGCCCGAGGCCGAAAATCTCGTCGGCATCTTCGCCGCCTTCAAGGGCGACAGCGTCGACAAGATCCTGGCGCAATACGGCGGCGGGCAATTTTCGAGCTTCAAGAACGATCTCGCCGACCTGGCCGTCGCCAAGCTCGGCCCCATCGGCGACGAGACCAAGCGCCTCCGGGCCGATCCCGCTTACGTCGAAAGCGTGCTGAAGGACGGCTCCGAACGGGCCCGCACCATCGCCGCCCCCATCGTGCGCAAAGCCCGCGAGATCGTCGGCTTCATTGTGTCGTAGGATGTGCTTTCGCTAGTCAAGGCCCGGCCATGACATGAGAAAACCAGGGGTGCAGTACCAGGAAGATATTTCAGCACTGGTGCGAATATCTCTTGACACATATCAAATAGGACCGGTACCAAGCGTCGGGCAGCGCCCGCGCACCCCTCTCATTTCCAAGAGAGGGGAAATACCCCCGGAGGCAAAATCTGCCGCCTCCTCAAGGATCATGCACGTCTGCTGTTTGACAAGTGAATCGGTTGCTTCCCCTCACGCCCACCTGACCGCATAGACCTGCGGGAGCGTACTCGAAACCTTCGACCACGAGTCGCCCTGGTTCTCGGAGACCCACAGGTTCCCGGTGGTCGAGCCCATGGCCAGCCGCTTGCCGGTGCGATCGAGCGCCAGGCCATGGCGGAAGACGACGTCATAGGCATGCTGCTGCGGCAGGCCCTTCTTGAGGGCCTTGAAGCTTTTGCCACCATCGCGGGTGCGCGTCACCACCAGGGCGCCCGCGACCGGAATGCGCTTCTCGTCCTTGATGCCGGGCACGAACCAGGCGGTGTCCGGGTCCTTCGGGTGCACCACCACGCCGAAGCCGAAGGACGATGGGCTCGCCTTCACCTCCTGCCAGCTTCTGGCATTGTCGGCCGAACGATAAATGCCGCAATGGTGCTGCACCCAGAAGCGGTCGGGCTTGGCCGCACACTGCACCATCATGTGCGGGTCCTGGGTATGGGGATTGTCGGCCACACCCTCGGGCCCCTGGTCGAAATGCATGCCATGGGCGTTCTGCTCCCAGCTCTTGCCGCCGTCATGGGTGGTCCACACGCCGCCGCAGGAGACCGCCACCCGCACCGTCTTGGACGAGCGCGGATCGACGCAGATCGAATGGATGCCGGGAATGTCAGCACCTCCCCCCAGCCATTTGTTGCGGTCGGGCATATCCCAAAGAGAGCGGATCAGGTCCCAGCTGTCGCCGCGATCCCTGGAGCGGAACAATCCGCCCGGCATGGTGCCGGCCCACAACATGCCCGGCTCGTCGCGGCCTCCCGTCTCCAGCGCCCAGATGAGCTGGGTCGACCAGTCGACCGGCTTCCCCCAGCCGTCGAGGTCGTTCAATCCTTCGGGCTTTGCCGGATATTTCGGACAGGCGATCTCCTGCCATTTGCCGCCCCTGTCGCGGCGGTGCAGCTTGATGCCGAAATGGCCGTGGTTCAGGGCCGCGTAGGTGGCACCGTCGCGTGGGTCATGCAAGGACAGCGTCACATTGTCGCCGAGGAAATCGGCCGAAGCGATCTCCCAGCCCTTCGAGCGCTTCTTCACCTCGAACAGGCCCTTGCGGGTCGATACCATCACATATTGCGCCATGACCTTCTCCCTAACCGCCCGACAGCGCCTGCATCACATAGATTTCGCTCGATGCCGCGACCGGATCGGTCAGCTTGTCGCGGTCCTTCACCCGCCCGCCGTCGATCAGCACCATCATGTGCTTGCGCAAGCGCCCCTGCTCGTCGAGCACATAGAAGCCGAGACGTTCCTGGGTGGCGAAAATCCTGGCCAGCACTTCGCCCACCGTCGCACCCTCGGCCTCGGCCGTGGCGCAATCGACATGCCGCCGGAGATTGCTGGTGAAGAAAACCTTGGCCATCGCTGCCCGTTCCCGCTGGTCAGCCGGGCAGCGAAAATGCCACAACTTGGTGTTCCATCCAAGCCTTCGTCGGATGGCGGCCCGGTCAGATGGCGGCTTCGACCATGATCTCGACATCGAGGCCGGGGCCGGCGAGCTTGGATTCGACCGTCGCCCGCGCCGGTGTCTGGCCCGCCACCACCCAGGCGTCCCAGGCCTCGTTCATCTCGGCCCAGCTCCTGATGTCGGTGAGCCAGATGTTGGCCTTGAGAATCTTGGTCTTGTCGCTGCCCGCCTGCTTCAGCACGGCGTCGATCTGGGCGAGGATGTCGGCCGTCTGCTCCTTGACCGGGCGGCCCACGGTCTTCTCGGCGACGAAGCCGGCGAGGTAAACCTTGCCGCCGTGAATGACAGCCTCGCTCATGCGCTTGCCGGCGCCGATCCGGGTGATGGTCATGTCTGTCTCCCTGTCCTGGTGATTGGATGGCGTTGTCTACGCGAACTTGCGGTCGAAATCGAGCACCGCATTGAGCAGCACCTGGGAGCCCGCTCCACATTCGTCGAGGGTGGTCGACTCCGCCTCATTGTGCGAGATGCCGCCGAGACAGGGCACGAAGATCATCGTCGTCGGCGCGGCGCGGGCGATGTAAGCCGCGTCGTGGCCGGCACCCGATGCCATTTCGCGTGTGCTGTAGCCGGCCTGGCTGGCGCCATGGCGCACACACTCGATAAGGTCGGGGGCAAATTTTACCGCCGGCGATTTCCAGATGCGCCTTTCCTCGAGCTCGAGTTTGAGTTCGGTGGCGATCTTCGGCAGTGCTGCCTGATAGTCCGCCTCCATGCGGTCGAGCACGGCTTCGTCCGGATGGCGCAGGTCGACGGTAAAGAACACCTCGCCCGGCACCACATTGCGGCTGTTGGGCCGGTTCTCGATCAGCCCGACGCTTGCAACCCCCGGCAGGTGGTCCATGCCGACCCGGTGGATCGCCTCGATCATGCGGGCGGCACCCAAGAGCGCATTCTTGCGCAGGCCCATGGGCGTGGCACCCGTATGGCTCTCCTGGCCCCTTACCGTCACCTCGTACCAGCGCATGCCCTGGACGCCGGTAACGACGCCGATCACCTTGCTCTCGGCTTCGAGGATCGGGCCCTGCTCGATGTGCAGTTCGAACATCGCCTGGAACTTGATCGAGCCCACCGGTTCGGGCCCGAGATAGCCGATGCGCTTCAGCTCGTCACCGAACTTCAGCCCCTCGCGGTCTTCGCGGCTGTAGGCGAAGTCGGGCGTGAACACCCCGGCATAGACGCCGGAACAGAGCATGGCCGGGGCAAAGCGCGAGCCTTCCTCGTTGGTCCAGTTGACGATCATCACCGGCGCGTTGGTCTCGTAGCCCATGTCGATCAGGGTGCGCATGGCTTCCAGCGCCCCCAGCACGCCCAGCACGCCGTCGAACTTGCCGCCGGTCGGCTGGGTATCGAGATGGGACCCCATGGCGATCGGCAGAAGGTCCTGGCGCTTGCCGGGCCGGGTTGCGAACATGTTGCCGCACCGGTCGACCTGGACCTTGCAGCCGAGCTTCTCGCACTCGGCCTTGAACCAGTCGCGGACCCGCCGGTCCTCGTCGGAGACGGTGAGACGCCGGATGCCGCCCTTGGCCGTGGCGCCGAAGTTCGCGGTTTCCATCAGCGCATCCCACAGGCGCTGCGGATTGATGGTGAGATTGGATTTGGAGGTCATGATCGACTCCCGCCGCTAACGGCGCGGCTTGCGGTTGAGAAGATGCGGAGCATGGAGCGCCAGATCGGCGGCGCCGAGCCGGTCGCCGGCCGATTGGTTCTGATGCCAGTAGGGATAGGGCAGCGGCCGGAGGCTCACGTCGTCCAGCGACTTTCGTTCCTCCGCCGTCAGGGCCAGAGACGCCGCTGCGAGATTGTCCCTGAGCTGCGCCTCGCTGCGGGCGCCGACAATGATCGAGGCGACGGCGGGCCTGCCGGCCAGCCAGGCGAGGGCAACCTGGGCGGCGGAGACGCCATGGGCCTCGCCCACCTTCACCAGCGCCTCGATGATGCGGTAGAGCCGGTCCTCGTCGCGGATCGGCGGCTCGCCCCAGCCGGCAAGATGCCGCGACAATTGCGGCGGCGGCGCGTTGCGGCGGAACTTGCCGGACAGCAATCCGCCCGCCAAGGGGCTCCATACCTGGATGCCGACATCCTGATCGAGCGCTATCGGCATCAGCTCGTGCTCGGCCTCCCGCGCCTCTATGGTGTAATGGATTTGCTGGCAGCAGAAACGCTGCCAGGCGTGCCGATCGGCGGCCGCCAGGGCTTTCATGATGTGCCAGCCGGAAAAATTGGAACAGCCGATGTATCGCACCTTGCCCTGCCTCACCAGCGTGTCGAGCGCCTCCATCGTCTCCTCGATCGGCGTCTGCCCGTCCCATTCGTGGAGGAAATAGAGGTCGATGTGCTGGCGCTGGAGCCGCCCGAGGCTCGCCTCGCACTGCTCGATGATGTGGAAGCGCGACAGCCCGCCTTCATTGGGACCCTTGCCCATGGCAAAGCGGACCTTGGTGCCGACCAGGATCTGGCTGGAGCGGTCCTTGAGAACTTCGCCGACGATTTCTTCCGAACGGCCGGTCGAATAGACGTTCGAGGTGTCGATCAGATTGACGCCGTGGTCGACGGCGACATCGACAAGGCGTCGGGCCTCGTCGAGCTTGGTTTGGCCGACGGTGGCGAAATGGCCTTCCCCGCCAAAGGACATGGTCCCCAGCGTATGCAGCGAAACGCGCAGGCCCGAGCGGCCAAGCTGCCGATATTCCATCCCGATTTCTCCCAGTCAGGCCGTATCAGGCCATGCGGCAGTCAAGCCGTCAACACCCCTGGGCGGCAGGCGAGCCATGCGGATCGATCATTCGCCGTCGATTTTCTGGCCGATGATGGCGAGAGCCTGCTGGTAGATCATGGCGGCATTCCAGCTCGCAAACGAGCTGGCGCGATAAGGCTCTCCCGCCGGCCAACCATTGCCTTTGAGGAAATTGGCGGTCGAGGCGAGCGCATCGGCCCTGCTGTTCATGTTGACCTTGCCATCGCCGTCTCCGTCCGCCCCATAGAGAAGAATGTTTTTGGGCAAGAACTGCGTCTGACCCACCTCGCCGTGCATGGCTCCGGTCGTGGCGGCCGTCAGCACGCCGCGGTCGATGAGCTTCAGTGCGGCATAGAGCTGGTCGGTGAAGTATTCGCTGCGGCGGCAGTCATAGGCGAGCGTCGCCACGGCGGAGATGGTGTTCTGGCGGCCGGTGTTGGAGCCGAAACCCGTCTCCATGCCCCAGATGGCGACGAGCGGCCCTGCCGGCACGCCAAAGCGCCTTTCGAGGGCGGCGAACATCGCCGCATTGGCGGCTTTCATCCTGCGGCCCTGGGCGATGATGGCATCGGCCCCGCGCTTGGCCATGAAGGCGGAAAGCGACAGGTGGAAGAAGCGCTGGTTGCGGTCGACGGCGATGGTGCCGTTCGAATAGCTTGTGCCGAGCAATGCCGAAATGCCCCGTGCGCCTATGCCATTGGCCCTGGCTTCGGCCGCGAAGACCGGCTTCCAGGCTTCGAAGCCGGCGCCGGTGTTGCCGCACCTGGCCGCCTGGGAGTGGCCCGCCGCAAACAGCGCCGCTACCGTAGCGACAGCGATTGTCTTCAACCACGTCCACACCATTCGCCCGCCATCCCAGTCGAACATTCGGTGGCAGTTGTGCCATCACCGGAGAGAATTGTCATTCCCGGCTGGCTGTTGCAACATCACTCCCTCTTGCCGAAGAGACGGGCTAGCATGCCGAACGGATGTCCCGGATGAAACCCGAAAAACCAGCCCGCCGCTATACCATCGGCAGTAGTCCGTTCGTCGCTGATGCTCTGGCGCCGGGCCTCTATATCGTCGCCACGCCAATCGGCAATCTCGGCGACATGACGCTGCGCGGCCTGGCCAGCCTCGCCGCCGCCGATGCCATCCTGTGCGAGGACACCCGCACCACGGCGAAGCTTCTCGACCGCTTCGGCATCCGCAATCGGCTCGAGCCCTATCACGAGCACAATGCCGCGAAGGTGCGCCCCGGCCTTCTGGCGCGGTTGCGCGACGGTGCGGCACTGACCCTGGTCAGCGATGCCGGCATGCCGCTCGTCTCCGACCCCGGTTACCGGCTGGTGGCGGAAGCGGTGGCGCAAGGGACGGCCGTCACCTGTTGCCCCGGCGCCTCGGCGGTGGCGACGGCCCTGGCGCTCTCCGGGCTGCCCAACGATCGCTTCGCCTTCCTCGGCTTCGTCCCACAAAAGCTCGGCGAGCGGCGGCGCCTGTTCGATGAGGTCGGTGGATTAAACTCGACCCTCATCTTCTTCGAAAGCCCGCACCGGATTGTCGAAACTCTCGAAACGATCGCCGCGACCTGGCCCGATCGGCCGGTGGCGGTGGCCCGCGAATTGACCAAGCTGCATGAAGAAATGCTTCGCGGTGGCGCCGCGGAGCTTGCCGCTCTGCTCAAGGAAAGGCCGGTCGTGAAGGGCGAAATCACCCTCGTCGTCGGCCCGCCCGCGGCTACCGAGCGCGCGGTCACGGCGGAACAACGCGAGCACGCCATCGACGAGGCGCTGGCCATCATGCCGGCGGGCAAGGCGGCGAGTGTGGTGGCGAGGCAGCTCGGGCTGTCGCGCAAGGAGGTCTACGCCCTGATCCTGGCCCGGCGCGAGGCTCGCCCATGAGAGAGCGGCGCCAGGTCGCCGAGCGGCACGGGCGGCTTGCCGAAACCGCGGCGCTGTGGGCGCTTCGCCTCAAGGGCTATCGCTTGCTCGCCCGGCGCTACAAGACGCCGATGGGCGAGATCGATCTCATCATGCGGCGCGGCGGCGTCACCGCCTTCATCGAGGTAAAGCTGCGCGCCAGCTTCGAAGCTTCGCTGGAATCGGTCGGCCGCCATCAGGTTCGGCGCATCGTCGCCGCGGCAAATTGCTTTCTGGCGCGCGATCGGGTGGCCATCACCCAGGCCTGCCGTTTTGACATCGTCGCCGTCAGTCCCTACCACTGGCCGCGCCATATCGAGAATGCCTTCGACGGAGACGATTGACCGATGCCGCTGACCATCGCCGTCCAGATGGACCCGATCGAGACCATCAACATCAAAGGCGATTCGACCTTTGCCCTGATGCTGGAGGCCCAGGCGCGCGGCCATGCCCTATTCTATTACCAAACCCGCACGCTGGCCCTCGAGGGCGGCAGGCTGTGGGCGACCGGCCAGGATGTCGAGGTGCGCGAGGTGATCGGCAACCATGCGGCATTGGGCGAATTGCGCCGCGCCGAACTCAATGGCTTCGACGTGGTGCTGATGCGCCAGGACCCGCCCTTCGACATGAATTACATCACCGTCACCCATCTGCTCGAGGCAATCCACCCGAAGGCCCTGGTGGTCAACGACCCAATCGAAGTGCGCAATGCCCCCGAGAAGCTCTATGTGCTGCGCTACCGGGACTTCATGCCGGAGACCCTGATCACCCGCGATCCGGTGGAACTCGCCGCCTTCCGCCGCGCCCATGGCGACATCATCCTGAAGCCGCTCTACGGCAACGGCGGGGCGGGCGTGTTCCGGCTGAGCGAGGGCGACCAGAATTTCTCGGCCCTTCTCGAACTGTTCGGCCAGGCCTTCCACGAACCCTTTATCGCCCAGAAATATCTGCCCGCCGTCAGGGCCGGCGACAAGCGCATCATCCTGGTCGACGGCAAACCGGCCGGCGCCATCAACCGGGTGCCGTCGATCAGCGAAAACCGTTCCAACATGCATGTGGGCGGCAGGCCCGAGCCGGCCGAGATGACCAGGCGCGAGCACGAAATCTGCGAGGCGATCGGGCCCGACCTCAGAAAGCGCGGGCTGATCTTCGTCGGCATCGACGTGATCGGCGGCTTCCTCACCGAGATCAACGTCACCTCGCCGACCGGCATTCGCGAAATAAGGCGCTTCGGCGGCGCCGACATCGCCAGCCTGATCTGGGATGCGATTGAGGCTAGGCGCTAGATTTCAAAAGAATCGCCATTGCATGCGATTGCGGTAGGTCTCGCCGGGGCGCAGCACGGGGCTGGGAAAATTGGGATGGCTCGGCGCATCGGGAAAGTTCTGCGGCTCGGTGGCGATCGCGCCATATTGCTTCAGCGGCCCGCTGCGGCCGGGAAAACCCCCGTTCCAATGGAGAGCCGTGTACATCTGCAGGCCGGCCTCGCTGGTCCATACCTCCATGCGGCGCCCCGACCCCGCATCGCCGAGTGTCAGGCCATGGCGAAGTTCGCCGCGCCGGCCGGTGAGCACCCAGCAATTATCGTAGGGCTCGCGCACCTGGCGAAGCTTGCGGAAATCCCAACGGCTGCCGGCGACGGCGCGGATTTCGCCAGTGGGCAGAAGCAGATCGTCGAGCGGCAGAAAGCTCTCGGCATCGATCTGCATGTCATGGGCAAAGGCATTTCGCGCACCGCCCGAGAGATTCCAGTAGCCGTGATTGGTCAGGTTGACGACCGTCGGCCGGGTGGTCCGCGCTTCGAGATCGAGCGACAGGTGATTGCCCGAGATCGCATAGGTGGCGGCAGCATCGACAGCACCCGGAAAACCCTGGTCGCCATCGGGCGAATGGAGGCTGAAGCGAATGGAATTGTCCATCTGCCGGACATCCCATTTGCGAATGGCAAAATTGTCCGGGCCCCCGTGCAATTGGTGCTCGCCCATGTTGGGGACAAGCCGGTGCTCCACGCCGTCGAGGCGGAAGCGGGCCCGGGTAATCCGGCCGGCGATGCGGCCGCAGATGGCACCCGCCGTCCAGTCGCCGGCGAGGAACTGCTCGTCATTGCCGCCGCCCGCCATCATGTCGGCATCGCCAAAGAAGACCGAGACGAGGCGCGCGCCGAGACGGGAGAAGGTGACACGGAGATCCCCGGAGCGGAGTTCCAGCATCAATGATTGTCCCGCGGAATGCCCTTGGTCTTGGCGACCCGTTGGAACTTCACCGCACCCTTCAGCACCATGCCCTGGGCCAGCTGGTCGACGTTCTGGCGGAACAGCTCCTGCCATGGCGTCTGGCTCTCCGGCACCTTGTAGCCGCCGGCCTTGTCGAGTTCGGCGCGGCGCTTCGCAAGTTCGGCCTCCGGCACCAGCATGTTGCAGCTGCCCTTGTTGAGGTCGATCCTGACCCGGTCGCCATTTTTAAGAATCGCCAATCCGCCACCCGCCGCGGCCTCGGGCGAAGCGTTGAGAATGGAGGGCGAGCCCGAAGTTCCCGACTGGCGGCCATCACCGACGCAAGGCAGCGAACGGACGTTCTTCTCAAGCAGATAGTTAGGCGCCCGCATATTGACCACTTCCGCAGCACCTGGATAGCCGAGGGGACCGACGCCACGGATGAAGAGAACGGTGTTCTCGTCGATGCCGAGTTTCGGGTTGTCGATGTTGGCGTGATAGTCTTCGGGTCCGTCGAAGACGATGGCCTTGGCCTCGAAGGCGTTGGGATCCTTGGGGTTCGACAGATAGCGCTGGCGGAACTCCTCGGAAATGACGCTGGTCTTCATGATGGCCGAGTCGAAGAGGTTGCCGGAGAGCATCTTGAAGCCCGCGTGTTGCTTGAGGGGCTTGCCGAAGTCCTTGATCACTGCCCGGTCCCAGGAGAACTTGCCCTTGCAATTCTCGCCGATGGTCTTGCCGTTGACGGTTACGCAATCCTCGTGGATGCGGCCGGCCTTGATCAGCTCGGCCACCACCGCCGGAACGCCACCGGCCCGGTGATAGTCCTCGCCGAGATATTCGCCGGCGGGCTGCAGGTTGACGAGGAGCGGCAGGTCATAACCGTGCTTTTCCCAGTCGGCCACGTCGAGCTCAACCCCCACGTGACGGGCAATGCCGTTCAGGTGGTTGGGCGCATTGGTCGAACCGCCGATCGCCGTATTCACGGCGATGGCGTTCTCGAAGGCCTTGCGGGTCATGATCTTGGAGGGCGTCAGGTCCTCATGCACCATGCCGACGATGCGTTTTCCCGTCTCGAAGGCCATTTGCCCGCGCTCGCGATAGGGGGCGGGGATCGCGGCATTGCCGGGCAGCGTCATGCCAAGGGCCTCGGCCAGCGAATTCATAGTGGTTGCCGTGCCCATGGTGTTGCAAAAGCCGGTCGAGGGGGCCGAACTCGCCACCAGTTCGACGAAACCCTCGTAGTCGAGTTCGCCGGTCGCCAGCTTCTCGCGCGCCATCCACACGATGGTGCCAGAGCCGGTCCGCTGGCCCTTGTACCAACCGTTCAGCATGGGCCCGGAAGACAGGCAGATCGCCGGAATGTCGACGGTCGCCGCCGCCATCAGGCAGGCCGGTGTCGTCTTGTCGCAGCCGATGGTCAGCACCACGCCGTCGAGGGGATAGCCGTAGAGCACTTCGACGATCGACAGATAGGCGAGATTCCGGTCGAGCGAGGCGGTTGGGCGCTTGCCGGTTTCCTGGATCGGGTGGACCGGGAATTCCATCGGGATGCCGCCCGCCTCATAGATGCCGTCGCGCACCCGCTTGACCAGATCGATGTGGGCCCGGTTGCAGGGCGAAAGGTCGGAGCCGGTCTGGGCAATGCCGATGATCGGCTTGCGGCCCTGCAACTCGCCTCGGGTGAAGCCGTAATTGAGGTACCGCTCGAGGTAGAGCGCCGTCATGTCGACATTATTGGGATTGTCGAACCAGTTCTGCGAGCGATACTTCAGGGGCTTCTGTGGGTTGTCGGTCATGGCACGGTCTCGCTGATGTCTCTCATACACCTAGAACAGGGGCCGGCCGGGTGTCCATCGCCATATCGGGTCCCGTCCCGGAGGGGTCCCGGCGCTGGCTTGTCTCCCCCAGCCTGGCGCTTTTCGCGACTGCGGCATAACCAGATATTAACCATAGTCTGTGATGCTCACATGCGTCGGATGCACCCGGGCGAGGGTCGCGGTGCAGACGACCGTTCCGACGCGTAGCCGCTTTCTGACATCAGAAGATTAAACCGGCTCGGCCCATGGCCGTGGCCCCAGTTCCGTGCGTACGTAGGCAAGGGACCATGCCGGAGAGGGTCGATTTCTTCATCGCTGGCGCCCAGAAGGCGGGAACGACCGCTCTCGCGGCATACCTCCGAGCCAGGCCATGCATCCAGATGGCGCGCCAGAAGGAAGTCCACTTCTTCGACGACGAACAGCAGAACTGGCAACGCCCCGACTATGACAAGTATCATGGCGCCTTTGGTGGTGACCACGGGAACCGGCTGCGCGGTGAAGCGACGCCAATCTACATGTATTGGCCGCAATCGATCTGCCGGCTAAGAACCTACAATCCGCGCGCGAAATTGATCATTCTGTTGCGTCACCCAACGCTGCGGGCCTATTCCCATTGGCGGATGGAGTCGGTCCGCAATTGCGACAGCTATCCCTTTGAACTCGCCATCTCGCAGTTCGGACGAGCGCGGATGAAGGGGTTTCCCGACAGGGTGCACCGTGTCTTTTCCTATATCGAGCGAGGCTTCTACGCCGAGCAAATCCGTCGTGTGCTGCAATTCTTCGCCAGGCCGCAAGTGCATTTTTTCCGCACCGATCAGTTGTGGAACAAACCGCAGGAGAGCCTCCAGGGTATCGAACACTTTCTCGGCATCGGCTCAAATTCGAACGCTCAACCGTATAAGGAGTACATCGTGCCGGTGGACTCAAGGGCGTTGGGCCCGCTTGCACCCGCCACGCGATCGCTGCTCGATGACATGTTCAAGCCGGATATTCGGATGACCGCCGAACTGACTGGCCTTGAATTGGATGACTGGCTTTCGCCTGGCTATTCCGAGCCCATGCCGTCCGATATTCTTCCCGCCGCATCCGTACGGGCCGCCTGACGTTGTAAACCTGGCGTCTCGATTGCGGAATTCCTCATTCTCGCGGGGCCATTGGCATCGCGCCAACCGCCCGGCGGTCAGCCAGCCGCCTTGTTCTCGTAAATCGCCACCTTGCCGTCACTGCACGGAATCTCGTGAATCCGCGTCAGCCACTCGGTCCAGGCTATTTCGTGCTCGAAGAACTTGTCGGCGCGGACATAGACGATGGTGATCTTGCGGGGCGATTCGGCCAGGGAAGCGCGAATATTTTCGCAGACCCTGGCCAGGACTTCGCCATCGAAGGGATTGAAGAAAAATAGCACGGTCGCATCGGGTGGTACCGGCCACCTGGTTGCGTCGGCTTGCACGAGCTCGACTTCCCCGCATCTCCTATGGCGGAGGGCAGCGAGGTTGCGACTGGCGTCGGCATGCAACTGCATCGAATATTCGACCCCGATGACCCTCCGAAACGGCATTTCCGCCGCCAAAAGAACCGCACGGCCCTTGCCGGATCCAAAATCGACGAACACATCCTGCATCGGCCGAATGTCGACCAGACCCATGGCGGCTTTGAAAGTGTCATAATCGGTCGCCACGTAGGCATGATAGCGACTGTCGCCAAAGCCAAGCTGGTGGTCAGTAACTTCCCTGCTGGTCGACACCCCCCGGCGCCTGTCCTCCACCACCGCCATGACCTGCGAGCGAAGCCTGCGGGCGATCAGCGGCACGGTCTTCAAGAAGCCGTCCCTGCGCAAGCGACCGGCTGCCGCCCGAAGGGAGTTCACCAACCCATTCAACTCCACTCTTCCCCATCGACAAGTTATGATTTTTGACCATCAACGGCTAACACATTGGGGGGATCGGCGAAAGAACCCGGCGCCCGCCTTAAGGGTTGGGGACCATATGCGGTTTTCCATGGTTAACGCGGATTCCAAGGTAACTATCATGTACAATTGCTTATTGCATTTACTCAAATGATCGGATCATTCTGGCACCATGCAGTCGAGCTCATCTGTCAGCGGCGAGCCCAGCTTCGACGCGTCAACGCCCGTTGTTCTGTTCCAGGTCGGAAGCTATCCGTACCTGCACGGCTCCTTGGGCGCGATCCGTTCCCTGGGGCGAGCCGGCATCACCACCTACGCGATGCTGACCGATCGCTATGCGCCACACGGCATGTCACGCTTCTTGCGCCGTCGATTCCTGATCGACGATCGGGCAAGAGACGACGCCGAGGCGCTGCACGCCCGGCTGCTCGATGTTGCCCGCGAATTGGGTCGGGCGGCGGTCCTGATACCGACAGACGATGAAGCGGCAGTGCTGATCGCCAAGAACGCCGATCAGCTGCGCCCGCATTTTCTGCTGCCCGATATCTCCCCTGAACTCCCTGAAACTCTCGCCAGCAAGCGGGCCCTGTTCACTGAGTGCGTCAGGCATGGTACGCCGGCGCCGGCGACGATCTATACTCAGTCGGTAGCGGAGGCACTGGCCGCTGTCGCCGACGCGGTATTTCCGCTGGTCATCAAAAACAGCGAGCCGTGGACGCGACTGTCAAGACCGGTTGTCGGGTCGACCACCATCGTCAATTCGCTTGCCGAATTCCGGCAATTGAGCCGCAACTGGCCGGCGAACGCGCAGATCATCATTCAAGAATATATTCCACCAGATGTTGCGGAAGACTGGATCGTGCATGCCTATTGCGGACGTAGCGGCCTGCCGCTGGTGGCCTTCACCGGCCGCAAATACCGATCATGGCCAGTGCAGGCGGGTGTTACCTCCGCCGCGATGTCGCTTCGCAACGATGAACTCCTGGCCACCGCCTCGGCTTTCTGCAAGGCGGTGGGCTACCGCGGAATCGTCGACATGGATTGGCGGCTCGACCGGCGCGATGGCCGCTACAAGCTGGTCGATTTCAATCCGCGCCTCGGCGCCAATTTCCGGCTTTTCGTCAACACCGATGGAATGGACGTGGTGCGGGCCCTCTATCTCGACCTCACCGGCCAGCCGGTCCCCCTCTCTGTCCCTGTCCTTGGCCGGCGCTTCTATGTGGAAAACCTCGACTGGGCGTCGCTGCTCTGGGGGTCTCAGCGCCTGCCTCGTGGCGCGGATTCGTTCCTTCGCAGCACGGCATTGGCCTGGTTTTCCGTCGACGATCCCCTGCCGTTCATCGCCATGACGGTGCGCTTCAGCGGAAGAATTGCGCGCCGCTTTATCTTGACCGCGTTCGGCCGTCTGCACAAATTGTCGGGAATGGCCCGGCGGTCTTCCGGCCCGGGGCGGTCGATCGACAAGACCGCCGAGCCCTGACATGCAGGTGTCGACCAAGCCGATAGCGCGCATCGCGCGACGTCCCGCGACCGGATTACACTACGGCCTCGCCGACCGGTTAGCTGGACGATTGCTGGCACTTGCCTCGATTGCTGCCCGCCTGGTTGCGGCGCGGCGCGGCCGGGCATCCGGATCGCTACCGGACCGGGAGATCGAGCTGGCCGTGGGCGCTGTCCTTGAGCGGCCCGATGATCCGGTTGCGCGAAGCTGGCGACTGCTCGGAGAAATGCCATCGCTCGGCAATGTACGGATCTACTTCCTGGGTGAGGCGCCGGTCGAGCGCCCTCTGGAATTCGGATTTCAAGCTCCTGCCGGCACGCGCGCCATTGTCAAGATCAGCCGATCGACTGGCGGCGCCGGATCGTTGGTCAGCCAGCAGGCTTCGCTCAGGATCATACCAACGTCGAATACCGGTCTGGAGTTCGGGATTTCCCACATTCTGGCTTTTGGTCGGTCGGCCGGCAAGCTTATCTCCATCGAGCGGTTCCTGCCGGGCCACGATGGCCGGACGGTCATCGGAACACCAGGTTTGGGTTCCGCAGCACTGGCCGAGGCCGCTCGGCTGATCGGCCGGTTTCACGCCGGCAATTCGGCCTCGGCGGTGATTGGGGAAAACTGGCTTGAAGACTGGATCGTCCGACCGGCCAACAGGCTCCAGCAGCCAGTCCGAACCCTGATGTCGGCACAATCGCGGGAGACTGCCATTGCCGCATTCACCCGGCAGCAGTGCGACTACTGGCGTGGCAGAATGGTCGAACTTGGCTGGTATCATGGCGACTACTGTCCGGGTAATATTCTCTATTCCACAGAGAAAATCCGGCCCCAAGGTGACGATCCTGTGTCCCCGCATCGGCCGACGCAGGTCGCCATCGCCAGCATCATCGATTGGGACCGCTTTGGAACTGACGGTCCAGCGGGGTTTGACATCTGCCAACTGGCAGTTACCGCGAGGCGGGTACAGACCGGCCAGCAGATTGGCGACATTATCGGCGAACTTCTCCGCACCGGCCGCTGGAGCGCCGAAGAAACGACCTGGTTCGAGGCCTGTGGCCAGTTGCGTGGGCCGGCGGGAGACTGGACCCGTCAGCCGGCGGCCATGCGCGCCATGGTAGCACTTGCTTGGCTCCGGCTGATGGCGGCCAATCTGGAGAAGTCGGCGGGCTACATTCACAACCGCCTTTGGGCCGCGGCCAATGTCGAGGCCGTGCTGCGCCTGTATCTCTGAAAGTCGGCCGATCGGTCGCGCAGCGGGTTTTAAGCTGCGCCGGTCACCAGCGGCCGGCTCACCGTCCGCGCGGCGAAGTCGGTACCGTGAACGAAGCGCTGCAATGGACCGAAGGTTGCGGCTGACGACAACCCGACGAAATACAATCCGGGGATCGACGATTCGAAATTGCGTGACAGTTTTGGCGAACCCGAGCCGGGAACGCGCTTCAGCCCCGTCCTGATCTCCGGATCGAGGTAGTCGGCGGCATCGACGTCGACCTGGTAGCCGGTCGCCGCTAGGACATGGTCAACCACCAGCGAAGACTCTTCGCCCGCAGCGGTGCGCAGGCGCAGCATCACTCTGCCGCTCGCCTCGACCGTCTGCTCGACTCGCGTCGCAAGCGCCACGTCGATCTTTCCCTCGAAGCGTTGGCGCAGCCACCATCCGCCCGAGGGCCCGTAAGCCTTGCGCACCAGGGCAAGCCGCCAGGCCGCCGGAATTTGCGAAATGAGCTGTGGCATTTCGGTGATGACGACATGGGACCAACCCGGGCCGAAGGCAGTCTTCGGCTTGAACAGGCGGCGGAACAGGCTGTCGCCCTTGATCGGCGGGCCGCCCCAGAGAATCTGCGGATCGCGAACCAGGAGATGCGCCTTTGCTCCCGCTTCATGGAGCAATACTGCGCTCTCCAGAGCCGATTGGCCCGCGCCCACGACGGCGACGGTGCGACCGGCAAAGCGCGTAAAATCGTCATGCTGGGAGGTGTGGCTGGCAACTCCCGCCTTCACGGCCCAGCCGCCCGCCCCCCGCAATTCGGCTGGCCAGTGGGTGAAATGCAAGTGACCTGTGGCCGCCACTACCGATCTTGCGGTGAAGGCTTCGCCGTTGGCAAGGCTTACGCGGAAACCTTCAGGTACCTTGGATATCTGCTGGACGGAGATATCTTCCACGCCCCTGACATGGCGTTTCTGGAAATGCAGACCATAGCTGGCAAAGACATCGATCGGAATTGGGTGCCAGTCGTCGAAGGCCTCGATCCCCGTCTCGATGCAGTAGTCGACCAGAGAAGAACCGGCCTCGGGGGCGGAAATGCTGGTGGCTTCAAAAGCCGATTTGAGAAACATGCCCTTGGGCATGTTGCCGGTCCACGCGCCCATCGGCTTGCCGAAAATCCGGGTCGAAACACCCGCCTTGAGCAAATGGGCCGCCGTGGCAAGGCCATAGGGCCCTGCGCCGATGATCGCGACATTGGTCGACTGGCTGTTACGCATCAGCATCAACTTAGATTCCATGCACTTGAGGAAGCAGGCGATTCATTTCAATTTTTCATTATTTTGGACGGCCCACCGATGCCTGTCGAGCCCCGTCAAACGGTGAGGTAAATGGGCAGGTCTGCTAGCGCCGATCTCGTTCGTGTTACTGCCTTGGCTTTCGTCTCGCCTTCCTCACTCTGGATATTGTTAACGGTCCAATTTGCCGCAGCCTTCACGGCGGCGGCCATCAGTATGCGGGTTAACTGCTCCGAAAAATCCAACATCCTGAACTCGCGCCTATAAGGAATAGCCCAGAATTTCCGCCTGCTCGGCGCTCATCGGACCACCGCTGCAGAAGCGCGGCGTGCCGGTCCTCAGGCAATAGCGATTCATCGCGGCGGCGGCGCGCTGGTTCAAAGATGCGCTCGGCTTGCCGTTCAATTGCTTCAGTTCGATCAGACGGGACTGCACCGCAAATGCGTAAAAATCGGGCTTGTCGCGGCCAAGACTGCGAAGCAACGAAGCACCATCCGAGGGTGGCAGGGCACGCAGCCGGACATAGAATTCGGCAAAGGACTTAGGTTGAGCCACCGCAAGATCGAGCAAAAACTTCTCTACTGCGGTTTCGCGAGCGGTCAACTTGCGCCCGAATTCGGCCAGAACCTGCCTCGCCGTCGCGAGATTCTGTTTCACCAGCAACAGCCGGCCGTCGCGCCTGCCGGTGCGGTATGAAGCGATGAGATCGGAGATCGCTGCAGTGTTGCCCGCCTTGGCGGCGGCAACCAGCAGGGCAAGGGCCCGCTTCGGGTCCTGAGGAGCACTCTTGCCATAGAAATAGTTGCTGGCGATCGACACGATGGCGTAGTCGAGGCCCGCCTTCTCTGCCTGCCGCAGCACCTGGGTTGCGGCGGCTTCGCGCGATACTTTCTTGGTAGACTGATTGGATTGCAGGATGCCGAGCAGCAGTAGACCATAAGGCTCTCCGGCGTCGGCGGCCTTGCGATAGTAAAGTTTGGCCTTGTCCGGCTGGGGAGCAGCGAACCGGCCCAACCGATAGATATCGCCCAGCCGCATCATCGCCTGCTTGCTGCCTTGCGCCACGGCGGCTTCATAGGCCTTGATAGCTTCCCTTGGGTTCATCGGACCGGCATCGCCGCGAGCGTAGAGATCACCCAAGCTTACCCAAGCCGAAGTATTGCCGGCCTCGGCCAATTCGCGGACCAGCTTGCGGCCATTGGTGACGTCCCGCACCGCCCCCTGCCCGCGGGCAAGCATCTCGCCCATCCGCAGCTTGGCCGTCAGGCTTCCGGCGGCGGCAGCCTGCGCATACAATTCATAAGCCTTGCCATAGTTGAGCGGCACCGCGTCGCCAGTTGCATAGAGATCGGCAAGCCGCAGGATCGCGTCGGTATTGGGAGGCGTCTTGGAAGTGGCGGCTGGCTGCGGCGGGTTCGGACTCTTGACCTCTTCGGCCAATGCTCCGCTTGTCGTTAGGAAATGAGCGCCGAGCATGCCAGCGACCGCGAGGCTGCGCAGCCAAATTGTCACGGCGCCAATTTTGCCCAATGTCGGAAATCCCCACACCTTACTGGGCACTCGTGTCCAAACCGGGACCGGCTGCCTTGGCGTAGTATTCGGCCGCCCGCTTGCCATCGACCGGAACACCCGTGCCGTCACGGTAAAGATCGCCCAGCCTGATCAGGGCATCGCTGCTGCCGAGGGCGCCGGCCCGCCCATAGGCATAAACTGCCGTCTTGCCGTCGATCGGACCCGTATCGCCACCGCTGCTCAAATCCCCGAGAACAATAAGGGCGGCAATGTTGCCCGTATCGGCCACCTCACGGACCATCGCCCGGCCGCGGGCCGGATCGGCGGCAACACCCTGGCCACGGGCCAACATGGTGGCCAGCCGCAGCTTGGCCGTGATGCTGCCGGCATCGGCGGCCTGCTGGTAGTACCCAATCGCCTTGGCGTAGTCGCGTATCTTCTGCTTGATGTCCGAATACAAGTCGCCCAGCCGCAACAGGCCATCGGTATCGCCGGCGGCGGTGGCTTTCTCATAGTAACCGATGGCGCGGGCCACATCGGCAGCCCCCAGCGTGCCATCGATGGATACATCACCCATGGTGACGAGTGCCGCGGTGTTGCCGACCGCCGCTACCTCCTCGAGAAGCTTGAACCCGGTCGCCGTATCCCTATCGGTGCCCTCGCCCTTCAGATACATCTGGCCGAGGAGAAGCTTGGCATAGTCGTTGCCGGCCTCCGATGACTTGAGGAAGTAGCCGAAGGCCTTTGGCAGATCCTGGGCTATCACCTTGCCGTCGTGATAGATAACGCCCAGGCGCAACAGCGCATAGGTGCTGCCGTGGCTCGCCGCCTGCTCGAACAGGTTAGCCGCTGCCGGTCCGTCAATCGGGCCGGCATCGCCGCTGATCGACAATTCGGCTAGCGAATTGAGGGCATCGGCGTTTCCGGCATCGGCCAACTCGCCGATGATCGCATGCCCGCCGGCGATATCTTGCGCCACGCCCTGGCCGCGCGCTGTCATTTCACCCAGCCTGATCTTGCCATAGGGGTTTCCCGCGGCGGCGGCCGCCCGATAGCTATCAATTGCCTTGCCTAGGTCGCGCGGTACGAGCTTGCCGTTGAAATAAGTATCAGCGAGCCGCATCATCGCATCGGCGGAACCCAGCGCCGCGGCCTTGCCGTAGTCATCGATCGCCTTGGCACTGTCGACTGGCCCGACCGCGCCGGTGGCATAGAGGTCGCCAAGAACGATGAAGGCGGCGGGGCTGCCGCCATCGGCAACCGCCTGCACGATGGCCAGGCCG
Source organism: Hyphomicrobiales bacterium (assembly GCA_016185245.1). Lineage (GTDB taxonomy): Bacteria > Pseudomonadota > Alphaproteobacteria > Rhizobiales > Aestuariivirgaceae > Aestuariivirga. The sequence goes on along the minus strand of JACPNZ010000009.1, from coordinate 33,338 downwards.
GCTGCTATGTCGGCGGTCGTGCCCTGGCCGCGCACCGTCATTTCTCCCATCCGCAGCTTACCAGTGATGCTGCCGGCTTTGGCGGCCTGTTGGTAATAGGCAAAGGCCTTGACCAGGTCGGTCAGGCCCGAGCGCGGATTTGAGTAGAGGTCGCCAAGCCGCAGAAGGGCATCGGGATTGCCGGATGAGGCGGCCTGCACGTAAAGATCGCGGGCCGTTTTGCGGTCGGCGGTTCCGACTGCACTCACGCCGATCAGATCGGTCGGCATGATGATGGCATAGATGGCGGCAGGATCGCTTTCGCCCGCCGCATTCTTGTAATAGTCGATTGCTGTCTGTCCGTCGGATGGCGTGAGTTTGCCATCCCGATACATGTCGCCGAGTGCCATGAGTACCGAGTCAATGGCGGGCGAGTTGAAGCTTGGCGGGGTGGGCGGGGCCACCTGGTTGGCCGTCCCCGCGCCGGCGCCGGGAGAACCGGCTGTAACGAGGAATAGGCCCACAGCAATACACGCAACTGATTTCATACAAGTTGACCTTCACACCAACCGACCACGTACAATCCGAACCACCGACCAACGCTCTCTATCCATCCCGGCAGGGAAAGGCTCAATTCAGTCGCTCCCCAGTCCGGGTGAGGCGGCGAAGCTTTCGCACCGCTCTCCAACCGGCGATCTTGGCGCTGTCGATCGGCGGCGAAATCGGGAGACTGCGACCGGCAAGAATTTCCCGAAAACCGGTGGTGCCGATGTCGCTGGTCATGATGATACGCGACAAGGCAAAGCGGTTTTCCGAAGCAGATGCCAAGGCATGACGGACCGAGCAGGCCGACGAGAAGCCGGCCTCGGCAACCATTTTGCGAACTGTCTTGCTCGAGTAGCCATGCGGATAGGCAAAGGATCTTATTTCCAGCCCGAGCTTGTCCTCGAGTGTCGCCTTGCTGTTGCGGATTTCCCGTTGTGCCTCGGCGGCCGACAGTACATCGACTTCAGGGTGGCTGACGGTGTGGGCGCCGATTTCGATACCGGCCGCCGCCACATCGCGCAGTTCCTGCCAGCCCAGCATGGGACGGTTTCCTTCTCCGAGGCCTGCCAGCCAACGGCTTGTACTGCCCACCAGCCCCGAAACTACATAGAGAGTGGCGGAGAAATTATGGCGGCGGAGGATGGGAACGGCGCCCTCGGCGAAATCGGCCAGGCCATCGTCGAAGGTGATGGCAGCGGTGCGCGGCGGAACATCCTTGCCGGAATCGAGCAGACCTACGAGTTCGGAGATCGTCAGGCAGTCGTAGCTGTCCTCCAGCAGGACCTGCAATTGACGTTCGAATTCCTCCGGCAGCACCAGCCAGCGGCGATAGTCGGCCGCGCAGCTCCGGGCGATGCTGTGGTAAAGGAGGATGGGAATCGGCTGAACCACGCCATCATTCCAGCTGTGACGATGCCCTGGGGGCCGAATTGCCTGCATCCGGAGCGCGCATCCTCTCGAGCAAGTTCACCGCCCGGCGACTGCGCACGAAACTCGGAACGCCGGCAAGAATACCCAGGCGCTCGCGCCAGATCAAAGCGGTGGGGTAGTCGCCCGGCAGGCGCCGGTTCTTGGGAGATGACGATCCGAACATGTGTGCAAGTCCCGAAGGTAGGGCCTTGGTGAGGTCCCACAGGGTTTTTGGATCATCAAGAATGACATTCGTCAAGTAGGCGCCCAACCCCACGCCGTAGCCATAGGCCTGACGCACCATGCCCTCTTCATCGCGACGGTGGTGATGCCAGATGATCGCTTCCGGTTCGTAGACCAAGCCGAAGCCCGCCTTCACCACGGCATAGAAGGAGGCGAGATCGTCGCCGCCCCGGGCGATGGTGCCTGCACCAAGGGCCGACTCGAAGCCGCCGATCCGGCGCAACGCTTCCATGTTGAAGGCCATGTTGGCGCCCGATCCGAACTGGCCTGCGGTGAAGGGAAACAGAGCGTTGTCGGGCCGGTGCTCACCCAAGTCGAAGAGTCTTCTCTCCAAACCCTTGCCGAAGCCACCATGGCGTTCGGTCCACATCTGGGCCCTGGTCTCGAGTTCCGCCGGCAAGATGAGACCGGTGACGCAGCCCACCTTGCCGTCTGTCGAAAAATTCGCCGCGATGGCGGCAAGCCAGTCGGGATCGACGATCACGTCATCATCGGTGAAAGCCGCATAGGGCGCCGTCACAAGTGAGACACCAGTGTTGTGGGCCCGGCCGAGGCCGGGACGATCCTCGCGGACATAGCGGACCTTGCCGGTCGCCTTGTAGCGATCGGCGATGAGATCGGCCGTTTCGGACGTTGCCGGGGCATTGTCCACCACGACGATGTCATAGTTCTGGTAGTTCTGCGACATGAGGGAATGCAGGCAGCGATCGAGGCTCGCAGCCCGATCCCTGGTCGCCACGACCACCGTTATCGACGGGGCGGGGCCGGTTTTGGTCTTGGCGACCGAAGATGGTGAGGCGGGTTGCGGTGGGCTGCCGATGAGAGTTGCCAATTCGCTGGGGGAAATCACTTCGCCATCGTAGGAAAACTCGACGATCCCGACTGGCCGGCCATGCCGGCGGACGAGGCAGAAAACACCTCCATAGATCAGCCCGCGGGCCTTGTCCCGCAACGGGACTTCCGGCAGCGGCTTCGCCACATCCAGATCAAGAATAGCGATTGGACGAAAAGACTGTTCCATTGGCTACCGCTGGCACCCGCCGCTTATCGTCGACCACCTGCAAGTCTCGCGCCAAGGTATCCCCAGGTGGTGAAGCCAAGACCGGCGACAATTCCGCCAGCCCTTGCCAATCCCCACGGATCGAACTTAAAGAGCGACTGGGCGATGCCACGGAAAAATCCTGCCGGCAAGGTGCGCAGTACATAACTTCGTTCGGCCGCCAACCCGTCGGCGGCACCGACTTCGTTCACCACAAGGGTCTTCGAACGGCCCTCGGCGATACAGCGCTTGCGGAAATAGTTCCACCGCCCGCGCTCGGGCGCAACCTGGTGGTGAACCCGCATGGCTGGATCGAGCAGAACACTACTTTCCGGATAGGCCTGACGGGCCCTAATGAAGAATTCGGTTTCTTCGCATCCCGCCGCGTCGTCGGCGGTTCGTCCCACACCCTCGCGGAACCCGCCGATCCGGTCGAAAATCTCGCGCCGGAACGACATATTGCAGCCGATCGGATTGCGGACCCTGGCTACCCCCTCGGGCTGGCCACGATAGCTACATCCCACCACCCAGTTGAACTCCTCCGGAAACCACGGCGGCTTGCCGCCTGACCAGACGGGCACGACACCACCGCCGACGCCGATCACCGAAGGATCGGCATAGTGGCCGATCATCCGCGTCAGCCATTGGCGATCGGCTACCGCGTCATCGTCGACGAACGCCACGACATCGCCCCTTGCGGCACGCAGTCCGGTGTTGCGCGCCCCCGACAGGCCACGCTGCCCAATATTGGCGATGATGCGCGAATCGGGGAAAGCCGCCATCATACGGCCCATGAGCCCCGGATTGTGGTCGATTACCAGAAGTATCTCGGTTGCCGCCGTTTCCTGGTTCAGCACCGAACCGATCGCCGCCTTTAGTTGCTCCTCGCGGTCGTCGGAGTAGGCGCAAATGATCGCCGATACCCTGAGCGGCATCGCTTTCACCGTCCGGCTTCTCTGTTCCACTCCCGGAGGTCGCCGATCTTTCGGACGGCAGTGGCCGGCTTGTTCTTCCTCGGTAAACCGAGCTTCACAATGGTCTTCAGCACGCGCCAACCGTCGGGCACGGTGCGCAGATTGCTGGTTCCATGAATTCGGCGGAATTCCTTGCTGGCAACTTCGAAAACCTGCAACTTGGCACGCAGCGCCTGGACATTCATGCTGGTTTCGACTTCGAAACCGTCGACGTTTTCGAGATCGATGTATGGCAAGACATTGCGCCAGAAGGCGTTGTAGCCGTAACACAGATCGGTAAAGCGGCCGCCGAAGCGCAGCTTTACCAGCTGCAGCAGGCCCCAGTTGCCGAGTCTGCGGTACCATTCCATGTCGGCGGTCTCGCCGCCCTGCAGGAAGCGCGACCCCTTCACAAAATCGGCGCCGGCGAAAAGTGCGCCGATGAAGCTCGCGATCTCTCCCGGATCAGCGGAGCCGTCGGCATCGAGGGTCACGATGATATCCCCCTTTGCCGCGGCGAAGCCGCTACGCAATGCCGCACCCTTGCCGCGTCCCTTCTGCTGCACCACTACGATGTTTGGATTCAGCTCCATGGCGACCGCGACCGTGTCGTCGGTCGAATTGCCGTCGACCAAGATGATTTCGTCGACCCACTTCGGAATACGCGGCAATACATGAGGAAGATTCTTCGCTTCATTCTTGGCCGGAACGATAACGCTGATACGGGTGCCGGGCGTCAGGAATTCAAAGCCGAGCGATCTCGAATTCTCAATCGGAGAAAATGAAGCGGCTACAGGCGAGTACGACATACTTTCTACTCCATACAAAGAGTCGACCGCACCCTACTTCTTGGTACAAACAAATCACTTCGCACTCTTCCTCAAGCGCTGCTGACCTCGCCCTACGCCCCAAGCTTCGCTCCGCACCCGCTCAGGGCTTCTCATTTGCCGTCCCAAAAGGTGGTAAGCGGCGGCTTTCCACCCGGCGAACGCTAGCGCAGTTGCCCGGACCCAGCAATCATTTTTTACTAAATTTTCATCAACTTGCTTAACGATTCGGATGTAATGTTGATTCCTGCGGGTCGCCGCCTTGGCGACGACTCCGTCCGGGGTGGCAATTTGCGTTTGGCCGCCGCCGGCTGCAGTTCTTGGCGCTCGCCACCCGGGAATCCAAAGGAAAAACCCGGGCCGGGGAGGCTGAGTTCATGGTTAACGCTCGTCCATGTTGGTTAACGATCACCGATTTGCCTCGGCGTGTCCGCCAGTCTGTTCGGTATTGTCAAGCCGGGTGAATCAAATCAATCTCGCCGCCGACGGTTGGCCATGCCGGTACAGCCCAGCATGTCTCGAAAGGTCGCTATTCCAAAATGATCCGCCCTTCCGCACTGACAGTCGCCATCCTCACTGCTGCGTCACTTTTTTCCATGCCGGCCGGTGCCGGGAACATAAAACACATCATCGTCATCGTCATGGAGAATACGGATGCCGTCGGCGACAAGAAGCAGAACTACATTTACGGCAACACCAAGGAGGCGCCCTACATCAACCAGCGCCTGATACCCCAGGCGGCGCGGGCGGCCGACTTCACCGACCTAATCCCAGACCTGGTCAGCGAGCCGCACTACATCCTGATGGAAGCCGGGACCAACAGCTTTCCCGATGTCACATTCACCTGCGACAGCGATCCGCTCAGCTTTTGCGACGAGACCAGAGCGAAAAACTGGACCACGTCAAGGGAGCATCTGACGGCCCAGATCGACGCCGCACCTGCCGCGGCGCAGCTCTCCTGGATGAGTTATCAAGAGGGCCTTGACCCGGAAGTATCCGGCATCTGTCCCCTGGCCACAAGTACACGTACTCGCTATACGGCGAGGCACAATCCGTTCATGTTCTTTGCCGACATCGTGGGTGACCCGCCGCGCGGCGACAATCGCAATTGCGCTACTCACATGAAGCCGCTCACCGATCTCGAAGGCGATCTCGCGGCCAACCGATTGGCGAACTATGTGTTCATCACGCCCAACCTGTGCAATGACATGCACGACAAGTGCGGCAAGAGCCCGATTGCGGCCGGTGACGCTTTCCTGAAGAAGGAGCTGCCGCCGCTGATCAAGTGGGCCAACGCCAATGCCGCCGTCATCTTCGTCATCTGGGATGAAGGCTCCAAGACCGACAAGCTGCCGTTCTTCGCGGTCGGCGCCGGCGTCAAGAAGAATTACCTCAGCCAGATTTATTATACGCATAAGTCGCTGATCCGGACGGTCGAAACGGTGTTCGGCCTGCCGGTCATCGAGGCCGTCAAGGACGCCGAAGATTTTTCCGATATGTTCGAGCCGGGGGCCTATCCTTAGAGCCTATCCGTAAATAGTATGTTAACCATGAACGATGGATAAGGCATGGTTCGGAGGGATCATGCCGGAAGCCAGGAAGCGGGCGCAATCGTGGGAAGTGACGGATGAGTTGTGGGCCATTGCCGCTCCATTGATTCCGCAACGCAAGCGAAGCCGCAAGAAGAAGTACAAGAGGAAAGCCGGGGGTGGCCGCAAGCCGCTGGAGCCACGGCAGGTATTCGCCGGGATCGTGTTTGTGTTGCGCACCGGGATACAATGGAAGGCGCTGCCGAAGACATTTGGGGCCAGCAGTTCGATACACAGCTATTTTCAGGAATGGCGCAAGGCGGGATTCTTCAAGGCGCTGTGGGCGCGAGGCGTTGCGCTTTACGATGAGCAGAAGGGGATAAGGTGGCGCTGGCAGGCCATTGACGGCGCCAAGATCAAGGCCCCGATCGGCGAGGACGGTGTCGGCGGAAACCCGACGGATCGGGGGAAAAAACGGCATGGGGCGGCATCTTCTGGTGGATGAGAAGGGCGTGCCTCTGGGCATCGCGCTGGTTGGTGCCAACCGCCATGATGTCAGCCAGCTTGACGCGGTGCTGGACAGCAAGATAGCACGTCAACCCGTGACCGCTCGAGCCGTGGCAGAAAATCTGTGCGCGGATGCGGGTTATGTCGGCGAAAAGGCCGATGCCGTCATCCGCGGCCATGGCTACATCCCGCACGTGCGCCCTCGCGGCGAAGAGATCAAGGCCAAGAAGAACAAGCGCTTCAAGCCGCGCCGCTGGATTGTCGAGGTGTCACACAGCTGGTTCAATCTCTTCCGCAAGCTCAAGGTCCGCTATGAAAAGACAACCGCGAATTCCCTCGCCTTGCATCACCTCGCCGCCGCCACCATCGCCCTGCGGCGTTGCCGCAGCAAAACCGGCAAAAACATTATTTACGGATAGGCTCTTAAAATAGCGTCGCGATGTTGCGACAATCTCCGCCAGCAGATCGGGGCGCGTCGCCGCGGCCATCGCCCGATCGATGACCTCTTGAGGCATATCAAATGCAATGCTGTACGTGGTGGTCACGAATCTTTCCGCCGGAATTCGCGGCAATTAGGCCAGAACTCGCGGAACGTGCAACCCGCGCCGATGCGATCACCTCTTGGTTTCGCATTCGCGGGCCTTTGCGAACGCCCTTGCAGCAGCGGCGGCATCTCCGGCCGCTTCGGCCGCCTGGCCGACAGCCAGATGTAGTACCGCAAGCTGCGGCGCCAGCGTTGCGGCGCGCTCAAACAGATCGCGAGCCTCGTCGGGGCGTCCGGCGGCGAGTGCCAGTTGACCCAGCCGGTGCAATGCCGTGACATTTGCATTGTCCAAGGCGAGCGCTTGCCGAAGGGCTGCTTCGGCCTCGGCCATCTCGCCCGCCGCAGTGGCGGCAATTCCGATCTGTGTCCGATAGACCGGGCTATCCGGCGCCAGGCCGGCGGCGAGCCGGGCCGCCGCCAGGGCGGCTGTGGGCCTTCCCGCCACAAGTTCGGCAGTGCTGCGGCCATAGTGGGTTTCGGCCTGGCCGAGGGCAAGAAAGGAGGCGCCATCGCCAGGGCTTGCCGCCGACCAGAAGCTCCGCCAAGTGCGGCGCACCGCTTCGAAGGGAATGGGATCGAGAAGATCCGGATCGGTGGCGAGCGCTCCTTCCACCTCGGTGACGGCGTGGCTGAGGCGAGCCGACGCGCCGCCCACGGTTTTCTTGGCTGTCTGCGGCGTCACCGCCTGGCGGAGTTTCGCCGTGGTGTCGGCATCGGACGGGCAGCCGAGGCTGAGGGCAGCAAGCGCATCGGCAATGGTGCCGGCGGGATCGGCAAGGAGATTCTCATAACGGATCGCCCGGCGCGGCAGGCCGCGACTGGCGGCTTCGGCTTCGAGTACATAGGTAAGCCAAAGCTCGAGGCCGTGCTCAATGTCGAAACCATCGCGCCTCGCCAGTGAATTGGCAGTGGCCACAGCACTGCGGCAGGCGAACAGGAAGACCGGCCGGATGCCAAGCTCGGCAAAGGCGGCAAGCCAGAGCGGCAGTAGCCGGCTGATGCGTGGCTCTTTCACCAGGATGCGTTCGGCGTCGCCAAATTCTTCGGCCAGCAACCGCGTGGCGTCCGCGACTACTGCCTCGGAAACAGAAAAACTTTCCGGTAGCGGCTTGGGATCGAGCCATTCTCGGTCGATGCCGCGCAGAACCGCTTCGTTGAAGCGCATGATGGGAAGCGATTCGTAGTGTCCCTCGAGGTTCCCGGGCCCGCCGGGGACCAGGGTCTTCGGCAATGCCCAACCCGCAAGGCTCAGGGCCTTTGCCATCGCCGACGTGCCGGCGCGATGGGGCCCGACAATGACGAGGGCTTGCCTGTCGGAGGCTCCAGCCATGGTTAGTCGTTGCGCCTTGGAGCGGGCTGTTTCCGTCACTTGGCCCAATTGGGGAAATGGCCGCTCGCAGACAATGACATCGGTGAATTCGCCGATGATGCCAAGGTACTCGTCCCACGCCCGGCAAATGCGCACCCTGAATGGAGCCCAGCCGGCGATCTGGCGATGAATGTCGTAGTCATAATGGAAGGTCACCAGCGATCCCTTCGGGTCGATGGGATTGCCGTGGTACTCGGGTTTCTCGACAAGGTGGCGTATTGAACCGTCGGTATCGAGTTCCGCGAACGGGATCTTCGCCTCGACTTGCGCCTTGAAGATCGGAAAGGTGTGAATGTAAAGGCCGCCCGGCTTCAGTGTACGGAAGACTTCGGTATAGACGAGATCGGGCCGGAAAACATGCTCCATGACGTCGAGCGAAACTACGATATCGAAACTCCGGTCGGCGAAGGTCTGTGCCTCGAGATTCTCGTTGCGGAACCGGCCGACGGTGCTGCCGAACGGCTTGTCGGGGTAGTAGTGCGACGCGATGAAGTTGTGGCACTGTTCGCGGAGCTTCAACGAAACGCCGCGCCCGCTCGGTGAGGATTCATGAATGGCGAGGTTGCGCCAGTTGGGCCGCAGTTCGTTCAAAGCTGCGGCCACGGCGCGTTCGCGCACCACCGAGCCGCATGAGGGACATTTGAGATGATCGCGATACCACGGGTATTTCGCTTCGAACCGACGCGGCGCCTCGCAGATCGGACAATAGCCCGAGAACGCATAGGCGAAACCGCCATCCACAGGGCTGCTCATGATCGCCTGCCGGCGCAGGCCTTCACATTTCCGCCAGCGCTGCGAACCTCCATGGCGCGGCTCGTGGATCTAGTCCTTGGCAAGGAGGGCTTTTCCCAATGCGATGGCTGACCGGGCGAGAATATCCTCGTCGCTTGGAAGCTCCATATCGGGACGCTTGTCGTCATAGGCCCGAAAGGTCAGATTGCTGCCGTACTTTTCATTGAGGCGCGCGTTGTGGGGGGCGAAGTCGGCGCGGATTCTCTCGCGCGCCTGAGCCGGCATAACCCGCAAGCCGGCCGGCCCATCGCCAAATATCCCGGTATTGCGAATGACTTCGGCAATGGCGTTGCGCAGCGCCTGGGCACTGAGACTATCGCCCCGGGAGGAAGCGGTCGTTTCGCCGTCCCACTCGGGTAGATAGCGGTTGATCAGGTAGATGAGCCGCATCCCCTCGTAGCCGAATCCCTCGTTACTACGCTCGCTCATCGTTTTGGGGGTGAAGTCGGCGCCGATAGCCGAAAGAAAGTCGGTGACGATGTCGCCCGACGAACTGCCGTAGGCGCGCACCACCATGGACTTTATTCCGAACTGCAGCTCCCACAATTCGGCGGTCGCCAGATGATTGTAGTAGTGGCTCTGGGGACTCACGACATGGGAGGTATTCCAGGCATTGCGGCCCGCCAGGAGTGCCGTCGACAATGCCGAGACAAACAGTTCATCCTGGGGCCGCACGTAGAACACGATGCGGTAGCGGTCGAAGAGTCCGCTGGTTCGGAACCAGCGCGATAACTGAAAGATCTCGTCCTTCTTCATCCGGGAGGAAAAGTGTTCGGCGCTAAACAGGATCGCTTCCGGCTTCTCGGTAAGAGCGATCTGGCGAATTTCCTGCTGCAGTATATCGAGACTCAGAGCCTTGCTGGCATCGAGGAATTCGAGGCTGCCGGGCGGCAAGAAGGCCGCCGCCACCGGGAAATGGCCGTCGTACTGACATAGACTCGGCGAGGTCGGATAGAAGATCTTGGTAGCCTGGAACAATTCGACGCTGTTCTCGAAGAGAAAGCGCTGCAGCGACGTCGTTCCGGTCTTTTCACCACCGATATGGAGGATGAGTTCCATCAGGCGACTCCGTGGACATTTGCCCCTTACTAGGCGGGAAGCGCACCCGGCACAACCAATTCCGGCTTTCGGTAATGGGCACAAGCAGTTACGAGGCCTAGTCCGATCGAGTCTGGCTGCCATGGCGGACCCAATTCGCCGCTCTTCGGACCCCTCGGAATCGTCATTTTACAACTGCCGCGATTGCGATTATGTATCAGTCAACCTGTATGAGCGCGGCTGGCGCAAATTCGACTGGAGAATGACCCGGTGAACAAGTTTTCCGCGGCACGCAAGCAGAAATCCCGTAATCCGCTGAAGAATCCGCCGCTATTGTTGCGGGGCCGTGGGACAACAGCCCCTACTACAAGGAAGCCGAAGATTATGTCTACATGTTCTGGGACAGCGACACGCCGTTCCGATCCATGTTCGACCAACTCGATCTCGCCGACACGGTGGAGCTTGCCTGCGGCCATGGCCGCCATGCTGCACAGATTGTCGCGAATTGCGGCCATCTCACCCTCGTCGACGTCTTCAAGGACAATCTCGTCCGCTGCCAGGAGCGCCTCGAGTCGCGCGCCAATGTCTCCTACCTCCTCGGCGACGGCTACAGCTTCAGGCCGATCCCCGACGCCTCTGCCACGGCCGTCTTCTGCTACGACGCCATGGTGCATTTCAGCCCCGACCTGGTCGAATCCTATGTTGACGCCGCCGCCCGCATCCTGAAGCCTGGCGGCCAGCTTCTGCTGCATCTTTCGAACTACAATGCGCCCGACGACCGTCACTACGGTCTCAACCCGCAGGCCCGCAATCGCATGACGGCTAAGATGTTCGCCGACTTTTGCACCACGGCGGGGTTCGAGTTCGTCGAGAACCTCACAATGGCTTGGGGTGGCATCAAGGATCTCGACCGCCTGGCCCTGTGCCGCAAACTGGCAAGGGCCTGAGGCTTCCGACTCAGTCCTTCATATTGCGCAGCTTCTCGGCCTCAGCGTAGAATTTCTTTTCCCAGGCCTTGTGATTTTCCATGCCTTCCCGGATGAAGGGCGTGAACAGGGCGAGATTGAGCAGCAGCCAGTTCACCAGATTGGCGGGAAAGCGCAGCGGCTTGACGAAATCGACGAACAGCACCACCCGCGTTGTGCCGGTATGGTTCCAGGCCTCATGCTCATAGGCATCGTCGAAGATCAGAACCTTGCCCTCGCGCCAATGGCGGATCTGGTCGGCGACCCGGATCGCTAGCCGGTCCGATTGCTCGGGCACGATCAGTCCCAGGTGGAGACGCAGCACGCCGTTGTAAGGACCGCGGTGCGGCGGCAGATGCTTGCCCGGCTCGAAGATCGAGAACATGGCGGTCTTGAGCCCGGGAATCTGCCGCGCCGCCTCCCAGGTTCTCGGGCACAGCGCAATGTTGCGGGACGAGGGCTTGCCGAAGCCGGCGAGGAAGAAGGTCTTCCAGCCGTTGTCGGTGCTCAGCACCTTCACGTCGCTCGAAATATCTTGGAAGTTGGGTAGGTCGGCCTTGCGCACTAATAGCCTATCCAGCTCGGCGCGGATCGCCGGATAGGCCCTTTCGATGGCTTCGGTCCAGGGAAACACCAGGTTGTCATAGACCGGCGGGTTGCCGAGCCGGGCAAAGCGCAGATTGAGGCGCTCGGCCCGCGCCACGATGCTCATGAAGAAGCGGGTGACGGAGCTCGGCCGGTCGAGGGGCGCAATGCCTTCGGTGGTGAATTTTTGCTGGGTAGGTTGCTGGTTCATGGCCGGACCTGAATAGCCCGGCAGACTCCGGGCGGGCTAGCTTTTTGTCGCAGTTTCACCATATAAGGCCCGCCATGGAACAGGTCTCATCATTACATTTTCGCAAGATGAGCGGGCTTGGCAATGATTTTGTGGTGCTCGACGGCAGACCCCGCCCGATCGCCATGGACGAGGCTCGGGCTCGGGCTATAGCCGACCGGGTCTCCGGTATTGGCTGCGACCAGGTCATTCTGCTCGAACCGTCCGGGACCGCCGACGTGCGCATGCGCATCTGGAACAATGAGGGTTTCGAGGTCGAAAGCTGCGGCAATGCTTCGCGGTGTGTGGCCGACCTGATCTTCGACGAACAGCGCAAGACCAGGGCCACCATCGATACCAAAGGCGGCTTTCTGGTCGCCGAAAGGGTGGGCGAGCGGCTGGTTACAGTGGATAACGGGGCGCCGCGTTTCGGCTGGGCCGATATCCCTCTGTCCGAACCTTTCGCCGATACCCGCCATATCGAGCTGCAGGTCGGGCCGATCGACAAGCCTCTGATACACTCGCCTTCGGTGGTCAATGTCGGCAATCCACATTGTATCTTCTGGGTGAAGAGCCTCGATGTCGTCGACCTTTCCAAGGTGGGGCCGATGCTCGAGCACCATCCGCTGTTTCCGCAGCGGGCCAATATCACGCTTGCCAGGGTCGATGCCCGCGACCGCGCAACGATCCGGGTGTGGGAGCGCGGCGCCGGCCTCACCAGGGCCTGCGGCACGGCGGCCTGCGCCGTCATGGCGGCGGGATTCAGGCTGCGCATGATCGACGCCAGGTGCCGGGTTAGCCTTCCCGGCGGCGATCTCCTGATGGAACGCCGCGACAGCGACGGCCATATCCTGATGACCGGCCCGGCAAGCTACGATTTCGAGGGCGAGCTTCCTGCCCATCTGGCAGGCTGAACCATGGCCGCGCCCCAGCTTGTCACCTTCGGCTGCCGCCTCAATGCCTATGAGTCCGAAGTGATGCGGGCTCACGCCGCTGGCGCGGGACTCGATGACGCCGTGATCTTCAACACCTGTGCTGTAACCGCGGAAGCGACTCGCCAGGCCCGCCAGGCGATCCGCAGGGCGCGGCGCGAGAACCCGCAAGCCCATATCGTGGTCACCGGCTGCGCCGCCCAGACCGATCCCCAGAGCTTCGCCGCCATGCCCGAGATCGATCTGGTTCTCGGCAATGAGGAGAAGCTTGCGGCGGCGAGTTGGCAAATGGCGAAGTCGGGCGACATGGTGCGTGTTGCCGTTGCCGACATCATGCCGGTGCGCCATGCCCATCGACAGATGATCGACGGGCTCAGCGAGCGCACCCGCGCCTTCGTCCAGGTGCAGAACGGCTGCGATCATCGCTGCACCTTCTGCATCATTCCCTTCGGGCGCGGCAATTCGCGCTCGGTTGCCGCCTCCGACGCGGTCGAGCAGGTGCGCCGTCTGGTCGCCAACGGCCATTCGGAAATCGTGCTGTCAGGTGTCGACATCACCTCCTGGGGGGCCAACCTCGAGGGCAGCCCACGTCTCGGCGACCTCGTCGCGGCGATCCTGAAGGGAGTGCCGGAGTTGAAGCGTCTCAGGCTCTCGTCCATCGACTCGATCGAGGCCGATCCGCTTTTGATGGAGCTTCTCGGCGGAGAAGAGCGACTGATGCCGCATGTGCACCTGTCGCTGCAGTCGGGTGACAACATGATCTTGAAGCGGATGAAGCGCCGCCATTCGCGCCATGATGCCATCGCCTTTTGCGACAGTCTGCGGCGGCGACGGCCCGGCCTGGTGTTCGGCGCCGACATCATTGCCGGCTTCCCGACCGAAACTGAGGCGATGTTCGAGAATTCGCTGTCCCTCATCGACGACTGCGGCCTTACCTACCTGCACGTCTTCCCATTCTCGCCGCGGCCCGGCACGCCGGCGGCGCGCATGCCGCAACTCGACGTCCAGGCGATCCGCGATCGGGCCCGGCGGCTCCGCGCCCGGGGCCAGGAGAAGCTCGACACCTTCCTCGCTTCGGAAGTGGGGGCAATCCGCGACGTGCTGATCGAGACAGGAAGGTCGGGCCGCACCGAGCATTTTGCCAGCGTCAAGTTTGTCCAGGAGATGCGGCCCGGCGCCATCGTGCGGGCGAGGATGACCGGCCGGGGCAAGGCCCATCTCGAAGCGCGACTGGCCGCATGAGCGGAGCGATGCCTTTTCAATGAGCAGGCTATTCCAGAAACTATTCAACCGCAAATCGGAGGTCGTGGCGGAAGAGACCACCGGTAGCGGCTGGCTGTCGCGCCTCAAGGACGGTCTTGCCAAGTCGTCGCGCTCGATCGCCGGGTCGATCGGCGCCATCTTCACCAAGCGCAGGCTCGATGCCGCAACACTTCAGGACCTCGAGGACGTGCTGCTGCAGGCCGATCTCGGCGTTACGGTATCGGAACGCATCGTCAAGGCGGTGGCCACCGGGCGCTACGACCGGGAAATCGAACCCGAAGAGGTGCGGGCGATCCTCGCGGAGGAAATCACCAAGGTCCTGAAGCCGGTCGAGGTGCCCCTCAGTTTCGGCAAGGAGAAGCCCTTCGTGATCCTGGTGGTCGGCGTCAACGGCGCCGGTAAGACTACCACCATCGGCAAGCTGGGAGCCATTGCCACCCGCGAGGGCCACAAAGTGATGTTCGCCGCCTGCGACACGTTCCGCGCCGCGGCCATCGAGCAACTCACCCTGTGGGGCAAGCGCATCGGCGCCACGACGATTTCGCGGCCTTCTGGGGCCGATGCCTCGGGACTTGCCTTCGACGCCGTGACCGAGGCGCAAGCCGACGGCACCGACATCCTGTTCATCGACACCGCCGGGCGTCTACAGAACAAGGTCCATCTGATGGAGGAGCTCGACAAGATCGTGCGGGTGATCAAGAAGCAGGATACAAGCGCTCCCCATGCGGTGCTGCTCGTCCTCGACGCAACTACCGGCCAGAACGCCCTGGCCCAGGCCGAGGTTTTCACCAAGGTGGCCGGCGTTACCGGCCTGATCATGACCAAGCTCGACGGCACGGCGCGAGGCGGCATCCTCGTCGCCATCGCCGAAAAGTTCAAGCTTCCGGTGCATGCGATCGGTGTCGGCGAAGCCATCGATGATCTGCAGCCCTTCCGGGCAGAGGCCTTCGCCCGCGCCATCGCCGGACTGGAGGCCTGATGAAGACGCCGATCAAGCTCGCCATCGAGCTGGGACCGCTGCTCGCCTTCTTCGCCGCCAACTGGCTGGGCGGCGTGTTCGTCGGCACCGCTGTGTTCATGGTTGCGGTAACACTGGCCCTCATCGCCTCGTGGCTCCTGACCCATAGGCTCGCGCCCGTACCGCTGGTGAGTGCGGGGTTCGTCGCGGTCTTCGGGGCGCTCACCCTGTGGCTCCACGACCAGACCTTCATCCAGGTGAAGGTGACCCTGATTAACGTGATGTTCGGCGCCACTCTACTCGGCGGCTTGGCCTTCGGGCGGAGCTACATCAAGCTCGTCATGGACACGGCCATGCATATGCCGGACGCCGCCTGGCGGACCCTCACCATCCGCTGGGGTCTATTTTTCCTGGCGCTGGCCTTGCTCAACGAAGTGCTGCGCCAGGCGCTCACCTGGGACCAATGGCTGAACTTCAAGGTCTTCGGCATCTTGCCGCTTACCTTCCTGTTCGCCATCGCCAATGCCCCATTCATGGCCAAGCACATGGCCGAGGACCAGACCAAGCCACTGTCCTGATTGAGCCTCGGGTGTGCCATGCGTTGGGTCCCATTTGACATGCGGGCGCGAGGCGCTAAATAGCGCGGCGAAACGCCATCCGGGTACGAGTGATGCCGAAGACACTTTATGACAAGATCTGGGACGATCACCTAGTGCATGAGGCGCCGGACGGCACTTGCCTGCTCTATATCGACCGGCATCTGGTGCACGAAGTTACCAGTCCCCAGGCCTTCGATGGTCTCAGGATGTCGGGCCGCAAGGTGCGCCACCCCGAACGCACTCTTGCTGTCGTCGATCACAATGTGCCGACCACCGACCGCTCCAAGGGCATCGCCGAGCCCGAAAGCCGCATCCAGGTCGAAACCCTGGCCGAAAACGCCCGCGAGTTCGGTATCGAATACTTCCACGAGCGCGACAAGCGCCAGGGCATCGTCCATGTGATCGGCCCCGAACAGGGCTTCACGCTGCCCGGCACCACCATCGTGTGCGGCGACAGCCACACCTCGACCCACGGCGCCTTCGGGGCGCTTGCCCATGGCATCGGCACCTCCGAGGTCGAGCATGTGCTGGCGACCCAGACGCTGATCCAGAAGAAGGCGAAGAACATGCTGGTCCAGGTGGGCGGCAAGCTGGCGCCCCATTCCACCGCCAAGGACATCATTCTCGCCATCATCGGCGAGATCGGCACGGCGGGCGGCACCGGCTCGGTCATCGAATACGCCGGCGAGGCGATCCGCGAGCTCTCCATGGAAGGCCGCATGACGGTGTGCAACATGTCGATCGAGGGTGGAGCCCGGGCCGGCATGATCGCACCGGATGAAAGGACCTATGACTACCTCAACGGTCGGCCCAAGGCACCCAAGGGTGCCGCCTGGGACGCGGCACGGCGCTACTGGGACAGTCTGCACACGGACGATGGCGCCCATTTCGACCGTATCGTGAAGCTCGATGCCGCCGCCCTGCCGCCGATCGTCTCGTGGGGCACTTCGCCTGAGGATGTGGTGGCGATCACCGGCACGGTTCCCAACCCCGACGACATCGCCGAGGAGGGCAAGCGCCAGTCGAAGTGGCGGGCCCTCGACTACATGGGCCTCAGGCCCGGCCAGAAGATGACCGACATCGAACTCGACGTGGTGTGGATCGGCTCCTGCACCAATGGCCGCATCGAGGACCTGCGCACCGTTGCGAGGGTTGTCGAAGGCAAGAAGATCTCTGGCCGGCTTGCCTATGCCATGATCGTGCCGGGCTCCGGCCTGGTGAAGGCCCAGGCCGAGGCCGAGGGGCTCGACAAAATCTTTACCACCGCCGGTTTCGAGTGGCGCGAGCCCGGCTGCTCCATGTGCCTCGGCATGAACCCGGACCAGCTGAAGCCCGGCCAGCGCTGTGCCTCCACTTCGAATCGCAACTTCGAAGGCCGCCAGGGCTACCGGGGCCGCACTCATCTGGTATCGCCGGAAATGGCGGCGGCGGCAGCCCTGGCCGGCCGCTTCGTCGACGTGCGCAAGGGCAACTGAGGTTTTTCTGCCGCAGTCGTGGCAAAAAAATCAGCGGGCGGCCATGTAGCTGTGATGCATGTCATTAATGTTTGATGAACGGGTCGTTAAGGGTTATGTCACCGACACGGCATTAGAGTGAATCGCAAGTTCACCGCTTGCCTCGATTGTTAGGGGATGTTTCGTGGGTAACACTGTTCAGGCCGATGCCAAGTTTCTGCGCCGCGTTCTGCTCGGCCTTGTGCTGCTGACCCTGGTGACCGGCGGCATGGCGGGCCTCGCCACCGTGCAGGCCATGACCGAAACGCCGGATCACTGCGTGCTTCTCTGCCAGTAACGGCCCCTTGATGGCGACGGGCTCCCTCGCCGACCTTGTTGCTCCCAGCCTTGCCGACATCGACCGGCTCGCCGCCCAGGCGTTCGCCGGCCTGCCGCGCGAATTCCGTGATCTGTGCGGCGATGTAGTGATACGCGTCGAGGATTTTCCCACCGACGAGGTGCTCGACGAGATGCAGGCCGAGTCACCCTTCGATCTTTTGGGCCTGTTCCAGGGCGTGGGGCTTGCCCATGACGGGGCGGTGCGCGAGACCGGGCGGCTTCCCAATATGGTGTTTCTCTACCGCCGGGCGATGCTCGACTATTGGGCCGAGAACGAGGAGACGTTGGGAGCCATCGTCACCCATGTGCTGGTGCATGAAATCGGCCACCACTTCGGACTCTCCGACGCCGATATGGAAGCAATCGAGCGGGCCGCAGGCTAACCAAATTCGTCAAATCGACGCCTACCGATGGCGCAACACGCTCCGGCCGCATTCCAGCCCCACCGGCGCCACTCGGCTGAACTATATCGAGGATCGGCGTTCATCGAATGCCGGCGATTGAGGGGTCGTCAAACTCAAATTTGCGAGTGCCTCAATGTCCAGAGTCCTGATCACCGCCCTCATCCTGTCGATCGCCTGTACGGGGAGCGCGCTCGCCAGCTACGCTCCCATTAAGTATTCCAGAAGCCGCATCGAGATCGCCGCCTTATGCAACGCCCTCGGCGACAGGGGCGAAGGCTACGGCCTCGACCGGGCGAGCGGCGGTTATGGCTGCCGCAATAGCGAAAACGACAATGCCGTCCAATGCGACGCCTCCGGCCGCTGCACCGACTATTCGGGCGACCCGCGCCAGAAGACCATCCGCAAGCTGCTGCAGGGCGGGACCGAGCAGAAGACCATCCAGTTCGGAACCTGAACGCAAAAATCACTCCGGCAGTTCGATGGGTTTCAGCTTGTCGAAGCGATCGCCGGGGCCCGGATTGGCCGGGTCGCATTCCCCGCTGAGATGATGCATGATGCCCCAGACGGCATTGAGCGCGGTCTGAACGGCGCCTTCGACCCAACCCGGCGTCCACGATACGCCGTCACCCGCCATGAAGATTCCGCGCTCGGCGGCCGGCAATTCGTCCTGGCGAAAATGGCAGTACATGCGCCGGGTGTAGCGGTAGTGGCCGGGGAGCGCGCCCTTGAAGGCGCCGAGGAAGTTGGGGTCCGCCTCCCATGACACCGTGATCGGATCGCCGATGATGTGACTGGCGAGATCGAGCCGTGGATAGATCTTCCTTAGCGCATCGAGGCAGAGCTCGACGCGCTCCTGCGGCGACCGGGGCAGCATCTTCAGGGCATCGCTCATCCACGAGTAGGAGAGCGGATTGGGGGGGGGAGGGCTTTGACTGGATGCCCAGCATGTTCACATAGTGGTAGAAGGCGGTGGAAGAAAGCGCATGCCGCCGAGTTCGGCGACGATACCGGAAGCGCCCTCGAAGGGTTGCGACCTCAGCCTGCCATCGATCCGGGCGGACTCGTAGATCACGGGTTTGAGCCACATTTTCATCGGCTCGAAGGCCGCCGTCATGCCGGCGCCGATGCTGGCCACCTCGCTGCCGTGACGATGGGCCGGTAGGGTGCCGAGCCCCGATGGCGACTTGAGCCAGTCGTCGAAGGCAAAGGGAACGTCCGGCCCAGACATGGTAGTGAGTTTCGATGTGTTAGCTCGGATGTAAAAAGTGTCGATGTAGCGGTCATGGTGGCCCTCCCGGCTGCCAAGCTGTCAAAGTTTCACGAGTAGCGAAACCGGCCGCGGAGGGGTGCGCGGCCGGTTTCTCGACTGAGGATCCCGGGCAGGGGTGCAGGGGATGGGGGAGCCAGAGACCTCAGCGTCGGGGGAGCCTAGTAGCAGACGTTGGGGACGAGCTTGGTCTTGTAGACCCACTGGCCGTGCCGCCACTTCTGGACAGTCACATAGTGATAGCCGCAGTCATAGCCACCGTAGCCACCGTAGCCACCGTAGCCACCGTCATACCAGCCACCGTAGCCGCCATCATGCCAGCCACCGCCGAAGCCGAAGTCGATTTGGATTTTGGTTTTGGCCTCCGCGGTCGAGGCGGTGGCGGCAGCGCCGATGCCCAGAGCGGCGGCGGCGGAGAGGGCGATCAGGGTCTTGCGAAGCATGGGGTGGTTCCTTCCTTGCGTTGCTCAGCGGTGCCAATCACCGTTGTTGGCAGCCTTTCTACCGGGCCCGCCCTGAACCCAATCTGAGCCCGGAAGTTATCTGCCGTTCATGTTGCACAAGGGGGTGGGGCCGGGGTATGAGAACCGCCCATGACCAGCATTTTCATCGATGGCGAGGCCGGCACCACCGGCCTGCAGATCCGTGACCGCCTCAAGGGGCGGGCCGACATCACGCTCCTGTCCATTGCGCCCGAGCGGCGCAAGGACGAAGCGGCCCGCCGTGAACTGCTCAATTCCGCCGATGTTGCCATCCTGTGCCTGCCCGACGATGCAGCGCGGGAGGCCGTAGGCATGATTTCGCCGGGCTCGAAAACCCGGGTGATCGACGCCTCGACCGCCTTCCGGACCGACCCCCACTGGGCTTATGGCATGCCGGAACTGTCGCGCCAGCAGGCCCACCGCATTGCCGCTGCCGCCCGGGTCGCCAATCCGGGCTGTTACCCCCAAGGGCTGATCGCGCTGGCCAGGTCGCTGATCGATGCCGGTATCATGGGCAAGGACTATCCCGTCACCTACAACGCGGTCTCGGGCTATTCGGGCGGTGGCCGCAAGATGATCGAGGACTATGAGGCGAAGGGCGCCAAGGCCGTTCCCTATCTACCTTATGGACTTACCTTCGCCCACAAACACTTGCCCGAGATGCAACTTTACGCCGGGCTGGCGAGGGCGCCCATTTTCCAGCCGGCGGTCGGCAACTACGCCCAGGGCATGCTAGGCGCGGTACCGCTGTTCACCGATCTCCTGGCGAAAAAGGTTACAGCGGCCGACATCCATGCCTGCATCGCCGCTGCCCATGCCGGCCAGACCTTCTTGGAGGTGGCCCCGCTTGCAGCGATCGAGCGCTCGGCGGAGGTGAGCCCGGAAGTGCTCAACAACACCAACCGCATGCGGCTGCACGTCTTCGCCAACGAACAGCGTGGCCACGTGCTGCTGGCCGCCATCTACGACAACCTCGGCAAGGGTGCCTCGGGGGCGGCCGTTCAGAACCTCAACCTGATGATCGGCGCTGTGGAATCTCTCGGCGTCGACCTGCCCATCGCAGCCTAGGACCAGCACATGCAGAAATTCGAGACCCTGACCGGCGTTGCCGCTCCCCTCAACATCGTCAATGTCGACACCGACATGATCATCCCCAAGCAGTTCCTCAAGACGATCCTGCGCACGGGGCTCGGCAAGTCGCTGTTCTTCGAGATGCGCTACAGCCAGGATGGCAAGGAACTGCCCGACTTCGTGCTCAACAAGCCGGCCTACCGCAAGGCCCAGATTCTGGTGGCTGGCGACAATTTCGGCTGCGGCTCGTCGCGTGAGCACGCCCCCTGGGCGCTTCTCGACTTCGGTATCCGCTGCGTCATCTCGACCAGCTTCGCCGACATTTTCTACAACAACTGCTTCAAGAACGGCATTCTGCCGATCATGGTTTCGCCGGACGATCTCAAGAAGCTGATGGACGATGCCGAGCGTGGCGCCAATGCGACGCGGACCATCGACCGTCCGAAACAGGAAATCCGCGGGCCTGACGGCGGCATGGTGAAGTTCGACCTCGACCCGTTCCGCAAGCATTGCCTGCTGAACGGCCTCGACGACATCGGGCTTAGTCTGGAGAAATCCGCCTCGATCGACGCCTTCGAGAAGAAGCAGGCGGCAAGCCGGCCCTGGCTTTAGGAGTTGGACGCCATTCTCACCACGGTCCTGCCGGTCTTCGGCATGATCGTGCTTGGCTTCGCTTTCGCCAAGGCGAAGATCATTGACGCGGCGGCGGGGCGCGGCATCACCATCTTCGTGTTCAATGCGGCCATCCCCGCCCTCCTGTTCAAGACGGTTGCCACCATGCAGCCCCAGGAAGGAGCACCCTGGAGCCTGTGGATCGCCTTCTTCGGTGGTCTGGCGCTGACCTGGATTGCCGCGGCACTTGCCTCGCGCCACATCGGGGGTCTCAATGTCAATGGCGGGGCCGCGGCATCCATGGCGGCAGGCTTCGGCAATCTGGCGCTGCTGGGCACCCCCCTGGCGCTCGCCCATTTCGGCCAGGGGGTAGGCGTTCCCCTCGGCATGATCCTGTCGGTGCATGCGCCGCTGCTGTGGCTGGCGGCGACCCTGCACCGGGAACTTGCCCGCCATTCGGAGGGATTTTCGCTGGCCCGCACCACCCGCGAGCTGTTCTTGAACCTCGCCGGCAATGGCATCGTACTGGCGCTGATTGCCGGTTCCTTCTGGCGCTGGACCGGGCTCGGCATCCATCCGATCTTCGATCGCATGCTTTCCATGCTGGCCGACGCCGGCGTCCCCACCGCCCTCTTTGCGCTTGGCGTGTCGCTTGCCGGCTATTCGTTGCGCGGCGCCTGGGGCGGCATGTTCGGGCTGATCGGCCTCAAGATGGTGCTGATGCCGGTACTGGTGTTCCTGCTGGTCCGCCATGCGGTAACCCTTCCGCCCCTTTGGGCCAAGGTTGCGGTGCTGTTCGCCGCCATGCCGACGGGCGCTAACGCCTTCCTCTTCGCCCAGAAGAACGACGAGGCGGTCCCCGCCGTGTCGGGTGCCATTGCGCTCGGAACCGGGCTTGCCGCCCTGTCCGCGGCATTGCTCCTGTGGTTGATGGACCTGAACCTGATCTGATTGACCGTCAGGCGCGGCTCGCCTATTTCAAGCCACCATGAGCCGGCGCGACATCATCACCCTGCCCGATCCCCTGCTTCGCCAGGTTTCCAAGCCGGTCGCCACGGTCGATGCCAGTGTCCGCAGGCTGTGGGACGACATGGTGGAGACCATGTATGCCGCCCCCGGCATCGGCCTTGCCGCCGTGCAGGTGGGCGAGCCGCGACGCCTCCTGGTCATCGATCTCGCCAAGGAGGGCGAGGACAAGAAACCATTGTTCGTCGCCAATCCGGAAATTTTCTGGGAGAGCGAGCAGGTCAGCGAATATGAGGAAGGCTGTCTTTCGATCCCCGATTTCTACGAGATGGTGTCGCGGCCCTCGGAGGTGAAACTGCGCTTTCTCGACCGCCAGGGTGCCGCCCAGGAACTCCACGCCACGGGACTTCTCGCCACCTGCCTGCAACACGAAATCGACCATCTGAACGGCATACTGTTCATCGACCACATCTCCCGGCTGAAGCGCGAGCGGGTGGTCAAGAAATTCGCCAAGGCCCAGAAATTGGGGAAGCTCTGAGCCCCATGCGCCTCGTGTTCATGGGAACGTCGGACTTCGCGGTGGCGACACTGGGGGCCCTGCTTGGGGTCGGCCATGAGATCGCCTGTGTCTACTCCCAGCCGCCACGGCCGGCGGGACGTGGGCTGGCCGAGCGCCCATCGCCGGTTCACGCTCTTGCCGCGAGCAAGGGCATCGAGATTCGCACGCCTGCGTCACTGAAATCGCCCGAGGAGCGGCAGCGCTTCGCCGCCCTCAAGGCCGATGCCGCCGTGGTGGTGGCCTATGGGCTCCTGCTGCCCAAGCCGGTCCTCGCGGCGCCACGGCTCGGCTGCTTCAACGTCCATGCCTCGCTCCTGCCGCGCTGGCGGGGAGCTGCCCCCATCCAGCGCGCCATTATGGCGGGAGATGCGGAAACCGGCGTCAGCATCATGCGCATGGATGAGGGGCTTGACACGGGTGCGGTGTGCGCCGTGGCGCGGGTCCCGATCCATCCCGCCCTAACCGCGGGCGAGCTGCGCGATGAACTTGTGGTCATGGGCGCCCGTTTGATGGTCGAAACCCTGGGACGGCCCCGGATCGATTGCCTGCCGCAAACGGCAGAAGGCATCACCTATGCCAACAAGATCGACAAGGCAGAGACGAAGATCGACTTTGCCAGACCCGCTGCCGAGGTGCGCAACCACATCAATGGTCTGTCGCCCTTCCCCGGCGCCTGGTTCATGTTTGACGGTCATCGCATCAAGGCGTTGAAGGCCATGACGGTGACGGCGGCGGGCTCGCCCGGAACCGTGCTGGACGAACATTTCACCATCGCCTGCGGCACTGGTGCCGTTCGCGTCCTGAGAGCCCAGCGCGAGGGCAAGGCGCCGCTGCCGGCTACTGAATTTCTGCGCGGGTTTGCTCTCGCCCCCGGGACGGTGATCGGTTGATGCCTCGCTACAGGCTCACCATCGAATATGACGGGACGCCCTTCGTCGGTTGGCAATACCAGGCGACGGGACTGTCGGTGCAAGGCGCCATCGAGGCGGCCGTTGCCATCATTAATGGCGGGCCTTCGGTGGTCCACGGGGCTGGGCGCACCGATGCCGGCGTCCATGCCCTGGGCCAGGTGGCCCATGTCGACCTGATCAAAGAGTGGGACCCGTTCAAGCTGCGCAATGCGCTGAACGGAAACTTGCGGCCCCATCCGGTGAGCGTGCTCGAAGTGCTGCCTGTTCCCGACGATTTCCACGCCCGCTTCTCGGCCACCAGGCGGCAATATCTCTACCGCATCCTCAATCGTCGCAGCCCGCCGGCACTTGACTGCGGCAAGGTGTGGTGGCTGCCGATGGAAATCGATGCGGACGCCATGCATGCCGCCGCCCAGCAGCTTCTCGGCAAACATGATTTTACCACTTTCCGCGCCGCCCAGTGCCAGGCGAGTTCGCCGCTCAAGACCCTCGACCGGCTCGACGTGGCGCGCTACGGCGAATTGATCGAAATCCGCTGCGAGGCGCGCTCCTTCCTGCACAACCAGGTGCGTTCCATGGTGGGCTCGCTGAAGCTCGTGGGCGAAGGCAAGTGGCGGTCCCGCGACCTCAGGGCGGCGCTTGAGGCCCGCGACCGCAGCCGCTGCGGACCGGTGGCGCCACCCGAGGGCCTCTACCTCATTGCGGTGGTCTATTGAAATAGGCCTCGAGAATACGGCTGTAGACGGCCTGGGTGGCCTTGAGCTCGGCCACCGAGATGCGTTCGTCGGTCTGGTGGATGGTGGCGTTGGTCGGACCGAATTCGAGGACCGGACAATAGTCCTTGATGAAGCGGGCATCGGAGGTTCCGCCCGAAGTGGAGAGCTTCGGCAAAAGCCCGGTCTCCTGTTCGATCGCATCCTGCACCTGGCCGACGAAGGCGCCGGGCTCGGTGATGAAGGCTTCGGCTCCCTCGCTCGAAGCCACCGACCAGATTCCGCCAAGTTCGGCCTTGGTCTCGGCGATGCGCTCGTTCACCCACTGCCTGAGAGAATCGAAGCCGTGCGTGGGGTTGAACCGGATGTTGAACTTCGCCACCGCCCGTGCCGGAATGACATTGGTCGCCGGATTGCCGACGTCGACGCTGGTCACCGCAAGCGTCGATGGATCGAAGTGGTCGGTGCCGTCATCGAGACTGGCGCTGGAAATCGTCGAGATGAAGCGGGCGATCTTGGGGATCGGATTGTCAGCCTTGTGCGGATAGGCGGCATGGCCCTGGCGACCGTCGACGGTGACGGCGAAGGAGAGCGAGCCGCGCCGGCCGATCTTGATGGTGTCGCCGAGTTTGTCGGCTGAGCTCGGCTCGCCGACGATGCAATGGTCGGGCAAATGGCCATTGTCCCTCATCCATTGTAGCACCTTCACGGTACCGTTGATGGCGGGGCCCTCCTCGTCGCCGGTGATCAGAAGGGATATCGAGCCGCGGGTCCGGCCGCCGGATTTCAGATGATCGATCGCCGCGGTGGCGAAAGCGGCAACCGGGCCCTTCATGTCGACAGCACCTCGGCCATAGAGGAAGCCATCGGCGATCTCGGCGGCAAAGGGCGGATGCGTCCAGTCCACCTCCTCGCCCGGTGGCACCACATCGGTATGGCCGGCAAAGCACAGATGCGGGCCACCGGTGCCGATCCGGGCGAAGAGGTTCTCGACGTCGGCGGTTCCCTCTTCCTTGAAGATCAGGCGGTGGCAGACGAAACCGTGGCTCGACAGGAGGTTTTCGAGAACCCTGAGGGCGCCGCCCTCGGCCGGCGTCACCGAGCGGCAACGGATAAGGTCCTGCAGGATAGTAATGGAATCGGTTGGTGCATTCTTCATGGCCGAGACTCATAGCGCAAAATGACCGCTTGGCCATCAATCGACCTGCAAACGATGGATGCACCTGCCGTTCCTGACCGATTGTAGCGGAAATCCGAACTGTCGGAATCCGACTCGGCTCCCAAAGCATTTGTTAACCATGGCATCTCGTCGCGGAGGCTCTTCTACCTCCTCGTAAGGTCTCCTGACCCTAATGTGTTGCAGCCAAGATAGCCTGGAGTATCAAGTGACTCGGACCAAGCAAAGGGAGATCAAGCTCTTCTTCTTGATCGCTTTGCCGCTGGCAATCGCCGCGTTGGGCATGTTGTGGACCACATCCCGGATGCTCGATGGGGTTTCCGAGAGCGTGGACCGGCAGGAACAGAGTCGCACCTGGCAGGCGGTGCGATCAGCCTTTGCCTCGGCCGAGGAGCGCCTGACCGGTACGGTTACCGATAATGCCCACTGGGACGATGCCGCCAAACAGTCCTATGGCCCGATCGACAATAAATGGATGTACGACGCCTGGGGCGTCGGCACAGCCGACATCAACTATGACACGATATATGTCGTCGATCCTCAAGGAAACGACATTGTCTCCTATCGCAATGGAGAAAAATTCACCTTGCCGTCCAGGGACTATTTCGGCGATGCCCTGCGGCAAACACTCGGCTCCCTACCGAACGACAATTCAACATTTGCTGTCATCACGACTCTGGTGAATACGCCCAACGGGCTGGCAGTGATGGCAGCAGCGCCCATCCTGCCGACCAACGGGGACATCAAGATACCCGCGGCGCGGGCAAATGTCCTGATCCTTGCCAGTTCGATCACCGCCGACGCCCTTGCCCGGATGAGCCGCCAGTACATCGTTGACGGGCTTTCGGTATCTCCCTTGGGGACGTCCGCCGCGACCGCCTATCTCCTCCGCGACCGCTGGGGCAACCCGGTAGCCCAGGCATCCTGGAAGGCCCGCCATCCCGGCGATGCGGCGCGCAAATCCTATCGCTTCAGCGCCTTCGCCACCATCCTGGCGCTGATCGGTGTGATGCTGCCGATCTCGTTTGTCCATGCCCGTGCCATTTCGAAAATGGGCCGGGAAGAGGAAAGGTCGCGTATTGCGGCGCGCCACGATTCCCTGTCGGGGCTGCCCAACCGCGTCTTCCTGCTGGAAGAGCTGACGAAACAGCTCGGCAGCGCCAAGACCTCCGAGCTCGCCCTCATCTTTGTCGATCTGGATGGCTTCAAAGCGGTCAACGATGCCTATGATCACGAGACCGGCGACAATCTGATCCGGGCCGTTGCCGCCGGCCTGTCGAGTCTGGTGAAGGGACAGGGACTCCTGGCACGGCTGGGCGGCGACGAGTTCGCCATCCTGTTCGGCGGCAGAGATGCCTCGTCTCGCGCCGAGACGATGGCCACGAACATCCTCACCTTCGTCAAGGAGCCTTTCAATATCGATGGCCGCATCGCCTGCATCGGCGCCAGCGTCGGCATCGCCGAACGGGGAGACGAGCCGCTGGAACCATCCGAACTCATGCGCCGGGCCGATATCGCCATGTATGACGCCAAAGACGGCGGCCGCAATCGCTGGCGGCGCTTTGATGCCACCCTCGACCTTAAGCGCAGCGAAGACGTATCGATCGCCGGCGAGCTCAGAGCCTTCGTGGCCCGCGGCGAGTTCGAGGTGGCCTACCAGCCGATGGTCGATGCCCGCACCCGGGCAATCATCGGCGTCGAGGCCCTGGCGCGCTGGCCCAAGTCTTCGCAGCGCAACCTGCCGCCGGACCGCTTCATCCACGTTGCCGAGGAACATGGCCTGATCGACGATCTCGGCGCCCTCATCCTGCAGATCGCCTGCCGTGAAATGTCGCAATGGCAGGAGCTGAAACTGGCTGTCAACATCTCGCCGCTCCAGTTGAACAATCATAATCTGGTTCCGGACATCAAGCGGATCGCCGGCGAGAACGGCCTGCCGCTCGAACGGCTGGAAGTCGAGTTCACCGAGACCGTTCTGATCAAGAACCCGAGGCGGGCCAAGCAGGTCATCCAGGAGCTGCAAGGCTGCGGCGTGACCGTGGCGCTTGACGATTTCGGCACCGGCTATGCCAGCGTCGGCTATCTGCGGGAATACGCCTTCGACAAGATCAAGCTGGACCGTTCGCTCACCCAGGTGATCGCCACCAACACCGCAACCCAGCAGGTGGTGCAGGGCACTGTCCTGATTGCCAAGGGGCTCTCGGCCGACATCATTGCCGAAGGCGTGGAGACCGAGGAAGAGGCGCAGCTGATGCGGCTGGCGGGCTGCCAGCAGTTACAGGGGTACTACTTCGGCAGGCCCGAGGCGGTGGCGACGATCGGCACCATGCTCGACCACGAGACGGCCGAGCCTGCCAAGGTCATGGCCTGATCGGCGCCGTGCAGGAACATTTGGCCTTTGGACAGCCTCAATCCCTCAACAACTCATTGATGCTTGTCTTCGATCTGGTCTTCTCGTCGACGCGCTTGACGATCACCGCGCAATAGAGCGACGGCGAGGGTGAGCCGTCGGCATAGGGCTTCTGCGGCAGCGAGCCGGAGACCACGACGGAATAGGGCGGCACGTAGCCCATATGCACCTTGCCAGTGTCGCGCTCAATGATTTTCGTCGACTGGCCGATGAACACGCCCATGGAAATGACCGAGCCTTCGCCAACCACGACGCCTTCCACCACTTCCGAGCGGGCGCCGACGAAGCAGTTGTCCTCGATGATGGTGGGGCCCGCCTGCATCGGCTCGAGCACGCCGCCGATGCCGACGCCGCCGGAGAGATGCACATTCTTGCCGATCTGGGCGCAGGAGCCGACCGTCACCCAGGTATCGACCATGGTGCCACTATCGACATAGGCGCCGAGATTGACGAAGGACGGCATCAGGATGGCGCCGGGGGCGATATAGGCCGACTTGCGCACCACGCAATTGGGGACGGCGCGGAAGCCGGCGGCGCGGAAGTCCTTCTCGTGCCAGCCGTCGAACTTGGAGGGAACCTTGTCCCACCATCTGGACTCGCCAGGACCACCCTCGATCAGGGCCATGTCATTGAGACGGAAAGAGAGAAGCACCGCCTTCTTCAGCCACTGGTTGGTAACCCAGGCGCCATCCTTCTTTTCGGCCACCCTTGCCTTGCCGCTGTCGAGCAGATCAAGCGCGACGGTCACCGCCTCGCGCACCTCGCCCTTGGTATCGAGGTTCACCTTGTCGCGAGCCTCCCAGGCCTTTTCGATGGTGGCGCGGATGTCGGTCATGGCAGTTCCCCAATTTCGGCCGCACCCTTAATCGGCCCGCCGGCCCTGTCAATCGCCGCGTTATCGGCTGACCCCGGCGGCTTTTTTCCGCGAGGCTACCGGTTACGGTTCAGGCCTTGGCCGTGGCCGATGCTTCCATCTGCGCCTGCATGCGCTTCTGGTACATGCCGGTGAAGTCGATGGGGTCGAGCATCAGGGGCGGGAAGCCGCCGTTCCTGGTGGCATCGGCGAGGATCTGGCGGGCGAAGGGGAACAGCATGCGCGGGCATTCGATGAGGACCGCCGCGTGCAGGACATTGGCTGGAAAGTTCTCCAGCCGGAAGGTCCCGGCGTACAAGAGTTCGGCGGCAAACACGACCTTGTCCTGCTGGGTCGCCTTGGCATCGAGATGAAGCTCCACCTCGAAATCGGTCGGTGCAAGGTTGCGGGCATTGACGTTGACCGCGATGTTGATGTCGGGCTGGGTCTGCTGGGGAGCCAGGGACTGGGGCGCGTTGGGGTTCTCGAAGCTCAGGTCCTTGAGATACTGGCCGAGAATGCGCATGGTGGGCTGGGCCTGGGTCGCGTCGGCGGCGGGCGCCGCCGGAACCGCGGAAGTTTGGCCGTTGCCGGCGGCGGGCTTGTCGGTGGTGGACATTTTCTGGCCTCTGTTGACGGGGGGAAGGGCCTCGCTATCACGGAGCCTGCCGCGTCGCAAGGCAGCGGCTCCCCAGGGCTACCGGCGGTGGCCGTCGCCGGCCTCGATTTCACCATCAATCTCCACCGCCTCGCCTTCGATGACCGGCCCCGGGCGGGGCGCGCGAAAGTCACGAGCCTCGACATTGCGGGTCAGATGGGCCGCGATGAGGTTGCGAACGAGCGGCGGCAGAAGTACCAGCGCCAGCAGATCCGACAGGAATCCCGGCAGGATGAACAGCAGGCCCGACAGAAGCAGCAGAAAGCGCGAGGCGGCCGCGGCGGTGGCGAAACGCAGGTCGCGCGGCGGCCGTTGCAGCAGCGCGACAAGGCCTGTCCCGGCGGCCCGGATCACCGCCGAACCGGCCAGAAAGCCCGCCACGATCAGCAGAAGCGTCAATCCCACGCCCAAGCGCTGGCCAACCAGGATGATCGAGGCCAGTTCGAGGAAGAAGAAGGCCAATAGGCCCAGCGGCAGAAGACCCTTCACGGCAACTCCATGGCCAGTCGTTTCGCTTTGGAAATGAACCCAAGTCTCCTATATATAGGGCGACATTGTCAGCTTAACCATCGGGACCAACCCGGGGGCCAGGAAAACCAACCGGATGAACAGCGTCTTCGATCCCTTCAACCTGCTGCTGCTGGCCATCGCGCTGGTGGTGTTCTGGCGCCTGCGCGGGGTGCTTGGATCCCGCACCGGCAACGAACGCCCGCCCATCGACCCGTTCCGCAAGCCGGGCCAGCCGGCTCCCGCCGAAACCCCGAGCGGCACGGTTATCAGGCTGCCGCGCGAGGCGGCTCCCGACATGCCCAAGCCCGCCGCCGAGCCCGAGCTTCCCGTGTGGACCGGCTTTGCCAGCGAAGGTTCGGATCTCGCCAAGTCCATTTCCACCCTTGCCGCCGCCGATCCGAACTTCACCCCCAAGGCCTTCGTCGAGGGCGCCAAGCTCGCCTACGAAATGATCGTCGAAGCCTTCGCCAAGGGCGACAAGGCGGCGCTGAAGGATCTGCTCAGCCGCGAGGTCTATGATGGATTTGCCGGGGCAATCGATGCGCGCAGTGCCGCCGGCCAGCGGATCGAGCAGCGTTTTGTCGGCATCGACAAGGCGAACCTTGCTGGCGTGAGCCTCACCGGCTCGCGGGCGGAAGTCGCCGTCAGTTTCGTCAGCCAGATCATTTCCGTCACCTATGGCAAGGACGGCAGCCTCATCGACGGCGATCCCAAGCAGATCCGGGCGATCAGCGATCATTGGACCTTCGAGCGGGACATCAAGTCGCGCGATCCCAACTGGAAACTGTCGGCGACCCAGGCCCCTGAGTGACGGCGCTTGGGCTTCCGGGGCTTGAGTCTGGCGAGCATTCTGGTCATTGCTGGCGCCATGACCGCCGCCGCCGCAACTCTCGAGCCCGTGGGGTTTTCGGCCATTCCGGGCTGGGCCGCCGACGACCATCGAGCGGGCCTTGCCGCCTTTCGCCGCTCGTGCCGGGAGATGATCGACGAAGGCCGGGGCTTCGCGCGGCCGGCACGCTTCGGCGGCAGCCGCCAGCAATGGCTTGCAACCTGTCGCAAAGCCTTGACCGCGAGCTATGCGAAAGCCTTCTTCGAGACCAGCTTCCAGGCCTTCCGCATCCATGACGAAGCCCGCCCCGAGGGCCTGTTCACCGGCTATTACGAGCCCGAGGCTGCGGGAAGCCGTACGCCCACATCGGCCTTCGGCGTGCCGCTTTACCGAAAACCCGCCGATCTGGTGGGTTTCGACGCCGCAACCGAAGCAAGGCTCGGGGTCAAATATGGCCGCGTCGTCGATGGCCGGCCCATGCCCTATTACACTCGCCGCGACATCGAGGAAGGAGTGCTGGCCGGCCGGGGGCTCGAAATCGCCTGGATCGGCGACTGGGCCGACGCCTTCTTCATGCAGGTGCAGGGCTCTGGGCGGGTGAGGCTTGCCGATGGATCGGCGATCCGGCTGGCCTTCGCCGCCAAGACCGGCCAGCCCTATACCGGCATCGGCGGCCTCCTCGCCGAGCGTGGCGCGTTCGCCCGCGAGGAGATGTCGATGCAGGCTACCCGCGCCTGGATGGCCCAGGACCCCAAGGCCGCCCGCCAGCTCATGTGGGAGAACAAGTCCTTCATCTTCTTCCGCGAGGTGGAAGGTGCGGACGCCGACCTTGGTCCGCCCGGGGCCCAGAAGGTTCCATTGACGCCGTTGCGCAGTCTCGCCGTCGACCGGTCGTTGTGGATGTTCGGAACGCCGTTCTGGCTCGACACCAGGACGCCGTCGGGGCCCAAGGGCTCCCATGTTTTGTTCCGTCAGCTGATGATCGCCCAGGACACCGGCACGGCGATCCGGGGGCTTGCCCGGGGCGACGTCTTCTGGGGAGCGGGCGATCATGCAGCCCTCGTCGCCGGCCACATGAAGAGCCCCGGCAGCCTCATCGTGCTTCTCCCCCACGCCGTGGCCGAAGGATTGAACGACGCGCCATGAACCGCAAGCCGCCCGATTTCGCATTGTGGACCGATGTCGCCAAGTCGGTGACGCCGCTGAAGCGGCGGCGCGCCGCCAAGGCGCTGGCAGGCTCGACTGCGTGCCTCGAAAAGCCGGCAAAGCCGCATCCGTCCGCCGCCACCGCCCATGTGCCGCGGGTCCAGGCCAAGTCGCCGCCACCGCTCACCGGTTTCGATCGTCGCACCACTCAGAAGATGACCCGCGGAAATATCGAGATCGACAGCCGTCTCGATCTGCATGGGCAGGGCGTCGAGCTCGCCCGGATGAGCCTCTTGCAGTTCCTCGCCCGGGCGGCGGCAACAGGCGCGCGGACCGTGCTGATCATCACCGGCAAGGGTGAATCGCCGTTTGCCCGCCACACGCTGCATGGGTCGAGCCATTTCCATGCGCCGGAGCGGCAGGGCCGGCTACGCCGCCTGCTTCCCGACTGGCTCAACGAGGCGGAATTCCGCCGCCTCGTCACGGGTTTCCAGCCGGCGCATCCGCGCCATGGCGGAGGTGGTGCCTATTATGTGCGGCTGCGCCGCGCCAGGGAGCGGCCATGACGCCCTTCGGCGAGCGCATCCGCAAGCTGCGGGCCGAGCGCCAGGTGACGCTCCAGGACATGGCCGAGGCGATCGGCGTGTCACCGGCCTATCTCTCGGCCCTCGAACACGGCAAGCGCGGCCGGCCCGGCTGGCATCTGATCCAGCGCATCATCAGCTATTTCAACATCATCTGGGACGAGGCCGAGGATGTGGTGCGACTGGCTCGCATTTCGCATCCGCGCATCGCCATCGACACGGCCGGGCTCAGCCCCGCCGCGACCGAGCTTGCTAACCGTCTCGCCGACGAAGTGGCACGGCTCGATCCCCAGACCCTTGCCGAGATGCTGGCGCTGCTTGATGCCAAGAAGAAGAAGGCGAAGTAGTGAGTAGTGAGTAGTGAGTAGTGAGTAGTGAGTAGGGAATAGACATAGCTCCACCCTTGCTGGCGCCGGTTACTCCGGCCGCCGGGGGAAGAGGGCTCCACCTCAAGGGCGGAGGGGAGGCGCAGGCAGCGCTTCACCGCAGGGTAGTGGTAGGAACAAGCGGTTCTTCACCCCGCCTGCGCCGCGGATTTTGACCATTGC
>JACPNZ010000053.1 GCA_016185245.1 Hyphomicrobiales bacterium | reverse complement strand
CGAACCCCGCGCCGATCAGGCGGCGGGCGGTGACCTGGGCGCGCTCGCGGATCTCGCGCCACGGCAAGGCCGAAAGAATCTCACCCCGGACACTATAAAAGGTGACCCCGGTCTCGCCCTGGGCGGCATAGTCCAGCATCTCGGGCACCGTGCGAAAATCGGCGCGCCGCAAGGCTAGCTGGGAATTGCGGGTGGGCAGGCTCATTTGAAGGCGGGTCTCCTAGCTCATGTTCCTCTCCCCCGCTAGGGGGAGAGGCTAGGTGAGGGGGTCGCGACGGGGTGTAACCCCCTCACCCAACCTCTCCCCCTAGCGGGGGAGAGGAGCCTGAGATCGGGGGGATTGCACGGTACAGAGTTTGCTTCGGGTGTGAGAGGGATCGGGGACGGAGGGGCTTATGACCAAGGGATTTTCACGTCGTTCATTCGGTGCAGGGGCATTCGGCGCCGGCGCACTCGCTGCCGGCGTCATCGGCAACAGTGGTGTCTCGCGCGCCCAGGGCACGCCCAAGCGTGGCGGCACGCTGGTGGCGACCTGGGGTGGTGGCGAGCCGCAGGCCTGCTACGTGCCGGCGGGCGGCGGCTCGAGCCCGACCTTCTCGTCGTCCAAGCTGTTCGAGCGGCTGGGCGGTCGCACGATGGATGGCGCCTTCGCGGGCGAGCTGGCCGAGGCGTGGAAGCCGGCCGCCGACTTCAAGTCCTATGCCGTCAAGATCCGCAAGGGCGTGAAGTTCCACGACGGCAAGGACATGACGGTCGACGACGTCGTCTACTCGATCGGCGAGATCTGGAAGAAGTATGCCGCCGCCGCCGCGCTGACCGACTTCGCCGGCGTCGAGGCGCCCGACGGCGACACCGTCGTCGTCAAGTTCAACAAGCCGGTACCGGAATTCTTCTTCTCGTCGTTGCTCTGCGGCAACGTCAACTACATCGTGCCCAAGCACGTCTATGCCGGCTCCGACCCGGTCACCAACCCGGCGAACAATTCACCGACCGGCACCGGGCCGTGGAAATTCAAGGAGTGGGTGCGCGGCAGCCACTTCGAGTATGTCCGCAACGACGCCTACTGGCGCAAGGACATGCCCTACATGGACCGGCTGATCATCCGCTACGTGCGCGATCCGGCCGGCCGCGCCGCCGCCATGGAGGCGGGCGACATCCATATCGGCGTGTTCAATCCGGTGGCGCCGCCCGACATCAAGCGGCTGACCGGAACCGGCAAGTTCGTAGCCACGCCCAAGGGCTACGAAGAATCCGTGTGGTCGACCTCCTTCGAGGTCAACATGCGCAACCCGATCTTCGCCAAGCGCGAGGTGCGGCAGGCGATGTTCTTCGCCGTCGATCGCAACCTGATCGCCAAGACGGTCTACTACGGCTATGCACGGGTGGGCACGGGACCGATCTTCTCGCCCAACAAGGAGTTCTTCACCGCCGACACCTTCAAGACCGTCTTCGATCCCAAGAAGGCGGCCGCCCTGCTCGATGCGGCGGGTCATCCCAAGCAGAAGGACGGCAAGCGTTTCACCCTGAACTTGCTGGCGGCCGGCTGGTTCGCCGAGAACGGCAAGATCGGCGCCATCGTCAAGCAGGGGCTGGAGGATGTCGG
>JACPNZ010000041.1 GCA_016185245.1 Hyphomicrobiales bacterium | reverse complement strand
TGATTGGGGTCGAGCAGTCCCCAGACGATCTTGTCGGAGGACGTGACGCCGTGATTCATCTCGGCGGCACGGGCCGCCGGTGAAGGTACCAGGAAGGCTACTGAGGCGAGAACGGCTAAGGTCAGTTGATGCATGGCTCTCGCCATGAAAATGGGTTTTCGGCACCGCCAGCCTGTCAGGCCAGCGCCGGAAAATCAAGTCAATCCAAACAACCGCCGCGCGCCGGCCCCTGCCGCCGAATGACTTGCGCAGGTCGGCAAAATCCTCTTGAGAAGCGGGGAGGAGTGTTAGTTCCATGGCCGAAGCCGCCAGCCACGCCGGCATCCGCGACGAGTGGGGCGCCATCGATGGGGCCTTCATCGACAAGGTGACGGCAGCGCTCCGGGCGGCCGACCGCAAGCCAGCCCGGGCGTTGACCCGCGACCTGCACGCCGCCGACCTCGCCGACCTGATCGAAAGCCTCGATCAGGCCGACCGGGTGGCTCTGATCGCCGCCCTGGGGCGGGCCTTCGACGTCGAGGCGCTGGCCGAACTCGACGAGACGGTGCGCGACGAGCTGATGGAGGCCTTGCCCAACGAGGTCATCGCCTCGGCGATCAAGAAGCTCGACACCGACGACGCCCTCTATCTGATCGAGGACCTGGAAGCATCCGAACGCGACGACATCCTCGCCAAGGTCTCCAAGGAGGACCGGGCGGCACTCACCCGCGCCCTCGACTATCCGGAAGCAACCGCCGGCCGCCTGATGCAGACCGAGTTCGTGGCGGTTCCCGCTTTCTGGACCGCCGGCCAGACGGTCGATCACCTGCGCAGCGAGAAGGGCCTGCCGGATGATTTCGTCGAAATCTATGTGGTCGATCCGGGCTTCCATCTGGTGGGTGCGGTGCCCTTGAGCCGCCTATTGCGCAGCCCCGGCGAGCGCCAGATCGAAGCTATCATGAGCGAGGAGCAGACGGTCTTCCGGGTGACCGACGAGCAGGAGGAAGTGGCCTACAAGTTCGAACAGTACAACCTTGTGTCGGCGGCGGTCACCGACGAGGCGGGAAGGCTGGTCGGCGCCTTGATGGTCGACGATATCGTCGACGTCATCAAGGAGGAGGCCGAGGAAGACATCCTGCATCTGGGCGGTGTCGCCGCCCAGCAATCGATCACCGACAGTGTCGCGGTGACCACCCGCTCGCGCTTCACCTGGCTGCTCATCAACCTCGCCACCGCCGTGCTCGCTTCGTGGGTGATCTCGCTGTTCGATGCAACGATCCAGAAGATGGTGGCGCTCGCCATTCTCATGCCGATCGTCGCCTCGCAGGGGGGCAACGCCGCCACCCAGACCATGACGGTGGTGGTCAGGGCCCTTGCCACCCGCAACCTGGGGCCGGCCAATGCCATACGGGTGACCGCCCGCGAAGTGGCCGTCGGCCTGGTTAACGGCCTGATCTTCGCGGCAATCATCGGTACCTTTGCCTGGTGGTGGTTCGGAACGGCACCCCTGGGTGTGATCATCGGCGCCGCCATGGTGATCAACCTGGTCGCCGGGGCCTTGGGCGGTATCCTGATCCCCATCCTCATCGACTATTTCGGTATCGATCCGGCGGTGGCCTCGGGGGCCTTTGTGACCACGGTGACCGATGTCGTCGGCTTCTTCGCCTTCCTGGGACTGGCGACGCTCTGGCTGGCGCACTGAAACACGCCCTTGCAATTGCCTTGATTTCCGCCTAGAAGCCCCGGCAATCACGTCATTTTTGAAGGAGCAGACGAGCCCATGGCGCGCGTCACCGTTGAAGACTGCATCGACAAACTGCCGAACCGCTTCGAACTGGTTCTCCTGGCCGCCCACCGGGCCCGCACCGTGTCCCAGGGCGCGCCGATCACGGTCGAGCGCGACAACGACAAGAACCCGGTCGTGGCGCTGCGCGAGATCGCCGAGGAAACCATCGTCTCCGACGACCTCCGCGAAGAATACATCCACACCATGCAGAAGCATGTCGAGGTCGACGAGCCGGAGCCCACCGAAGTGCCGCTGATCCAGCAGTCGGGCGA
The DNA here is from genome assembly GCA_016185245.1 of Hyphomicrobiales bacterium. Taxonomy (GTDB): domain Bacteria; phylum Pseudomonadota; class Alphaproteobacteria; order Rhizobiales; family Aestuariivirgaceae; genus Aestuariivirga. The sequence continues at coordinate 219,186 of JACPNZ010000041.1, read as the reverse complement.
TATGATTATGGTCAACGACCAGCCAGGCGAGGAACAGCCCGACATGGAGCGGATGACCGAGGAGGAACTGCTGCGCGGCCTCGAGGGCATGCCGCCGGCCGAAAGCCCCGGTAGTCAGCGCAACGGCTACTGACCCCAATACCGGTTCAGGAATTTTGGGCCGGACCTGTAGCGTCCGGCCCTTTTTGTCGTAAGCTGGCCCGATGATGCGGCAATACGAGCTGGTCGAGCGGGTCACCAAATATGACCCTGACGCGAACGAGGATCTCCTCAATCGCGCCTATGTCTACGCCATGAAGGCCCATGGCAACCAGAAACGAGCGAGCGGCGAGGCCTATTTCAACCACCCCCTGGAAGTCGCCGCCATCCTGACCGAGATGAAGCTCGACGATGCGACGATCGCCGCCGCCCTGCTGCACGACACCGTCGAGGACACCGAGGCGACCTCGGCCGAGATCGAAGAGAAGTTCGGCAAGGAGATCGCCGCCCTGGTCGACGGTCTGACCAAGATCGCCAAACTCGATCTCGTCACCAAGGAAGCAACCCAGGCCGAGAACCTGCGCAAGCTCCTGCTTGCCATGTCGAAGGACGTGCGCGTCCTCCTGGTCAAGCTTGCCGACCGGCTGCACAACATGCGCACGCTGCACCATGTGAAGCCGGAAAAACGCGCCCGCATCGCCCAGGAGACCATGGAAATTTATGCGCCTCTCGCCGGCCGCATGGGCATGCAAACGGTGCGCGACGAGTTAGAGGACATCGCCTTCCGGGTGCTCAATCCGGAAGCCAACCGCATCATCACCGAGCGCCTCGAGAAGCTACATGCCGAGAGCGGCGACATCCTGCGCGAGATCGAGCAGGCTCTGGTCGCCAAGCTCGGCGAGAACGGCATTCAAGCCGAAGTCTGTGGCCGGGAGAAAAGGCCGTTCTCGATCTGGCGCAAGATGGAAAGGAAGCTCCTGTCGCTCGGCCAGCTCTCCGACATTTTCGGCTTCCGGGTGATCGTCGGCACCGTTGACCAGTGCTATCGCTCGCTCGGCATCGTGCACCGCACTTGGCGGGCGGTGCCGGGGCGCTTCAAGGACTATATCTCGACGCCCAAGCAGAACGACTACCGCTCACTCCACACCACCGTCATCGGCCCCCACCACATGCGGGTCGAAATGCAGATCCGGACCCGGCTGATGCATGAGATTGCCGAACGGGGCGTTGCCGCCCACGCCCTCTACAAGGACGCCCCCGATGCCAAGGAGGGGCTCGACGGCTTCCGCCAACCGGCCGCCGAATCGAACGCCTACCGCTGGCTCCGACATCTGGTCGAAATGCTGCAGGAGGGCGAAAGCCCCAAGGAATTCCTCGAACACACCAAGCTCGAACTGTTCCACGATCAAGTGTTCTGCTTCACCCCCAAGGGCCAGCTCATTGCCCTGCCGCGCGGCGCCACACCGATCGATTTCGCCTATGCGGTCCACACCTCGGTGGGCGACAGCTGTGTTGGCTGCAAGATCAATGGCCGCCATGCGCCCCTGGTGACCGAGTTGCAAAACGGCGACGAGGTCGAGATCATCCGTTCCGAGGCCCAGGTGCCGCCGGCCGCCTGGGAGGGTCTCGCGGTCACCGGCAAGGCCCGCGCCGCCATCAGGCGGGCCACCCGGGTAGCCGTGCGCCGGCAGTTCTCCGGCCTCGGCCGCGAGATCGTCGAGAAGCTCCTGGCCAAGCACGAGCGCAAGTTCCTCGACAAGGAGGTGGCGGCGGCACTGCCCCGTCTCGGCCACAAGAACCTCGAGGATTCGCTGGTGGCGGTCGGCCGCGGCGAGCTTTCCGGCCACGACGTGCTGCGCGCCATGGGGATCGCCGTCGAGGAGGGCAAGGCCCGCGAGCCGCGCCGCAAGATTTCCGCCAAGAAGGGCGATGCGGCCGACGAGTTGTCGATCCCGGTGCGCGGCGTCAGCCGCTCCGCCGCACTCAGGATCGCGCCCGAAACCGGTGCCGTCCCGGGCGAGCGCATCGTCGGTATCATCACGCCAGGCGAAGGCATCACCATCTATCCGATCTTTGCCAGAGCCCTCGAGCAGTTCGACAACCAGCCGGAACGCTGGGTCGATCTCGCCTGGGACAGCCAGGCGGCGGAAAAGATGTTTCCGGCGCGCATTGCCGTCACCATCATGAACGAGATCGGCTCGCTCGCCCAGGTGACCCAGGTGATCGGCGATCTGGGCGGCAATATCGACGCTCTGCAGATGGTGGCGCGCGAGGGAGCCCGTGACTTCTTCGATCTCGACATCACCGTCGAGGTCCGCGATCTGAAGCACCTGAACGACATCATGATGGGGCTCAGGACCAAGAACGCGGTGAGCTCGGTCCAGCGCAAGACGGGGTAGGCGATGCTGACGCATGACCAGGTACTGGACGAATTCCGCGCCGCCGGAGCGCTCCTCGAAGGCCATTTTATCCTGTCCTCGGGATTGCGTTCGAAGCACTACCTGCAATGCGCCCGGGTGCTGATGGATGCGAGCCGGGCCGAACGCCTGTGCGCCGATCTCGCCCACAAGCTGCGGGCGATCTACGCCGGGCCCATCGACCTGGTGGCATCGCCCGCCATGGGGGGCGTCATCGTCGGCTACGAAATGGGCCGCCAGCTCGGTGTGCCCGCGATCTTCTTCGAGCGCGTCGACGGCAAGCTGGCGCTGCGCCGCGGCTTCGCCATCGCGAGAGGCGCCCGCGTCGTCATGGTCGAGGATATCGTAACCACCGGGCTCTCGTCGCGCGAATGCATCGCCGGCATCGGCGAGGAGGGGGGCGTGACGGTTGCCGCCGCCTGTCTGATCGACCGCTCCGGCGGCAAGGCCAACCTCGGCGTGCCGCTCGCCTCGCTCGCCCGCCTCGACATCCCAGCCTATCCGGCCGATGCGCTGCCCGCCGATCTTGCCGCCATCCCGGCGATCAAGCCCGGCAGCCGGGGGCTCAAATGATCATCGGACTGGGCAACGATATCATCGACATCCGCCGCATCGAGCACACGCTCGAGACCTTCGGAACGCGTTTCATTGCCCGCATCTTCACCGAGGTCGAGACGGCCAAGTCGGAGCGCCGGGCCGAGCGGGCCGCCTCCTACGCCAAGCGCTTCGCCGCCAAGGAGGCCTGTTCCAAGGCGCTCGGCACCGGGTTCCGGCGCGGGGTGTTCTGGAAGGACATGGGGGTGGTGAACGAGCCTTCGGGCCGGCCCACCATGGTGCTGACCGGAGGAGCGGCCGCCCAGCTGGCCCGCATGACGCCGCCAGGCCACCGGGCCCGCATCCACTTGACCATCACCGATGATTACCCCTGGGCCCAGGCCATTGTGATGATCGAGGCTCTGCCGCTGGCTTAGAGGTGTGATACTCTTGCAACAGTCGGCAAGCTTGCGAGGACCTGCGTTGCAACCCAAAGAGGCCGGGTCTATAGGGCAAATTCGATGGATGGCAGAGCCCGATAAGCGGGGTTTCCGGCCGCGATGAAGAAGAAAGTTAAGACCATGGCGGCAGCCCAGGATTCTCGGAGGAAGTCTGATGAAGGCTTGTGGGAAACCGTCAAGGTCATCATCCAGGCGCTGCTCATAGCCTTCTTTGTTCGAACCTTCCTGTACCAGCCCTTCAACATTCCCTCCGGGTCCATGTACCCGACTCTGAATGTCGGCGATTATATATTCGTTTCAAAGCTTTCCTACGGATATGGGAAGTATTCGTTCAATTTCACCGCTTTTTGGTTCCGGTGCTGCCCGATTGACTTTCCGGGACGGGTCGTGTTCGCCGATACGCCCAAGCGCGGCGACGTCGCCGTGTTCAAGAAACCCTCCGACACCGATATCGACTATATCAAGCGGGTAATCGGCCTGCCCGGCGACCGTATCCAGATGAAGGACGGCGTGCTGTTCATCAACGGCGAGGCGGTGAAGAAGGAGCGAACCGAAGACTATATCGAGACTCCCTACCGTGACTATATGGTCGACCAGCAGACCCCCCAGGTGCAGACTCTCTATCGATTTGATGCGACCGACGAGGTTTCGCTCGATCCAGCGCCCAAGCCTGTACCGCAATACGTGGAAACCCTGCCCAACGGGGTGAAATATCGGGTGCTCGACGCCGTTGCCAACAGTTCCGAAGACAACACCCAGGAATTCTTGGTTCCTCCGGACCACTACTTCATGATGGGCGACAACCGCGACAATTCGGCGGATTCGCGCTTTCCCGACGTGGGCTACGTGCCGATCGAGAATTTCGTCGGCCGCGCCGACGTGATCTTCTTCTCGATCTCCCATGACGCCTCCTGGTGGGAGGTCTGGCGCTGGCCCTTCGCCATCCGCTGGGGTCGCTTCTTCAATTTGCTGTAAGCCCTTGCCGGTCCGATTCACCGCCGCCCGCTACGACGAAATAGCCACCATCCTTGGCTACAGGTTCAAGGATCGCGAACTGCTGCGCAACGCCCTTACCCATTCCAGCAGTAAGCGCAAGCGGGCCGACTATGAGCGCCTGGAATTCCTCGGCGACCGGGTGCTGGGCCTGGTTCTCGCCGAGTACCTGTTCCGTCGCAACCCCGGCCAGCGCGAGGGCCACATGTCGGCCCGTCACAGCATCCTGGTCAAGGGAGAGACTTGTGCGGCGGTGGGCAAGGCGCTGGCGCTCAAGGATCATCTGGTGATGGGCCGTAACGAGATGAGCAAAGGCCTGAACCTCAATCCCACGGTCCTCGGCGACGTGGTGGAGGCGCTGATCGCCGCCATCTATCTCGATGGCGGCATCGATGCGGCGCACGGTTTCGTGTTGCGCAACTGGGAGCCTTTCCTCACCTCGCCGGCCACCAGCCTGAAGGACGCCAAGACCTACTTGCAGGAATGGGCGCTGGCCCGGTCGCTGCCGATACCGGCCTATGGGGTCGTCGGCCGCGAGGGACCGGAACACGCGCCGATCTTCTCCGTCGAAGTAAAGGTGGGGAGTTACGATCCAATGCGGGCCGAAGGTCCCAACAAGCGCATCGCCGAGCAGGAAGCCGCCCGCCAGTTCTTGCGCCGAGAAAACATCAGGGCATGAGCGAGGCCCCGTCCCGCTGCGGCTTCTGCGCCATCATCGGCGCTCCCAATGCCGGCAAGTCGACACTGGTGAACCAACTCGCCGGCACCAAGGTGGCGATCGTCAGCCACAAGGTGCAGACGACCAGGGCGAGGCTCCGGGCCATCGTCATGGAGGGCCGCGCCCAGATTGTGCTGGTCGATACGCCCGGCATCTTCGTGCCCAAGCGCAAGCTCGACCGGGCGATGGTCGACAGCGCCTGGGGCGGGGCAGCCGAGGCCGATGCGGTGATCGTGCTGGTCGACGGCCGGACCGGCATCAACGAGGATGTGGCCCGCATCCTCGATGGCCTCAAGGGCCAGAAGATCGAGGCCGCTCTGGTGATCAACAAGATCGATCTCATCAAGCGCGAGCACCTGCTGGAGGTCGCCGCCGCGTTCAACGCCGCCTTTGCCTTCACCGCCACCTTCATGGTGAGTGCACTGACCGGCTCCGGACTGGCGGAGCTTCGCAAGTTCCTTGCCGCCGCCATGCCCGAGAGCCCGTTCCTTTATCCCGAGGACCAGGTGGCTGATGTGCAGCTCCGATTCATGGCGGCCGAGATTACCCGCGAGAAACTCTACGAGCGGCTGCATGACGAACTCCCCTATGAGTCGACGGTCGAAACCGAGGGCTGGGAGGAGAGGAAGGACGGCTCGGTGAAAATCGATCAGGTGATCTATGTGGCCCGCGATAGTCAGAAGATGATCGTGCTCGGCAAAGGCGGCGCCACCATCAAGCTCCTCGGCCAGAAGGCGAGAGCCGACATGGAAAAGCAGTTCGAGCGCCGCGTCCATCTGTTCTTGTTCGTCAAGGTGCGCGCCAACTGGGCCGAGGACCCCGAAAGGCTTCGCATGATGGGGCTCGGCGGCGGAGACCGCTGATGGAATGGCGCGACCAGGCGGTGATCCTCGCAGTGCGCCGGCACGGCGAAACCTCGGCCATCGTCGAGGCGCTCACCGCCGAGCATGGCCGCTCGCTGGGCCTGGTGCGCGGCGGCAGGTCGCGGCGGCTCCGCCCGGTGCTGCAGCCGGGAAATCAGGTCGATGTGACCTGGCGGGCGAGACTCGAGGAGCATCTCGGCACCTTTGCGATCGAAGCCACATCGCTCAGGGCCGGTCCGATCATGGAAGACCCTTTCCGTCTTGCCGGCCTCTCGACGTTGACCGTGCTTTCCCAGCTCCTGGCCGAGCGCGAGCCCCATCGCCGGCTCTTTGACGCGGCCCTGGTGGTACTCGAGGCCCTTGACCGGGAGGAGGCCTGGCCACCGCTCCTGGTGCGCTGGGAAATGGGCCTGCTCGACGAACTGGGCTTCGGCCTCGATCTTGCCAATTGCGTTGCCACCGGCGCCCGCGACGATCTCGTCTTTGTCTCGCCGCGCAGTGGCCGGGCGGTGAGTTCCGCGGCGGGAGAGCCCTACCGCGACCAGCTCCTGCCATTGCCGGCCTTCCTCATCGGCGGGCCAGCGCCGACCGATGCCGACATCATCGCCGGCTTCCGCCTCACCGGCCATTTCCTCGGCCGACATCTGTTCGAGCCCCGAGGGCTGGCCAGTCCCGAGCCGCGCGACCGCATGATCCGCACTCTGGCCGAAAGGCCCCATTGAGATCGCCGGCCGCAAGTCTTACAAGGCGCGGCTCAGAGGAGTATCGCAATGCTTGGACGATTGAATCACGTGGCGATCGCCGTGCCTGATCTCGCCAAGGGGGCCGAGGTCTATCGTTCGACGCTGGGTGCCACCGTGTCAGCGCCCCAGGCCGAGCCGGAGCATGGCGTGACCGTGGTCTTCGTCGAGCTGCCCAACACCAAGATCGAGCTGCTCGAGCCCCTCGGCGAGGCCTCGCCCATCAAGTCCTTTCTGGAAAAGAACCCGGCGGGCGGCATCCATCATGTCTGTTATGAGGTGGCCGATATCCTTGCCGCCCGCGACCGCTTGACCAGGGCCGGCGCCCGGGTGCTGGGTGACGGCTCGCCGAAGATTGGCGCCCATGGCAAGCCGGTGCTGTTCTTGCACCCCAAGGACTTCTGCGGCACCCTAGTGGAGCTCGAACAGGCATGAGCACGTTAAGTTCCATCGCCATCTTCTTCATTATCTGGTGGTTGTGCCTGTTCGTGGTGCTGCCCTTCGGGGTGAGGAATGCCCATGAGGCGGGTGAGACGGTGGGCGAGGGCCACGAGGCCGGCGCCCCCGTCAGGACCATGCTGTGGCGCAAGGCGGCGATCACCACCGTTCTGTCGGTTGTGGTCTTCGTCATGGTCTACGGCATCGTCGCCCGCGGCTGGATCGGCTTCGAGGACATACCTTTGCTCGGATCGGCCAAGCCCTGAAACGAAAAGAGCAAGGCTTCCGCCTCGCTCCTTCCGCTTCGACCTGTTTCCTGCTCTGCCGATCCTTCCGAGAACCGGCGGGGCAGCTGCCAATGGGCGCGCCCGGAAACTCCTCCCCAGACCTGGGGCCACCTTGAGTGTGACGCCGTGGTCTTGTTCTTATGGCGGGCGAAGCTAGCATAGTGTGTCGCCGTGTCACGTGAAAAATGACAGGATCGTAACATAATCGCGATCGGTCTAACGCATTCTTGCGGGGCGCCGCCAACCCCCGCCGATCTTGTGTTCCGGCCGGTTTCCCGTAAAAGGGCGCAAGCCGAAATTCCGGGGATTCCCATGCGCCTTTCCCACTATTTCATGCCGATCCTGCGCGACGATCCGAAGGAGGCGGAGATCGTTTCGCACAAGCTCATGTTACGCTGCGGCATGATACGCCAGGAGGCGGCCGGCAGCTATTCCTGGTTGCCCATGGGGTTTCGGGTTTTGAAGAAGATCGAGCAGATCGTGCGCGAGGAACAGGACCGGGCCGGCGCCATCGAGGTGCTGATGCCGACCATCCAGCCGGCCGACCTGTGGCGCAAGTCGGGGCGCTACGACGCCTACGGCAAGGAGATGCTGCGCATCAAGGACCGCCATGACCGCGACATGCTCTATGGCCCGACCAACGAGGAAATGATCACCGACATCTTCCGCCAGGGGGTGCAGAGCTACAAGGACCTGCCGCGCAATCTCTATCACATCCAGTGGAAGTTCCGCGACGAGGTGCGCCCGCGCTTCGGCGTCATGCGCGGCCGCGAGTTTCTGATGAAGGATGCCTATAGCTTCGATGTGAGCCGCGAGGCCGGCCAGCACTCCTACAACAAGATGTTCGTGAGTTACCTGCGTACCTTTGCCCGCATGGGACTGAAGGCCGTACCGATGCGGGCCGAGACCGGCCCCATCGGCGGCGAGGACAGCCACGAGTTTCTGATCCTCGCCGAGACCGGCGAGAGTGGCGTCTACTTCGACCGCGACTTCTTCGACATGGACTGGTCGGCCTTCGACATCGACTATGACGATGTGGCGGCGGTGGTGAAAGTCGTCGACGACTTCACCTCCAAATACGCCGCAACCGACGAAAAGCACGACCCGGCCGAGTTCGAGAAGCGGGTGTCGGAATCGCATCGCCTCGCCGGGCGCGGCATCGAAGTCGGCCACATCTTCTTCTTCGGCACCAAATATTCGGAACCCCTCGGCTGCGAGGTGCAGGGCCCCGACGGCAAGAAGGTGCCGGTACATTCGGGCTCCTACGGCATCGGCGTGTCGCGGCTGGTCGGCGGCATCATCGAGGCGAGCCACGACGCCGCCGGGATCATCTGGCCGGAGCCGGTTGCACCCTTCAAGGTGGGACTGATCAACCTCAAGGTGGGCGACGCCGACACCGATGCGGCCTGCCTGAACATCTACAAGGCGCTGGAAGGCAAGGGCGTCGAGGTGCTCTACGATGATCGCGACGACCGCCCCGGCGCCAAGTTCGCGGTGATGGACCTGATCGGCCTGCCTTATCAGGTAATCGTGGGTCCACGTGGGCTCAAGGAAGATAAGATCGAGATCAAGAATCGGAAGACTGGCGCGCGCAAGACCATCACCGTGCAGGAAGCCGGGGACTACCGGAACATATCGGATTTCATCGAATACTGATGGACAGGGCCCTTCCCGATACCAAACCCTTTGCCTCCTTCGAGTGGATGCTGGCGGCCCGTTACTTGCGGGCCCGGCGTAAGGAAGGCTTCATCTCGGTCATCTCGCTCTTCTCCTTCCTCGGCATCCTGCTGGGGGTTGCGACATTGATCGTGGTGATGGCGGTGTTGAACGGCTTCCGCGCCGAACTTCTCGACAAGGTCCTGGGCTTCAACGGCCATATCAGCGTCTACAGCTCAGGGCTAACCCCGATCTCCAACTATCGCGACATCGAAGTGCGTCTGGCGAAGGTGCCGGGTGTCACCCGAGTGACCGCCCTGGTCGAGGGCCAGGCCTTCGTGACCTCGTCGCGGAACGGCACCGGCGCCCTGGTACGTGGCATTTCCGAAGCCGATTTCAAACGCTTGCCGAGCATCACCAACAAGGACCTGACGACCGCACTGGTCGATCCCGGCGTGCCCGATGCAGTGCCTTCGCTCGACGGATTCGACAAGGCGGGTGGCGTGGCGATCGGCCAGGGGCTGGCGGATCGTCATCTCTTGGGGCTCGGCAGCTCGATCACCATCCTGTCGCCGGACGGGCCCGACACGGTGGTCGGTACCGTGCCGCAATCCAAGACCTACAAGGTGGTGGCGATCTTTAAGGTCGGCATGTCGGACTATGACAGCGGTGTGGTCTACATGCCGATGGCCGAAGCTCAAGACCTGTTCTCGGTCGGGGACGGTGCCAGCCAGATCGAGCTCTTCGTCGACAATCCCGACGACGTCGACGCTTACGTCGCGCCGGTCCAGGAAGCGGCCGGTCCCGACATGCAGGTGCAAACCTGGAAGGCCCGCAATCTTGCCTTCTTTACTGCCCTGGCGGTCGAGCGCAACGTGATGTTCCTGGTCTTGACCATGATCATCCTGGTTGCCGCCCTCAATATCATTTCCGGCCTCATCATGCTGGTCAAGGACAAGGGCCACGACATCGCCATCCTGCGCACCATGGGCGCAACGCGGGGGGCGGTTCAGCGCGTGTTCTTCCTGACCGGTGCTGTGATCGGTGTGGCCGGAACCCTCGGCGGCTTGGTCGTCGGACTTCTCATATGTCTCAATGTCGAACGCATCCGCCAGTTCGTTCAATATCTGTCGGGGGTCGATCCGTTCAATCCGGAGCTCTACTATCTGGCCCAGCTTCCGGCCCGCCTGGATAGCTGGCAGACTTTCCTGATCGTTCTCATGTCGCTGGCGCTCTCCTTCCTTGCCACGCTCTATCCCTCCTGGCGGGCGGCCAGACTCGATCCGGTCGAAGCCTTGAGGTACGAGTGATGGGGTTGAAGGCGGCCCTGGCGCTCCGCCGCATTGCCCGCAGCTATGCCGAGGGCCGGGGCAGGCTCGAGGTTTTCCACGACCTCGATCTCGACGTCTATGCCGGCGAGATCGTGGCACTGGTCGGTCCGTCGGGCTCGGGCAAGTCATCGCTCCTCCACATCGCCGGCCTGCTCGAAACGCCGACGGCGGGCGAGGTCTATGTGGCGGGACAGAACTGCACGGCACTTGACGATCAAGCGCGCACCCGCATCCGCCGCATCGGCATCGGCTTCGTCTACCAGTTCCACCACCTGCTGCCGGAGTTCTCGGCCCTCGAGAACGTGATGATGCCGCAGCTCATCGCCGGCGAGGAGCGCCAGGTGGCGAGACGGAGGGCCGGCGAATTGCTCGAGCGCCTGGGGCTGGCGCTTCGTCTTTCCCATCGCCCGGCCGAATTGTCGGGCGGTGAGCAGCAGCGTGTGGCGATTGCCCGTGCCATTGCCAACAAGCCGCTGCTCTTGCTTGCCGACGAGCCCACCGGCAATCTCGATCCGGCAACCGCCGCCCATGTCCATGACGAACTGATGCGGCTCATCCGCGAAGAAGGTGTCGCTGCCCTCGTTGCCACCCACAACCTCGAACTGGCGGCCAGCATGACGCGGCTTGCCAGGCTCGAGCAGGGGCGGATCGTCGAAAGCTAGGGGTTAAACATGAAGGCGGTCTTTTCGGCAGCTCAGCTCGCTCACGCGCCGACCCGGTTCCTCAGCAAGGGCAACATCGTTGCCTATCCCGACACGCCGGAGCGGGCCCGCGCCCTTCTCGAAGGGGCCCGCCAGGCCGGCGCCAGCATTTGTGCCTCGCGCCGCTTCGACGACACGATCTACGACGGCGTCCACAATCTCAATTACATCGAGTTCCTGCGCAACGCCTTCGAGCGCTGGCAAGAGGTCGATGGCGCGGGCCCGGAGCTGTTGCCGAGCCTCAGGCCCGTGGTGCCGCCGGAATTTCGCAGCAACAACATCTTCGCCGCCGCCGGCCGTCACCTGATGGATTTCTCCTGCGCCATCACCGCCCACACCTGGAAGGCGGCGGAGGCTTCGGCGATGACCGCGGTGACGGCGGCCGACCTCGTTGCCAAGGGCGACGCGGTTGCCTATGCCCTGTGCCGCCCGCCCGGTCACCACGCCTACAACAACCGAGCCGGCGGCTTCTGCTATCTCAATAATTCGGCGCTTGCCGCCCAGCGCCTGCTGTCGGCCAACGAACGGGTGGCGATACTCGATATCGACGTGCACCACGGCAACGGCACCCAGTCGATCTTCTACCGCCGGGCCGATGTCCTGACCGTGTCGATCCACGCCGACCCCCGCGACTACTATCCCTTCTACTGGGGCTTGGAGGCAGAAATGGGCGAGGCTGCTGGCCATGGCATGAACCTCAATCTGCCGCTGCCCGTGGGCTCGGGCGACGAGACTTGGCTCGAGGCGCTTGCCACGGCACTTGAACGCATCGACGACTTCGATCCGGGAGCTCTTGTCATAGCCCTCGGTCTCGATGCCCATGAGGCCGATCCGTTGCAGGGCGGCAAGGTCACCCAGGCAGGCTTTGCCCGGCTCGCCATGGAGATCGCCGGGCTCTATATTCCGACGGTCATCGTCCAGGAGGGCGGTTATCTGACCGAACATCTGGCCGATAATCTCGGCATGTTCCTCACCGCCTTCGAAGGGGCCCACGAGCCACCTGTGAGCAACGATCCGGAAGAGGCTGCAAAGGCCTGAGCGAACCGCTAGAATTGCGCCATGGCAAGCGATTCAACCGGCCCCACCTTCATCCATCTGCGCATCCATTCGGCCTATTCGCTATCCGAGGGGGCGCTACCTATCAAGCAGATGGCGATGCTTGCCAAGGACGCCAAAATGCCGGCGCTTGCCATCACCGACACCGGCAATCTCTTCGGCGCCCTGGAATTTTCCGAGGCCATGGCGGAAAAGGGCATTCAGCCGATCGTCGGGTGCACCTTGAAGGTCGATCTGGCGCCGCCCCAGGCGCCGGACGCACTGCGTTCTCCCCAGCACGGGCTGCGGCGCCTGCCGTCGCTTGCTCTCCTGGCCAAGGATGAGGCGGGCTATCTTAACCTCATGGCCCTGTCGAGCCGGGCCTATCTCGACTCACCCGACACAGCCGAGCCTCATGTGCCGCTCGCCCTTCTGGAGGCCCATCACCAGGGCCTCATCTGTCTGACCGGCGGGCCTGCGGGCCCTGTCAACGAGGCCCTGGTGCAGGGCCAGACGGGGCTAGCCCGCGCCCATCTCGAAACTCTTTCGCGCATTTTCGGCAACCGGCTTTATGTCGAACTGCAACGGCATGGGCTCGAAGCCGAGCGCAATGCCGAGCCTGGCCTTGTCGATCTAGCCTACGCGCTCGATATTCCCCTGGTTGCCAGCAACGAGGCCTATTTTCCAAGCCCTGACGATTTTGTTGCCCACGACGCGCTGATCTGCATTGCCGAAGGCGAGGTGCTGGCGACCGAGGACCGGCGGCGGCTGACGCCGGAACATTATTTCAAACCCCAGGCCGCCATGGCGGCACTCTTCGCCGATCTTCCCGAGGCGGTGGAGAATACGGTGGAGATCGCCCGGCGCTGCGCCTTCCGGGTCAAGTCGCGCACTCCCATCCTACCGCGCTTTTCGCAGAGCGATGAAGGCGAAGAACTTCGCCGCCAGGCCCATGAGGGGCTCGCGGCCCGTCTGGCAACGCGCGGCGCGGTCGCCGGCCGCACGCCTGAGGATTATCTGAAGCGCCTCGACTTCGAACTCGACATCATCGTCAAGATGCAGTTCCCCGGCTATTTCCTGATCGTCTCGGACTTCATCAAATATGCCAAAGGCCAAGGCATTCCGGTGGGGCCGGGCAGAGGCTCAGGCGCCGGCTCGATGGTCGCCTATGCCCTCACCATCACCGATCTCGATCCCTTCCGCTTCAACCTGCTGTTCGAGCGCTTCCTCAACCCCGAGCGCGTGTCGATGCCCGACTTCGACATCGACTTCTGCCAGGACCGGCGCGACGAAGTGATCGCCTATGTGCAGAAACGCCACGGGGCGGATCGGGTAGCGCAGATCATCACCTTCGGCAAATTGCAGGCGCGCATGGTGACGCGCGACGTCGGCCGCGTGCTGCAGATGCCCTATGGCCAGGTCGACCGCCTGTCCAAGCTCATTCCCAACAATCCGGCCAACTATATTCCGCTCAAGGACGCCATCGAGGCCGAGCCGCGCTTGCGCGAAGAACGCGATCGCGATCCGCTGGTCAAGACCCTGTTCGATATCGCCCTCAAGCTCGAAGGTCTCAATCGCAACGCCTCGACCCATGCCGCCGGCATCGTCATCGGTGACCGGCCCCTGGAACAGCTGGTGCCGCTCTACCGCGATCCGCGCTCGGCCCTTCCCGCCACCCAGTACAACATGAAATATGTCGAGAAGGCGGGGCTGGTGAAGTTCGACTTCCTCGGCCTCAAGACCCTGACGGTGATCGACAAGGCGCAAAAGCTGATCCGCTTGCGCGAGCCCGCCTTCGACATCGACCGAATTCCTTACGACGATTCCAAGACCTACGAGATGCTCGGCCACGGCGACACGGTGGGAGTATTCCAGCTGGAAAGTTCCGGCATGCGCGATGTCCTGAAGAAGATGCGCGCCGACTGTATCGAAGACATCATCGCCATCGTGGCGCTCTATCGCCCGGGGCCGATGGACAACATCCCGCGCTTCATTGCCTGCAAGAAGGGCGAGGAGCACCCGGATTATCTTCATCCGCTGCTCGAGCCGATCCTCAAAGAGACCTACGGCATCATGGTCTATCAGGAGCAGGTGATGCAGATCGCCCAGGTCCTGTCGGGCTATTCACTGGGCGAAGCCGATCTCTTGCGCCGCGCCATGGGCAAGAAGATCAAATCCGAGATGGACGCCCAGAAGGAACGCTTCGTCAAGGGCGCGGTCGAGAAGGGAATCGCGGCGCGCCGGGCCGATTTCATCTTCGAGCTTGTCGCTAAGTTCGCCGGCTACGGCTTCAACAAGTCACACGCCGCGGCCTACGCCGTAGTCGCCTACCAGACGGCCTACTTGAAGGCCAATCACCCGGTCGAATTTCTGGCGGCTTCGATGTCGCTCGATCTCGGCAACACCGACAAGCTCATGGCCTTCCGCCAGGAGGCCCAAAGGCTGGGTGTCAAGATCGTGCCGCCTTCGGTCAATGCCAGCGCCGTCGACTTCGCGGTGAAGGACGGCGCGGTCGTCTATGCCCTCGCCGCCCTCAGGAACGTGGGGGCTGGCGCCATGCAGGCCCTGGTGGCGGCCCGCGAAGAGGCCGGTCCCTTCACCTCCCTCGGCAATTTCGCCCGCCGCCTCGATCCCAAGAGCCTCAACAAGCGGGCCCTGGAAAGCCTGGCCAAGGCCGGCGCCTTCGATGGCCTCAATCCCAACCGGGCCCAGGTACTCGACGCGGTCGAGTTGATTATATCAGTCGCCAATCGCACCACCAGCGAAGCCGCCGCAGGCCAGAACGATCTGTTCGGCGGGACGCAGAGTTCCAGCGACGAGCTGGTATTGCCGCGCCGCGATGCCTGGCTGCCGATGGAAAGGCTGGCCGAGGAATTCGAGGCGGTGGGCTTTTATCTGTCGGGCCATCCCCTCGACGACTATGTGAAGCCCCTGGCCAAGCTCGGGGTCGAGACCTGGGCGTCATTCCACGACAAGGCGCTGACCAAGGGAGCAACTGCCGCCAAGCTTGCCGGCACCGTCACCCACCGGCAGGAGCGGCGGTCCAAATCCGGCAACAAGTTCGCCTTCGTCGGTTTCTCCGACCCGACCGGCCAGTTCGAGGCGATCTGCTTCTCCGACACGCTTGCCGTGGCGCGTGACCTGCTGGAACCCGGCAAGGCGGTCATCGCCCGGGTTGAAGCCGATGTCGAAAGCGAGGAAGTGAAGCTGCGGCTCCAAGGCGTCGAGATCCTCGACAAGGCGGCTGCCGCCATGATCGCCGGCCTCACCATCTTCGTGCGCGACGCCAAGCCCATCGAGTCGATCGCCCAGCGCCTGGTCAACGGCGGCCGCTCGCCGGTCAGGCTGGTCTTCCTCATGGACAAGGGCCGCGAGATCGAACTGGCGCTCGGCAACAAGTTCACCGTGACACCGCAGATCAAGGGCGCCATCAAGGCGATCGTCGGCGTCGTCGACGTGCAGGATTTCTGAGGGGCGGGCGCTCTGTGGATGCGAAAAAAGAGAAGGCCCGGGAGGGGTAGCCCGGGCCTTCGGCTGGTCTGCGGGGGCAGGGGAGGGGGGAAGGCAGACTCAGCTATTCGACGGGACCTGAAGATCGCCCTTGCCGAACTCGACCACTTGCCGATGACCCAAGTGCCCACCACCAGTCGGCGCCTTGGCGTAACCGCTGGCGAGAAAGGCCAGCACGAGGGCCGGAATGGCAAAGGATTTGAGCATCGCAGTGTGACTCAGCCGTCTAACTTGCTAACTAAGATAAGCCACGCGCCGCCAATTGCGAGTCACATCGCGGCACGCTTGCTTGAGCGATTCCGGTATGCAGAACAGCAAGTTGCAGCGATTTCGCGGGAGTCCATCAAATCCAGTCGCGAAATCGTGATTGCCAAGCTCAGTCCGGGATTTAAAGCCGGCTAGTTGGTCAATCGGCCCGCACCCGAACGTAACTGCCAGGCGCATCCTCGATAACCGCAAGCTTGCCGCCGCCGGGGATGGGGGCCGGCACCATGCCGCCCGAGCGCTGGGAGATCCAGGCGAACCAGTCGGGCCACCAGGAGCCGGCATGTTCGGTGGCACCGGCAAGCCAGTCCTCCAGTGTTCCGGCCGGCTGGTCATTGGTCCAGTACTGGTACTTGTGGGCATCGGGCGGATTGACCACTCCGGCGATGTGGCCGGAGCCCGAGACCACCAGCCGGGTCTCGCCGCCCATGAAGCGCCCGACCCGGAACACCGAGGCCAGCGGCGCGATATGATCGTCGCGGGCGGCGAGATTGTAGACGGGGATCGTCACCTTCTTCAGGTCGATCCGCACATTGTCCAAGACCATGCGTCCCTGGGAGAGCTTGTTCGCCATATAGCATTCGCGCAGATAAAAGGAGTGCACCCCTGCCGGCATGCGGGTCGAATCGGCATTCCAGTACAGGAGGTCGAAGGGCAGGGGTTCCTTGCCCAGCATGTAATTGTTGACGACATAGGACCAGATCAGATCGTTGGAGCGCAACAGGTTGAAGGCATCGGCCATGCGGTTGCCCGGCAGATAGCCCTTGTCGGCCATGCGGCCTTCGATCCATTTGACCTGTTCTTCGTCGACATAGACCAGGAGATCGCCGGCCTTCTCGAAATCGACCTGGGTGGTGAAGAAGGTCACGGCATTGACGCGATTGTCGTTCTGCGCGGCCATGTAGCCGAGCGAAGCGGCTGTCAGCGTGCCGCCGATGCAATAGCCGATGATGTTGACCTTCGCCGCGCCGGTGGCCTCCTGGACCGCTCCGATCGCCGCGAGAAACCCCTCCCGCATGTAATCGGAAAAGCTCTTGCGGCCCCGAGTTTCGTCGGCATTGACCCACGACACTACGAACACCGAGAGCCCGTGGTCGACGGCCCATTTGACGAAGGATTTCTTCGGGTTGAGGTCGAGGATGTAAAACTTGTTGATCCACGGCGGGAAGATAAGCAGTGGGATGGCGCGGGTCTCGGGCGTTGTCGGGCTGTACTGAATCAGCTCGAAGGTTTCGTTGCGGAAGATGACCTTGCCGGGGGTGGTGGCGATGTTGCGGCCGATCTCGAAGGCCTCGGTATCGGACTGTTTGATACGCAGCCTTCCGTCGCCCGACCGCATGTCCTCTTCCAGGTGCTTCAGCCCCTCGACCAGATTGGCACCACTGCTGGCCAGCGTGGTGCGTAAGACTTCCGGATTGGTGAGGGCGAAATTCGACGGCGACAGGGCGTTGGCGATCTGCTCGACGTAGAAGCGCGCCTTGAGGCGGGTGTGATCGTCGATGCCTTCGGCGTTCTTCACCATGTCCTGGGCCCAGTTGGCCGAAACGAGGTAGAGCTGCTTGAGGAAGTCGAAGACCGCGTGTTCCTGCCAGTCCTTGTCCTTGAAGCGCTTGTCGGAGCGGGCAGGTTCGGCCACCGGGGTCTTGGACTCGCCGAGGAGGCGGAGCCAGGCGTTCTGCCAGATCTGGCCATAGGCGTTCCACAGCTGCATCTGGGCGTCCATCAGCTTCTCCGGCTCGGCCATGTAGGATTGGGCCACGGCGGCCAACGTCCTGGTGACCTGCTCGATGGGGGTGAGCTGGCTCTCGGTCTCCCGCTTGGCGAAGTCCGGACGCTCGGCCACCAGCCGGGCGATGGCGGCCGCTTGCTCGAACACCTTGGCCATATTGCGGGCGAACTCGACCGGATCGGCGAGCTTGTATTCGGCCGTGGCTGGTTTGGAAGGATCGTTCATCGCCGTCCCCGACACTGTCTTCGCGGCAGTCTAATGGCGCGGCGGCCGAACGCCAACCGGTAATGCGCCGGGGGGCGCCGGCTTGCTGTCGAACAGGCCACGCAGACCGTCGAACAGCGCCTGCACGTCGGGCTTGCCGGACGCGAGCTGGTCGAGCGTGTCGATGGTACCCGGCGCCTGCACCTTCTCTCTCGACGTGGCGAGGCTGTGGACCGCATGGAAGCCGAGGGCGCGGTAGACCTCGAACTGCTCCTCGCTGAACAACTGGTCGGCCGTCGTCTCGTGCGGAAAGGAGGGGCTGCGTACGGCGTAATTGCGAGTGTAGTCGTTCTCGTCGCCGGACAGGCTGGATTTCACGTAGAGCAGCAGGCCGCGGCCGCGGTTCGCATAGTCGATGGTGCCGATGGCGCAGTGCATGCCCTCGGCCCGCGCCAAGGGGTCCTGGCGGGCTTCCCTGGCCGTGCGGCGAAGCTCCTGCCAGGGGATGTCGATCCTAACGCCGAGATCGATGCGGGCGTAGCGCTGCACCTTGACGAGGGAGGGGCAAGCGATTTCCGGGTCGGCCTCGGCATCGACCGCAATGATGAACTTGCAACGCCGCCGCAGCAGCTCGTAGACCCCGAGGTTTTCGATGTGGCCGCCGTCGGTGAGGTAGACGAGCTGGTGCTTCTCGTCCAGCTTGCTGAACATTTCGGCCAGAACGTAGATTTGCTCGGGAGAAAGGCCGCGACGGACCCTCGGATTTCGCAGCCAATAGCCCAGGCGAATGTTGAGCAACGTGAGTGTCGGAGCTAGAGGACGAATCGACTGCGATCCCATGTTGGACGAGACCGCGGCCCCGGAAATGGCCATTGCCGTGGCGATGGTGAGGTTCCCGTCGAGTTCTTCCATTCGGCTGGTCTGGACGTAACCGGTGCTGTCGCTGCCGCTGAAGAGAGGGCTGAAAATGAAGAAGTCGGCATTGCGGCCGCGTCTGTTGACTTCCTGCGATCCCTGAACGTTCAGGGCGGCATTGATGAGCGGGTAGGGGATGGCCGCAATGTCGAGGCCGCTCAACCTGGCCGGTTGCGATGGCCGGTCATTGTTTCCCGAGGACAGGAAGGCAGCGGCAAGCCGTTGCCGGTAGAGCCGATGCAAGGAATTAGCGTTGGGTGACAAGAGCAAGGCGAGTAGGATCATCACTAAGCTTGCAACGAAATACCCGGCAGTCTTTCCGGGATTGGCCAGACTCCAGGTGCAGAGCGCCAGATAGGCGATGTAGAGAAGAACGGGCACCGCGGCGGCGGCAAGCCAGATTGCCAGCGTTCCGCTGATCCGTTTGACCAACGCCATTGCGCCCGGCGTCCCTTCTACTGCCTTGAGAACGTCGGCTATCCAGCGCGCTCCGGCCACCACGGCGGCCGAGATGGCGGTCAGCACGACAACGGTCGTGTCGAGCAAGCTGGAGATTTCCGGCGCCAGCCCATTCAGCAGCTTGCGAATGATGATGGGCTGTGACTCGGCCGCAACCAGGACGACGAGAACATAGAGTAGCCGCTTGAAGGCCAAAGCCGTGGTCGATATGGATTCGACCTTCTTGGCGGGTTCGAACGATCTCACGATGGCCCATGCGATCATTGCGAGGATCATGAGGGCCGCGATTGCGAATGACAGGGGATAGGAGTTGGGCAGCAATCCCAACAGGCGTGAGATCACTGTCTTCACCGGCCCATCGGGTAAAAGCGCCGGGGTGGGCCAGGTCATGAGGAACACCGTCAGCGCCGCTGCAATCAAGAGTGCCGGTGCAACCCACAGCACGTTGGCGAAGAGGCCGCGCAGCCAGATCGCGAGATTGACACCGAGGTCGGACCAACCTTTGGGGAAGAGGTAGTTCGACCGGTCACGGATATGGGCGAGCGGTTCGGAATCGCGATAGTCATCCGGGTCGGGTCTGGCGAAGGGAAAGGCGCGGTCGCCATTGCTCATCTGAACCGCCAGCGCCGCCGCCGTATAACCGCCGCCGGAGACCGACGAGAGATAGTCGGTTTTCCTGGTCACCATTTTCGAGAGCTCGAGCGCCTGCAGGGCGCCGAGACAGAAAGCGGCGGAGCGGATGCCGCCGCCTGAGAGTGCGATGCCTACGGTCTCGAAGACCGCGACCTTGCCGTAGTTTTCGCGCTCGGGCTGCTCCGTCGGCACCCTCAAAATGGGGCGGCCATGCTTCGTTCTCCGGGGGGTGATTGCTTCGTGTTCCTGGCAAAGGACTTCGCCGAAATCCACGCAGTGGGGCTTTGCGCGGTGGCCACGCACCTTCTGCCACAACTCGGCGACCTTCTTGCGGATGGCCATCGCACTGACCCCCTACGGTAAAGTAGGTTATCATCTGTCGTTAGGTCAAGCAACGGCGCCTTGCGTCGCGCGAAGCCGCTACTGCTCCAGAAAATCAGCGCATTTGGGTGGCGGCAGGTTGCCCCAGGGCATCAGCGGAACGGTCGAGGTCGAATTCTGTGGGCTGCCCTGGATCAGCTTGTCGGTGTAGCTCAAATAGACCAACACGTTGCGCTTGGGGTCGCAACCCCGCACGATGTGGAACTTCTTGAAGAACAGCGACCGGCGCTGCCTATAGATCTCGTCGCCCTGCTGGAACTTGGCCTTGAACACGATGGGGCCGATCTGGCGGCAGGCGATCGAGGTTTCCGAGCGTTCCTCGGCGAAGCCTGCCCAACCGGCCCAGCCGCCGATTTCGGGCACGGTGAAATGGCAGGCAATGCCATCGACGCCGGGATCGTCGATGCCGTAGGTCGCCAGCTTGGCATTGGGCGACAGCATGCGCCACACCGTGGTCTTCTTGAAGATGAGTTCGGGACCATCGTCCTGGGCAAGAGCCGGCGCTGCCGCAACGAGAGCGAGCGCGGCGGCGGTCGCAAGGCGTTTCAATCCTGCCATGGTGATCCTCCAGTTGCCGGAAACATGGGAAGCCACACCGCCAAATCAAGCGTGGCGCGACAGCCGCTGCAATCCAGCCTCCAGGTCGGAGATCAGGTCGGCCGGGTTTTCGAGGCCGATGTGGAGACGGAGCGCCGGGCCGGTATCGGGCCAGCGGGTTGCCGTGCGATTCGCCTTGAAAGGCACGCACAGGCTCTCATAGCCGCCCCAGCTGTAGCCCATGCCGAACAGGGCGAGGTCATCGAGCATGGCGGCGACGGCGCCCTTCGAAGCAGGCCTGAGCACCACCGAGAAGAGGCCGGACGCGCCACGGTAGTCGCGTTTCCACAAACTGTGGCCGGGAGAATTCGGCAGGGCGGGATAGAGAACGCTGTCGACCTCCGGTCTGGTTCGCAGCCAGTCGGCCACGATCACGGCATTCTTCATGTGGCGTTCAAGGCGCACATCGAGGGTGCGAATGCCGCGCAGCATCAGGTTCATGTCGTCGGGCCCGGCGAACTGGCCCAGCGTCTCATAGGCCTTGCGGAAACCGGGCCAGGTCGCCTCGCTGCAGGTAATGGTTCCCATCATCGCATCGGAATGGCCGCCGAGATACTTGGTGCCGGCCTGCACCGAGATATCGCAGCCGTGTTCGAAGGCCTTGAAAAAGTGTCCGGCACTCCAGGTATTGTCGAGGGCCACCAGGCAGCCGTGGGCGTGGGCAACAGCGGCGATCGCCGGCACGTCCTGGACTTCCATGGTGAGCGAGCCCGGGCTCTCGCAATAGACCATGCGCGTATTGGGACGGATGAGGGTGGCGATGGCGCCGCCCAGCAGCGGATCGTAATAGGTCGTCTCGATGCCGAGGCCTTTCAGCACCGTGTCGCATAGATTGCGGACCGGATCGTAGACCGTGTCGGTCATCAGCAGATGCTCGCCGGACTTGAGGAAAGAGAACAGCATGGTTGAGATCGCCGCCATTCCCGAGGGTGCGACCTTGGTGGCAAAGCCCCCTTCCAGCGCCGCCACCGCCGTTTCGACGGCCCGCGAAGTGGGCGTACCGCGCCGGCCGTAGACAAAGGGCTTCTTGTAGGCGAGCAGTTCCTCCATGGTGTCGAACAGCACGGTCGAGGCATGATAGACGGCGGGGTTGACGAAGCCATGCTCGCTGTATTCGCGGCCCGCCGCCACCAGGCGGGTTTCGGGCGCCAGAGATTTCAGATCGGGCTTTTTCCTGGTCATGTACTAACCTTCAAAATTACTTTGCCGCCAATCCGGCCAGCATCTTTTCGGCAACGCGAGACTGCAGCCGCGCCAGCATACGGTCGTTGATGCCGATGGCGCGGCAGCGCTCGAAAGTCTCCAGCAGATATTCCTCATTGGGCCCGATATGACCGCACGCCGTCGCGATTTGGCCGGCGATCAGGTCGTCATCGAGGCGCCCAGCATAGCGATGGCTGGTGCGGTCGGCAACGAAGGTGATCGCATCAAGCGGGCCCTGTTCGGTCGCCAGCCTGATCCATCGAGGACGGTAGGCCCTGCCGATCATTTCGCGCGTCCATACTTTCGCGAGTTTCTCCGAAACATTGGGCGCGGCGATGCGAAAGGCTACACCGGAGCAGGAGCCGCCCCGGTCCAGCGCCATCATCAGGCCGGGGCGCTCGCGGCTGCCCCGGTAACGCCACTGCCACAGGCAGAAACGGCGGTGCCAGGCCTTGAGGTGAGCGATCCTCTGCTCGGCGAATTCCATTTCCGGCCTCCACATGAGGGAACCGTAGCCGAACAGCCAGGTATCTGCATGGGGCGAGACCCTTGCCAGAGTGCCAGCGCGCGAAGCCGCAATCTCCTCCTCCGGCATCAACGGCATGGCAGTGCGATCGTCGGGTGGCAGTTGGGGAAAGGCCGCGGCGATGATCGCCTTGCTCAGCTGGTGCGGCGACATGGGCGAAATTTCCAGCACGGGCCCCTATACCATGTCGAGATAGGTTTCATACTCGAAGTCGGTGACCTGGCCGGCGAAGGTCGCCATTTCCTGGCGCTTGCAGGCGACCAGCATGTCGCGCAGCATCAGGGGAAGGGTTGCCTCGACGATCGCGCCAGCGGCGAAGGCGTTGATCGCCGAAGCCCAGTCGGGCGGCAGGCCCTTGAGCTTCAGCGCATAGGCGTCACCGGTAACCGGATCGGGCGGTGTCATCCGGCGTTCGATGCCGACCAGAGCGCCTGCCAGTATGCCGGCAAGCACCAGATAGGGATTGGCATCGGCCCCCGCCACGCGGTGCTCGATGCGCCGCGCCTTAGGCGGGCCGCCGGGAATGCGCATCGCGACGGTGCGGTTCTCGTAGCCCCAGGCGGCGGCCGAAGGCGCGTGCGTGCCCGGCCGCAGCCGCCGATAAGAATTGAAATGGGGAGCGAACAGCAACGTCGTTTCGGCCATTGCCTCCATGAGACCGGCCACGGCATGGCGCAGCGTATCGCTTCCCTCAGGCCCGCCGTTATCGAAGACGTTTTTGCCCTTGCGGTCGAGGAGACTGAAGTGGACATGGAGGCCGCTGCCCGATCGCCCGCCATAGGGCTTGGCCATGAACGAGGCGGCAAAGCCATGCTTCCTCGCCACGCCCTTGACGATGCGCTTGAACAGCACGGCATCGTCGGCCGCGCGCAGCGGATCGTTGACGTGCATGAGGTTGATCTCGAACTGCCCGATGCCATTTTCCGCGATGGCCGAGTCGGCGGGAACCCCTTGCAGGGCGCAGGCCGCATAGACATCGCCGAAGAAGGCGCCGAAATCGTCGAGTTCGTCGATTGACAGGACCGCATCGGCGTCGAGCCGCTTGCCGGTGACCGGCGACACCGGCGCCACCGGGCGCCGCTCGGTTGGGTCGTAGAGATAGAATTCGAGTTCCATGGCCACGACCGGCCTGAGACCGAGGTCGCGGAAACGGTTTGCGACGCCGGCCAGCGCCTGGCGTGGATCGCCGCCGAATGGGCTGCCGTTTTCCTCGCGCAGCCACAATGGAATGAGGGCGGTGGGCTCGGCGGTCCAGTCCATCGGCAGAATGCCGCGGCCGATCGGTTCGCACAGCCCGTCGGCATCGCCGGTAGCAAAGACCAGCGGCGAATTGACGATGTCCTCGCCCCAGATATCGACGCCCACCACCGATAGCGGCATGCGCAGGCCGCCGGCCAGCACCTTCTCCACCTGCTCGACGGGAATGCGCTTTCCCCGCATGACGCCGTTGAGATCGCAGACGGCGGCCCGCAGGCTGCGAATGTCGGTCTGGCCTTTCAGCCAGTCCAGCGAATTGGCCTTTTTCATAAGATCCCCTTTTGCCGGCAAGTTTAGGCGGTATCAGGCGCCGAGGCAAAGGTTGCCAGCCCGGCCCTCGAAGGCGCGAGCAAGAGGCAGTCTGACCGGCATCGCCGTCAAAGCGCAGTTCGGCGCACTTCGTAAAGCATGAGGGCGGTCGCGGCGGCGACATTGAGCGAATCTGGACCCGCGCGCATCGGAATGCGGACCAGGACCGAACAGGCGGCGGCGAGTTGCGGTGATAGTCCTTCGCCCTCGCTGCCCACGACCAGGAGCGTGGGTTCCCGGTAACTGCGGCGAAAATCCTCCGTACCCTGTAGATGGCTGCCGGCGACGTCGCCCGGCCAGGCATGGCACAGATCGATGAGCTTCACCGTCGACAGGCGGATGAGGGGAACGGCGAAGATCGAGCCCATGGTAGCCCGCACGCAGTCTCTTCCCCAGGGATCGCAAGTTGGGCCGGCGAGCACGATACCCATGGCACCGGCGGCATCGGCGGTGCGGATGATGCTGCCAAGATTGCCGGGGTCGCGTAAGCCCTCCAGCGCCAGCCACAGTCCATCCAGCGAGACTTGCCGGGCAAAGCGCTGGTGGAAGACCGCGACGACGGGCGGCGGATTGTTCTGGGCGCTGAGCGAGACCATCACGGGTTCCGTCACCTCGATCATCGTGGCGCCGCCCCAGGGCTCGGCACGGCCGGTCGAGACCACGATTTCCGGTTCCCAGCCGAGGCTCTGAGCCCGGGCCAGCACCTTGGCGCCCTCGGCCACGAACAGTCCTTGTTCCTGGCGATGTTTCTTCTCGGCCAGCGAGCGGATGCGCTTGATCGTTGGATTGTGCAGGGAGGAAATCGGCGGCATGACGGCGACTATAGGTTCGGCTATAGAGAGCGTCCATGAACATCCTGCCCAACCTCAAGACCGGCATTTCGGTCTGCCCACATGACTGTCCCTCGACCTGCGCGCTTGAAGTCGAGTTGCTCGATGCCCACACCATCGGGCGGGTGCGCGGCGCCCGCGACAATTCCTACACGCTGGGGGTGATCTGCGAGAAGGTGGCGCGTTACGCCGAGCGCATTCACCATCCGGGACGCGTGCTCACGCCGTTGAAGCGCAAGGGGCCAAAGGGCGATGGGCTATTCCAGCCGATCTCCTGGGACGATGCCATGGCCGAGACGGCGGAAGCCTTTCTGGCGGCCGAACGCGAGTACGGTTCGGAAGCGGTGTGGCCCTATTTCTATGCCGGCACCATGGGCCTCGTCATGCGCGACGGGATCAACCGGCTCCGCCATGCCAAGCGCTATTCCGGCATGTACGACACTTTCTGCGTCGCCCTGTCGTGGACCGGCTATATGGCAGGCACCGGCGCCATTTCCGGTGTCGATCCGCGCGAGATGCAGAAGTCCGACCTGATCGTCATCTGGGGCGGCAATCCGGTCAACACCCAGGTCAATGTGATGACCCATGCGATGAAGGCCCGCAAGGAGCACGGCGCCAAGATCGCCTGCATCGACATCTACGATACCGGCACCATGAAACAGGCCGACGTGAAGATCCTGATCCGACCCGGCACCGATGGGGCATTGGCCTGCGCCATCATGCATGTGCTGTTCCGCGATGGGCTGGCCGACCGGCCCTATCTGGAGAAATTCACCGATGCGCCACGCGAGTTCGAGGAACACCTCAGGACGCGCACGCCCGAATGGGCGGCCAAGATCTGCGATGTCCCTGTGGTTGAGATCGAGGCTTTCGCCCGGCTGATCGGCAAGACCAAGCGCTGCTTCTTCCGCCTCGGCTATGGCTTCACCCGCGGACGCAACGGTTCCGTCAACATGCACGCGGTCACTTGCATCCCCGCGGTTACCGGCGCCTGGCAATATGAAGGCGGAGGCGCCCTTCATTCCAACAGCGGCATGTATCGCTGGAACAAGACGATGATCGAGGGCCTCGACGTCAAGGACGCCAGCATCCGCAGCATCGACCAGAGCCGCATCGGACCGGCATTGTTGAACGATCCTCACGATCTTGCCGGCGGGCCGCCGGTCAAGGCGATGATCGTGCAGAATACCAATCCGGCCTCGGTGGCGCCCGACCAGACCCGAGTGAAGCGCGGCCTGGCGCGGGACGACCTGTTTACCTGCGTGCATGAGCAGTTCCTGACCGAGACGGCGAAATTCGCCGACATCGTGCTGCCGGCCACCATGTTCCTCGAACATGACGACATCTACCAGGGCGGCGGCCATCAGCACATCATGCTGGGCCGCAAGCTGGTGGAACCGCCCGGCGAATGCCGCAGCAACCATGAAGTAATCTGCGATCTGGCCAGCCGCGTCGGGGCCTCGCACCCGGGCTTCGCCATGAGCCCAAGAGAGCTCATCGACTGGACCCTGGTCAATTCGGGCCGGCGGGGCCTGGCCGAGCTCGATGCCGAGAACTGGTACGACGTCCAACCCAATTTCGAGACTGCGCATTACCTCAAGGGCTTTGCCTTCCCCGATGGCCGCTTCCGCTTCCGGCCCAAATGGGGGAGCATGCGTCACAAGGGAGCGCCGCAGCCGCTCGGGCCGGTCGGCGCCATGCCGGAATTTCCCGATCACTGGAATGTGATCGAGGAGGCGACCGCCGACTATCCCTTCCGGCTGGCGACCAGCCCGGCCCGCGCCTTCCTCAATTCGAGTTTCAACGAGACGCCGTCGTCGCGCAAGCGCGAAGGCCGGCCGACGCTGCTGGTTCACCCCGACGATCTCGCTGCGTCAAGCATGGCCGAGGGCGACCGGGTTCGCGTTGGCAGCGCCCGTGGCGAGGTCGTCATGCATGCCAAGGCGGGCCTCGGTCAGCGCCGCGGGGTGGTCATTGCCGAGGGCCTTTGGCCCAATGAGTGTTTCGAGAACGGAAATGGAATCAATACGTTGACCGGAGCCGACCAGCCCGCGCCGGCGGGCGGTGGCTGCTTCCACGACAGCCGGGTATGGCTCCGCCCGGCCTGACCCTGAAGATGAATGGCCGATGAACGGCCACCTCAGAGTTACTTCACTGTTCCGCCTGTAGTCTGCCCTCAACTTAACAAGGTCTTGGGCCACAGGTCCGAAAGTGACGACGAGGCAATGATGACTCGCAAGGCAATGGTGATGATGGCAATCGTGCTCGCGGTGGCAACCGCCGCGACCGCGGCCACCGCCATGGCCGACAGCCGCAAGAAGCGCCTGCCGATCGAGAGCCAGGTTGCCGACACCATCCAGCAGAGCTCGGAAGCGATTCAGCAGCTAAAGATCAAGACGCTCAACAAGGAGCGCCGCCGGCCGCCGGTCATCCTGACCAACCTGCCGCCGAAATAGGAGTGTCCGGCGCCGGAAGCTATCCGGTCCGGTTTGCCCCGCTGGTCCTCGCCGGGCGAAGCTCAGCACTATTGTTGCGACCGCCCGCCGCCAGCCGCAGGGTTTCCTCCGCATCCCTGTCGGCGCGATAGGCGAAGAAATCGGCCTCGGCCGCGAGTGCTGGCTCGAGCAGCCGGTGATAGTCGGTCTTGGCGACGATAATGGCTCCGAGACGCTCGAGATGGGGATTGACGAATTGGGCGTCGAGCAGCCGGAAGCCTCCGGCATTGAGTCGGGCCACCAGATGGACAAGCGCCACCTTGCTGGCGTCGGGCACCCGCGAAAACATGCTCTCGCCGAAGAATGCGGCACCGATCCTGACGCCATAGAGCCCGCCCACCAGCTCGCCGCCCTTCCAGCACTCGACACTGTGGCAGGCGCCGATGCGAAACAGCTGGATGTAGAGGTTGCGGATGCGGGCGTTGATCCAGGTGGACTTGCGGTCGGCGGTCTTGGCGGCGCAAGACGCGATCACCGCGGCGAAATCCCGGTCGATGGCGATCTCGAACGACTGTTTCCGCACCACCTTGCGCAGCGACCGCGAAATGTGCAGGCCGTCGAGCGGGATGATGCCGCGCTCTTCCGGCTCGACCCAGTAGAGCGCATTGTCCTCGGCACTTTCCGCCATCGGGAATATTCCGGCGGCATAGGCGCGCAGCAGGATTTGTGGCGTGATCGCGCTCATCAGGCCGACCGGGCGAGATAATGCTCCAGCCAGTGGATGTCGTAGTGTCCGTCGATGATATCGGGCTCGGCGAGGAGCTGCTGGAACAAGGGTATGGTCGTCTCGATCCCCTCGATGACGAATTCGCCGAGCGCCCGCTTGAGCCGCATCATGCATTCGGTACGCGACTTGCCGAAGACGATGAGCTTGCCGATCAGGCTGTCGTAATAGGGGGGAATGCGGTAGCCGGCATAGAGCGCCGAATCGACCCGGCAGCCCAGGCCGCCGGGGAAATGCACCGCATCGACCCGGCCGGGCGAGGGGGCGAAAGTCGTCGGGTTCTCGGCGTTGATCCGGCACTCGATGGCATGGCCGGAAAACGTGATGTCGGACTGCTGGTACTTGAGTTCGCCGCCGGCCGCCACCCGGATCTGCTCCTGCACCAGGTCGCAGCCGGTGATCGCCTCGGTCACCGGATGCTCGACCTGGAGCCGGGTATTCATTTCGATGAAGTAGAACTCGCCGTTCTCGTACAGAAATTCGACGGTGCCGACGCCCTCGTAACCGAGCTTCTCCATCGCTTTGGCGACGCGGCCGCCGATTTGCTCGCGCTGGATGGCGTTGAGCGCCGGCGAGTGGGCCTCTTCCCAGATCTTCTGGTGGCGGCGCTGCAGCGAGCAGTCGCGCTCGCCCAGATGCACCGCGCGGCCCTGGCCGTCGCCCAGCACCTGGATTTCGATATGGCGCGGCGTCTCGAGATACTTCTCGAGATAGACATCGCCGTTGCCGAAGGCTGCCTTGGCTTCCGACTGGGCGGTGGCCATGGCGATCTCGAGATCGCTCTCGGAGCGCGCCACCTTCATGCCGCGGCCACCGCCGCCGGCAGTTGCCTTGATGATGACCGGATAGCCGATTTCGCGGGCGATGCGTTTGGCCTCGGCCGCATCGGAAACGCCAGCTTCGGAGCCCGGCACCACCGGAATGCCGAGGTCCTTCGCCGTCCGCTTGGCTTCGATCTTGTCGCCCATGATGCGGATGTGTTCGGCGCTTGGGCCGATGAACTTGAGCCCGTGCTCGGTCAGAATCTCGGCGAACTTGGCGTTCTCCGACAGAAAGCCATAGCCTGGATGAACCGCTTCGGCGCCGGTGATCTCGCAGGCCGAGACGATGGCCGGAATGTTGAGGTAGCTGTCGCGGGCCAGCGGCGGCCCGATGCACACGCTTTCGTCGGCCAGCCTGACATGCATGGCCTCGGCATCGGCGGTCGAATGCACCGCCACCGTCTGGATGCCGAGCTCGCGGCAGGCGCGCAAGACCCTGAGCGCGATCTCGCCGCGATTGGCGATGAGAATCTTGTCGAACATGGCCTACTCGATGACCACGAGCGGCTCGCCGAACTCGACCGGTTGGCCATTCTCGACGAAGACATGGGTGATCTTGCCGGCCCGCGGAGCCGGGATCTGGTTCATCGTCTTCATCGCTTCGATGATGAGCAGCGTCTGGCCTTCCTTGACTTCGCTTCCGATCTCGACGAGGGGCGCAGCACCGGGCGTCGAGGAACGGTAGACGGTGCCGACCATCGGCGATTTGACCGTACCCGGATGATCGCCGATGGCGGCAACCGTGGCCGGTTCGGCGGCGGGAGCGGCGTGATGTAGGGGGGCGGGCGGGTGGACAACGGCCATCGTCGTCATGGTGCGCGACACGCGGAGCCGCACGCCCTGGCGGTCCATCTCGATTTCCGACAAGCCGGTCTCGTTGAGGATGTCGGCCAGACTGCGGATCAGCGCCAGTTCCGGATCGGCCGCGACGGTGGACTGGATGGCGGGCGGGGTTTTCTTTGGCGGCATTCGCTTTAACCCTTCTTGTTCCGGTTGAGGATAGCGGCAAGCGCCTCCAGCGCCAGCTCGTAGCCGTGGCTGCCGAAGCCGCAGATGACACCCTGGGCCACCGCCGAAACATAGCTGTGGTGGCGGAACGGCTCGCGCTTGTAGATGTTGGAAAGATGCACCTCGATCACCGGCAGCTCGCAGGCGCGGAGCGCATCGTGAATGGCAACCGAAGTATGGGTATAGGCCCCGGCGTTGAGGATGAGGCCCTGCGCCCCGTCGCGGGCCTGCTGGATCCAGCCAACCAGCTCGCCCTCCATATTGGACTGGCGAAAATCGCAGTGCAGTCCCAGGGCTTCGGCCCGGGCGCAGCAGCGGGCCTCGAGGTCCTTGAGGGTTTCGGCGCCATAGATCGTCGGCTCGCGCAAGCCCAGCATGTTGAGGTTGGGGCCGTTGAGAATGAGGACGGTCGGCATGGGGTCAGAGAGAATCCATCGGCATTGCCCCGTTTATAGGCGGTCGCAATAGGGCTGGGAAGCGCCGCCCGTAGGCCGTTAACAGACGGCGCAGGCTCCCGTGTCGCGCACTTTCCGGATCGAATCGGCCATCTGCGGTTCGGTCAGGAATCCCGGAATCACCTCCTGGTTGATGACAAAGCCCGGAGTGCCGTTTATGCCGAGCGTTTGGGCGAGGTTCCGGTTGCGGTCGATGATCTGCACCGTCTCGGTCGATTCCATGTCGGTCTTCAGCTTTGCCATGTCGAGGCCGAGGGATTGCGCCACCCCGTCGACGACGGCGGCGTCGATTTTTCCCGCATGGGCGTACATGGCGGTATGAAACTCGAGGTATTTGCCCTGCATCTTAGCGGCGATGGCGGCGCGCGCGGCGTATTCCGATCCTTCGCCGAGGATCGGAAATTCCTTAAATACAAGCTTGACGCCCTTGTCGTCTTTGAGGAGCTTCTGGATGATCGGCGCGCTTTTCTTGCACCACGGGCAGTTGTAGTCGAAGAACTCCACAATGGTGACGTCGCCTTGCGGATTGCCGGTTGCGAAATCGGCGGCGCTTCGGAATATCTCCTTGGCGTTTTCGGCGACGGCACTCTTGCGCTTCTGGTCTTCGGCCGCCTGCTGGCGCTTGTCGAGTTCGCGGCTGACGTCGAGCAGGATTTCCGGGTTCCTTAGCAGGTAGTCGCGCACGATGGCGCCGATTTCGTCCTTCTGCTTGTCGGTGAAATCGCCGGCGATTGCCGTTGCCGGCAGCAGCAGGAGGCAAGCGGCGAACAGAACAGTGCGGAGAGCAGATATCACGGGTTCCTCGCAGAATTTACGGCCAGATTGTGCCCGAGGTCGCAAGCGGGGTCCATGTCAATCTCGGTTGGCGAAGGTCAACAGATCGTTAGCGCGAATCCATTCCGGCGAATGGGCCGGCAGCCGGTCGCGGGCGGACTTGGCCTTCTGGATCGTGAGTTTCTTGTCGCCGGTGAGCCAGGCATACTCGGCGGTCGCCAGCTCAGCCCGCGGCACCTGACCCAGCTGGCCGTAGGCGATCGCCATGTATTTGTAGAGCTCGGGCGTGTCGCCCTCGCTGGTCTCGGCCCGGCGTAGCGTGGTCAGTGCCAACTCTAGATCGGCGCGATTGCCGGTGCCGATCAGCGCCTGGGCGAGGAGAATCTGGATGAGACCGTTGGGCAAGAGCTTCACCGCCTGCTTGAGCGGCGGCACGGCGGCGGCGGGCTGGCCGCCCTCGAGCAGGGCCTGGCCGAGAAGTTCCCAGAAATAGGGATCCTGTGGAACATCCTGGGTGAGGCTCCGGATGATCGGCACGGCGTTGCCGGTGTCGCCGGAGCGGAACATGGAGATCGAGCGGGCATAGCGCGAGGCTAGCGAGTTGTCGGTGCGCGGGTAGCGCTGGAACACGGTGGCGGAAGGCTCGAGGAAACCCGTCAGCTTGGCCTGCATCAGTTGATGGCGGAGCACCAGCTGCGGCGGATCGGGCGCATCGAAGTAGGGCGACTGTTTCGCCGCTTCCTCGAGGTTGCGGATGCGGTCGAAGGGCATCGGGTGCGACAGCACATAGGGGTCGACGTCCCGCAGGGAGGCAATCGACTCGCTGGCCAGCTTGTTGAACAGCCGGAGCATGCCCTTGGCCGACTGGCCGGTCGAGGTGAGGAACTTGAGCGCCGCCTGGTCGGCGGCCGACTCCATCACCCGCTGATAAGACAGCATGCTCCTCTGGGCGAGGCTTTGCGACCCCATCATCACGCCTGCCCCGGCCTGAGCGGCACTGTCGTTGCCGCTGGTGGCCCCGCCCACCACGGCGGCCGCTCCCAAGAGCGTGCCGATGATGGCAGCGGTGCTGGCCCGGTCGAGAGCGATGCCGAGCCGGGCCAGATGGCCGCCGGCGATGTGGCCGGTTTCATGGGCAAGCACGCCGATCACCTCGTTCGGCGACTTCGACTGCATCAGCGTTCCGGTGTTGATGAAGATACGCTGGCCGCCGGCGACGAAGGCGTTGATACGCGGATCGTTGATCAGGTAGACGCGCACCGATGCCGGATTGATGCCGGCCGCCCGGAAGATCGGCTTGGTGTAAAGCCGCATCAGGCCTTCGATCTCGGCATCACGTATGAGCCGCGGCTGATCGTCGCCGGGTGCAGGCACGGCTGGCGACGCCGCCGCCATTGCCAGGGCAAACGCCATCACTCCGGCAATCACCCTGCGCAGCAGCGGCATTGATACTCGTAGCAAGACCACGATCAACTCAATCGGGTCCGATTGAGGCGAGTTTGAGGCCTGTGACGAGCGGGCTAGCGCTTGCTCCACCACCCGACTTTTCGTTCGCTCGGAGCAACCGTCACGGTCGGCGCCGGTGGCTGCCATTTGCGCACCTGGGTCTCGACTTCTGCTGGGGGCTCGACTGGGGTCACCGGCGCCGGAATCGGATGTGTCACTTCCGCCACGGGCGCAGCATGAACGGATTCGGCCGACGGTATTGTCTCGATACTGTCGCGACGCGGTGGCGTCTCGCCGTGATGACGGCCGCGCTCACGGCGCCGGCCCCGGCCCTCATGCCGGTCGCGGCCGCCCGATCCTGCCGGCGGCGGCGACTCGTCTCTGCCGCTGTCACCGGTTGCTTCCTCGCCGGCATTGAGATCGGCCGGCCCCTCCCCGGGCTCGAATATGGCGGGCTGATCGCCGAGGCCCGGAAGTTCCGGTCCCTGGCCTATCTGGTGGCGCGGCTCGTCGCGGCCACCACGCCCGCCACGGCGCCCGCGGCGGCGCCGGCGGCGCGAGCCGTCCTCGCGGCGTTCGCCGGGCACCCCGCCCTGCGGAGCAGGCCGGCGCGGCCTTTCGGCCTGTTCGGCCGAGGCCTCCTCGACCTCGCTCTCGGCCTCGGCCAATTCCTCGGCCTCGGCCGGCGTTTCGGCTTCCTCTTCGCCGCCCTCATCCTCGCGATAGGCCGAATCGATACGCACCGGGGTTACCTGGACCCGGCGCGGGGCGATGGCTCGCTCGGCGGCGCGTTCGATTACCGCCTGCGATCCCTTGACCTCGTCGCTGGCGACGATGAATACCGAAATTCCGTAGGTGGTTTCCAGCGCCAGAAGATTGTCGCGCTTCTCGTTGAGAATATAGCTGGCCACCTCGCGGGCGCACTTGACCGTCAGATTCTCCGGCTTGCGGGCGATCAGATGCTCTTCGACGGCGCGCAGCACCGAGAGCCCGCAGGAGGAAATCGAGCGGACGATGCCGCGGCCCTCGCAGTGCGGGCAGGTCCTGGACGAACCCTCGAGTAGGCCCGGCCGCAGTCGCTGCCGCGACATCTCGAGCAGGCCGAAATGGCTGATGCGCCCGACCTGGATGCGGGCCCGGTCGTGCTTCAGCGCATCCTTCAGGCGGCGCTCGACCGAGCGGTTGTTGCGCTTCTCCTCCATGTCGATGAAGTCGATGACCACCAGGCCGGCAAGGTCGCGCAGCCTGAGCTGCCTCGCCACTTCGTCGGCCGCCTCGAGGTTGGTCCGGAGTGCCGTGTCCTCGATGTTATGCTCGCGCGTCGCCTTGCCCGAGTTGATGTCGACCGACACCAGGGCCTCGGTCTGGTTGATCACCATGTAGCCGCCCGACGGTAGCGTGACGGTCGGCGAATAGAGGCCGTCGAGCTGGCTTTCCACCTGGAAGCGCGAGAACAGCGGCCGCGTGTCCTTGTAGGACTTCACGTTCTTGGCGTGCGACGGCATCAGCATCTTCATGAAGTCCTTGGCTTCACGATAGGCCGTATCGCCCTCGACATGCACTTCGTCGACGTCCTTGGTGTAGAGGTCGCGGATGGCACGCTTGATCAGGCTGCCTTCCTCATAGACCAGCGCCGGCGCCGTCGACGACAGCGTCAGGTCGCGTACGCTTTCCCACAGCCGCAACAGATAGTCGTAGTCGCGCTTGATCTCGGTCTTGGTGCGCTGGGCCCCGGCGGTGCGCACGATGAGGCCCATGCCTTGCGGGATCTCGATCTGGCGCGCCACGTCCTTGAGGCGGCGGCGGTCGCCGGCATCGGTGATCTTGCGCGAAATACCGCCGCCGCGGGCGGTGTTCGGCATCAGCACGCAATAGCGGCCGGCCAGGGACAGGAATGTCGTGAGTGCGGCACCCTTGTTGCCGCGCTCTTCCTTGACCACCTGAACAAGGATCACCTGGCGGCGCTTGACCACTTCCTGGATCTTGTAGTGGCGGCGCGGTGCCCGGCGGGTCCGCTGCGGCACCTCTTCGAGGGCATCCTCGGCGCCGATCGATTCGATTCGCTGACTCTCCGGGTCCTCCTCGACCACTTCGATGCCGTTGCCCAGTTCCGCCGGTACGCCGTGTTCCACATGGGGAACGGCGGCTGCCTCGGCCGCTTCAGCCGATGCCTCGGCACCGGCCTCGTCGGTGGCGGCCGGTTCGGATTGCGGCACCTCTTCGCTGAGTGCCGCATCGTCATTATCGGCCCGCAGCGGCTCGGCGCGATCGGTGGTCTCTACGTTCTCCTCATCGGAAGGATCGGCCTCGGCATCCTCGGGTTCGGAACTCTCTGTTGTTTCCGCTGCGTCGTTGTTTTCGACCGCAGTGTCGTCATTCCTGGCATGGCGGCGGCGGGTCGGCGCCTCGTCATGACCGTTGTCGTCGTCGTCCCGGTTGGCGGCGTCCTCTTCCTCCTGCTCGCGCAGCAGGGCCTGACGGTCGGCCAGCGGTATCTGGTAATAGTCGGGATGGATTTCCGAGAAGGCCAGGAAGCCGTGGCGGTTGCCGCCATACTCGATGAAGGCCGCCTGCAACGACGGTTCGACCCGCGTCACCTTGGCGAGATAGATATTGCCCTTCAGTTGCCGACGGGCGGCACTTTCGAAATCGAATTCCTCGATGCGAGTGCCGCGGACAACCACCACGCGGGTTTCTTCCGGATGGCTGGAGTCGATGAGCATCTTGCTGCCCATGTTCGTTCCTTTGCGCGCGCCGGCGGCACGGCGAACCCGATCTCCGTTCCGGAAACGGAATTTGGAGAAAGCCTGCGGGCCAAGCTGCGCGATAGGGGCAGTGATCCAAGATCGACATCTGACGGCGACAACCCTGCCGCCGGCGGAAGCCGGAAGGCGAGGGGCGCTCTCATCGTCCTTGGGATCATGCCCGTGATTTCCATTTGCCCGGAGCCTATTGGCCCGGACGGTTCACACATGTTTCGGCGGGACCTTCCCGCCCAAACTCCGGCTCGCTTCCTCGGAGAAGTTCGAACCGCACCGCAGCCTAAGGGGCACCCTAACGGTGTCCGGACCCTCGAGAACTGCGAAATCCGACGCCCTGTCAGCAAACGGTCACGGAATCGTGGCGCTGACTTCAGGGAGACCGAAGTGTCTTAGGGGCCGGTCGCCGCAATTGCAAGCCTCTTGCGTAGCCGCGGCCGAGCGGCAACCGGCAACCATGCGTTAACTATCGCCGGCCTAACAATCGCCGATGCAGGATCGTGGGCGACATCCGGCCGTGCAGGGCTATTGCAGGACTGCGCCGCACCACAGCCTGCGGCGGTTGATGGGCCTCGCCCTGCTGGCGATTGTCGGCCTTGCCCTTCCCGCCTATGCCGAGAATCTAGTGATCACCGCCGCCAGAGTGGCCGGCGATGGCCAGCGCACCCGTTTCGTCGCCGATCTGAGTGCCCCCGTCGCCTACACGGCCTATGTCCTTCCCAACCCCTATCGGGTGGTGGTTGACTTGCCGGACGTCACTTTCAATCTTCCGCCGGGCATTGGCGAAAAAACCCGCGGCCTCATCTCG
The DNA here is from genome assembly GCA_016185245.1 of Hyphomicrobiales bacterium. Lineage (GTDB taxonomy): Bacteria > Pseudomonadota > Alphaproteobacteria > Rhizobiales > Aestuariivirgaceae > Aestuariivirga. The sequence continues at coordinate 182,926 of JACPNZ010000041.1, read as the reverse complement.
GAGTACCGCTATGGCGCGGTGGAGACCGGGCGCTCGCGGATCGTGATCGACACCAAGGGTCCGGTGCTGATCGAGAAGACCTTCATTCTCGAGCCCCAGGCCGGACAGCCCGCCCGCATCGTCGTCGATCTGGTGCAGGTGAGCGCCCAAGCTTTCAGCAAGGCTTATGCGGCCGAGCAGAAGAACTCGGCCCGGGCGGTAGCCGAGGCGGCCGCCGTGCCCCCGGCCGGGGCAATCGATAGGTCGACCACCGAACCGGTAGCCGCCGAGCCCGCCCCGCCGCCATCCCGCAGCTCCGCCCGCAAGCTCATTGTCATCGATCCCGGCCATGGCGGCATCGACCCCGGCGCCATCGGCGCCAACCGGACCCGCGAAAAGGACGTGGTGCTGGCCTTCGGCCTGGCCCTGCGCGAGGCCCTCCTGAAGTCCGGCGACTACGATGTCATCATGACCAGGTCCGACGACCGGTTCCTGCGCCTCGATGACCGGGTCAAGGTGGCTCGCGACAATAAGGCCGATTTGTTCATCGTCGTCCACGCCGATACGGTCCGTGGGGCCGGCGTTCGCGGAGCGACCATCTACACCCTGTCGGCGAAGGCCTCCGACGCCGAAGCCGAGGCCCTGGCGCAGAAGGAAAACCGCGCCGACATCATTGGCGGTATGGATCTCGGCGCCGAGAGCCAAGAGGTGACCGGCATCCTCATCGATCTGGCCCAGCGCGAGTCGAAGAAGCGCTCGACCATCTTTGCCAGGAAAGCGGTGGGCGACATGCGGCAGGTGACGAGCTTCACCGGAAAACCGATGCGTTCGGCCGGCTTCGTCGTGCTCAAGGCGCCTGACGTCCCGTCGGTCCTGATCGAGCTCGGCTATCTCTCCAGCCGGCGCGACGAGGCCCAGCTCGGCTCGGAAGCCTGGCGCAGCCGCACGGCCGCAGCCCTGACCCGCGCCATCGCCAGCTATTTCGCTACCGAAGTCGCCCAGCGCGGCAATTGAACCGCCCCTCATCGGCCACATTCGGGTCCTACCCGAATTTCCTGTTGCCAGCACTCTGATGTGTTATGGGGCATGCCGCGTGTTTGTGCCGCAAGGCTGATGAAGGGGACCGAACCCGGCCGATGTTTCGCTTTCTCGGATGGATTTTCGCAGTAGGCTTCATGCTGTTCGTCGGCGCCGCCGTCGGCGTGGCCTATGTCATCTGGAACGTCTCGCGCGATCTTCCCGACTACAAGCAGCTGGCCCAGTACGAGCCGCCGGTGATGACCCGCATTCACGCCGCCGACGGTTCGCTGCTGGCTGAATACGCCGAGCAGCGCCGTCTGTTCGTGCCGGTGAACCAGATGCCGAAGCAGCTCATTCAGGCGTTCATCTCGGCCGAGGACAAGACCTTCTTCCAGCACAGTGGCCTCGACTGGATGGGCATAGCCTCCGCCGGTATCCGCTATGTCGAGGTCAAGCTCACCGGCCGCGGCCAGATCGTCGGGGCCTCGACCATCACCCAGCAGGTGGCCAAGAACTTCCTGCTCACCAACGAGCGCTCGATGCTGCGCAAGGTCAAGGAGGCGCTCCTCGTCCAGCGCATTGAGCAGGCCTTCAGCAAGGACCAGATTCTCGAGCTCTATCTCAACGAGATCTTTCTCGGGCTGAATTCCTACGGGGTGGCGGCGGCCTCGCTCAACTATTTCGGCAAGTCACTCGACCAGCTTTCCCTCGAGGAGATAGCCTACCTCGCAGCTCTTCCCAAGGGGCCCAATAACTATCACCCGTTCAAGCAGCGCGAGCGCGCCATCGAGCGGCGCAACTGGGTGCTGACCCAAATGTTCGACAACGGCTACATCACCGACGCCGAGATGAAGGCGGCCCAGGCCAAGCCGCTCGAAGTCAATCCGCGGCCCTTCGGGGCCCAGCTGTTTGCCGCCGAGAGCTTCGCCGAGGAAGTACGCCGCGAACTCGTCGACATCTACGGCAAGGACAAGCTCGACACCGGCGGCCTGTCGGTCCGGACGACGCTCGATCCCAAGCTGCAGATCTTCGCCCGCCAGGCCCTGGCCCGCGGCCTCATCGCCTTCGATCGCAAGCGCGGCTACCGCGGCCCGATCGACAAGATCGACGTCTCCGGCGACTGGGGCGCCGTCATCGCCAATCGCAGCGTGCCGGATGACGTCGCCCCCTGGCGCATCGGCGTGGTTCTCGAGGTGAGCGAAACCCAGGCGGTGGTCGGCCTGCAACCGCGCCGCAAGGCCGATGGAACCCTGCCGGCCGACCGTGAGCGGGTCACGGTGCCGCTGGCCCTCCTGCAATGGGCCAGGGCCTATGACGACGGCACTAAACTCGGCCCCGAGATCAAGGCCGCAACCGAAGTGCTGACAGCGGGAGACGTCGTCTATGTGGCGCCCAGCAAGGATCCCGCCCAGTGGCATCTGGTGCAGGTGCCCGATGTGGAGGGGGCGCTTGTCGCCATGGACCCGCATACCGGCCGGGTGCTGGCGCTGGTCGGCGGCTTCTCCTATGGCCGCAGCCAGTTCAATCGCGCCGTGCAGGCGATGCGCCAGCCGGGCTCGTCGTTCAAGCCCATCGTCTATGCCGCCGCCCTCGACAACGGCTTTACACCGGCCTCGGTGGTGCTCGATGCGCCGATCGAATTCAAGATGCCCAACGGCGAGACCTGGAAGCCGAAGAATTACCAGGAAAAGTATTTCGGGCCCTCGACGCTCCGTCGCGGCATCGAGCAGTCGCGCAACGTGATGACGGTGCGGTTGGCCGCCGAGCTCGGCATGGTGAAGATCGCCGACCTGGCCCAGCGCCTCGGCATCTACGAGCGCCTGCCGCTGCAACTCGCCATGGCGCTGGGAGCGGGCGAGACCACGCTGATCAAGATGGTCACCGCCTACTCGATGATCGACAATGGCGGCAAGAAGATCGACGCAACCCTGATCGACCGGGTGCAGGACCGCTTCGGCCGCACCATCTTCCGCCACGACCGGCGCGACTGCTCGGCCTGCAAGGCCGATCGCTACGATCCCAACGCGCCGGAGCCCGAGCTTCTCGACGTGCGCGAGCAGGTGATGAACCCCTATACCGCCTACCAGATCACCTCGATGATGGAAGGTGTCGTCCAGCGCGGCACCGGCAAGAAGCTCCTGGCCGTGGGCAAGCCGGTGGCCGGCAAGACCGGCACCTCCAACGAGGAGAAGGACGCCTGGTTCATCGGCTTCACCCCCGATCTCGCCGTCGGCGCCTATGTCGGCTTCGACAATCCCAAGCCGATGGGGAAGAAACGCACCGGCGGCGAGCTCGCCGCCCCCATCGTTGCCGACTTCATGCGCCTGGCGCTGCGCGACAAGGCGGCGACACCCTTCCGGGTGCCGCGCGCCATCGAACTGGTGCCGATCGACGCCAAGACCGGCAAGCGGGCGATCTTCGGTACCGACGGGGTCATCCTCGAGGCCTTCAAGCCCGGCGACGAGCCGCCCGAGTCGACCAAGGTGATCGGCGGCGACATGGTAAGCGCCGATATTCCGCCGTCGGCCGATGGCGTCACCCTGGTGCCGCCCCAGCCATTGCCGCAGGAACCGCAGCCGCTGGCGCCGCTGCCCGGTACCGGCGATGCCGCCGGCGGCGGCGACGGGTTGACGACAGGGGCCGGTGGCCTCTATTGAGCCCACCGCAATAGCGAAAGACGGAGACTCATGCGCGCCGAAATCGCCAATCTGGTCGATGAAATGCAGCAGTCCATCGGACTGCTGAGGAGGCATCTTTGACTGGGATGCGGCGCTGAAACGCCTGGCGGAACTGAACGCCAAGGCCGAGGACCCGGCGATCTGGAACGATCCGCAGAAGGCCCGGGAGGTGATGCGCAGGCGCCAGGATCTGGATATCCGGATCAAGACGGTCCTGCGCCTCGAACAAACGATTTCCGACAATCGCGAGCTCATCGAGCTGGGCGAGATGGAGGGCGACCAGGCGGTCGTCGGCGAGGCCGAAAAGGCCTTGCAGGAGCTCCGCCACGAGGTGGCCGAGAGCGAGCTTGAAACGCTGCTCTCGGGTGAGGCCGACGGCAACGACAGCTATTTGCAGATCAATGCCGGCGCCGGCGGCACCGAAAGCCAGGACTGGGCCCTGATGCTGATGCGCATGTACACGCGCTGGGCCAATCGCACGGGGCTCAAGGTCGAGGTGCTCGACGAGCACCCTGGCGAAGAGGCCGGCATCAAGTCGTGCACCCTCGAGATCAAGGGCCACAATGCCTATGGCAAGCTCAAGACCGAGTCGGGCGTGCATCGGCTGGTGCGCATTTCGCCCTATGACTCGAATGCCCGGCGCCATACGTCCTTCGCCTCGGTGTGGGCCTATCCGGTGGTCGACGACGAAATCGACATCCAGGTGAACGAGGCCGATGTGAAGGTCGATACCTACCGGGCCAGTGGCGCCGGCGGCCAGCATGTCAACACCACCGACTCGGCGGTGCGCCTTACCCACATGCCGTCCGGCATCATCGTCGCCTGCCAGGCCGAGCGTTCCCAGCACAAGAACCGTGCCACCGCCTGGAAGATGCTGAAGGCCAGGCTCTACGAAATGGAACTGCAGAAGCAGCAGGAGAAGATCGACGCGGCCAACGCCAAGAAGACCGACATCGGCTGGGGCCACCAGATCCGCTCCTATGTGCTGCAGCCCTATCAGCTGGTAAAGGACCTGCGCACCGGCTTCACCTCGACCAACCCGTCAGCGGTCCTGGATGGCGATCTCGACGACTTCATCCAGGCCTCGCTCGCCCACCGCATCAAGGGCGGCGGCGAGGCGGTTGCGGATATCGAGTAGGGAAGGGGCGATTATCCACCCTGTCGGGCACCGTTCACGCCTTTATCCTTTCGCCCTTGGGGTCATAGAAGCTCTGCAACTGCACCTTGGCCGGATAGCGTTTCCAGGCGAGTTCCACTTCCCAAGTGCCGGCCTCGATCCACTCCCGGGTGACGCCCGCTTCATCCTTCACATAGCCCAGGCCGAGGGAGAGGTTCACCCGATGGCCCCAGGCGCCGGAGGTGGTGGAGCCGACGATCATGCCATCCCGGTAGATGGGTTCCTCGTGATAGATCATCGGCGCTTTGTCCGAAGTGTCGGCGAGCGCTAGGCAGACCAGGCGCTTGGGTTGAACCTTGCGGGTGCGCTGTTTCTCCAGTGCCTCCTTGCCGATGAAGCCGCCTTTCTTGTCCCAGGCGATTGCGAAGCCGAGACCCGCCTCGACCGGGGTTTCCTCGTCGGAAATGTCATGACCCCAGTGGCGATAGGCCTTCTCCATGCGGCAGTTGTTCATAGTGTGCATGCCGGCCGGGGTGAGGCTGAAATCCTGGCCCGCCGCCCACAGGCGCTCGAACACATGGGCTGCAAATTCCGCCGGAATGTAAAGCTCCCAGCCAAGCTCGCCCACATAGGTGATGCGGCTGGCCATGACCCGCGCATAGCCGATTTCGATTTCTTTCGACGTGCCAAAGGGGAAGGCAGCGTTGGAGAGATCGGCGCCCGAGAGTTTTTCCAGAAGCGCGCGCGATTTCGGCCCCATGACGGCGATCATCGGCGTCCCCGAAGTGATATCGGTAGCTACACAGTGGCCGTCCTCCGGCGTGTGGCGCTTCAACCAGGCCATGTCGCGCACCTGCGGCACCGCACCGGTCACCACCATGAAACGATCTTCGGAAAGCCTCGTGACCGTCAGATCGGCCTCGATGCCGCCGCGCTGGTTGAGCCACTGGGTGTAGACGATGCGGCCCGGCTCGACATCGACGTTGTTGGCGCTGACGCGGTTCAGCACGGCGCAAGCATCGCGGCCCTCGACCGAGAACTTGGCGAAACTCGCCTGGTCGAAGAAGGCGCAATCGCTCATCAGCCGCTTAGCTTCATACTCGGCGCAGGGAAACCAGTTCTGCCGGCCGTAGCTATACTCATATTCCGGATTGACACCGTCGCGGGCGTACCAGTTGGGCCGCTCCCAGCCGTTCACTTCGCCGAAGACCGCCCCCAGATCCTTGGTGTACTGATGAATGGGCGAGCGCCTGACGCCGCGCGCCGTCTCGGCCTGGCGATAGGGCCAGTGCATGGCATAGAGGAGGCCGAGGCTTTCGCTGACCCGGTCGTGCACATATTCACGCACCGACTGGAAGGGGTGGATGCGGCGGATGTCCATGGCGGTGACGTCCATCGGCGGGTGGCCGTTCTTGATCCAGGAGGCGAGCACCAGCCCGGCCCCGCCCGAGGACTGGATGCCGATCGAATTGAAGCCGGTCGCCACATAGCAGTTCTTCACTTCCGGGGCTTCGCCCAGATAGTAGCGCACATCAGGCGTGAAGCTTTCGGGGCCGTTGAAGAAGAGCTGGATGCCGGCGGTCTCGAGCAGCGGCACGCGGTTGATGGCCGCCGCCAGGATCGGCTCGAAATGGTCCATGTCCTCGGGCAGGGTGACGAAGGCGTGTTCCTCGTCGATGCCACCACCACCCCAGGGCTTGGCCCTAGGCTCGAAGGCGCCGACCATCAGCTTGCCGGCGTCCTCCTTGTAGTAGGTGCATTCGTCGGGCACTCGAACCACCGGCATGTTGCGCGGCAACTCGGCGATGGGCTCGGAGACGATGTAGAAGTGCTCGCAAGCATGGAGCGGAATATTGACGCCGATCGAGCGCCCCAATTCGCGCGACCACATGCCGGCGGCGATCACCACCTTGTCACACATGATGGTGCCGTCGGTTGTCTCAACACCCACCGCGGCACCCTTGTCGACGATGATGCGCGTCACTTTGGTGTTTTCGAACACCTTGGCGCCGCGCGAGCGGGCCCCGGTGGCCAGGGCCTGGGTAACGTCGATCGGATTGACCTGGCCATCCTTAGGCAGGAACACGCCGCCCACCACATTCTCCATGTTGTAGTGCGGAACCCGCGCCTCGATTTCGGCGGCCGTGATCACCTCGACGGCGAGACCGAAGTTCCGGGCCATGGAGGCGCCGCGCTTCAGCTCCTCGAAGCGACCCTCGGAAAGGGCAATCGAGATCGAGCCGTTCTGCTTGAAGCCGGTGGCCTGGCCCGTTTCCTTCTCAAGGCCCTCGAACAGGCCGGGGGTATATTTGGCGAGCTCGGTCAGGTTGCGCGAGGCACGGAGCTGGCCGACCAGGCCCGCCGCGTGCCAGGTCGTCCCGGAAGTGAGCTGCTTCCGCTCCAGCAGCACCGTGTTGGTGATGCCTTCCTTGGTCAAATGATAGGCGATCGAGGCACCGACGATGCCGCCGCCGACGATGACCACATCGGCGCGTTGGGGCAGGGACTTGGACATGCAGGATCACTCCGGCTCAGACGATCAATTGTTCTAACAGCCGGAAGGCCGCGGCGGGAAGCGCCAGCCTGTCTCAAGGGGCAGGGCCACGTTTTCACCCGGCTTCCGGGGCGGCGTGAAAGGGCGTATGATGCTCAGATAGGGGATTAGCAACGGAGGATGCCATGACCGCTTACAATGTCGTGCGTTTCAAGGTGAAGCCGGGCCAGGAAAAGGCTTTCGTCGAAGCCCACAACAATCTTCAGAACCTTCCCGGCATGATCGACGCGGCCTTGATCAAGACCGGCGAGCGCACCTATTGCATGGTCGGCAAGTGGGACAAGTTCGACAGTATTGTTGCCGCCCGGCCGCAGATGACCCCCATTCTGGACCGAATCCGCGGACTGCTCGAGGATTTGGGCGGCGGCCTCGGCGTCACCGATCCGGTATCGGGCGAAGTGGTGGCCGATTTCTCGACCAGGAAGCATTGAAGCATCGGACCAGTCTAGCTTTTCCTTTGCGGGGCACCGGGCTTTCGATTAGAACGTTCGAAAGAAAGAACGGACTGTCCATGCATCAGGGTGACGTTTCGCCGGCCGAGGCGTTTCAGCGGCTGCAAAGCAATGCCGCCGCCGTGCTCATCGATGTGCGTACCCAGCCGGAATGGGTATTCGTCGGCGTTCCCGCCGTCGAACGCCTGATCCGGCTGTCCTGGCAGGTGTTTCCGGCGATGCAGGTGAACGGCCAGTTCGTCGCCGAGATCGAGCAGATGGGCCTGCCCAAGGACACCGAAATTCTGTGCATTTGCCGGTCCGGCGCACGCTCGGCCTCGGCCGCCTCGGCGCTGACCCAGGCCGGCTTCAGCAATGCCTGGAATGTCGCCGAAGGTTTTGAAGGCAACAAGGACGCCCAGGGCCATCGCGGCAGCGTCGGCGGCTGGAAGGCCGCCGGTCTTCCCTGGGTTCAGAGCTGACATCATGAAGAAGAACAAGCCGAACCCCGCCCGCTGGGGCGATGCCACCAAGCTCGTGCGCGGCGGGCTGCACCGCTCGCCCTTCGGCGAGACCTCGGAGGCGCTCTATCTCAATTCCGGTTTTGTCTATGACGAGCCGGAGACCGCCGAGAAGCGCTTTGCCGGCGAGGATGACGGCTATGTCTATGGCCGCTATGGCAATCCGACCGTCACCATGTTCGAGGAGCGTCTCGCCCTGCTGGAAGGGGCCGAAGCCTGCTATGCGCTGGCCTCCGGCATGGCCTCGGTGTTTGGGGCGCTCGCCTGCCAATTGAAGGCCGGCGATCACCTGGTGTCCTCCCGGGCACTCTTCGGCTCCTGCTTCCAGATCGTCACCGCCATCCTGCCGCGCTTCGGCATCAAGACCACGCTGGTCGACGGCAAGGACATGAAGGCCTGGAAGGCGGCAATCACCAGGGACACCAAATGCGTGTTCCTGGAAACCCCGTCGAACCCGACGCTGGAAGTGATCGATCTTGCCGCGGTGTGCGACCTCGCCAAGACGGCCGGCGCCAATGTCGTGGTCGACAATGTCTTTGCCACACCGGTCTTGCAGCGGCCGCTCACCTATGGCGCCGATGTGATCGTCTACTCCGGCACCAAGCACATGGACGGGCAGGGCCGCGTCCTGGGCGGTGCCATCGTCTCGACCAGGAAGTTCAAGGAGGACCTGCTCAAGCCGTTTCTCCGTCACACCGGTCCGTCGATCTCGCCGTTCAATGCCTGGCTGTTGCTGAAGGGGCTCGAGACGCTGAAGCTCCGGGTCGAGGCCCAGAGTGCAGCTGCGCTTCGTATTGCCGGGGTGCTGGCGGGCCTCAAGGGTGTCACGCGGGTGATCTATCCACATCTCGACAGTCATCCGCAGGCCGCATTATGCCGCAAGCAGATGACGCTCGGCGGCACCATGGTGACTTTCGAAGTCGAGGGCGGCAAGAAGAAGGCCTTCGACCTTTTGCGCCATCTCGAGATCATCGACATTTCCAACAATCTCGGCGATGTCAAATCGCTGATGACCCATCCCGCCTCGACCACCCACCGCAACATCGGGGCCGAGGCGCGCGCCTCTATGGGCATTACCGACGGCATGGTGCGCCTCTCCGTGGGGCTCGAGGACGTTGATGACTTGATCGGCGATCTCAAGCAGGCGATGGGGCGGTCCTAGGCGGGCTGGCAGCAGCGGGGATTCAATGCCCAATCTCGTCCTGGCCCTGGTGATCGTGTTCGGCGGCTGGTGGCTGCTGCGCAAGTTCGGCGCCTCGCAACCCCGCCAGGTCAAAAATCTCATGCGCAAATTGGCCGGCGGCGCCATCATGGCGGGGGGCGGTCTACTTCTTGTACGCGGTAGCTGGCAATTGGGGACGGCATTTCTGGCGCTTGGTGCCGGGCTCCTCGGCGAGAACGCGCTTTTTCCCAACGGCTTCAACTGGCCGCCACGGGGCAGCGGAAGGCCAAGCGATACTCCGCCGCCACCGCCAGCGCGCTCCAAGATGTCACGCAACGAGGCCCTGGCGGTGCTGGGACTGCAGCCTGGTGCCAGTGCCGAAGACATCCGGACCGCCTACAAGCGGCTGATGAAGGATTATCATCCCGACCGCGGCGGCAGCGACTATCTCGCCGCCAAGATCAACGAGGCCAAGGACGTGCTCAGTCAGGAATTGGGCGCCACCACATAGCAGCTCATGTTCTTGCGCTGGATTTCCTGGCAAGCCTGGCGCGCGTTCTTCTCGGAGAAGCCGGAGAAACGGGCCCGGTAGCTGGTGACCGTGCCCTTCTGCACAATTTCGGTGAAGGTGGCCTTGTCGCGAAGTGCTTCGGGCCCATCGGCCATCAGCCGGCGCAGACGGCTGATGGCCTCTTCCTTTGTGGTAAAGCTTCCGATCCGGATGTACCAGCTGTCCTGGGCAAGGCTCGCCGCCACCTGGGTATCGGCTGGGGGTTCGGCTTTGCCGTCGTTTGCCTGGGCGTCCGGAGTTGCGGCCAGGGCCGCATCGACAATGGTTTGCTTGGCTTCGGCCTTGACGGCAAAGGGAAGCTTTTCCGGCTGGGTCGGCGGCTCGATCTTTGCCTCGATCACCGTGGGCTTGCTGCCCTTGCCGTGTTTCTTGAGGAGTTTCCGAAGCTTTTGATCGGCAGCTCCGGTAGTTGTTGAATTTGCGGCAGACGTCGTATCGGTTATTTCGGGAGGAGCTGCGCCGGTGGCGCCGCTATCGGCTTGATCGCCCGCACCGCTACCGTCTTCGCCCGTATCCTGGGCTGCTGCCGCAGCGGCGGCGGTGGCGAGATCGGCCTGGTCGTCAGGCTTGACCTGATCGGCAGCGGCGGGTTCAATTGCGCCCTTGGACGATCCGGCGAGGGCCGCGATGGTCTTGCCGGCAACGCTGGCGGGGAAGGCCTTGTCGAGCATGCGCATCATGTAGCGGTTACGGGCCGTCCCGCTGGCGCCACCGAGCACTGTACCTACTAACCGCTTGCCGTCGCGCTCGGCCGAGCTCACCAGATTGAAGCCGGACGCGGCGGTATAGCCGGTCTTGATACCGTCGGCGCCCTGATACTTGCCCAACAGCCGATTGTGAGTGGCGACGGCGCCCCCCCCATAGCTGAAGGCCAAGGTGCGAAAATAGGGATAGTATTCGGGGAAGTCGCGCTGCAGCCGGAGCCCCATGGTCGCCATGTCGCGCGCCGTGGTCCATTGCCCCGGATTGGGCAGGCCCGAGGCGTTGCGGAAGGTCGTGCGGCTCATGCCGATGCCGCGGGCCGTCTGGGTCATTCGGGTGGCGAAGGCAGTCTCGCTGCCGCCGAGATTTTCGGCAATGGCCGAGGCCACGTCATTGGCCGATTTGACCACCACGGCCCGGATGGCGGTATCGACCGTGATGGTGGTGCCGGGTTTAACGCCAAGCCTGGAGGGCGCCATCGACGCCGCCCGGGCCGAAATGCGGATCGGCGAATCGAGTTTGAGCTTGCCGGCCTTCAGATCCTGGAACAACACATAGAGCGTCATCATCTTGGTGAGCGAGGCGGGATGGCGCAGACCATCGGGATCAACCGCAAACAGCACCTTGCCGGTTCGGGCATCGACCGAGATGGCGGAGAAGGGGATACGTCCGGCAAAGGCCGCGGATGGTGCCGGAATCATGAAAAGCGCAAATAGCACAGCAATCACGGCCAGGCGCACCAGCGATTGGCCATTGAACGGCAGCCGGGAACAGGATTGCGCAGCAGCGCCTACGGGCATTCGATCTCCACCAGTCCGGCCAGACTCAAGTTATAGGCTTACCAAGATAACGCACGCCGACCCAGATAATAAATTGCTGGAGCAAGCCACCCCCTCCCGGCCGCCAATTAACAGTCGGCACCGTTACCAGACAGTAAACGCCCACTGCGTGCCTCTTGGCAACTAGCCCGCCTTGCTGCACTGCAAAAATTTCTTGACAAAATTGCTGCGCTGCATATATTAGAGACCAATATCGATTCCACTTCCAGCGGTCAAGGAGACCTCCGATGATTAAATCGTTCGAAGAATTCCAGAACCTCGGCAAGGATGGTATGGAGGCCTATGTCGCCTCGGCCAACGCCTTCACCAAGGGCCTGCAGGCGATGGCCCAGGAGGCCGCCGATTTCTCGCGCAAGTCCTTCGAGAAGAGCAGCCAGGTCTTTGAGCGCGCCAGCGCCGCCAAGTCCCTCGACAAGGCCATGGAATTGCAGCAGGCCTATGCCAAGGAGGCCTATGAGGCCTTCCTCGCCCAGGCCGCCAAGTTCGGCGAACTCTATGTCAGCACCGCCCAGGAGGCCTACAAGCCCTTCGAAGCGAGCCTCCAGGCCTTCGGCGTGAAGCCCTTCAAGTCTGCGGCGTAAGGCGTAATTTCTGCTAGGGAGGCCCGTCGCGGGGAAACCTGCGGCGGGCTTCTTCGCGTCAGGAGAGCCGGACGAGCGCCGGCACGTGGTCGGAGGGTTTTTCCCAGCCGCGGACGTGGCGGTCGAGGCGGGTTTCGGTCAGCCGGTCGGCAGCCTGGGGCGACAGCAGCAGATGATCGATGCGGATGCCGTTGTCCTTCTGCCAGGCGCCGGCCTGATAGTCCCAGAAGGTGTAGAGGCCGGGGCGGTCGGGGGCCGTCGCCCGCACCGCGTCAGAAAGGCCGAGATTGAGCAGATGGCGGAACCGCGCCCGGGTCTCAGGTAGAAAGAGTGCGTCCCCGGCCCAGGCCTCAGGATGTTTGGCGTCGCGAGCGCTGGGGATCACATTGTAGTCGCCGGCGAGCACCAGGACTTCCTCATGGGCGAGAAGGTCTTTCGCATGGGCGGTGAGCCGGTCCATCCAGGCGAGCTTGTAGGCGAATTTCTCGGTCGCCGGCGGATTGCCGTTGGGCAGATAGATCGAAGCCACCCGCACTACGCCCCAGTCGGCCGGGATCACCGCCTCAATGTAGCGGGCCTGGGAATCGCCGGTATCGCCGGGCAGCCCACGACGCACCTCATCGGGCCGCCGCTTCGACAATATGGCAACACCATTGTAGGTCTTCTGGCCATGGACCGAAGCGCTGTACCCCAGCTCCTCGAAGGCCGCACTGGGAAATGCTTCGCTCTCGCATTTGATTTCCTGCAGGCAGACCACATCGGGCTTGGCCTCCTTGATCCAGGCCAGCGCCGTCTCGACCCGCGCCTTGACCGAATTGATATTCCAGGTGGCGATCAGCATGTCGTCATGATGGGGCCATGGGCCGGGCCCACGCAAGCCTGCTCAGATCGAAAAACTCGTCCCGCAGCCGCAGGAGGCGGTGGCGTTGGGGTTTCTAATCTTGAAGGACTGGCCGATCAGGTCGTCGACGAAATCGATCTCGGCTCCGGCCAGGAAGCCTTGCGAGACCTTGTCGATCAAGGCCCGGGCGCCGTCGCGCTCGATCACCAGATCGTCGTCGTTCATCTGCGAGGTGAGATCGAACTGATACTGGAAGCCGGAACAGCCGCCGCCCGCCACTGCAATGCGCAAAGCACTCTTGGCGGGGTCGGCGCCGGCAATCGTCCGGATGCGTAAGGCGGCGCGTTCGGTCAGGGTTATTTCGGTCATGGCGATTGTGTATGTTGGTGGAAAGTGCCCGCTTGTCAATGGAGCCGCCGATGCAGAGGACCGAGGCCGCCTACGCTTCCCGCCCCGAACATAGCCGGGGACGGCTGGTGGCGGAGCCGGAAAGCCCGCCGCGCAGTCCTTTCGCCCGCGACCGCGACCGTATCATCCATTCGACCGCCTTCCGCCGCCTCAAGCACAAGACGCAAGTGTTCGTCTATCATGACGGCGATCACTACCGGACCCGGCTCACCCATTCGATCGAAGTGGCCCAGGTGGCCCGCTCGGTTGCCCGGGCCCTGGGGCTCGACGAGGATCTGACCGAGGCTTTGGCGCTCGCCCATGACCTCGGGCACACGCCCTTCGGCCATGCCGGCGAGCGCGAACTCGACCGTCTCATGGCTCCCCATGGCGGCTTCGATCACAACGCCCAGTCGCTGCGCATCGTCACCAAGCTCGAATGCTGCTATGCCCGCTTTGATGGTCTCAACTTGACCTGGGAGACGCTGGAAGGCCTGGTCAAGCACAATGGCCCGCTGATCGACGCCGAAGGCCATGCGCTTGGCGCCTATCGCGAGCGGGGACTGCCCGAGGCGATCATCGAATATGCCGAGGCCCATGACCTGCAGCTAGCCTCGCACCCTTCCGCCGAGGCCCAGGTGGCGGCACTTGCCGACGACATCGCCTACAACGCCCATGATATCGACGACGGCCTGCGGGCCGGACTGTTCAACCTGATCGATCTTGGCGACGTGCCTCTGGCCGGCGAAGCTCTGAGCCAGGTGCTCAAGGCTTATCCGGGGATCGACATGACGCGGATCGTTCATGAGACGGTGCGCCGGGTAATCGCCGCCATGGTGGGCGACGTCTTGGCCGAGACCGGGCGGAGGGTTGTGCGGCTCAAGCCCCGGTCGGTCGAGGCGGTGCGCGGACTGGGCGAGAACCTTGTCGGCTTCGGCCGGCAGATGGCGGAAAAGAACCGGGTGCTGCAGTCCTTCCTGTCGCAACGGATGTACCGGCATGAACGGGTGACGGCGATGATGGACCGGGCCCAGCGAGTGGTGCGCGACCTGTTCGAGGCCTATTTGGCCGACCCCCGGCTGTTGCCCGCCAACTGGCGCGACGGGCAACTGGCCGAGGATCGCGGCCGCCTGTCCCGCCAGGTGTGCGATTTCATCGCCGGCATGACCGACCGCTATGCGCTGGACCAGCACAAGCGCCTGTTTGACCTCGATCCACTTTTCCGCTAGGGCCAGACAAGAGTGAATTCAATGGCTTACGTAAACTAATGAACCTGTTTGCTGATTTCAGTGAAATCATCCGCAATGAATTGACGGCAATGGCGGTGGAGAGCGGAATCGCATTACCGCTCGATACAACTCGCGTGACGGCCGAACCGCCCCGCGACTCCAGCAATGGTGATCTATCGACCAATGCCGCGATGGTACTCGCCAATCAGTTTGGTGTTAGACCACCGGAACTTGCACGACGGCTGATGTCACGGCTGAGGGCGCGCGATGGTGTTGCGACGATGGATGTTGCTGGCCCCGGTTTCATCAACATTCGTCTGACCCCTGAGGTTTGGCCGCGCGTTCTCGATTCCGCGTTGCGACTTGGCGACAACTATGGCCGCTCGACGCTGGGCGGCGGCCGCAAGGCCAATGTCGAATATGTCTCGGCCAATCCGACGGGACCCTTGCATGTGGGCCATGTGCGCGGCGCCGTGTTCGGCGATGCGCTGGCCGAACTGCTCGCCGTGACCGGCTACCAGGTCACCAAGGAATACTACATCAACGACGCCGGCGCCCAGGTCGACACGGTGGCGCGTTCGGCTCACCTGCGCTACCGCGAGGCGCTGGGCGAAGCGGTGGGCGAAATACCGGCGGGGCTCTATCCGGGCGAATATCTGAAACCGGTGGGCGAGGCATTGGCCAAAGAGTTCGGCGCCTCGCTTGCGGCGAAGGACGAGGCGGAGTGGCTGGCGCCGGTGCGGGAGCGCACTATTGCCATGATGCTGCAAATGATCCGCGACGATCTTGCCGCCCTCAACATCCGGCAGGAGGTGTTTTTCTCGGAGAAGTCGCTGCATGACTCCGGCGAAGTGGCCGAAACGGTCGCCGATCTCCGGGCCGCCGGCCACGTCTATCAGGGCCGCCTGCCACCGCCCAAGGGCGAAGTGCCGCCTGACTGGGAAGACCGTGAGCAGACGCTTTTCCGCGCCACCGCCTTCGGCGACGATGTCGACCGGCCGCTCCTTAAGTCGGACGGCTCCTACACCTATTTCGCTTCGGACGTGGCCTACAGCCGCAACAAGATCAGGCGCGGCTTCAAGGAGCTGATCTATGTTCTGGGCGCCGATCACGGCGGCTATGTCAAGCGGCTCGAGGCGGTGGCGGCGGCGATTGCCGGCCCGGGCCAGGTCGAGGTGATCGTCCGGCTGTGCCAGCTGGTCAAGCTCTTCCGCGCCGGCGAGCCGGTGCGCATGTCGAAGCGGTCCGGGGAATTCGTCACGCTGCGCGAGGTGGTGGACGAGGTTGGGCCCGATGTGGTGCGCTTCATGATGCTGTTCCGCAAGAACGAGGCACCCCTCGATTTTGACTTCGCCAAAGTGACCGAGCAATCCAAGGACAATCCGGTGTTCTATGTGCAGTATGCCCATGCGCGCACCTGCTCGGTCATTCGCAACGCCGAGGGCGAGGGAATTCAGCCCGCGCAACCGGACTTTAGCCTACTGAGCGATCCGGCCGAACTTGCCCTCATGCGCCGCATTGGCGAGTATCCGCGCCTCGTCGAGGCCGCCGCGGTGGCCCATGAGCCCCACCGGATCGCATTCTATCTTTATGATCTGGCGGGGGATTTCCATGCTCTCTGGAACAAGGGCAAAGAGTCGCCGCATTTGCGATTTATTTTGCGAAACGATGTCGCCAGGACCACAACGCGGCTCGCCTTCTTGCGCGCGATTCGCTATGTTTTGGCAAACGGCCTTCGGATCCTCGGCGTCAGGCCCGCCGATGAGATGTAGAACGAGACGGTAGGCGATGGATCAGAACGCAACCAACGGCACCGGAACAGACAAGCGAAACTGGCGCGAGCGCCTGGGGATAGGCACGGGGAACATGCCGAAGATTTCCGATGAATTCAAACCGAGTCCGCCTGCGCCGCAGGTTTCGGCCGCGGTCCAGGCCGCCGCACAGCCGGCCAAGCCGGAAGCCAAGGCACCGCAGCCGGTGGTGCGCCCGGCGCCCATGGCGCCGCGTACGCCGGTGGCCAAGCCCGCCGCCAAGGCGCCGACGCCTGCAACGGCGATTGCAACCGCTGCCAAGCGCGTCCCGGAGCCCATGACACTGCCGCCCCAGGATGCCCTTGCCGAGAAACTCAAAGCCCAGCGGGCGGCGGCCGAGAAGCTGGCCGAGCAGCGCGTCAATGCCGCCCGCCAGCGGGCCGAGAAGCGCAATGGCGCGGTTGAGCCGAGTTTCATGGCCAAGCCGTCCACCGGCGATGGCAAGGGCCAGCCGCAACCGCCGCCCCGCCCCAAGTTCAGTTTTGCCGATGACGATGCGGGCCGCCGCGAACCGGGGGCAGCAGCCGAGAGTCTTGCTTCATCGGCGCCGCCGCGTCCGGCGCCGGCCACGACCGCCAGGCAGCCGCTTCTGCCGCCCCGCCCGGCACTCGGCGGCGACCGTACCCAGCCGTCGCTGTTGCGCGGTAGCCAGACGCCAAGCTTCCGTGCCGATGCGGCCCCGCCGCCGTTCCGGCCGATCGATCCGGCGACCGGCTATCCGGGCCTCGCAGCACGTTCGGCAGCCTATACTGGCCAGCGGGCCTTCGGACCCGACACGCCGCAGGGTTTCGCCACCCGCCTGCCGGCCCGGCCGGCTGGCTTTGAGCCCTATCGGCGAGGCGAAGCGCCTGCGACCACGGCCTTTGAACCTACCGATCCCTATGGCGACGGTTCGCGGCCGTCGCGTACCGCACCGGCGCGGGTCCGCAGCCGGCCGGCGGAAGAGCATCCCGACGATATCTTCGAGGATGAAGCACCACCCCAGCCGACGCGTCGCCGGGCCGTTGCCGGCGACTATCAGTCGGCCTACCGCGAGGCCGAAGCCGGTTTCGAGGACGACCGGCGCCGGTCGAGCGGACCGTGGCTGCTGATGATCGCCCTGCTGGTTGCCGGTGCGGTGGTCGTCGCTGGCCTGTGGATCTACAACAACAAGATCAGGAACGTCGCTGGCGGCCAGGCAACCGACACGGTCCCCGTGGTAGCGGCTCCCGAGCAGCCAGCCAAGACCGCAACGGTCGCCCCGACCGAAGGCGTCGCCGAAGCGCCGACCACCGGCAGCAAGAAGCAGATCTACGACCGGATTGTCGGCGACCAGGAGGTAAGTGGCGGCAAGGTAGTGCCGACCGAGGTGACGCCCATTCAGCCGGAGACGGGCCAACAGGGTGCCGGCCAAGCGATGCAGCCGGCCGGCTCGACCGGCCAGACGGGGCAGGGCAGCGAGGTACCGATACCCCTGCCGTTGCCCCCGCCGCCCGGCGACACGACAAGCGGGTCCAATACGCAAGGCAAAATCGATCAGCCCCTCGGCAACAACATAGCGGCGATAGCCCCTTCGGCGGTGCCGCAGCTCAAGACCGGCGACGGCGATACTGCGTCGGGCAGCGGCATGGCGGCGGCTACGGCAACCACGACCAATGGGGGAGCGGCCGATACTGCGCAGGCCTCGCCGCTTTCCGTGACCGAGCCTGCCGCCAAGCCGACCGCCACGGCGACGACGCCTAGCGATGGCTCGACAGCGGCCGCCAGCACGGCGGCGAGCGATGGTACCACCGCCGACAGTTCGACTACGCCGTCGGTTGAATCGGTGGGTGGCGAAACCCCGCCGGCACCGCTTCCCAAGAAGGCCGCGGCTACGCACAAGACCGTCTCCCAGAAGAAAACTGCCCAGCAGGAGACGGCCTCGCTCGGAGCCTCGCCGGTGGTTCTGGTTCCGCCCGGTCAGCAGACGGGTTCCCAGCAGGCAACGTCGCCATCGCAAGGAACCTTCGAGACCTCGACCCAGCCGGTGCAGCAGGTCCAGCAGGTGCAACCGCCGCCGCCGCGCAAGAAAAAGACGCTTCTCGACCTCCTGGGCGGATCGAACGCCTCCTCTTCGCAAGGGGCAGCCGAGCAGGTCGCCGTCGAACCGATGCCGCAGAACCAGTCGGCCGGCACCAAGGTTGCGGCGGTGCCGCAGACCCAGGTACAGACTCCGACGCCGGCTCCGCCCACGGCCAGCGGCACCTACATGGTGCAGCTCTCCGCGTTCCAGAGCCAGGCCGAAGCCCAGACAGAATATGGCCGGCTGCGCAGCCAGTATCCAGCGATCGTCGGCACCCTGCCGCCGCAGATCACTGCGGTCGCGGTGTTCGGCAGCACCCGCTACCGGCTGGGACTGGGACCGGTGAAGACCCGCGACCAGGCCACACAGCTGTGCAGTTCGCTGTTCGGCGTGGGGGTGCGCGATTGTCTGGTGCGCAAGCAGTAGCAAACTCTTGATGCCTCCCATCGGTGCCTTCATCTCCGGCTGCGCCGGCCCGCAGCTGTCGGCCGAGGAAGCTGATTTCTTCCGGGAAATGCGGCCGTGGGGCCTCATCCTGTTCAAGCGCAATTGCGAAACGCCCGATCAGCTCAAGGCGCTGACCGGGGCATTCCGTCAAGCGGTGGAGCGCCGCACCGCTCCGGTGTTCGTCGACCAGGAGGGCGGCCGGGTGCAGCGCCTGGGGCCGCCATCCAATGCCTGGCGGAGCTATCCGCCGGCGCGCAGCTACGGCGAACTCTACGGGCGCGATGCGGTTGCAGGCCTGCGTGCCGCCCGCAACATCGGCCGGCTGATGGCCGAAGACCTGATCGAAGCCGGCATTACCGTCAACTGCCTGCCAGTGCTCGACGTGCCCCAGCCCGGCGCCCATGAGGTGATCGGCAGCCGCGCCTACAGCGACCGGGGCGAGGCGATCGTCGGACTGGCTCGGGCCCACGCTTCGGGCTTCATGATGGGCGGCGTACTGCCGGTCGTCAAACATATGCCCGGCCACGGCCGGGCCCGGGCCGACAGCCATCACGACCTGCCGGTGGTCGAGGCGAGCCTCGAAGATCTGCGCGCCGTCGACTTTCCACCATTTGCTGCCTTCGCCGATGCACCGATGGCGATGACCGCGCATGTGGTGTTCACCGCCCTCGACAAGCTCAATCCGGCGACGCTGTCGGCTAAGGTGATCAAGAAAGTAATCCGCGGCGAAATCGGCTTCGGTGGGCTCCTCTTGTCGGACGATCTGTCGATGAAGGCGCTGACCGGCAGTTTTGCCGAAAGGACCGAGCGGGCTCTCGCGGCCGGCTGCGACGTGGTCCTGCACTGCAACGGCAATATGGCCGAGATGCGGGAGGTGGCCAGGGCGGCGGGACCGCTCAAGGGCCGGGCGCTGCGCCGGGCGAGGCTGGCGCTCAAGGCCCGGGGACGGCCCATGCCGTTCGATCGCAAGGCAGCACTCAAGGATCTGGAAACCCTCGTATCCCCCTGAAACTGGGGATAAGCTGCGCCTCGGGCAGCGAATCAGCACAAGTGCTGCGGTAATTCTTCGAATGCGACAGGGAGATGAAGGCGTGACGGCGGCGCAACAGGACCAGGAAACCGATCCGTGGGCTGAGGATTCCGGCCCGCCGCGCGAGCCCTTGGCCGACGGGCCCGGCGAGGCGCTGATCGTCGATGTCGGCGGTTTCGAGGGCCCGCTCGATCTTCTCCTCGAACTGGCGCGACACCACAAGATCGATCTCGCCCAGATTTCCATCTTGGCGCTCGCCGAGCAGTATCTCGCCTTCATCGAGAAGGCCCGGCACATGCAGATCGAAATCGCCGCCGACTATCTGGTGATGGCGGCATGGCTCGCCTATCTCAAGTCGCGCCTGCTCCTTCCAGTACCGCCGGGCGCCGAGGAAGCATTGCCGGAAGATTTGGCGGCGCGGCTCGCCTTCCGCCTCAGGCGGCTGCAGGCGATGCGCGATGCCTCGGCCAAGCTGATGGCACGAAATCTTCTGGGCCGCGACGTCCATGGCCGTGGTGCGCCCGAACCCTTGGTCATCGAGACACGTCAGCAATATGCCGACAACCTCATCGATCTCCTCAAGGCCTATGCCGAGCGCCGCCAAAAGAAGCTGCGGCACCAGTCCTATACGGTGCGCCGGGCCCCGACCTGGTCGATCAAGGAGGCGCGCAATGCGCTTGAACGCCTGCTGGGCGCGATGGGCGACTGGGACACCCTCGATGGCTGGCTTGCCGACTATTTGGCCGAGCCCGCCATGCGGCGATCGGTCAGGGCGTCGAGCTTTACCGCGACCCTGGAACTGGCCCGCGAAGGGGTGGTCGAAATCCGCCAGGAAAAGCCGTTCAAACCCATCTACATGCGCCGCAAGGCGAGTGCCGCCTGAGGCCGGCCGGGAGCGAGGAGCCAGGAGATGCAGAACATCAGCACAATGATTGAAGGCGCCACCACCGGAGAGCCGTCGCCGGATACCGATGAGCAGGCGGGCGTGGTGACGCTGCATCCGCGGGCCGACCGCAATCAGCATCTGCGCATCGTCGAGGCGGTGCTGTTTGCTGCATCCGAGCCGGTCGAACTGGAGAAGTTCAAGCGCTTCCTGCCGGACACTGCCGACATCGCGGCGCTGCTTGCCGACCTCCAGGCCAATTATGCTAATCGCGGCGTCAATCTGGTGGAAGTTGCAGGCAAGTGGATGCTGCGCACCGCCGAGGACTTGAGCTTCATCTTGCGCCGCGAGACGACCGAGCAGCGGCGGCTCTCCAGGGCGGCTCTCGAAACCCTGGCGATCGTCGCCTATCACCAGCCGGTGACCCGCGCCGACATCGAGGAAATCCGCGGCGTGGCGATCTCCAAGGGCACCCTCGACATTTTGCTCGAAGTCGGCTGGGTGCACCTGCGCGGCCGCCGCCGGACGCCCGGACGGCCGGTCACCTATGGTACCACCGAGGCCTTCCTTCAACATTTCGGCCTGAACGAGGTGAGCGATCTGCCGGGCCTCCAGGAACTCAAGGGCGCCGGCCTCCTCGATGCCAATCTGCCGCCTGGTTTCGACATTCCGATGCCGCGCGGGGCCGATGAGCTGACGGCCGAGGAGGACCCGCTCGACGGCGACGAGGAACTGCCGCTGGAGATGCATCTGCCGGAACCGGCGGACCATGAGCCGGGTGGGCGCTGATTTACCCTAACGCTTCACCCTTAACGCCATAAGACCAGCGTTTACCATAGCTTATGGTGGCGTCTTGAAGCGATTTCGCGTAAAAATTAGGTGAATTCGGAGCGGTTCCGGCGGCGCCTCCTAGGGCCTCCGGGGTGGCTTTTGAGGCGAGGCGCGCGGCTTCCATATCGGTTCGACGCCGTCCCGCCAGATCTTGGATACCCCGCGCTTCAGGTCCGCCGCATCTCCTGAGTCGAGGGGTTCGCCGGTCCGGGCTGGTGACGAGTGGCCTCCTCGTCATCACAACCCGGACCGGCACCATTTCAAATGCCCGCCTGGCGCCCTCTGGCATCGAGCGCCCAGCCGCCGGCGCCGTGGGCTGCGAGGATCAGAAACCCGCCGGCGATGGCGAGATCCTTCCAGAAATGAATCTGCTCGTTGAAATCGCTGAAGTCGCTGTGGAAGATCAGCGCCGTGGAGAGACAGAAGCCGGCAAGCCCGAGGGCGGCGAGCCGGGTCCACCAGCCGACGATCACCAGAGCCCCGCCGCCCAGCTGCAAGGCAAGGGCCATGGGCAAGGCGAAGCCTGGCACGCCATGTTGGGTGAGATAATCGGCAGCACCGCCATAGTCTTGAGTGATGCCCCAGCCGTCCCAGATGAAGAGCGCGGCAATCAGCACGCGCCCGGCAAGATCGATGGCATCTTTTAACCTGCTCATGTCCATTAGCCACGTCCTTCGCCTGCCCTATGCAGAGCATACGCCCTGGCGACGGACTGTCATCCCCGTCGGGCGCATTGGCCCGCAGAAACGCCAAAAGCACCGCCCGGGCGGTGCCTTTCTGAACCTGCAACGAACGGCAGGTTTACTTGATCTTGGTTTCCTTGAACTCGACGTGCTTGCGCGCCACCGGATCGTACTTCTTCAGCGACATCTTCTCAGTCTTGGTCTTGGAATTCTTCTTGGTGACGTAGAAATATCCGGTGTCGGCGGTCGACGCCAGCTTGATCTTGATAACATTGCCTTTGGCCATGGGAGTCTCCAGACGGGAATTGTGGCGATAGACCCGAATTGTCGGGCAAAGTCAAGTTGCGGCGGATTAGAGCGTCTCCTCTCGCCAAGCCATGCGGCGATGGTACTGGAAGCTCACCGGGCCGTCGGCGCTGGGGAGGGTGCCGCGGTCGAGATGGGGCCGGAGCCTCGCCAATATGTCCTTGGTGATCGACGGCAGATCGAGGCCGAGGGTTTCTTCGAGAGTGAACCAGGTCAAGGTCAGCAGCTCGCCTGAACCGTCGTGGTGGGGGTTGTCCAGATTGGCAACGGACTCCGCACCGCAGACGAAAAACCGCGAATCGAAGCGCCTTGTGCGGCCGGGCGGAGTGATGGCCCGGGCGAAGAACACGAGCCCCGACAGATCGGGGGCTTCAACGGGTTGCCGGCGGCCGATTAACAAACCCGTCTCCTCGAAGGTCTCGCGGAGTGCGGCGATGGCAAGGCCACGGGCGCGGGCGGCCGAAGGGCGGGAGCGCATGCGCTGGGTCAATTTGCCAAGCACATCCGGGTGCAGGTCGCGGGACGGGTGCACGCGGCAGTCGGCGGCATCGAGCCTCCCGCCGGGAAAGACGAACTTGTTGGGCATGAAGGCGTGGCCGGCATGGCGCTGGCCCATGAGGATGCGTGGGCGACCGCCGTCGCGGCGCACCACGATGAGGGTCGCGGCATCGCGCGGGACTTGGGCCTTTGCCAAGTGCTGCGACGTTTGCAGTTCCGGATCGGTCAGGGTCATGGGGTCTCGCTGGTTAGGTGCGAGACGCCATATCCTCCCGGCGCGCCGCCGACAAGTCAAAGCCATGCATGCGCAGCGCCCATTGCAGGCCGACGATGGCGCCCTTGACCGACGGCATGAGGGCGAAGCTGAGAGCCAGGGTCACCAGGCTCCACAAGATGGCCTGGGCGAGGAGCGGCGGGTGCCATAGCCATTCGACCACCAAGACCGACGGCACCACGAGATGGGCGATGATGAAGAGGGTGAAATAGGGGGGTGCGTCGTCGGCCCGCTGATGGTGCAGTTCCTCGCCGCAGTGGGGGCAAGTGTCGACCACCTTGAGGAAGGCGCAGAACAAATGTCCGGTGCCGCAGTGGGGACAGTGGCGGGTGAAGCCCCGCCACATGGCACGCTTCGACGAGCGGGCCCTGGGAAGGGTGAGTTCGGCAGATTCGATGGCCAGCATCATGGCCGGTACCATGGTCCCGGCCGCTCGGTCGGTTAAGTCCCCGCCCTGTCGCGCGACCGTCTGCCGCAATCGCTGTCACCAACAGCATCGCCGACCGAAGTGTCCGGCGCGACGAAGCGCACGATGCCGTAGCCATTTTCGTGGCGAGTTGCGTCTATTGCAGGATGAAACTGAGTGCGGAGAGGTTGATCAAAGTCCGCAGGTCGTCATCATCATCCTCGAAGCCGGCCTCTTGCTCATCCGGGCCGCGGACCACATACGGCAAGCGACCGTCGGCGCCATCGCCCGGTGCTGGCGAAAGAGGTTGTATTGCAGACGCTGGCTTCATGACGGCGGACCTCGCGGCTTGGGGTGAACTTGCGGCGCCCCCGGGCCGGCGCGAATGAACTGGAGTTAATGTTTTCGTTCACTCGAACAGCGAAGAATTTGCCGGTCACTTGCGGCGTTTGTTTGACCCCTTGTGGGCAAAACGTGCGGCGCGGCGCGAGATGGGTTTGCCTTCGCGGGGAGCCGAGACGATATCGAAACGCATGCCGCCGGAGACCGGCGTCACCTCGACCAGACGAACCTCTACCCGGTCGCCGAGCTGCCAGGTGTCGCCGCTCCTTTCGCCGACCAGCGCATGGCGGGTCTGGTCGAAGACGAAATAGCCGCCGCCGAGGCTCGTCACCGGCACGAAGCCGTCGGCACCGCTGTCGTCGAGGGTGACGAACAGGCCTGCCCCCACCACGCCGCGGATGCGGCCGCGAAATACCGCACCAGTCCGGCTGGCAAGATGAGAAGCGATCAGCCGGTCGACGGTTTCGCGCTCGGCTGCCATGGCACGGCGCTCGGCGTCGGAGATCATGTCGGCGGTGTCCTTGAGGCGCGAGATATCCTCGGCCGAGAGGCCATCATCGCCCAGCCCCAGGCCGGAGATCAGGGCGCGGTGCACGATCAAATCGGCATAGCGGCGGATGGGCGAGGTGAAATGGGCGTAGCGTTGGAGCGCCAGGCCGAAGTGGCCCTTGTTGTCGGGTGCATAGAGGGCCTGGGCCTGGGTGCGCAGCACCATCTCGTTGACCACATGCTGGTAGTCCTTGCCCTTCACCGCCTCGAGGATGCGGTTGAAATGCCGGGGCCTGAGCTCCTGGCCCAGGGACAACGACATGTCCACGGTGCGGAGGAATTCGGCCAGCGCCCCGATCTTTTCCGCCGACGGCGGCTCATGCACCCGGTAGAGCAGTGGCGAGCGCTTGGCGGCAAGCTCCTCGGCCGCCGCCACATTGGCCTGGATCATGAATTCCTCGACCAGGCGGTGGGCATCCAGCCGCAAGGGCGTCACCACCCGCTCGATCAGGCCGTGGGCGTCGAGGATCAGTTTGCGCTCGGGGAGATCGAGTTCGAGGGGAGCCCTGGCATTGCGGCCCTTCATCAGCACCCCATAGGCCCGCCACAGGGGCTGAAGCACCGGAGCGAGGAGGCCGTCGGTCTTGCCGCCCACCCGGCCGTCGATCGCCGCCTGGGCTTCCTCGTAAGAGAGCTTGGCGGCCGAGCGCATGATGACGCGCTCGAAGCGGTGCTTCGTTTTGCGCCCCGCTTTGTCGAAGGACATGAAACAGGCAAGGGCGGGACGCTCCTCCCTTTCGCGCAGCGAACACAGGTCGTTGGAAATGCGCTCCGGCAGCATTGGCACGACGCGGTCGGGGAAATAGACCGAATTGCCGCGGATCCTCGCCTCGCGGTCGAGGGCCGTGCCGGGGCGCACATAGGTTGCCACATCGGCGATCGCCACGACGACATTGGCGCCGCCGGTTTTTTCGTCGATCTCGGCCCACACCGCGTCGTCATGATCGCGGGCGTCCGGCGGATCGATGGTGACGAGGGGGAGGCTGCGAAGATCGGTGCGCCCGTCGCGGGAAAAGGGCTTGAGGGTGCCGGCCGCCCTCGCCACGGGCTCGGGAAACTCGTTGGGAATGCCGTGCTGGTGAATGGCGATCAGCGAAATGTTGCGCTGGTTCTCCATATCGCCGAGGCGCTGGCGCACCCGCGCGGTGGCAAGCCCGCGGCCGGGAGCGCCGGCGATCTCGACCTCGACCAGCTCGCCGTTGCGGGCGCCGCCATCCTCGCCCGCCATCACCTGCAATTCGTGGCGGGCCTTCTTGTCGACCGGCACGATGCGGGCGCCGTGGCCCTTCAGGTGGCGATAGACGCCGAGTACCCGTTTCGACGGGTCCGACAGCTTGCGGATGATCTGGGCCCGGTAGCGATAATGGCCATCGCGGGCGGGCTCGATCTTGGCCAGCACCCGGTCGCCCACCTTTGGTGGTTCGCCGCGGCCAAGCACGATTTTCGGCGCCTTGCCGGCGGCCTGCTCGTCCCATTCGATCGGCTCGGCATAGGCTTCGCCGTCCTGGTCGAGGCCCATCACCTGCAGCACGGCGACCGGCGGCAGGCGGGTGGCGTCAACGAGCTTCTTCTTTCGCCGAGCGAGCTGGCCCGCCTCGGCCATGCGCTTGAGCAGCGCCTTGAGGCCGATCTTGTCGGCGCCGGTGACGGCGAAGGCCCGGGCAATGTCGCGCTTGCCGACAATGCCGGGGGCACTCTGGATGAAATCCAGTATGTCCTGCTCGGTGGGAATGCCACGCCCGGGCTTCTTGGTTTTCGCCATGACCGAGGGATAGCGGGAACGGCGGGACGGGGGAAGGGTGGCTGGGGAAGCGGCTTTACAGGCCCCAGCCGCCATCGTAACCCCATGACCCAAGGGACCGGCGGAGGGGACATGTTCGATCTTTTCAAGAAAATCATGCCACGCGAGGAGGGCAATTGCGCCGGTGAGCCGCTTGGCGCCTACACTTAACAGAAGCGCGGCGGGGACAGTACCGAGATGCTCTGCCCGGTTGACGTCTTCGCCCTGGAAGTGTCGCGAGAGCACGAGACCTGGCCCGAGCAGGCTGAGCGCAACCGGGTGTGGCTCGCTGCGAATGCGGCCGGGGCCGCGGTAATTGAAGCCGAACTTGCCGCGATCATCGGCGGTTTCGGCAACAAGCCTGAGTCTACTCGGCCGCGACGGCCGCGGGCTTTGCCTTCTTTGGCTTAGCGGACTTTTTGGCCGGTGCCTTGCGCGCCGGTTTCTTCGCCGCGGTTTTCTTGGGCGTACGGGGCTTGGCCTCCTTGCCGGTCCGGGCAACGATCAGGTCGACCGCCTGTTCGAGCGTAACCGACTGGGGGTCCATGTCTCGGGGCAGGGTGGCGTTGACCTTGCCGTGCTTCACATAGGCGCCATAGCGGCCGGCCATTACCTGGATGTTGCCGCCGCCGGCCGGATGGGGCCCCAGATCCTTTAGTGCCCCGGGTTTGGGGCGGCTGAAGCCCTTGGCTTTCTTCTCGGCCAGGATGTCGACGGCGCGGTTGATGCCGACGCTGAACACCTCTTCGGGCGAGTCGAGATTGGCATAGGCGCCGTCATGCAGGACGAAGGGTCCGAAGCGGCCGAAATTGGCGACGATGGGTTTGCCCGTCTCCGGATGATGTCCCACCTCGCGCGGCAGGGAGAGGAGCTTCAGCGCCGTCTCGAGATCGATGGCGGCGGGATCGGTGCCCTTGGGGATCGAGGCGCGGCGCGGCTTTTCGCCCTCGACGGCTTCGCCCAATTGCAAATAGGGGCCGAAGCGGCCGGCCCGGCGGGTCACCTTCTCGCCGGTTTCGGGGTCGACGCCGATCTCGATTCCCTCCGAGGGAACCGCGGCGGCTCCTTCCGCCCCCGCCGTCATCGGCCGGGTGAACTTGCAGTCGGGATAGTTGGAGCAGCCGATGAAGGAACCGAACTTGCCGAGTTTCAGCGACAGTTGGCCATTACTGCAGGACGGGCAAGCCCTGGCGTCGCCGCCATCGGCTCTGGCCGGGAAGATGTGGGGCGCCAGGATGACGTTCAGCGCATCAAGAACATTGGTGACCCGCAGGTCCTTGATCTCATCGAGGGCCGCGGTGAAGTCCTTCCAGAAATCGCGCAGGACCTGTTTCCAGTCGACCTCGCCATTCGACACCCGGTCGAGCTGCTCTTCGAGGTTGGCGGTGAAGTCATATTCGACATAGCGGCCGAAGAAGCTTTCGAGGAAGGCGGTGACGACGCGGCCCTTGTCCTCGGGGATGAGACGCTTCTTGTCGAGGCGGGCATAGCCGCGGTCGCGCAGCGTCGTCAGGATCGAGACATAGGTCGAGGGCCGGCCGATCCCCAGCTCTTCCAGCTTCTTGATGATCGAGGCTTCCGAATAGCGCGGCGGCGGCTCGGTGAAATGCCGGTTGGCGGCGATCGACCTGGCGCCGATGGCATCGCCTCGCGCCATGGGGGGAAGCCTCCGGGCGTCCTCGTCCTCCTCGTCGTCGAGGTCCTCGTGATAGACCTTGAGGAAGCCGTCGAACTTCACCACCGAGCCGGTGGCGCGGAAGGAATAGTGCTTGCCGTCGCGGCCGTCAGTGCCAATGTCGGCGGTGGTGCGTTCGAGCTCGGCGCTTTCCATCTGGCTCGCTATGGTGCGCTTCCAGATCAGGTCGTAGAGGGCCCACTGGTCGGCGTCGAGGGCCTTGCGCAGGCTGTTGGGGTGACGCCACAGGTCGGTGGGACGGATCGCCTCGTGGGCTTCCTGGGCGTTCTTCGCCTTGGTGGTATAGAGGCGGGGCGAAGAGGGTAGATAGGGCTCGCCGAAATTCTTGAGAATGGCGTTGCGGGTGGCGGCGATGGCTTCGGGCGCCATGTCGACGCCATCGGTTCGCATGTAGGTGATGAGGCCGACGGTCTCGCCGTCGACATCGGCGCCCTCATAGAGGCGCTGGGCGATCTGCATGGTGCGCGACGAGGAAAAGCCGAGCTTGCGCGAGGCCTCCTGCTGCAGCGTCGAAGTGCGGAAGGGGGCGTAAGGGTGGCGCCGCGCCGGCTTGCTCTCGATCAGGTCGACCGAAAACCGCGCACCCTTCAGGGCCTGCTCGATGGCCCGTGCCGAGGCCTCGTCGCCGATCTCGAGTTTGCCGAGCTTCTTGCCGGCGATGCCGGCAAGGGAAGCCTGGAACTCGGCTCCCTGGGGGGTGACGAAGGTGCCGTCGATGGTCCAATATTCCTGGGCCCGGAAGGCCTCGATTTCGAGTTCCCGGTCGCAGACCAGCCTTAGGGCCACCGACTGCACCCGCCCGGCCGAACGCGCGCCGGGCAATTTGCGCCAGAGCACCGGAGAGAGCGAGAAGCCCACCAGATAGTCGAGCGCCCGGCGGGCCAGATAGGCATCGACCAGGGCGCCATCGACATCGCGCGGATGCTGCATGGCATCGAGCACCGACTGCCGGGTAATGGCGTTGAAGACGACGCGGGCGACCTTCTTGCCCTTAAGCGCCCCCTTCTTGCGCAGCACCTCCAGCACATGCCAGGAAATCGCCTCGCCCTCGCGGTCGGGGTCGGTCGCCAGGATCAGCCGGTCGTCATCCTTGAGGGCGGCGGCGATATCGGAAAGCCGCTTGGCCGACTTTCCGTCGACCTCCCAGGACATATCGAAATCCTCCTCGGGGCGAACCGAACCGTCCCTGGCGGGCAAGTCGCGGACATGGCCATAGGAGGCAAGAACGGTGAAATCCTTGCCGAGATACTTGTTGATGGTCTTGGCCTTGGCCGGTGATTCGACGACGACGATGGTCATTGCCTGTCCTGGCTACAAACGGGTCCGCCTCATATAGGCATCCTTCCGTCACCGCAAGGCGGCCTTCTCACCACCTATTTCGAGCGGTTTCAATCTAAATCCCGCATAGGTTGCTTAACAAATATAAAAACTATCTTATGTTGTACACATTCGGCAGTTGACGACGGTGACGCCATGAACTCCATATCCACCAAATCTGCGCCCCAGTCTACACGTCAAAGTAGTTCAAACGAGTTGCAATCTCCATATGCGGGAAAAGATAACGCAGCACAGCAGCAGCGCCAGACCGCACAATATGTGGCAGACATGATTCTCGAGCTGCGAAACGTCGCCAAGGGAGCGCGGCTATTCACTGTCACGATTCCCCTCGAATATGCCTATTACGAGGCCTTCTCGGCGGCCAACCGGGTGGCCGTTCCGGAAAAGGAAGCTGAGCGCCTGCGCGAGCTAGCGAGAGCGGCAGGGGAGAGTGGGTCGACTTCCGGTGAATAACGTAACGGAAATGTCAGGCACGGGGTGCGATCCAGCAGATGGCCAGTCGGGGTGGCGCAAGACTGGGGAGCGGTTCTAGCGTCGTTACCTCGCCCGGCATCAGGAGGAGGCTCTCCTCGCGGTCCAGAGTCCGGCCGATCTCGGGTGCTGCTCTGGCCCGGCCGATCAGCACGTGGACCAGGATGGTAGCCCCACCGGCTTTGAAAGCGCGTCTGGCGGTCAGCCTCTCACAGATGAGGCTGCTGTCGATCGCTGCCCGGTCGGCGATCAGGTTGAAGTCGCGCACCGGGCCTTTGTGCAATCTCGAAACGATGGGCCAGTCGCCGCTGAAGGACAACGGGTGGAAGGGTTCCACCCGAAGCGTACCGCTTGGCCCCCCTTCCAGGTCGAAACCGTCGCCGCCGATGGCCATGATGTGGCGGTCATAGCCCGGAAAGCGCGAGAACGGCCCATTGCCGGTGACCGCGGCAATGCTGACCCGCCACAGCCATGGCCGCGCTTCCGAGGGCTGGGGTGCGGGCTCCGCAAGAATCTCCGTCGTCGTGCCACCACTATTCTTCCATGGCATGAGGCGATAGTCTTCGGGCGTAAGCTTGCGCATCCTCAGGGCCCGCGGCGACTGCGGCCAAGGGGCTCGGCGTGGGCGATCACCCGGCGGATTGCCGGGAACTCGGCTTGCAACCCGTTTTCGACGTGATCGACGCAGGCGTGCACCGCATCGACCGTGTCGGCGCCGTCGAAGCGGCAATGATAGTGGACGAACATGCCGCGGTCGGTCTGGCGGATGCGGATGTTGTGGAGATCGCTCAAGCGCGGCTGCCTGCCCGCAAGACTCTGGAGGAGCCCAGTGATGGCGTGGGCGTCCTTGGGATCGGCATCGCTGCCTTCGAGCAGATGTTCGGGCTGCGGCTCGATATGGCTTTCGACCTCGACGTGGTTGCCGAGCTCGCGGCGAATGGCGGTCTCGAGCTTGGTTGCGGTCTCGTGGGCGGCGGCCAGCGCCATGTCGCCATCGACCTCGAGGTCGAAACTCACGGAGAGGCGGTTCTTCAGATGCTGGACGGTCAGATGGTGGATCGCCAGATTGCGCCGCGAGGCGATCAGCATCACCTTCTGGAACACCGTCTCGCTGTCGAGCGCCACCGGATTGGCGGTGACCGTCACATCGGCATGGGGATAGGCCTGACGCACCCTGGCATGGATTTCGTCCTTGAGCTTCATCATGTCGTCGACCGGCATGGTGCGCGCCACCTCCACCACGATGCTGACGAAGAGGGTGGGGCCGGCCGGCCGCAGCCTGAGGCTCTTGAGATCGAGGATGCCATCGGACGCAAGCACGAGGGCGCGCACCGCTTCGGTTGCCCCTTGCGGGGCGGTGTCGAGGAGGGTGGCGAGGGTACGCCCGCCGAGCCGCCAGCCGGCGAGTGCGACGAAGCCGGAGACGGCAAGCGCGGCAATCGAGTCGGCCGCCGGTATTTTGAACCACACGGCAATAAGACCCGCCAGCACCACGATCGAGCTCCACATGTCGGAGCTGAAATGCAGGGCATCGGCCTCGAGCGCCTCGCTTGAAGTCTTTGCCGCCACCTGGCCGAGAGCCCGGGCGCGGTTGAAGTCGATGACAATGGAGGCGGCAATGATGGCCAGCGACCACCAGGTCACCTCCACCTCGGTGTTGCCGGTCAAGATCCGCTTGGCCGCCTCCCAGATGATCCAGGCGGTGGTGAGAAAGAGCAGTGCCGTCTCGACCAGGGCCGCGACACTTTCGGCCTTGGCGTGGCCGTAGTGGTGCTCCTCGTCGGGCGGCTGGTCGCTCCAGCGGATGGCGAACCAGGTGATCACGGTGGCGCCGAAGTCGATGATCGAGTGGATCGCCTCCGACAGGATGCCAAGCGAGCCGGTGAGAAGCCCCGCGGCCAGCTTGGCCAGCGACAGAGCGAGGCTCGCCAGCATCGAGAGCTGGGCGACGTGGAGTTTTTCCGATTGCGACATGGCGGCGGTTTAGGGCGGGGATTCGGCCGGCGCAAGCCCGGGAAACCGCGCCTCGATCAGGCAGGCGACGCGCTCCTGCAGGTCCCACAGATAGGGATCGTGGATGCCTTCGCGCTCCAGGGCGGTAATCGTCTCGAACAGGTATTCGGTCCCGCTGCCCCAATGTCCGCACGCCTCGGAAAGCCGCTCGGCAATGTGGTCGGTATCGAGGTCACCGGCATAGTTGGGGCTGTCCGGATTGGCGGTGAAGGCGATGGCCGGCGTATTCCTGCCCTCGGCTTCGATGTCGATCCAGCGCGGATAGTTGCCCGGGGGCTTCACCGTCATCTCGCGCCGCCACAGGGTGCGCAGGGTGTCGATCTCGCCCACCCGGTCGATGACCTGGACGACGCCGTCGCAGGTGCCGCCGCGGTCGATCTGCATCATCAGTCCCGGAACTTCCGCAGTACCGCGGAAGCGTCTGGCATGGAGGCAGAACGAACGATGCCAGCCCAGCGCCGTCGCCCGGCGCACCGCCGCGGGCGGAAAGGCCGGCTTCCAGATCAGCGAGCCATAGCAGAAGACGCCGACAGGCCCGTCCGGGCGGTCCGCCAGGAAGGCGGCGAGATGGGCCTCGTAGTCGGCGTCGGTGAAATGCGCCAGGCCAGGGATCGGGCCGGCGTCAACGACATCCCGGTGGACCAGCCGCACATGGGCCGAGGTCAGACGCATGGTGGATCGCATGGCGGCACTATTGCATTGCGGCGAAACCATCGGCAAGCCTTGCGCATCCCGCATGCCAGAGCGACCTTGCGGCGCACTTGCGTGCATCGTGAATTTCGTGCTGCTTCGACTTGTCCATGGCCGCCGAATCCCTCAGCCAAACCCTGCCGCGGCGCGCCGGCGCCTACACTTTCGCGGCGATCTTCGCCATCGAGTCGCTGTCGCGGGCGCTCAATTCAACCGTAATATCGCTACAGGCCTACGACATCCTGGGCTCCAGTCAGAAGGTCAGCGTGCTGTCGACGTCGGTTGCCTTCCCGGTGCTGGCGGTGACGCTGCTGCTGCCGGTGCTCTTGGGAAGGATGCGCCGGCGGGTGGCTTACAGCCTGGGTGCTGGGCTGATGCTGCTGGCCTCCCTGTCGCTCGCCTCGCACAGCGTGGTCGGCCAATGGTCCGGCATGTTCCTGCGCAATTGCGGAGCGGCGATTTTCAACGTCACCCTGCAGCTCTACATCCTCGATCACATCCGCCGCCAGGATCTGACGTGGGCCGAGCCCCTGCGGCTTAGCCTGTCGACCTTCTCGTGGATGACGGGGCCCGCCCTCGGCGTCTGGCTCTATGTGAGCTACGGACCATGGGGACCGCAAGCTGCGGTCGCTGTCACGCTGGCTGTGCTGATGGCGGTCTTCTGGTACATCCGCCTCTCCGACCGCCGCCGACCGCTGTTGCAGGATGTGCGACGGCCGTTCAGTCCCTTCGCCAATGTCCGGCGTTTCCTCGCCCAGCCACGGCTGCGGCTGGCTTGGCTCGTCGCCTTCGGGCGCTCGTGCTTCTGGTCGAGCTTCTTCATCTACGGGCCGCTGCTGATCGTCGAGAGCGGGCTCGGCAAGGGGGTGAGCGGGCTGGTTATCTCGGCCAGCCAGGCCCTACTGCTCTCGGCCTATCTGTCGGGCCGCATCGCCCGGCGCCACGGGGTGCGCAAGGTGGTGGCGGGCTCCTTCGCCTTGGCGGCACTCGCCTCGGTGGGGGCAGGCCTTGCCGGAACCCATGCGCCCTATGTGGCGATCGCGCTCCTGCTCGCCGGGTCGCTGGCGGCTTCCGCCCTGGACGGGGTTGGCGGCATTCCTTATTTGCGGGCGGTAAGGGCCCACGAGCGCCAACAAATGTCGGCGGTCTACCGGACCTTCATCGATTTCTCCGAGCTCATTCCATCCCTGGTCTTCGCCTTCGCACTGATGTGGCTGCCGATCGGGGCGGTGTTCGTGATCCTCGGCATGGGCCTGGCGGTGACCGGCGCGATTGCCTGGCGCTACCTGCCGCGCAGCCTGTGAGCCTCACTTGACGGGCGTTGAACATTTCATGCAAATTTGTGCAGGCTCCAGGAGACGGCGATGGCTCAGAGGATCATGCACGGTTACAAGCAAATGATGGCCGAGGCAGAGGCCCGCGTTGATGCGGTGACGGCCGCCGAGGCGATCAAACTGGCGCAGCGCCCGGACGTGGTGGTGGTCGACATCCGCGATCCCCGCGAAATTGCCCGCGAGGGCCGCATTCCCGGTTCCTTCCATGCGCCGCGCGGCATGCTGGAATTCTGGGTCGACCCGGAAAGCCCCTATCACAAGCCGGTGTTCGCCGAGGAGAAGACCTTCATCATCCACTGCGCCAGCGGCTGGCGCTCGCTCTTGGCGACCGACCTTCTGCAGCGCATGGGACTCAAGCCGGTCATCAATCTTAAGGGCGGATTTTCCGCCTGGAAGGCGGCGGGTGGGCCGGTCGAGCCGGCCGACAAGCCATGAATCATCTGCATCTCGTCATTGCCAACAAGAATTATTCCTCGTGGTCGCTCAGAGTGTGGATCGCGATGACCATGGCGGGCATTCCGTTCACCGAGACGGTGATCCGGCTCGACCGGCCCGACACCAAGGCGCGGATCGCCGAGCATTCCCGGGCCGGCCGCCTGCCGGTCCTGCGCCATGGCCGGTTGCTGGTGTGGGAATCGCTGGCGATCCTCGAATATCTCGCCGAAGTTTTTCCGGAAAAACATCTATGGCCAAAGGCCATTTCGGCCCGACTCATGGCGCGCGCCGTGGCGAACGAAATGCACGCTGGCTTTCTGGCACTGCGCAATGCCTGCCCGATGAATCTCAGAAGGCCGCGGCGGCCGGTGGCAATCAACGATGCGGTCGTTGGTGACTGCCGGCGCATCGAAGCCCTGTGGCGCGAGTGCCGCGAAAGGTTCGGCAAGGGTGGGCCCTTCCTGTTCGGGAAATTCTCGATCGCCGATGCCATGTTCGCACCGGTCACGACGCGCTTCGACACCTATGCGATTGAGGTCGCAAGCGACAGCCGGGACTATATGAATGCGGTGATGGCGACTCTGGCCTTCACAGCCTGGAAGGAGGCCGCGTTGCAGGAGACCTGGATCGTCCCATCCGACGAGGTGGATTGACGGCGAGCGCCCGTCTAATACGCATAGCAGACGTATTGGCGCTTCTTGTAGTCGACGCGGACGAAATGCAGATGATCGCCGAACGACTTACGGCATGCCTTGACCGCCTGTTCGTAGATTTTCTTCTGCTGGGCGCCGGTGTAGTCGGCACGCGATGGCGTCTTCTTCGTTGTCGCGGCATCGGCCTGAGTCACCATCAGGGCCAGAAACGCGGCAAGAATCGAAAGGCGGTGCATGGATACCCTCCTGTCCCGGCACATGGTTGCCACTACCGATGGAGGAAGAGCTTCGGGCAAACGATCATTTACGTCAAGGATACCTTCCCCAGCGGATGGCGGAGGAGGCGGCCGGCGAGTTCCAGTTCCAGGAGAAGGCCCGCCAGCACCGCCGGATGCAGGCCGCTCTCGCGGGCAAGATCGTCGCTATCGACCGGCGATGGCGACAGAAGGCGCCGACGCTCGCCGTCGTCGGGCTCGATGGGGCGGGGCGGTTCGGCGGCGGGCTCGAGGAACTGCTGGGTGGCGGGCGAGAATCCGCTGGTGAGCGCCTCGAGCACATCAGCAGCGGAGGTGACCAGAGTGGCGCCCTGGCGGATCAGCCGGTTGGTGCCCTCGGCCCGGGGATCGAGCGGCGAACCGGGAACCGCGAAAACTTCGCGGCCCTGTTCGGCGGCAAGCCGCGCGGTGATGAGCGAGCCCGACCTGAGGGCCGCCTCGACCACGATGGTGGCTCGCGCCATGCCGGAGATGATGCGGTTGCGGCGGGGAAAATGTTCGGCCCTGGGCACCGTTCCTGGCTTCATTTCGCTGACCAGCAGGCCTTGTTCGCCGATCATGGCATGCAGCGCCTCGTTCTCGGGGGGATAGATCGAATCGAGCCCGCCGGCGAGTGCCGCCACAGTGCCGGTGGCCAGGGCTACCTGATGGGCAGCGGCGTCGATGCCGCGGGCCAGCCCCGAGACGATGACATAGCCGGCCGCACCCAGTTCCGCCGCCAGCATGCGGGTGAATTTGAGGCCGAGCGCCGAGGCATTGCGCGAGCCCACCATGGCGATGGCGGGACGATCGACGAGCTGGCGGTCGCCCTTGATCCACAGGACCGGCGGGCAGGTGTCGATGTGGCGGAGGAAATCGGGGTATCCCTCCTCGCCGAGGGTTACGGCGGCCGCACCGAGGGCTTCGGCCCGGGCCAGATCGGCTTCGGCTTCGGCTTCGCCATAAAGCCGCAAGGGTTGTCTCAATCCGCCCTGGCGCGACAGCACCGGCAGGGCGGCAATGGCCTTGGCGGCGCTGCCGCAGCGGGCAATCAGTGTACGGAAGGTTATCGGGCCGACATTCTCGCTGAGGCTGAGGCGCAGCCAGTCGCGGCGCTCGTGGGGTGAAAGCTCGCGCTTCATCAGGTTTTATTCGCCAGGCTGATCTTCGGCTCCTCGCCCTTGAGCAATCGCGCGATATTGGCGCGGTGGGTGAACCAGATGGCGGCTCCAAGAATGACCGCGGGCAACAGGAGATCGCTGCGTCCGAGGAGATAGGCCCACAAGGGAGTGAGCAGGCTCGCCGTCAGGGCCGAAAGCGATGAGATGCGGAAGATGAAAGCCATGGCCAGCCACACGGCGAGGAAGATCGCGCCCAACGGCCAGAACAGGCCGAACAGCACGCCGATGTTGGTGGCAACGCCCTTGCCGCCCTTGAATTTGAGCCACAGGGGAAAGAGATGACCGAAGAAGGCGGCAAGACCGGCGAGAATAGCGGCCTCGCCGCCATAAAGCCAGCCCATCAGCACCACCGGTATGGTGCCCTTCAGGGCATCGCAGACGAGGGTCAGGGCGGCGACCGTCTTGTTGCCGGTGCGTAGAACATTTGTGGCGCCGATGTTGCCGGAGCCGATCCGCCGCACGTCGCCCAAGCCCGCCGACTTGGTGAGAATGAGGCCGAAGGGAATGGCGCCGGAGAGATAGCCGATCCCCAGGGCCACGATCATCTGCAATCCGCTCACCTTCCCTCCCTGTGCTGGCTCAGCGAGGGTAAGTGTAAACGCTGCGGCCGGCAACGACGGTCTCGACGGCCCGGCCCTCGAGGGTGCGATGCTCGAAGGGCGAATTCTTGGAGCGCGAACGCAGCACTTCGTCTTCGACGGTCCAGGAGCGGGTGAGGTAGACCAGGGCGAAGTCGGCGGGCGCGCCCGCTTCCAGCCGTCCAGTATCGAGCCGGAGAATCTCCGCCGGTTTTGAAGACATCGCTTCAATGAGGCGCGCTAATGGCATGTTTTCATTATGATATAGACCAAGAGCTGCCGACAACATGGTGTCCAGGCCGATGGCCCCGAAGGCGGCCTCGGCGAAGGGCAGGCGCTTGGTATCGGCACTCTGCGGGTCGTGGCCCGAGACGATGACGTCGATCGTGCCGTCGGCCAGCCCTTCGACCAGGGCACGGCGGTCGTCCTCGCCACGAAGCGGCGGCGACAGCTTGGCGAAGGTGCGATAGGCGCCGATATCGTTCTCGTTGAGGCTCAGATGATGGATCGACACGCCGCAGGTGACGGGCAAGCCCCGGGCCTTGGCGGCGCGCATCACCTCGAGCGAATGGCGGCACGAGATCTGGGCGGCGTGGTAGCGGGCGCCGGTCAACTCGACGAGGCGCAGGTCGCGCTCCAGCATAATCACCTCGGCCATGGCGGGAATGCCGGCAAGCCCCAGCCGGCCGGCGATCTCGCTGGCGTTCATCACACCGGTGGCAAGCGTCGGCTCCTCGACGTGCTGCACCACCAGCATGTCGAAGTCGCCGGCATAGGTCATGGCCCGGCGCAACAAATTGGCACTAGCAACGCCACGGGTGCCGTCGGTCACCGCCACGGCTCCCGCCTCCTTGAGGGCGCCGATCTCGGTCATCGCCTCGCCGGCCAGCCCCTTGGTGATCGCCGCCATGGGGGCGACGCGGACAAGCGCCGTATCGCGGGCCCTTCTCAGGATGAAATCGACGATCGCCGCATCGTCGATGACCGGCAGAGTGTTGGGCATGACGATCATGGTGGTCACACCTCCGGCAGCGGCGGCTTCCGAAGCGCTCGCCAGGGTCTCGCGGTATTCGGTGCCGGGTTCGCCGGTGAACACCCGCATGTCGATCAGGCCGGGAATGAGGGTGAGGCCGGCACAGTCGATGACGGCCGCGCCGCTGCCTACGGTTTCGCGCGTCACCTTCGGGCCCGCCGCCAGAATCCAGCCATCCTCGATCAGCACGCCGCCGCGGCCGGAAAGGCCCTGGGCCGGCGCCACGATGTCGGCATTGACATAGGCGCGGCGCGAACTCGCGGGCTGGGAGGAGGGCCCGATCATCCGTTGCCTCCGCCCGGCATATTGCGGGAGAGGGCGTCGAGGACCGCCATGCGCACCGCCACCCCCATCTCCACCTGTTCGCGGATTACCGACTGGACGCCGTCGGCGACGCTCGAGTCGATTTCGATGCCGCGGTTCATCGGTCCCGGATGCATCACCAGAGCATCGGGCTTGGCCAGCCGCAGCTTCTCCTCGTTGAGGCCGAAGAAGCGGTAATACTCCCGGCTTGACGGCACGAAGGCGCCGGTCATGCGCTCGAGCTGCAGGCGCAGCATCATCACCACGTCGGCGCCGGCCAGGCCTTTGGCCATGGTGCGGTGAACCTCGACGCCGAAATTGCCGATGCCGGTGGGCAAGAGCGTCGAGGGTGCGACGACGCGGACCCTGGCGCCGAGCTTGGTGAGCAAGTGGATATTGGAACGGGCGACGCGCGAATGCAGCACGTCGCCGCAGATCGCCACGGTCAACCCTTCGAGGCGGCCCTTGCGGCGGCGGATGGTGAGGGCATCGAGCAGCGCCTGGCTCGGATGCTCATGCTGGCCGTCGCCGGCGTTGATCACCGCGCAGCCGACCTTCTGGGCGAGCAGTTCGACGGCACCGGACGATGGATGGCGCACCACCAGGAAATCCGGATGCATGGCGTTGATGGTCATCGCCGTGTCGAGTACCGTCTCGCCCTTGGCGATGGCCGAGGAGGCGACCGCCATGTTCATGACGTCGGCCCCCAGCCTTTTGCCGGCGATCTCGAATGAACTCTGGGTGCGGGTCGAGGCCTCGAAGAACAGATTGACCTGGGTGCGGCCCGACAGGACGGCGTGGCGCTTGTCGATCTGGCGGCTCACCTCGACATAGGTGTCGGCGAGATCGAGGAGGGCGACGATTTCGAACGGGGAGATATCCCCGATCGACAGGAGATGCGGGGACTTGAAGAGCGGCTGGGGGCGCTGCGACGATGTCATCAAAGCCGGGTGTGTAGGGGCTAAAGCGCCGGCGGGCAAGGACCAACTTGGGCCCGTGCACGATGCCCGCGGCCAGCCGCCTAGAGCATCGGACCCAAAAGTGGACACCACTTTTGGGATAGTCCGATGCTCACGCTAGAGAATCTGGCGCAACTTTTCGCCATCAAGTGATTCCACTTGATGGCCCGTTGCGCTAGAATTTCCGGTTGAGAACCGGTCCGGACGGTCCGGCGTTGGAATTGAGGAGGCCGCGGAAAATACGCTGCAGGATGCTGAGGTCTTCGCCGACCACCGGCGTAGTGCGGGAATTTACGTCGATGACGCGCCCGTCCTCGAGACCGTACTGGCCGAAGCTCTGCACCCGGTCGGCCTGGTCGAAGCGGATGGCGATCACCTCGCGGTTGATTTCCTTGGGTCCGAACACCGGCCGGTTCTCGGTGATGCTGGTAATGTAGTAGTAGCTGTCGCCGGCGAACTTGATGCTGGCCGTGGTCGACGGCGAGCCCAGCATTGCCTCGACTTCCGACTTTGCCATGCCGTTGCCGATCTGGTCAAAGGCGCCGGGCTTGGCGATATAGCCGCGGCGATCGACGGTCGGCGAGCAGGCGGTGACGAGGGTTGCGCACAGGCCGGCAACCAGCCACATAGAAGCCTTGACACGAAGTGGCCTGGTCATGAGCGCAACGCGAATCCCCACAATCGACGGCAAGCTTTGCCGGTACTTTTGCCCGAGCCCGGGGCTGGCGGCAAGGCAATGATCCTCAAACGATTTTTCAGCCGGTCCGGCACCCCCGAGCGGCGTCTGTACGAAGCAATTGTGGCCGCGTCGCGGCGTCCCGAGCCGTTCGCCGCCTGGGAGGTGGCCGATACGGTCGATGGCCGCTTCGACATGATCGCGCTGCACCTGTTCCTCACCCTCGACCGGCTGAAGGGCGAAAAGGCTGCGCTCCGCCAGGCGCTGGTCGATGAATTCTTCGCCGATATGGACCGCTCGCTCCGCGAAATGGGGGTGGGCGATCTGTCAGTCGGCAAGAAAGTCCGCAAAATGGCAGAATCCTTCTATGGCCGCCTGACCGCCTATGACCGGGCCCTGCGGGAAGGTCCAGAGGCCCTCAACTCCGCCTTGGCGCGCAACGTCTATCCCGAGGGCGCGGATGAGAAAGCAGTAGCCCGGCTTGCCGGCTATGTGCTGGAAGCGCAACGGCATCTGGCGGCCCAGGATGCCGGGCTCATTGCCACGGGCGAGATCGCGTTTCCGGAGATGGCGCCTTGAACAAGGACAAGCCAGAGCTGCCCCGCCCCCTGCCGGTCGACCGGGTGCCGCGCGGCGGCAGTATGGAGGAGGTGGTGGCGGAACCTGCCGAATGCCAGGACCTGGCCGGGCGGCTCGATATTCCGGCGCTGCATGAGGCACGGGCCAAGCTCAAGGTATCGCCGTGGCGCGGCGGCGGGCTCAAGGTCGAAGGCGAGGTGGCGGCCGACCTCGACCAGGTTTCGGTCATCAGCCTCGAACCCTTCCGGCAGCGGGTGAGGTTTCCGGTGCTGCGCTACTTTCTGCCGCCCGGCGCCGACACCGGCGAGGCCGATGCCGACCCGATCGTGTGCGGCGAGATCGATCTCGGTGAAATCGTCGCCGAGACGCTGGCGCTCGAACTCGACCCCTATCCGCGCCGGCCGGGCGAGAGCTTTGCCGTCGACGCGGACACCGCCGAAGCGAGAGAATCGCCATTCCTGGCGCTGCGCAAGCTGGTTGCGAAGCCCAAGTGAGCGGCAAGCGCAGGCCCGCATTTTGATCGACTTTTAGGGTTGCATCTCCTATGGGAGCCTCTGAAGAGCACAGCAGGTGGCGGGCGATTTGCTCGCGGATTCGACCATGGCCCAGCAGATGACCATAGCGCTCGACGCGATGGGCGGCGATCGCGGCCCCGAGGTGGTGGTGCCGGGCGCCGAGCTCTCGGCGATCCGCCATCCCGGTCTGCATTTTGCCCTGTTCGGCGACCGCTCGCGCATCGCTCCTTTGCTCGATCGGCATCCGAAGCTCAAGGACCGGAGCAGCATCCACCATACCGATGTCTTCGTCGCCATGGATGCCAAGCCCAGCCAGGCGTTGCGCCAGGGCCGCGGCAAGAGCAGCATGTGGCAGGCCATCGACGCAGTGCGCAAAGGCGAGGCCCAGGCGGCGGTCTCGGCCGGCAACACCGGCGCCCTGATGGCGATGGCGCGCTTCATCCTCAAGACGCTTCCCGGCATTCAGCGCCCGGCGATCGCCGCCATCTGGCCGACATTGCGCGGCGACAGCGTGGTCCTCGACGTTGGTGCCACCATCGGCGCCGACGCCAGTCAACTCGTCGAATTCGCGGTGATGGGCGAAGCCATGGCGCGCTGCCTCCTCGGCCTCGAGAAACCGACCGTCGGCCTGCTCAACGTCGGCGTCGAGGAGATCAAGGGTGTCGAGCAGGTGAAAGAAGCGGGCCGGCTGCTGCGCCAGCTCCATCTGCCGCTCGAATATGTCGGCTTTGTCGAAGGCGATGACATCGGCAAGGGCACCGTCGATGTCGTGGTGACCGAGGGCTTCACCGGCAACATTGCGCTCAAGGCGGCCGAAGGCACGGCCAAGCAGATCAGCACCTATCTAAAACTTTCCCTGTCGCGGACGCTGATTTCGAAGCTGGGTGCGTTCCTTGCGGCCGGCGCCTTCCGGGCGCTCAAGGACCGCATGGACCCGCGCAAGCACAATGGCGGCGTGTTCCTCGGCCTCAACGGCGTGGTGGTTAAGAGCCATGGCGGCACCGATGCGCTGGGCTTTGCCACGGCGGTCGATGTGGCGATCGAAATGGTGCGCAACGATCTGGTTAACAAGATCAAGACCGACGTGGTGGAAATGGGCCAGCTTAAGAGCCCGGCGCAGGTGCCGCAGCTCGCCGACGGGACCCGATGATTGCAGCGAGAAGGTAAGTAATGCGCCGATCCTTGATCATGGGAGTGGGCTCCGCCCTGCCCGAGCGGGTGATGACCAACGACGACATCAGCAAGATCGTCGACACCAGCGACGACTGGATCGTCGAACGCACCGGCATTCGCTCGCGTCACATTGCTTCCGACGCCGAGACCACACGGAGCCTCGGAACGCTGGCGGCACAGCGGGCGCTCGCCGATGCCGGAATGGCCGCCGCCGAGATCGATCTGATCATCGTCGCCACCTCGACCCCCGACCTGACCTTCCCGGCGACGGCCACGCTGATCCAGGCCGATCTCGGCATCACCGGCGGCGCCGCCTTCGACCTGCAGGCGGTGTGCTCGGGTTTCATCTACGCTCTCACCACGGCCGATGCCCTGATGCGCTGCGGCCAGTCGGCCTCCGCTCTGGTGATCGGCTCGGAAACCTTCTCGCGCATCCTCGACTGGCAGGACCGTGCCACCTGCGTGCTGTTCGGCGACGGTGCCGGTGCCGTCGTCCTCAAGACTGGCGAGGGCCAGGGCAGCAATGCCGACCGCGGAATTCTCGCCTCGTGCATCCACTCGGATGGCCGCTACAGCGACAAGCTCTATGTCGACGGCGGACCCTCGAAGACCGGGACGGTGGGCCATTTGCGTATGGAGGGGCGCGAGGTCTTCAAGCATGCCGTCACCAACATTGCCGCGGTGATGGAAGAGACGATCGCCGCCGCCGGCATCCGGGCTGACGATATCGACTGGTTCGTGCCGCACCAGGCCAACCGCCGCATTCTCGAGGGCACCGCCAGGAAGCTCGGAATTTCCGCCGAGCGCATCGTCATCACCCTCGACCGGCACGGTAATACTTCGGCCGCCTCGATCCCGCTGGCGCTCGATGCCGCGGTCAAGGACGGGCGGATCAAGCGCGGCAATCTCATCCTGATGGAAGCGATGGGCGGCGGATTCACCTGGGGGGCGGTGCTCGCCCGCTATTAAGGCGCCTCTAAGCCATTGAGTTCCCGCCGTATTCTATTGACCTGCGGAACGGACCGGCATAGGTTCGAGAAAAATTGACGGGGGAGCCTCGGAATGACTGGCAAAACGCTGACCCGCGCCGACCTCAGTGAAGCGGTTCATCGGCAAATCGGACTGTCGCGCAGCGAATCGGCCGATCTGGTAAAGTCGGTCCTCGATCTCATTTCCGACACGCTGGTCGAGGGCAATTCGGTGAAGCTTTCATCCTTTGGCACCTTCATGCTGCGCTCCAAGAACGGTCGCATCGGGCGCAATCCCAAGACCGGTCAGGAAGTTCCGATCACGCCGCGCCGGGTGCTGGTGTTCCGCCCGAGCCAGGTCATGAAGAACGTCATCAACGGACTCGAGCCCGGAACAAGCGACGACTGACAGGCTGCCAGGCGGAGCAGCTTTCTCGGGAGTGCCACATGGACAAGGCCCCGGACGCCTTTCGAACCATCAGCGAAGCGGCTGAGGAACTGAACGTTCCCCAGCATGTCTTGCGGTTCTGGGAGACCCGTTTTGCCCAGATCAAGCCGATGAAGCGGGCCGGCGGCCGGCGCTACTATCGGCCCGCCGATGTGGAACTGCTGAAGGGCATCCGCGGCCTCCTGTACAACGAGGGCTATACCATCCGCGGGGTGCAGAAGATCCTCAAGGAGGAAGGCGCCGCCTATGTCTGCGGCATCGGCCGGGGCGAGATCGTGCCGCGCAAGCGCGATCTGCTCGAGGCCGAAGCCGCACCTGCGCCGGGCACGGCGAAGACCGCACCGCGGGTTGGAATTCCGCCGCCCGGCAAGGCGCCGCTGGCCCGCCCGGGAGGGGCCGCCGAAGAGACCGTGCGGATCGTCACCCGGCTGGCCGATGGCCACATCGAAAACCTCAAGGTGGCGCTCCGCGACCTGGGCGATGCTCGCCGGCTGCTCGATCCCGGAGCCCGTTGACCTCCTATCTCCGACAAACGGAAAATTAAAGCCGAAGGTCCTAGAAGACGGGGTTCGGCATCGACCCCGGATCGGCCGGGGCCGTGCGGCATGAAGGCCTCCCGTTGCCATGTCTTTGTGGCGGATGATCCTGACGGCAGTCCAGCTGGTCGGCGTCCGCTTTGGCGGGGCGGCGATCGGGCTTGCGAGCCAGATCCTGCTGGCGCGGCTTTTGCCGCAAGCGGACGTCGGTGTCATTTTCCTCGGCATGAGTGCCGCGGCCATCGTGAGCCAGCTGGTGACCGGCGGCTATCCGGTGCTCGCCCTAACGTGCCTGCCGCGCTATCACGCGCTGGGGCGGAAATCCCTGGTCAAGGCCTTTCACGCGGCCTTCTGGCACGATGCCATGACCCTCATGGCGCTGGCGGCCGTGGTTG
Organism: Hyphomicrobiales bacterium; assembly: GCA_016185245.1. GTDB lineage: Bacteria > Pseudomonadota > Alphaproteobacteria > Rhizobiales > Aestuariivirgaceae > Aestuariivirga. Next base: position 138,205 of record JACPNZ010000041.1, on the reverse strand, counting down.
GTGGGTTCGCCGTCGTGGCCACGCCGCTTGATCCCGCACTCAGAACCGCGATCGTGTTCGGACTCGTTGCCGCGCCGGGAGCATCGCTCATCCGCATCAACGGCGCCACGGCGAATTCGCTGCGGCGCTATTCGCTCTCCTATGTTCCAGACTTTCTCTTCCGGCCAGGCCTTTTACTGCTATTCCTGGTCATGGCCTGGCTCGCCGGATTCGCCCTGACGGTCGAGCGCGTGTTGTGGGCCTTCATCCTGTGTATTTATGGCGTGGCCCTGGCGCAGGCCCTGCTGATGGGAAGGAACGGCGCGGTGCCGCCGCCCTTTGCGACGGCGAAGCGCAATGCCGTCGTACAGCTTCGCCCGCGGGCGGCTTCGCTGATCGTGGTGGGGCTCATCGCCGGGGCCTTCGCCGATCTGGTCAACATGATCGGCGGGGCGTTTCTCGACAGCGGCGCGGTAGCCGAGCTCGGTGTCGGCATCAGGCTCGCCGCTCTTGTTGGCTTCATCTCCCAGGCAACACAGAATTTCGTGCTGCCCGATCTGGCGGCGGCCCTTACTCGCGGCGATCGCGCCGAAACGCGCCAGCTCCTGCTGCGCATCAATATCCTGGCCCTGACGGCGATCGGCGGCTGCATCCTCGTTGCCATGTCTTTCGGAAGCCGGATACTCACTATCTTCGGCGCCGACTATGCCGATGCCGCCTGGCCCCTGGTGCTGCTCATGGTGGGGCAGGGCCTGCGGGCGGCGAGCGGCATGAACCAGCATCTCTTGTCGCTCGGTGGCTACCAGGCCCGCACCGCCGGAGCCTGTTTGGTGGCGGTGGCGACCCTGATTGCCGGCGCCGCCATGCTGGCGCCGCAGTACGGCGTGATGGGCATGGCGGCAGCCGCCGTGGCGGCCGATCTGGTGTGGGCAGTACTTCTCGCCGCCCAGGCCCAGCGCTTTGTCGGCAGGCGCGGCGACATCCTGGCACTCATTCGGGCCGGCGCCTAATTCCGGGCTTCCGGTTTACGGCGGACAATGCTAGAGGCTCCTCCGGTGTCGGAGCGTAGCGCAGCCCGGTAGCGCACTACTCTGGGGGGGTAGGGGTCGCGGGTTCGAATCCCGCCGCTCCGACCATTCTATCCCCCGAACTTTCTCCTACTGTCGGCAGTGGCGGCGTAGCCATGGGAGGCCGCGGCGAGGCCCCACATCAAGCCTAGCATCCAGTAGAAGTGGCGCCAGTGGTCGGTGTCGATCTGCACGCCCTGCAGGATAGTGGTCAGCAAGGGGCAGAATACCACGATCGAAATGTTCTGCCAGGGGGTGCGGATGAACACGGTCTTGAGGCCGATGTAGATGGTGCTGAGGATCAGTGCGAGATAGGAAATGCCGCCGAGCCAGCCGTAGGAGGAGAAGGCATTGAGGAAGGTGTTGTGCGGGTCGGCGCCCATGATCTTGCCGAACATGGTCGGGCCGAAGCCCAGCGGCAACTGCAGCAGGTAGGGAATGGAATTCACCTGATTGCCGAAGCGCCCGGTCTCGCCAGCATCATAGTTCTTCTCGAGCGTCAGGCGGTCGAGAAACAGGCTGCGGACAGTGTCGAAGGACAGGAGAAAGGCCACCATCGCGGCGATCGCCAGCACGCCGAGGATCGAGAGGAGCACGATGCGGCTGCGCAGCGGCGCTGACGGCGTCAGCGTGAAAGTGAGAACGATCATCAACAGCGCCGCGGCCAGGAAGCTGATCCAGGCGCCGCGCGAGAATGCCAGGAAGATGGCGGCGAGAATGACAACGAGCGACAGTAGCCGCAGCAACTTGTGGCCACGGGTTCCCAGCATGAAGCCCTGGATCAGGATGAGGCCTGGCAGCAGCAGATAGGTCGACAGCACGTTGGGATCCTTGAACGTACCGGTAGCGCGCTGCAGGGGCGAGAGAAAGCCCAGACCCGCGATATTGAAATAGCTCAGGATACCGATAACCGAGGCGATGACGGCCCCCACCACATAGCCGTTGGCGAACACCGGCCAGCGCCGCAGCGGGTCCTCGGCAATGAGGAGGGCGCAGAACACCGCCGCGACCGCCATATAGGTTGAAGTCAGTACGAACATGCCGGCCTGATCTTCGCCGGTAGGGCCCAGTTCGCGGCTAAGGCTCAGATAGCTGAGAAAGCCGCCGAGATTGTAAAGCGTCAGATAGAGAATCAGCGGCACGGTGAGCATCAGACCGGAACGGAAGCTCAGACCCGCCAGCAGGCTTACACCGAACGCGATGATGAACAGAATGTCGACGGGAGCCGGTTCCTTGATGACGAAGAAGCTCGACGCCAGCATCAGCCAGACGGCTGCCGACAGAGCCATCCCGGAAGAGATGCCGGCGAGAGTTGCCGATTGTCGGGAAAGCCTGCCGGTGTCAGCGGTCAATAGGCACCGTCTCCCTTGAGCAAGGACCAGGGGGTGCGCCACAGGATCAGGAGATCGAGGGCGAGCGACCAGTTCTCGATGTAGTAGAGATCGTGCTCGACGCGGCGCTGCAGCTTGTCGGCGGTGTCGGTCTCGCCACGCCAGCCGTTGATCTGGGCCCAGCCGGTGATGCCGGGCTTCACCTTGTGACGGGCGAAATAGCCGTCGACCACGTCATTGTAGAGCCGGTCGGCGGCCTTGGCCTTGGTGGCATGGGGGCGGGGGCCGACCAGAGAAAGTTCGCCGCGCAATACGTTGAAGAGCTGCGGCAGCTCGTCGAGGCTAGTGCGGCGAATGAAACGGCCGACTCGGGTGACGCGGCGGTCGTCCTTGGTGACGAGCCTCGCCGCATCGGCGTCGCGCATGTCGTGATACATCGAGCGGAACTTGAGCACCTCGATCAGCTCGTTGTTGAAGCCGTAGCGCTTCTGCCGGAACAACACCGGGCCTCGGCTCTCCAATCGGATGGCAAGGGCGACGAGCAGCATGACGGGCGAGAGGAGTGCCATGGCGGCGGCGGCGATCAGCTTGTCCTCGATCGCCTTGAGCAGCCGGCCCCAGTCGCCAAGCGGCTTGTCGAAGACGTCGAGGAACGGCACATTGCCGATATAGGAATAGGCGCGCGGCCGATAGAACAGTTTCTGCGAATAGGCCGACAGGCGGATATCGACCGGCAGCACCCAGAGGCGCTTGAGGATTTGCAGTAACCGCTCTTCCGCCGCCAGCGGCAGGGTGACGATCAGAACGTCGATGCGGGCTCGGCGCACGAAGTCGAGAAGCTCGGAGACATTGCCGAGCTTGGGCAGGGCGCCGATGGTGGCGGGCGAGCGGTTGTCGTCGCGGTCGTCGAAGACCCCGACCACGGCGACATCGATGTTGCGCGAAGCCTCCAGCGCCCGCACCAGATCGGCGGCGGGGGCGCCGCCCCCCACCAGCACGGCGCGGCGATCGAGCTGGCCGTTGCGATTCCAGTGGCGGACCAGGAGAGCGGTCGCGGCGCGATAGCAAATGAGCAAAGCCAGGCCGGCGATGAACCAGACACTCAGCCAGACCCGCGAGTAGTTGTCGCCGAGCTTGCCGAGAAACATGGCGACGGTGACGACCGCGAAAATGAGCGACCAGGCGGCCGCCAGCCTGGTGACTTCACGGGCCGGCCGTAGCAGGGCCTTGATCGAATAGAGTCCGAGTGACTGGGCCACGGCCGGGAGTGCTAAGGCCACGGCAAGGATCAGCGGCAGATAGGGGCCGGGGAGGTCGAAGGGATCGGCGTCGGTATGAAGGCCGGCGATCAGGAAGCCGAGCCCGCCGATGATCAGGCATTCGCCGGCGCGGATCAGACTGGTAACGACCCGGGTCGAGACATGGGGAGCGCGCGAGAGCGTGCCGATGCCCACTTCACGCAGGCGTTCGAGCGGCTGGACCGGTACTATCTCCAGCCGGTCGAGAACATCGCTGGGGGCAAGTCGGGCGAGATTATCTGGGTTGGGGCGCATGCAATCGCTGTTCCGTATGGAGACGATGGGCTTTCAGCCTAGCCATGGGAGCAAGCCCTGCGCCGATCCGGAGGACCAGGACGGGTGTGGCAAAACGGAGTTAATGGCCGGTTAATGGAGCGCCCCGTCGCGGGTCAGCAGGCGGCGATAGAAATCGAGCATGCGCTCGACCATGGCGTCAGCGGTGAAGCGGTCTCCCAGTACGACGCGCCGGTCCGCTCCCGGCCCGGCACGCATGGCATTTGCCAGGGCCTCGACGTCGCCGGCGGGAACCAGCCGGTCGGCCGGCAATATCTCGGGAATGCCGCCCACATCGCTGGCCAGAATCGGCAGGCCGGCGGCGGCGGCTTCGAGGATCACATAGGGAAAACTCTCGTGGCGCGACGGCATGACCAGGATACGACCACGGCCGAAGGCCTCGGTGGCGGAGAGGCGTCCGGCGAAAGTGACAAGATCGTCGAGGCCGAGGCTGTGGCTCAGGGCCTTGAAGCGGTCGAGATCGGGGCCGTCGCCGACCAGGCAGGCGGTGAGCCGGCATCTGGCCAAGGCCTCGAGCAGAACATCGACACCTTTCAGTAAACGCATGTCACCAATGAATAAAATGTCCCTGGCATCGGGCGATGGCGCGACGCCCGCGAATTCCTCTGGCCACAGGCCATTATGGATAATGGCATGGCGGATGCTGCCGATGCCGATCCGGGCATTGAAACACTCCCGCTCATAGTTACAGACGAAATGCAGCCCGCTGCCGATGCGAGCGAGACACCATTCGGTGACAAGCACGATGACGCCCGCCGGCGAGGTCCAGCGATAGTGCAGGCTGCCGCCATGGGGCGAATAGACGGTGGCGATGGCGAGCCGCCGTCCGGCGATGCGGCCATAGAGTCCGCCCTTGGCGCCATGGCAGTGAATGATGTCGGGCCGGAGTCTATCGGCGTGGGCCGTCGTCTGGCGAATGGCTGAGATATCGCCGAGCCCCGGCAGCCTAGAGATCGGAATGCGTGTTACGCCGAGGCTACAGAAGGGAGCTGCCGCAGCAAGAAGCCGGTCGGCGGTTTCGCCGCCGGTCGTACTGTCGCACAGAATGCCGACCTCATGGCCGCGCGCCGTCTGACCCCTGGCCTGATCGCGGACATGGCGGAACAATCCGCCGACCGGAGCACGAAAGACATGAAGGATACGCATGGCGGAGGTCTGGCGCCGGTTCAGAACCAGCGCTCGCGCACATAAATGATGTCGCCCGGATAGATTTGCGTGGTCACCGGAACTTTGGCGGTCGCGGTGCCCGTAGCGTTTTTGCGGGTGAGCAGCACCAGCTGATGGTCGGCGCGCGGGCTGTAGCCACCGGCGATGGCGATGGCGTTCTGTACGGTAATGCCGGGCTGATAGGCGAAACTCCCCGAGGTGTTGACCTCGCCCAGGATGTAGAAGGGCCTGAGCGTGGTGACCTGGGCTGAGACCTTGGGATCTCGCAAATAGCCGGCGCGCAGGCGGGCTTCGACGAGGCGCTCGATCTGAGAGGCGGTGAGGCCGCCGACATTCAGCGTCTGGATATAGGGCAGGGAGATATTACCGGACCCGTCGACCAGATAATCGGCGGTGAGATCGGTCTCGCCGGCAACCCGGATGGTCAGGCGGTCGCCGGCGCCCACCCGGTAGCCCGTACCATATTCATAGGCCGCTTGCTTGCCCTGGGTGCCGAAGGGTTCGAGGGCGCCGGCCGAATTGCGGGCCGGCAGCCGCGTGACGCTGGCAACGGTGCCGTCGGCGACCGTTCCATCGGCGGTGAGGCCGGTGCCTGCGGGAGAGGCGCTGACCTCTTCGTCGGCAAAGTTGTTAGCGCAGCCGGCGAGCGGCACGATCACGGCGAGGGTAACGAGGAAGCGCTTACGCACGTTGGAGTTCCAGCTATTCGCGGCCCGAGTCCCGGTGCCCAGTCTTTCGGACGGTAGGCAATCATGGTTAGCAATGATTTAAAATGAATGCGCCCGGCCCTTATTTAGGGCGAGCGTTAAGGAATTGGTTACCATGACGGCGCCAATTTGACGGCACGCGCCAGATTCCCTTTTCCCCAACAGGCCCATGACGCCAACGATCGCACCAGGTGAAAGCCAGTTGAGCCCGGCCATCAGTATTGTCGAGGTGCTGTATGGGGTGGCGCGGCACAAGCGGGCGATCGGTCTGGCCACGCTGCTGGCGTTTGGCGGCGGGCTGGCGCTAGTCAATGTTCTGAAGCCCGTCTACACTGCCGAAGCCCAGGTGCTGATCGAGAATCTCGAAACTCCTTTCGACCGGGTGCAGGCGGCGAACACCGTGGCAACAGCCTCCGGCGGTGCCGTCGATGACCGGGTGGTGGCGAGCCAGATGTCGGTCGTCCGCTCCGACGATCTCGGCCGGCGTGTCGTGGCGACGCTGCATCTTGAGCAAAACGCCGAATTCAATGTGCTGCTCAACGGGCTCGGCCTGCCGGCGAAGGTGAAGCTCGCCCTCGGCTTCGGCGAGGATCCGCGCCTCAAGACGCCGGAGGTGAGGGCGCTTGATCATTATACGAATGAGCTGTCGGTCTATCAGCTGCCCCAGTCCAACGTCATCGGCATCAAGTATACCGCCGCCACGCCCGAGATCGCCGCCGAGATCGCCAACACGCTCGCCGAAACCTATGTGATGGCAACCCGCGAGAGCCAGTCACAGCCCACCGAACGAGCCCGCGAATGGCTGTCGCAACAGATCGATACCTTGCGCGGCAAGGTGGCGCGTTCCGAGCGCGCCGTCGAGGAATTCCGCACCAAAGCAGGCCTGTTGCGGGGCGCCACGACGACGCTCGGCGCCCAGCAGATTTCCGAACTGAGCAGCCAGATCACTGTCGCCCAAACGGCTTCGACCGAGGCCCAAGCCCGGGCCGATGCCGTGGGCAAACTCCTCTCCGGCAAGGGTTCGATCGAGAATTCCTCCGAAGTGCTGGCTTCCGCTACCATTCAGAAGCTCAAGGAACAGCGCACCGATGCGACCCGGCGCCTGGCCGAACTTTCCGCCACCTATCTGCCGGGCCATCCCAAGATCATCGCGGCTCAGGGTGAGATTGCCGACATCGACAAACAGATGCGCAGCGAAGCCCACAAGATCGTGACGGGCCTTGAAGATCAGGCGCGCATCGCCGGGGCCCGCGAGGCCGCTCTCAGGGCCTCGCTCGAAACCATGAAGACGCGGGAGTCGGCTTCCAATCTCGACGACGTCAAGCTCAAGGCCCTGGAGCGCGACGCCGCCGCCGACCGGGCCCTGCTCGAAACCCTGCTGGCCCGCTATGCCGAGGCCAGCGCCCGCCTCGATGCGGCGGCCCAGCCGGGACTTGCCCGCATCATCCAGAGCGCCCCGGTGTTGAGCGCGCCGAGCTTCCCGAAACGCGGACCTCTGGTGTTGCTCATAACCCTTGCCGGCCTGGTGGTGGCGACGGGTTTTGCCTTCCTGGCGGAGATCATGGCGGCGGCCAACCGCATCACGGCGGGCGTGGTGGAAACGCCCACCGAACTCCCGGTCCGAAAGGTTTCCATGGCGCCAGCCGTTGCCGAGATTCAACGCGAGCCGGTGATGGCACCAGCACCACCGGCGAGCCTGGTGCAACCCCTGGCAAGTCTTCCGCGTCTGCCGGCCAAACCCAATCAGGCCATTGCCGTAGTCGAACATGAGGCATCGGTCGCCGGCGGTCAAATGGCAACCTGGGCCGATGGGTTGATGCGCGAGGCGAGCGCCAGCCGATTCGCCATCACCGGCATGAACACGGGGGATGGTGATTGTTCGGTGGCGGCAGTGGTACTTGCCCGGGCACTTGCCGCCCAGGGCCGGCGCGTCATCATCGCCGATCTCGCCGCGGCGGGTTCCTGGCTCGAAACCCTGTGCGGCATCGCCGAAGGTCCCGGCATCGCCGATCTGGTAACGGGCGCGGCACCTTTCACCAAGGTGATCGGCCGCGACAAGTTCTCAACCGTGCATCTCTTGCGCTTCGGCCATGACCGCAGCGAGCGGGCGATCAAATCGGTTAATGACCGCATGGAAAGCGTGCTGGCGGCCCTGGGGCAGACCTATGACGCGGTGGTGGTAAATGGCGGGGAGAGGGTGGCCGACGAGACGGCTGTTGTCGAGCGCTGCCAGGCGGTTCTGGTGGTGGCGCCGGTATCGCGATTTAGCGACGCGGCGGCTACCGTCCAGGCCCTTGCCAGAACCGGACAGCGCGCGGCCCGCTTGGTGATCGCCGGCCAGGCGGGGAGCGCTGCAGAACTCGCTCGCCGGACCGTCTCGGCCTGAGGTTCAAAGATTTATTCACCGGCTCGCGCTAGGCTTCGTCATTGGTACGGAAGTTTAAAACGAGCCCATGGCGAAGTCGGCGATCCTCAGGACCAGTCTCGACGTCCTCTATTATACGGGCGCCTCCCAGGTGCTACGCGGCATATTCGGCGGGCGCGGCGCCATCTTCATGCTGCATCACGTGCGCCCCGGCGGCGGTTCGGGCCGCGGCTTTGCCCCCAATGCCGGCCTTGAAGTCACCCCGGAATTCCTCGACCAGGTCATTGCCCTGGTGAAATCCAGAGGCTTCGATCTGGTCGGCCTGGACGAGGTTGCCGGGCGGCTCGGCGGCCAAATGCCGGCGGCGCGGCCCTTCGCGGCGTTCACCCTTGATGACGGTTATCGCGACAATCTAGTTCACGCCCTGCCGGTGTTTCGCCGCAACCGCTGTCCTTTTACGATCTACGTGGCTCCGGCGATTGCCGACGGCACTTGCGAATTGTGGTGGCGCGGGCTCGAGGCGGCGATCGCCGGCGAGACCCGGATCGAAACTGCGGTGGCGGGCGATCAATTCGCGCTTGATACGGCTTCCGACGCCCAGAAGCAGCAAGCCTGGCAGCAGCTCTACTGGCCGGTGCGCCAATTGGAACCGCATCGCCAGCGCCAGTGGATCCGCGACTTCTGCGGATCTCGCGGCGTGAACCTCGAGGCCATCTGCCGGGCCGCCGCGATGACCTGGGACGAGTTGCGATTTATCGCCAGCGATCCCTTGTGCACGATCGGCGCCCATACCATCAATCACTACGCCGTGGGCCAGCTTTCAGACACCGAGGCACTGGCCGAACTTACCGGCTCCGCCGAACGTATCGCCGACGAGCTAGGCCGCAGGCCGAGGCATTTCGCTTATCCCTATGGCGACGCCGATTCGGCCGGTCGCCGCGATTTCCGGCTGGCCGCCGAGGCGGGATTCGTGACTGCGGTCACAACCCGCAAGGGCCTGGTGTTCGACGCCCATGGCGAACATCTCATGGCCCTGCCGCGGGTGTCGCTGTCGGGCGAATACCAGAAGCTGCGCTATGTCGAGGTGCTTCTGTCGGGCACCGCCCTCGCGCTCATCAACGGCTTCCGCCGGCTCAACGTCGCCTAAGTCGAAGGATCGGGCTTCGCCATCCACCTTATCAGCAGCATGACGGGCGGAAGCCAGGCGATGCCGGCTGCGATATAGAAGGGCAGTTCGACCGCAAGTCCGCCGCCTAGGACCAGCTGGCCGCCCACCGTCATGGCAACAAGGCTGTAGATGATCAGGAATCCGACCGTGGCAAAGGTGCCGACGAGTTTGCGGGCGCGCTGGGTCATAGTCCGTTGAGCTACCCGCATCGGGTTCGGCTGGCAAGCCAAGCCATGCGGCGCTTCATCCCTTGCCGGCCGCCGATATGGTGCCCTATCTCGCGGCCATGGAAGTACCAACACCCCGCCAGAGCGCGGCCGAGCCCCATGTTCGGCTGTGGCTTTACGCCATGGCATTTCTGGTCTTCGCCATGGTGATCGTCGGCGGGGCCACCCGACTGACCGAAAGCGGCCTGTCGATTACCGAATGGCAACCGCTGCTCGGGGTCATCCCGCCGCTGACCGAGGCGCAGTGGATGGAGCTCTTCGACAAATACAAGTTGATCCCGCAGGCCCGGATCGTGAACCCCGACATGACGCTCGCTGGGTTCAAGTTCATCTTCTGGTGGGAGTGGTCACATCGTTTCCTCGGCCGATTCATTGGAGTCGCCTACGCAGTCCCTCTAGTCTGGTTCGTCGTGACGGCTGCTGTCAGGCGCAGCATGTGGTCCAAGCTCTTCATTCTTCTCGCCCTTGGCGTGCTCCAAGGCTTGCTGGGCTGGATCATGGTCAAGTCAGGCCTCCAGGACCGGGTGAGCGTAAGCCAGTATCTGCTTGCCGCGCATCTTTCGGCTGCCACTTTTCTGTTTGGCGCCATCCTGTGGGTCGTGATGGGGCTCAATGGCGACCGGCGTAGGTTGTCGCAATCCGCCGACCGCAGCGCGCTGACGATCGCGGTGCTGGTGTTCCTGCAGATCGCGGCGGGCGCCTTCGTGGCGGGCCTCGATGCCGGCATGGGCTACAACACTTGGCCACTGATGGACGGGGCCATCGTGCCCACGGGTCTATTCGCCATGGAACCGTGGTGGCGCAATTTTTTCGAGAATGCCCTGACGGTGCAGTTTGATCACCGCATGATCGCCTATGTGATCGCCGTGCTCGTGGCAGGTTTCGCAGTCCTGGCACGCACGCCGGCAGCCTTGCTGCTCCTGGGAGCCGTGCTGGTGCAGATCGCTCTCGGCATCGCCACGCTCCTCTGGCAGGTGCCGCTTGTGCTCGCGCTATTCCACCAGGGCGGGGCGCTGATCGTCTTCGCCGCCGCCCTGTGGAACCTTCATATCCTCCTCAGGCGATCGCCTGGGCCAGATCGGCGATGATGTCGCTGACATCCTCGATGCCGACCGAGAGCCGCACCACATCGGGCCCGGCACCGGCCTGACGGAGCTGTTCGGCCGAAAGCTGGCTGTGGGTGGTCGAGGCCGGATGGATGATCAGCGAGCGGGTGTCGCCGATATTGGCGAGATGCGATAACAGCTTCGCCGACGACACCACCTTGACGCCGGCATCGTAGCCGCCCTTGAGACCGAAGGTCAGCACCGCACCGGCGCCCTTGGGGCAATAGCGCTGGTGCAGGGCGTAATGCTTGTCGTCCTTGAGGCCGGCATAATTGACCCAGGTCACCTGGGGCTGCTGCTTCAGCCACTCGGCCACTTTCAGCGTATTGTCGCAGTGGCGCTGCATGCGCAGGCCCAGGGTTTCCATGCCGGTGAGGATAAGGAAGGCGTTGAGCGGAGCGATCGCCGGCCCCAGGTCGCGCAGGCCGAGAACCCGGGCGGCGATGGCGAAGGCGATGCCGCCGAAGGTCTCGTGCAGCTTGAGGCCGTGATAGGACTCGTTGGGTTCCGACAGCAGCGGATAGCGCCCGCTCTTCGACCAGTCGAAATTGCCGGCATCGACGATGATGCCGCCCATCGAGTTGCCGTGGCCGCCCATGAACTTGGTGAGCGAGTGCACCACGATGTTGGCGCCGTGCTCGATCGGCTTGCACAGATAGGGGGTGGCCAGCGTGTTGTCGACGATCAGCGGCACGCCGGCCTTGCGGGCGATCTTGGCGACGGCGGCGATGTCGGTGACCCGGCCGCCCGGGTTGGCGATCGATTCGATGAAGATCGCCTTGGTCTTGGGCGATAGCGCCTTTTCGATCGAGTTCATGTCCTCGGCATCGGCCCACACCACGTGCCAGCCAAAGGACTTGAAGGAATGGCTGAACTGGTTGATCGAGCCGCCGTAGAGCTGGCGGACCGCGACGAATTCGTCGCCCGGCTGCATCATGGTATGGAAAACCAGGACCTGGGCGGCGTGACCGGAAGCGACCGCGAGCGCGGCGGTCCCGCCCTCAAGGGCCGCCGTCTTGGCCTCGAGCACCGCCTGGGTGGGGTTCATGATGCGGGTGTAAATGTTGCCGAAAGCCCGCAGGGCAAAAAGGTCGGCGGCGTGCTTCACATCCTCGAAGACATAGGCCGTGGTCTGGTAGATGGGGGTGATGCGCGCTCCCGTGGCGGGATCGGGGGCTGCGCCGGCGTGAATTGCAAGCGTATCAAATCCTGGAATCTTGTCGGCCATTGCTTCCTCCCGGTTGAAAAGTTGGAGCCAACTTAGCCCGCCCGCCGGCAATCGACAACGAGGCTTCGCTTAGGACATATCCCGCCGAAGTGCGAGCACTTTGGCGATAAGGATATGCCCTAAGTCAATGAATCTGGAGCGTTTCCTTGCCGGCGAAGCGATTCCACTTCGCCGGGAAACGCTCAGAGCGGACTCATGCGCCGCAGCAGGCCGTTGCGGTCGAAGAACTGGTGCTTGAGGGCGGCCAGCACGTGCAGGCCGATCAGCACCATGCCCAATTTCGCGCCGAGGCTGTGCAGCCGTCCTGCCGGCAGACCGAGATCGGGCGCCAGCGGGGTCAGGATCAGGCCGACAATGCTGGTTTCCGCATAATAGGGGTGGCGCGCCACATGGCTTGGCAGGCTCAGCCAGCCGGTCACCGGCATGCCGGTCATCATGGCGTAGAAGGCAAGATGCGTGGCCTTGCCGAGCGCCACCTCCCAGCGAGCCATGGTGGCGGGCAGGGGCGGGGGCGGATTGATCAGCCGCCAGGCGAGCCGGAAAACCGAGAGCAGAAGAATGATGGTGCCGAAGCTCACATGCAACGAGGCCAGAAACACTTTTCTCTCGGCACTCACGTCGGTACCGCCCCGCATCAAATCGCCGCCGAAGAAAACCATGAAGATCAACATGACGGCGATCACCCAGTGCAAGGTCATCGCCACCAGATCATAGCGGCTGCGGGCAATTGTGTGCATCAGCCAATCCTTTCAGCAAGAGTCTCATTCTCTCCCGGCAAGACCCAGGCTCTGGACCCGGCCGCTCTCATGCAAGGTCTGGCGGCGCGACGAGATCACTCCCGAATTGCCGCCGACCCAGGCATATTCGCCCGACAGCTTGCCATATTCCATCTTGGGGCAGCGGTTCATCACCACCTTGACGCCGCGGGCCTCGGCGCGCCCAGCGGCAGCATCGTCGCGGACGGTGAGCTGCATCCAGATGACCTGGGGCAGGGGATCGAGCGCGAGCGCTTCGTCGACGATTCGCCCCGCCTCGCTCGACCGGCGGAAGATGTCGACCATGTCGATGGCGCCCGGGACATCGGCAAGACGTGCCCAGACGGGGCGCCCGAGTATGTTTTTCCCGGCCAGCAGTGGATTGACTGGTACGATGTCATAGCCTTTGTCGATCAGATAAAGCATCACCAGGTAGGAGGGCCGGACCGCACTTTCCGAGGCCCCGACCAGGGCGATGCGTTTGACACTCCGCAGGATGGTGCGGATATAGTTCGGATCGTAACTGTCGTGGTTCATGGAAGGACGAGGCGGCCCATGGCATCGAAGGGGAAATAGGGATTGTAGGCCACTTCCCACAGGTGCCCGTCCGGGTCGGCAAAGTATCCGGAATAGCCGCCCCAGAACACCTTTTGGGCCGGCTTGACGATCCTGGCGCCCGCCGTCTCGGCCTGGGCCATGATGGCATCGGCCTCGGCCTCGCTCGCGGCATTCCAGGCCAGCGACATGCCGCGGAACGCCGGGGGTTCGCCCGCCTCGAGACCGGCATCCTCGGCCAGCGATGCGTAGCCGAAGAGGCCGAGCACCACGCCGTTGATATCGAAGAAGGCGACCTGCGGATTGCTGGCCGATGACGCCTTGAGACCCAGCCGCTCATAGAAGGCGCGGGCCCGCCCGACATCGGCGACGCCGAGCGTGACAAAGTTGATGCGCGGCGTCACTCGTCGCTCCAACTGGGGGCACGCTTGTCGATGAAGGCGGCGATGCCTTCTTCGGCATCGTGCTTCAAGAGGTTTTCCGTCATCACCCGGGCGGTCATCGCATAGGCTTCGGCGAGCGGCAAATCGAGCTGCCGGTAGAAGGCGGCCTTGCCCAGGCGCAATGTGGTTTGCGATTTTCCGGCAATCTTTTGTGCCAATTCATCTACGGTTTCGCTCAAGCTGTTTGGCGATACGACACGATTGATGAGCCCGATGCGGCGGGCCTCGGCCGCCGGAATGGTCGTGCCGGTCAGCAGCATTTCCATGGCGTGCTTGGGCGCCACGGTACGGGAGAGGGCCACCATCGGCGTCGAACAGAAGAGACCGATATTGACGCCGGGCGTGCAGAAGCTCGCAGTGTCGGCGGCGACTGCCAGATCGCAACTCGCCACCAGCTGGCAGCCGGCGGCACTCGCTAGGCCTTGAACTTCGGCGATGACCGGCTTGGGATGATTGACGATGGTCAGCATCAGCGCAGAACAAGCGTTGAACAGTCGCTCGAAGCAGGCGGCTCCGTGGTCGAGGTCGGCGCGGTGGGCAGTAATCTCCTTGAGATTGTGGCCGGAGCAAAAGGCGGGGCCGGTTGCCGCAATCACGACGACGCGCGCGCTCGCATCGGTCGCCGCCGCGTCGAGGCTGGCATGGAGGGCCGCCATCATCGCTTCGGAAAGACTGTTGCGCGTGACGGAATCGTTGAGGGTGAGGCGCAGCACGCCCGCCTGCCGGGCGGCGATCACAAGCTCGCTCATTCTTCCTCGGTGTCGAGCTGCTTGAGCTTTTCCACGTAGGTCGGGTCCTTCAGCAGCTCCTGCACGACCTTGCGGTTGTTCTCCGACGGAATCATGGCATTGAGCGACAAGATCATCCGGTCCTTCATGTCCTGGGCGAGCTGGGTATCGGCTTCGATCTCGCCGATCTGCTGCTTGATGTCAGCGGTCGGATCGTTGGTCACACCGCTGTAGGCGAAGCCCAGCGTGGTGATGGCCAGGTTCCAGTCGTTGACATTGGCGAAGCCCGCCGCCTTGATGTCGGCTTCGAATTCCTTGCCCTTGGCGTTCTGGTCGACGAAATCCTGGAGTTTGTCGTACTGCTCGAGATCGGTGTTGGCGTATTTGGTCTTGATCAGGCCGAAGGTGTCGATCGCCCGCTTGGCGATGTCGACAGTCAATTCCATGGTGTGAATTTCCGGAATCTCGCCCAGGCTCATGTCATTCGGATAGGAAGTGTCATTGCCCGTGCCGGTATCGGGAGTGGTGCCGTCATCGGCAGGGGCCTGATCGCTGCCGGTTGGTCCTGCGTTGTTGCCGTTGGCATCGGGAAGCGGCATCGGAACGGCCGGCTGGGCCGGATCGGCCTGCTGGGCCAATAACTGCTCATCGCCCGCCAGACGGGACCGGTCCTTTGGCGCGGCCGCAGCCGCCATCGCTGCCGCGGCGAAAAAACCCAGGCACATCAGGATGCGGATGGTCGACGACATGAAGCTTCCCTCGAAACTCACACTATGGGACGGGCCCTTGGCGGAAAAGTGTCGGGCCGAGGAATAGACGGCCTGTTGCTTTCCTGCCACATGCGCAGGTATCACGTTACCACATCAAAAAACGCTATATATAGCGTGATTTTTCTTGACACCCCGGCATCGAATCTCTAGGAAGCGGGCTCCGAAACGCCAACGCCTCGAGACATTCATATGACCACCTATTCGGCGAAAGCCAAGGATATCGTGAAGGGTTGGGTGCTGATCGACGCCGAAGGGCTGGTCGTCGGCCGCGCCGCCGCGATCATCGCCAATCGCCTGCGCGGCAAGCACAAGCCGACCTTCACCCCGCATATGGACTGCGGCGACCACATCGTTGTTATCAATGCCGAGAAGGTGCTGCTCACCGGCCGCAAGCGCCAGCAGAAGACCTATTACTGGCACACCGGTTACCCAGGCGGCATCAAGGAGCGCAAGGCCGACAAGATCCTCGACGGCAAGTTCCCCGAGCGGGTGCTCGAGGCGGCGGTGAAGCGCATGCTGCCGGGCGGGCCCCTGAAACGCCAGCAGACGACGCACCTACGCATCTACAAGGGCGCGGCCCATCCCCATGAGGCCCAGAGCCCGGTCAAGCTCGACATCCGGTCGATGAATCCCAAGAATGCGGCGAGAGGCTGACGCACATGGCTGAACAAACTACACTGGCTGATCTCGGCAAGGCCATGGGCCTGCCCACGGCCCAGGCTCCGGGGGCGACCGCTCCGGCCAAGCCCAAGCTCGACGGCAAGGGCCGCTCCTATGCCACCGGCCGCCGTAAGAATGCGATCTCGCGTGTCTGGGTGAAACGCGGCGGCGGCAAGATCACCGTCAACGGCAAGCCGATCGAGACCTATTTCGCCCGTCCGGTGCTGCGCATGCTGGTGCAGCAGCCGCTGGTCACCGCCAACCGCGCCACCCAGTTCGACGTCGAATGCACCGTGGTGGGCGGCGGGCTTTCGGGACAGGCCGGTGCGGTTCGCCACGGCATTTCGCGGGCTCTCACCTACTTCGAGCCGGAGCTTCGCGCCGTGCTCAAAAAGGCCGGCTTCCTCACCCGCGACAGCCGCGCCGTCGAGCGCAAGAAGTACGGCCGTGCCAAGGCCCGCCGCAGCTTCCAGTTCTCGAAGCGCTAGGCCAGGTTCCATCGCCGGATTGGGAGGGGCCGCAACGCTGCGGCCCCTTCGCTGTCAGGGCTGTGCATCGACCTCGGCCAGGAACGCCATCACCGCCGCATTGAACGCCTCCGGGGCTTCCATATTGGTCATGTGGCCGGCCTCGGCGATGCGTACTAACCGGGCGCCCGGGATGGTGGCGGCAAGACGGTCGTCCAGCGGCAGGTTGTAGGAGGCCAGATCGAGGCCGCCGGAAACGACCAGGGTTGGGGCAGCGATCTGCGCCAGCCGCCCATTGGCCGGCGGCTGCGGACGCACGACCGGGTTCTTGTTGGCAAAATGCCAGCCCGAATAGCCGGCGGCGATTGCCTTGAGCTTGGCGGCCACGGTGGGATGGCGCATTGCAGGGGCAAACCAGCCGGTGGCGAGCCATTGTCGTTTCGCCTCGCCATGTCGCCGCGGGCCGCCGCCGCGCCGATGCCGACGAACCACTGGTTGATCTCGTCGGGCCACGGATAGCCCGTGACCGCTGACGCCGCTACCGGCACCAGCGAGCGCACCCGTTCGGGATGGGTGAGGGCGAAGTCGATGGCGATGGCGCCGCCGAGCGATAGGCCGATCACATGGGCGGTCTCGATTTCCAGATGATCGAGAAGGGCCACAAGGTCCTCCTCGTAGCGGTAAGGGTCGGCGGGGACGCTGGATTTGCCGGCGCCGCGCAGATCGTAGCGGATCACCCGATGACGCTGGGAAAAGGCCGTGGCCTGCGCCTCCCACATCCATGTATCGAGGGTGAAGCCGGGGATCATCACCACGGCACTGCCCTCGCCCTCCATCATGAAATGGTGGCGGCCGCCATGGGCCTCAAGCATGCCAGCAACCCTCATCGGCTCCCTCTACACGGCCGGGCAATGCTAACCGCCCGGCCGCCTGCGGCGCAATTCGGAATTCTCATTCGATGCTTGAGAAACTATCCTGTTGCCTCGGAAGACATGGCAAAGCGAAGAAGGACGTGGCAGCCCGGGCGAAGGAGAAGACAAGATGGAAAGCGAGGCGCGTGTCGTGGTGATCGGCGGAGGCGTGGTCGGCTGTTCGATCCTCTACCATCTGGTCAAGCTCGGCTGGAAGGATGCGATCCTGCTGGAGCGCAAGGAACTGACCTCGGGCTCCTCCTGGCACGCCGCCGGCATGATCCACACCATCAATGCAGATTCGAACATCGCCCGGCTGCAGGGCTACACCATCAATCTCTACAAGGAGATCGAGGAGCTCTCGGGCCAGTCCTGCGGCATCCACCGGCCGGGCGGCATCTACCTTGCCTCGACGCCGGAGCGTCTCGACTATCTGAAACAGGAGCGCGCCAAGGCCCGCTATATGGGGCTCGACACCGATTTCATTTCCCTCCAGCATGCCCGCGATCTCAATCCGCTGATCGATCCTTCCAAATATCTGGGCGCCCTGTTCGAGCCGGTCGACGGCCATGTCGATCCTTCGGGTGTTACCCACGCCTATGCCAAGGCGGCGCGCCACTATGGCGCCAAGGTCTATCGCGACACGCCGGTGATCGAGACCAAGGCGCGGGCCGATGGCGGCTGGGATGTGGTAACACCCAGCGGCACCATCCGCGCCGAGATCGTGGTCAATGCGGCGGGTCTGTGGGCCCGTGAGGTTGGGCGCCTGGCCGGCATCGAGCTGCCGGTGCAGCCGATGGAACACCATTATCTGATCACCGAAGATATCCCCGAGCTCAAGGCCCATGGCAAGGAAGCCGCGGTGACGGTCGACTATGAGGGCAACGCCTACACCCGCCAGGAACACTTTGGCATGGTGTTCGGCACCTATGAGACCAATTGTGTGCCGTGGGCGATCGCGGGCACGCCGCTCAACTTCGGCCATGAGCTTTTGCCGGACGATCTTGGTCGCGTGTCGGAGCGCCTTGAACTGGCCTTCGAGCGCATGCCGGCCTTGGGTCGCGCCGGCATCAAGAAGGTGATCAACGGGCCCTTCACCTTCGGGCCCGACGGTAACCCGCTGATCGGCCCGGTGCCGGGCTTGCGGAACTACTGGACCGCCGTGGGGGTGATGGCGGGCTTTTGCCAGGGCGGTGGCGTCGGCCTGTGTATGGCCGAATGGATCATCAACGGCGAACCGGGGATCGACGTCTGGGGCATGGATGTGGCCCGCTTCGGCGCTTACGCCACGCGCGACTGGGGCACCGTCAAGTCGGCCGAGAACTATTCGCGCCGCTTCATCCTCACCTATCCCAACGAGACGCTTCCCGCCGGGCGCCGCCAGAAAACCACTTCGCTCTATGATCGCCTCATTGGGCGCGGCGCCGTCATGGGCGTGAGTTACGGTCTCGAGCACGCCTTGTGGTTTTCCGGCTCCCCCGACAAGGCGAAGGAGACGCCGACTTTCCGGCGCTCCAACGCCTTTGCCCATGTGGCCGAGGAAGTGCGCGCCGTGCGCGAAAGTGTCGGCGTCATCGAGATCGCCAACTACGCGAAGCACGAAGTGACGGGACCCGGTGCCGAGGCGTTTCTCGATACCATGCTCGCCAACCGCCTGCCGAGAGAAGGACGGCTGGGGCTGACGCCAATGTTGACGCCGGCGGGCAAGCTCTATGGCGATCTCACCGTCGCTCGCCTGGGGCCGGAGCAATTCATGCTGTTTGGATCGAGTGCAGTGCAGAACATGCACCGGCGCTGGTTCGAAATGCATCTGCCGACAGAGGGCGTTACCTATGCCAACCGCACCGACGATTTACAGGGTCTGTCGATCGCCGGGCCGAATTCGCGGGAACTCCTCTCCCGCCTCGCCCGCGATGATGTTTCCAACGAAGCGTTGAGGTTCCTCGACATCCGCCGCAGCGTCGTCGCCACTGTGCCGGTGCTGCTGGCGCGGGTCTCCTTCACCGGCGAGTTGGGCTATGAAATCTACTGCGCGCCGCAGTATCAGCTGCGGTTGTTCGAAGCGATCGAGGAGGCGGGCCGCGATCTGGGCCTTGGGCTGTTCGGCGGCCGGGCGCTGATGTCGATGCGGCTGGAAAAGAACTGGGGGGTGTGGACCATGGATTTCCGCCCGGATTTCACCGCTGCCGAGTCAGGCCTCGATATGTTCGTCTCCTACAACAAGCCGGTCGACTTCATCGGCAAGAGGGCAGCACTCAAGGAGAAGGCGGCGGGGCCGAAGCGCCGGCTGGTGACCATGATCGTCGACACCAGGGATATCGACTGCGTCGCCGACGAGCCCATCTTCCACGCTGGCAAATGCGTGGGCAATGTCACCTCCGGCGGCTATGCCCATTGGGTGAAGAAGAGCATGGCGCTCGGCTACGTGCCGCCGGACTGTGCCGCGGACGGCACCAGGCTGGAAATCGAACTTCTCGGCGAATTCTATCCGGCGACGGTGACGGCGAGGCCGCTTTACGACCCCGCCGGACACCGGATGCGAAGTTAGGCCGGGCGCTTAGGCGCGGCGGGCGTCGAGGCTCACGGGGCCGGCGGCGGAAAATACTGGGTGACCGGCTAGCCGCGGAGCTTGGTCATGCCGTGGGCGATGAACAAAAGGCCAGCCATAACACGCAGCGACGACTGCACGTAGCCAGACCAGGAGGAGGGGATGATGGCGGTTTTCATGGGTTTTTCCTTTTGGGGATGGAGTTGATTTGTAGCCATGAAATATGCCACTGCAAGAATTATAACAAATAACAGCGCCGAATAACTTCGGAATTCTACTGTTTCCCATTTGGAAGGAATACTTGGGGAGACTGTCGCCGCAGGCGAGGTCGGTGTAGAACGTGGCCGACGAAGAAAAGACTGTGCCGCAATGAATAACCTGTTCCGCCTCGATCATCGTGGCTACATCGATGCCGTGACCAATCACATCCCGGGCTGGTTGCACGATATCACGGCACTGGTCTCGGCCCAGATGCTCGAGCGCCAGGAGAATTTCGGCATCCGCGGGCCGCTGTTCGAAATTGGCGTGTTCGCCGGCCGCTACTTCAGCCTGCTCATTCGCTCGGGGGCCAATGCCGGCGACCAGGTTTTCGGGCTCGACACCTTCCAGTTCGTGGCGTTGCCGGCGGTGATCGACCACCACCTCAATCACATTCACCAGCCGGGAATCGTTACCCTCATCACCGGCCGGTCGCGCGATTTCTCCGCCGCCGATCTCATGGCCCGGCTAGCCGCCCCGCCGCGTTTCGTCAGCATCGACGGCTCGCACGAGAAAGACGACGTGCTGTGGGACCTAGGGCTCGCCGATGCGCTGCTGCATGAGGAGGGGATCGTCGCGGTCGATGATTTCCTCAATCCGTTGACCCTCGGAGTCAATGAGGCGGTGAACCTGTTTTTTGCCGCGAAACGGCAACTGGCGCCTTTCGCCTATGTGCAGAACAAGCTGTTCCTGTGCCGCCCGGATCGCGCTCTGGCAGAGCGCGCCGTGCTCGAGGCGTCGATCATCGACAGTGCCGAACCGCGCGCCATCGCCTGGCGCGAGGCGGCGGCCAAGGATAAGGGCAATGTCGAGGGACGGATGTTCGGGGCGGTGTTCACATTGGTGGTTTGATTGATATTAGCTAACTGGTTAGCTAAGATGCTTTGATGACCGTCGTCACCATCCACAAGGCCAAGACCGAGCTGTCGAAACTCCTGAAGCGCGTCGAGGCGGGCGAGGAGATCATTATCGCCCGCGGCGACAAGCAAATCGCCAAGCTTACTCCGGCCGAGCAGCCGGCCAGGAAACCGCGCGTGCCGGGCGCCTGGAAGGGTAAGTTCACCCTACCCGACAGTTTCTTCGATCCGCTGCCGGAAGAGGAACTGGCTGCCTGGGAGGGCAGCGATGAGGATCCTCTGTGATACCCATACATTGGCCTGGTGGCTTCTCGACGATCGCCGGCTGTCTCAAACAATGCGCGCGCTGATCATCGAGCCCGGAAATCAGGTGCTGGTGAGTGCGGTTTCGGCCTTTGAAATGGCGACCAAATTCCGCATCGGCAAGTGGCCGGACATCGGCAATCTGGTGGGGAGATTTGAGGAGGCGGTCGCCAGCGAAAATTTTGAGATTTTGCCCCTCAGCCCATCGCACGCAATACGCGGCGGACTGCTCGACGGCGCCCATTGCGATCCCTTCGACCGGCTGCTCGCCGGGCAGTCGCTGGTCGAGGGGATACCTCTGGTAACCAGCGATGCCGCGTTCAAGGCCTGGGGCGTGGAGACGGTGTGGTGAGGCCCTGCACAAATCCACCCTCACCCAAGAACGGCCAAAGACCAAGCCCGCTAACGAAGGAATCACCGCCGCCGACCAAGCCAGTCTGCCGCCTGAACCTTCAATGAGCGGAAAATGTCAGGAGATTGTTGTTCTTGTGCACATCTTATACCCTCAGACGGGCTTCGAATCATTTTTTCTATTTGTAAGCATGGACACATACTTCTTGACATTGGATTGGGTGTTTCTGAGCATTGACGTCTTTTTGAGCTCACACCGTCCGTATCTGATTCCATCAAACTGAATATGCCCGGGCAAGAAACTGTCACTCGATTTTTTAATTGGAATCAGACACTGCCAAGCCCCGAAGTTTTTGGTTTGTTCGGCTATGTTTCTCATTACTTTATTATCGTTAAATAACAATTCAGTTGCGGCTGTGCCCATGCCATGACAGCCGGCGATATTCAAAATCCTAGTCGTTCCCCCCGAAAACACATTCGGAGTGCTCGTCAATAGGAGGTAATCAATCTCGACAATGCTTCCAGATACGCATGGTACCACATATCGTTTTTGGCTTCGCTTCGCTTGATCATTGTCCAATATTCCCCAATTCAAGATTTTGCTGCCATTTCTCGTAATAGTATATCTTTGATCAATTGGAAAGTCGGCCAGTATGGTCTCCTGATCCAAAATAAACTCAAATCTCAAGTCGAAAGGAGAGCCAGATGATGATCGCAACGATAGAGGGAAAGTGCCGGGCGACGCTTCACTTTCAGCATAGTCAAATAATAATCTTGGAAGATGATTGGAAATGGGACTCCCAAAAACCACCAAGTTCTTCGCGAGAAACCGCGACAACTTTGCTGTGTCATCTAAGTCCAACATGTCTGCAGCAAAGATCAGATCGTTAGCCTGTGCCGCAGGGATTTGTTGCGATCTCATATACTCTCTAAACGGCTGCATACTTTCGTTGTGCGCAGGATGGACATCAGACTTGTCATAATTAGGATGTGCGTTTCCCAATACAAAATGCGTGTTCGTAGGTTCATTGAGTTGAAACACATCCGACAATAGGCGTGAATCCGTTTTGAATTGCTTGCTTGAAGATCTCAGTTTGCCAATGAATCGCTCGATATTTTCGTCGAGATTTGTTCTTTTCTTAAAATAACCCCATAATTCGCCCGGTAATTTGTATTCCTCAAACAGACCCACTACTGCTCTTTTCAGATTCGAAAAAACTATTGCGATACCTGCATCAACCATCCCTGGTCCTCGCTGTTCGGTGGTGCCGCTGTTTTGCCCAGAGTTTTCTGAATGTGTGCCGGCTGTTTCCACTATTGCGCCCTCCTGGCAATCGGTGCAACGAAATCGCGTATCAAATTTCCATTGCCTTGGTAGATCGCTGAGCCTTCACGAGTGTGACGTAGTGTACAGGAAGGGCCACCCAAGCATCAATCTACAGAGACGCGCCTCCCTGGTGTGCCAAACTGTTTGACAAATACCCTCCCAGCATACACCGCTCGTCAGTCCGCGCAATTGCACGGGCTGTCGTACCACCTCACTCCGCCGCTTCTTTCTTCCCCCGGCGCAGGGCCGATTTGAGGAACTGGCCGGTGTAGCTTTTCTTGTCGCGGGCGACGTCCTCAGGCGTACCGGCGACCACGATTTCGCCGCCGCCGTCGCCGCCTTCGGGGCCCAGATCGATGATCCAGTCGGCGGTCTTGATCACCTCCAGATTGTGCTCGATCACCACCACCGTGTTGCCCTGGTCGACCAACTCATGCAGCACTTCGAGGAGCTTGCGGACATCGTGGAAGTGCAGGCCGGTGGTCGGCTCGTCGAGCAGATAGAGGGTGCGCCCCGTCGCCCGCCTGGACAGTTCCTTGGCGAGCTTCACCCGCTGGGCCTCGCCGCCGGACAGCGTCGTCGCCTGTTGGCCAACATGAATGTAGCCCAGGCCGACACGCTCCAGCGTTTCGAATTTGTCGCGGACACTCGGCACGGCGCGGAAGAATTCGGCAGCCTCGGTCACCGTCATGTCGAGCACGTCAGCGATCGACCTGTCCTTGAACTTGATCTCGAGGGTCTCGCGATTGTAGCGGTGGCCGTGGCATTCGTCGCAAGTCACATAAACGTCGGGCAGGAAGTGCATTTCGATCTTGATGACGCCGTCGCCCTGGCAGGTTTCGCAGCGGCCGCCCTTGACATTGAAGGAAAACCGCCCCGGCTCGTAGCCCCGCGCCTTGGCCTCGGGGAGGCCGGCGAACCAGTCGCGGATCGGCGTGAAAGCGCCCGTATAGGTGGCGGGATTGGAGCGCGGCGTGCGGCCGATGGGGCTCTGGTCGATGTCGATGATCTTGTCGAGCATCTCGAGGCCGTCGATGCGGTCGTGCTCGGCGGGCGGCTCGCGGGTACCCATCAGCTTCCGCGCCACGGCGCGATAGACCGTGTCGATCAGCAGCGTCGACTTGCCGCCGCCCGAGACGCCGGTGACACAGGTGAAGACGCCCAGCGGAATTTCCGCCGAAATGTTCTTGAGATTGTTGGCACGCGCCCCCTTCACTCGGATCGAGCGGCCCTTCTCCCATTTGCGCCGGTAGGCGGGCAGCGGCACCTGCTGCAGACCCACCAGATATTGCCCGGTGAGCGAGCGCGGACAGGCCATGATCTCGGCCGGCGTGCCCTGGGCTATCACCTCGCCGCCATGGATGCCGGCGCCGGGACCGATGTCGACCACATGGTCGGCCTGGCGGATCGAATCCTCGTCGTGCTCGACGACAATCACCGTGTTGCCGAGATCGCGGAGGTGGACAAGGGTTTCGAGGAGCCGGCCATTGTCGCGCTGGTGCAGGCCGATCGACGGCTCGTCAAGCACATAGAGAACGCCGGTGAGGCCGGAGCCGATCTGCGAGGCAAGGCGGATGCGCTGGCTCTCGCCGCCCGACAGAGTGCCGGAAGTGCGCGACAGGTTGAGATAGTCGAGGCCGACGTCGACCAAAAATTTCAGCCGCTCGCGGATTTCCTTGAGGATGCGGGCGGCGATCTCGTTGTCCTTGGGCTTGAGCCTGGCGGGCAGCGCTCCAAACCACTGGTTGGCATCGCGGATCGACATGGCCGAGATTTCGCCGATGTGCTTTTTGTCGATCTTCACCGCCAGCGCCTGGGGCTTGAGGCGGAAGCCGCCGCAGGCATCGCACGGGTGGTCCGACTGGAAGCGCGATAATTCCTCGCGCATCCATTGCGAATCGGTCTCGCGCCAGCGCCGCTCGATATTGCCGATCACTCCCTCGAAAGGCTTCTTGGTCTTGTAGGAGCGGATGCCGTCGTCATAGGTGATGGAGATTTCTTCTTCGCCCGTGCCGAACAGAATGGCGTCGCGGCCCTTCTTCGGCAGGTCCCGCCAGGCGACGTTCATCGAGAATTTAAAGTGCTTGGCAAGCGCCTCGAGGGTCTGGGTGTAGTAGGGCGAAGTGTTGCCGGTCTTGGCCCAGGGCAGGACCGCACCGTCGCGGAGCGACAGCGTCTCGTCCGGTACCACCAGGTCCGGCTCGAACTTCAGTTCGGTGCCGAGCCCGTCGCATTTGGGACAGGCGCCGAAGGGATTGTTGAAGGAGAAGAGTCGCGGCTCGATCTCGTCGATGGTGAAGCCCGACACCGGGCAGGCGAAACGCTCCGAGAACAGCAGCCGCTCATGGGTGTCGTTCTTCGACTTGTTGGCGCCGTCTTCGGTGGTTTGCGAGGCGGGCAGGGGCTTGTCGGCGAACTCGGCGATGGCCAGGCCCTCCGCCAGTTTCAGCGCCGTCTCGAAACTGTCGGCGAGCCTGGTGCCGAGATCGGGCCTGACCGCGATGCGGTCGACCACCACGTCGATGTCGTGCTTGAACTTCTTGTCAAGTGCCGGCACCGCTTCGATCTCGTGGAAGCGGCCGTCGACCTTGACCCGCTGGAAGCCCTTCTTGCGCAAATCGGCGAGCTCCTTGCGGTACTCGCCCTTCCGCCCACGGACGATCGGCGCCAGCAGATAGAGCCGTGTGCCCTCGGGCAGCGCCAAAGTGCGGTCGACCATCTGGGTCACCGTCTGGCTTTCGATGGGAAGCCCGGTGGCCGGCGAATAGGCGATGCCGATGCGGGCAAAGAGCAGGCGCATGTAGTCGTAGATTTCGGTGACGGTGCCGACGGTCGAGCGCGGATTGCGGCTGGTGGTCTTCTGCTCGATGGAAATGGCCGGCGACAGCCCGTCGATCTGGTCGACGTCGGGCTTCTGCATCATCTCGAGGAACTGCCGGGCATAGGCCGACAGGCTTTCGACATAGCGGCGCTGGCCCTCGGCATAGATCGTATCGAAGGCGAGCGACGACTTGCCCGAACCCGACAGGCCGGTGAACACGATCAGCCGGTCGCGCGGCAGTTCGAGGGAAACGTTCTTCAGGTTGTGCTCGCGCGCCCCCTGAATGGAAATGACTTTTTTCGGCTCGGCCATGGGCACTGACTAGACCAAAAGGTGAACGGGGACAAGGATGGCCTCCACCTTGCCGTCATTGGTCGTCAGCTGCTGTCAGCAGTCGGCGATATCCACATGTTTTATGGCAATAGGAGCTGACAGGCGCGAACTGCCGCTAGTGGTCACGCGGAATCACATCCAGAAATTCGAACATTGATCATTCATTGTTACGTAATAGAAATGCGCCTCAATCCTCCTGAATGCCGTGCAGTCATCCGCCTTGTAGGAGGTGCCGATTGCATCGCTCTCATCGTAGAGGATCGCTTCGGTAGTGCTCGACGTTACTATTCCATATCCTCCTACGACAAACATCTTGGCTCGTGAATTTCCACCTTCCCGTGGAATTCGGGAAATCTCGGCAATGTAGGACGATTTGTGCAGTTGGAAATACACCCAGTTTGGCACATGAAACACCAGCACAAGCGCAACAACAACCACGAGAATGAATGGTGAAAATATCACCGATAGGGCACGGCGCCATTGGCGGTTCCGCCAATGTCGAACGAAACGCGCAACGAGAAATGCCAACATGCCCAACAGGTACGCAAGGAACAGAAGCGGATAAAACACAACTAATGCAACCAAGACGGCGTCAAGACCGCCGAGAAATACCGGGATCGACAAGGCGGCAATAAATGGAGAGAAATAGAGCCCCAGCCACACTACATAAGACAGCGTGAAGTTATCTGGTTTCACCGACCTGCCTGCGCCAGGATTGCCGACACGCAATTGCTTTGAACTCGCATCCGCGGATTGCATGATCTTCGCTCTTATGTCGTCGGTCAATTGACACTCAATATAAAACACTATCGAACGTCCCGACAATCGGCAGTTCTGGCCGCCGTTAGCCAATTTGTACGGTAGCCGGCACTCGCCGAGGGACTGAATCAAGCTATAGGAGCGCGGATGCAGCTTCGCAAGACTTTGGAATCCGCTTTGCAACCCTGCACAATTCTCCGTCAAATCTTTGGCTACGATTCCTTCCGCCCCGGCCAGGAAGAGATCATCGAGGCGCTGCTGGGCGGCAAACATGTGCTGGCGGTGATGCCGACGGGGTCGGGGAAGTCGCTCTGCTATCAGGTGCCGGCGCTGGTCAAAGGCGGGCTCACCGTCGTGGTCTCGCCGCTGGTGGCGCTGATGCAGGATCAGGTGGCGGCGCTCAAGCTTGCGGGCGTTGCCGCCGAGACCATTAACTCCACGGCCTCGCGCCAGGAGAACGTGGCGATCTGGAAGCGGGTGGCGCGGGGCGAGGTGAGCATCCTCTACCTCGCGCCGGAGCGGCTGATGACCGAGCGGATGATCGCCGCACTTCAATCTCTCGACATCAGGTTGTTTGCCATCGACGAGGCCCATTGCATTTCCCAATGGGGCGCCTCCTTCCGGCCGGAATACGATGCGTTGCAGAGCCTGCGCCAGGCCTTTCCCGGCCTGCCCATCGGCGCCTTCACGGCGACCGCCGACGAAACGGCGCGGCGTGATATTGTCGCCAAGATTTTTGGCGGCGAAGCCGAGGTGTTCGTGGCCGGCTTCGACCGGCCCAACATCCGGCTCACCGTCGAGGTCAAGTCGAACGCCAGAAAGCAGCTGCTCGGCTTTCTCGACGATCACGCCGGCGAAAGCGGCATCGTCTATGCGCTCTCCCGCAAGAGCACCGAGGAGCTGGCGGCGGCCCTTTGCGCGAAGGGCCATCGCGCCGTGGCCTATCATGCGGGACTTAGCCCTGAGGCCCGAGCCGAAGCGCAGAACCTGTTCATGACCGAGAAGGCCGTCATCGTCTGCGCCACCATCGCTTTCGGCATGGGCATCGACAAGCCCGACGTGCGCTTTGTCTTCCATGCCGACCTGCCGTCCTCGCTCGATGCCTACTACCAGGAAATCGGCCGGGCCGGGCGCGACGGCGAGCCGGCCGAGGCCCACATGGTGTTCGGCCTTTCCGATATCCAGATGCGCCGCCGCTTCATCGACCAGGAGGAGGGCGGCGAGGAGCGCCGCCGCCGCGAGCACAAGCGGCTCGATTCCCTGGTCGCCTATTGCGAGGCCCCCGAGTGCCGGCGCCAGGCACTCTTGGCCTATTTCGGCGAATTCTCCGAACCCTGCGGCAATTGCGATGTCTGCCTCGATCCCGCCGCGCTGATCGACGGCACGCTCGAGGCGCGCCAGATTTTCGAGACGATGAGGCTGACCGGCGAGCGCTTCGGCGCCGCCCATGTGATCGACCTGCTGGAGGGCAAGGCCAATGACAAGGCCACCGCCCTCCGTCACACCGGCTTGCCTGTGTTCGGCATCGGCAAGGATCGCGGCCGAGGCGAATGGCAGGCGCTGATCCGCCAGCTGGTCGGCGGCAGCTTCGTCAGCATCGATGTGGCGGGTTATGGCGGTCTTTCGATCTCGCCCAAGGGCCGGGCCCTTTTGGCCGGCAAGGCCCTGTTCCGCTACCGGCCGCTGGTGGCGAAGACGACGAAGAAAGCCAGGCGTGCCGAGCGGCTGGCCAAGGCCGTGACGGAGGAGGGCGTTTCCGATGCCCTGCTGCAGCGGCTGAAGAGCCTGCGCGCCAAGCTTGCCCGGCAGCGCCGGGTTCCTGCCTTTGTGATCTTTTCCGACCGCACGCTCATCGACATGGCGGCGAAGCGGCCGCTCACTAAATGGGACTTCGGCGAGGTGCATGGCGTTGGGGCAGCGAAGCTCGAGCAGTTGGGCGACATCTTCCTCACCGAGATCCGTAGCTTCGCGGTGGAGACCTCTACCGGCGGAAACATCAATTCGGCGGCCCCGTCGTAGACTCCGGGTTGAGCGCCAGCGTTGCAGGCGTGCCGCAGATGATTACGAAATAGTGACCCTGCCTTTTTGGTGCACTTGACAAAGCCACAGCCAGGTCCAAAATGTTTCTATCGTCGCTGGTGCATTGAAGCGGCGAACCGATGCAACAACCAAGGGAGGGAGCATGACGCCACCGGGTCACTACCTTGGATCGCAGCAAAGCTAGCGATCACATTCCGGCTCGCGCGCTGCAGCAGTCTTTCGACGCTAGGCTGGAATGCCGCCTGCATAGAATCAGCAAAGCGAGGCTGTGGAGTTGGAAGTGAACTCCAATACCTTGCAATCCTCCGGCATAAGCCGGAGCGTATCAAGTCACATACTCGAAGGATCGAGGGCCCCGCCGGCGCATGAATGTCGCGGCGGGGCTGATCGTTTCAGCCGGTCATCCGGTGAATGACACGCCACGATAACGCATGCCGATCCGCACGGCACGCACGATAGCGCGTGACAGGATCTCCATGTCGAGCGGCATGTTGGGCCGCCAGACATCGAGGAGGAGGGCGATGCGCGGCTCGTCGGCCTCGTTCGTCACCTCATGCGGAAAGGTGTCGTCCCAAAGCAGGCATTCGCCGTCGGCGATGCGATATTCGCGGTCGTCGATCATCATGCGGGTGGCCGGCTGGCCGTCGGCCTCCCGCGGGATTTGCAGGCCAAGATGGAAGCGCATCACGCCACGGAACGGGCCCCGGTGGCGGGGAATATGCTTGCGCGGTGCCAGGAAGGAGATAGTGGCCGAAGTCACCTCCGGGCATTTCTTCAGAAGTCTTGCCAGCACCGGCATGCGCGCGATGTTTTCCGGGACCTCGACACCATAGGCCTTGAGGATGAACATGCGCCAGTCGCGATTGTCGTTGGCTGAAATCTCGGCCTGCTCCGGCATCAGGTCGTGAAAGCGCGGCACCTTTTCGAGCCGCACGGCAAGCGCTTCGTCGCGGATCGCCTGCCAGGCTTCGGTGAAGCGCTGGGAGTTGGGAAAGTCGTGGGGCGCATCGAGCACGGCGGGCGCATTGATGCGCCTTTCATAGATGGTGCGAATCACGGCCGACACCCGGTCGTAAAGCTTGGTCACATCACCTCCTGAAGGCTCAATTGCCGGAGTGATTGGTGGTCGAGATGTATTGCTCGTCCTCCTGGCCCGAGCGTTCGAACTTGAGGAAGTCATAATAGCCGCAACGGCCCTCGCCGGGGAAAATGCGGCAGGTCGATGGCCGCGCCGCATAGATGGTGCAGCGCCGCGCCTCGGTATCGAAGAACTGGCAGATCTTGCCGTAATGCTGGTCCTTCTTGCGCCGCATGACGCGTTTGTAGCCATGGGCCGCCTTGAAGTATTTCTTCTCGGCCTGCTTCAACGGCATGTCGAAATGCTTGGCGATGCGCTGGGCATCGCGGTCCTTCACCTCGATCACCGGATAGGAGCAGCAATAGCCCGGGCATTTGTTGCAGTCGTAGAGCTTTCGCGCCATGCCTTCGAATCCGTCAGTGAGCCTGGCGACGCTAGTGAAGCCACAAGGCCAGCGCAACTATCGGCTGGCGCTTTTGCCCTGTTGCGCCTTGAGGCTGGCGAATTTGCGGTTGGTCTCGGCCATCTCGGCCATCAGCCATTCGCGAAAGGAGCGCGCCGGAGCGCTTTCCTTCGAGCCCTTGGCGCGCACGATCCAGTAACTGCCGTGGTCCTTCATGTCGCGATTGAAGGGCCGCCTGAGCCAGCCTTCGAGGAGCGAATCGGTGCACAGGATCTGGTCGCCGAGCGCAAATCCTTGGCCGGCTTCGGCCGCCTCGATGGCGAGGTGGTTGTGGAACAGGGTGCCGCGCCAGTCCTCGACACCGGTCACGCCCGCCGCCGCCAGCCAGTCGGCCCACCACTGCTTGCGCTGCTCGTGCAGAAGGTTGTGATCCTTCAGGTCCTCGGGCTTGAGCGGCGCGCCATCGGGAACCACAGCCGGTGCGCCGACCGGAAAGATCACCACATCGGAAAGCTTGACCGCCTCGACATCCTCCCACGGGCCGGCGCCGTAGCGGATGCCGAGATCGGCCACGCCGGCCCGGAAGTCGACCAGCTGGTTGGTGGGATCGATCGCCAGCTCGATGTCGGGGTGGAGGTCGTGGAAGCGCCCGAGCCTGGCCACCAGCCAGCGCGAGGCAAAGGCCGGTTCGACCGAGACCTTAAGCTGGCGCACGTCGCCCACCGCGGCGGCCTCGCGGGTGGCCTCGGCAAGGGTATCGAACAGGGGGGTGAGCTTGGCCCCGAAGCGGCGCCCGGCGTCGGTAGCTTCGACGCCCCGGCCGGTGCGGCGGAACAGTTTGGTGCCGAGCCATTCCTCAAGGTCGCGAATATGGCGGCTCACCGCCGCATGGCTGACGAAAAGCTCGGCCGCCGCCTCGCTGAAGCTGCCATGGCGGGCGGCGGCCTCGAAGGCCTTGAGGGCGTTGAGCGATGGCAGGCGGCGGGCCAAGAGAAGACTCGTAAGTTTTTGTTACAGGCAGCGTAGGATAATGCCGTTTGTATTGCAAGCGCGAAACAGCCATATTGACACCATTACCAACGAGGACAATAAGGAGACTGATTATGAACTGGGTATTTGACACTTATTCAAACGTTTACAAGGCTGCCATGATGCAGGATGTAAACTATGCAGATCATGCTGCAACTGCGAAGGAGCGGGCCCATGGCAAGCGCTCAACCTTTTTCGGACGCTTGGTTCGTCGCTGATTTCGACCGTTTTCGGCGGCTCCGGCTCATGTGGCCGGGGCCGCTGCCACAACCGCGACTTCCACCACGAATCGCGGGTCGGCGAGGCCCGAAACCACCAAAAGGGTTGCCGCCGGGCGGTGCCCCTTGAGCATCCGGTCGCGGATTTCGCGATAGAGCGACAGATGGCCCCGGTCGGTGATGTAGACATGGACATCGACGATGTTGCGATGGTCCATGGCGGAGGCCGCGAGGATCGCCAGGACATTCTGCCAAGCCAGTTCATGCTGGCGGGCGGCATCGCCCGGAATGTCGCCATCGACGGTTGCTCCTACCTGGCCGGCGACGAACAGATAGCGCGCCCCGGGATCGACGGCGATCGCCTGGGAATAGGCGGAAAACGGCTTGGGCGCAGCGCCGGTAGTTATCGGGGTCAGCATGGGATTCTCCTATGGCGACCCAGCATAGACTCATTGCCAAGAACAAAACACGAACATATACTGATGTGGATAACCTGTCCATGCTGAACGCATGGCAGGTCGGCTTTGACTAGAGTGCACGGGACAGAAGGAGAGTGAAATGGCCGGGTCGGTGAACAAGGTAATTCTGCTGGGCAATCTGGGGCGGGATCCGGAGGTCCGCCACACCCAGGACGGCAAGACGATCGTCAATTTGAGCATCGCCACCTCCGAATCCTGGCGCGACAAGCAGACCGGCGAGCGCAAGGAAAAGACCGAATGGCACCGGGTGGTGATCTTCAACGAGAATCTGGCGAAGATTGCCGAGCAGTATTTGAAGAAGGGTTCCTCGGTCTATATCGAGGGCCAGTTGCAGACCCGCAAATACACCGACAAGGATGGCGTCGAGAAATATTCGACCGAAGTGGTGCTGCAGAATTTCCGCGGCGAGCTGACCCTGCTGGGTGGCCGTGGCGGCGGTGAAGGCGCTGCCTCGGGCGACGATTTCGGCCAGTCCTCGCCGATCGAGCGGCCACGCGCGGCGGCCGCCGGCGGGGCCAAGAGCTTTGCCCGCGATCTCGACGACGAAGTACCGTTTTAGGGAAAACTCGCCGGGCTTGGGTGACTTGCGAGTTGCCCTGATCGACCTCTCGCCGCTGCAACGCAGCGCCCTGGTGTAATCTCACGGCAGTGACCGGCCGAGAGGGGATGCTTGCAATGAAGGGTTGGCGCAATACGGCACCTGGCGACGGCTGCCTCCACTCAGGTCGACCTGTCCATGCCCCAGGCGCAATTGCAGAGTTCTTTCCCAGGACCTTTTTTGGCAGTGGTCAACGACAAGCTGATTGGCACCTTCCTCGCCAAGAGCAATGGCGAGCTGGGGGGCCGCAGCGCCGATAGTCTGGACCACGGCCAGGGGGTCCGATTCCGCAAGATCTGAGGGGCCTTTCCAGGCTTCGGTAATGCGCGGGTTTTCGCTGCAAAACCATAGGTTTCGATTGCTCTGAATGAGGCTCCCTTCTAGACTGGGAGGCCTCTCGAATCGTGGCCCTCCCGCATCCTTGCGGGAGACGATTCGCGCAGGCCACCGTGGCCTCTTTCCAAGGGAATTTTGTGGCACAGGACGACGACAGGACGGGTGCCGTTCCGCCCGCCAATCCGGGCGAGATTTCGGCCATCTCCATCGAAGAGGAGATGAAACGGAGCTATCTCGACTACGCCATGAGCGTGATCGTCAGTCGCGCTCTTCCCGACGTGCGCGACGGCCTGAAGCCGGTCCACCGCCGCATCCTGTTCTCGATGAACGAGAACGGTTACGACTGGAACAAGCCCTATCGCAAGTCGGCCCGGGTGGTGGGCGACGTCATCGGCAAGTATCACCCGCACGGCGACCAGTCGATCTATGACGCGCTGGTCCGCATGGCCCAGGGATTCTCGCTCAGGCTGCCGCTGCTCGACGGCCAGGGCAACTTCGGTTCGGTCGACGGCGATCCGCCGGCGGCCATGCGTTACACCGAAGTGCGCATGGGCCGGCCCGCCCACGCGCTCCTCGATGACATCGACAAGGCGACCGTCGATTTCCAGCCCAACTACGACAATTCCGAGCGCGAGCCCAAGGTGCTGCCGGCGCGCTTTCCCAATCTTCTGGTCAACGGCTCCAGTGGCATCGCCGTCGGCATGGCGACCAACATGGCGCCGCACAATCTGGGCGAGGTGATCGATGCCTGCGTGGCGGTGATCGACAATCCGGCCGTCTCCATCGAAGAATTGATCGACATCGTGCCGGGCCCGGATTTCCCGACCGCCGCCATCATCCTCGGCCGCGCCGGCATCAAGCAGGCCTTCCACACGGGCCGCGGCTCGGTGGTCATGCGGGCCCGCGTCCATACCGAGGAATTGCGCAAGGAGCGCGAGGCGCTGATCGTCAGCGAAATTCCCTATCAGGTGAACAAGGCCCAGATGATCGAGCGCATGGCCGAACTGGTGCGCGAGAAGAAGCTCGAAGGCATTTCCGACATTCGCGACGAAAGCGATCGCCAGGGCATGCGGGTGGTGATCGAACTTAAGCGCGACGCCATGGCCGACATCGTGCTCAATCAGCTCTACCGTTTCACCGCCCTGCAGCAGACCTTCGGCATCAACAACGTCTGCCTGACCGGCGGTCGGCCGGAATTGATGAACCTGAAGGACCTGATCCAGGCCTTCATCGCCTTCCGCGAAGAGGTGGTTACCCGGCGCACCAAGTTCCTGCTCGGCAAGGCCCGCGACCGGGCCCATGTGCTGGTCGGCCTCGCCATCGCTGTTGCCAATATCGACGAGGTGATCGCACTCATCCGCGGCGCCAAGGATGCCGGTGCCGCCCGCGAGGCCCTGATGGCGCGGAACTGGCCGGCCCGCGACATGGCGCCGCTCATTGCCTTGATCGCCGATCCGCGCCATGCTCTTTCGGCCGGCGGCACTTATCGGCTGTCCGACGAACAGGTCCGGGCCATACTCGATCTCCGCTTGCAGCGCTTGACCGCACTCGGCCGCGACGAGATCGGCGAAGAACTCGAAACCCTGGCCAAGGAGATCGCCGACTATCTCGATATCCTGCGCTCGCGGGCCCGGGTTCTTGCCATCATCAAGGACGAGCTCGCCACGGTGCGGGCCGAGTTCGCCACGCCGCGCCGCACCGAGATCGTCGACAACGAAGGCGAGGTCGAGGACGAAGACCTGATCCGGCGTGAGGAGATGGTGGTGACGGTTAGCCACGCCGGCTACGTGAAACGCGTGCCGCTCTCGGCCTACCGGGCTCAGCGCCGCGGCGGCAAGGGCCGGGCCGGCGTGCAGGTGCGCGAGGAGGATTTCGTCACCAAGCTGTTCGTCGCCTCGACCCACGCGCCCATCCTGTTCTTTTCCTCCGCCGGCATGGTCTACCGCATGAAGGTGTGGCGCCTGCCGGTCGGCAATCCCCAGGCCCGCGGCAAGGC
This sequence comes from Hyphomicrobiales bacterium, assembly GCA_016185245.1. Classification (GTDB taxonomy): domain Bacteria; phylum Pseudomonadota; class Alphaproteobacteria; order Rhizobiales; family Aestuariivirgaceae; genus Aestuariivirga. The sequence goes on along the minus strand of JACPNZ010000041.1, from coordinate 103,245 downwards.
CCTGATCAATCTTCTGCCGCTCTCCCAGGGCGAACGCATCACCACCATCATGCCGATGCCCGAGGACGAGGAGAGCTGGGGCAAGCTGCAGCTCATGTTCGCCACCCGCTCGGGCAGCGTGCGGCGCAACGAGCTTTCCGATTTCGGCAGCATCAATCGCGGCGGCAAGATCGCCATGAAGCTTGATGAAGGCGACCAGATCGCCGGGGTCGAAATCTGCACCGATCATGACGACGTGCAGCTCACCACCGCCCGCGGCCAATGCATCCGTTTCGCGGTTGAGGATGTGCGCGTCTTCAAGGGCCGCGATTCGACCGGGGTGCGCGGCATCAGGCTCGAGGCCGACGACCGGGTGATCTCCATGGCGATCCTGCGCCATGTCGAGGCGAGCGCCGAAGAGCGCGCCGCCTTCCTCAAGATGGCCCGCGCCATGGCCGGCGAGGAGGTGGAGCAGGGCGCTTCCGACGAAGAGGCCCCAGCCGACACCACACTCTCGCCCGAGCGCTACGTCCAGATGGGGGCGGCCGAGCAGGTGATCCTCACGGTCTCGGTCAATGGTTATGGCAAGCGCACCTCGTCCTACGAGTACCGCATCACCGGACGCGGCGGCAAAGGCATCGTCGCCATGGCGGTCAATGAGCGGAACGGCCCGCTGGTTGCGTCCTTCCCGGTCGAGGAAGAGGACCAGATCATGCTGGTGACCGATGGCGGCCAGCTGATCCGCTGCCCGGTGCACGATATCCGCAAGGCCGGCCGCGCCACCCAAGGGGTGATCGTCATCGACGTGGCCGAGAACGAGCACGTGGTCTCGGTCGAGCACATCACCGAGGAAGAAGGCGAGAACGGCGAAGGCTGAGGGCGGGTAAATGCCTCTCGACATTTTCCTCACCTTCCTCGGCGCCTGCCTGCTGCTGTTCTTGAAGCCCGGGCCCGCCATGTCGGTGATCGTCGCCAACAGCGTCGAATATCGTGCCCGTGGCGGGCTGGTCACCGTGGCGGGAAACGTGCTGGGCTTCGCGCTGCTGATCGCAGTCGTGGCCTTCGGTCTTGCCTGGATCGCCGAGGTCCTGCGCCTTTGGTTCGATTGGCTGCGGCTGGGTGGCGCGTTCTATTTGATCTGGCTGGGCGCCACGCGGCTGCGCCATGCCGGACGAGTTTTCGCCTACGGCGAGAACCCGACTGGCGAATTGTTCCGCGACGGTTTCATCGTGGCGGTGGCCAATCCGGAAGTGATCCTGTTTCTGGCGGCTTTCCTGCCGCCCTTCGTCGACCCGGCAAGGCCGGTGGCACCGCAGCTGGCGATTCTGGGAGCCACTTTCATCGCGGTAAGCGCCTTGGCCGGAACCCTGCTTGCGGTTCTTGCCGGGCAGACGCGGCGTTTCCTGTCGGGCGACCGGCTTAAATGGATCGACTACGCCAGCGGCAGCCTGATCATCATCGCCGGGTTGTGGCTGGCCTGGCCGAAAGGCGGAACGTGACTCTCTGCCCGACCCGGGGCTCTTGATCTTGCCCCCTTTGCTGTGGCTAGTTCCTTCAATTCAATGCAGGTGAGACGCGCCGATGACTCTCGAAACCTGGCTGGCGTTCAGCGTGACGGCGGCGGCATTGGCCATTGTGCCGGGCCCCACGGTCACCGTGATCATCGCCAACAGCCTGCGCTTCGGGCCCCGGGCCGGGCTCCTCAACGTCGCCGGAACCCAGGCCGGTGTCGCCATCTGGCTGGCGATCGCCGCCCTTGGGCTCGGGACGGCAATCGAGGTAATGGGGGTCTATTTCGATATCCTGCGCTATGCCGGTGCGGCCTATCTGGTGTGGCTGGGGGTCAAGCTCCTGCGCTCCAAGGGCGATCTTGCCGGAGCCGTCGAACGGGCGCGACCGAAGGGCTCCTTCTTCCTGCAGGGGTTCATCGTCATCATGTCAAACCCCAAGATGCTGGTGTTGTTCGGAGCCCTGATTCCGCCCTTCATCCAGCCGGACGGCGACTACACCCGTCAGCTCCTCAGCCTTGGCCTCACCTTCGCCGCCATAGTGCTCGTGGGCGACACTGCTTATGCCCTGGCCGCCGGCAGTGCCGGCCGCTTCCTGTCGCGCTCCCGTGTGCGGGCCATTGAAATAATCAGCGGGCTATGCCTCACCGCCGGCGGGGTCTGGCTTGCACTGAAGAGCCGCTAGGGTAATAGTCGGGCCATGGCGCGCATCGGCTTCTATCCCGGCTCCTTCGACCCCGTAACCTACGGCCATCTCGACATCATCGCCAGGGCGGCACGGCTGGTCGACAAGCTCGTTCTCGGTGTTGGCGTCCATCACGGCAAGCAGGCGCTGATCGACGGCGAAACCCGGATCACATTGCTTGAGCAGGTGACGCGGCCCATTGCCGAACACACCGGCGTCAAGATTTCGGTGGCAAGCTTTGACGATCTCGCCGTCAATGCGGCGCGGCGCCATCATGCCGGGCTGATCATCCGGGGCCTGCGCGACGCCAGTGACTTCGACTACGAGGTGCAGATGGGCCAGATGAACGGCGCCATGGCGCCCGACATCGAAACGGTGTTCCTCGCCGCTTCACCCGCTACAAGGATGATCGCCTCGTCGCTGGTCAAGCAGATCGCCAAAATGGGCGGCGACATCACGCTCTTCATCCCGAAGGAAGCTCAGGCGGTCATGGCCGCGGCCCTGGCGCGCCCGCCCCGTTGATCTCGATCAGGTGCCGGTCGGGATCCATCAGATAGGCCTGCGGATAGCCGGTTGGCCCATTGAACCGGGTGACCAGGCGCTGGGGATCGCCGTCGGGCGCATCCTCGCTGTACCCCTTGGCCGCCAGATGGCGCATGGCCGCCGCGAAATCCGGCACGCGGGCGGCAAAATGAATGTCGGCCGTGTCGATCCGCGAGCTCCGCCGGAAGTTGCCCTCCGGATTGACGGTGAGGTGGAGTTCGAGACCGCCCGCCGCCATCCAGGCGCCCGTGCGCCTGAACGGCGACCGTTGAATGGGATGGAGGCCGAGGACATCGCGATAGAAAGCGATCGACCGGTCGAGATCGATTACCGCCAGCGAGACGTGATCGAATGCCGAAATCCGCATGGCCGACTGTCGCATCCACGGCCCTCAATTGCAACACATGCGCCGGGCGCTCATTGACTTTTGCCGTGGCCTTCGTCACACCCCCTCCCAACAACAATCGGAGACTTCCATGATCAGGAAATTCGGCCTCGCCGCCTTTGCCGCCGCATGGCTTGCAACGCCGGCGCTGGCGGCCGAGAAGCTTACTGTCGAGACCAGCGCGAACTGCTCCTTCGATATTACGCTGCGCCCCGATCTCGCACCCAAGCATGTGGCGCAGATATCCAAGCTGGCCAAGGCCGGTTTTTACAACGGCATCGTCTTCCACCGGGTGATCGAGGGCTTCATGGCCCAGACCGGCGATCCGACCGGCACCGGTACGGGCGGCTCCAACGAACCCGATCTTCCGGCCGAATTCAGCAAGGAGCATTATGCTCGTGGCACCGTCGGCATGGCCCGCAGCCAGGACCCAAATTCGGCCAACAGCCAGTTCTTCATCATGTTCGCCGAGGGTGGCTTCCTCGACGGCCAGTATACGGTGTGGGGCCAGGTGGACGAGGCCGGCATGGCCTGCGTCGACAAGATCAAGCGCGGCGAGCCGCCGGCAAATCCCGACAAGATGGTGAAAGTGACGGTGCACTGATGGCCGATCCCGAAAACACGCTGCATGTCGATCTCGTCAGCCATGGCGGTACGCCCAAGGGCCAGGTGGTGATCGAACTTCGCCCCGATCTCGCCCCCAACCATGTGGCCCGCATCAAGGAACTGGCCCGCGAAGGCTTCTATGACGGCGTGGTCTTCCATCGGGTCATCGACGGCTTCATGGCCCAGGGCGGCGATCCCACCGGCACCGGCATGGGCAGTTCGAAGAAGCCCAACCTCAAGGCCGAGTTCAGCCGCGAACCGCATGTGCGCGGCGTCTGCTCCATGGCGCGTTCGCAGAATCCGGATTCGGCCAACAGTCAGTTCTTCATCTGCTTCGGCGATGCCGGCTTCCTCGACCGGCAATATACGGTATGGGGCAAGGTCTCATCCGGCATGGAGTTCATCGACGCCATCAAGCGCGGCGAGCCGGTGCGCGAGCCCGACAAGATCGCCAGAATGCAGGTCGCCGCCGACGCGAAATAGGCCAAGCGCGCGTGCGCGTCTCCGACTTCGATTTCGACCTGCCGCCCGACCAGGTAGCACTCCGCCCGGCTATCCCACGCGATGCGGCCAAGCTGCTTGTGGTCAGGCCGGAGGCACTTGAGGACCGCATCGTGCGCGAGCTGCCGCAGTTGCTGCGGCCGGGCGACGTCTTGGTGTTCAACGATACCAAGGTGATTCCGGCAACCCTCACCGGCCGTCGCCTGGGCCGGCACGGCACCACGCCGAAGATCGAGGCGTTGCTGCACCGGCGTCTCGACGGTTCGCGCTGGAAGGCTTTCGTAAGGCCGGCCAAGAAGCTTGAGGCAGGCGATCGGCTGCGCTTCGGCGCGGAGGGACGTGTCTGTCTCCTGGGGCATATCGAGGCTACGGTCGAGGAGAAGGGCGAGGCGGGCGAGGTGACCCTGGCCTTCGATTTTCACGGGAGCGTTCTCGACGAGGCGATCGCTATGGTGGGTGACATGCCGCTTCCCCCCTATATCGCCGGCAAGCGCGAAACCGACGAGCGGGACCGCGAGGACTATCAGACCATATTTGCGCGGGAAGAGGGCGCGGTTGCGGCACCCACCGCCGGACTGCATTTCACGCCTGACCTTATGAAATCATTGCAAGACTATGGTATCACACATGAATTCGTAACGCTTCATGTAGGCGCCGGAACCTTCTTACCGGTCAAGGCGGAGGACACGAAGGACCACCGCATGCATGCCGAATGGGGCAGCCTCGATGCCACAACGGCCCGGCGTCTCAAGGCCGCCCGCGCCAGCGGTGGCCGCATCGTCGCCGTCGGTACAACGTCGCTGCGCCTGCTCGAAACGGCGGGGCTCGAAGCGTTTTCCGGAACGACCGACATCTTAATCACACCGGGCTATCGCTTTCGGGCCGCCGATCTCCTGATCACCAACTTCCACCTGCCCAGGTCGACGCTGTTCATGCTGGTTTCGGCCTTCGCCGGGCTGGCCCGGATGCGGGAGGCCTATGCCCATGCCATCGGCCACGGCTATCGGTTCTATTCCTACGGCGATGCCAGCCTGCTATTCCCGGCCCCATGACGGCGAAGTTCTCCTTCACCCTGCACGGCAGCGACGGTCTTGCCCGGCTCGGCAGCCTCCACACCCGCCATGGCGATATCCGGACACCCGCTTTCATGCCGGTGGGAACGGTCGGCACGGTCAAAGGCCTCTATCTCGATCAGGTGAAGGAGACCGGCACCGATGTGATCCTCGGCAACACCTATCACCTGATGCTGCGCCCGGGCGCCGAGCAGGTGGCGGAGCTGGGAGGCTTGCACAAACTCATCGGCTGGGACCGGCCGATCCTCACCGATTCCGGCGGTTTCCAGATCATGTCGCTCGCCAAGATCCGCAAGATTACCGAGCAGGCGGCCATTTTCCAGTCCCACATCGACGGCAAGCGCCACGAGCTTTCGCCCGAGCGCGCCATGGACATCCAGCGGCTCTTGGGTTCCGATATCCAGATGCAGCTCGACCAGTGCATCGAATATCCGCACACCGAGAAGGCGGCCGAGAAGGCCATGCAGCTCTCCCTGCGCTGGGCCGAGCGCTCGCGCGCGGCCTTCGGCAAACAGCCGGGCCGGGGTAATTTCGGCATCGTCCAGGGCGGCGTCAATGCCCGGCTCAGGCGTGAGAGCGCCGAAGGGCTAAAGTCCATCGGCTTCGAGGGCTATGCCATCGGCGGCCTGGCGGTGGGCGAGGGCCAGGCCCTGATGCTCGATACCATCGAACTGACCGTACCCCACCTTCCCATGGACCGGCCGCGTTATCTGATGGGGGTGGGCACGCCCGAGGACATTGTCGAATCGGCTGCTCGCGGCATCGACATGTTCGACTGCGTGCTGCCGACCCGTTCGGGGCGCCACGGCCAGGCCTTCACCCGCTTCGGCAAGATCAACCTGCGCAATGCCAGGCACGCCGCCGATCCGCGTCCGCTCGACCCCGAAAGCCCATGCCCGGCGCTGTCGCAATATTCCCGCGCCTATCTGCATCATCTGATCCGTTCGGGCGAACTCCTCGGCATGATGCTTCTGTCGTGGGCCAATATCGCCTATTATCAGGCGCTGATGCAGGAAATCCGCGGGGCCATCGAGGCGGGACGGTTCGAAGAGTTCCGCCGTGCGACGAAGGAACAGTGGAAGCTTGGTGACGTTGCGCCATAATCACGCCGTCAGGGAGTGCACTTACGATGAAAATGTCCGGTGAAGAAACCATCTCCGCCAGCCGCGAAACCGTGTGGCAGGCACTCAACGACATCGAGGTACTGCGCCAGTGCATCCCCGGTTGCGAGAGCATTTCGCGAATTTCCGACACCGAGCTGGAGGCCAAGGTGGTGGTGAAGATCGGCCCGGTGAAAGCCCGCTTCTCGGGCAACGTGACGCTGTCCGACCTCGACCCGCCCAAGGGCTACCGGATTTCCGGCCAGGGCAGCGGCGGGCTGGCTGGCAACGCCGCGGGCGGCGCCAATGTGCGCCTGGAAGAGGTGCCGGAAGGCACCAAGCTCAGCTACGACGTCGACGCCCAGGTGGGTGGCAAGATCGCCAGCCTCGGCGCCCGTTTCATCGATCCCACGGCACGCTCGCTGGCCGCGCAATTCTTCGAAAAGTTCGCGGCGGTTGCCGGGGGCAGCCAGTAGCCTACTTGCCGCTGCCCGCCGTGTGTTCACCCTCGCGGGTGACAAAGTAGGCGGCGAGGATTGGCAGGAAAGTGACGGCAATGACGATGATCGCCACCACATTGGTGACCGGCCGCTGGCGCGGGCGCAGGAGTTCGTTGAGCATCCAGATCGGCAGGGTCGATTGCTGACCCGCCGTGAAGGTGGTGACGATCACTTCGTCGAAGGAGAGGGCAAAGGCCAGCATGCCACCGGCGAGCAGGGCCGAGGCGATCTGCGGCAGGATCACATGGCGGAAGGTCTGGGGGCCGTTGGCGCCCAGATCCATCGACGCCTCGATCATGCTCTGCGAAGTACGGCGGAAGCGCGCCAGCACATTGTTGTAGACGACGACGATGGTGAAGGTGGCATGCCCCAGCACGATGGTCCAGGTCGAGAACGGCAGGCCCATGATGTCGAAGGCCGAGCGCAGCGCGATGCCGGTGATGATGCCGGGAAGGGCGATCGGCAGGATGAACAAGAGCGAAATCGAATCGCGCCCGTAGAATCGCGCCCGGTGCAGGGCGGCGGCGGCAAGCGTGCCGAAGATCAGCGCCAGCACCGTGGCGATCAGCGCCACCTTGAGCGACAGAATGAGCGGCGGCCAGATGTCGGGGCGATCGAACCAGGCGGCGGAAAACCAGCGCGTGGTGTAGCCGGGCGGCGGGAACTGGTAGCTCTTCTCCTCGGTGGTGAAGGCATAAACGAAAATGAGAACTAGCGGCAGGTGCAGGAACAGGAGCCCCGCCGCCGCACCCAGTTTCAGTCCGACGCCGGCCTCAGAGCGCATCGAAGGCTCCCAGGCGCTTGGCCATGGCGAGATAGAGCCCCATGATCAGCATCGGTACCACGGTGAAGGCGGCGGCCAGCGGAATATTGCCGGCGTTGCCTTGCAGCGTGTAGACCGCCTGGCCGATGAAGGCCCGCGAATTGCCGACGATCTGCGGAATGATGTAGTCGCCGAGGGTCAGCGAAAAGGTGAAGATCGATCCGGCAACGACACCGGGGAGCGCCAGCGGCAGGATCACGGTCCGGAATGTTTGTTTCGGCGTGGCGCCGAGATCGGCGGCGGCTTCGATCAGATTGCCGGGCACGCGCTCAAGGGCGGCCTGCACGGGGAGGATCATGTAGGGCAGCCAGATATAGACGAAGACCAGATAGGTGCCGATGTAGCTGATCGACAGGGACGGCCCGCCGATCACCGGGGTCGACAGCAGGGCATCGAGCGCCCAGGCGAGATGCAGCTCGCCGGCGATCCAGGTGATGATGCCTTCCTTGGCGAGGATCAGTTTCCAGGCATAGACCTTAACCAGGTAGCTCGACCACAGCGGCATCATCACGGCGAGATAGAACATGGCCTTGGTGCTGCCGCGGGCGTAGCGGGCGGCGAAGTAGGAGATGGGAAAGGCGATCACGGCCGAGGTCACGGTCACCGCCGCCGCCATGGTCACGGTGCGCCCGATGATCTCGATATTGGAGCGTTCGAATAGTTCGCCGTAGGTCTTGAGGGTGAATTCGCGGACGATGACGCCGGAAAAATCGTCGAGCGAATAGAAACTCTGCAGCAAGAGCGCCAGCAGTGCCCCGATGTAGACGATGCCGATCCACAGGATGGGCGGCGCCAGAAGGAGGAGGGTGAGGAGCCCGGGCCGCCGGTAGAACAGATAGGAGCCGCGTACCGTCGCCGTCATGGGCTCTCCATGGCGACGAGGCTGTCCTTCGACCAGACCAGGCGCGCCGTCTCGCCCTCGGCGAAATGCGCCGCCCCCGCCGCGATTGCCGCGGTAAGGCGGGTATCGCCGGCCATGATGACGATGCGGGTGACGGCTCCCTGATAGTGCATGGCGATGACCGGTCCGTCAGCACTGCCCAGCCCGGTTCCGGGCGCCTGGGTGGCCTTCAGCACGCTAATTTTCTCCGGCCTGAGGCTGGTCCAGGCATTTGGTCCCCCGTGGGCGGCGGAAAAGCCCGGGCTCATCACATTCGACGAGCCGACGAAATCGGCGACGAAGCGCGAACGGGGCCGCTCATAGACGTCGGCCGGCGTGCCGGCCTGGACGATGCGGCCCTCGTTGAAGATCGCCACCCGGTCGGCCATCGAGAGAGCCTCGCCCTGGTCATGGGTGACGAAAACGAAGCTAATGCCGAGCTGCTTCTGCAGGGCCTTCAGCTCTTCCTGCATCTGCTCGCGGAGCTTGAGGTCAAGCGCTCCCAGCGGCTCGTCGAGGAGCAGCACCTTGGGCTGATTGACGAGGGCGCGCGCCAAGGCCACGCGCGGGCGCTGGCCCCCCGACAGCTGGCTGGGCCTCCGACTGCCGAAGCCGGAAAGTTTCACCATGGCAAGAGCGGCCTCGGCTTTGGGCTCGCGTTCGGTCCGCGCAAGCCCCTTGATCATCAGCCCATAGGCGACGTTCTGCGCCACCGTCATGTGCGGGAACAGCGCGTAGTCCTGGAACACCGTGTTGACGTTGCGCTTGTAGGGCGGTAGGCCCTCGGCGGTCTCGCCGAAGATCTCGATGTGGCCGGAGGTCGGCTGATCGAAACCGGCGATGAGCCGCAGGCAGGTGGTCTTGCCCGAGCCGGAAGGGCCGAGGAGGGCGAAGAATTCGCCCTCGGCAATGTCGAGGGTCACGTTATCGACGGCGCGCACCGGGCCGAAGTGACGCGACACCTGCTGCAGGCTGACGGCTGTGGTCATGCTGGAAGCTCGCCCTCTTCCAGATCGATGACCGGGAGGAGGGCGAACATGGTCATGCTACTGGCCCTGGACGGCGATATAGTCCTTAGCCCATTGCGAGTAGGGTACACAGGTGCCTTCCGCCTCGCACTTGCCGATCGGCGTACGCCAGAACCAGATCTTGTCGAAATTGGCATAACCGTTGGTCTCGCAGCCGGTGTCGGTCAGAAGCTCGTCGCCCTTGCAGGCCGCGGGTACGGCGGGCACCGAGCCGAACCAGGCGGCCACATCGCCCTGCACCTTGGGTTCGAGCGAGTGGTTGAGCCACAGGTAGGCACAATTGGGGTGTGCCGCCGAGGCGTGCATCATGGTGGTGTCGGCCCAGCCCGTCGCTCCTTCTTCCGGAATGGTCGAGGCAATGGGTCGCTTGTCGGCTTGGAGCAAGTTCACCTGATAGGGCCAGGAGGCCGAGGCGACGACGCCTTCGTTCTTGAAGTCGTCGACCTGGACGGCGGCGTCGCCCCAGTAGCGGCCGACCAGGGCCCGCTGCGCCTTGAGGAGATCGATCGCCGCGGCATACTGGTCCTTGTTCAGCTCGTAGGGGTTCTTGATGCCGAGCTCTGGCTTCTTGCGCATCAGATAGAGGGCCGCATCGGCGATGTAGATGGCGCCGTAATAGGCCTGCACCCGCCCCTTGTTGCTCTTGCCGTCGGGCAGGTTCTGCTCCTCGAACACCACCGACCAGCTCTTCGGCGCTTCCTTGAACACGTTGGTGTTGTAGGCCAGCACATTCGGCCCCCACTGGTAGGGCGTGCCGTAGTGGACACCGTCCACCGTGTGCCAGGGTGCATTCTTCAGCCGGTCGTCGACGTTCTTCCAATTGGGAACGAGGTCGATATTGATCGGCTGCACCTTCTTGCCGGCGACGAGGCGGAGCGAGGCATCGCCCGAAGCGGTCACTAGGTCGAATCCGCCCTGGTTCATCAGGGTTACCATTTCATCGGAGGTGGCGGCGGTCTTCACCGTCACCTTGCAACCCGTCGACTTCTCGAATTCGGTCACCCAGTCATAGGCCTTGTCGCTCTGGCCGCGCTCGATGTAGCCGGGCCAGGCGACGATATCGACCTGGCCCTCGCCCTTGCCGATTTCTTTCATCATTTCCTGGGCCGCGGCGATGCCGCCGGTTGCCGCGATGGCGGCGAGTGAAATCAACGTCGTTTTGAAGACGCGCATGATGGTTCCTTCTCCCTGTGGATGGACCGCCGCCGCCCCTTGGCGCAACCGGCCGGACCATGCCATGTTTTCGAGCCCGCATGGGCCCTGGGCCATTTCTAGCCCGAGCGGCGCGGCGAAGCAAAGAGGGCGAAAATGGCAAACCTCTACCTCAAGTCGCCCCTGGCATGCCTGGCCGACCCGGCCGGCGGTGGCATCGTGATCGAAGGCGGCCGTATCGCCGAACTGGTGCCCAAGGGGAGTACCCCGCGCCTGCCGGTCGATGAGGTCTTCGATGCCAGCGCCCACGTGATCCTGCCGGGATTGATCAACACCCATCACCATTTCTACCAGACGCTCACTCGGGCCCATCCCCAGGCGATCAACAAGAAGCTGTTCGACTGGCTGAAGGCGCTTTATCCGGTGTGGGCCAGGCTCACCCCCGAGGCCCACCGCCTGGCCACCCGCGTTGCCCTGGTCGAACTCATGATGTCGGGGGTGACCTGCACCTCGGACCATCACTATCTCTTTCCCCGGGGCCTCGACGAGGCCATCGACATCCAGGTGGACGAGGCCCGCAAGCTTGGCATGCGCTTGACCGTGACGCGGGGCTCGATGAACCTCTCGGTGAAGGATGGCGGGCTGCCACCCGACAGCGTGGTGCAGGACGAGGATGCGATCCTCGCCGATTGCGAGCGCGTAATCGGCACATATCATGAGCGGGGCGAGGGGGCCATGGTGCAGGTGGGGCTGGCGCCGTGCTCGCCCTTCTCGGTCACCAAGTCGCTGATGTGTGCCTGCAGTGAACTGGCCGAGAAACACGATTGCCGGCTGCACACCCATCTGGCCGAGACCCACGACGAGGACGACTTCTGCCACAGCAGGTTCGGTATGGGACCGGTCGACTATCTCGAAAGCGTCGGCTGGCTCAATGGGCGGACCTGGCTCGCCCATGGCATTCATTTCTCCGATGCCGACATCGCCAGGCTGGGACGCGCCAGGGTCGGCGTCAGCCACTGCCCGTCGTCCAACATGGTGCTGGCTTCCGGCCAGTGCCGCACCCGTGAGCTTGAGAAGGCCGGCGTAGCGGTGGGACTAGGCGTCGACGGCTCGGCTTCGAGCGATAGTTCCAACCTGATGGAGGGGGTTCGCCATGCTCTGATGCTGAACCGGCTCACCTATGACGCAACGGTCTCGCATTTCGACGTCTTCCGTTGGGCAACCGTTGGCTCGGCCCGCTGTCTCGGCCGGTCTGACCTCGGCCAAATCGCGGTGGGCAAGCAGGCCGATCTGGCCTTGTTCAAACTCGACGAATTGCGCTTCAGCGGCGTCGGCGACCCGCTGGCGGCACTGGTATTGTGCGGCGCCCATCGGGCCGACCGGGTGATGATTGCCGGCGCCTGGAAGGTGGTGGACGGCCATCCGGTCGGCATCGATGTTGCGCGGCTGAAGGCCGCCCATGGCGCGGCCGCCAGGGCCTTTCTTTAATCTTGGGCAATTTGACCCGTATCAAAGACCGCCATGGGTCGGTGGCCTAGCAATATAATGAAACGGCAGCATTCCGCGCCGGTTGCTAAATGGAGAAGATCATGAAACTCGCCAAATTCGCCGTGCCGCTCCTGTTTGCCGTGGCCCTTGCCGTCCCCGCCGCCGCCGCCACCAGCGTGGTCAAGGTAAAGCTCTGGGACAAGGGCGGCCAGTTGGATCTGAGCAAGAGCATGGGCATGGGAATGGGCATGAAGGCCGACATGACAAAGGCCCCGATGGGAGTCGATGTCGACAAGAAGACGGTGAAGGCCGGCAAGGTCACCTTCGATGCGACCAACACCAGCAAGGAAATGGTCCATGAACTGATCATAACCCCGGCCAAGACCGTCGATGAGACGTTGCCCTATCTCAACAACGAGAATCGCATCGACGAGGAACATGGCGCGCATCTTGGTGAGGTCTCGGAACTCGAGCCGGGCAAATCGGGAAGCCTGACCATCACCATGAAGCCGGGCTTCTACGTGCTCTATTGCAATATCCCCGGCCACTACATGGCCGGCATGTGGACGACCTTCACTGTGACCAAGTAGCGGCTATTCGCGCCAATAATTACAATAGCTTCTATACGCTGAGTGAGCCATCTCCATCTGCTGTAGATGGCTTTCTCACGTGAACGGCACATCAACTGAAAAAATAAAAGAAAATTGTCCAAAACCCCGAAACTGCCTTGAAGCCGGCGCAAGTTTGGCCAAATAGAAGAAAGGCTCCGCCGGTAAGTGATTCGCGGCGTATTGTGCCGCATTGCCATCGGCGTGATAGCCTACAAGAAAGGATGGCCTATCATGAGCGTGCATCCCGAAATCAGTCACATCGAGAGAGAAGAACGCGTCCGTGCCATCGCCTATGCGATTTGGGAAGAAGAGGGCCGCCCCGACGGCTGCGCCGAAGACCACTGGCTGAAAGCCGAGCAGCTGGTCGATGCCGAGGCGGCTCCCCGCGAGGCAGCCGTCGACCCGGTGCAGGCGCCGGTCACGGAGCCGGATTGGTTGAAGCGCGACAAGCTTGTTGCCGAAGCGCCGATGGAGAAAGCGCCGGTCGAAAAGCGGCCAAGCCTCGAGCAGGTCGCCCGCCGTATCGCCGCCGCCCGGGTCGCCTGACCGGAAGCTCGGCCTCTGGCCCTAGCGGCAAATTCTTGCCAGACTGGGGTGATGGCGGACTTCTCGCTCGCTGCCGAATACGATAACCGGGCCCGGGTGCCCGAGCATCCGGCCATTATCGACGGCTGGAACCACGATGCAGAGGCTTTTCGGCGCTCGGCTAGCAAGGCCGAGTATGATCTTGTCTACGGCAGAGCGCCGCGGAACCGGCTCGATCTGTTCAAGACCGAGGCTGCACCACGGGCGCCGGTGATTGTCTTCATCCATGGCGGCTACTGGCGGACTTTCGACAAGTCATATTTCAGCCACCTGGCACGAGGTGCGCTGATGCAAGGGTTTGACGTTGCGGTGCCGAGCTATTCCCTGTGTCCATCGGTCACCCTGCCGGCGATCATCGCCGAACTTCGGGTGTGCTGCCTGTTTCTCTGGCGGAAATTCGGCCGGCGCCTCGTCGTGGTGGGCCATTCAGCAGGTGGACACCTTGCCGCCTGCATGGCGGCAACGCCCTGGCAGGACCATGGGGCGCCCACCGATCTGGTCACCGCCGGGATGTCGGTCTCCGGGGTCTTCGATCTGCGGCCGCTGCTGGTCTTGCCGGTCAATGACGATCTTCGCCTCGATGCCGCCGATGCCATGTTGGCAAGCCCGTTGCTCTGGCCGATGCCGCAGCAACTGGCCTTCGATCTGTGGGTGGGAGGCGAAGAGACCAGCGAGTTCCACCGCCAGTCGCGGAGCCTTTCGGTGGCGTGGTCCGGCCTTGGTCTGGAGGCCCAGGTGGTTGAGGTTCCGGGCGCCAATCATTTCACCATTCCCAGCCAGCTCGCCGATCCGGCAAGCCCCATGACCCTAAGGCTCGCCGAGCTCGCCGGCCGCTAACCCCGGTTCATGACGGCGCTACGGCAAGTAGCTGCCGCGCTGATCGGAGAGCTGGCCAGCCTTGACCGCCGCTGCGGTGTTCTGGGCGCGTTTGTCGCTGTCGGTCATGTTGGTTTTGGCCCGCTCCGCCAGATAACGTGAAAGAATGTCGCGCTCGTTGGCCGTCGTCCATTTAGTCGGATCCGCCTTGCCGGTTTTGGCGACGAAGGCGACGACCGCGCTATTGAGTGTTGCCGGCACATGGCTCGGCCGGTTGACATGCTCGTCCAGTACCAGGGCGACGCCATCTCCGAGGTGATGCAATCGGCGAATGTCTTGCCGCCCGCCGCGGCGATGGCGCCGCCGAAGAAAGCCCCAACCCGCGACATGGCGAGCGCCACCTGGGCCCGGCGCACCTCCGTATCATGGGCGGCACGCCAGAAACGATAGGCCCAGATATGCTCACGCATCTGGGTCTTGGCGACGGCGTTGTCGAGCTTTTTGCCGTTGAGCACCAGATAACCCCGCCGCAAGGCGCCGGCGGGCGATGCATTCATCGCCACTGTCAGCCCGAGGGAACCGAAATAGGATTGGAAAGCTGTAGGGGAGCGCTGCTGCAAGAGTTCCAGCAATCCCGCCAGCTCGCCCGCCTCGCCGCCGGCGGCCAGGGTCCACTGGAAGATGCCGCAAGACAATATGGCGTTGTCCCAGGTGTTGATCGCCTCGATCTTGCCTTCGTTTATCGACACCGAGCGGATGACCCGTTGCAGGCTCGGCGAGACGCCGGGAAAGGCCCCCGGGTCATAGCTGAAGAATTGGTCGATGGAAGTTGCCCCGCCATTGTAGAGGCCGAGCTTGTGAAGTTTGCCGAAGACGAGTCCGCCGGGGCCCAGGACGGATGAACCTGACACCGTGATGTCCGACTCCTTGGCTTCGGGCGGGACATTGCTCACCGCCGTCGTAGGCCTCATCTTGGACGCGGCGGCGAGCGCCTTCTTTGCCGATGCCGGCAACGCGACAACGGTCTTCTCGGCAAAGCGTTCCTGCATGACGCGGTCGATGTAACTCCAAGTGTAGACCGAATCGGCGCCGGGCTCGGCCGGGTTCTGCACATGGCCGGCATCCCGGTCCTTGAAATAATAGCCAGCGGTCAGTCCGAGCTTGACCGCCTCCTTGGCGTAACGCGCATAAACCGGATCGCTGCCGTTCTCGATCATCTTGTCATTGCGATAGCAATAGCAATCGGCGGCAAGCCCCCATTGATGCCAGCCCGACCCCGGCAGCTGGCCGGTGAGGAAAGCCTTCTGCCGTGGCACGTCGCGGTATTCATTCAACAGCGATGCCAGCCACGGCGCGCCGTTATCGGCCAGCATGGCGATTTTCCGGTCGATCAGATCGGCGGGATGTTTTTCCCACCGGCAAAAATACTGCGCTTGGACCTGCGGCGTCCGCAGGCCCTGGGAAATGCGAAAATCGAGCTTGGCCTGCCGGCAGATATCGAGGAGCTGCTGCAGTTTCACGGCAAAACCGGAATCGAGGCCGAAGCCAGCGGCGGAACCAGCTGGCATTGGCGTATGGGCGCTTGTGGGCGTATCGGCCATAATTCTTCTCCATCTGCAGCCGCTGTCGGCCCGCATAGACCGAGTCTGCCGCAACGGCATTTTTTGTCAATTGTGGTAGCCAGTTTCTCCACTCCCGCTTGCTTGCGCCGGAATCGCCAATGCCGTGTCCGGCTTCTTCGATGACGCTTTTGTGCCGTTGTGGCGCCAACGCTCCTCTAGTTTGCGTGCCCACAAGCCCAGGGGGACGAGATGACCAACACGGCGCGGCTGACGGCAGAGCGTGAAGCATCGATAGCGGCCACCAAAGCCGGTCCGCCGCAACGCACCAGAAATCCATTTTTCGGCGTGGGGCCGATCACCGACGGTGTTGCCGACGAGGTGGAAAGCCGGCTCCTCCGCTTCGAGTTCGAGCGCTGGCTCGAGCACAACTACCGCAAGCTCGACGACCAGGGCCGCGACGTCGGTGCCTTCACCGCCGCCGAGATTGGCCGCTCGATGCATCGGGGCTACCCGGCCGACAAGTTTCTGCTCGACATGATGCGCGAGATTCATCGTTATTTCGGTTTTCCCAAGACCAACAGGATGGCGGTGGGGTTGGGCGGCGGCCACTCGGGCTTCACCGTCTGCGCCCTGCATCTGATGACCGTCCACGATGAGGCCCAACATGTCTTCGTCGACACGCCGGCGCCCGAATCGGAGGCGGCGAAAGCCGCCGGCTTCTTCCGCCAGTCCTGGGGGGCGCAAATTGTCGAAATGATGCGCCATGCCAGGGGTGGCGACGAAGCCCGCATCCATTTCGCCCCCGCCGAAGGTGCCGTGCCCCCATCCGATAGGCTGGAGCGCATGGGCATCAAGCTGTTCTTCGGCGTTGGCCACGAAACCACCGGGGCCACCACCTATTCGGCCGCCGACATCGCCAACCTCATCGACTGGATCGATCACAATCCGACCGAGCACCATGCGGTGCTCGATGCGACCTCCATGTTGGGCGCTATGCCCTGGGGCGAGACGCTGGTCGCCGAAGTGATGGCCAAGTGCTGCCTGTTCATGCCCTTCCAGAAGGCGATCGGCGGTATCTCGGGCTATTACGTCGCGAGCTTCACCCCGCAGGCTTTGGCGTTCATCGAGCAAAACCAGAAGCAGCCATCCTGGGCCATCCCGCGCCAGCTCAAGATCGCCGCCCCCGTCGATCCCCGGAAGCCGCTGACCGGCGAACGCACGGTGAATGTGGGACCGATCTACGATCCGGCCCAGAACAAGATGCTGGGCGGCGTCATCAATACCTTCTCGACGCTCGCCTTCGCCGAAACGACTTTCGGCCTGCTCCGGGCCGAACGGCGGATCGGGCCCGTCGCCGAACTCAACCGCCGCTCGGCTGCCAACCGCGAGGCGATCAACGAGTGGATTTCGTCGAACCCGCTGTTCGAGCCGGGGGTCGCCGATGCCGACCATCGCGGTGCGGCGGTAACACTCCTCAAGGTCAAGGACCCTTTCATCAGCGATCCGGCGATTCACGCCCGCATCATCGCCCGCTCCAAGCAGCTTCTCGCCACTGATGGCATCACTCATCCCAACGGCGACCACGAGCCGGGCCTCGATGTCGCCCGCTATGTCAACGCCTTTCCAGGCACGCCCGGCGACTACCGGGCCTGGATCGGCGGCATACGCCCGATCGAGGATATCTTCGCCCTCCTCGACAATCTCAAATACGCCTACACACGCGCCAAGATCGTGGTGCTGGAGGAAGATCTGGCCAAGCAGGGCATCACCTTCCCGCCGCAACGGGTCGACCATGCCCGTCCGCGCACCGACGATCCCAATCGCGCTTACAAAGTGCTGATGTGCGACCTCGTCGGCCTTCGATTCGATGCTCACGGCAGGCCCGATTGCTCGGAGGTTCGCGCCCATACCGAGGCGAGAGGAGGCGTGTTCCACGAGGGGCCCCATGCCGAGAAGGCGAAGCTCGAAACGGGCAAGATCCATTTCTTCTACCAGCCCGATCTGTCGACCGAGGCCGACATCCTGTCGCAGACCGACAGGGGCCAATATGACGCGGTGATCGCCGCGGCGACTTTCATCCCCAAGGCGAGCCGGTTTCCGCTGGGTGGTGTCCGGATCGGCGCCGGCACCGGCAACATGGCGTCGGCCTCCTGGGGCGGTGGCAATGGCGAGGCCGGCGAAGCACCGCTGATGAACACGCCCTCCTTCAACAGCCGGGCAACGGCGCAGATGGTGATGAAGGCGCTACTCAAGGTTGCCCCCGATCTTCCCGTCGACAGGTTGCACGCCCGGGTCGTGGCCGGCGATTTCGACACCGGCCGGAACTTGCGTGAATTTCCCACCGAAAAGCTCGAAGGCAAGAAGCTGGCGGTCTTGGGCTACGGTAACATCGGCCGCGAGGTGGCGCGCATCGCTGCCGCCTTCGGTATGAAGGTCGCAATCCATGCTAGGCCCCGGCATCGCGACTGGATCGAGTCGGAAGGTTTCAGCTTCGCGGCAACGCCAGTAGAGGCCGCCCGCGGCGCCGATGTGCTGAGCCCGCACACGGGGCTTGGACCGCTCAATGCCGTCACCGGGAAATACGCCAATGCCGGCGTGGTCGATGCTGCCGTGCTCGACGCCATGAGCGACGGCGCCATCGTCATCAACTATGATCGCAGCGAGCTGGTCGATGCCGCCGCGCTTGATGCAGCCCTCGCCAGCGGCAAGGTGCGCCATGCGGCAATCGATGCCGATCTCTTCAAGGATGCAGCGACCGGCAAGTTGTCGGGCCCCATGGTGCCCTACCTCGAACTGGCCAAGCGGCACCCCGGCAAGCTTGAACTCCTGCCCCACGCGGCAGCCGACACCGAGCATGTGAGTCGCGTCGAGGGGGCCAAGCAGGCAGTCGACCAGATTATCGCGGCGATTCGCTGCCGGAGGGTGACCAATCTCAAGGGCAGCCTGCCCGCGGGCTATGTCGATGCCGGAGCGGCGACGGTGCCCTGCGTCGGCAAGGTAACGGGCGAGACAATCGCCCGCGCCGTCGCCGATCAAGAGTCGTTGGCCAAGCTCCGCGACGCGGCAGAGACGATCGCCGCCATCTGGGGGGCGCTTGCCTCGACGACCGATCCCGACCGCCGCAAGGAACTGATCGAGCGCCACGGCGCGGCGCTTATCATGAACTCCAACCGCTACGGCACGCTGATGCGCAAGCTCGGGCTGGAAGGGCCGCTGGCTTAGCCGGCCCGCAAGAACTTCTCCACCAGGCTGGCCCAGAAGGATGGGCCATGGACGAGGAGCTCGTCGTTGAAGTCGTAGCCGGCGTCATGCAGCATGCGGCTGGCGCCATTGCCGAGGCCGAAATAGCAGGAAGGCACGACCTCCTGCATATAGGCGAAGTCTTCGGAAAACATGAAAGGCCCGCGCATGTCGATGCGGGCGGGCTCTTGGCCGAGGTCGATCGCCACTTCGCGCACCAGCGCCGCCTCGGCCGCGCTGTTGAATCCCGGCGGATAGCTGTAGCCATGGCCATAGGCGATCTCGGCCTCGCAGCCGAATGATTTCGCCTGGCCGGCGATCACCTCGGGGATGCGTTTGCGCAGGAGTTCGCGCACCTCGGCCGTGCAGCTGCGCACCCCGATCTGCAACTGCGCCTCGCCGGGGATAACCGTCGCCATGCTGCCGGCATTGAAAGCGCCCACGGTGATAACGGCGGGATCGTGCGGATCGACATTGCGGGCAACGATCGATTGCAGCGCCAGGACGATGCCGGAAGCCGCTACGATCGGGTCAACCGCCTTGTGGGGAATGGCGCCATGGCCACCAACACCGCGCACGATGACGTTGACAATGTCGACGGCGGCGGTGATGGCGCCGGGGCGGACCACCACTTGCCCCGCCGCTTCGCCCGGCAGATTGTGGAGCGCAAACACCGCGTCGCAGGGAAAACGCTGGAACAGGCCTTCCTCGATCATCCGCTTGGCGCCGCTCACATCCTCTTCGGCCGGCTGGAAGATCAGATGCACGGTGCCGTCGAAATTGCGCGTCTCGGCCAGATAGCGGGCAGCCCCCAAAAGCATCGTGGTGTGGCCGTCATGGCCGCAGGCGTGCATCTTGCCGGGCGTCCTGGAAGCGTAGGGCAGGTTGGTCGTCTCGTGGATGGGGAGTGCATCCATGTCGGCGCGAATGCCGAGGGAACGGCGGCCGGTGCCATTGCGCATGGTGCCGACAACGCCGGTGCCGGCGATGCCGGTCGTCACCTGATAGCCCAGCCGGGCCAGTTCTTTCGCCACGATGGCGCTGGTGCGGTGCTCCTCGAACAGGAGTTCCGGATGCATATGGAGATCGTGGCGGATGGCCACCAGATCCGATTTGTAGGTTTCGACGCGGTCCTCGATCATCGTTTCTGCGGCACCAGGCGTTCGAGCCAGTTGAAACCCAACACCATGATGAAGGTGATGATCATGTAGAAAAGGGCCACCAGCATCAACGGCTCATAGGTTCGATAAGTATTCTGACGGATCATGTTGGTCGCCCCCATCAGGTCCATGACGGTGATGGTGAAGGCGAGTGGCGTCGCCTTGAGCTGGCCCACGGTTTCGCCGGCAAGCGTCGGCAGCACCAGACGCACGGCACGCGGGAACCAGATGCGGCGTACCAGCGTGAAGGGCGACATGCCGATGGCGCGGGCCGCCTCGATCTCGCCCTTGGGAACGCCAAGAAAGGCGCCGCGCATCACCTCGCCCTCATAACCCGCATAGGAGAGCGAAAAGGCCACGACGGCATAGAAAAATCCCTCGCGTAGGACGGGCCAGAGGAAACTAGTGCGCAGTTCCGGGATCAACGGGAACAGGATGCCGAGGCCATAATAGAAGAACCATATCTGCACCAGGAGCGGTGTGCCGCGGATGAAGGTGCAGAAGGCCTTGGCCGGCCAGGCGAGCCAGCGCGGACCCGCCGCCTGCGCGAAGCCAATCGGCACGGCCATGAGCATGCCGAAAAACACCGACAGCACGAGGAGTGCCAGGGTGATCCACAATCCGTGGAGGAGTTGCGGGTAGTAAACAAGAAGCCAGCTCCAATCCATGGGTTCACCTCATGCGGGCTGGCGCTGGCCGCGGCGGGTGCGCCGTTCGAGCCAGGCGAAGAACTGGTTGGAAGCGAGGGAAATAGCGAGATAAATCGCCGCCGTCAGCGCATAAAACACCAGCAGGTAGAGTGGATTTCCCTGGGTGTATTTGATGTAGCCCGCCGCCTGCTTGGTGGTCAGAGCCAGCTCCGACAGTCCCACGACGGAAATGAGCGCGCTGTCCTTGGTGGCGTTGAGCCACAGATTGGCAAGGCCCGGAATGGCGAAGGGCAGCATGGCCGGCAGCACGACGCGACGGAAGCGCAACAACGGGCCCATGCCATAGGCCCGCGCCGCCTCGATCTGGCCGATTGGGATAGCCTGGATGGCGGCACGGATGACTTCGGTCTGATAGGCACCCTGGACGAAGCCCAGCACTACGATGCCGGCGACCAGCGCGTTGATCCGCACCGGACCGAGCCCGACGCCGCCGAGCAGCCGGTTCAGCGAGTCGCTTCCGGCATAGTAGAGGAGCAGGATCAGCACCAGTTCCGGAACGGCCCGCACCAGCGTGGTGTAGACGTTGAACGCACCGCGGGTGATGGCTCCGCCGGCGAGTTTTCCCACGGCTCCGACCAAGCCGATGGCAAAGCCGAGAAGATATGCAAGAAACGAGACTTGAAGCGTCACCAGCGTGCCGAGTGCTATCTCGTCGCCATAGCCTTGGTCGCCCCACGACAGCATGGTGAAGATCGATGTGGAGGCGGCGAGCACTGTTGTAATGTTCTCGTGTCCCGGTTGCGCCGCCCCGGCCGAAGCCGGGACGGCCCGACGATTTGGCTTACGGCTTTGGCAGGACGATTTGCGGCGCCAGGTCGGGATACTTGGCGGTGATCTCCTGGAACTTGCCGGCCTTGGCGAGCGCGGCCAGAGCGCCGTTGATACGGTCCCTGAGAGCTGTGTCTTCCTTGCGGACCCCGGCGCCGACACCGGCGCCCAGGATATGCGGATCGTCCGCCACCTGGCCCTTGAGTTCGCAGCAGGCCTTGCCCTGGTCGGTCTTGAGGAAGGCATCGAGGGCGGCGCCATCGGCCTGGTCATAGTCGATGCGGCCGGCCGCCATGTCTTGATTCACTTCGTCCTGGGTCTGGTAGGTCTTGATCTCGGCCCCCGCCGCCACGTAGTGGGCTTCGACATACTTCTGATGGATGGTGGAGACTTGGGCGCCGATCACCTTGCCCTTGAGGTGCTCGGGCGTGATGTCCATGTCGCCGTTCTTGGCGCCGATCAGCACCGTCGGCGTATCATAGTAGAAGTTGGTGAAATCGATGGTCTGCTTGCGCTCGTCGGTAATCGTCATCGACGACCAGATGAGGTCGAACTGCTTGGCCTGCAGCGCCGGGATGATACCGTCCCAGGCGACCTCGACGATCGAGCATTTCTCCTTGAGCTCGGCGCAGACCGCGTCCATCAGGTCGACTTCCCAGCCCACCCATTTGCCCGAGGCATCCTTCGAAGTGAAGGGCGGATAGGGCTCGGCGGCGACGCCGAAGCGGATTTCGGCCATGGCGGAGCCCGCCGAGGCCATCATGGCGACGGCCGCGGCTGCGAACACTACACGACGTGAAAACTTCATCATCTTCTCCCTGTTTGCGGCGAGGCCGACATGACCCGCTTGGCGTTGATTAGGCACGTTTTCTATCCGGCGATCGGTCGGTGCGAGAGGGTCTCGTTCTAGTGGATGGTGGACACGAACTGGCGGCAGCGCTCGCTCTTGGGCACACCGAACACCTGCTTGGGCGGGCCTTCTTCCTCGATCACTCCCTGGTGCAGGTAGATCACGTGGCTCGACACGTCGCGGGCGAATTTCATCTCATGGGTGACCAGGATCATGGTGCGGCCTTCCTCGGCGAGATCGCGGATCACCCGCAGCACTTCGCCGACGAGCTCAGGATCGAGCGCCGAAGTGGGCTCGTCGAACAGCATCACCTTGGGCTCCATGCACAGTGCCCGGGCGATAGCCGCGCGCTGCTGCTGGCCGCCCGACAGGAAGGCCGGATACTGGTCGCGCTTCTCATAGAGGCCGACCTTGTTGAGCAGCTTCTCGGCCCGGGCGATGGCCTCGGCCGTGGGAACTCTGAGAACATGGACCGGCGCCTCGATCACGTTCTGCAACACCGTCATGTGCTGCCACAGGTTGAAGCTCTGGAACACCATGCCAAGCCTCGTCCGGATGCGTTCGAGCTGCTTGCGGTCGGACGGATGGAGGTTGCCATCCTTTCCCGGCTTGAGGGCCACATCCTCGCCGGTCACCTGAATGCGCCCCTGGGTCGGCATTTCGAGGAAATTGATGCAGCGCAGGAAGGTGCTCTTGCCCGAGCCCGAAGCGCCGATCATCGAGACCACCTCGCCTTCCCGGGCGGTGAGCGAAACGCCTTTCAGGACTTCGAGTTGGCCGAAATACTTGTGAAGGTCGTCGACCTTGACTGCGACGGGCTGTTTGCCCGCCGCCTTCGCTTCGATTGCCACTCTTGCGTCTCCCCGGTGGGCCGGAGCCCTTATGGTTTCCGGCAATCTAGCAAGAAAACCGGCACTTGCAATTCGGCGATTTGCCGGATGGCCGCAAATGGCCCGGCAATGTGACGGGGGCCTTGTCTGCTACTTCGCCTTGGCCTTCGGTTTCTTCTTCTCTCCCGGATCGGCCTTGGCGCGCGGCAGGGCCTTGCGCTCAGGCGTCCGGGGCAGGGCCTTTTCCTCGTCGCGGCTCAGATACTGGAAGGCCAGCGCATCGCCATCGAGCAGGATGCGCACCGTGCCGCCCTTGGCGAGCTTGCCGAACAGAACTTCCTCGGCCAGGGGCTTCTTCACCTGTTCCTGGATGACCCGGGCCAAGGGCCTGGCACCCATCTGCTGGTCATAGCCCTTGGCGGCCAGCCAGTCGGCGGCTTCCGGCGACAGCTCGATGTTGATTTGGCGCTCGGCCAGCTGGGCCTCGAGCTGGAGGACGAACTTCTCAACCACCTTACGGACGATCTCCGGCGGCAGATGGGCAAAGCCGATGACCGCGTCGAGCCGGTTGCGGAACTCCGGCGAGAACATGCGGATGATCGCCTCCTGATCGTCACCCTCGCGCTTGTTGCGGGTGAAACCCATGGCCTCGCGGGCCAGATCCTGGGCGCCGGCATTGGTCGTCATGATTAGGATCACGTTGCGGAAGTCGACCGATTTGCCGTTGTGATCGGTGAGCTTGCCGTGGTCCATCACTTGCAACAGGATGTTGAACAGGTCCGGGTGGGCCTTCTCGATCTCGTCGAGCAGCAGCACGCTGTAGGGATGCTGGTCGATGCCGTCTGTCAGAAGGCCGCCCTGGTCGAAGCCGACGTAGCCGGGAGGGGCGCCGATCAGCCGCGAGACCGAGTGGCGCTCCATATATTCCGACATGTCGAAGCGCAGCATGTTTACGCCCAGCACTTCCGCCAACCGCCGTGCCACCTCGGTCTTGCCCACTCCGGTCGGCCCGGAGAAGAGATAGCAGCCGATCGGCTTTTCCGGCTCGCGCAGGCCCGCCCGGGCGAGCTTGATCGCCGAGGTCAGTGCCTCGATCGCCTTATCCTGCCCGAATACCAGGCGCTTTAATTCGGCGTCGAGATTCTTGAGGACCGTGGCATCGTCCTTGGAGACGTTCTTGGCCGGGATGCGGGCCATGGTGGCGATGGTCGCCTCGATCTCCGGCACATCGATAGTCTTGCGGCGCTTGCTCTCGGCCACCAGCATCTGCGAGGCGCCGGTCTCGTCGATCACGTCGATCGCCTTGTCGGGCAGCTTGCGGTCGCTCATGTAGCGGGCCGACAGCTGCACGGCACTTTCGATCGCCTGGTCGGTGAACTTCACCTTGTGAAACTCCTCGTAATAGGGCTTGAGGCCCTTGAGGATGGCGATGGCGTCGGGAATAGTCGGCTCGTTGACGTCGATCTTCTGGAACCGCCGCACCAGCGCCCGGTCCTTCTCGAAATGTTGGCGGTACTCCTTGTAGGTGGTGGAGCCGATGCAGCGCAGCGCCCCGCCGGCGAGCGCCGGCTTCAGCAGATTGGAGGCATCCATGGCGCCGCCCGAGGTGGCGCCGGCGCCGATCACCGTATGGATTTCGTCGATGAACATGATGGCGCCGGGGCGCGCTTCGATCTCCTTGATCACCGCCTTGAGGCGTTCCTCGAAATCGCCGCGATAGCGGGTGCCGGCAAGCAGCGCCCCCATGTCGAGCTGGAACACGGTGCAATCGGCCAGGACCTCCGGCACCTCGCCCTTGACGATCTTGCGAGCCAGCCCCTCGGCGATCGCCGTCTTGCCGACGCCGGGGTCGCCCACGAACAGCGGATTGTTCTTCTGTCGCCGGCAGAGAATCTGGATGGTGCGGTTGACCTCCGCCTCACGGCCGATCAACGGATCGATGCGGCCTTCGCCGGCCTTGCGGTTGAGATTGACGCAATAGGCATCGAGGGCATCGCCGTCGGCCTTCTTCTTGGCCGCCTCGCGGTCCTCGCCGTCGGAGCCGCCGCCCTGCTGCTGGTCCTGGTCGACGCCGCGCACGGGCCGCGTTTCCGACAGCCCGGCCCGCTTGGCGATGCCGTGGGAAATGTAATTGACCGCGTCGTAGCGGGTCATGTCCTGCTCCTGCAGGAAATAGGCGGCATGGCTCTCGCGCTCGGCGAAGATCGCCACCAGCACATTGGCCCCGGTCACCTCCTCGCGGCCCGACGACTGCACATGGATGACGGCGCGCTGGATCACCCGCTGGAATCCGGCGGTCGGCTTGGAATCCTCGCGCTCGGCGGTGATCATGCCGGTGAGCTCATTGTCGATATAGGTCTCGAGCGACTTGCGCAGCGAATCGAGGTCGACATTGCAGGCCCGCATCACCGCGGCGGCGTCCTTGTCCTCGACCAGCGCCAGCAGCAGATGCTCGAGCGTTGCATACTCGTGGGAATGCTCGTTGGCGATGGCCAGCGCGCGGTGCAGGGCCTGTTCCAGACTGCGGGAGAACGTGGGCATTCGGCGCCTATTCCTTTTCCATCGTGCACTGCAGAGGATGCTGATGATTGCGTGAAAAATCCATCACCTGGGTCACCTTGGTCTCCGCCACCTCAAACGTATAGACCCCGCAGATGCCCACGCCCTTCTGGTGGACATGCAGCATGATGCGGGTTGCCTCTTCGCGTCCTTTGCCGAAGAAGCGTTCGAGCACATGGACGACGAATTCCATCGGCGTGTAATCGTCGTTCAGCAACAGCACCTTGTAGAGCGAAGGCTTTTTGGTCTTCACCTCGGTGCGGGTGATGACGCCGGTCTGGTTTCCGTCCCTCTGTGCATCGCGCTTCGGCATGGAAGCGATTATATAGGTTCTTTGGCCCGAAATGGGAGAGGGTAATCGCGGGGGGCGGTCCCGCCAAAAAAAACAGGACCGCCGCGAGGCAGTCCTGCTGTCTGAAATTGCGCCGCGGTGAACGAGCGTGGTGAATCAGGAACGCTGGCGCGGTGCCGCGGCCTTTTTGACCGGTACGGTCGCAGTCTTGGCCGCGGCGCGCTTCGGCCTGGCGGCGGCACCCGCTTCGGCGTTGACCAGCTCATAAGCCTTGAGCCAGTGGGCTTCGGCGCGGCCCTCGGGCTGGCCTTCGGCGACCCACAGGTCATAGGCGACGGCACGGACGCGGTCTTCAATCGAAACGGCGGGGTTGTTCGGCATGGCGTGATTCCCAGATTGAGTCGACCTTCCCATAGGCCAAATCGTGGTGCGATGCAATATTTGTCTTGCAACGCAGCAATTTTGCCTCGACCAACAATGAACGGGTGGCAGAACCATCGCCGGCTTCTAACCGGTCAGGCGGGGAACACCGGCCGAACCGAGCGCCTGGGCTTAGCCTACGGGACGAAATCCGATCCGGCTTGCGGGCAAGGACGATCGAACCTAAAACCGCAAAGCGGTGAGGCTGCCCATAAACCGGGGTGGTTCAGGACCTTGCAACCATGACGACGAGCTTTGCCGGGCCGGCACTTCGCATCTTGGGCTGGCTGGCCTCGGGTCTAATCCTTGCAGGGTCTGCGGCAGCCTCCGAGTTGCCGGTAAAGCCCGGCATCATCGGCAACGACGATCGTCAGACAATCGACAGCGACGGCCCACCCTGGCCGGCGATCGGACAGGTCAACATGGGTGGCTATCGGTCGCGGGGCGAATGTTCGGGAACGCTCATCGGCTCGCGGCTGGTCCTCACCGCAGCCCATTGTCTCATCAATCCCCCGACGAAGTTGCCGTTTTTGGCGAAGGACATCCACTTCGCCGCCGGCGTCAGGCGCGACAAGACCGCCGGGCGCGCCACCGCCAGATGCGTAAAATTTGCGCCCGGATATCGCTATATCGGGGCCCAGAGACCGCTGCCCGGTCTGCCCTATCAGCAAGTCCCACTCGAAAGCTTTCGCAGCGACCTGGCGCTGATCGTGCTCGACCGCGATCTTGCCGCCGCCGGCACCGTGCCGCTGGTTGCTGCCGATGACCTCTCTGTCGGAAGTCACATCACGCACGCGGGCTATCCGATCGATCACCGCTATATTCTGACGGTGCACCGCAATTGCAGCGTCATCTATCGCGATGGCACGCATCTTTTCACCGATTGCGATACAAATTTCGGCAGTTCCGGCGGCCCGCTGCTGGTGGAGGAGGGCGGCGAACTCAAACTCGCCGGGGTGATGGTCGGCATCGTCGAGCAGACCGCATCGATTGCCGTCACCCTCGCCACCTGGCCCGACCCGCCGCTCGCCCCGACCTGCCCGTAACCGCCTGCGGTCTTCAGGATGAAATCCGAAGCGTCGAACCCCGCGATCGGGCAATTGACCACGATACCGTCGTTTCGGTCGATCAGCACCGACGGGCCGATCTTACCCGGGCCGAATTGCTGGCGGCCGAAGGTTGCGATCGCCGTGGTTGGCGCGGCATCGACGAAGTCGATGGTATCGACAAAGCCGTAGGGGCGCCCGATCTTATCGGCGGCGGCCATCGTCGGCGCGGGACACGCCAGTATCCGGGCGGCGCGGTCAGTTTCCGGAACTGGCCGGCGAATCCTTGGCAACGCAGACGCTGCTGAAGGGAATCTCGGCCTTGGCCTTCTCGCAGGCCTCCTTGCTGCCGAACTCGACGTGGTCGATGGCCGCGCCGTTGATCAGCGACCCGCTCCACCACATGATCAATACAAAGGCTGTCTTCATTCCACTCGACCCTCTCAAGCGCCTGCCGCCCCTGCCGTGCCGGGAAAAGGGCCTCTCAACCTAACCCAATCGCCGGGCTCTTGCCAATTTGCCCCAAGTTTTAGCTAACAGGAAAGGTGAATGGCCAGGCGCGAAGCCTATGCCGGCCCCTTAGCCCGCTGCCAGGCGTTCGCCGGAGTGGTCCTCCCGGGAAGCCACCCGACACGGGGGCGATTGCCACAGCATGAAACCGTTGCAGCAAATATGCCCCAATGTCACCCATCGGCAACGGCTTGCCATAAAGATAGCCCTGGAACTGATCGCACGACAGGGCTTCGAGGATGCTGGCCTGGCGATCTGTCTCGATGCCCTCGGCCGTTACCTTCATGCCGAGACGATGCGCCAGGGTGACGATGGTGTCGAGGATGTCGCGGGCCTTGTTCTCGTCGGCCGTCAGGGCGGTGATGAACGAGCGGTCGATCTTCAGCTTGTCGAAGCCGAATTGCCACAGGTAGCCCAGGCTGGAGTAGCCGGTGCCGAAGTCGTCCATGGCGATCGAGGCACCGAAGGCCTTTATGGCAGCCAGCTGGCGGGCGACGGTCGCGGTATTCTCCATCAGCAGCGACTCGGTCACTTCCAATTCGAGGCGGCCCGGAGCAAGGTCGGAGTTTTCGAGAGCCGCCCGCACCGTGGCGGCCAGGCGGCCGCTGGCGAACTGCTTCACCGATAGATTGATCGAGACATACATCGCATCCGGCCACAGGGCGGCGGTGCGGGTTGCCTCCTCGATCACCCAGTTGCCGATCTCCTCGATCAGGCCGATCTGCTCGGCGACCGGAATGAAGACCGTCGGCGGCACCGGGACGCCGTCCTTGTTCTTCAGGCGGAGGAGGGCCTCGAAGCCCAGGCAGTACCGGGATCTGACGTCGACCAGTGGCTGATAATAGAGTTCGAAGCTGCGATCTCTCGCCGCTTCGCGGACCAGGAGTTCCAACTCGCGCCGGGCCCGCATCCGAACTTCCATCTCGTCGGAAAACAGCCGCGCGGTGTTCTTGCCGTCGAGTTTTGACTGATAGAGTGCCACGTCGGCATTGTGCAGGGCATCCTCGACGCTGGTTACCGTGTTGCCCAGGATGTGCACGCCGGCGCTCACCTGCCCGGAAATGCGGTGGCCGCGGGCTGTCAGGGGCTCGCGAACCGCCGTCATCATGGCCTCGACGGTTGCCATGACGCTGTCTTCGGTGTCGCGCCCGAGGGTGATGATGAACTCGTCGCCGCCGGCCCGGGCGACGAAATCGTCCGGCTGGCAGAACGCGGTTATGCTGCTGGCGACGTGCTTGAGGAATTCGTCCCCCGCTTCATGGCCATAGCTGTCGTTGATCAGCTTGAAGTCGTCGACATCGAGAAACACCACCGCCAGGCAATTGTCGGCGGGCCGCGTCGCAATGCGCTGCAACAACCGTTCGGCCAAGCTGCGGCGGTTGAGCAGGCTGGTCATCGGGTCGTGGCTGGCGAGAAACTCGACCCGCTGCTTCACTTCTCGGGCCTGCTTGGTGCGCAGCAGGAAGGCGAGCGTGGGGGCGCCAAAGGCGAGCGCCATGCCAAGCCCGAGGCTGATCGCCAGGGCCTGGAAGGTGGTCTTGAAGAATGACGCGACCCTGGTTTCGTCGACATAGGTTTCGACGATGGTGCGCAGCGCGCCGTTTGCCTTGAAAACCGGCACATAGGCTTCGGCATAGAGCGGCGGCATGTTGCGTTCCTTGCTGCCGTCGTTGAGCGCGATTCGGGCAAGCTTTGTTTCCGCTACCTCCTTGGCTTCGTTGTCGAGGTGATCGTTGCCGGCATTCCTATCAAACTTCGCCGCATCCGATTCGAGAAGCTCATTGCCCGCGGCATCGTAGAGCTTGAAGCGGAAGACATTGCCGACCTTGGCGGCGGTGGCGACGACGGCGTTCTGGCGCTCGTCGAGCTTGCCGGTCGCTAGCAGGCGATCGAGATCGGGAAGGGTGTTGATGAAGTATTTGGCCCAGTCCTCGGCCTTGGTGCGGGCATCGATGCCGACCGCCTGGTCGACGGCATAGTTGACGCCGAGCACCACCGAGGCGGCCAGTACGCCCATGCCCAGCACGATGCCGGCGACGATCTTGGTTAGATTGAAAGTCTGGCGGTTGGCGGTCATGACTGGCGATCGGCTCTCTTGCAGCGACCTAACAATTGCCATGCCCCGTTAAGTCTCGGTGAAGTAAAGTCGCCCTTAGGTTGTTTTGGATGGTTCGGTTAAACCAAGGTTCACACCGTGCAGAAACTGCGAGCAAATCGACAGTCTTAATTTCTATGAATGTGATCGATATGATCGAAGATAGAGTGGCTGGCTGGAAGCGAACGAAGGTCCCCTGTCCGATCTTGACACGGGTTCATTTCACTGCGCCGGCGGTGAGACCCTTGACGATGTAGCGCTCGAGGAACACTCCGATCAGCACCAAGGGTGCAATGGCCGCCGTCGACAGCGCCGCCATCGACCACCAGCTAATGCCTTGCGAGCCGGTCTGGCTGGCCACCATCACCGGCAGGGTCTTGGCATTGGTGCTGGTCAGCAGGGCGGCAAAGAAATATTCGTTCCAGCTGAGAACGACGGCGAGAATGAAAGCCGCAACGATGCCAGGGAGAGCGATCGGCAACACAATCCTCAGGAATGCCCCCCACACCGAGCAGCCATCCACCAGTGCCGCCTGTTCGAGCTCGATCGGAATCGTATCGAACTGGTCGCGCATGATCCAGATGACGATGGGCAGAACCATGAGCGTATAGACAAGGACGAGCCCGGTGATCGTGTCGAGGAGGGCAAGCTCCTTGTAAAGAACCAGAAATGGCATCGCCAGGACGACCGGCGGCAGAATCAGTTGCGACAGAAAGAAAAAGGAAATGTCCTTGTTGCGCCATGGGCCTAAGCGGTACTGAAAGCGGCTGAGACCATAGGCGGCCAGTGATCCGATGATGATGGCGAGCGCTGCGGCACCGATCGAAACCAGAATGCTGTTCTCGAAACGCAGCAAGAATTCATCGCGCACCGTCGACACGTTAAAGATCGTGTCCGGCGACAGGCCGAGCGAGCGCCAACCCAGCCAATCGGGCTGGAAATCCAACCAGGGTATGAGATTGCCTTTCATCACATTGGGTGCCTTCTTGAGCGAGGTCGAGACGGTCCAATAGATCGGGAAGATACAGATGAAAGCCCAGAGGAGCAGGGCGCCATAGATGAATACCCGGCCGGTGACATGCCGGAGCAGGCCGCTGGGATGGGGTTCGCTCGAAGCGGGGTAGGCCATCAGGCGTCGTTCTCCTCGCGCATCCAGCGGCGCAGGACCTTCAACAACAGGGTGATGAAGATGATGATGATGATAAGATAGGCTTCCGCCACCATCGTGCCGTAGCCGACATTGGATCGGTCACGGTATTCGCGGAAAATGAAGCTCGATACCGTGTCGGTTGCGCCGCCCGGGCCGCCGGATGTCGTGTTGATGACAATGTCGGCGAGCTTGAGCTGGAAAATAATACGCAAGACGATGGCGGTTACGCTGATCGGCAGCATGAGCGGAAAGGTGATCTGCCAGAAAGATTGCCAGGGCGTCGCTCCGTCGACCTTGGCGGCTTCCTGTACTTCCTTGGGAAGGGCCTGAAGCCCGGCCAGCAGCAGAATCATGATGAAGGGAATCCACACCCAGGAGTCCATTGCCACGATGCTCAGTCTCGCAATCCACGGAGTTGCAAAGAAGGCGGGACTTTCCCAGCCAAGATGGCGCATGAGAGTGGCAAGCGGACCGAAGCGGTATTCCATCAGCGACTTGCCGATCATCCAGCTGATCGCCACCGGACTCAGCATGAAGGGTAGGAGGAAGGCGACCCGAAAAAACTTGCGCGCCTTGATCTCGGCATTGAGGAGGAGTGCCAGGCCGAAAGCGATCGCATATTGCACCGCTACCGACAGCACATAGTAGACCATGTTGAGGAGAGCGTTCCAGAAGTACTCGTCGGCCACCAGTGCCCGGACATTGTCGAGACCGTTGAATTTCTGGCCGGTGAAGGAACTCAGGTTCCAGTCGGTGAAAGCGATGTAGAGTCCGAAAAAGGTAGGAAAGATGACCATGGCGATGGTGAACAGCAGGGCCGGCAGCAAAAACAAAGCGCGATGGCCATTCTCGCCGTGGATCATCACCTGCCCAGCGCCGAGTGCGATGGCCCAGACGAGATAGGCAAAGGCCACGGGCCGCCAGTTCGGGAAGCCCGTGGCGATGACGCCCATCGAATCGAGAAGCTGCCACATCACCATGATCGCGAGGCCGAGACTCGCGGCCACGATTAGAATACGGCCCCAGACTTTGCGACGGGCGGAAAGGTTCTGTTCGGCCGCTTCGTAAACCTGCCCGCCGGCAGTCGCTTGCCCAGTCTGCATCTCTTAGGAGGCCCCTTCGGCGTGACGCGCCTACCACATATTAACCGGCGGCGCCGAAGCGCCGCCGATCGGTGTTTCTGTCGTTGCCGCAAGCCTACATACCCAGGGAAGCCTTGTAGAGCTTGATCTGACTGTCGCGGCCGATCTGGTCGGTCAGCTTTTCCCATGCCGCCGCAATGGCGTCGGCGCCTGCCTGCGCCGTGGCCTTGCCGGCGAAGATTTTCGCCAGTTCGTCCTCGGCCACGCTGTAGTACTGGAAGATGCCGGGGATGCGCGGTTCGATCGCCGCATTCGGGTGGTTATAGGAGTCGGCCTCCGACTTGAGGTACGAAGTAATGAACTTTTCGTCGTAACCGGCCGCCACCCACTCCGGGATGTTGAAATGGCTGTTCCGGTAGGGCTGGAAGCCCGACGGATAGGCCGCCGTCCACAGCGACAGATCCTTGCCGCCGAGATGGGCCGCGGCACTCCAGGCCGCCTTGTGCTTCTTGGAATCGCTGTCGACCCGGGCCATCACGTAAACGCCCCAGCCGAGATAAGCCATGTTGGGCGAGAAGTTCGGGCCGCTCGCCAGCGTGTCCCACTTGCCCGTCTTGGAGTTATAGACATCGTCGGAGCCGGGCAGGATCGAGAACCCCACCACATCGCCGACGACCGAGCTGTCGCTGGTCTTGGCGTTCGATCCGATATCTCCCCACCATGACAGCATTGAACCGGTTCCGGCGAGGAACTGCTGGAAGCCAGTGGTGCCGGGATCGGCGTTGAGCTGGTCGGCGGGCTCGAAAGGCAGCGCGTCGATCTCGTCTTGGATGGCGCGCACCCAGGCCGGATTGTTGACGCGCGGCTTCATCGTGTCGATATCGAACAGCCATGCCTTGTCGTCGGGATGCTTGGCGTAGGCCGTGGCGCGGCTGCCGAGGAAGTAGAAGCCGAAGCCGCCCCAGCCTTTCGGTGCATCGAGGTAACCATAGGCATCCTGGCCCTTGATCTTCTTGCCCTTCAGGAACTTGGTGACTTCCTGAACCTTCTGCCAGGTGTTGGGAACGCTCCAGTCGCCCTTATGGCCTTCGGCTGCCCAGGCTTTGGCGAGATCGGCATCGGCAAAGTAGTCGGTGCGGTAGTTGAAGTTGTGGGTATCGCCGTCGATGGTGACGCGAATCTGCTTGCCGTTCCACGTGCCGACCGGGGGTTTCAGATAATTCACCAGATCGTCGAATTCGATCTGCTTCTTGACCCAGTCGGGCATTTCGGAAGCGAGACCCTTGCCGCCGACATCGCCCTCGAAGGGCGCGCCCATTTCAAGGATGTCGAAATCGATCGTGCCAGAGGCGATAGCCTGCTGCAGACGCGGGTTGTAGTCGGCCTGGGCCAGATCGATCCAGGTGATCTTGGCGCCGGTATATGCCTCCCATGGCTTGAGGAAGCCCCGGAACAGCAGATTATGCAGGTTCTGGTTATTGAGTCCCATGAAGGAGAGCTCGACACCCTTGAACTCGCCTTCCTTGATCGAAGCCTTGGTGGCGCCGAGGGTCATCTCGCCCACTTTCTGCCAATCGGCATCGGTCGGCGAACCCTTGCCGACTCCCGGAATCTTCAGAATGGCGGCGCGCAGATCGTCCGCGGCAGCGAAAGTTGGCGTGGATGCAGCGTAACCACCGGCTACGCCCAAGGCGGAGACGGCGGCGGCGCCCTTCAGCATGTCGCGTCGGCTCATGCTCATGAGACGGTTGTAAAGTTCGACTTTCATTGTAATTCCTCCCAGTAGTTCGCAGTCGTTTTCCTGCCCGGGCGCCGTCGAAGTCGCAATCATGCTCGATGACGAGCGCAGCGCGGTCGACAGGTGACGAAGGCGATTGAGACTATGCGCCAGCCTTGTTAGATGTCAATTGATGCGGGGACGCACACCGTTGTTATATACGGTCATTTTGCAACCAGGGCTTTCGCAGCGCACAAGGATCGAGCGACCATGACCGGCACAGCACCCGTGTTCGCAACCCGCTTGAATTCCTTTCGCAGGGCCCGCGGCAGCACGCTCTCGGCCGAAGAGGCGATTCAGGCCGTCGCCGCCGTAAAAGGTATTTCGGCGGTTGAGTTGAACTACCCGCAGCATTTTGGCGGTAATGACAACCGCTCCATCCTTGCCGCTGCCGCTACGGCGAGGCTTTCGGTGACGGCACTCAACCTGCGATGGGACGGGCCCCAATTCGCCCTGGGTGCCTTCACCCATCCGGCGTCGGAAATTCGCTCGCGCGCAATTGCCACCGCCTGCGATGCCGTCGATGTCGCGGCCGAAAACGGCATCGGCCATGTCATCCTGTGGATGGGTCCAGATGGCTACGATTATCCGTTCCAGACGGACTATGACGCCCTCTGGGACATGGAAATCGCCGGATTCCGCGCTGTCGCCCTACGCAATCCGGCGGTGCGGGTGAGTGTCGAATACAAGCCCAGCGATCCGCGCCGCACCT
Source organism: Hyphomicrobiales bacterium (assembly GCA_016185245.1). GTDB lineage: Bacteria > Pseudomonadota > Alphaproteobacteria > Rhizobiales > Aestuariivirgaceae > Aestuariivirga. The sequence goes on along the minus strand of JACPNZ010000041.1, from coordinate 68,219 downwards.
CGCTGATCCGCTCCATGTCGGACAGCCTGCTGGCGGTGCGAGAGGTTAACCTCGCCAATTTCGGCGTGACCCTGGATTTCTGCCATGCCCTGATGGCGGGCGAACAGCCGGCCGCAGCGGCAGCGTTGGCGTTGCGCGCCGGCAAGCTCCTCGGCGTCCATCTGAACGACGGCTATGGTCCAGCCGACGATGGCCTGATGGTGGGTTCAGTGCACCCCTGGCACACTTTGGAGCTCCTGGCCGAATTGCGCAAAGGCGGATTTGCCGAAACAATCTACTTTGACACGTTCCCGGATCGAGTGGACCCGGCACAGGAATGCGCCGCCAATGTCCGCACGGTGCGGCGTATGCTGCATCTCCTTGATCGCGTGCCGCTGGCCGAATTGCGCGCGGCACAGAATGGCCAGGACGCGGTTGGCGCGATGCGGCTGATGCAGGACATGTTGTTTGGACCGTTCGATGACTGAACATGCCGTCGTCGTCGGCAGTGTGCACATGGATCTGATCGCCACGGCCGATCGCCTGCCAAGACGTGGCGAGTCGGTGGCTGGTGGTCGCTTCTCGATGTCTCCCGGCGGCAAGGGCTGCAACCAGGCCTGCCAGCTGGTCCTTGCTGGCGTCGAGACGAAGATCTTGACCCGATTGGGCGACGATTTCTTCGGCCGACGGCTGCTCGAAGCGCTTGCTGCCAAGGGTGTCGATACGTCGCTCGTCGCCGTCGATGGGGAGTTTGCAACCGGCGCCAGCACAGTACTGGCGGCCGAAGGCGACTACTGTTCGATCATCGCCAGCGGTGCGGCGGCGGAATTGTCGCCCGCCATGATCGACAAGGCCGCCGCCCATATCCGCCGGGCCGATGCGCTGCTGTTGCAACTTGAATTGCCGGTCGCTGCATCCCTGCAGGCAGCCGCGCTGGCCCGTGGCGGAGGGACGCGGGTGGTTCTCAATGCCTCGCCCGCCCCGGCCTCGCCCAATGCCATTCCACGGGACTTGTGGCGGGCCGTTTCGATCCTCGTCGTCAATCGTGTCGAGGCAAGCCGTCTCCTCGGCCAGGTGAAGACACCCCGGGACATCGGCATCGCTGCCGCCGATCTTGCCCGGACCCTTGGGATCGAAACGGTCGTGGTTACGGGGGGGGCGGCCGGCAGTGCTGCGGCACAGTCTGGCGGCGTTGTGACGCAACCGGCCTTTCCGGCCGAAGTTGTCGACACGGTTGGGGCAGGGGATGCCTATCTGGGCACGCTGGTTGCGGGTCTCTTGCAGGGCCATCCCATCGAACTGGCACTACGCCGCGCGGCGGCGGCCGGCGCCATTGTCGTCTCGCGTCGCGGTGCCCATGACGCCTTGCCCGGCCGGGACGAGGTGGACGCCTTCCTCTCGCGACACTCTCCTTAGCGCAACGGACCCCAAGTGGAATCCACTCGAGGGTGAAAAGTTGCGCCAGCTCATATGCTTGAGCATCGGATTGACCCACAAGTGGTAGCCACTTTTGGGTCCGATGCTCTAGCCGCGCCTCAGCAGGGCCTCGATGTCGATGAGCTTTGGCATGGACGGCGCCGTGCCGGCCTTGGTCACCGACAGGCCGGCGGTGGCACAGCCGAAGCGTGCCGCCTCTTGAGGACTGGCACCACGCGCCAGCGCAGCGGCGAAGCCGCCGTTGAATGCGTCGCCAGCACCGGTCGTTTCAACGACCGGTCCGGCCTTGAACGCCGGAATCAACGTCGAGATTCCCTTTCCGTGCAGCAGGGCGCCCGTTTCACCCAGGGTGATCAGGGCCGCGCCCACGCCCTTTGCCAGAAACACATCGCCGGCCCTGCGGGCATCGTCGACGGATTTGACTTCCAGACCGGTGAGAAAGGCCGCTTCTGTCTCGTTGGGCGTGACAAAATCGCACAGCGGATAGAGCCCGTCGTCGAATGGCTCTGCCGGGGCGGGGTTGAATATGGTGAGGGTTCCGGCGGACTTGGCAATTTCGAGGCCGCGCCGTGCTGCGGCAACCGGCTGCTCAAGCTGGGTCACGAAAACCGAGGCGGCGCGGATCGCGTCTGCGGCCGCATCGACGTCTGCCGGCATAATGGTGGCTGCCGCACCCGACACCACGATGATGGCATTGTCGCCCGTCTTGTCGTTGACATAAATGAAGGCCGCACCGGTCGGCGCATCGCCGCGCCTGGTCACGCGGGCGACGATGCCATCTTGCCGCCACGTCGCCATGGCGCTTTCGCCAAACTCGTCCTTGCCGATGCTGGAAATGAAAGTCACCTTTGCCCCGGCCCGCGCCGCCGCTACCGCCTGGTTGGAGCCCTTGCCGCCCGGCCCCATCTTGAAGCCGGACCCGGCGATGGTCTCGCCGATGCCGGGCATGCGGCTGGCCCAGAATGCCAGATCGGCCACAAAGATGCCGAGGATCGCCACGGCCGAGTTTACTCTTGCCATGCGTTCCACTCCCTCAGCCGAGCCTGGCCATCAGATCGCGATTGCGATCATAGAGCTGCCGGAAAATGTCATACTGCCTCCGATAGGTCTCAGCGGTGTCGGATTGCGGCAAGATTTCCGAGCTGACCTCATTCCACCGCTCGATGTCGCTCCGTTTCGCATCGCCGACCGCGACGGCCGCCAGAAACGCATCGCCATAGGAGGCGCCAAGCGTCTTCTCGCGCAGGATTTGTGCCTTGCCGGATATATCCGAAGTCGCCTGGGCCCAGATCCGGTTCTTGGTCCCGCCACCGACCGCAAAAATCTTGCGGATTGCACAGCCCGCATCATCGAAAGTCTTGATGATGTGATGAGTGCCCATAGCGATGCCTTCGAGCAGTGCCCGGTAGACATCGCCGCGCTGGTGCGTGAGATTAAGTCCGAACACCATGCCTTTGGCCTGGGGATCGTGGATCGGCGTGCGTTCGCCGGAAAAGTAGGGAAGCATGACGAGGCCCTTGGCGCCGGGTGGCGAAGCCTCCGCTTCCGCCGCGAGTTTCACCATCGCCTCGGCCGGATCGAGTTCGCGGGCGAATTGTTCGCGGAACCAATGGGTGAGCGTTCCGCTGGTTGCCAGCCCGGCCATCGCCGCATGCTCGCCGGGAAAGAGCCACGGCGCATACCAAAGCCTGGCATCGCTGACCCGGCCCGGTGTCAACGAGATGACGAAGATGGTCGAGCCATACATCAGCATCATATCGGCCGGTTGGGCGATGCCGACACTGATCGCTTCGGCCGCTGCATCGACCGTCCCGCAGGTCACCGGCGTGCCCTCCGCCAGTCCGGTTTCGGCGGCGGCGCGGGCCGTCACGTGGCCGGCGATCTCGGTGCTCCACAGGATATCGGGAAGCCGGTCGAGCGCAACGATGTCCGGCGCCAGGGCGTTGCTCCAAACCCGCTCTTCGGCGGAGTAAAGCGGTGCCGCGTTGGCTGCCGTATAGTGATCGATCGCGAATTTGCCGGTCAGGCGATACACCAGGAAGGATGTCGATGTCAGGATCTTGTGGGTCCTTGCGAAGATCTCCGGGCGATGGCGCTTCAGCCAGAGGATCTTCGGACCCACCGACTGCGAGGTGAGCGCATTGCCGCAGGTTTTCAGGATCGTGTCGGCGCCAATCGCGCCGTTGAGTTCGTCGATTTCCTGCGCCGCGCGAGTGTCGACGCCGTAGAGCACCGCGTTCATCAGCGGCGTACCGTCCCCGTCGACCGGCAACATGCAGGGGCCGATGGCGCTGGCCGCCACACAGCGGATGGTCCGCGGATCGATGCCGCTGTCACCCAGGAGCTTGCGGCTAAGGATGGTGAAATCCCGCCACCAGTCCTCGATCGCCCGGTGCTCGGCCCAGCCGGACTGGGGGACAAGCATCTTGTGGGGGGTTGCGGCACCGGCAACGATCCTGCCGCGCGCATCGGCAAGCACGCCCTTCGACTCGAAGGTTCCAATGTCGATGCCGAGATAGTACTTCACGTGTAGCAATCCCGGTCGAGGCTGAAACTCTTGTCGATGGCGGTGATGCCGCGCACCAGGAGCTTCGTCAGTCCGGCCAGATCGGCCAAGTCGCACATCTCAAGCGAGGAATGGCTATAACGGCAGGGAAAGCCCAGATCGATGCAGGCAATACCCGTATGGAGAAGCTGCACATAGGAGGAATCGGTCAGAACTCCCACATGGGCGCTACGCTGCAGGTTCAATCTCTCGTGCCTCGCTGCCGCCTCGAAGAGATGCACCAGGGCCGGATGCGGGATGGTTCCGTTCAAAGTGCCGCGGCCATGAAAGCTGTAGAGGCTCATGGCGGGGCCGCCTCCCAGGCGCACGTCGCCGCGGGCGGCCATGTCGGGCGTGTCGGTTGCCAGAATGAGATCGAGCTGAATGGCGATATCGGGTGCAAGCGCCCGGGCGGCCGTCACCGCCCCTTGCAGATTGAATTCCTCGAGAACCGAGAACACCAGATGCGTCGTCGGCCGTCGCTTGTCCTTGCCGAGCGCGGCGGCCACTTCGATCATCGCCGCACAGGCGGCGCGATCGTCGATCGACGTGCCGGCCAGGCGGCCCCCGCCAAGAGGTGTCACGCTCGGCCGATAGACCACCGGGGTTCCGATATCAATGCCTGCCGCCACAACCTCCGCCGCGCTGGCGAATCCTGCGTCGATGGCGATCTCCTGATACGGCAACACCTTGTATTTCTCGTCAGGCATCGTCGCATGGTGGCTCTTGTTGGCGATGAGGCCGGGGATGTCTTTGCCTTCCCCGACGCAAAGCAGCACGGCCTGTGACGCCAGCGCCCGTTCCGGCACGCCGCCCAACCGCTCGACGCGGACCAGACCGTTCGCCTCGATCTTGCGGACGATAAATCCAAGCTGGTCCATGTGGGCAAACAGCATGACGCTGGGCAGTTTCGGATCGCCGTCGAGTGTTGCGATCAGATTGCCGAGCCGGTCAGATCGTGCGGTAATTCCGAGCTTGGCGAGCAATCGTGCGATGGCCCGGCGCACTCGGTCCTCATGGCCGCTCAGGCCGGGAATGAGCATGAGCTCGGCAGTCACCGTGCCCAATCGCTTTGCCAGCGCTGCAAGTTCGGCCTTTGCTTGTGCCATAAGATCAGTCCTTGTGCGCCTTTCTGACGATCCGCATGAACTCGGCGGCCCGATCGGGATCGACGGCTTTCCAGGTGTGGCCGTCGTACTTGAGTGGCGAGCCGACGATCACCCCATCGGCGATCTTCAGCGTATCGGCGACGGTGGCATGCGTGACACCGGTGTTGGCCAAGACCGGCGTGTCGGGAAGGGCTTTCTTGACCTCCTCGAGATCCGACATCGCTGCGGCCTCGCCGGTGATTGTGCCGGAAACCAGAATGGCGCCGGGGATGCTTGAGAACGCCGCGCTGCGGGCTCGGTCGGCGAGGCTGCGGCGGTCCAGCGAATGGGTGAATTCGGCGCTGATATTGTAAAGCACCGCCACGTCGCTGCGCCCGAGCCGGTCGCCATAGCGCAAGGCCGCCCCGGCATCCGGGTTCCACAAACCCATGTCGGAGGCATAGGTGCCGGTCATGATTTCGCGCACGAATGAAACACCGGTGGCCACCGCGAACGCCATGGAACTTTTGGCATCCCACAGAACATTGACACCGAATGGCACAGTGATCTCGGAACGGAGTGCGCCGATAGCATGAGCCATGGTGGCGGTCGACGCGGCATCGACGGCGAATTCATAGGGCCGGTGTTTTCGTTGCCGAACATCACCGCATCGAAACCGGCGGTCTGGAGGGCCAGTAGACCCTTGCGGGCGGCTTCGACGATCCCGCCGACATCTGCCATTGCATCATGAAGCGGCGAGCCGGGCAGGGCGCCGAAGTGAACCATCGCGATCACCGACTTCCTGGTGTCGAACACCGCCCTGAATTTTGTCGTCATCGGTTGTGGCACTCCAGTCAGTTCAGGCGCAGCCCGGTGTTCTCGTCGAAAAGATGGGCGAGTTCCGGGTTGGGTAGCAGCGGAAGCTTGTCTCCCGGCCGCGTCGCGATGCGTTCGCGGAACACACCCACCAGTTTCTGCTTGCCGAGCCGGGCGAAGACCTGGGTTTCCGATCCGGTCGGTTCGATCACCACGACATCGGCATCGATACCCCCTCTACCTAGGGAAAAATGCTCAGGCCGGATGCCATAGATCGCCGGCCTGCCCTCAGACGCCGCCGGCGCCTTGGCCAGCGCCAGAAATACACCGTCCTCGGTGACAAAGCCCGGCCTGGTGCCGCCGCGGATCGAGCCCTTGATCAGGTTCATCGAAGGCGAGCCGATGAAGCCGGCCACGAAAATATTGGCAGGTCGATCATAGAGGTCGAGCGGCGAACCGGTTTGCTCGACCACGCCGTCGCGCATGACGACGATGCGGTCGGCCATGGTCATGGCTTCCACTTGATCGTGGGTCACGTAGATAGTAGTGGTCTTCAGTCGCTGATGTAGCTCCTTGATCTCGGCCCGCATCTGCACCCGGAGCTTGGCATCGAGATTGGACAGCGGCTCGTCGAACAGGAACACGGCGGGGTCGCGCACGATCGCCCGGCCCATGGCGACCCTCTGGCGCTGGCCGCCGGACAACTGGCGGGGATAGCGCGAAAGATAGGGCATCAGATCGAGGATTTCGGCGGCGCGCTTCACCCTTATATCGATCTCGGTTTTGGGGGTGCCGCGCAGCATGAGGGCGAAGCCCATGTTCTGCGCCACCGTTTTGTGCGGATAGAGCGCATAGGTCTGAAACACCATGGCGATATCGCGGTCCTTCGGCGGCAGGTGATTGACCACCTTCTCGCCGATCTTGATTTGGCCCGAGGTGATCGGCTCCAGGCCGGCGATCATCCGCAGCAGGGTCGACTTGCCGCAGCCGGAAGGGCCGACGAGAATGACGAACTCGCCATCATCGATGCCGATCGACACGCCATGAATGACTTCCTGCGTGCCATAGGATTTGCGCGCATCGACGACTCCGACTGAGGCCATGTCCCTGCTTCCCCATGGGCCTTTTGATAGTTGCCCGATTGTGGGATGATATTGCATCGTCGGCCGGCGGTCGAGAGGGGCACAATGCGCTATGAAATGATGTTGCCGCAGCAGATTCGCAGCGCCATAGCGGAGAATTGGCCGGTCGTCCTGCCGCTCGGCGTTCTCGAATACCATGGCGAACACATGGCGGTCGGCATGGACACCCTGGCGGTGGTCAAGTGCCTGGAACTCATCGAGGCTGAAACCCAGCTGGTGATCCTGCCGGCCTTCTACTATGGCGCCAGCAGCTATGTCGTCGAGGCACCGGAAGGCAAGGGTTCGGTCCATGTCGATGCCGAAAACCTGCTGCCGCTAGCCAAGGACATGTTCAATGGCCTGCTGCGCGTGGGATTTCGCAACATTCATGCTTTCATTCATCATCAGACGGAAAATTTTGCCGCCGGCATGCCGACCGACCTCGCCTTCCGGTTCGCCGGGCGTCAGGCGATCTTCGGCTTTCTCGAGCGCGAGCGCGGCGAAGGCTGGTGGGGCAGCGAAGGGATGGCGGACTATTATGCCCAACAGGCCAAGGGCGGCGATCCCTTCAACTGGATCAAGGTCCACCCGCTGATGAGCCCGGAGATCATCGCGCAGTATCCTTTCGACCATGCCGGGAAGGGCGAGACCTCGCTGATGCTGGCGCTGTGCCCGGAAGCCGTGGATATGGCGAAATTTTCTTCGCGGGAGTGGTATGTCCGCGATGCGCCGCAGGCCTCCGCCAGCCTCGGCAGCAAGGGCCGCGACCTCATCCTGGCCCGCATGCGTCGCATATTGATGGACCGGCCGCCCGAGGCCTGAACGCGAGGATCGGCCGGGCGGTCCCAGTGATCGAGCGGCGGCCAGCAACGGAACTTGGGCGAATAACACCATGGTCCTCCCAAAGACGGGGTGGCGAACTGAGCAGGAATTGGCGGCGCTTTGAAATCCCTGGTGAGCCCGGCGGGGATCGAACCCGCGACCCTCTGATTAAAAGTCAGATGCTCTACCACTGAGCTACGGGCCCACGCCGCCGAAAGGGCGGTGGAAATTGCGGCCGGACCATAGGGGTGGGGGCAAGTGGGGTCAATAGCGCCACAGTCGGAAACCAGGGGTTAACGCTGCCGCCACATTATCGCCCCGCTGGTCCGTTCCATGCTTCGCATGGCGGGGATTTGCCGTAATGAAGCAGTAACCATGAACAATATCGCAATCGTCGTGCTGGCGGCGGGGATGGGTACAAGGATGCGCTCGGACCTGCCCAAGGTCCTGCACCGGGCGGCCGGACGCTCGCTTTTCGACCATGTGCTGATGGCGGCACGGGATCTCGATCCCGCGCGTGTCGTGGTGGTGATGGGTCCGGCGATGAATGCGGTCGCCGATGCCGCCCGCGCCGTATTTCCTGCCGCCGCAGCGGTGGTGCAGGAGCAGCGTCTCGGCACCGGCCACGCGGTGATGATGGCCAAGGACCGGCTGGCTGGCTTCTCCGGAACGATCCTGGTTCTCTATGGCGATGCGCCGCTGGTCAGGCCGGAAACGCTAAAAGATCTGTGTGCCCGTCAGGCCGCGGCGGGAAGCCTCGCCGTTCTCGGCTTCGAGGCCCACAACCCGCATGGCTACGGCAGGCTCATCACTGATGCCTCCCGCCACATCGTGGTGATCCGCGAGGAGCTTGATGCAACGCCTGCGGAAAGAAACATAAAGCTCTGTAATTCCGGCATTATTGCAATTGATTCTGGTTTGCTGTGGCGCCTTCTGCCGAACCTCGGCAAGGCCAATGCCAAGGGCGAATATTATTTGACCGACATCGTTCATCTGGCCGCCGCTGCTGGCCAACCGGCGGCATTGGCGCAATGTCCCGAAAGCGAGGTCATGGGCGTCAACGACCGGGCGCAGCTGGCCGCCGTCGAGCGCGCCTTCCAGGAACGCTACCGGTTGAAGCACATGCTTGCCGGCGTAACTCTCACCGATCCCGCCACCGTCCATTTCTCCGCCGATACGGAAATCGCCGCCGACGTACTGATCGAACCCCATGTGGTCTTTGGCCCCGGCGTGCGGGTGGCCTCCGGCGTCGAAATCCTGGGTTTTTCCCATATCGAAGGTGCGGTGATTGCCGAGGGCGCCCGCATCGGCCCCTTTGCCAGGCTCAGGCCCGGCGCCGAGATCGGTGCAAACGCCCATGTCGGCAACTATGTCGAGGTGAAAAAGGCAATGATCGGCGAGGGCGCCAAGGTCAATCACCTCTCCTACATCGGCGATGCCAAGGTGGGGGCGAAAAGCAACATCGGTGCCGGCACCATCACCTGCAATTACGACGGCTTCGACAAGCATCCGACCGATATCGGCGCCAATGTGTTCGTGGGTTCCAACACCGCGCTCGTCGCTCCCGTCAAGGTGGGCGACGGGGTCAACATCGCCGCCGGCAGCGTCATCACCCGGGACATTCCCGCCGATGCACTCGCCATTGCCCGGGCCGAACAGGTGGTGCGCGAAGGGGCTGCTGCCCGCTATCGCCAATTGAAACGGGCCCGCAAGGCGGCCAGGACCAAGGCCTGAAGGAGCGAAAAGATGTGTGGCATCGTCGGCATTCTCGGCAAGGAACCGGTGGCGGGCGGCATCGTCGAGGCGCTCAAGCGGCTCGAATACCGCGGCTATGATTCAGCCGGCGTGGCAACGTTGGAGAACGGAACGATCGGCCGGCGGCGCGCCGTCGGCAAGCTGCGCAATCTGGCCGAGCGCCTCGCTGTGGAACCACTCAAGGGCACCAGCGGCATCGGCCACACCCGCTGGGCCACCCATGGCGGGGTGACCGAAACCAATGCCCATCCCCATGTGGTGGGCGACGTGGTGGTGGTGCACAACGGCATCATCGAGAACTTCCGGACCCTGAAGGACGAGCTGGTGGCGGAGGGCGTCACCTTCACCACCCAGACCGATACCGAAGTGGTGGCCCAGCTCATCGCCCGCGAGCGTTCGCGCGGCAAGCCGCCCCGGGAGGCGGTGCGCAATGTGCTGAAAAGGCTCGAGGGCGCCTTTGCGCTTGCCATCCTGTTCAAGGGCGAGAACGACCTGATGATCGGCGCCCGCAACGGCCCGCCGCTGGCGGTCGGTCATGGTGAGGGCGAAATGTATCTGGGCTCCGATGCCATAGCGCTGTCGCCCTTCACCAACCGCATCACCTATCTCGAGGACGGCGACTGGGTAGCGCTCACCCACCGGACGCTGGAGATTTTCGATGCCGAGAATCGCCAGGTGATTCGGCCGATGAGTTTTTCGCAAGCCTCCTCCATGCTGGTCGACAAGGGCAACCATCGCCACTTCATGGCCAAGGAAATCGCCGAACAGCCCGAGGTGGTCGGCCACACGCTCGCCGAATATGTCGATTTCTCCGAGCGCAGCATCAGGCTGCCGGAGAAACTGCCCTTCGATTTCGCCACCCTCGACCGCCTCACCATCACCGCCTGTGGCACGGCCTCCTATGCCGGGCTTGCCGCCAAATACTGGTTCGAGCGGGTGGCCAGGCTGCCGACCGATGTCGACATCGCCTCGGAGTTTCGCTACCGCGAGGCGCCCTTGCCGAAGAACGGTCTGGCGGTTGTCGTCTCGCAATCGGGCGAGACGGCGGATACGCTGGCAGCCCTGCGCTACTGCAAGCAGCAGGGCCAGCACACGCTGGCCATCGTCAACGTGCCGGAATCGACGATTGCCCGCGAAAGCGAAATCGTCTTCCGCACCTATGCCGGACCGGAAATAGGTGTTGCCTCGACCAAGGCCTTCACCTGCCAGCTCACCGCTCTTGCCTGCCTGGCGCTGATGGCCGCCAAGGCGCGTGGCCTCCTGCCGCGCGACAAGGAACGTGAGCTCGTCGGCGCGCTAATCGAGGCGCCGCGCCATATGGCCGAGATCCTCAAGGACGAAAAACACATCGGAGCGGTCGCCCGCGAAATCGCCCACGCCCGCGACGTGCTCTATCTGGGCCGCGGCATCAACTATCCGATAGCGCTCGAGGGCGCCCTTAAGCTCAAGGAAATTTCTTATATTCACGCCGAAGGCTATGCGGCGGGCGAATTGAAGCACGGGCCGATCGCGCTGATCGACGAGACCGTGCCGGTGATCGTCATCGCCCCCCGCGACGAGCTTTACGAAAAGACCCTGTCGAACATGGAGGAGGTGGCAGCCCGCGGCGGCAAGATCGTGCTGTTGACCGACGACCAGGGGCTGGCCGCCAACGGGGCGCGAAGCTTCCAGACCATCCGCGTGCCGGCCGCCCATGCCTTCATCAGCCCGCTGCTCTATGCAATCCCGGTGCAGCTCATCGCCTATCATGCCGCCGTATTCATCGGCACCGACGTCGACCAGCCGCGCAACCTCGCCAAGTCGGTAACGGTGGAGTAGGGCGCTGGCTGCCTAGTGGCTGCGCCGCCCGCGTGGGCGATAGGATTTGCGGCGCGGATCGAAGCTCTCGAAATATTCGCGTACCTGCGGATGGCGCACCGGCTCGCCGGTCTCGTCGACCAGGAGGTTCTGCTCCGACACGTAGGCCACATACTCGGTCTCGTCGTTCTCGGCGAGCAGATGGTAGAACGGCTGGTCCTTGCGCGGCCGCACTTCCTCGGGGATCGACTGCCACCATTCCTCGGTGTTGTTGAAAATCGGGTCGACATCGAAGATGACCCTGCGGAACGGAAACAGGCGGTGCTTGACCAACTGGCCAATGGCGAATTTCGCGGCTGGAAGGTTTGGCATGCCTACTGATTGCCAAGACAGGGGCCGGAAGGCAAGAGGTTGGCCCGGCAATGTGAAGGCTTCCCGCTGACACGCGGCGATAACCTTAATTGCGATGGGCACGCTCCCGCGATCTATGCCACCGGGGCGGGGCTACTGTCGGCTTCGCGCATGGCGCGGGGTAGTAGCGTCTGGGGTCCCAACCCCTGGCGCATGACAAAGCGCCGCAACGGCCCGAACCTGGAAATCATCTCGAGGGCGATGGCGCGACCGACTTCAAGCGGCATGAGGCCGGAAAGCAGGGACCGGTTCATCAGGTCGATCATCTGCTGGCGCGGGCCCACGTCGCGGCGCCGGTGCCGGTCATAGGCGGCGAGCACCTCGGCCGCACCGGGATCAGGCACGCCGGCCACCAGTTCGGCAGCATCCGCCGCATCGCGCAGCGACATGTTGAGGCCCTGGGCACCGATCGGCGGCACCACGTGGCCCGCTTCGCCGACCAGCAGGGTGCGATTTCGAGCGAACTGTTGGGCGATCAGCCCCTGCATGGCGAAGGCCCGGCGCGGACCGATACCGGAGACGCGGCCCAGATCGCCATGGATGGCGAGCTGGATTTCAGCGGCAAGGGCGGCATCGGGGAGCGCCATCAGTTCGTCGACCCGCGCCGGACGCTCCATCCAAACGAGGCTCGAGCGATTGCCGGAGAGCGGCACGGTGGTGCAGGGACCGGAGCCACGGTGATATTCGGTCGAGATGCCGAGATGGGCGGCACTGTGATCGAAGCTGGTGGCGATGGCCACCTGGTCGTAGTTCCAGCTATCGCAGCGGATCGCCGCCGCCTCGCGAAGCACCGACTTGCGTCCGTCGGCGGCGATGGCGAGGGCTGCCGAAAACCTGCCGGCCGTGGTCTCGACTTCGATCTCGGAGTCGGAGCATTTAGCCGCCGTCACATCGGCCTCGATGATGGTGACACCCAGATCGCGAGCCCGCGCCGCAAGGGCCGGCACCAGCAGGGCGAGCGGCAGGTTCCAGCCAAACTCGCTTTCGGCAATTTCATCGGCATCGAAGGTGACGGTCGGGGCGCGCAACAGCGCACCGGTGTCGTCGACCAGACGCAGGCGCTTGAGCGGTGCCACCTGGACCCGAAGGTCTGGCGTCCAAATGCCGAGATGGGCGAGAAGCCGCATCTGCGGCTGCATGATCGCCACGGTGCGCGGGTCGGGCGTTGCCGGCGCTCCGCCGGTAACCAGCGTTACCCTTGCACCGTCAAGCGCCAGCAAAGCGGCCGCCGCGAGGCCCGCGGGCCCACCACCCGCCACCAGGATGGCGGCAGCGGTCATGGCTTGCCGATCACCGTCTTCGTCATGCTGTCGCGAGCCGAGAAGCGCTGGTGGAAGGCGGCAAGCTGCGGCCGGCCGTTGCGCCAGGCGAAATCCGTCAGGCGAAAATCCAGGTAGGAGAGAGCAACCGCCACGGCAATCGACCCGACATTCACGTCCGCGAGGCACGCCCGCCATTTGGCCTCGAGTTCGTCGAGAGAGGCATTGATGCGCAGCCTAGTGCGGTTCATCCAGTCGGTCCACTGCAGGCCCTGGGGCCTGGCTGCCGTCTCGTAGCGATAGGCCACCGCCGCCTCGGCGATACCCTGGCCCAGCGCCTGAAGGGTCAGGACCCGGAAGCGCTTGACGCCATCGTCGGGGATCAGCGTCGAGTTGCCGGCCACATGGCAGAGATACTCGATGATGACCCGGCTGTCATAGACCGCATGGGCGTGATCGGTCTCCAGCACCGGCACCTTGCCGATGGGCGAAAGGGCGGTAAGCTTTGGATTGGCTTCGGTGGGCTTCACCAATTCGCCGACCTGGGTGATCCGGGCGCCCAAGCCCACCTCATGGGCCGTCACCAGCGCCATGCGCACGAAAGGTGAAAGCGTGTCGCCGTAGAGTTTCATGCGCGTTCCCTCGAAACCTGTCCTGTGCGGGCAAGTCTAGCCGATGGAAAACCGGAAACAAATGGCGAAGCGGAGCCCCCGCTCAGTATTTCCTGAGAAGTCCCACCAGCCGACCCTGGACCCGGATCCGGTCGGGGCCGAAGATGCGGGTTTCGTAGGAGGGATTGGCGGCCTCAAGGGCAATCGAGTCGCCCTTGCGGCGCAGGCGCTTGAGGGTAGCCTCCTCCTCGTCGACGAGGGCCACCACGATCTCACCGTTGTGGGCCACATCGCCCTTGCGGATCAGCACCGTGTCGCCATCGAAGATGCCGGCGTCGATCATCGAGTCGCCCTTGACCTCGAGGGCGAAATGCTCGCCCGGTCCCAGCATTTCGGGTGGTACCGAAATATTGTTGGAATGGTCCTGGATAGCGGCGATCGGTACGCCGGCGGCGATACGGCCCATCAGCGGCACGATGACCGCACGCGGAATGCCGTCGTTGGCGGCGGTCACCGGCTTCACCCGGCCGAGATTGCCCTGGATGACATTGGGTGAGAAGCCGGATTTCTTGGGGGCGAGGCTGGGCGAATGACTCTCGGGCAGCTTTATCACTTCCAGTGCCCGGGCCCGGTTCGGCATGCGTTTGAGGAAGCCCCGCTCTTCCAGGGCTACGATCAGCCGGTGCACGCCCGATTTGGATTGCAGATTGAGCGCTTCCTTCATTTCTTCGAAGGAGGGTGGCACCCCTTCCTCCTTCAGGCGCTCGTTGATGAAGAGCAGAAGTTCGAGCTGTTTGCGGGTGAGCATGGCGACATCCTGTCCTTGAAACCAGCGGAATCGGAACAAACCTGCAACATTCATACAGGTTGCCATTTGGTTCTGCAAGCGTTTCCTCTTCGTAACCGTCAGAAATCAAGGATCAGAATGGGAACCGGCGTTCCTTCCGGGGCTTCCGGCGCCTGGGGCGGGCGGATGATCAGACACTGGGCCTCACGGAAGGTGCGCTGCATCGAGCTGTCCTGGTGGGCAAAAGGTGTCGCCACGCGGCTGCCGTCGGCCGCCACCGCCAGCCGGGCGCGGACATGGTCCTGGCGCCCGTCATTGGCTTTCATCCCTGCGCCAAGCCTCGCCGTGGTTTCGGGCTCTTCGGTCGCAAGTCCTTGCAGGGCATCGAGCAGCGGCTTGAGAAACAGCCTGGCGCAGACCATCGCCGACACCGGATTGCCGGGAAGGCCCAAGACATGCTGGCGGCCTTTCCTACCATACATGAATGGCTTGCCCGGACGCATGGCGATCTTCCAGAAATCGAGCTTCACCCCCGATTGCTTGAGCCCCTCCTGGACGAAATCATGATCGCCCACCGAGGCCCCACCGGTGGTCACCAGGATATCGGCGCCGGCGGCCCTGGCGATGGCGCGCCGGGTCGCGGCAAGACTGTCGCGGACAATGCCGAGATTGACGACCTCGGCGCCGCAATGGCGGGCGAGGAGGGCGAGTCCGTGGCGGTTGGAAGAGACGACCTGGCCGGGGCCAAGGCGCTCGCCCGGTTCTACCAGCTCGTCGCCGGTGACAAAGATGGCAACCCGCGGCTTCCTCCGTACACGGAGGAGCGCCACATTGGCCGCCGCCGCCAGCCCAATGTCGCGGGCATTGAGCCTGATTCCGGCGGGCAGAAGGAGATCGCCCCGGGCGAAATCGAGTCCGCGTCCGCGCACATTCCGGCCCGCCCGCGCCGGTTCGAGCACCGTGATGGAGGAGGGCGATCCGGCTTCGGTGTTCTCCTGAATGACCACCGTGTCCGCGCCCCTTGGCATCGGAGCGCCGGTGAAAATCCGCGCCGCTTCGCCAGGCCTCACGGCGCGGGCGAGCCCATGGCCCGCGGCCGAAACCCCGATGACCTCGAGCCTTGTCGGCACTTTCGCGACGTCGGCTGCCCGCACCGCATAGCCATCCATGGCCGAGGCCGCGAAGGGCGGCTGGTCGCGCCTGGCGGTGGCGGCGGCGGCCAGCACGCGTCCCATGGCCTCGGCAAGCTCGACCTGTTCGGCTGCAAGCGGCCTTGCCTTGGCGAGGATGCGGGCCCGGGCCTCGGCGACGGGAATGAGCCCCATGTCAATCCGCCGTATAATGGCCGGACTTGCCGCCGGATTTCTCGATGAGACGGAGGTCGGTGATGCGCATCCCGCGGTCGACCGCCTTCACCATGTCGTAAAGCGTCAGGCAGGCGACGGAGCAGGCGGTGAGCGCTTCCATCTCCACCCCCGTCTTGCCCTCGACCTTGACGGTTGCCGTCACCTCGATGGCCGAGACAGCCTCGTCGGGCGTGAAAGCGACCGACACCTTGGAAATCATCAGCGGATGGCAGAGCGGGATGAGTTCATGGGTCCTCTTGGCCGCCATGATGCCGGCGATGCGGGCGGTGGCCAGAACGTCACCCTTCTTGGCCGTGCCTTCGAGAATTGTGTGGAGTGTCTCCCGTTGCATTAGCACCCGTGCCTTCGCGGTAGCACTGCGGCTGGTCACATCCTTCTCCGACACGTCCACCATTTGGGCGTTGCCGGTGGCGTCGAGATGGGAAAGCCTGCTCATGGTTTTACCAATATAGCACGGGTTGCGGCGGTCACGTCCTTGACCCGCATCAGGCTCTCGCCGATCAGGAAGGCGTTGACTCCGACCCGTGACAGCCGGGCCAGATCGGCGGGAGTAAGGAGCCCGCTTTCGCCTACCACGAAGCGGTCCTTCGGCACCCTGGGCGCCAGCGCCTCGGTCACGGCAAGGCTGGTCTCGAAGCTGTGGAGATTGCGGTTGTTGATGCCGATCATCCGGGTGCGGAGCTTTACGGCGCGCTCGAGCTCGGCCCCATCGTGCACCTCGGCCAGCACGTCGAGGCCGAAGGCCAAAGCCGCCGCCTCGAGTTCATGGGCCAATCCGTCGTCGACCATCGCCATGATGATCAGAATGCAGTCAGCTCCCCAGGCGCGGGCTTCCGCCACCTGGTAGGGATCGATCATGAAATCCTTGCGCAGTATGGGAAGGGCGGTGGCGCCCCGCGCCGCCGTGAGAAACCCGGGCGCACCCTGAAACGACGGCGTGTCGGTCAGGACCGAGAGACAGGCGGCCCCACCCGCCGCATAGGCCCGGGCCAGCGCCGGCGGATCGAAATCCAGGCGGATCAGGCCCTTGGAGGGACTCGCCTTTTTGATCTCGGCAATGAGCGCCCATTGTCCGGCGGCGATCTTCGCCTTGAGCGCTGCCGCAAAGCCGTGCACCGGGGGAGCGGCCTTGGCCCGAACCTCGATCTCGCCTTGTGGCAGGAGCGCCTTTGCCGCCGCCACCTCGGCGCGCTTGTAGGCGGCGATCTTGTCAAGAATGGTGGCCCGGTCAGCCATTCGACACCTTGACCAGTGTCTCCAGCGCCTTGAAGGCAGCGCCCGAATCGATGGCGGCCTGCGCTGCCTTCACACCCTCTTTGAGATCGCGGGCGCGGCCGGCCACCAGGAGCGCCGCCCCCGCCGTCATCACCGCCGCATCGCGAAAGGCCGACGCCTCGCCCATCAGCACGCTGCGCAAGGCCTCGGCATTGTGCGCTGCATCGCCGCCCTTGAGGGCGGCGGCCTCGCTACGCTTCAAACCGACGGCTTCCGGGGTGATCTCGAAGCACGAAATCTTGCCGCCACGCAGTTCGGAAATCCATGTGGTGCCGCAGGACACGATCTCGTCGAAGCCGCCCTCGCCATGGCAGATCCAGCAAGCCTCGCCGCCGAGGTTCTTTAAGACTTGGGCGAGGGGTTCTACCCAAGCTTTTGAAAAGACGCCAGTTACCTGACGTTTTACCCCCGCCGGATTGGACAGCGGCCCGAGCAGATTGAAGATGGTGCGGGTGCCGAGTTCGACCCGCGTCGGCCCCACATGCTTCATCGAGGAATGATGGGCGGGCGCAAACATGAAGCCGAGCCTGGCGGCGCCGATGCAGATGGTTATCTGTTCCGGCGTCAGGTCGATCCTGACGCCAAGCGCGGTCAGCACGTCGGCGGCACCCGAACGCGACGACAGCGCCCGGTTGCCGTGCTTGGCGACCTTCAGCCCGGCACCCGCCGCCACGAAGGCAGCGCAGGTCGAGATATTGTAGGAGCCCGAGGCATCGCCACCGGTGCCGACGATGTCGATGGCGTCGGCGGGAGCCACCACGCGCGTCATCTTCTCGCGCATCACCTCGACAGCGCCGGTGATCTCGTCCACGGTTTCGCCGCGCACCCGGAGCGCCATCAGAAAACCCCCCACCTGCGATGGCGTCGCCTCGCCCGACATCATGATATTGAAAGCGGCTCGCGCCTCCTCGCGGCTGAGGGCAGCGCCGTTTGCCACCTTGCCGATGATCGCCTTGAGATCGGACATCAGTGCGCCCCCGCCAGTTCGAGGAAGTTCCTGAGGATGGTGTGGCCGTGTTCGGAGGCGATGCTTTCCGGGTGGAACTGCACGCCATGGACGTTGCGACTCTTATGCCTGAGGCCCATGACCAGACCGTCCGCCTCGGCGGTGATTTCGAGCGCTCCCGGCAGGCTCGAGCGCTCGACGATCAGCGAGTGATAGCGGGTCGCGATGAAATCCTGCGGCACGCCCTTGAACACGCCCTGGCCATTGTGATGGATGGCCGAAACCTTGCCGTGCATCAGTTGCGGCGCCCGTACCACCTTGCCGCCGAAGGCCTGGCCCATGGCCTGCAGCCCCAGGCAGACACCGAAGATTGGGATTGTGGCGCTCGCCTTGTCGATCAGTTCAAGACAGATGCCGGCCTCATTGGGGGTGGCAGGGCCGGGCGAAATGACGATGGCTTGCGGTTTCGCCGAAATGACCTGCCCGACGCCGATCTTGTCGTTGCGGTGAACCACCGTCTCGCAGCCTAGATCGCCGAGGAAGTGATAGAGGTTCCAGGTGAAGCTGTCGTAATTGTCGATGAGCACGATCATTGTGCCCTCCCGGCGCGGCCGGCGAAGCGCACTGCATCCTCGGCGGCGCGGAAGAGCGCCCTGGCCTTGCTGACGCACTCCTGCTGCTCGCTTTCGGGCACGCTGTCGGCGACGATGCCGGCGCCGGCCTGCACATACATCTTGCCGTTCTTGACGATCGCTGTCCGGAGCACGATGCAGGTGTCCATTTCGCCGTCGGCCGAGAAATAGCCGACACAGCCGGCATAAACGCCGCGCTTTTCGTGTTCGAGCTCGTCGATGATCTGCATCGCCCGAACCTTGGGGGCACCCGAAACCGTACCGGCCGGGAAACCCGCAACCAGCGCGTCGATGGCGTCGTATTTCTTGGCGAGCCGGCCTTCGACGTTGGAAACGATGTGCATCACCTGCGAATAATATTCGAGAATGAACTGGTCGGTGACCTTGATCGAACCGATGTCGGCGACGCGCCCCACGTCGTTCCGCCCGAGATCGAGCAGCATCAGATGTTCGGCCCGCTCCTTGGGATCGGCCAGAAGTTCGGCGGCTAAGGCTCGATCTTCCGCGGGTGTAGCCCCGCGCCGGCGGGTGCCGGCGATCGGCCTTATCGTCACCTTGCCATCGCGCACCCGGACCAGGATTTCCGGGCTCGAGCCGATCACCGCGAAGGAATCGAAGTCGAGATAATAGAGGAACGGCGAGGGGTTCACCCGCCGCAAGCTGCGATAGAGCGCAAACGGCGGCAAGATGAAATCGGTTTCGAAACGCTGCGACAGCACCACCTGGAAAATGTCGCCCGCCGCGATGTAGTCCTTGGCCTTGAGTACCATCGCCTGGTAGTCGCCGGGGGTGGTGTTGGATTTCGGCGCGGCGATAGGTGGCGCATCCTCGCCCTTCAGCGCCAGATGGTCGAGCGGCCGGTCGAGGGCGTCGACGATTTCGTTCACTCGCTCCTGGGCCCTGGCATAGGCGGCGCGCGGGGAAATGCCGTTCTCGACATAGACCGGTGAGGTGACCGTCACCTCGTCGCGCACGCTGTCGAAGATCGCCATCACCGTCGGGCGGATCAGCATGCCGTCGGGAAGCCCCAGCACATCCTCATTGGGTGCTGGCAATTCTTCCATTAGCCGCACCATGTCATAGCCCATGTAGCCGAAGACGCCGGCCGCCATGGGCGGGGCATCCTCGGGCAATCCGATGCGGCTTTCGGCCAGGAGCGCCCGCAGTGCCGCGAGCGGCGGCAGGTCCAGCGCCTCGAAGGGACTGGCGGGATCGGTGCTGGCCCGGCGGTTGATCGAAGCCTTGCCGCCGTCGACCTTCCAGATCAGATCGGGATTCATGCCGATGATCGAATAGCGGCCGCGCACCGCGCCACCTTCGACCGATTCGAGAAGGAAGGAGTAACGGGCGTTGCGGGCGAGCTTGAGCATCGCCGAAACCGGCGTTTCGAGGTCGGCAACCAGGCGGGCAAGCACGATCTGGGCCTCGCCTCGCTCATAGGCGCGGGCGAAGTCGTCGTAGGAGGGGGAAGTGGCCATGGGAAGTTTCTCTGGACGTAGATTGATCGGGGCTAGGGCGTTTTGGTTCCCGCGATCTGTCGCCAGAGAGTTTCGTTGACGCTGACGCCGGTCTCGGCCTCGAGAGCTGCCGCATAGGCGCGGTTGAGGTCGTTGGCGGCACTCTGTTCGAGCGACTTGGCAATGGCCTTCGCCTCCCCCGACTTGGGGTCGTAGGGCGGCAGCAGAACCGGCTGCGACTGGATCACCCGCGCGCCCTTGCCGTTGGCCTCGAGGGCGGCGGCAAAACCATTCGGCCGCACCGAGAACAGGGCGTCCACGGCGCCGGCGTCGAACTCGGCGGTGGCGTCGCTGCGCTTCAGTCCAAGCGCGGTCTTGATGGTCGCTCCGGTTTCCTGGGCAAGCGAATCGAAGCTCGCACCGCCCGCGGCGCGTTCCACCAGTTTCTTCGCCTTGTCGAGGGCGAGCGCCTTGACCCGCAAGGCCATGAGGTTCGCCTTGGCCTGATCGTGCACCGCCGCGAGAGGCTTGACCGCTGACGGCACCACCTCTCGCACATCGTACCAGATATAGCCGTCCTCGGTCTGCAGTGGTGCGTTGTCAATACGGACATCGCTGGCGAAAACGGCCTTTACCAGTTCCGCCGCCTGGGGCAGCCCAAGATCCTTGCCGTCTTTGCCGCGGCCCTCGGCATCGGAAGGTCCGAGCAGCTGGAAAGGAATTGCCGCCTTCTTGGCGATGTCCTCGAAGCTGTTGCCAGCGCCGCGTCCATCCTCGACCATGCCATAGACCGTGTCGATCTCGTCCTTGGCCTTTTCCTGCTTAAGCCGATTGCTGAGGTTCGCCTTTACCTCATCGAGGCTTCCCTGGTGCTCGGGCGCAACCTTGACGATCTTGACCAGAACCGTGGCGAGCCCACCCTTGATCGGATCGCTCACGGCTCCTTCCGGCAGCTTGAACGCCGCCTCGACGATCACCGGGTCGAGAAGATCGCTCTTGGTCTTGTCGGAGAAGGTCGCGTCCTTCTCGGTGATTCCGCGCTCCTTGGCGATCGCCAGGAAATCGGTCCCAGCGGCGATACGGTCCTTGGCTTTCTGGGCCTCTTCGACGCTGGCAAACGATATCTGCAAGAAGGTGCGCTTTTCCGGGCTGTAGTAGTCGGCCTTGTACTTCTGGTATCCGGCCTTCAACTCTTCGTCGCTGAGGTTGACGCGGGCCATCACATCGGCGGTTCCCACCCGCATGATGGCGAAGCTACGATACTCGGGTGCCGTGTAGGTGGCTGGATGATTGTCGTATTCGGCCTTGATCTCGGCCTCGGTCGGCTCCGCCACCTCGCTATCCTGCGTCTTGACGATGAAGTAACGGGCATCGCGCTGCTCGTTGCGGTAGCGATAGAAGGCCTCGGTGAGCGTCGGCGAGGCGGTCCCTCCGCCCGAGACGCTCTGGGTGATGGCGTTGCGCAGATGATCCTGCCGCTGCAAGGCGGCGAACAACGGCCAGCTGACGCCGTTTTGTTCGAGAATGCGATTGAACAGCCGTGGATCGAATTTGCCCTGGGAATCCTGGTAGGCCGGATTGGCCCGAACCTCACCCAATATCTGTTCCTCCGAGATTGCGAGCTTCAGTCCCTTTCCCTGATTGTCCAAGGCGGCATCGCGGATGAGGCCGTTGAGCACCTCGCGGTCGACGCCGAGCTTCCGCGCTTCGTCCGGCGAGAGCGCCTGGCCGGTCTGGTTGGACAGATTCTGCAAGGCGCGGTTGAAGGCCCGGGTGAACTGGTCGGCGGAAATCTCTTGGCCGCCGACGGTCGCCAGGGAACCGGCCCGAAAGCCGCGGAATACGTCGGCAATGCCCCAGACGCCGAAGCTCAAGGCCAGAAGGCCGAGGAGCACTTTTGCAACCCAGCTCTTTGCCGCGTTGCGCATCGAATCCATCATAGGGGCATTCCTTTCGCGCCGGACCCTTGTCGGGCGCGGCGCATAATAGGTAGGTGATCCCCCCCTCGCAAGTGCGGGATGCGTCTGCTATGACGCAGGTGATTCAAGGGGTTGGAGAATGGCAATGGGACCGATCGCACCGCGCGCGCTGGTCGCCGGAAACTGGAAGATGAACGGCAGTGTGGCCATGCTGAAAGAACCGCGGCTCCTGGCCGGTATGCTCAAGGACGTGAAGCTCAAATGCGACGTGATGATCTGCCCGCCGGCGGTTCTGCTGCGCAGAGTAAAGTCTGTGCTGAAGGGCAGCCGCATCAAGGTCGGCGGCCAGGACTGCCATTGGTCGCCGTCGGGCGCCCACACGGGTGATGTTTCCGCCGAAATGCTCAAGGAGGCGGGCTGTACGGCGGTGATTGTCGGCCACAGCGAGCGCCGCACCAACCATGGCGAAACCGATGCCGTGGCGGCCAAAAAGGCCACCGCCGCCCACCGGGCCGGTATCACGGCAATCGTCTGCATCGGCGAGACGCTGGATGAGCGCAAGGCCGGCCAGACCCTGGAAGTCGTTTCGCGCCAGCTCAAGGGTTCGCTGCCCGAGGGCTCAACCGCCGCCAACACGGTCATCGCCTATGAGCCGGTGTGGGCCATCGGCACGGGGCTCACCCCCACCACCGCCGAGGTGGCCGAAGTCCACGGCCACATCCGCGCCGAACTGGCAAAGCTCGTGGGTGCGGCGAGCGAAGAGGTCCGCATTCTCTATGGTGGGTCGGTCAAGCCCTCCAACGCCGCCGAGCTGATGGCGGCGGCCAACGTCAACGGTGCCCTGGTCGGCGGCGCCAGCCTCAAGGCCGCCGACTTCCTTGGCATCATCAAGGCTTACACGTGAGCGAAGAACTTCCCGTCCTCTTGAAGCGCCGGCTGCAGGCCCAGGTGATCGGGCCCATCCATGCCGAGATGGTGGCGGCGATCGGCAAGGAGAAGGCCGACGCCATTCTCGATGCGGCGGTCAGGAAGGCGGCAATCGCCGAAGGAAAGTCGTTTGCCGCGAAGGCCCCAGGCGGGGTCACCTCGCTTGCCGGCTTTATCAAGCTCTATGAGTTGTGGATGAAGGACGGGGCCCTTGAGGTCGAAGTGCTGGAAGCGAGCGACACGGTCTTCGATTTCGACGTCACTCGCTGCAAATATGCCGAGACCTACAAGGAGATGGGCCTCGGCCATATCGGCCATTTGATGTCGTGCAACCGCGACGGCACGTTCTGCCAGGGCTACGATCCCAAAATCACCCTGGAACGCCGCCACACCATCATGGCCGGTGCCGCGCGCTGCACCTTCCGCTACCGCCGCAGCGAATAGCCAGGCTCAAGCCAAGCTTGAACTTCGTTTAGATTGCCAGCCCGGCGCTCCTGCGCTGGGCGGGTTTCGACATGGTGGTCCACGACATCCGCCGCGAGGCCGGCCACCGCTTGGGCAGGTGGTGGGGGTCCCGAATAGCCCTTGGCCTTGCCGGCCGGTTGCACATTTACCACATACCGGCTAAAGGCACCGCCAAATCCAGCCGGAGCAGCCATGCAAGAAGTCCTTCTCGTCATCCACCTGATCGTCGCCATCTTCCTCATTGGCCTCGTGCTGATGCAGCGCTCGGAAGGCGGCGCCCTGGGAATCGGCGGCGGTGGTGGCGGCAACCTGTTCTCCTCGCGCGGCGTCGGCAATACGCTCACCCGCACCACCGCCATTCTGGCGGTTGCCTTCTTCGCCACCTCGATCCTGCTGACCGTCCTCGCCACCCGCCGTGGTAGTACCGTGTCGCCCTTCGAGACCGCACCCGCCGGCCAGCAGACGGCACCTGCCACCGGCGCGACCGGCACCGATACCGGCAAATCGGTCTTGCCGCAGCTTCCGGCTTCCGACGGAACCCCCAAGGTTCCGGTTACCCCGTAAGGACTTAGCCGTTTTCTACATGTCCCCGCGAAAGATGTTTCGGCGGGCTACGAATCACGTGGTGAAAGAGGTAGGGTGAAGTCCCATGGCGCGGTATATCTTCATTACGGGCGGCGTGGTCTCCTCACTTGGCAAGGGTCTGGCGTCGGCGGCACTGGGAGCTTTGCTGCAGGCGCGGGGGTATTCCGTGCGCCTCAGGAAGCTCGATCCCTATCTCAACGTCGATCCGGGCACCATGAGCCCCTATCAGCATGGCGAGGTCTTCGTCACCGACGATGGCGCGGAAACCGATCTCGATCTCGGCCACTACGAGCGCTTCACCGGCCGCCATGCCAACAAGCAGGACAACATCACCACCGGCCGCCTCTACCAGGACATCATCGCCAAGGAACGGCGCGGCGATTTCCTCGGCGGCACGGTGCAGGTGATCCCCCACGTCACCGACGCCATCAAGGAATTCATCCGCACCGGCAACGACGGCTATGACTTCGTGCTGGTGGAGATCGGCGGCACGGTCGGCGACATCGAGGGCCTGCCGTTCTTCGAGGCGATCCGCCAGTTCGGCCAGGAACAGCCCCGCGGCGCTTGC
This sequence comes from Hyphomicrobiales bacterium, assembly GCA_016185245.1. Lineage (GTDB taxonomy): Bacteria > Pseudomonadota > Alphaproteobacteria > Rhizobiales > Aestuariivirgaceae > Aestuariivirga. The sequence goes on along the minus strand of JACPNZ010000041.1, from coordinate 43,650 downwards.
GTCTATATCCACCTGACGCTTCTGCCTTATATCCCGACGGCGGGCGAACTCAAGACCAAGCCGACCCAGCACTCGGTCAAGGAACTGCGCTCGATCGGCATCCAGCCCGACATCCTCCTGTGTCGGGCCGACCGGGAAATCCCGGTCAACGAGCGCCGCAAGATCGCGCTCTTTTGCAACGTCAGGCCCTCGGCGGTGATCCAGGCTCTAGACGTCAAGTCGATCTACGATGTGCCGCGCGCCTACCATGCCGAAGGCCTCGACCAGGAAGTGCTCGACGCCTTCGGGGTGCGTAACGCCGCCCCGCCCGATCTCGCCAAGTGGACCGAGATCATGCAACGCATCACCCAGCCCGAGGGCGAGGTGAAGATCGCCGTCGTAGGCAAGTACACCGGCCTCCTCGATGCCTACAAGTCGCTGCAGGAAGCGCTGGTCCACGGCGGCATCGCCAACAAGGTCAAGGTCAATCTCGAGTGGATCGAGTCGGAAGTCTTCGAGAAGGAGGATCCCGCCCCCTGGCTCGAGGACGTCAACGGCATTCTGGTGCCGGGCGGTTTTGGCGAGCGCGGCTCCGAGGGCAAGATCATGGCGGCGGGCTTTGCCCGCACCCGCAAGGTTCCCTATTTCGGCATCTGCTTCGGCATGCAGATGGCGGTGATCGAGGCGGCCCGCAACCTGTGCGGCGTCAGTGCCGCGTCCTCGACCGAATTCGGCGCGACGGCTGAGCCGGTGATCGGCACCATGACCGAATGGATGCGCGGCAACGAGTTGGAAATCCGCAAGTCCGGCGGCGACCTCGGCGGCACCATGCGGCTCGGCGCCTATGACGCCGAGTTGAAGCCCGGCAGCCGGATCGCCGGCATTTACGGCACCACCCGCATCAGCGAGCGCCACCGCCATCGCTACGAGGTCAACACCCGCTATCGTGAGCGGCTGGAAAAGGCCGGCATGGCCTTTGCCGGCATGTCGCCCGACGGGCTCCTGCCCGAGACCATCGAGTACCCCGACCACCCATGGTTCGTCGGCGTCCAGTACCACCCGGAGCTCAAGTCCAAGCCGTTTGCGCCGCATCCGCTGTTTGCCTCCTTCATCGCCGCCGCGGTGGAGCAGAGCCGCCTGGTCTGACCGGCCGCCATTGACTTCCCATGCGAATGGCCCAGTTTTGCGCGCTCAGGAGGAATCGTCAGGTGCACAGGCGGCGGGGAATTTGGCCAGGACCGGAGACCGTGGCGCGGCGCGTCCGTCTGATGCTTGCCATCCTTGCCGCCTCCTGGCTGCTAACGGCTGCCGCCCAAGCCTATAACGAGGCGATCGTCAGCAAGGCCGAGCAGGCCGTTTCCAGCCTGACGCTCGATCTCCGGACGCTCGATGCCGGAGTCAATTCGGCCGGCGTCAGCGACGAGCAGCTGCAACTGTTCCGTAACCAGGTGGAGGATATCCGAACCAAGGCAACGGCGACTGTCGCCACCCTGGCGGACCCGATCGCCGAAATCACCCAGCAGATCACCAAGCTCGGTCCGGCGCCGGCGGAAGGGACCAGCGAGCCGGAATCGGTTGCCGCCCAGCGCAAGCTGCTCAACGACGAACTGAGCCGGCTGGTCGGTCCCAAATCCCAGCTCGATCTCATCGTGGTCGGCGCCGAACAGCTGTCGGGCCGCATTTCCGCCATCCAGCGCGACCAGTTCGTCAAGCGCATCTTCCAGGGCGGGCGCTCGGTCTTCAATCCCTATCTGTGGGTGGAAACCGCGAAGGGCCTTGCGCTACTCAATACGCGATTGATCGGCCTGTTCTCCGAGTGGTTGAGCGGGGCGGGCCATCTGGCAAATATCATTGGCCTCGTCGTCATCCCTGCCTATCTCATCATCTTTCTCGGTGCCTTGGTTCTGTTGCGTCGTTCCTTGCGCCGCCGGTTCCTGGCTTACAGCGACAGCGGATTGGCGCCCAACGACATCGCCAGGTTGTGGCGCCTGGCCCGCGTGGTGACATCGGTCTTTGCCGGCCTGGCTGCCCTGGTCCTGCCGGTCTATGCGGCGCTCGATGCGGCGAGCCTGATGACCCCGCGACTCGCCCTGGTGGTGAATCCGCTGATCGATGTGGTTTTCATGACGGCAGTCTACTGGACCCTGGCCCGCCGGCTGGCCGCACCCGGCCAGCCCAGGTGGCGGCTTGTCGATCTGGACGCCGTGGCCGCCGCGAGGTTCCCGCTGCTGGTGGGGCTGACCGCCCTTGTCGTCGCCATGGCGCGGGCCTTGGGCACTGTGGCCGACGGGCTGTTTCTGCCGGTCTCGTATACGGTGGGCCAGTCGGCAGTTTCGGCCGCCATCATTCTGCTGCTGCTGGCGCTGACCCTGTACAGCCTGCGCCATCAACAGGGGTTGGCGGAGAAATCACCGGGCCGCCGGCTCTATTTCGGCTGGGCCCGGCGCTTCGTGCCGGCGCTGTGGCTGGCGATCGCCGTCGGCGTCGGGGCGTTGCTGGCGGGCTATGTGGCGCTGGCAAGCTATATCGCCGAGCAGATTTTCGAAACCGCCGTCCTTATCGCCGTTCTCTTCCTCCTGCATCATTTGAGCGATGCCGCGGTCAATTCCAGCATCGATCCGCAAAGCGGTTTAGGGCGCACGCTTCGCCGTGTTACCGGGCTCGGGGAACGCGGCGTCGAACGCCTTGGAATCGTTTTCCGCACTGCTGCTGATATCGTTCTGCTGCTCGCCGGCCTGCCGCTTCTCCTGGCCCTCTGGACGCTTACCTGGGTCGATTTCCGCAGCCTGGCCAATACCGCCTTCTCGGGGTTCCGCATCGGCGACGTGACAGTGTCACCGTCCACCATGCTGCTGGTTATCCTGGTCCTGGCCGGCGGCATTGTCGCCACCAATCTGATGGTGCGCTGGCTCGACCGTCGCATCCTGGCGCAGACCCGGGTCGACAAGGGCGTACAGGATTCGCTTAAGAAGGGTGCGAGCTATGCCGGATACATCCTCGCCCTCGGCATGGCGTTCAGTGCCGCCGGCCTGAATTTTTCCACTATCGCCATCGTCGCCGGCGCCCTTGGCGTCGGTATCGGCTTCGGCCTGCAGTCGATCGTCAACAATTTCGTGTCGGGCCTGATCCTGCTGATCGAGCGCCCGATCAGGGTCGGCGATTGGGTGGTGCTCGATGTCGGCGAGGGCCTGGTCAAGCGCATCAACGTCCGTTCGACCGAGATCGAGACCTTCGATTCCTGTTCGATCATCGTGCCCAACTCCAGCCTGGTGACCGGGGTGGTCAGGAACTGGACTCACGGCGACAATTTCGGCCGTTTCACCGTGGCGGTGAGTGTCGAATATGGCAGCGACGCGGCAAAGGTTCGCGACCTGTTGCTGGACTGCGCCCGGTCGCACCCCAAGGTCCTGACCTTTCCCGAGCCCCAGGCGCTGCTGGTGCGTTTCGGCGCCTATGGCCTCGATTTCGAGATCAAGGCGGCGGTCGCCGACATCTTCGAGGGCGCCATCGTCGCCAACGATCTCCGCCACGCCATCCTCAAAACCTTCGGTGAAAAAACCATATCCATCGCCCGGCCACTTGCGCTAATCCAGCCGACAAAGAATTGACCCCAGCGGACCGATGAATATTCACCACGACACACCACACCTTTCGGGCCTCGAATACTTGCGGCGGCGCATCGCCGAGCGCCAGGGCTCGGCCCTTGCCGACATGCTACACATGCGCCTGATTGCGGTCGCCGACGGCGAGGCGACCTTCGAGGCCCGGCCGTCGCCGGATTTCTACAATCCGCAGATGCGGGTCCATGGCGGCTATGCGGCGACCCTCATCGACAGCGCCATGGGCTGTGCGGTGCAGACCAAGGTGGCCGCCGGCGTCGGCTACGGCACCATCGATCTGTCGGTCAAATATGTCCGCAAGATCGTGGTCGAATCGGGCCGGCTTCTGTGTACCGGCACGGTGCTGCACGCCGGCCGCAGCATGTTCACCGCCGAGGCCAAGGTGGTGGACGAGAAGGCCAGGCTCTATGCCCACGGCACCGGCACCTTCCTGGTCTATCCGCAATGAGGGCCAACAGCGTCGTCAGCGTCGGCAATGTGGCGTTCGGCAATCGCCTGCCGCTGGCGCTGATCGCCGGCCCCTGCCAGATGGAAAGCCGCGACCATGCCATGATGATGGCCGGCCGCCTCAAGGAGATCTGCGCCAAGCTCGGCATCGGGCTCGTTTACAAGTCGAGCTTCGACAAGGCCAACCGCACCAGCCTCTCGGGAAGGCGCGGACTGGGTCTTGCCAGGTCGCTCGCCGTCTTCGCCGACATTCGCCGCGAGTTCGGCCTGCCGGTCTTGACCGACGTTCACGAAATTCCTCAGTGCGCGGAACTTGCCCCGGTCGTCGACATCCTGCAGATTCCGGCTTTCCTGTGCCGTCAGACCGATCTCCTGGTCGCTGCCGCGGCGACCGGCCGGGTGGTTAATGTCAAGAAAGGCCAGTTCCTGGCGCCGTGGGACATGCAAAACGTGCTGGCCAAGATCGTCGACAGCGGCAATCCCAATGTGCTGTTGACCGAGCGCGGCGCGTCCTTCGGCTACAACACGCTGGTTTCCGACATGCGCGCCCTGCCGATCATGGCCGAGATGGGCGCGCCGGTCATTTTCGATGCCACCCATTCGGTGCAGCAGCCGGGCGGTCAGGGTACGGCCTCGGGTGGTGACCGCCGCATGGTGCCGGTGCTGGCCCGGGCCGCCGTGGCGGTGGGCGTGGCCGGCGTCTTCATCGAAACCCATGAGGATCCCGACCATGCGCCCTCCGACGGTCCCAACATGGTGCCGCTCGATCAGCTCGAGGGACTGCTCACCCGGCTCTTGGCACTTGACCGCGTGGTCAAGACCTGATCGCCGCAAGCGGTAACTTGCAATTGCCCGGGTGCCGACTAAGCTCGGGCGGCAACCGATGCCAATGCCTATGGTCCTCCGATGCCCCGGCTAGCCAATGTATTTTTGGCGATCACGCTGCTCCTGGCGGCGGCACTGCCGGCGCGGGCCGAACTGCAGCCGCTTCCCGATCCGCAGCTCCGATTCGAGACCGGCATGCACACCGCCGGCATCTGGCATCTGAGTCTCAGCGCCGACGGCAAGCTGATGGTCACCGCCTCCGACGACAAGACCATCCGCCTGTGGTCGACCGACGACGGCCGGCTCCTGCGCACCTTGCGCGTGCCGGTGGGCTCGGCCAGCGAAGGCAGGCTTTATTCGGTGGCTCTGTCGCCCGACGGCAAGCTGATCGCGGCGGGCGGCTGGGATGCCTATTACTGGCGGAATTACTATTCGACCTATGCTGGCCACTATGTCTATCTGTTCGATGCCACCAACGGCAAACTGCTCCGCCGCCTGGGGCCGGTGCCGAGCGTCATCTACGACCTCAAGTTTTCCCGCGATGGCACCAGGCTCGCCGCGGCACTGGCCGGGGCGGCGGGAATTCGCGTCTGGACGGCGCCGTTCGAGGCGAAGCCCGCCTATGACACCGACTATGCCGACAGTGCCTTCGATGTCGATTTCGCACCCGACGGATCGCTCGCCGCCAGTTCCGACGATGGCTATGTGCGCCTCTACGATCCCGCCATGCGCCGGCTGGCGAAAGTTATGGTACCCGGCGGGCCATCGCCGCGCGGGGTGGCGTTTTCGCCCGACGGCGAACGCCTGGCGGTCGGCCAGATCTACCGCGTCGGGCTCGACATCCTGTCGGCGAAGACACTCGCGCCGCTGGTCAAGATTGACACCACTGAATTCAACAACACGGATTTGCGCGCCGTCGCCTGGAGTCCCGACGGCAAGACCCTGTACTTCGCCGGCGGCTATACCGATGCCAACTGGTCCTATCCGATCATCGCCTGGAACGATGGCCAGACCCGTCGCCTGGTCGACCGCGAGCGCGGCCCCGCCGGCGGCATCAACGACATCAAGGTGCTGCCCGACGGTTCCGTCGCCTATGTCGCCTTCGATCCGTCCTTCGGCATCTTCGATAGCGGCGGCAGCCTGCGCATGGTGCGCAACCAGATCACCGCCGACATGCGCAACAAGTACGGCGGGCGCTTCTTTAATTCCGCCGATGCGACCAAGGTGTGGTTCGGCCTGAAGATGGGGTCGGTCGATCCCTGGCTGTTCGATGCCAGCCATCTGACCTTCGCGCCGAGCCCGCAGGTGCCGGCGGGGTTCGTTGAGCCCACCGTCAACACCCTGCCGGTCGAACATTGGACCAACGAGTATCAGCCCACCGTCGACGGCCAGGTGCTGCCGATGGGAACCGCCGAACTGTCGCGCAGCCTGGCGATCGCCCCCGACAAGCAGAGTTTCCTGCTCGGCACCGACTGGTCGCTCACCCGCTACGGCGCCGACGGCCGCCAAGTCTGGCGCGACTATGTGCAGTCTTTCGTCTGGGGCGTATCGCTCTCGGTCGATGGCCAGATCGCGCTCGCAGCGCTCGGCGACGGCACCATCCGCTGGTATCGCATGTCGGACGGGGCTGAGCTTCTCGGCTTTTTCGTCAACACCGGCGACCACAACAAATGGATCGCCTGGACGCCCACCGGCTACTATGCCGCCTCGGCCGGCGGCGAGGACCTGATCGGCTGGCACTTCAACGGCAAGAGCTGGGACGATGTGCCGGACTTCTTCCCGGTATCGCGGTTTCGCAAGCAGTTCTACCGGCCCGACATTGTACAGCTGGTGCTGAAGCTCCACGACGAGGCCTCGGCCATCGAAACCGCCAATAACCTGGTGAGCGAGAAGCTGCAGGAAGCGGGTCAGAGTAGCAGCGCCAGCGAGCCGCCGAAGGAGGGCGACACCGGCATCCGCGGCCTGCTCCCCGGGATCGTCGAATTTGCCGAAGACAGTCTGGTGATCGAGACCGACAAGTCCGACATTGTCCTGCATTACCGGCTGCGCTCGCCGTCAGGCCGGCCGATCACCCGGGTCGAGGTGCTGATCGACGGCCGCCCTGTCACCAGCCGCGCCGCCGTAGCCGTCGATGATACGAGCGATGCGAAAACGCTGGCACTCAACGTGCCGCCGCGCGATAGCGATGTGACCCTCGTCGCCTTCATCGGCGATCAGGCTGGCGTTCCGGTCTCCATGCCGATCAAGTGGAAGGGAGCAAGTATCGCCCAGAAAAAGCCCCGGCTCTTCGCGCTCCTGGTCGGCGTTAGCAATTACCAGAACAAGGACCTGAAGCTCGGCTTTCCCGCCAAGGATGCGGAGGATTTTGCTGCAGCGCTCAAGAAGCAGCAAGGCGTCTATTACGACGAGGTCGATGTGAAGCTGCTGGTAGACGCTGAGGCAACCGCCTTGGCGATCCAGGTGGAGCTGGCCCGGCTTCGCAAGAAATCGACCCCCGACGACAATGTGATCGTGTTCATGGCCGGCCACGGCTACACCGACGCCGCCCAGGATTTCTATTTCCTGCCGACCGGTGTCGATCTCGCACCCGACATGCTGGCCGCGACCGCCATCGACGGCGACATCATCCGCAAGGGCCTGGCCCGCATTCCTGGCAAGGTGATCCTGTTCATGGATGCCTGCTATTCGGGCAACGGCATCCAGGGCAACACCAGCATGGTCGACATGTCGGGGCTTGCCAACAGCTTGAGCGACGGAGCCAATCTGGTGATGTTCGCCTCTTCGACCGGCCGCGAAGTGTCTTATGAAAGCAGCCAGTGGGGCCATGGCGCCTTCACCGCCGCACTGCTTTCGATCCTGGCCGATCCTGCCGCCTACGGCAGCGACGGCAAACTGTCGATTTCCGAACTCGACGAGGAACTGACCAGCCGGGTCGAAAAGCTGACCGACAACAAGCAGACCCCGGTGATGACCAAGCCGGGCGCGGTCAAGCGCTTCTTCCTGGCGGCCTTGTAGCCTAGATGTGAGCCTCGGACCCAAAAGTGGCTAACACTTTGGGGACAATCCGATACTCAAGCATATGAGCTGCAACCTGTGTGTAGCCACCCCGAGGCGGGCCTGCGGCGAGGACGACGACTGCCTGTCAGCGGGCCTCGGACGATTGCCGTCGCATTGTCTTCCGCTTTTAATTCTGAAGAACTGGAGACAGCCTTGCACGAGTGCGGATGATGAGGGTTCCGTCGCACAAGTTCCCATGGTCTGGGCGTTCCGCGCAGACCTTGCAAAAAATTTAGATTGTTACCCCCTTGAATCTCTAGTGGCTAGAGAACCCATATAGGTACCTCGCAGCCCCTCTGGGTCGCGGCTTCGCTTCGGAACTAGGAGAGAGAGAAATGGTAGAAACCGCAAATGCCGTCGCCGAGAACAAAGGTCATGGGCTTCTTTGCCCTGCCTGCAAAGTTGATCTGGTCATGAGCGAACGCCAGGGCATCGAGATCGACTATTGTCCCAAGTGCCGCGGCGTTTGGCTGGATCGCGGCGAACTCGACAAGATCATCGAGCGCAGCGCCAGCGAAGAGGCTCGATCCGCGCCGGCGCAAGCCAATGCGCCACAACCCGCGCCGCAGCAGGAGCAGCCTTATCCGTCCCAGGGTCGCTACTCTGGCGGTCATGGTTCGGGACATGGCGGCGGCCACGGTCAAAGCCGTAGGCACGGATCATTCCTCGGGCGGCTATTCGACTGACGAAGGCTATTCCACGATAGGGGTAAGCCTTTGCGGTGCTGCGCCCTTCGATGACAATGAGGGATTAATCATGGGCGCTGGGCATTCACATGGGACGGCAGCGCCGCCCGGAACCGCCGCCGGGCGGCACAAGAGCAGGCTGGTGGGGGCGTTGGCTCTCACCACGACGTTCATGGCGGTCGAGGTGGTTGGTGGCCTCGTCACCGGGAGCCTCGCGCTTCTTGCGGACGCGGCGCACATGCTGACCGACGCCGGCGGCTTGGTGCTGGCGCTGATCGCCATCCGTTTCGCCGAACGCCCCGCGACACCGCAGAAGACCTATGGCTATGTCCGCATGGAGGTGTTGTCGGCGCTGACCAATGCCGTCGTTCTGCTGTTGCTCACGGTCTATATATTCTACGAGGCCTACCGGCGCTTCCTGAACCCGCCGGAAATCTTGGGCGCTCCGATGCTGGCGGTGGCGGTGGTCGGCCTCGCGGTCAATCTGATCAGCATGAAGCTCCTTTCCGCCGGGTCGTCGGAAAGCCTCAATGTGAAAGGTGCCTATTTTGAAGTCCTCAGCGATATGCTCGGCTCCCTCGGCGTCATTGCCGCCGCGGCTATCGTCATGCTTACCGGCTGGACGCTGGTCGATCCGATCATCGGCGCCGGAATCGGCCTTTTCATCGTTCCGCGCACCTGGATATTGCTCAAACAGGCGATCCACATCCTGATGGAGGGTACGCCACCCGAGGTCGACCTGGTGCTGCTGGAACGCGGGCTGCGGGACATCCCCGGCGTAACCGCCGTCCACGATCTGCACGTCTGGACCATCACTTCAGGTGTCGACGCCATGAGCTGCCATCTTGTCGTGGCCGACATGGCCGAGGCGCGGGCGACACTTCTCAGCGCCAGTGAGGCGATGAGGGTCAGCTTCGGGCTGACGCATGTGACGATCCAGATCGAGGATCAGCGCCTGCGCGAGGCCGAAGGCGAATTGAGGCGATAGCGGCAGCGACATGGCGAGCTCGAAAGCAATGCCCGTGCAAGTCCCATGTCGCTCATGCCGAGCGCTGGCGGTGAGAATGGCAAATTACAATGGTAACGCGGGATCCGTTCGGGATCGCGCCCAAATCGGATGAGGGAGACAGACATGGGTGGACATAGGCGTTATGGCCGCGGGTCTCGCGGAAGTCACGGCGAGGACGAATTTCTGGCCGGTGGCCAGGCAATCCGTTGGGCGGCGACCGGCCGCCGCGCATGTTGCGGCCGATCTCTTGGATCGTCGTGATCGTCGGTCTTGCGGCGTGGTCGCTGGTCGCCTGGATCGGTTACGCGCTGGCCGATCCGGTCCTCGGCTGGGTTGTGGCCAGTGCCGGCCTCCTGGTTGACGCAGGGAAGGGTCTCTCAACTGTGACCGGAATCGGCAAGGAAGTCGGCGGCGTAGTCGGCAATCTCGACGTTAGCGGCCTTCTGGGACAGGCCATCGCCTTGCTGCGAATAGTCGTGAAGCCGGCGATTGTTGTTTTCTGGGCGATCGGCGCCCTCGCCCTTATCGCCGCGCCGGTGATACTGCCGAGGTTCGGCCGGCTGTTCGGCGGGCGCTGGCACTGATCGCGCCCGGTAGTTTTGCAACCGGAAAGAAGGCACGAACCGCATTACCCAGTGCACAGGAGGTGTCACCGATCTTCTTTGGAACCTGTTCCCCGGCGGCGTCGCCGAGCCCGGCGAGGTAGCACGAGGTCGCGTAGACAGCACACGCCAGAAGGGCCCGCGAACTGCCCGCCGTCAGGCCTCAGACGATGGCCGCGGCCACATCGCGCAGGGTGGTTTGCGCCAAGGAAGAAGCGAGTGCCCCCTCGGCGGCCCGCAGGGGCCCGTTCAGGATCCTGCAGATCTGGGCCGCCACCGGACATTTGGCATGGGGATCGGTCTTGTGCATGCGAAACACGGTCTCGTCCTCGACCGCCCGGTAGACGTCGGCCAGTGTGATTGCATCGGCCGGCCGGTCGAGCTCGAAGCCGCCGGAACGGCCGGCGACCGACCGCACCAGCCGGGCCCGCTCAAGTTCGGTCATCAGACGGCGGATCACCACCGGATTGGTGTGCACGCTGTCGGCCACCGCCGTCGAGCACACGGGACCCCTGCCGGCGGAGCGGGCAAGAACGCTCAGGGCGTGGACGGCGACGATGAATCGGCTGCTCGACAGCATAACGGTAACTCCGAGTGTTACATCGGCTCGACCGGCGCAAAGATCAAGGGCTCAATAGCGCAAATTTGTCATAAATTGTTAACCGACTCCGTCGAATGCTGGCTACTTTCCAAAGGCTCCGCCATGCGCCAGCGCCGTTTCGATGCCGTCGTCACCTTTGTCTGCCTGGCGTTGCTCGGCTACTTCGCCTGGCATGCCTACTACGGTGAGCGTGGGCTTCCCTATCGCGACAGACTTGCCGCCCAGGCCCAAGGTCTCGCCGACCGTTACGCGGTGATCGAGGACCGGCGCAAGAAGATCGAGCACCGGGTGTCGCTGGTGCGCCCCGACAGCATCGATCCCGACATGCTCGATGAGCTCGCCCGGGCGCAACTTGAAATGGCCGCCCCCAATGAATTTGTGGTGTTGCGTGACGGGCAGATTCCCCAAGGAAATCCGGCCGTTCAACCATAATCCGGTTAATCGCCGAATCGGCGAGCATTCTCAAGGTTCTAGTGCTATGAAAAACCTCCGTGGCAGGACCAGGGAGGGATGTCCATGGTGGTCAAGTCAGCCTACATGGCGCGTAAGGCCGGGACCCGCGACAAGTCCGAGTTGAAAAACAGCGGCTTTACCCCGGAAGAGGAAATCCAGGCCTATAGCGACATGCTGCTGATCCGGCGCTTCGAGGAGAAGGCGGGCCAGCTCTACGGCATGGGCTTCATCGGCGGCTTCTGCCATCTCTATATCGGCCAGGAAGCCGTAGTGGTCGGCCTGCAGATGGCCCAGGAGGAGGGTGACCAGGTCATCACCTCCTACCGCGACCATGGCCACATGCTGGCGAGCGGCATGGACCCCAAGGGGGTGATGGCTGAGCTCACCGGCCGGCGTGGCGGCTATTCCAAGGGCAAGGGCGGCTCCATGCACATGTTCAGCCGGGAGAAGCAGTTCTTCGGCGGCCATGGCATCGTCGGCGCCCAGGTGCCGCTGGGGGCAGGGCTCGCCTTTGCCGACAAGTACAAGAACAACGGCCGCGTCTCCTTCACCTATTTCGGCGATGGTGCGGCCAACCAGGGTCAGGTCTACGAGACCTTCAACATGGCCTCGATCTGGAAGCTGCCGGTGGTCTTCGTGATCGAGAATAACCGCTACGCGATGGGCACCGCCGCCCCGCGCTCGACCGCCATGGCCGACCAGCTGGGCGCCCGCGGCGGCGCCTTCGGCATTCCCTTCGAACAGGTCGACGGCATGGATGTCCACGCCGTCAAGGAGGCAGGCGATCGCGCCGTCGAGCACTGCCGCACCGGCGAGGGCCCCTATATCCTCGAGATGATGACCTACCGCTATCGCGGCCATTCCATGTCGGACCCGGCCAAGTACCGGGCCAAGGAAGAGGTCCAGAAGATGCGCGAGGAGCACGATCCGATCGAGCAGGTGAAGGCCCGCATCATCAAGGGCAACATCGCCAGTGAGGACGACCTCAAGAAGATCGACGCCGAAATCCGGGTGATCGTCACCGAGGCCGCCGAATTCGCCCAAGGCGACCCGGAGCCCGATGTCTCGGAGCTGTGGACCGATATCTACGTGACGGCCTGAGGACGGGAGACAACCGATGCCCAACATCCTCATGCCGGCGCTTTCTCCGACCATGGAAGAAGGCAAGATCGCCAAGTGGCTCAAGAAAGTCGGCGACCCGGTAAAGTCCGGCGACGTCATCGCCGAGATCGAGACCGACAAGGCGACCATGGAAGTGGAAGCCGTCGACGAGGGCCCATTGACCGCGATCCTCATCCCCGAAGGCACCGAGAACGTGAAGGTCAACACGCCGATCGCGGTGATCGGCGAGGCCGATGCGCTATCCCCTCCAGCGCTGCGCGCCACCTCCCCCGTGAAGGGGGAGGAAAAAAGCGGGGCGCCTCCTCTATCCTCCCCCCTTGCGGGGGAGGTGGCTTCGCGCAGCGGAGCCGGAGGGGGTCCAACTCCCACCGACCCCGAAATCCCCGCCGGCACCGAGATGGTGTCGATGACGGTGCGCGAGGCGATCCGCGAGGCCATGGTGGAAGAGATGCGCCGCGACAAGGACGTCTTCCTGATGGGCGAGGAGGTCGGCCAGTACCAGGGCGCCTACAAGATCTCGCAAGGCATGCTCGACGAGTTTGGCCCCGAGCGGGTGGTCGACACGCCGATCACCGAGCATGGCTTTACCGGCATCGCGGTCGGAGCGGCCTTCGGCGGGCTCCGACCCATCGTCGAGTTCATGACCTTCAACTTCGCCATGCAGGCGATGGACCACATTATCAACTCGGCCGCCAAGACGCTCTACATGTCGGGCGGCCAGATGGGCTGCCCCATCGTCTTCCGCGGACCCAATGGGGCGGCCGCCCGCGTCGCCGCCCAGCACAGCCAGGACTATGCCGCCTGGTATGCGCAAATTCCCGGCCTCAAGGTGGTGATGCCCTATTCGGCGGCCGACGCGAAGGGCCTGATGAAGGCGGCGATCCGCGATCCCAATCCGGTTATCTTCCTCGAGAACGAAATCCTCTACGGCAAGAGCTTCGAGGTGCCGAAGCTCGACGACTGGGTGGTGCCGATCGGCAAGGCGCGGGTGGCCCGCGCCGGCAAGGATGTGACCATCGTCGCCTTCGGCATCGGCATGACCTATGCGCTCGCCGCGGCCGAAAAACTCGCCGCCGAAGGGATCGAAGCCGAAGTGATCGATCTCCGCACCATCCGCCCCATGGATATCGCCACGGTGGTGGAGAGCGTGAAGAAGACCAACCGCTGCGTGGCGGTCGAGGAGGGTTTCCCGCAATTCTCCGTCACTTCGGAGATCGCCGCCCAGGTGATGACCCACGCTTTCGACTGGCTCGACGCACCCGTTGCCCGCGTCGCCGGCAAGGACGTTCCCATGCCCTATGCCGCCAATCTCGAGAAGCTGGCGCTGCCCAACGCCGACGAAGTCGTGGCGGCCGCCAAGGGAGTGCTCTATGTCTGACCACGATCGCGGCCATCACCACCACGACCACAGCCACGAGACCCATCCGCACCAATTGCAGCCGCCGCATGAGGTGTTCCACGACCCCAAGGCCGGCGAGGTGGCGAGGGCCTGGATCACCAACGGGGGCCTGAGCCTGTCGCTCAACGCCATGGCCTTCGGCAAGCCCGAGGTCTGGGGCCATGTGCTGGCCGCCATGGCCCAGCAGGTGGCGGCTTCCTGCGAAGAGATGGGCCACGGCAAGGCGGCGGAGAATTTCGCTGCCATCCGCAAGCAGCTCAACGAAGACCTCGGCAAGATCGCCGGCCAGCTTTCGGCCATCGGCAAGACGTCGTAATCACGCAAGGGACTCGCCCATGCCCGTCAACATCCTGATGCCCGCTCTCTCTCCCACCATGGAGAAGGGCAAGCTCGCCAAGTGGCTCAAGAAGGAAGGCGACAAGGTCAAATCCGGCGACATCCTGGCCGAGATCGAGACCGATAAGGCGACCATGGAAGTTGAAGCGGTCGACGAGGGCACGCTGGGAAAAATTCTGGTGGCCGACGGCACCGACGACGTGGCCGTCAACACGCCCATCGCTGTCATTCTCGGCGAAGGCGAGACGGCAGCGGATATCAAGGCAGTTCCCCCTCCGGCGCTTCGCGCCACCTCCCCCGTGAAGGGGGAGGATAAGGGAAGTGCTGCACCCACGTCATCCTCCCCCCCGAAGGCGGGGGAGGTGGCTCCGCGCAGCGGAGCCGGAGGGGGGAACGGCGCGCGCCTCTTCGCCTCCCCTCTCGCCCGCCGCGTGGCCAAGGAAAAGGGCCTCGATCTCGCCGCCCTCAAGGGCTCCGGCCCCCATGGCCGCATCGTTCTCAAGGATGTGGAGACCGCCAAGCCGCTCGCGCTAACATCCTCTCCCCCGAAGGTGGGGGAGGTGGCGCGCAGCGCCGGAGGGGGGCCGTCAGACGACGCGGTGCTAAAACTCTTCGAACCCGGGTCCTATGATCTCGTGCCGCACGACACCATGCGCAAGGTGATCGCCCGCCGGCTGATGGAATCGAAGCAGACCATTCCGCATTTCTATCTGACCGTCGACATAGTCCTGGAGAAGCTCCTCGATCTGCGCGAGCGCCTCAATTTGCAGGCGCCCAAGGACAAGGACGGCAAGGCCCTGTGGAAGGTCTCGGTCAACGACTTCATTATCAAGGCCCTGGGCATGGCCCTGATCAAGGTGCCGGAAGCCAATGTCTCGTGGACCGATACGGCGATGGTTAAGCACAAATATGCCGACGTAGGCGTTGCCGTGTCGATCCCCGGCGGCCTCATCACGCCCGTAGTCCGCAAGGTCGAGACCAAGGGCCTGGCCCAGATATCAACCGAGATGAAGGACTATGCGGCCCGCGCCAGGGTGCGCAAATTGAAGCCCGAGGAATATACCGGCGGCTCGACCGCGGTCTCCAACCTCGGCATGATGCAGATCAGGAATTTCGCCGCCGTCATCAATCCGCCGCACGCCTCGATCCTCGCCGTCGGCATGGGCGAGCGCCGCCCGGTGGTACGTGGCCAGGAAATCGTCATCGAGCAGCAGATGAGTGTCACCCTCTCCACCGACCACCGCTGCGTCGACGGCGCCTTGGGCGCTGAACTCATCAATGCCTTCAAGGCTTACATCGAAGAACCGGGACTGATGCTGGTGTAGCACATGTCACCTTCGTATTCCTACGCACTGCAGACTCTTGGAGTCACTGGCGACATTGTTGGTGCAATATTGCTTTTTAAGTTTGGCTTGCCAGAAATGATGCCTCGGGGTGGTGCCTCATATCTCTTGTTAGAGGAGACAGATCATGCACAAGCGCAGAGGGAAAGGTTGTATAGGAAAATGGGGTTTGTCGGCCTAATTTTCTTGATACTGGGATTTGTTCTGCAGCTTATCCCTAACGCGGTAGGGTGGTATTTGACGACATGGCCGTAACTAATCCTCGCAACGCACATGAAAGACACTGACATGAACAAAACCATCCTCGCATTCGGTGACTCGTTGACCTGGGGTTTTGTGCCCAACGCCTTCGACCGGCATCCGTTCGATGTCCGCTGGCCGAATGTGCTGACGGCGGGGTTGGGGCAGGGGTTCCGCGTTATCGAAGAAGGTACCAACGGCCGCACCACCGCCTATGACGATCTAACCGACGGCTCGGAGCTCAATGGGGCGCGGGCACTCCCCATGGTGCTCGAGACCCATCAGCCGCTCGATCTCGTCATCGTCATGCTGGGCACCAACGATCTGAAATTCGCCGGCCGCTGCCGCGCCTTCGATGCCGAACTGGGCATGGGGCGCTTGATCGAGATCGTGCAGAAATTCCCCTACATGCCGACCTACCAGGTGCCGAAGATCCTGATCATGGCGCCGCCCGCCATTTGCAAGACGAGGGACCCGTGGTTCAGCGACCTGTGGGAACACGCCATCGCTGAATCGAAGAAGCTGCCGCAGCACTATGCAAGGCTTGCCAAGGCAATGGGTGTGCAGTTCTACGACACCAACAAGGTGGCCAAGACCGATCCAATCGACGGCGGCCATCTCGACGTCGCCAGTACCCGCGCCATCGGCAAGGCACTGGTGCCGGTGGTAAGGAAGATATTGGGCGAATAGCGAATGGCGAATTGGGGAACCCCACTCGCCATTCGCCACTCCCCATTCGCCGCGACGAAGGAGCGACCCCATGTCCGACACGCAATTCGACATCCTGATCATCGGCTCCGGCCCCGGCGGCTATGTGACGGCGATCAGGGCGGCACAACTGGGCTTCAAGGTAGGGATCGTCGAGCGCGAGCATCTGGGCGGCATTTGCCTCAACTGGGGCTGCATCCCCACCAAGGCGCTCTTACGCTCGGCCGAAATCTACCACTACATGAAGCATGCGTCGAACTACGGCCTCAAGGCCGACAATGTGTCTTTCGATGCAGCCGCCGTGGTGCAGCGCTCGCGCGGTGTCTCGGGCCGGCTCAACATGGGGGTCAACGGCCTCCTCAAGAAGAACAAGGTCACTATCATCTGGGGTGAGGCGACGCTGTCGAAGCCCGGCACGGTCGTCGTATCGAAGCCGCTCAAATCGCCGATGCTGCCCCAGCATCCCGAGCCCAAGGGGACCATGGGCCCCGGCGCCTACACGGCAAAGCATGTGATCATTGCCACCGGCGCCCGCCCCCGGGTGCTCCCCGGCCTCGAGCCCGACGGCAAGCTCATCTGGACTTATTTCGAGGCGATGGTGCCGCCGGCCATGCCGAAATCGCTGCTGGTTGTGGGCTCCGGCGCCATCGGCATCGAGTTCGCCTCGATCGTCGACCAGATCATGCCGGTGGAGGATGCCGAGATCGCCAGGATCGCCCAGAGGCAGCTGGAAAAGCAGGGCCTCAAGATCAGGACGGGCGCCAAGGTCACGAAGCTCCAGAAGGGCGCCGACAACGTCACCGCGACGATCGAACAGGGTGGCAAGACCGAAACGATCACAGTCGACCGCGTCATCTCGGCGGTCGGTGTCCAGGGCAATATCGAGAACCTTGGCCTCGAGGCTCTGGGGGTCAAGACCGAGAAGGGCTGCATCCTCACCGATGGCTTCGCCCGCACCAATGTTCCCGGCATTTACGCCATCGGCGATGTCGCCGGCCCTCCCATGCTCGCCCACAAGGCCGAGCACGAGGGCGTCATCTGTGTGGAAAAGATCAAGGGCCTCGATGCTCATCCGATGAACAAGGAGCACATCCCCGGCTGCACCTATTGCCACCCGCAGGTGGCAAGCGTCGGTCTCACCGAGGCGAGGGCCAAGGCGGCCGGGCGCGAAGTACGGATCGGCCGCTTTCCTTTCCTCGGCAATGGCAAGGCCATTGCCTTGGGCGAGGACCAGGGCCTGATCAAAACGATCTTCGATGCCAAGACCGGCAGGCTCGTCGGCGCCCATATGGTGGGAGCCGAGGTGACCGAGCTGATCCAGGGCTTCGTCATTGCCATGGGACTGGAGACCACCGAAGAGGAGCTGATGCACACGGTCTTCCCGCATCCCACCCTCTCGGAGATGATGCACGAGAGCGTCCTCGATGCCTATGGCCGCGTCATTCACATGTAGGAAGCCTTAACGATCCCGGTTCATGATCGTGCCATGGACCAGTTGTCCCAGTTCGTTGACACCTTTGACCGGCTGGATATCGTGCTCGCGGTCTTCGGCGCCGTCATCGTCGCCCTGTGGCGGGGCGGCGGCAAGAGTGTCGGCGGCATTCTGTCGGGCGCTCTTGTCGGCGGTCTGGTCAAACCACTGATTCTGACCCTGGTGGTGGGTGGCATCTTCATAGCCGCAACTCCCGTGCCGGAGCTCAAGCAGACTCCGGAACAACAGGACAAGACCTTGAAATTCTGGAGCAAGTAGGCTTCCGGAATTTCCTTGATACGGCCACCCCTCTGCGCCATATCTGGGCCGAGACGCTTCACCTGACTGAGGGGGCTCCCATGGACGGACGCAATATCGCCATTGCCCTGGTGATGGGACTGATCGCCGGCTGGATCGCCAGCCTGGTGGTGGGCGGCAACGGCATCATCCAGTATCTGGTGAGCGGCGTGCTCGGCTCCTTCGTCGGCAGCTACATTCTGAACCGGCTCGGCATAAGGCTGGGGATCGACAATGAATATGTGCGCGACACGCTCACCGCGGCGATCGGCGCGGTGATCGTGGTGATCATCGCCCGGCTGGTGGTCTAACCCTTCGAGGACGGCAACATGCAGAACCTCATGGATTTCGGCGGCGGCGTGAGTTTCGTCTGGATCATCGTTATCGGCGGTCTGGCCGGCTGGATTGCCGAGAAGATCACCAAGTCCGACATGGGTCTCATCAAGAACATCATCGTCGGCATCATCGGCTCATTCATCGGCGAGCGCTTGACCCGCCTGTTCGACATACGCGTCGGCGAAATGATGCCTGGCTGGTTCTGGAGCAACCTTATCGTCTCGGTGGCCGGTGCCGTGATCCTCATCTGGGTGGTGCGGGCCATCAGGGGACGGGGGGCCTGAGGGACAAGCGATGTTCATCTTTAATCTGATTGCTCAGATCGTCATCGGCGGCCTGGCCGGATGGATCGCCGAGAAGGTGATGAAGTTCGATACCAGCCTCACGATGAACGTGGTGCTCGGCATTGCCGGATCGGTGGTCGGCAACGCCATCATCCGGACCCTTGGCTTGTGGCCGGGCGGCGGATTGATCCGCAGCCTGGTCATCGCGGTGGCCGGCGCCTGCCTGCTGATCTATCTCTATCGTCTCTTCAACCGGCAGAAGGCCTGATTTGCCCGTGGTCACCGTCATCGACAAGGAGCGCCCGCGCCATCCGGAGAAGGCCCATCGGCCCGACATGCCGATGCTGCGCAAGCCCGAGTGGATCAGGGTCAAGGCCCCGGGCTCTCCCGCTTATGCCGAAACCCGCAAGATCGTCGAGGACAACAAGCTCGTTACCGTCTGCCAGGAGGCGGGTTGCCCCAATATCGGCGAATGCTGGTCGAAGAAGCACGCGACCTTCATGATCATGGGCGATACCTGCACCAGGGCCTGTGCCTTCTGCAACGTGAAAACCGGCCTGCCCGAAGCCCTTTCGGCAAGCGAACCCGAGCGGGTGGCCGATGCGGTGGCTCGCATGGGGCTCGCTCACGCCGTCATCACCTCGGTCGACCGGGACGATCTCGACGATGGCGGTGCGATGCACTTCGCCCGGACCATCCGGGCGATCCGCCAAACGTCCCCAACCACCACCATCGAGGTGCTGACCCCCGACTTCCTCAAGAAAGACGGGGCCCTGGAGATCGTCGTCGAAGCGCGGCCCGACGTCTTCAACCACAATCTCGAAACCGTGCCGTCGCTCTATCTGCGGATAAGGCCGGGCGCGCGCTATTTCCATTCGCTGCGGCTTCTGCAGCGGGTCAAGGAACTCGACCCCGCCATGTTCACCAAGTCCGGCATCATGGTGGGCCTGGGCGAAACCCGCGAGCAGGTGATGCAGGTGATGGACGACATGCGCACGGCCGACATCGATTTCATCACCATCGGCCAGTATCTGCAGCCCAGCCGCAAGCATGCCGCCATCGACCGCTTCGTGACGCCTGAGGAATTCAAGGGCTACGAGACGATTGCCTACGCCAAGGGCTTTCTCATGGTGGCAGCGAGCCCGCTCACCCGTTCTTCGCATCACGCCGGCGACGATTTCGCCCGGCTGCGCGCCGCCAGGGCGCGGAAGTCCGGACACTGAGCAATGTCGAAGTTCTCCGTGGCGCGGCATGTCCCTTTCACCGCCGATCAAGTCTTCGCCATCGCCAGCGACGTGGCAAATTACCGCGAGTTCCTGCCGCTGGTGCGCAAGTCCACGGTGCGCGGCATCGAGCCCTTGGCCGATGGCCGCACGAATTTTGAGGCGGAACTGGTGTTTACCTACAAGAAGCTCGGCATCAGCGAGACCCTGGTAAGCCGGGTGATCGTCGATCCCGCCGCTCGCACCGTGAATTCGACCGCCAGCGAAGGCCCGGTCAAGTCACTCAATGTGGAATGGCGCATAGCACCTGCCCCCCAGGGCGGCTGCGACATCCATTTCACCGTCGACTACACATTGAAAAGCCGGGCCCTGCAGTTCCTTCTGTCCGGAATGTTCGACATGATGGTGCGACGCATCATGTCGTCCTTCGAAGAGCGGGCCCGCAAGCTCTATTCCGGCGTTACCGCCTGAGCCAGTCCGAGTTCGAGAACCGCTGATACTGCAGCGAGCCTGATCGTCTCGCGCGGCAGAGCACCTAGCTTCAGCCTTCGATGCAAAGTGCGGTGCCCGCGCCGCGCCGCCGCAATGTGGACAAGGCCCACCGGCTTTTCCGCCGTTCCCCCGGAAGGCCCGGCGATGCCGGTGACGGCGAGCGCCAGATCGGCGGGGCAGGCGGCGAGCGTGCCCTCGGCCATGGCCCGGGCGGCTTCCTCGCTCACCGCGCCATGGCGGGCGATCGCTTCTTCCGGCACGCCGATCTCGGCGATCTTGGCGGCATTGGAATAGGTGACGTAGCCGCGCTCGAACACATCGGAGGCGCCGGCAATCGCGGTGACGAGGCCTGCAACGAGCCCGCCGGTGCAGCTTTCGGCCGTGGCGAGGATGAGACCCCGCGCCCGGCAGGCGGCAAGCAATGCCTCGGCCTTGGCGAGGAGCGTCTGGTCGAACATCATGGCAAGCGCACCATGGCGGTGGCGAAGGCCACGATGCCCTCGCCACGGCCGATGGCGCCGAGTTTCTCGGCGGTTGTTGCCTTGATGGCGATGCGCTCGGCGGCGATGCCGAGGAGAGGTGCCAGCACCGCCTTCATCGCCGCAATGTGCGGCGCGATGCGCGGCGCCTCGGCCAGGATGGTCAGGTCGGCATTGGCGATGAGCCCGCTGCGCCGGTGCACGAGTTCAACGGCCTTGGCCAGAAAGATCGCCGAGGCCGCCCCCTTCCAGCGCCGATCGGTCGGTGGGAAATGCACCCCGATGTCGCCATCGCCGATGGCCCCGAATATCGCATCGGTCAGCGCATGCATGGCGACATCGGCATCGGAATGGCCGGCAAGACTCCGGTCGTGAGGAATGCTGACGCCGCACAGCGTGACACCGTTTCCTTCGGCGAAGGGATGAACATCGATCCCCTGGCCGACGCGGATATCGGGTAGATGATCGAGACGTGCGGCCATCATGGCGCGGTCGGCCGTCTCGATGTCCTCGGCCGTGGTGAGCTTGCGATTTTCCACTCGCCCCGGAATCATGGCGATCTCGATCCCCAGGCGTTCGGCGACGGCGGCGTCATCGGTGAGGTTGGTAACTCCCGCCGCATGGGCGGCGCGATGGGCCGTCAGGATCGCCTCGAAGCCAAAGCCCTGGGGCGTCTGCGCCGTCCACAGGCCGCTGCGATCGACCGTGGCGGTAACAATGCCGCCGGGGGCGAGCTTCAGGGTCTCGGCAACGGGGAGCCCCGGCACCACGGCACGGTGGCGGTCGAGCCAGGCAATGACGTGGCTGATCAAGTCGCGCGAGGCGAAGGGGCGGGCGGCATCGTGGATCAGCACTTTCTCCGGCTGGTGGCGGGCCACCGCTTCGAGGCCGGCCCGGCAGGAGTCTTGGCGGGTGGCGCCGCCGGTCACCGCCGGCTCGACCGTGAGGCCCTCGGTTGCGGCGGCGAACATCGCTTCATGACCCTCGCCGATCACCGTCTGGACCCGGGCAATGCCGGGATGCTCGGCGAAAGCCTTGAGGGTCCACCAGAGCACCGGCCTGCCGCCGATCGTCTGGTACTGCTTTGGAGTCTCGCCTCCGGCGCGCAGGCCCGATCCGCCCGCGACAATTACTGCAGCCACCGTCATGAAAGTGCTGTAGCAACCTCGCAAGGGTGGAGCAAGAAAGGCTCTTGACGCAGTGCAGCATAAGGCTAATCTGCCGCCTAATTAGACAATCATGATGGCAGCTCAAAAAACAGGCATAGAGATCGGGAAGGTGAGGGCCCGCAACCGCGTGTTCCTGGCGCCCATGTCGGGGGTGACCGACGAGCCGTTTCGCCTCGCCGCCCACCACCATGGTGCCGGACTCGTCGTCTCCGAGATGGTGGCGAGCGAGGAACTGGTCAGGGCACGGCCCGACATGGTGCGTCGCGCCACTGGAGCGGGCCGCGTCAATCCCTTCGTCATTCAGTTGGCCGGCCGCGAGCCGCGCTGGATGGCGGAAGGAGCCAGATTGGCCGCTGATCTCGGGGCCGAAGTGATCGACATCAACATGGGGTGCCCAGCCCGCCAGGTGACCGGCGGCCTGTCGGGCTCGGCGCTGATGCGCGATCTCGACCATGCCATGACGCTGGTCGAAGCCACTGTCGAAGCGGTGAATGTGCCGGTCACCTTGAAGATGCGGCTCGGCTGGGATCACGGCAGCCTCAACGCCCCCGAGCTTGCCCGCCGCGCCGAACAAGCGGGCGTGGCGCTAGTCACCGTCCACGGCCGCACCCGCTGCCAGTTCTATGGCGGCAAGGCCGACTGGCCGGCGATTCGCCGGGTGCGTGAGGCGATCTCCATTCCGCTCATCGCCAATGGCGACTGTGCAACCGCCGAAAATGTCCGCGCCATGTTGGAAGCCTCTGGCGCCGACGGCGTCATGGTTGGGCGCAGCGCCTATGGGCGGCCCTGGTGGCCGGGCGTCCTCGCCGAGAGGCTCGATCCCGGCAGCGGCATCGCCGAACCTACGCTTGCCGCCGAAAGCGCCATTGTCGGTCGCCACCACGCGGCGATCGTCGAGCACTATGGCACCGAACACGGCAACCGCATGGCCCGCAAGCATGTCGGCTGGACCATCGACCGGCTGGCCGAGCGCCGACTGCTGGATGCCAATACCGCGAAGCTCTGGCGCGACACGCTGTTGCGCACCTCCAGCAACGACGCCGTGGCCCAGGGACTTGCCGATCTTTACGACGCCTGCGCCGAACGGGAGGCTGCCTGATGAGCGCGGCCGCCGTCGAGAGAACCGTCACGCCCGACGCGCCGTTGCCGCGCGCCGTCGTCGACTCGCTGCCCAATCCGTTGATCATCGTCGATGCCGAGGATCGCATCTGTCTTGTCAATGCCGCGGCCGAGAACTTCTTCCAGACCGGCAGCGCGGTGCTGCTGCGCCAACGGCTGGGCGATGTGGTGCCGTTCTCGAGTCCCGTCTTCAACGCCGTGGCCCAGGCCCGTGGTACCGCCGGCGTAGTCAATGAATACGCCGTCGGTGTGGGTACTCCGCGGCTCGGCGGCGAGCGCATCGTCGATCTGCAAACGGCACTGATGGGCGACGATCCGCGCTTTGTCATCGTCATGCTGCTCGAGCGCTCGATGGCCCACAAGATCGATCGCCAGCTCACCTCGCGCGGGGCCGCGCGCTCGGTCTCCGGCATGGCGGCGATGCTCGCTCACGAGATCAAGAACCCACTGGCCGGCATTCGCGGCGCAGCACAACTGCTCGAACCCGGCCTCGGCGAGGAAGACAGAGCGTTCGCCAGACTCATCTGCGAGGAGACCGACCGCATCCGCGATCTCGTCGACCAGATGGAAGTCTTCTCCGACGAACGCCCCCTCGACCGCGCCCCGGTCAACATCCATGTGGTGCTGGAGCGGGTAAAGCAGCTCACCCTTGCCGGCATGTCGCGGGCCATCACGGTGCGCGAGGACTACGATCCGTCGCTGCCGCCGGTGCTCGGCAACAAGGATCAGCTGACCCAGGTCTTCCTCAACCTCGCCAAGAACGCCAGCGAGGCGATCGAGGCGGGCGGCGAAGCCGGCGAGATCGTCTTCACCACCGCCTTTCGCCCCGGCGTCCGGCTCACCGTGCCGGGTTCGGGCGAGCGCATCACGCTGCCTCTCGAAGTCTGCATCCACGATACCGGGCCGGGTGTGCCCGAGGAACTTCGCCCCAACATCTTCGATCCCTTCGTCACCACCAAGCCGAGCGGCCGGGGACTTGGCCTGGCGCTGGTCGCCAAGATCGTGCGCGACCATGGCGGCGTCGTCGAATGCGTCGGCCGCGGCCGCGGCACCACCTTCCGAGTGCTGCTCCCCATGCTGCGGGGCTCCGACGGCGTCCATGGAGAAATCGCCACATGAGCGTCAAGACCGTCCTGATCGCCGATGACGACAGCGCCATCCGCACCGTTCTCACCCAGGCCCTGAGCCGCGCCGGCTACAGCGTGCGCTCGACCGCCACGGCGACCGCCCTGTGGCGCTGGGTGTCGGAAGGCCAGGGTGATGCCGTGGTCACCGACGTAGTGCTGCCCGACGAGAATGCCTTCGATGTGTTGCCACGCATCAAGAAACTCCGGCCCAATCTGCCGGTGATCGTGATGAGCGCCATGAATACGATGATGACGGCGATCACCGCCGCCGAGCGCGGCGCCTACGACTATCTGCCCAAGCCTTTCGACCTCAATCAGCTGGTGCAGACCGTGGGCCGGGCCCTGGAACAGTCGATGCGGCCAGCCGTCCCTGCCAACGCCAATGCCGGCACCGACAATTTGCCGATCGTCGGCCGCTCGCCCGCCATGCAGGAAATCTACCGGATCATCGCCAGGCTGACCCAGACCGACCTGACGGTGATGATCGTCGGCGAATCGGGCACCGGCAAGGAACTGGTGGCCCGGGCGCTGCACGACTACGGCCGCCGCCGCAAGGGCCCCTTCGTTGCCGTCAACATGGCGGCGATCCCGCGCGAGCTGATCGAATCGGAACTCTTCGGCCACGAGAAGGGCGCCTTCACCGGGGCGGCGGCCAGGGTCGCCGGCCGTTTCGAGCAAGCCGAGGGCGGCAGCCTGTTCCTCGACGAGATCGGCGACATGCCGCTCGAGGCACAGACCCGCCTATTGCGCGTGTTGCAGCAGGGCGAATATACGACCGTCGGCGGCAGCGCGCCGATCAAGACCAATGTGCGGATCATCACCGCCACCCACCGCGACCTCCGCCAGCTCATCGCCCATGGTACGTTCCGCGAGGACCTGTTCTTTCGCCTCAACGTCGTGCCGCTGCGCTTGCCGCCGCTGCGCGAGCGCACCGAGGATATTGCCGATCTGGTGCGCCACTTCCTCAGCCGCACCCACAAGGAGGGCCTGCCACGCAAGGAGATCGACGGCGAGGCGATCGAACGGCTCAAGCTCTACCGCTGGCCGGGCAACGTGCGGGAGCTCGAAAACCTGCTGCGCCGGCTGGTCGCCATCGACATCGACGATACCATTTCGGCCGCCGCCGTCGACCGCGAGCTGGCCGCCGCCGCACCGGTCTCCGGCCGGGCCGATATTCCGGATACGGACGGTTTGAACCTCGCCGAATTCGCCGAGCACTATCTCGCCCGCTATTTCGCCGGCTTCGGCATGGCCCTGCCGCCGGCCGGCCTCTACGAGCGCATTCTGGCCGAAATCGAACCGCCCGTCCTGCGCGCCGCCCTGGCCGCCACCTCCGGCAACCAGTTGCGCGCCGCCGATCTGCTCGGCATCAATCGCAATACGCTCCGGGTCAAACTGCGCGAACACAACGTACGCGTCGTCCGGAGCCTGTAAGACACGCGGCCTACTGTCGCAAATCGGCCACATTTGCTGTTGATTTCGTGCAACAGGGGGCTTGCGGGGTAGAATGCCGAACCGATCCGACAATCGCCTATCCGAGCGTTTGCGCCGGCTGACCGGCTGGGCCGGATTCGGGCTGGTGGTTATGGGCGTGGTCAGCGGTGTCGGCACCTTCGCCATCATGACCGGGCTGACCCCGATCACCCCGACACCGGAAAGTGTCCGGCTGCTCTTGATCGGCAACGGCGCGGTGATCCTGCTGATGGCGCTCACGGTGCTGGGCCAGCTTTCCCTGCTCTTGGCCGAGAAGCGCAAGGGCACGGCCGGCGCCGGCTTGCATTTGCGCCTGGTGCTCTTGTTTAGCGCCATCGCCGTGGTGCCGGCGATCCTGGTTGCGGTGTTCGCCTCGGTCACCCTCAACCGCGGCCTCGATGCCTGGTTTTCCGAGCGCACCAGAGCCATCGTCGATTCCGCCGTGAACGTCGCCGAAGCTTATCTGCGCGACACGGCCGAGACGACTCGCGGCGACGTGGCGGCAATCTCCGCCGATCTCACCCAGCAGAAACCGATGTTCGACAGTGACCGAGCCGGTTTCGTCCGCCGGGTGGCTCGTCATGCGGCACTGCGAGGCCTGGCCGGTGTCTTCGTGTTCGATCCCAAGGCTTACCGCATCGACGTGCAGATCACCGCCAACAACAAGGTCGAGTTCCGCCCGCCCGCCGAAGATGCCATGCAGCGGGCCGATGGCGGCGACCTGGTGGTCATGCCGCCGGCGCCGGGCGGCAATGTCGTCCGGGCACTGATCAAACTGCAGACCTTTCCCAGCGAGTATCTTTACGTCTACCGGGCCATCAACCCGTCGGTTATCGACCAGTTGGAGAAAACCCGCGAGGCCAAGATCGAATACGACCGCCTGATGTCAACCCGGCTCGGCGTGCAACTCACTTTCGCCCTCATGTATGGCGTCGTCGGCTTCATCTTCCTGCTCGCCGCGATCTGGGCGGGTCTGTGGTATTCCGACCGGCTGGTGGCCCCCATTGTCCGGCTCCTCGATGCCGCCCGCCGGGTGTCGCATGGCGAGCTTGCGGCCAAGGTCGAGGTGATCGAAGGGCCCAACGACCTGCAGAACCTGTCGCGCACCTTCAATTTGATGACCGGCCATATCAAGAAGCAGCGCGACGAACTGGTCGCCACCAACGAGACTCTCGACACTAGACGGCGCTTCACCGAAGCCATGCTGGCAGGGGTCAGCGCCGGGGTGATCGGCATCGATCCCGGCGGCGAAATTTCGCTGGTCAACCGCTCGGCGCTCAATCTGCTTGGCAAGTCGGAGAGCGATCTCATCGGGCGCTCCGTGGCCGAGGCCCTGCCGGCCTTCGGCCCACTCTACGACCAGGCGACGGCGCGCCCGTCGGGCTTCGCCGAAGGTCAAATCGATGTTGCCGGCCACAGCGCCAGTCGCAGCTACTTCGCCCGCTTCACCACCGAAAGCGCCGAGGACAAGAACCACGGCCATGTGCTGACCTTCGACGACATCACCGATCTGGTCTCGGCCCAGCGCAACTCGGCCTGGGCCGACATCGCCCGCCGCATCGCCCACGAGATCAAGAATCCCCTGACCCCCATCCAGCTTTCGGCCGAGCGGCTCAAGCGCAAGTACGGCAATCAGATCACCACCGACAAGCAGGTGTTCGATCAGTGCACCGACACCATCATCCGCCAGGTTGGCGACATCGGTCGCATGGTCGACGAATTTTCCTCCTTTGCCCGCATGCCGAAGGCGGTGCCGGAGCGCCACGAGCTGGCCAATGTGGTGCGCGAGGCAACCGTCTTGCAGCGGGTCTCGACCTCCGACATCGACATCGAGCTCGACGTCAAGCCCGGCGAGTTCGAATTCCCCTTCGACCGCCGCCTGGTTACCCAAGCGGTGACCAACCTGGTCAAAAACGCCCGCGAGGCGATCGAAGGCCGCCAGCAGCAGTCGCACGAGCCGCGCGGCCGCATATTGGTGGAAGCCGGTCTCGCCGACCGCCATCCTTTCATTCGCGTCACCGACAACGGCGTCGGGCTGCCCGAGGAAAACCGTCACCGCCTGGCCGAGCCCTACATGACCACGCGCGAGAAGGGCACCGGCCTCGGTCTGGCGATCGTCAAGCGCATCATGGAGGAGCACGGCGGCCGGCTGATGCTCGAGGATGCGCCGGCCGACTTCGCTCAGGGCCTCGGCGCCCGGGTGACGCTGCTGTTCGACGCCCTTGCCGAAACCGTTCCGCAAACCGCCTGAATGGGTGAACCCGATGGCATCTGACATTCTCATTGTCGACGACGAGGCCGACATCCGCGAGCTGATCGCCGGCATCCTTCAGGACGAGGGTTTCGAGACCCGCCTGGCCCACAACAGCGATGCCGCCCTCGCCGAGGTCAATCTGCGCCGCCCATCGCTCATCGTCCTCGATATCTGGCTGCAGGGCTCGCGCCTCGACGGCCTGGATCTTCTTGTAGTGATCAAGGAAAAGCACCCGGACGTGCCGGTGGTGATCATCTCGGGCCATGGCAACATCGAGACGGCGGTGGCGGCGATCAAGCGCGGCGCCTACGAGTATCTCGAAAAACCCTTCAAGGCCGACAAGCTTATCCTGGTGGTGGGCCGGGCACTCGAAGCCTCGCGGCTGAAGCGCGAGAACGAGGAATTGAAGGGCCGGGCCGGGGCCGATGCGGAACTCATGGGCTCCTCGCCGGCCATGCGCCAGCTCCGCCATCTTCTCAAGAAGATTGCCCCGGCCAACAGCCGAGTGCTGATCACCGGTCCGATGGGCTCCGGCAAGGAGCTCGCGGCACGCAGCCTGCATGCCCTGTCGACTCGTGCGGACGGTCCGTTCGTGACGTTGAGTGCCGCCACCATGGCGCCCGACCGCATGGAGGAGGAGCTCTTCGGGGTCGAGGACGGCGGCGGTGCCGCCCGCCGGGTCGGCGCCCTGGAAGAGGCCCATGGCGGCACCCTCTACATCGACGAGCTTGCCGATATGCCGCTCGAGACCCAGGGCAAGGTGCTACGCGTGCTTGTCGACCAGACCTTCCAGCGGGTGGGCGGGGCCAAGAAGGTCAAGGTCGACGTGCGGGTCGTTTCCTCGACCAGCCGCGACCTTCCCCTGCTGATCGCCGAGGGGCGCTTCCGCGAGGACCTCTATCACCGCCTCGGCGTCGTGCCGGTCTATGTGCCGCCGCTCTCCGACCGGCGAGAAGATATTCCCGAACTGGTCAGCCATTTTTCCCGCGGCTACTCGCTGGCCGCCGGCCAGCCCTTGCGCCGCATTGCCGAGGATGCCCTTGCCACCCTGCAGACCAGGGACTGGCCGGGCAACGTCCGCGAGCTCAAGAACAACGTCGAGCGCATCATGATCCTCGCTGCCGGCGATCCGGCAAGCGACATCAGTGCCGCCATGCTGCCCTCGGACGTCACCGCCTCCGGCATGAACGGCGGCGGTCTCACCATCGAGAATCTCCTGGTCATGCCGCTGCGCGATGCCCGCGAGGCCTTCGAGCGCGACTACATCACCGCCCAGCTTTCCCGCTTCGGCGGCAACATTTCGCGCACTGCCCTGTTCATCGGCATGGAACGTTCGGCACTGCATCGCAAGATCAAGCTCCTCGGCCTCCCCGGGCGGGGTGAGGAGGAGGTGGCATAGCGCATCATGCGCCAGCATATGGACGACGATACCGTCAAAAGTCATCGTCATCCGGGGGTAATTTTCCGCGGCCGCGAATTGTGCTAGCCTTGACCCGCCACACCGGCCCAACAGCAAGAGAAGAGCAATGGCCCAAGAAAAACCGCAGAACCTCCAGGACACGTTCCTCAATCATGTGCGCAAGCAGAAAGTGCCGGTCACGGTGTTTCTGGTGAACGGCGTGAAGCTGCAGGGTGTCATCACCTGGTTCGACAATTTCTGCGTCCTCTTGCGCCGCGATGGCATGTCGCAGCTGGTCTACAAGCACGCCATCTCGACCATCATGCCGGGCGGCCCGATCAGCCTGTTCGACGAAGAAACGGCAAACGGGTGACAACCAGGCGGCGGGCAGGCCCGGCCGGCGGGGTTTCCTTCCAAATCGAGGGCCCGTCCGCGACCCGTGCCATTGTGGTGCATGTCGAACGCCGCAGCCGGCACAAGGCCGCGGCAACGAGCGAGCGCAATGCCGAAACCCGGCTGGCCGAGGCGGTGGGCCTGGCCCAGGCAATCGACCTCGAGATCGCCGCCACGATCATTGCCCCGCTCGCCGCAGCGCGGCCGGCAACCCTTCTTGGGTCCGGCAAGGTCGATGAAGTCGCCGGTCTGGCCAAGGAGAAGGAAGCCGAACTGGTCGTCGTCAATGCCCAGCTTTCGCCCATCCAGCAGCGCAACCTGGAAAAGGCCTGGGAGACCAAGGTACTCGACCGCACCGGCCTCATTCTCGAGATTTTCGGGCGGAGAGCCTCGACCCGCGAAGGCATATTGCAGGTCGAACTCGCCCACTTGCAGTATCAGAAGAGCCGGCTGGTCAGGAGCTGGACCCATCTCGAACGCCAGCGCGGCGGCTTCGGCTTCCTCGGCGGCCCCGGCGAAAGCCAGCTCGAAGCCGACCGGCGCCTGATCGAGGAACGCATCGCCCGCATCGAGAAGCAACTGGAATCGGTGGTCAAGACCCGGGCGCTACATCGCAAGGGCAGGGCGCGGGTGCCCTATCCGGTCGTGGCTTTCGTCGGCTACACCAATGCCGGAAAGTCGACCCTGTTCAACCGGCTGAGCGGGGCTGCCGTCCTGGCCAAGGACCTGCTCTTCGCCACTCTCGATCCCACCATGCGGGTGATCGATCTGCCGCACGGCCGCAAGGTGATCCTGTCGGATACGGTGGGCTTCATCTCCGATCTGCCGACCACGCTGATCGCTGCCTTCCGCGCCACGCTGGAGGAGGTACTCGAAGCCGACGTCATTCTGCATGTGCGCGACGTGAGCCACGCCGAGACCGAGGCCCAGGCCGCCGACGTCTCCCGGGTGCTTGCCGAGCTCGGCCTCGGCGAGGACCGCCTCAGCCGCATCATCGAGGTGTGGAACAAGCTCGATTTGCTCGATGCCGAAACGCGGGCGGCCCGCCTGGCCCAGGCGGCCCGCAAGGAAGCCTGCGTGCTGCTTTCGGCGGTCACCGGTGAAGGCATCGGCCGGCTCCTCGCCGTGATCGAAGCAAGGCTCGGCGCCGGCGACACGATCTATGAGGTCTATCTCGATGCCGGCGACGGCAAGGGCCAGGCTTGGCTGCACAGGCGCGGCGAAGTGCTGGCCCGCAAGAATTTCGCCGACGGCCGCATCCGTTTCAATGTCAGGCTGACCGCCGACGTGGCCGGCCAGGCCGCCGCCCGCTTCGGCAAGATGATGCGCAAGGCCTCAACGCCGACGCGTACGGCGGCGGAGTAGGGCACCCCTTCCTACTTCCCGGCGCGCTTGGCCTCGTCCCAGAGAGCGTCCATCTCCGTCAGATCCGATTGCGCCGGGGTCTTGCCGCGCGAGGCGAGTTGCTCCTCGATATGGGCGAAGCGGCGCTCGAACTTGCGGTTGGCGACGCGCAGTGCCGCTTCCGGATCGATACCGAGATGGCGGGCGACATTGGCTATGGCGAAGAGCAGGTCGCCATATTCCTCCTGGCGCTTCTCCGCCGGTGCGGCGCGGAACTCGGCCACTTCTTCGGCGATCTTGTCATAGACATTGTCGACTGACGGCCAGTCGAAGCCGACCTTTGCCGCCTTGGCCTGCAGTTTCACCGCTCGCGTCAGGCCGGGGAGGGCGACGGGCACGGCGTCGAGCAGTCCACCCGCCGGTTTGCCATCGCGCTCCCTTGCCTTCATCTCTTCCCAGAAGCCCTTGGCGAGCTTTGCCGACCGGGCCTCATCGTCGCCGAACACATGGGGATGGCGGCGGATCATCTTGCGGCAGATAGCCTCGATCACATCGTCGAAGGAGAATGAGCCTTCCTCTTCGGCCATCTGGGCGTGATAGACGGTCTGGAGCAGGAGATCGCCAAGCTCCTCGCACAGATCGGCCCGCGAACCCCGGGCGATGGCATCGGCCACCTCATAGGCTTCCTCGATGGTATAGGGCGCGATCGTCGCGAAATCCTGCTCGAGGTCCCACGGGCAGCCGGTCTGCGGCTGACGCAGCGCCTTCATGATGGCACGTAACGTCTCGATGCGGCGCGGGTCCATGGCGGAGGGGTCGGAGCTCATGGGGCTCCTATAGCGGGGCAGTCGTGCCTGCGCCAACCGCTATCGGCCGCCTCCCGTCTATCATTCGCATAATATATATTATGGAATATTTTTTGATTGTGAAATTTCCCTCATATTGTAAGAATTTCAATTGATTGTGGTGGGTTTCAAAGCCACAGCATCGGGCGCAGAGTTTCACGACACGTTGCCCCAGCGATGCTGCCCTCAAATCTGCAACGTCAGCCCGTCATAGGCCGGTTCGATGTTGGCCGGCAGCTCGCGTCGCAAGGTGGCGTAATCCATGTCGAGGTGCATGTTGGTGATGATGGCGCGCTTGGGCGCCAGGCGCTCGATCCAGCGCAGCGTCTCGGGCAGGCTCAGATGGCTTGGATGCGGTGTGCGTTTCAGGGCATCGACGATCCACAGGTCGAGGCCTTCGAGCAGCGGCAGGCTTTCGTCGGGAATGCCGTTGAGGTCGGGCGAATAGGCCGTGGAACCAATGCGAAACCCGAGGGCCTCGATGGTGCCGTGATGCAGCCGGATCGGCAGGGCCTCGATCTCGCCGCCGGCACCGCCGACCGCCACCTTGTGGCCCGCCACCAGCCGGTTCAAATGCAAGATCGGCGGATAGTCGCTGCCCGGCGCGGTATAGAAGCAATAGCTGAAACGGCTCATCAGCATATGGCCGGTGGGTTCGTCGGCCCAGACCGGGATGCGGGCCCGACGCCTGAGGAAGTAGCCGCGAAGCTCGTCAATGCCGTGGGTGTGGTCGGCATGTTCGTGGGTATAGAGCACGCCGTCGAGATCGCCTACCTTGGCCTCGAGCATCTGCTCGCGCATATCGGGTGAAGTATCGATGAGGACGCGGGTGGTGCTGGCGGCGGCCCCCTTGGTCAGCAGCACCGAGCAGCGCCGCCGACGGTTTTTCGGTTCGGCCGGATCGCAGCGGCCCCAGTCGCCGCCGATCCGCGGCACCCCGCCCGAGGAACCGCAGCCCAGTATGGTGAGGGTCACGGTCATGGTCGCGGCACCTTGGAGAACAGCCGGAAGAAATTATCGGTGGTGATCTGCGCCATCTCCTCGACGGGCCGGCCTTTCACCTGGGCCAGCGCGGCCAGCGTCTTCACCACAAAGGCCGGCTCGTTGGTCTTGCCGCGATAAGGCACTGGCGCTAGGTAAGGCGCATCGGTCTCGACCAGCAGCCGGTCGAGCGGAACCTCGGCAGCAACCTGCCGCAGATTTTCCGCGCTCTTGTAAGTGAGAATGCCGGAGAACGACACATAGGCCCCGAGCGCCAGCCCGACCCGGGCCAACGACACATCCGACGTGAAGCAGTGGAGCAGCGGCTTGAACACGCCCTTCGCCATTTCCTGCTCGAGGATGCGGGCCGTGTCAGCCTCGGCCTCGCGGCTGTGGATAATGAGCGGCAGGCCGGTTTCGCGAGCCGCAGCGATGTGCCGGCGGAAGCCCTGCTCCTGGGCATCGCGTGGCGAGAAGTCGTAATGATGGTCGAGTCCCGCCTCGCCGATGCCGACCACCTTGGGATGCTGGGCTAGCCGCACCAGCTCCGCCACGGTCACGTCGAGCTCCTCATGAGCATTATGAGGATGGGTCCCTATCGTACAGTAAACGCTTGCGTTTTCTTCGGCTATACGGAGCAGGCGGTCAAATTTCCGTACTCGGGTCGAGATCGACACCATCAAGCCGACGCCGGCCCCATGGGCGGCCGCGATCACCTCGGGCAGCCGCTCGGCGAGCCCCTCATAGTCGAGGTGGCAGTGGCTATCGACAACCAGCATGGCTCAGACCTTGGCCGGGGTTTCCCCCTCCTCCACATAGCGCGGGAATATGGCGGCGGGAGGCGGCAGCGCAACGCCTGCCGTCAGCCTTGCGCCGAGGTCGGCGAAGTTTCGCCGATCGACCGGGACCGCCAGGCTGTCAAGCAGTTTGGCCGCCGCCGGCGGCATGTAGGGCTGCACCATGATGCCGACAATGCGCAGAACTTCCGCCGTCACATGCAGCACCGCCGCCATGCGGGCGGGATCGGTCTTCTTCAGCGCCCAGGGGGCTTCG
Source organism: Hyphomicrobiales bacterium (assembly GCA_016185245.1). GTDB lineage: Bacteria > Pseudomonadota > Alphaproteobacteria > Rhizobiales > Aestuariivirgaceae > Aestuariivirga. The sequence goes on along the minus strand of JACPNZ010000041.1, from coordinate 9,484 downwards.
CCGGCGAAGTAGCGGTTGGCATCCGCCACCACCTTCCAGATCGCATCGAGTGCTTTATTGATCGCCTGGGTCTCGTGGTGGGCGCGCACCTCGGCCAGCAAGCCATCGGCGGCAGCGACAATCTCCCGGTCGGCAGCGCTCATCGGTCCCATGGCCGGAACCACGCCACCGCAGTTCTTGGCGATCATCGACAGGGACCGCTGGGCGAGATTGCCGAGATCGTTGGCGAGATCGGCATTGATGCGGGCGACGATCGCCTCATGGCTGTAGTTGCCGTCCTGGCCGAAGGGCACTTCGCGCAGGAAGAAGTAGCGTAGCTGGTCGACGCCATAGCGCGCCACCAGATCGGCGGGGGCGATCACATTGCCCACCGACTTCGACATCTTCTCGCCGCGGTTGAACAGGAAGCCGTGGCCGAACACCCGCTTCGGCAGCGGCAACCCGGCACTCATCAGGAAGGCTGGCCAATAGACCGCGTGGAAGCGCACGATATCCTTGCCGATGATGTGAACGTCGGCCGGCCAGAAGCCGCTGCGCGGGGATTTCTCGGGCCAGCCAGTGGCCGAGAGATAGTTGGTCAGCGCATCGACCCATACATACATGATGTGGCCCGGCGCATCGGGCACCGGAATGCCCCAGTCGAAGGTGGTGCGCGACACCGACAGATCCTGCAACCCGCCCTTGACGAAGCTCGTGACCTCATTGCGCCGTTCCGGCGGGCCGATGAAGTCGGGCTGATCGGCATAGAGTCTGAGCAATTTCTCCTGATAGGCCGAGAGCTTGAAAAAGTAGCTCTCCTCCTCGACCCACTCGACCGGCGTGCCGGTCTTCACCGCGAATTTCTTGCCGTCGCGCTGCTCCTCGAGCTCGTCCTCGCCATAGAAGGCCTCGTCGCGCACCGAATACCAGCCGGCATATTTCGACAGATAGATGTCGCCGTTCGTCTGCATCTTTTTCCAAAGAGCGGTGACCGTCGCCTTGTGGCGGGCCTCGGTGGTGCGGATAAAGTCGTCGTTGGAACAGCCCAGCACCCCGACCATGGCGCGGAACAAAGGCGCCATCTCGTCGACGAAGGCCGCCGCGGTCTTGCCCTGTTTGGCCGCCGTCTGCTGGATCTTCTGGCCGTGCTCGTCGGTACCGGTGAGGAAGAACACGTCATAGCCGTCAAGCCGCTTGAAGCGGGCCAGCGCATCGGTCGCCAGCACCTCATAGGCGTGCCCGATATGCGGCGCCCCGTTGGGATAGGAAATCGCCGTGGTGATGTAGAACTTCGGTTTGCTCATCGTTTCAGTCGGTTGCGGATCAGGAGGCCTTGAGTGCTGCCTCCAGCAGCAGAAGCGCATCGACGACCGTCTGGCGGCGGTCGAGGTTTAGGGCATCCGTTTGGCGAAGGGAATAGACGATGTCGTCATGGGCCTTGGCGAGCCCTGCCCCGCCGCCGGAAAGCCCGCGCTGGCGTGCCGTGTCGGCGATCCAGCCGACCAGAAGTTCCGCGAACACCTGGTAGTCCGCGGCACTGTCGCGGCCGCCGAAGGCCTGGCTCAGTTCGACGCAGCGAGCCTTCGTCAGCTGCGGCTTCGCCTTCAGGTCGGCGAACAACTTGGCACCCTTGGACTCGACCAGATCGAGGGCCCGTCCGGGGCTCCCTTCCGACAATTCGGCCGCCCGGGTCAACGCTTCGCTGGCGGTTGTGGCGGTGGGCGGAATTTCACGCAGCACCGCCAGAGTATCGGAAAGCGAAAGCGGCGCCAGCGGCAGCTCGATGCAGCGCGACCTTATGGTCCTGAGCAGGGCGCCGGGCCGGTGGGTGACGATCAGGATGATGCTCCGCCGTGGCGGCTCCTCGATGAGCTTCAGGAGCGCATTGGCGGACGCGACGTTGAGATCGTCGGCGGCATCGACCACCGCCACCCGCCAGCCGCCGGTCACCGCCGTGTGGGCGAAGAAGTCATTTGCCCCCCGGGCGTCGTCCACGGCGATCTCGGACTTGATCTTCTTGCCATCGAAGGCCCGTTGCAGCACGAAGAGGTCTGGATGGGTCGCCGCCTCGACCTGCCGCGCCGCCCGGTCCTCGGCCGCGACCTGGAGAGACGTGGCATCGGCGGCGGGATGGGCCAGCAGAAACCGCCCCAAACGATAGGCCAGCGTTGCCTTGCCGATGCCGCGCCGCCACGATATGAGCCAGGCATGATGCAGCTTGCCCGACCGCCAGGCACGCAGGAAATTCTCGCCCGCCTCGCCATGGCCATGCAGCGTCGTTCGCCGCCGCGGATGCCAGTCGACCTCGCGCGGGTCGGGAATTTCCTCAGCCACGTCGCAGCACCCTCGAAACCTGCTGCCAGATCGCCGCTGCGGCGGCCTGCGGTTCCTGCCCGCCGTCGATGACGCGGCAGCGCTCCGGCTCGCGCGCGGCAATCGCCAAGAACCCTTCGCGCAGGGTCCGGTGAAAGTCGAGGCCCTTGCGTTCGTAGCGGTCCTCGGCCAGCCCATCAGCCCGCCCCTTGGTCCGGGCCAGGCCCAATTCCGGATCGAGGTCGATGATCAACGTGAGGTGCGGCCTTGTGGCGCCGACCACTGCCTGCTCGAGAGCATCGATCAGGCCCATGTCGCAGCCGCCGGCATAGCCCTGGTAGGCGCGGGTCGAATCCATGAAACGGTCGCACAGCACGATGGCGCCACGTTCGAGTGCCGGGCGGATCGAGCCGCGCAGGTGGCTGTCGCGGGCCGCCGAATTGAGCAGCGCCTCGGCCGGCGCCGACCAGCGGCCGACATCGCCCGAAACGAGCAGCGAGCGGATTGCCTCGGCCTCGGCCGTGCCGCCGGGCTCGCGAGTGACGACGATCTCGCGACCCGAGTCCTTGAGCCTTTCGGCCAATAGCCCGATCTGCGTCGACTTGCCTGCCCCCTCGCCGCCCTCGAAACTGATGAACAGCCCGCTCATCGGCCGAACACCATGATCAGAACGCTGTCCAGTGCCTTGCTCCACATCGACGAACTGGCCGGAACGTCGGCCGCCGCCACGACCGGTTCCTCGGCGACCACTTCGCCGCCGACCAGGAAGCGGATCGAGCCAACCTTCTGGCCAGCTTTGACCGGCGCCATCAAGGGACCCGTGTAGGAGAGCTTCGCTTCGGCCGTTTCCTGCTCGTTGGGCGACAGGGCAATCTTCACATCGTTGGCAGTCACCAGATCGACCGAGTGCTGGCTGCCGCCCCACACGGTGGCCTGGCCGATGCGGTCGCCCTTGGCGTAGACATCGATCTCGCGGAACTGGCTGAAGCCCCAGTCGAGCAGCTTCTGGGCCTCCTGCTTACGATCGGCGGGGCTCTTCAGACCGGCGATCACCATGATCAGGCGACGGTTGTTGCGCACCGCCGAGCCGACCAGCCCATAACCCGCTTCCTTGGTGTAGCCGGTCTTCATGCCGTCGGCACCGGGATAGTCCTTGAGCAACGGATTGCGGTTATCCTGGGCGATGTTGTTCCAGGTGAACGACGGCTCGCTATAGTATTTGTAGTAGTCGGGAAAATTCAGGATGATGTAGCGGGCGAGAATCGAGAGCTCGCGCACGCTGATCCGGTGGCCGGGATCGGGAAGGCCCGTGGCGTTGCGGAATTCCGCCTTGGCAAGACCGAGCTTGCGGGCTCTGGCCGTCATCTTCTGGGCGAAGGCGGCTTCGCTGCCGGCCATCGCCTCGGCGATGGCGATGGAAGCGTCGTTGGCCGACTGCACGATGACGCCCTGGATGAGATCGGAAAGCTTCACCCGCGAATTGAGCACCGCATACATGGTGGAACCGCCGGACGAGGCCCCTCCCCGACGCCAGGCATCCTCGCTGATGACGATCTCCTGGTCGATCTTGAGGCTCCCCGCCTTCAGCGCCTCGAATACCATGATCATGGTCATCAGTTTGCTCATGCTGGCTGGCGGGATCGGCGTGTCGGCGTCTTTTTCGTAGAGCACATGTCCGCCGCGGGCATCGATGAGAATCGCCTGCAGCGCCTTGGTCTCGAAGGGCGGGCTGTCCTCGCCGCGCGCCTGCCCGCCCCAGGCCATTAGCGAAAGGCCCATCACCAGGAACCATGAGAAGAGAATGCGAGTCATCGGCCGTCCAGCTTCACGAGATCACGATGACTTTTGATGGAACCATCAAAAGTCATGAACGTGATCGTCGCCCATATCCTGGAGCATCATCTTGTCGCCAAAGTGTTTCCACTTTGGCGTATGATGCTCTTGGCTGTGAAGCTAGATCATGTCACGCCAAAGTGCACATACTTTGGCGATCGCTGGGATTTGGCGGGAATCTATAGCGCCGCCTGCATGGCGTGGGCCACCAGCACCCGGGCGTCGGCATGGCCGAGGAAGACGGCTTCCTCGAGCGCCGTATCGGCATCGCGGCGATCGCTGATCGGCCCGAGCCGGACCCGGTAAAGGGTGCCGCCAGAGCCCGCCACCTCGATCACCTGCACCGGCCAGGTGGAGGCAAGCTCGGCCCGGGCCTTTTCGGCGTTGGCCGGATTGGCATAGGAACCGATCTGAACGTAATAGGATTCCTCGATGCCCGACTGTGGCTGCGGTGCTGTGGGCTTGGGCGGCTCATAGGCGGCAAGCTGCGGCGTTTCCTCAACCACCGTCGTCTGCGATGGCTTGGTGGTGGCGACCTGGACCGCGCCGCGACTGGCATCGGCGGCGGCAATCATCCGTCGCATCGGCGTGCCACGTTTCAGTTCCTGGTTCATCGCCATGAGATGGCTGCCGTTGTCGTCGAGCGGCGCCGGTCCGATATAGCGGACGCGGACCTTCGCCGTGCCATTGGCCCTGTAGCCGAGAACATCGGCGGCGCGCTTGGAGAGATCGATCACCCGCGTGCCGACGAAGGGCCCGCGATCGTTGACCCGCACCACCACCTCGCGGCCGTTCTCCAGATTGGTGACCTTCACATAGGACGGCAGCGGCAGGGTGGCATGCGCCGCGGTGAGCTGGCCCATGTCGAACCATTCGCCATTCGAAGTCATGCGGCGGTGAAACGCTTCGCCGTACCACGAGGCGGTGCCGGTCTTGTCGTAATTGGGTTGTTCCTTCGGAGTGAACCAGCGGCCGGCCACCTGATAGGAATCGCCAACCAGGTATTTGCCGCCGCCCATCGGGATCGGACCCTTGCCCTTGTAATAGGGGCTGCCCTTGCCGGCGAAAGGATTGAGCGAAGCGTGGCGGTCGCTCGAGGCACAGCCCGACAACGTCAGGCCGGTCGCAACCAGCAGTATCGGTACCCACGAAAGCTTGCGCATACTGACCCACTCCACGCCGCGGAAAGCCGTCCCGGAACGTGCCCAAAAATCCACACTCCTCTGTTTTGCGCGAGGACCGTAAATTTCGGGTTGTCAGGTATGGTTAATGAAGGATGTGCGCCGAAGCACGGTTAAGGCGCGGCTGACGACAGCCGCTTTAAATTGTCGGCCGCCGCAGTATTGCCCTTGGCTGCCGCCTGGCCGTAGAGGTCGAGGGCCTTGGCGCGGTTCTTCGTCGTGCCCCAGCCCATCTCATACATACCGCCGAGATTGTTGAGGCCCCAGCCGTCGCCCTGGCCGGCGGCCAGCTCGAACAGCTTGAAGGCCTCGCCGAAATCGCGGGCCACTCCCTTGCCGTTGAGATAGAGGACGCCGAGATTGTTCTGGGCATCGGCGAGCTTGAGATCGGCTCCCTTGCGATACCATTCGGCCGCCTTGGCTGGATCGGCGGTAACTCCCTGGCCGTTCTGATAAAGTTGGCCCAGAGCGTTCATCGCCGCGGCGTTGCCCTTGGCGGCGGCATCCTGATAGAGCTTGGCGGCGGTGGCGAGGTCCTGCTTCAAACCCTTGGCACCGCGCGCCACGATGCGGGCCAGCCGATACTGGGCTTCGACATTGCCCTGCAGCGCCGCCAACCGGTAAAATCTTGCCGCCTCCGCCAGATCGGGTGCGGCGCCGTCGACGCCGCTTTCGTAGCTTCCGGCAACCGCCAGCTGGGCTTCCTCGTCGCCCACCTTGGCGAGCTTGAGTTTTTTGGCGAAGGGCAGGTCCTGCAATGCCGACTGCCCCAGGGCAGAAGTTGCAACCGCGAGAAAGGTGGCCAATGCGATGATCGGAATGCGGCGCATGTCTGTCGGTCAGTTGATCCGTACGAAGCGCAGGTTCTTGCAAAAGAAGACGACGCAACCCTTGACTCGCATCACATTGCCGTCGAGTTCCATGGTGGAGACATAGGTGTTGCCGTCGTCGGCATTGTAGATGCGGCCCGCCCATCCGCCGTCGCCGTCGGGACGCATTGCCGACAGGACGGTGAGACCGATGACCGGACGGTCGCGCTTGTCGGGATCGGGGTTGTGCTTGTCGCGCTTCGGCCTGCCATTGCCGTCGAGCGGCTTCTTCATGGCCACGATGGTGCCGCACAGGGCTTCGCCGCAGGGTGCGATTCTGATCGTCACCTTGCCGTTTTCCATCACCCAGTTGCCGACGGCACTACCACCGGCCTGGCTGGTTTCCGCCTGAACGGTGCCGAAGGCCAGCAGGCCGGCTGCCAGGAATGCCCGTTTCATCGCTCCACCTCCCTCGCCGTCGATTGTCCCGGGGCACTGTTTAAGATAGCTTGCTGCCGGCTCGCAAGGAACCCCGGCCATGACCAGTCTCGCCGCCCTCAATTCCGCCCGCAGCCATGACGCGGACGAATGGCAATTGCGTGTCGATCTTGCGGCGGCTTTTCGATTGGCCGCCATGTTCGACTGGCACGAAGCGGTTGCCAACCATCTTAGCCTCGCCGTGTCGCCCGACGGCACCAAATTCCTGATGAACCCGCGCTGGCGGCATTTCTCGCGCATCAAGGCCTCGGACCTGCAACTCCTCGATGCCAACGACAAAGCGACAATGAGCCGGCCCGACGCCCCCGACGTGACCGCCTGGTCGCTGCACGGGCGGCTCCATGCCGCCCTGCCCCCGGCGCGTTGCATCGTCCATCTGCATCCCGCCCATGCAACCGCGGTCGCCTCGCTCGCCAATCCCGACATCCCGCCGATCGACCAGAACACGGCGCGCTTTTATAACCGCATCGCCTTCGATCTCGACTATGGCGGCATGGCCAACTCCGACGCCGAAGGCGACCGGCTGGCCCGGCTCATGGGCAACAAGCAGATCATGATGATGGGCAACCACGGAATTCTCGTCTGTGCCGCCACCGTGGCCGAGGCCTTCGACCTCACCTATTATCTGGAACGGGCCTGCCGCAATCTGGTCTTAGCTTATCAGACCGGTCAGAAGCTCCATGTGATGAGCCCTGCGGTCGCCGAACGCACCGCCCAGGAATGGCAGGCCGACCGCCAGCAATTCGTCGCCCACTTCGACGAGATGAAGCAGATCCTCGATGCCCGCGATCCGAGCTACGCCGATTGAGGCGCTTGACCCTGAAGGCCTGGCTGCGGCATAGCCCGCCGCAGCGCCCTGTGGAGGGGTGGCAGAGTGGTCGATTGCGACGGTCTTGAAAACCGTTGAGGGTGCAAGCCCTCCGGGGGTTCGAATCCCTCCCCCTCCGCCAGCCCGTTGTCCTTCCAGTACTCTCCAGTACCCTCACGTCCCTTTTGCGTTAACTAATGCCTTGAAATTCTGGGTTGTTTACTCGGCCGGTGTATTGTGCTGTCCGCTCGTGTCCGGTAGCATCCGGCAAAATTCATGGGGTAAATCGTGGGGTAAACAACCCCCACCCCACGGAAGCAGGTTGGACACATGGCACGGGCGTTCAAGAAACTGTCACCCATCTCCTTGCCCAATTTGCCCGCTGGAAGATATTCGGACGGGGGTGGGTTGTACTTCATCGTGGACCCCTCGGGGGCGCGGCGCTGGCTGCTCTACCTACACACTGGCGGCAGGCGCCGTGAGATGGGGCTTGGGGGCTTTCCCGCCGTCTCGCTGAAACAGGCCCGCGAGTTGGCCGCTGCCGCCCGCACCCAGTTGGCGGCGGGTGTGGACCCCATTGCAGCCCGCACGGCCGGGCAGAGGGCCGAACGTGCCGCTTCGGTCACGTTCGGGGATTTCGCCGACAGCTATTGCGACGGCCACGCGCCGGGTCTCAGCAACGACAAACACAGGGCGCAATGGCGCATGACACTCGGTGACGCATACTGCCGCCCGATCCGCGCGAAACCCATCGGCAGCATTACGACGGAAGACATCCTGACGGTGCTGCAATCGCATTGGCGCCGGGTGCCCGAAACCGCGCGGCGGTTGCGGATGAGGCTTGAGCGCGTCTTGGACGCCGCGAAGGCACGGGGGCTTTTCGCCGGAGACAATCCCGCGCGATGGCGCGGCCATTTGGACCACCTTCTAGGGAAGCACAACAAGTCAGCGAGCGGGCATCACGCTGCTCTTCCCTTTGCCAGGGTGCCGGAATTCATGCTGCGCCTTGCCGAACAAGACGCCACCGCCGCCCATGCGTTGCGTTTCACCATCTTGACCGCCGCACGGACGGCCGAAGCCCTGGGCGCGACGTGGGCTGAATTCGATCTGGACGCCAGGGTCTGGACCGTTCCCGCCGCACGGATGAAGGCCGGGCGCGACCACCGTGTGCCGCTCACGGACGCTGCCCTGGCCGTCCTGGATAGGGTGCGCGGGCTTCACCCCGTGCATGTCTTCCCAGGTCCATCGCTCAATGGGCCGCTGTCCAACATGGCGATGACCATGCTCCTGAGGCGTATGGGCGTTGACGATGCCACCGTGCATGGTTTCCGGTCCTCATTCCGCGATTGGGCGGCGGAGACGACGCCCTTTCCCGGCGAAGTAGTTGAAATGGCATTGGCCCATACTGTCGGGAACAAGACCGAAGCCGCCTATCGGCGTGGCGACCTTTTTGAGAAACGTCGCAACCTCATGGACGCATGGACGGCATTCGCCACTCGTGCGCCGGGGGCCAACATCGTCCAACTGCCGAAGCGGGCCTAAACCGCGTCCCCCTCGGTACCCTCAACCTGCGGAGCAACGCATGAACGATTTTCCCAACCGGCACTCGCCTCGCGATTTCTTGGCCGCCGCTACTGTGTTGGATGGCCTCCAAGCCGCCTTGGACGGACTGTGGGAGGCCAATGACCTCGCCACCATGGCACTGTCTAACTTCGCGTTTGACGCATACCGAGACGCTGCCAAGGTGGCGGGCATCACGCCGCAAGACCTCGCCCTCAAGATCGGCTTCGCGCACTTGCTACGCGACCGGCTTAAGGAAATGGGCTGGGCGCCGCCGCGCCACGATGGCGACTGACTACATCGCGCATGTTTGGTCCCGGTTCGGGTGACCGAGTGGCCAGTGAAGGAGCGCCTCACCCTACACTGAACCGCCCCGGGATTGCCGGAGGCTTGCTGGTTTAAGTTAGGCGGCCATTTTGGTGTTGTCCATCATGGCATAGTATTTTTCTTCGGCTTCGGCTGGCGGGATATGGCCGATGGGTTCGAGCAGGCGTCTTTTGTTG
>JACPNZ010000040.1 GCA_016185245.1 Hyphomicrobiales bacterium | reverse complement strand
TTCGCCTGCTTGATGGTGGTGCAATGGCCGCGCTGTTCCAACCGGTGATAGATAAACGGCTTGAAAAGCTCCAAGGCCATCTTCTTCGGCAAGCCGCACTGGTGCAGCTTAAGCTCGGGACCGACCACGATCACCGAACGGCCCGAATAGTCGACGCGCTTGCCGAGCAGGTTCTGCCGGAAGCGGCCCTGCTTGCCCTTGAGCATGTCGGCGAGCGACTTCAACGGCCGCTTGTTGGCGCCGGTGATGACGCGGCCGCGGCGGCCGTTGTCGAACAGCGCGTCCACCGCTTCCTGCAGCATCCGCTTTTCGTTGCGGATGATGATGTCGGGAGCGCGCAGCTCGATCAGCCGCTTGAGGCGGTTGTTACGGTTGATGACGCGCCGATACAGGTCGTTCAGATCCGAGGTGGCAAACCGGCCGCCGTCCAACTGCACCATCGGGCGCAGATCGGGCGGGATCACCGGCACATGCGTCAGGATCATCCATTCTGGCTTGTTGCCGGACTGGACGAACGCCTCGATCAGCTTGAGTCGCTTGGCGAGCTTCTTCGGCTTCAGCTCCGAGGTCGACTCCGCGATCTCCTGACGGAGGTCGGCGGCCATCTTCTCCAGATCGAGCGCCTTGAGCATCTCGCGAATCGCTTCCGCGCCAATCATGGCGGTGAAGCTGTCGGGGCCGAACTCCTCCTGCGCCTTGACGTATTCCTCTTCGCCCAGGAGCTGGCGGTCCTTGAGCGGCGTCAGGCCCGGCTCGAGCACGACGTAGTACTCGAAATACAGGATGCGCTCGAGATCCTTGAGCGTCATGTCGAGCAGCAGGCCGATGCGCGAGGGCAGCGACTTGAGGAACCAGATGTGCGCGACCGGCGCGGCGAGCTCGATGTGGCCCATGCGCTCGCGGCGAACGCGGCTGAGCGTCACCTCGACCGAGCACTTCTCGCAGATGATGCCCTTGTACTTCATGCGCTTGTACTTGCCGCACAAGCACTCATAGTCCTTGATCGGGCCGAAGATGCGCGCGCAGAACAAGCCGTCGCGCTCCGGCTTGAAGGTCCGGTAGTTGATGGTCTCCGGCTTTTTGATCTCGCCGTACGACCAGGACAGAATCTTCTCCGGGCTCGCGATCGAAATCCGAATTTGATCGAAGACCTGAGCCGGCGCCTGCGGGCTGAAAAGATTCATAATCTCTTGATTCATCGTCTTCTCCGCTTGCCGACCGTGTCGGCCGCTCTCGTTATCTCTGGTCCGTCATGGCCGGGCCTATCCCGGCCATCTCGCTGACGAAGGCAGTGCCTTGATCGGGATGCGCGCGGACGCCGGCGCGCGCATGACGCTGGTCCTACTCGGCCGCCTCGGGCAGTCCGCCCTCGCCGCCGCGCTGTTGCTTGGAGTTGTGCAGGTCGACATTGAGGCCGAGCGAGCGCATCTCCTTGACCAACACGTTGAACGATTCCGGAATACCGGCCTCGAAGGTGTCGTCGCCGCGAACGATCGCCTCGTACACCTTGGTGCGGCCGGCGACGTCGTCCGACTTCACCGTCAGCATTTCCTGCAGCGTGTAGGCGGCGCCATAGGCTTCGAGCGCCCACACCTCCATTTCGCCGAAGCGCTGGCCGCCGAACTGCGCCTTGCCGCCCAGCGGCTGCTGGGTGACGAGGCTGTAGGGGCCGATCGACCGGGCGTGGATCTTGTCGTCCACCAGGTGATGCAGCTTCAGCATATAGATGTGCCCGACCGTGACCTTACGGTCGAAGGTGTCGCCGGTGCGCCCATCAAACAGCGTCACCTGGCCCGAGTGATCGACGCCGGCCATGTCGAGCATGTGCTCGATATCGGCCTCCTTGGCGCCATCGAACACCGGCGTCGCGATCGGCACGCCATGGCGCAGGTTGGTGCCGAGTTCGATCAGGCCCTTCTCGTCGAGCGACTTGATCGTCTCTTCCTCGCCATAGACCTTGCGCAGCAGCTCCTTGAGCGGCTTCGGGTCTCTCTTGCTGTTGTAGAGATCGACCGCCTGGCCGATCTTGAAGCCAAGACCGGCGCAGGCCCAGCCGAGATGGGTCTCGAGAATCTGGCCGACATTCATGCGGCTCGGCACACCGAGCGGATTGAGCACGATGTCGACCGCCGTGCCGTCGGCGAGGAACGGCATGTCCTCGAGGGGCACGATCTTGGACACCACGCCCTTGTTGCCGTGGCGGCCGGCCATCTTGTCGCCGGGCTGGATCTTGCGCTTCACCGCGACGAAGACCTTGACCATCTTCATCACGCCGGGCGGCAACTCGTCACCGCGCTGCAGTTTTTCGACCTTGTCGAGGAAGCGCTGCTCGAGCCGCTTCTTCGATTCGTCGTACTGCTTCCGGATGGCCTCGATCTCGGCCATGATCTTGTCGTTGGGCGACGCGAACATCCACCACTGCGAACGCGGATACTCGTCGAGGATCGCGCGCGTGATCTTGGTGTCCTTCTTGAAGCCCTTTGGTCCGGCGATACCCTGCCGGCCCTCCAAGAGCTCCGCCAGACGCCCATAGACGTTGCGGTCGAGGATCGCCTGCTCGTCGTCGCGGTCCTTGGCGAGGCGCTCAATCTCCTCGCGCTCGATGGCGAGCGCACGCTCGTCCTTCTCGACGCCGTGGCGGTTGAACACCCGCACCTCGACGACGGTGCCCTGCACGCCGGGTGGCACCCGCAGCGAGGTGTCGCGCACGTCGGAGGCCTTCTCGCC
>JACPNZ010000035.1 GCA_016185245.1 Hyphomicrobiales bacterium | reverse complement strand
GTCTGGTCTATGTCGCGGCCTTCGCTCCCGATGCCGGAGAGAGTCCCGGCGGGATCAGCCAGGCCTTGCCGCCGGCGGCCATTGCGAACCTCGCGCCCGACAGCGACGGCTACCTCTGGATCAAGGCCGACAAGTTCCACGAGAGCTTCTGTCAGGACCTCAGCCAAGACGAAGGCTTGGTGATGGCAGTGACGCAGAAAGCGCCCCTCGCGAGCACGTTCGGCAACGCGGTCACGGCGCCGGCCTGGAAGCAGAAGCCATCGTGGTATCAGGTTTCCAGTGCCGATCGGATGATCAATCCCGACAACGAGAAGCGCATGGCCGAACGGATGAAGCCGCGCAAGATCATCACCCTGGAGGCCAGCCACGCCTCCCTCGCGTCAAGAGCGCCCGAAGTGTCGGCCTTGATCGACGAGGCCGCCGCTGCCGTAGGCAACGCCTGAGGCGACGGCGTCAGTCCTGCGGCCGCTTCATCGCCCGTTCCCGCGCCTGCCAGATCCGGGCGAGGCGCGTCGCGCGGTCCTCGGCGATGGTAAACAGGTCGGGCAGGCCTTCCTTGCTGCCGCCCAGCAGGCGATCCTCGACAGCGGCATGGGACTCGCTGCGGCCGTCGGCCAGCAGATGCTCGACCGGCAGGCCGCGTTCGGCGAGTCGTCGCGAGACCAGCACGGTGCGATGACAGTCGAGCGGCTCCTTCTCGGCGCACATCAGGCAGAGCGTGGTGTCGGCCGAACCCGAGACCAGCCGATCGAGCGCCTCCTTGAACTCCGGCCGTTCGGCCAGCGCGTCGTAGCCCGCGCCGTCCTTGGGCTTGCCGCCCAATGCCGCGCCCTCGTAGCGATAGAGGATGCCGGCGGCCGACAGGCTCTGCGCCAGGCGCTCGCGGCCGAACTGCGGGAAGCGGCGCGAGTAGGGCGTGGAGCGCACGTCGACCACCGCCTCGACGCCACCCGCCTTCAGGAGGTCGACGAAGCGCCCGATCGGATGGTTGGAATGGCCGATCGTCTTGATCATGCGACTATCAAGAGATCAGCCGCGTCCAGTGTCAAACAGATGACAGTCCGGCGATACACGTCATGATTGCAAGCGGCCGCAATCGCAACTACGCTTGGCTGCATCGCCGAACGAGCGGGGGTCCACCATGCGCTTCAAGTCAGCGAAGACCGGCCCGTACCAGGTCCTGGCCGTGAGCGGCACCAACACCATCTCCTTCGCCATCTCAGCCGCCAAGGCTGGCACCAAAGGCCTGCTGGGCTTCGCCGTCGAGCGCAGCGATCCCGACGGCAAGCAGGACTTCTACGCCTTCGGCTTCAAGGTCTTTCCCTCGGTGATCCCCAAGCCCGACGAGAAGACCAGGGTGAAGACCTCGCGCCATCCGGTGCAGAGCTTCGTGTGGGACGACTTCACGGCCAAGCCCGACCACAAGTACGAGTACATTTTCCATCCGCTGAAGGGCACGCCCAAGAAGCTCGAGCGCACGGCTGAGCCGGTGGCGATCCGCGTGCAGACCGAGCCGCTGTTCTCCAGCCTGGAGCACGACATCTTCTTCAATCGCGGCGTCGCCAGCAGCCAGGCCTATACGCGCGAGTTCGGCAACAAGAAGCCGAGCCAGCTCAAGGGCGCCAAGCAGGCCGCGGCCCTGGAATGGCTGAGCCGCCAGCTCGACGACGCCCTCCTGAAATTCATTGCCGACGCCGCTCCCGACGACACGCTGCTCTGCTGCTTCTACGAGTTCCGCTACGAGCCCGTGGCCCAGGCGCTCAAGGACGCGCTCGACCGCGGCGTCGACGTGCGGCTGATCGTCGACGCCAAGAAGAACAAGCCCAAGGACAGCAAGGGCAAGCCGACGCCGAGCTTCCCGCGCACCGAGAACCTTGCGCTGATCGACAAGGTCGGCCTGCCGCCGGGTCACGTCTTCCTGCGCGAAGCCCGCACCAGGAACATCCAGCACAACAAGTTCATGGTGCTGCTCAAGGGCCCGCAGAAGAAACCGGCCGAGGTATGGACCGGCTCGACCAACATCTCCGACGGCGGCATCCACGGCCAGACCAATGTCGGCCACTGGGTGCGTGATCCTGAGACCGCCAAGAAGTTCGAGGCCTACTGGGAGCTGCTGAAGGCCGACCCGGGCGGCCGGGACGGCGACGACAAGGCCACGGTGACCCAGCGCAACAAGGACCTGCGCACGGCCGTCGAGCAGATCATGGCGGCGCCCGCCACGTGGCCGAAGGTGCCCAAGGGCATCACGCCGATCTTCAGCCCGCGCAGCGGCACGGCGGTGCTCGACATGTACGCCCACATGGTCGACGAGGCCCAAGACACGTCCTGCATCACGCTCGCCTTCGGCATCAACAAGACCTTCAAGGACCTTCTGAAGGACAACAAGGCCGACGGCCATATCGGCTTCTTCCTGCTCGAGAAGGAGGACAAGCCCAACCCGCGCGCCAAGGATTCGTTCGTGCGGCTCAACGCCAAGAACAACATCTACGAGGCGTTCGGCTCGTTCATCGCCGAGCCGCTCTATCAATGGGCCAAGGAGACCAACACGCGCTTCCTGCAGCTCAATTCCCACGTGAGCTACATCCACTCCAAGTTCCTGCTGAAGGATCCGCTCGGCACCGACCCGATCGTGGTCACCGGCTCGGCCAACTTCAGCGACGCCTCGACCAAGGAGAACGACGAGAACATG
>JACPNZ010000018.1:287972-314639 GCA_016185245.1 Hyphomicrobiales bacterium | reverse complement strand
TCAACAAAAGACGCCTGCTCGAACCCATCGGCCATATCCCGCCAGCCGAAGCCGAAGAAAAATACTATGCCATGATGGACAACACCAAAATGGCCGCCTAACTTAAACCAGCAAGCCTCCGGCAATCCCGGGGCGGTTCAGGGCGGTTCATCATCCGATTCGGGAATATGGATAAGCGTTTTTGATGTACGTGTTAAGAAATCGACCTTTCGATCCTTCCCGCATCAAGTTGTCATACATGTTGGTCGGAACATTGTAATACTGATAGATCGAGCCGTTCAGAAACTCCACTTCGAGAGTTTCGGTCTTGTCGTCATACCCTATGGATGCTATGTTTGATGATGCGATGGTATATCTTTGCATCACTTTACCTCAATCCTCCGCCGATTCATCGGTGACCGTATTTCTCTTGATCCCGGCGTCGCGAACGACAGCCCTTGGCCGTTGTGCGCGCCATGAAGCAACGACGCGATCATAGCCCTCTGCCCGACGTTGCAGAGACCATTGCTGACTCACTTTCGGATCGCTACTGCGCGGCCTGTTCTCCTCCGATGGCAAGGTGATGCGGCAACGCATGGGGAGCCTCGCCGCCTCGCCCATGATGATTGCTTCACCCGTTCGCAAGACGGGCAAGACATCCAGGAGACTTACCAAACCGTCGGGTAGCGTGCCCTGAACACGCTCCCTGTCGGAGGGGTTTGAAAGGCGAAGCGCAAAGAAGGTGCCACATTGGGACAGAATGGTTTCGTCCACTTCCGATGGGCGCTGACTTATGATCATCGCACCCACCCCATATTTGCGTCCCTCCTTGGCAATCTTTTTCACAGTTTCGGAGGCGAGACTCTCTGAGTCACTGGACAGATAGCGATGTGCCTCCTCCATCACAACAAGAAGCGGGCGTTCAATTCCCCCTTCAGTCTTTTCGCGGCTCCAGAACAGAGACTCGTACACGACCTTCAGGATTGAACCAATTAAGCGCTCCAGAACTGCGCTCGGCACGCCTGAAAGGTCCAGAATTGTGATTGGTTTTGGGCCGCCTAACCAACCGGCGAGCAAAGTGTCGAGGTCCTGCCGCGTTGCACCTTGGAGGTTTGGCTCCCAGGGTCCGGGATGCAGCAGGAAGTCATAGCGACGATCTAGGAGACGGGATCGGAGAAGATTAAGTTGCCGCCGTATTCCGAAGGCTTGCGTGTTGAGGAACGGTCCCACCGCTCCCATCGAATGGGGCTTGTATTTCGGCGGTATCAGCTTGTCGGCATCGCCAGCATCCTGACGAGTTGATTGGTCGCGTTGTGGCCCATCAAAAGTCGCAATTTCAAAGTCAATGAGATCATACCAAAGCTGTTTGAGACTGATTGGTATGGGCGTGTCCACGGTGATGGAACTTTCATCGACCCCCGGAAATGGGGCGGCTTTGTGAGAAGCAATCTTCAGGTCGAAGATTTTATCAGTGAACGCCGTTTCTCTCGGTCCGTCGACACCACCCGTCAGGAAGGCAAGGAGGTCACCGGCATCCAGCGCCCAATACGGAATAAGGAGCTTCTCTTCGCCTGGCTGAGGGTCGACACTGAAAACCTTGGCCACATCCGCAAGCGCAGCCGAATACTCTCCGTGGATATCGAGCATCAGGATTCGCGCGTTGGGATAGCTCTGCATGCCGGCAGGGGGGGACGTAATCGAGCGGAGCAGGCTCGCAATTGTTGTCGACTTACCAGAGCCCGTGGAACCCAGCACGGCTGAATGTCTTGTGAGAAGTTCGTCCAGTGCGATTTTCGCGGGGATACTTTCTGCGCTCGAAAGCGCCCCCACAACAATATGTCCACGTTCAGCCGTCCCATAGATTCTTCTGAGATTCGATTCAATTGCGAGATGAACACTGTCTCCGATATTGGGATACTGGCTGATGCCTCTCTCAAAAGTGCCACCAATAGATTCACCAACGAGCTGCACCTCCATCCAGCGCCCGGTGTCATCACCAAGCTCTTGGGTTGGTAGCGGAGCGGCCTTAGCACCCACTTGCGAAACGACGCCAAATAGGTCCTGGTAGCCTTGGGGAATTCTCACGAAGCTGCCGACTTGACCAATCCGGTAGGTTCGGCCGTTTATGATTGAAAGTCCTGACGCGACGGACTGCGCGAGATGTATGCTTACCGAAGAGCCGGATACGGACGCTACCGTCCCGAGATATGTTGGATCACGACTTAGCATGGTCGCCTCCGGCTGGCGGGGACGACACTGGGCCTGACGCGCCCGTGTCGGCGGGCTCTGGCGGCAGTAGAGGGGTCATCTTTGAAGCCTGTGTTAGGGAGAAAAATCGGGCGAGCTTGGCGAAATCACCGAGCAGAAACTGTGCCGGGTCTTTGCTTGTGGCACCCTGCCAGAAGGTTTGCCGGATGCTCTCCCAATCTTCAGTCGGTGGCTGCCCCGGCTGCCATTGGCCCGGAACTCCGAAGATAACGGCGCCATCCCGCGCATAGACGCTAAGATTTGGGCGGTTCAAAGCAAGTTTTATTGCCTGCGACTCATTTTCAAGATTCCGATACTGAAAGGCAAAGATTGCGGTGTGCGTATTCGCGGCGAGCGTTTCGTCCAGTACTGCACAAATATGGGCATCAAAGAATGAAAACCCCGTACAAATCAGAAGAGTATCCGGCGTAGTCAGAAACTGTCGCAGACGTTCAAACAGAGCGGAGTAAGGCTGGCGCGTGACCTCGTCGTACTTAAGATGATCTGGGTAGATCAGCTTCGTTGCCGCACGGCTTCCCGTACGAATGATTGAGTCACCGTGAACATCCCAACCCAATGAACCATGAATTTTCCACAATCGGGACCAGCGTGCTGGAAGTTTGTCGCTTGAGACGCTAACCGGATCGAAGAACGGTAAATGAGCCCCAGTAAATCCGTCGAAATAAGGAAGCCGAGCCCGCTCAAAGGCTTCCTCAATCAGGAGGTCGTAGTTTGGAGTGAAGATTTCCACGGGATGGTCGCGATGCGTTCCGCCGATCCAGGAAATCAGTTCGGAATATGGCGTCTGCTCATTGGGAAGACATGCTCTGACTATCGATCCTATATTCTGACAGATGCCTTCGGCCAGCGTGTTGTACCCTATCGCGTCGAGGCCATGTACCTTTTCTCCCCCGATCGCCTGGGCAAGCCGACGGACGCGAGTCAGGATAGCTTCAATGTTTGGCTCTTCATCAGGCCTAGTTTTAAGCTTGGTGATCACTTGCTGGTCAGCGGCGGGAAGACTTTTGACGACCGCGTCCGTTAGGCGAGCCACATCCGGTATGAGGGGGTTACCGTCATCTTTCAATCGGCCTTTATCATCGATCCTTATGGCGGTTGGGGCTCCAGCTCCGATCAATAGCCCCACGCGTTTTCTGCCTTGCGACAAAATTTGACGCAAGTCCACCATGTACCGGTCGGGGTTATGTATTGTAGCTGTCACCATCGGTCGTTCACATCCTTTGTCCACACCTCGGTCACCAGTCCAAGATGCGCAGTCGCTATGTTGAACCCCGTACCGAAAAGGCCAAGGTTCGAAAGCGGGTTGTTTCCAGACCATCCGGCCTTCACCGCGTTTTCGAACGCCTCGAGCGACATGCCAGGACCGTTGTCCTTCACGGTCACGCGGGCGTTCTCATTGTCCGCCGTCGGTAACGCGACGGCGATCTCAGGCGGGTCTATCGACGCGCCGGATTGAGTAGCCTGAAGGAATCCGTCGATCGAATTGTCGATCACCTCGGCCAGACAGCGCCACGGCTGGAGATTGATCTCCCCGAGCATTTGAAGGACACGAGGGTCGGGCGTCAGATCGAGTTCCTGAATCATTTCCTCACGTATGCCCCACTCGCTCTATTGCGGCCGCTCCGAGCGCCATGCGCCGGCTCCGCCGCTTTGATCTGGTCAACAAGTTCTCGCAGATCATCAGGTTTGGTTTGACACTCCCAAACCTCGATCACCCGCCAACCACCATGTTCCAGGGCAGCTTTCGCCCCTTCATCGCGATGGCGATTGCCGACCAGCTTTGGCCCCCAAAACGTCAGGCGAGACTTCGGCATTCGGGCGAGTTTGCAATTTGGGTCGGGATGTTGGTGCCAGAAGCACCCATGAACAAAGATGGCGACCCGGCGATTCCGAAAAACGAGATCAGGCTTTCCAGGCAGGTCACGTGCTTGGAGACGGTAGCGCAAGCCCGCCGCGTGTAGCGCACGTCGAACGCGAAGCTCGGGCTTCGTGTCGCGCCCGCGCACGAGCGCCATTTGCGCGCTTCTAGCTGGATCGATCGCATCAGTCGTCGACACCGCCTGCCTCATCATCGTCTGGACCAGGTGCGTTCGCGCCAACGGGTGGTGTTTCCTGATCGGGCGGCGGAATATCGTCCTGCCGGAAACCTGTCAGCATTTCCTCAAGAAGCGCGGCATGGTCACGCCGCGGTGGCACGCGCTGAAGCGTCGCGTTTATGCGCTTACCGATCTCCTCCGGGGTCAAAGAATCGACCAGCCTTCTGTCCAGCGCCCATGCCCGCCCAGGATGAACGACATCCCACGGAGAGCGCTTGTTGGCACGTGTAGTCGCCGCGTCGCCGTGTTTGCTCATCCCCCAACAGGCTTTTGTTTCAGAGTTCCATATCGGCCAGAATGTTCGGATAAGATGTTTTTCAGCGACGAGTTGGGCATTGGTCGCGCACACGAGCCGACGGCACACGAAGTCAGCGAGATGGATCGCAGATAGGTAAGACGGAAGCTTTTCAGCGTAGCCTTCAGCGGTAGCAATCGTTCCTGCGTGCTCCAAAAGCCGCGCCGTGAGTTTCGCGCCCTGTTCGCGAGTGATACTCGCATCATCGTTCGCGGGGTCAGCCTTTCCGACATAGATCGGTGTTTCAGAGCACGAGATGCCGCCGTAGTGAGGATGGTTTCCTTTGTAGTAGATTGCGTAGACACCCGAGCCGTAGGCCGGCCGGACTTCCGTCAATGGAATGAGTGGCTGAGCGAGCAGTGCGATAGAAACCATCCGGCCGATCGCTTTCGGATCGGCGGGATCGAAAGTTGCCCGAGGCATTCGGATTGGATCGGTTGCTGATCGCGCCGCTTCGACCGCATCGGCATGCGCGGCCAAGCCTTCCCGAATCCTTCGTACGACTGCTTGCGGCGGATTGGTTCCGGCTGCCGAGAGTACCACCGCGAGGGCGTTCTCCAGCGCTTTTATCGCTGCTCGGTCCGGTGCGAGCGCCATCCGCCTAAACCCCTTCAGTAGCCGCAATGAGGTCTTTCGGTCGCGAATCGCCCTCCGGCTTAAGTAAAATTCAAGTCTACGCTGTGTAACTTGCAGAATCTAGGCCGCGAATTGCTAGGCCTGCGTGCAACTGCGCTGCCAGCCAGCGTCCCGCCGTAGCACCGAGAGGCGCAGGAACAGCATTGCCCAACTGCCGCAGACTTTCGGTCCATGACCGCGGAAATTCATACTCGTCCGGCAAACCCACCAGTCGAGCGGCTTCTCTGGTCGTAAAATAGCGAACCGACCCGTCGTCACGAACCATCATGTTCTCGCCGCCAGGAACGCCATGATCACCGGCCTTGAGGGCCTTGGCCGGGAGGTCAAGCGGGCTTCCGGTATGGCCAGTATAAACCCGAGCACCCATCTGCAGGACGTGGTTGCGCTTGCCGTTTGGTTCTCCGAGGCCGTCCAATGCGTCGCGGATTGTGACCCATGGGAATCCCGTGGGCTCAGTATCCGCTTGGGTCAATTGTCTAACGCGCACTTGATCCTGTCGAAGAATAGGCGTGCGACGCACTTTCAGACCATGTCGCTTCCAGTACTCTCCGGTAACATATTGCTCCCAGAGTAGCCGATCCCGAGAATGAGTCGGCGTCATTGCCGTCGGCATGACTTTGAGGTCGCTCCTGATCCCAAAGATCAAAACCCGGTGTCTAATCTGAGCCGCGCCAAAATCGGCGGCGTTCACAAGCTGCCAAAAAACCTCGTAATCCTTCTGGCGGTTCGACATTAGCAATCGCGCACGATGTTCGTCATGCGTCTCGTCCGCATTGCGTATCACTCTTGGCCGTTGGAGATGCGCAACAATCCATTCGAGGTAGGGGCGGAAGCGCGGCCCCGCGAGGTTCCTTACATTCTCGAATAGTATCAGCCGCGGCTTCGCTTCGCGGACCACTCGAATGGCCTCAGGCCACATGTCTCGATCATCATCTTGGCCGCGTTTTTTCCCCCCAATTCCAAATGGCTGACAGGGTGGACCGCCCGAAACCAAGTCGAGCGAGCTCAACTTCTTCCAATTGATGTCGCGGACGTCCTGACACGTCATGGGCCAATCACGGACATGCTCGACACCCTGAGCCTTATTGTGCAAAACCGTCGCAACCACATCCTGATCAATCTCCGCCATGTGCTGATGCCGGAAGCCTGCGCGTGATATTCCAAGGGCCAGCCCCCCACAGCCAGCGAAGAGTTCAGCGCTTAGCATCTTCGCCTCCATTCAGGTCTAGCGGCAGCATCGGTCCGCCAACGGCTTCTTCCAAGAATCTCTCGACCGATCTGCGAACTAGCCAGGCAACTTTCACACCTTGCGCCTTTGCGAGACGATCTAGCTCGGCCTTCTGTTTTCGCGACAGCGTCGTGGTTACCCGCTCTGCATCTCGACCGTCTTTACCCAATCTTTGTCTCCGCAGCATTCCGCGGCATTCCGCAGCGATACGTTTATGTATGGCATATCCTTTGCTTTCTCAATCAAGAAAGTAACACACCAAATCGAACAAACAAAGAACATTATTGCTCGGCGGTTGGCCCCACTATATGTCGGCCAATCCATGCCGTGGTCAGCCTCGCACCACAAGTCAAGCAAGAGCTGCTCTATACACTCGACCAACACGCTCGTTGAGAACAGATCGCGCTTCTGAATGGCCCGAAAAACGGACACAGCGCGGACACAACACAAAGCCCCGAAGGCGGCGGAGAGCCGTCGGGCTTTGTGTATGCTATTGATCTGGCTTTGGAATATTGGTTGCGGGGGCTGAATTTGAACCAACGACCTTTAGGTTATGAGCCTTGAGACAAGAGCCGCGACGAACTCCTCCCACGTCTGCACCGCTTTCCGCATCTCGTCGGCATAGGTATGCCGGTTATAGACCGCCGCGATTCCGCTCACCGTTCCCGACACATGGTTTAGCAATCGCTCTGTGACGTGGATCGGCACGCCGAACCGTGCCAAGTTTGAGCTATACGTCCGTCGCAGATCGTGAAGTGTGTAATCCGAAATGGTGAGCTCCTCGTCGAAAGAGCGCTTGCACTTCGACCAGCCATTGAAGGGCGCATCATTCCCGCCCCGAGCCGGAAACAACAGGTCTGTCTCACCTGGCATTTCATCAACGAGTAGCTTCGCCAACGGGCCGAGCGGAATTCGGTGCTCCCGTTTGTTTTTGGTGAAACCCTGGGGGAAGATGATCTCATCACCCTTGATCCAGCTTCGCCGCAGCCCAGCAATCTCACCCCGACGCTGGCCGGTAAGGATAAGGAGCCGCACGATGGTCCCATAGGGGTAGCCAGTCTCGGTAGCTCGGTGCCAGACGGTTTCAAGCTCGGCGTCGGTCAGTATTCGTGTGCGCGAAACAGCTTTGAAACGGAGCGCAGGAACCGGCGATACCTCCAAGAGACCTCGCCGTATGGCCCAGTTCATCATAGTGCGAATCACAATAAACGCATGATGCGCTGCGCTCGGTCTATCTTTGAGGTCTGCCACTATTTCCATCACGTCCTGCCGCGTGATGTTGCTAAGAGAGTTCGTGAACGTGAAGTGCTTAGAGAGCAGCCGTCGGTACTCACTTAGGGTAGAGGTCTTGGTGCGATGGCGGACATCCTCAAGAAACCGTTCTCGTGCTTCGGAGAAGGTCAGGGAGGTCGATCTGCCTGCTAGACCATCGGATCTGTGCCACCACCTCGCCTTGCACCTGCTTGGCCATGGTACGTGCTTCAGAGAGTGATAGGGCAGGATATCGGCCAATGGTCTTTAGCTTCCGCTTTTTCCCATACATCAGGACGAAAGACTTTGTGCCACCCATTGATACCCGAATGCCGAAGCCCTTTATACTGTCGTCGAAATAGGTCTTTTGACCCCGCTCAGGCGGCTTCAAAGATTTGATCAGAAGGTCTGTTAGTCGCATTCTAGTCGCTCAAATCACATGTGAAGTGAGGTGTTTGTATGTGTCTGTATGAGCGATGTTTAGCAGATAACTATCTGGTTTTCCACAAATAATATTTCAGTATGAGAATGTACGTGCACCTCCAGTTTTCAGATTCCTAAACTGAGGGTCACAGGTTCGAATCCTGTCGGGGCCGCCACTTCACTCGTCTCCCGGATACCCGATTGCCGTCTATCCGCCTATTTCTTTGCGATGGGCGGCGGCCAGATCGGCCATGCTGTTGAAGCGGAAATTGTGTCTTGGAATGGCGCCCGGATTGATCGTGGCGCCGAAGCCCTGCTGGTCATGGCGCCGGTAGATCCAGCACGAGGCAAGCCCGTGCCGGTTAGCCGGCGCATGGTCGTGGAACAGGCTTTCAGCCGTATGCAATATGTCGTGCTTGCCGAGGCCAAGGTGGCCCAGCTTCTCCAGCATGTAATCGAAATTGCGGCTCGAAGGCTTGTAGGAGCCAATGTCCTCCGCCGTGAAGATGGCATCGAAGCTCACACCCAGCTTCTTGTTGCTGTGGGCGAAACTGGCGTTGTCGACGTTGGAGAGGATGACCAGCTTGTAGTGACGCTTGAGATAGGCGAGCGCTTCAGCCGAATCGGCGAAGGCCGACCAATCCTTGATCGAGGCGCCATAGGCGAGGCATTCGTCCCAGCCGGCAGTCACCCCCCATTCTTCCGCCAGCCGCTTATAGACGACCGCCAAAAGCTCGCTGTACTTCATCGTTGGCGTCTGGATCTGCTGCGCCGACTCGTGGCGGGCATGGGCCTCGAGAATCCGGTCGCGGTCGAGCGAAGCCTTGACCTGCGAGGTCAGCGGTTTCAGCGCCTGCGCCATGCCGCTCTCCCAGTCGATCAGCGTGCCATAGCAGTCGAAGGTCAGGGCCTTGAAATCCGAGAGATGCACCGTATTCACTCCTTGATGATCACTTGAAATTATCCTTGCGCTTGCGCAGCTCAGTGAAGACCTCGGCATCCGTCGCCTGCTCCATCTTCAGGTTGCGGCGGATTTCCGAACTGCCGCAACGCAGGAAGGGATTGGTCTTGAGCTCCTCGCCGATCGTCGTGGGGCAGGTCATCTTGCCCTCCTTGCGAAGTTGCGCAACCGCACCAACGCGCTTTTGCAGATCGCGGTTGCCGGGTTCCACCGACATGGCGAAGCGGCCGTTCGCTTCGGTGTATTCGTGGCCGCAATAGACGTAAGTCGACGGCGACAGCGTGCGGAACTGGTTGACCGAGTGAAACATCTCTTCGTAAGTCCCCTCGAACACCCGGCCGCAGCCGAGCGAGAATAGGGTATCGGCGGCGAATAACGAGAACTCGGAAGCGATATGATAGGCGATGTGGCCCTTGGTGTGGCCGGGGCAGTCGAAGACTTTCACCTCGCGTCCCGCCCAGATGAAGCTGTCGCCGCCCGCAACCTTCTTGCGGATGCCCGGTATCTTCTCGGCCTCGGCGGCGGGACCGATGATGGTACAGCCAAATTGCTCCTTCAGCGCCAGGGTACCCTCCACATGGTCCCCATGGTGATGGGTGTTGAAGATGTGGGTGAGCTGCCAACCACGCTTCTTGAGTTCGCCCTCGATCGCCGCGGCATCGGGTGAATCGACCGACAGGGTGGCGCCGCTCTGGTGGTCATGGACGATGAGGCCGTAATTGTCGGTGCGGCAGATGAACTGGTGCATTTCGAGATGTGACATGGCAGCGCTAACCTCAGATGATTTCCCGGATGACCTGGCCTTCGCCAATGGCTATCCTTGCAACCGATGGACGTCGTCGATCTGCGCGAATTCTACCGGAGCCGGCTGGGACATACCACACGCAGGCTGATTGCCAACAGGCTTCGGCCGAAGACCGGGTCCCTGGCAGGTAGCACCGTCATGGGTCTGGGCTATGCCGTGCCCTATCTGGAGGATCTCGCCGGCGAGGCCCGGTGCAGCCTCGCCTTCATGCTGGCCCGCCAGGGCGTCATTCACTGGCCGGCTGAAGGAGCGGTCAATTCTGCCCTGGTCGACGAGTGCGACCTGCCGCTCCTCGAAAGCGCCGTCGACCTCGCTATCATCACCCATGGCCTTGAGCTGACCGATGCCCCCGATGAAATGCTGAAGGAGGTCTGGCGGGTCCTGGCGCCCCAGGGCCGCATGCTGCTGGTGGTGCCGAACCGGCGTGGGCTGTGGGCCCGCTTCGACACTTCGCCGTTCGGTTACGGCCAGCCGTTTTCCAGGCCGCAGCTGTCGCAGCTCCTGCGCGATGCCCAGTTCTCGGTGGTGTCGTGGGCCCAGGCCCTCTATCTGCCGCCCAGCGGTCGCGGCCTGTTTCTTTCCTCGGCAGGAGCTTTCGAAACCCTCGGCAGCCGCCTGATGCCGGCCGTCTCGGGTGTTGTCATCGTCGAGGCGGTGAAGCAGGTCTACGCCATTTCAACCGGCAAGCGGGTGCGTCGGCTGGTGCCGCGGCTCAGGCCAGCTCTGGTTCAGTTGCCAGCCCGCCGGGACGGCCGCTGAGCCCTCCGAAACCCTTGCTTTTCGGCCCTGCCCCCCTATGAATAGCCCGCGCCCCGGGCAAGCAGGCTTGCGGCGACGGCACTTGGAAAACACTGGGGCCATGACTACGCCGGGAGCCGAAGATATTTCGCTGGATGACATCCGCCGCGACATCGACGAAATCGATGAGGCCATGCTGAAGCTCCTCGAGCGCCGCTTCGCCGCGGCGGTGCGGGTGCGGGCCCGCAAGAGCGAGAACGGCGCCCTCGCCGCTTCGCCGATCAGGCCGGCCCGCGAGGCCGCCATCCTGCGCCGCCTGTTCGAGCGCCGCACCGATGGCGTTCCGGCCGAACTCCTGGTGCGTCTTTGGCGCGCCATCCTCGCCAGCTCGGCACTTGCCCAGGCGCCTTTCACCCTGCACATGGCAGCCAGCGTTGGCAACAGCATCGCCCACCGCCTGATCCTGCGCGACCATTTCGCCACAACGCCGATCGCCATCCTGCCGAGCGAAGCCGGTGCCTTGGAAAAACTTGCGTCGGCACCGGGCGACCTTGCCGCCGTCGCCACGGGCGGCGACTGGGCCGAGGCCTTGGCCCGGGGCGTCGCCGGGCAGGCCCGTGTCATTGCCGCCCTGCCGGTGGTCGGTGCTGCCGGAGCTCCGGCCCTCTTGATCATCGGAAATGCCCCGGCAGTCGCCTCCGGCGACGACCAGACCGTGGTAGTAAGCAGTGGAAGTAGACTGCCCGATAGTTTGCCACCGCCGCTCTGGCAGGTTCGGGCTGGCGCCATGACCGTGTCCGGACTCAAAGGTTTTCTGTCGGACGAGAAGGCTGCAGGGGTCAGCGTGGCCGGGCGCTATCCCAGTCCCATCGTGATTTCCCCATGACCTCCCATCGCCCTCAACCAAGACCGGGGATTCTCGACATCTCCCCCTATGTGCCGGGAAAGAGCGGCGCCAAGGGCGCCAAGATCCACAAGCTCTCGTCCAATGAATCGCCGCTGGGTGCCAGCCCGGCGGCGCTTGCCACCTATCGGGCGGCGGCCGGGGAATTGGCACTCTATCCCGACGGCTCGGCAACAGCGCTCCGCGAAGCGATTGCCGGGCGTTATGGCCTCAGGCCCGAGACCATCGTCTGCGGGGCGGGTTCCGACGAGCTGCTGCAGCTTCTGGCCCACGCCTATCTGGGACCGGGCGATGAGGCAATCTACAGCCAGTATGGCTTTCTCGTTTACCCCATTGCCATCATGGCCAATGGCGCTGCCGCCGTGGTTGCCCCCGAGACGGACGAGACCGCCGACGTCGACGCCATGCTGG
The DNA here is from genome assembly GCA_016185245.1 of Hyphomicrobiales bacterium. Taxonomy (GTDB): domain Bacteria; phylum Pseudomonadota; class Alphaproteobacteria; order Rhizobiales; family Aestuariivirgaceae; genus Aestuariivirga. The sequence continues at coordinate 302,644 of JACPNZ010000018.1, read as the reverse complement.
CGCGGCTGACGCCACGTACCCGCATGGTGTTCCTTGCCAATCCCAACAACCCGACCGGAACCTATCTGCCCTTCAGCGAAGTGAAGCGCCTGCACGCCGGCTTGCCGAGCCACGTGCTGCTGGTGCTCGATGCGGCCTATGCCGAATATGTCCGGCGCAATGATTACGAGGCCGGCGTCGAGCTCGTCTCGACCTTCGATAATGTGGTGATGACCCGGACCTTCTCGAAAATCTACGGGCTGGCGGCCCTGCGCCTCGGCTGGGCCTATTGCCCATCCCATGTGGCCGATGTGCTGAACCGCATCCGCGGGCCCTTTAACGTCAGCATGCCAGCCCAGGCGGCAGGCGTTGCGGCGATCGCCGACCAGGGCTTCGTCGAAGTGGCCGTTGCTCACAACGAGCGCTGGCTGCCATGGCTTGCCCACGAGCTGGCAGCGCTTGGACTGAAGGTCACGCCGAGTGTGGGCAATTTCATCCTGGTGCATTTCCCGCTGGAGGCTCGCCGCAACGCCGCTGCCGCCGACGCCTACCTGCAATCGCATGGGCTCGTGGTCCGGCGCATGGAGGCCTATGGCCTGGCGCCGGCGCTGCGTATTTCAATCGGCAGCGAAGAGGCCAATCGCGACCTGATTGCAGCTCTCAAGGATTTCCTGCGATGAGCCAGCTCTTCGACCGTGTGGCACTCATCGGCCTTGGCCTTATCGGGTCGTCGCTTTGCCACATCATGCATCGCGAAGGACTGGCCGGCCACATCGCAGGCTTCGCCCGCAGTGCCGCAACAAGGGCCCGGGCGATGGAACTGGGCCTGGTCGAATCGATCCACGAAACCGCCGCCGCCGCCGTCGGCGACGCCGATCTGGTGATCCTCTGCTCGCCGGTTGGCACCTATGGCGAGGTGGCCCGCGAGATCGGGCCGGCGCTCAAGCCCGGGGCGATCCTGACCGATGTGGGCTCGGTCAAGGCCGCGGTGGTGCGCGATGTCGGCCCCCATGTGCCGAAGGGAGTGCATTTCATTCCCGGCCATCCGGTGGCTGGCACCGAACAGTCGGGCCCGGAGTCGGGCTTTGCCGAGCTCTTCGGCAATCGCTGGTGCATCCTGACGCCGCTGCCGGATGCCGATCCGGCAGCCGTGTCGCGGCTCGAAGGCTTCTGGCGGGCCTGCGGCTCCAATGTCGAGACCATGACGCCGGAGCATCACGATCTGGTTCTGGCCATCACCAGCCATTTGCCGCATCTCATCGCCTACAATATCGTGGCCACCGCCGCCGACCTGGAGGAGGTGACCGGCTCCGAGGTGATCAAGTATTCGGCCGGCGGCTTCCGCGATTTCACCCGCATCGCCGCCAGCGATCCCACCATGTGGCGCGACGTCTTTCTCAACAACCGCGAGGCGGTGCTGGAAATGCTCGGGCGCTTTTCCGAGGATCTGTCGGCCCTGCAGCGGGCGATCCGCTGGGGTGACGGCGAGGCACTCCACCTGTTGTTCGCGCGGGCCCGCGAAATCCGCCGCGGCATCATCGCCGCCGGCCAGGACACGGCCTCGCCCGACTTCGGCCGGGACAAGACCCACAAGGGTTAGAAGACCGGCAGCAGATCGCCCACCTTCATCGGACCGACGAACAGTTCGCCATTGCGGGCCGTCACCTCTGTCCTCGCCTGTTTGCCGAGAAGACCCAGTACCATCTTTAGGGTGGCGCGCTGTTCGCCGGTCATATCGAGCAGCGGATCGATGAGCGCGAAGAGGCTGTTGAGATCGTTGGTCTCGGTGGTGAGTTTGCCCTCCAGCCGATGACTGGGGTCGACGGCGAGGCCGCCCTTGCCCCAGACCTTGAGATCGCCCTTGCTGGCCGAGATGTCGGAAATCTCGAGATAAAAGGAGGAAGTGAGCCTGCCGACCAGTTGCGCTTTGTCGGCTGCAAGCGGTGGCTTGCCCGGCGGCGTCACGATCAGGTTGTCGGCCGTGATGGCGACGTCGGTAGCGCCGGACTTGGCCGGCCGCGCGAAGGCCCGCAGCATGCCGGCCGATCCGAGTTTGGGGATGTTGACATCGGGGACCTCGGCGGAGGCTTCGACACCGCCAGCCGAAATGATTCGTAGACTGACGATTGCCCGGCCATGGCCGATGGCTATGTCGCCTTGGGCGGGATCACGGGCGAGCGTCGGGCCGTCGATCAGCAGGATGACGTGAGTGGGGTTATAGGCTTGGGCGACGGCGAGAACGGCGGTGGCGGCAACGCTTCGCCCACCGGGGAGAGTGAGGCGCGGTTCCTTGCAAGAGAACTCGAAGCGGAACGGATAGCCGCCCCAGGATTCGCTGGCGCAAGCAAGATCGATTCTCTGTCCGGCAAGGCGGGCCCGCTGTTCGGCCGCGGCCTTCATCACGTAGGACTCGGCGAACCACCAGTAGCCCGACCATAGGATGAAAAGAAGCACCACCAGTCCGAAGGGCAGGAACATGCGCCACGGGCGTTTCGGAGCGGGGCTCATTTCATTCCTTGCCGGTCTTGGCTATAGGGGCCGGATGGCGCGTGAAGGCGAACACTGGGTCTTCGGCTACGGATCGCTGATGTGGCGGCCGGGCTTTGCCTTCGTGGCGAAAGAGCCCGCCGTCATCCGTGGCTATCATCGAAGGCTGTGCGTCTACTCGCATGCGCATCGCGGAACGCCCGAAGTTCCTGGATTGGTGCTGGGCCTGGATCATGGCGGTTCATGCCACGGCATGGCCTACCGTGTCGATGCCGCAGACTGGCAGGGGACCGTGGCCTATTTGCGGGCCCGCGAGCAGGTGACCATGGTTTACCTCGAGGCCGAGAAGCAGGTGGTGCTGGGGCCGTCGGGACGGAAGGTGAAGGCCCTCACCTATCTGGTCGACCGCCATCACCCGCAATATGCCGGCGCCCTCGACATGGGGGAGCTGGTGCGGCTGGTACGCCAGGGCCGGGGCGCTTCGGGATCGTGCGGCGATTATGTGCTGGCAACGCTTGGTCACCTGCGTGAGATGGGGATCCACGACGCAAGACTGGAAAAGATCGCCACCCTGCTGAAGGCTCAGGCGGGCAGCAGCGACAGCTGAACCGCCTCGCGGAAGCCGGTCAGAGGTTCTGCCGGCCGGACTGCAGGCCGCTCCTCGTCGAGGACGGCGGCGAGATCGCGCCAAACGGCTTCGGCCGCCAGATCGTTACCGGCCAGCAGGTGGACGTGGATTTCATCGGCCGCAAGCCCCTTGAGCACGCTGCCGGCAAGACCTTCGAGGGTTCCATCCCAGGAGCCGGGAAAGCGGCCGCAGGCCAGGGCGCGGCGGCCCGAGGCCTCGCGTTTCACCGCCACATAGACGGCCCCGGGGAGCGGCGGACACAGGTCCGCCCGGTAGATCGAGTGGATGTAGCTGCGGCCCGAGGCGCCGCGCCAATACCAGAAGCGCTCGCCGATGCCGAAGTCGTCGGGAAGCCGTGCAGTGATGGGAAAGCCGTGAATCAGCATAAGAACAAATATAGAACATATTGCTCCCTCCCGTCAATACGTCTCCTAACTACACTTGGAAAACCCGCAGGACAGGCAGGTGGCGCAGCCTTCCTGGAACACCAGCGCCTGCTCGCCGCAGCGCGGGCACGACGACCGCCGCGCCTCGCCGACCGCAAGGGCAAGTCCGACACCGCCGGGATGGTCCTCGCGCTTGAGGAAGCCTGTGTCCAGCATGTGCTTCTCGATCACCCCGCCGATGGCGGCAAGCAAGCTCGGCACATAGCGTCCGCCCAGCCACTGGCCGCCGCGCGGATCGAACACCGCCTTCAGTTCCTCGACCACGAAGGACACGTCGCCGCCGCGCCGGAACACCGCCGAAATCATCCGGGTCAGCGCCACGGTCCAGGCATAATGTTCCATGTTCTTCGAGTTGATGAAGATCTCGAAGGGCCGCCGCCGGCCGCCTTCGACGATGTCGTTGACGGTGATGTAGATGGCGTGGTCGCTCTCCGGCCATTTGAGCTTGTAGGTGAAGCCCGGCAGCACCTCGTGGCGCGCCAGCGGCTGCTTCATGTAAACCACCTCGCCCGACTTCGCCGGCGGCGCCTCGACCGACAGGACCGAACCCGTCACTTCGTTGGGCCGGAATGTGGTGCAGCCCTTTAGCCCCATGTCATAGGCTTCCTCATAGACCGCCTTGAAGGCCTCGAACGAAAGCGAGGCCGGCACATTGATGGTTTTTGAGATCGAACTGTCGACATGGCGCTGCACCGCCTGCTGCATCACCAGATGGGCGTGCGGACTGAGCGTCTCGGCGGTGACGAAGGCGGGCGGCAGGGCCGCGTCCGGCCCATGCAGGGCATACCACTGGGCGGCCGCATAGTCGGTGACCCGCTCGCTCCTGCGGCTGCCGTCGGGCAGGAGAATCTTGCGGTCATAGCCAATGCTGAAAATGGGTTCGATGCCGCTCGACACATTGCCAGCAAACAGCGAGATGGTGCCGGTGGGAGCAATCGAAGTGAGAAGCCCGTTGCGGATGCCGTGGGCGGCGATCGCGGCGCGAAGCTTTTCCGGCAGCCGAGAGGCATGGCCCGATGCACCGTATTTCATCTTGTCGAACAGCGGGAAGGGCCCGCGCTCGCGGGCGAGCGCCACACTGGCGCCATAGGCGGCTTCCTCGATCACCCGCAACCAGTCGCCGGCCGCCGTCGCCGCTTCCGGCGAACCATAGACAAGCCCCAGCATGGCCAGCGCATCGGCCAGACCAGTGATGCCGAGGCCGATGCGGCGCTTGGCGAGGGCCTCCTCCTTCTGGGCGGCGAGCGGATAGTTGGAAATGTCGATCACGTCGTCCATGAAGCGCACGGCAAGCCCGGCGACCCGGGCAAGCTCATTCGCATCGAGGCGGGATTCGTCCGTGAACGGAGCAATGACGAAACGCGCCACATTGAGCGAGCCCAGAAGACAGGCGCCATAGGGCGGCAGCGGTTGCTCGCCGCAAGGATTACAAGACGCGATCGTCTCGCAGTAGGAGAGGTTGTTTTCGGTGTTGATGCGGTCGATGAAGATGACGCCCGGCTCGGCGTAGTCGTAGGTGGCCCGCATGATCTGGTCCCACAGGCTACGGGCCTTGATGACGCGGAAGGTCTGGCCCTCGAAAATGAGCGGCCAGTCGCCATCGGCCTTGATCGCCGCCATGAAGGCGTCGGTCACCAAGACCGACAGGTTGAAATTGCGCAGCCGCGAAGGATCGCGTTTCGCCGCCACGAAGGCCTCGATGTCGGGATGGTCGCAACGAAGCGTGCCCATCATGGCGCCGCGCCGGGCCCCGGCCGACATGATGGTGCGGCACATGGCGTCCCACACATCCATGAAGCTCAAGGGTCCAGAAGCATCGGCGCCGACGCCGCGGACCGCCGCACCGCGCGGCCGGAGGGTCGAGAAATCATGGCCGATGCCGCCGCCCTGCTGCATGGTCAGCGCCGCTTCCCGCAAGCCGTCGAAAATGCCGGTCAGCGAATCCGGAATGCGGCCCATGACGAAGCAGTTGAACAGTGTGACACTTCGGCCGGTACCGGCCCCGGCCAGAATGCGGCCGGCCGGCAGATAGCGGTAGCCCGACAGGATCGAATGGAATTCGCCAGCCCAGCGGTCGCGCTCCTCAGGTTTTTCCGCCAAGGAAACAGCCCGCGCCACCCGCCACCGGCTGTCGTCGGGAGTGGTGTCGAGGCCCGTGCCATCGGCCGCCTTGAAGCGGTATTTCATGTCCCAGATCTCATGGGCAATGGGATCGAGGATGCCGGCTGCCGTCTGGTCCATGGGTCTATCCAAGCTCATGTTTAATAATACTCCCGAAGGCACCGAGAGTCGAGAAATTGTTCTCTATTTGTACCCACCCCGGTTCCGATGCCCCTCCTCCACCAGCCTGGTCGTGGCGATCTCGATGGCGTTTTCCAGCCGCTCCTGGAACTCCCGGCGCGGCAGGCCGGCCGGGATCGACGGCAGGAACTCGATGACGATGGTGCCGGGATAGCGCTGGAATCTGCGGCGCGGCCAGTAGAGTCCCGAATTGAGAGCAAAGGGCACGCAAGGGACACCCAGCGCCCCATAGAGGGCCGCCGCCCCCGGCTTGTAGGCAGGGGGATCGCCGGGCCCGCGCCTGGTGCCCTCGGGCATGATGACCACCTGGCGGCCACGGCCGATCTCCTCGGCCCCCCGCTTGATCAACTGGCGGAGGGCGGTGGAACCGGCACTTCGCTCTACCGCGATCATGCGGAACTTGCGGATGAACCAGCCGAAGAACGGGATGTAGGTGAGTTCCTTCTTCAGCACCATGGCGGGATCGTCGAGCAGTGGCAGGATGGCAAAGGTCTCCCAGAAGGACTGGTGCTTTCCCGCCACCAGGGCGGCACCCTGCGGAATGTGCTCGCGGCCCCTGACCTCGAAGCCCGTGCCGGCGACAACCCGCAACAGCCACAGGGAGGTCGAGGCCCAGGCCTGCAGCGCCCGCACCGACCACTTGCGCGGCGTGAAGAAGAACTCGAAGCCGAGCACCAGAAACAGCGCCAGGTTGACGTAGAAGATCACATTGAAGACCAGCGAGCGCAACGCGATCACTGGACGTTCCTCAGCATCCGGATCAATGTCAGGCGCGAGGTGATCAGGCTGATGAGAATAGCCACCACCGGCACGGCGAACAGCAGGGCGTAGCTCCTGGCGGCGATTGCCGGGGGGGCAAATAGCAGGCTGCGGCTTGCGTCCGCTATGCCACCTGCTCCTTCCGCCCCGGTGAAACCCAAAAGCAAAAAGGTGAACAGCCCGAGACAAACGCCGATCAGGCCCGCCCACAACCCGGTCTTGAGGAAGCGCCGGTCGATCTGGCGCGAGATGTAGCCGTCGGTGGCGCCGACCAGATGCAGTACGTCAACCACCGGGCGATTGGCCTCGAGCACCGTGCGGGTGGCGAAGATCACCATGGCGATGGCCGAAATGCCGATGAGCAGCAACACTGCGTAGGACAGCAGCGACAGCGCCCTGGCCATGCGGGTGAGCTCCGTCTGCCAGCGCCGGTGGGTATCAAGGGTGGTGCCTTTCACCTTGCTGGCGAGGGCTTTTTCGAGGGCCGCATAGTCGGGCGGCGAAGTTTCGTCGATAGTGACGCGGATCAATCGGGGTATCGGCAGGTCGTCGAGGTTTTGACTGCCGAGCCAAGGCTCGAGAAGTTTGGCCCCGGCCTCGCGGTCGAGCACATCGGCCCCGGCGATGCCGGGAAAGCCGCGCAGCAAGGCTTCCGCCTTGGCAAGTTCCTGCTCGACATCGGCCCCCCGCAACTGCCGCACCTGCACCGTCGCTTCGCGGGACAGGCCGCTGGTCCAGCTTTCGACGGCCCGATCGATCAGCACCAGAGCGCCAATGGCGAGACAGGCAAGATAGCACATCACCGCCATGGTGACGGTGAGCGAACGGAGCGACCCCGCACCTGCCGGAACGATCGGCCCAAGGCGATTCTGGGTCATGGCGCTCATACCGGCCTGAGTTCGCCGCGCTCGAGATGCAGCACCGGCGCCTTGGCCTGCTGTACGAGTTTGAGGTCGTGGGTGGCGATCAGCACCGTGGTGCCGAGCCGATTCAGTTCGACAAAGAGGTGGAGAAGCCTTCTGGCCAGCGTTGGATCGACGTTGCCGGTGGGCTCGTCGGCGAGCAGCAGCTCGGGCTTGCCGATGACGGCGCGGGCGATTGCCGCGCGCTGCTTCTCGCCGCCCGAGAGCACCGGCGGGTAGGCCTGGGCCTGATCGGCGAGCCCCACCCAGCTCAGAAGGTCCATGACATCGGCCCGGTAGCGGGCTTCGCGCTTGCCGGCCACCCGCAGCGGCAGGGCGACGTTGTCATAGGTGGTGAGGTGGTCGAGCAGGCGGAACTCCTGGAAGACCACGCCGATCCGCCGGCGGATCGTCGGCATGCTGCCGCGGCTGAATGAGTTTACGTCCTCGCCGAACAGGCGGATCAAGCCACGGGTCGGCTTCAGCCCGAGAAACAACAGCCGCAGCAGTGACGACTTACCGGCTCCCGACGGGCCGGTGAGAAAGTTGAAACCGCCGGCTTCAAGCCGGAAACTCACGTCCTTCAGGATTTCCGGACCGTGGCCGTAGCGCAGACCCACACTCTCAAGCCGAACCACCCGGCACTCCTTCGCTGCCGCCCGACGACAATTCCAACATTGAACACGGCCAGCGTTAACGGCGCATTAACCGTATCTGCCGTTAACCTTTCGCTGCGGTACGCCGCCAAGACGCGCCGCCGAATCGCCCGGGAAACCGTCGCTTGAATCTATGATAGTCTCCTGTCCCTCCTGCGCAATGCGCTACGACTTGCCGGCGCAGCACTTTGCCGCCGACGGCGCGATGATCCGTTGTGCCCAATGCGGTCACAGCTGGCTGGAGGGCCGAGCCATCGAAATCGCCGCCACGCCGACACGCAATCTCCCGGCAATTATCGATCACGGCTTTGAACCCGACCACGAGGTTCGTCGCCTGATCGAGGCCTCGCGCCAGGCCCAGGATAATTTTGCGGCGAAACGCGCCGCCCGGCGCCGCCGTGTCCTCCACTGGGGCATCTTCGCCGCGGCCACGCTTGCGCCCTTGGTGGTCGCCGCCGCCCTGCCGGAACAGATCGTCCGCATCGCACCGGCTACCATCGCGGTCTATGAGGCCATGGGCCGGGACATCAATATCTACGGGCTCGATCTGCGCCGGGTGGAGATGCAGCACATGATCGTCGAGGGCGCCCGGGTGCTGGCGGTCAAGGGCGAGATCGCCAACATTTCCGGTAGCGACCGCAAGATCCCGTCGCTACGCTTCGGATTGCGTGACGCTTCTGGCATCGAGGTTTACCAATGGGTCGTCGATGCCGCCGCGCGGCCGCTGCGCCCGGGGGAATCGACAAGTTTCGTCAGCCGCGTCGCCTCGCCGCCGGAAACCGCCCGGACCATCGAGATTCGCTTTGCCCACGCCGACGAAATCGGCTCAAATGCAAGGCATGACTGACATCGCCATCGATGGACACCGGATCGGTGTCCTGTTTTCCGCCGAAGAGATCGCCCGCCGCATCGCCGCCATCGCCGGCGAGATCGCCGCCGTCAAGCCGCGCCGCCTGCTGGTGGTGCCGGTGCTCAAGGGCAGCTTCATCTTTGCCGCCGACCTGATCCGCGCCATGCATCACGCCGGCCTGTCGCCGGAAGTCGACTTCATGATTCTCGCCAGTTACCGCCTGGCCACCCAATCCTCCGGCCGGGTGGAGGTGTTGCGCGACGTCGAGCAAGAGGTGAAGGGCCGCGACGTGTTGCTGATCGACGACATTCTCGAATCGGGGCGCACCCTGGCCTTCGCCAAGGACCTGATTGCGGCGCGCGGAGCCGCCCATGTCTATACCGCCGTGCTGCTCTTCAAGCCCGGCCACCTCGCCGCCAACATCACCGCCGATTTCCAAGGCTTCCTCTGCCCCGACAAGTTCGTGGTCGGCTATGGCATGGACATGGCCCACCAGTTCCGCGAACTTCCTTTCGTCGGTCATGTGCTGAACGCCAGCGGCTGAGTATTTCCATTCGCCGTTCAATGGGCCGCCTCGATGGCATCATCGAAGCTCCGCAAGCCGGTGCGCGGAGCCGAAACCAGGACCGCCATGTTGCCGGGGCGGTGCTCGTTCTTCCACATCTTCATGTGGGCCTTGGGGATATCGTGCCAGGCATAGACTTCGGACATGCAAGGGTCGATGCGCCGCGCCTGCACCAGCCGGTTGGCGCCCGAGGCCTGCATGAGATTGGCGAAATGCGAGCCCTGCACCCGTTTCTGGTGCATCCACAGATAGCGCGCATCGAGCGTTAGATTGTAACCGGTGGTGCCGGCGCAGATCACCACCATGCCGCCGCGTTTGACCACCAAGAGCGACACCGGGAAAGTGGTCTCGCCGGGATGCTCGAACACCATGTCGACATTGTTGCCCTTGCCGGTGAAGGCCCAGATCGCCTTGCCGAACTCACGCGCCTGCTTCAGCCAGTCATTGTACTCGCTGGTGCCGACCTTGGGCATCTGGCCCCAGCATTGGAAATTCTTACGGTTGACGACACCCTTGGCGCCGAGCTGCATGACGAAGTCGCGCTTATCGTCGTCGGAGATAATGCCGATGGCGTTGCCGCCCGCCGTGGCGATGAGCTGGACTGCCATGGAGCCGAGGCCGCCGGAAGCCCCCCACACCAGCACGTTCTGTCCTGCGCCCAGAATGTGCGGCTTGTGGCCGAACAGCATGCGGTAGGCGGTGGCGAGCGTCAGCATGTAACAGGCCGATTCCTCCCAGCTGAGGTGCTGTGGCCGCGGCAATAGCTGGCGGGCCTGGACTCTGGCAAACTGGGCGAAGGAGCCGTCCGGGGTCTCGTAGCCCCAGATGCGCTGGGAGGCCGAAAACATCGGGTCGCCGCCATTACATTCCTCGTCGTCGCCGTCATCCTGGTTGCAATGGACCACCACCTCGTCGCCGAGCTTCCAGCGTTTCACTTTTGAGCCCACCGCATAGACGATGCCGGCGGCGTCCGATCCGGCGATGTGAAAGGGATTCTTGTGGCCATCGATGGGGGAAATGGGTTTGCCCAGCGCCGCCCACACGCCGTTGTAATTGACGCCCGCCGCCATGACGAGGATCAGCACCTCGTCCTCGCCGATGGTCCAGGTCGGCACCACTTCGATCTGCATGGCGGTATCGGGCGAGCCATGGCGCTCCTGGCGGATGCACCAGGCGTACATCTTCGCCGGAACCGTCCCCAGCGGCGGGATTTCCCCCACCTCGTAAAGGTCCTTCACCGGCCGGTTGGCATTGGCGGGTGCGGCTGCTGTTACCATCGGCGGACTCCCTCGGACGCGGTTTCGGTTGAGGCTAGACCATTTTGCACTGCAACAAAAGACCGCATACGCGTCATTCCCGAGACCTGCGCGCAACGGACCCGCAGCAATTTCGCTTGAAATTGCCCAGCTAGCGGAAAGGTTTGGTTGAGCATATGGAAAGCTGCAAGTTGGCGTCATTTATTAACGGTGTCATAAGAACCTGATACCTCCGTAAATGCGGGGAGTCTGCCACATGCTTGAAGACATCCTGCTCAACATCCAGGCGATGATACCGAGCGCTCCGGGCCAGGACGCCCTGCCGACCGTTCTGCCGTTTTCCTATGTCTGCAGCGGTCTGGGCGCACTCATCCTCGCGAAATTCACCGGCAGCATCGGCAGCCTGACGGTGCCGGTCCATTTTTCCGCCCTGCTGATCGGCGCGCTCAGCGCCAATTGGCTGTTCCGCGGCCTGCATCTGCCGATCGATCAACAGCTGCAGCAGCCGATGCTGGTCTCCCTTTTGGGAATGCTGGTCGCCGCCATCATCATGTTGTGGTGGCTGAAACCCGAGGGCCGGCCGACCTGACGGCGGAAGCATTTCCGAAAGTCCCGGTTGCGCTGCAAAATGCGTCGTGCTTCCATGATGCGGCGCAACCACGGATTTTACATGACAACGACCGGCCGCCGCGACAAGCCCTGGCTCTTCCGCACCTATGCCGGCCATTCGACCGCCGCCGAGTCGAACCGGCTTTACCGGACCAATCTGGCCAAGGGGCAGACCGGTCTTTCCGTCGCCTTCGATCTTCCCACCCAGACGGGCTACGACTGCGACCATGGGCTGGCCCGCGGCGAGGTCGGCAAGGTCGGCGTGCCCATTTCCCACATCGGCGACATGCGGGCCCTGTTCGAGCGCCTGCCGCTGGCCGGGATGAACACCTCGATGACCATCAACGCCACGGCGGCGTGGCTGCTCGCCCTCTATGTGGCGGTGGCCGACGAGCAGGGAGCACCTCGGGAAAGTCTCCAGGGCACCACCCAGAACGACGTCATCAAGGAGTACCTGTCGCGCGGCACCTATGTTTTCCCGCCGCGCCCGTCGCTGAAACTTACCACCGACATCATCGGCTTCTCGGCCCGCCATCTGCCGAAATGGAATCCCATCAATGTCTGCTCCTATCATTTGCAGGAGGCGGGAGCGACACCGGTGCAGGAGCTGGCCTTTGCGCTGGCCACGGCAATCGCCGTGCTCGATGCGGTGCGGGCGGAAAAGGCGGTCACGCCCGACGAGTTTCCGGCAACCGTCGGGCGCATCTCGTTCTTCGTCAATGCCGGCATCCGCTTCGTGACCGAAATGTGCAAGATGCGGGCCTTCGCCGAGTTGTGGGACGAGATCCTGCGCGACCGCTTTGCCATCGCCGAGGAGAAGCACCGGCGCTTCCGCTATGGCGTGCAGGTAAATTCCCTGGGCCTCACCGAACAGCAGCCGGAGAACAACGTCTATCGCATCCTGCTCGAGATGCTGGCGGTCGTCTTGTCGAAGAATGTCCGGGCCCGCGCCGTGCAACTTCCGGCTTGGAACGAGGCGCTCGGGCTGCCCCGGCCCTGGGACCAGCAATGGTCGCTGCGCATGCAGCAGATCGTGGCCTATGAGACCGATCTTCTCGACTATGGCGACATTTTCGACGGCGCCACCGAGATCGCCGCCAAGGTCGAGGCTTTGAAGAGCGAGGCGCGCCTTGAACTTGACCGTGTTCTGACGATGGGCGGTGCCGTTGCCGCCGTCGAAAACGGCTACATGAAGGAGGCCCTGGTCGCCAGCAACACCGCCAGGCTGGCGGCGATCGAGCGGGGCGACACGATCGTTGTCGGCGTCAACGCCTTCACCGCGAGCGAACCTTCGCCGCTGTCGGCCGATACGGCCGGCCAGGTTATCACCGTCAGTGACCATGTCGAACATGAGCAGATCGAAATGCTCAAGGCCTGGCGGGCGAAGCGCGACAGGAAGGCGGTTGCCACAGCCCTGGCCGGTCTTGGATCGGCGGCCCGGGAGGGCCGCAACATCATGGAGCCTTCGATTGCTTGTGCAAAGGCTGGCGTAACTACCGGCGAATGGGGCGAGACGCTGCGTGCCGTGTTCGGCGAATACCGGGCTCCCACCGGAGTCGCACTGGTCATGCATGAAGCGGCCGGCCAGCCGCTGCAGGAGCTCCGGTCTCGCGTGGCGCTGCTTGCTCGGAAACTCGGCGAGGCGCCGAAATTCTTGATGGGCAAGCCCGGCCTCGACGGCCATTCCAACGGTGCCGAGCAGATCGCCGTCAGGGCCGCCGAAACGGGGCTCGAGGTGATCTACGAAGGCATCCGCCAGACGCCCGAGCAACTGGTCAAGCTGGTGGCCGACGCCCGCGTTCACGTTCTCGGCCTGTCGATCCTGTCGGGAAGCCACGTGCCGCTGGTGCGCGAGGTGATGCAACGGCTCAGAGCCCTGGGCCTCGACCATGTGCCGGTGGTGGCGGGCGGCATAATTCCTACCGAAGACGTGCATGTACTGAAACAGCTCGGTGTCGCCGCGGTCTTCACGCCCAAGGATTTCGACCTCAATGCCATCATGTCCGACCTGATCGGATTGATCGAGAAGTCGGCGGGCGAGCGCGCCGCCTGATCATTGACTCCGGGCATATCCTTATAGCCAAAGCGCTCGCACTTTGGCGGGACATGCCCCGGCTCACGGTTTCGGCGGCTCGACATGCCGGCAATTGACGGCAGGCGTCGCCTTCTTGCACAGGGTGGGAGCGACGAGCTCGGTTGCCGCCAAAGCCTCGGTCATCAGCCCGGTCGAGGTTAGTTCCTCGCTTGTCATCACATGGATTGAGGATGGTGGTGCCAGCTGGAACAGGTCGAGGAGGGTTGAGTTCACGCCGGTGGTTGCGAGATAGGTCTTGATCGTCTTCAGCAGCGCCGGGTCGACCTTGGTCGTCATGTAGCTCTTGACCGTCTTGCGGCCGACGAGCTCGCGGCTGATAACCTGCTTCTGGCCGCCGAATTCATAAAATTTCTCGCGATAGATCAGGCGCTGCAAGATCCGCTGGGAAATCATCTGGTGGACGCCGGCAAGGGCGCCGCCGCCGACCAGGCGCCGCTCGCCCGCCGCCAGCACCAGCGGACAGGCCGAGGCGCAATAGGCCCGGTAGCTAAAGACGAGGCCGCGATAGACGCCGTTCTGGGCCCTGGGCAGTTTGCAGGACTTGTCGCCCGGTTTGCAGCCGTCGAACAGGGTCCAGCCCACGGCCACGTCGAGCTTGGCCTGTTTGATCATGCTGCCAATGGCGATTGCCGCATTGACGTCGCCGCCCGGCGAATGAATGATGACCGGCAGGCGCAAACCGCTTGCCTGCTTCAGAGCCTTGCGGAACAGCGCCGGAGTTGCCGGCGTGAGCATTCCTTCGGCGGAAATCCATTGCGGGCAATCGGGCTCGCAGCCGGGAAGGGCACTGCGCACGATGACCACCGACATGGGCGGAAATTCGGGCTTGGCCGGCGGCTGCGGTTTGGCTCCTTCGACGGGCAAAGCCAGCAGCAGGGCGGCAAACAAGACGGGGAGCCGCAATCCGATCATCGAAAACTCCGTGTGGTCAGCCCGATCATACACATTGGCAGGTAGCTGGCGAGGGGCATGGGCTTCGGGCATAGCTCCGCCCTTGCTGGCGCCGGTTACTCCGGCAACCGGGGGTAGGAAGAGCCACCCCTTTAGGGGTGGAGGGGAGGCGCAGGCAGCGCTTCACCGCAATTGGTAGTCAAATACAGGCGGTACGTCACCCCGCCTGCGCCGCGGATTTTGACCAT